>CAWILF010000010.1:0-127890 GCA_963836885.1 uncultured Flavobacteriaceae bacterium | reverse complement strand
CCAAAAACCCAAAAACTAATCTAAATTAATCCTCTTGTCCTTAGGATACTTGACCTGATAGCTAAAGGTTTTTTTAACCTGTCCACCACTAGGCAAATTAATAGACCAGGTAAGGATTTGGGTTTCTTTATCCATTTCTGCATCGCCCTGTTCTTGATCGTCCACCTTGATCTCAGAATTGGCACTCAACGGAATGCGATCTTGTAGTTTTACAACAATTGCTTTACTCCGATTATTTTTAAGCGTGATTTCATACTTTTTATCGATGATGCGCTTATCGCCAAAAAACGATTTGGCCTTAAAATCCTGCACATCCTTACGCTCCACGCTTATTTGTGGATCAACGCCCAGACTTACGGTAAGGTTATCATCGGTAGTGTCCGTGTCAAAGTAGATTTTTCCCGTGTAGGCATCTTCAAAATAAACATTGGCCTCTCCAGGAATAAGGTTGAGCGATTCCCAGTTCTTCAGTTTGGCAGTTAGGAAAACATTTTCATTGATTACGGGCGCGGTGTAATATTCATAATCTGCGGTGATATTATTGACAGAGATCTCTATATCCGTGGTTTCTCCGGTGGATGGAATAGAGTAGGGCTGGCTCAATTCGTAGGTGCGCGATGCAACATTTTCTGCAACCGCAGCAACAACTTGAGGTGCCGCTTCATAGGCTTCATCATCCATATCCGCATGACCAGACGATCTACTCATTGCGTTTTTATCTTTTGTTTGGTAACCTACAACAACAATCTCCTCTAAGTCGTCATAACTTTGAGTTATTTGATGATTTATTACGGAAGAATAAATTGGAATTGTCTCGGAATTGTAGCCTAGCATTGAGTATGTAAGCGCAGTTCCATTGTTTACACCTATCGAGTAATTACCTTCAATTCCAGTTGTAGAATAATTTTGAGTTCCTTGAACTTGAATTGTAGCACCTGAGATTGGACTGCCATTCATATCTGTTAAAGTTCCAGTCACCCGGCTCACATTGGGATTGTACTTTTTGTTACTTCTACCTACCGCATTGCTGCGGTAATTGTTACGGACAAAGTTCAATCGTTTTGCCTCAAGATTTGGTTTCGTATTATCTATATAGGGATCGCCCGTGGAAAGTGTCATCTTCACCTGATCCCAGTCCGTACCAGAGCTTTGATAGACCTGGCCCTTAAATTTCAGCTCGACATCGGCATTGGTGCCTGCGGCGGTAATGTCATAAATGGGAACCCAGCCAGCACTGTTGACATTATAGACCAGTTGTAAGGTTACATTTTTTGAAATGTTACTTGTCACTTTTAAGGTAATTGAGCCGCGCAGTTCATTCATTTGTGGATTGATGTTGCGTTTCTCGGTATTGAGCTGGTTTTGTAGTTGAAGCAACTCCATTCTTTTTGTATTTAATTGGGCGAGGGCAACATTGATAGTGGTAAACCGCTGATTGTAATAACTTCCAAATTCCTTGACCTGCGCCAGTGATAGGCCGCTGTCCGTTTTATTGAGATTGCGGTTGTTTTGTAGGAGTAGTTTTTCCTCGTTGAGCCCAGATACTTCGGCATCGACGATGGTTATTGCATTTGCGACACTGTCCAGACGTGTTTCAATTTTTTTGAGCAGGGCGGTGGGGGATTTTTTTTCCAGCACGCTGGTTTTATAATTGATGCCGGTCAGGCTCATTCCCGCGAGGTCGGTGAGCATGATGCTGCTGTCGTCTATATCTGGCGAGAGATCCTCGATCAGGATTTCGTTGGCGCCTTTGTTGACCTTGATTTTTGCAGATCGGGTAACGCGCGCTCCTTGCAGGTAAACGGTTACTTCATCGATGGTTGAGGTCGCTGTTTGCTGTGCGCTGGCGATGGAAGTCCATAAGATCAGCAATGGAAGTAAATATCTCATAACAGTTCATTTTCATCAAATTTAGCCATATTTGCCCAATAGACTTATCTTTCTGCCTATGGAAATACAAGAATTGAAGAAACTGGTGAGGGACATCCCAGATTTTCCCCAACCGGGAATTATGTTTAAGGATATTTCGGGATTGTTAGCTTTCGCGAAAGCGAGAACCGCACTCACAAAACTCCTGGCCGAGAGCTACAAGAACGACACCATCGACATCGTAGTTGGGATCGAGGCGCGCGGCTTTCTATTCGGCACCTTACTGGCAGATGCGCTGGGCTCAAAGTTTGTCATGATGCGCAAACCGGGCAAGCTTCCCGGCAAGATCGTCAGCCAGTCCTACGATTTGGAATACGGCACCGACTCGCTGGAATTGCAGTCGGACGCAATCACGGCGGGAGATAATGTGTTGATCCATGACGATGTCCTCGCCACGGGCGGGACGGCGCTCGCCGCTAGCCAACTCCTCCAAAAGTCAGGCGCAACGGTCGCTGGTTACAGTTTTATCATGGAACTTGATTTTTTGGAGGGAAGAAAATTATTGGAAAATATGCGTGTGGAAACTGTGCTGAACTATTAGAAACTTCAACCACGTTTTTATCTTTCAATAGCTCTCCATAATCGTTCACAACTGATCCCTGAAACACTCCAATGGGTACTAAATGTAATAGTATCTATTGAAAATAGGCCGTTGAAATTTCATCAACGTTTTCACCTTGATTTTTGTTCACATTCTACGAGCGTAGTGAGGGGAAAATGCAACTTTTGTCCACCAGCCTGCGCAGCCGTTGAACTAGTACAGGAATTATCGACGTCACCATATTTTATCCACTAAGAATAGTGTCGTTGCTTCTTGAAGTATTTATAGTAAAAAAAGGCCTTAGAAAACTAAAGACTTTTAAGGGTGAAGGACGGGACTTACCGATAGCCATCGGCACAGGCTTCTCGTCCCTAATTTGAGTTTTCAATAAGATCAGGAAATAAAAAAAGTCCTCGATTTCTCAAGGACTTTTAAGGGTGAAGGACGGGACTTACCGATAGCCATCGGCACAGGCTTCTCGTCCCTAATTTGAGTTTTCATTAAAATCAGGAAATAAAAAAAGGCCTTAGATTTACTCAAGGACTTTTAAGGGTGAAGGACGGGACTCGAACCCGCGACTTCCGGCACCACAAACCAGCGCTCTAACCAACTGAGCTACAATCACCATATCAATGTGAGTTTTTTAACGTGGATCTCAAGAGTTCAACCACGCGCCGTTAAGCGGATGCAAATTTATAACAATTCCAAAATATGCAATAAGCTTTTAGAATATTTTTTAGAATTTATTTAGAGTGCTAACTTATAGATTCAAGAACTGAATAGATCAAACGCATAAAGGACTCCAGTAGAGAAGCAACTTGAAAAGAGTGGAAACCATACAATGATTATTGAAGTTTGCAGGGAAATTGCTTTCCCGCTTTTCTATTCCTACTAATTCTAAAATTCCTACCACGATTGGTAAAGTAACCCACAAGCATAAATGCCACAGAAATTGCAATCACCGCAATAATTATCTCGTAAACTTCGCTCGATAGATTCATATTTTGAAGATGTAAATATAAATTGACATGGTTTGTTTCTTGGACAGTAAATCCTAGATTATAATGAAAATACCCGACTCAATTAAATGTTCATTATTCGATCAGAAAGCGACTTAAAATGACAGTTGAAATTTAACCACAACTTCAGTCTTAATACTTAATACTTTGTACTTAATACTTAATACTTTGTACTAACTACTACTTACTAACAATCAAATCAAATCAAACAAACTATCCACCGCCGGATAACGCTCTGTTGTAAAACCTTCTGCGTGGTCGGTGCCTATAATTCTACCCAGGTTTGCACTGCGGTATCTAATGGAATCCAAGAAGTTTTTTGAGGATATGGGAGTGCCTTGACTTTTATCATCGGGATTGTAGAATTGTGTTTTATACGCTTGTACCGACTCTATTTTCTGATCGATAAATCCAGAAATGTCAACTACAATATCGGGTTCTATTTCTAGCCACTGTATATAGTGGTAAACTTGTTTAGGTCGCCAGTGTTCTTGTTTTACTCCATCGAGCTCGGTTTCAATTTTTTTAAGACCAGATAAAAAACAACTGACACTCACAAGTTCAGAGCCTTTTGCGTGGTCTGGATGGCGGTCTTTTATGGCATTGCACAAGACTACTTCCGGTCGATATTTCCGGATGATTTTTACAATTTCCAGTTGATGTTTTTCGTCATTGATAAAGAAACCATCCTTAAATCCGAGATTTTCCCGCACGCTCAACTTTAATATTTTTGCGGCGTCTGCGGCTTCTTGATCTCTGATTTCCGCACTTCCACGGGAGCCCAGTTCTCCACGGGTGAGATCCAGCACGCCGGTTTTTTTGCCTAGGGATTGTTCCTTGAGCAAGGTTCCCGCGCAGCTCAGTTCCACATCGTCGGGATGTGCGCCTATGGCAAGTATGTCTAATTTCATGCGTCTTTTTTAATGCGGTTGATGGCCTGTAGGATATCCTCCATGAGTATTTCTACTTCTTCGATCCCCACCGAGAAGCGCAAAAGTCCATCAGCGATTCCTTGTTCCCTGCGTTCTGAAGGAGTCAATAAGCTGTGTGAAGTCGTCACCGGAGCGAGAATGGTACTTTCTACGCCGGCCAGGCTTAGCGCGGGTTTTATTACTTTTAGTTCTTCCAGAAAGCGATGTGCATTAAGCGCGTCATCCAGTTCAAAGGACATCATCCCGCCATAACCGTGCATCTGTCGGCTAGCAAGATCGTGGTTCTTATGTGATTTTAATCCTGGATAGTTGACTGATTTTATCTCGTCCAGATCCTCTAAAAACTCAGCGAGCAGGCCGGCGTTTTTAGTCTGTTCCCTGACTCTCAGACCTAGGGTTTTTATACTGCGCTCCAGCAGCCATACGGTCTGGTCGCTTAGACTGCCACCATAATTTTTGGCCGTTTTCCATAACAGATCAATGTGTTCTTGACTCGCACTGACCGTTCCCGCGCATATATCACTATGTCCACCTAGATATTTTGTAGCACTGTGAATGATGAGATCGATGCCATAATCGGCCGGGTTTTGGTTGATGGGTGAGGCAAATGTGTTGTCGATGGCGGTGGTGATGTGTCTCGCTTTCGCGAAAGCGGAAACCAGTTCAATATCTGTAATCTCCAACAGCGGATTGCTGGGCGTCTCGATGTAGATCATGCGGGTGCTGTCGGTCACGGCATTTGCGAGGGATTCTTCATCTACATTTTCAATAAGCGTATAGGTGATCCCCACGCGATCAAACTCGGCCGCGGCAAAATGAGCCGTCCCGCCGTACAGGGCGCGCTGCATCACAATGTGATCGCCATGTTTCAAAAATGCCATAAAAACCGCGCTGATCGCCGCCATCCCACTGCCAAAAATCAATCCAGCCTCCGTATGTTCCAGGGCCGCGATCTTTTTACCCAGTGCGACCTGGTTGGGAGTGTTGAAATACCTGGGGTACAAGTTAGTTCCCGGGCCGCGATAATCATAAGCGGTGGAAGTATAGATGGGAGCCGTCGCGCCGCCATAGATCTCGTCTTTGAGTGTGCCAGCGTGAACGCACAAATGGTTGGGAGTTCTGTTTTTATTCATGTCGTGAATTTACATAAGATTTTAAAGAACTTTTAAATGGAACATTGGATTGTGATTTTATTAGGCAAATCGGTAAGTGTCCAACAATTTTAAATAACTTTAGAACTTCAATCTTAATCTTACTCATGTCCATACTTCTAACCCATATCAAAGAACTGTTTCAGACCCGCGAGAATACGCATAAACCGTTGCGAGGTAAGGATATGAATGCTGTTCCCAGCATTAAAAATGCCTACCTATATATAGAGCATGGATTAATCGCCGACTATGGAAGCATGGAAGATATGCACCCTCATCCTGCGGAAGAAGTACTGGATTGTAGCAATAGTATCATCACACCAGGATATGTGGACTCTCACACGCATTTGGTTTTTGCTGCCAGTCGTGAGAGCGAGTTTGAAGATCGCATCCATGGATTGAGCTATGAGGATATCGCCAGTCGAGGCGGTGGGATTTTAAATAGTGCTGCTACATTGAGAGCGATGAGTGAAGACCAGCTTTTTACAGATGCCCAGCAACGGCTAGAAAAATTAATACGTATGGGAACCACTGCCATCGAGGTAAAAAGTGGCTATGGACTGGACCTGGAAAGCGAGCTCAAAATGCTGCGGGTCATCAAAAGATTGAAAACTGACTCTCTCTCCAATGGTTTACAGATACCTTTAAAAGCTACGTTCCTAGGAGCACACGCCATCCCACCCGAATTTAAAAATAATCGAAAAGGTTACATAGATGAAATAGTACATAAAATGTTACCTGCAATTGCTGAGGAAGACCTTGCCGATTACATCGATGTTTTTTGTGAAAAAAATTACTTTACCGTTCATGAAATGCTGGAAATTATAGAAGCAGGAAGTGCTTATGGGCTCAAGGCCAAAGTCCATGTGAATCAGTTTAACGCAATAGGCGCGATCAAGGCGGCGGTGGAAAGTGGCGCGCTAAGCGTGGATCATCTGGAAGTGATGACTGATGAAGATTTTACCGCACTTTCTGGAGCAAATACGATTGCCACTGCATTACCTAGTTGTTCGTTTTTTCTAGGACTGGATTATGCACCGGTCAAAGAAATGATGGCGCAAAATATTGCTGTTTCTCTTGCCAGTGACTTTAATCCTGGTAGCACACCATCGGGAAATTTAAATTTTGTGTATGCACTAGCCTGTATAAAAATGGGAATGACCCCACAACAGGCGTTTAACGCGCTGACTATAAATGCCGCCCACGCCATCGAACTACAGGATGAAGTAGGAAGTATCACCAAGGGAAAACGAGCGAATTTGTTGTTTTTTGAAAATTGTGAAGGTCTTGCGGCAATTCCGTATAATTTTGGCAGTTCCATAATTTCTAAAGTTATGGTCCATGGCGAATTCATCTCTTAAAATCCATCTATGAATTATTTTGTTCCCTTTACCGCCATTGATATAGAGCGCTACATGCCGCAACGTTTTGATCTGACCCTTGATGCAGATCTTGAAAGGGAAGATCATTCTCCAGTCTTTGCAGAAAAAATTGAGATTTGCACCGACTCCAATCACTGGGGCGAGATCAATGCAGACTATGTGCTCATAGGAATTCCAGAGGATATAGGCGTGCGGGCAAACATGGGAAGACCGGGCACAGATAAAGCCTGGAAGGATTTTCTCAATACCTTTTTAAGGTTGCCACATAATAGTCATAATGATGCGACAAGATTCTGTGTTTTGGGAGAAGTTATGACTGCAGATCTAATGCAGCAAAGCAATGGTCTGGATGCAGCTATTCATGCAGATAGGATCCGGTTGAGTGATCTGGTCTTATTGCTGGATCAGAGGGTCAGTGAGGTCATTCATGCAGTACGTGATACCGGTAAGACTCCCATAATTATAGGTGGCGGACACAATAATTGTTATCCCATTCTAAGAGTCTATGGTTATTCAGCTCCCGTTGATTGTATTAACATAGATGCGCATACAGATCTTAGAAATACTAAGGGAAGACATAGTGGTAATGGATTTAGTCATGCCATGGAACAGGGTTTTTTAAACAGCTACTTTATGATCGGGATACAGAAAAGCTATCTAGGTGAGTCTATGATCGATTACATCCAGAATAATGAAGCTATCGATTACTCACCGTTGACGCTCTCAACCATTGCCGAAACCCTGCATGTTGAGAAAGCTCTAAAACATGTTGATGAAACTAATTACGGACTAGAGATCGATATGGACGTGGTGGCAAACTTTCCATCGAGTGCGCAATCACCCATAGGTTTTTCTGTAGTGGAACTAAGGATTATATTCAATCAAATACTCAATCAGGCTTCTGAGTTGCCTAAATACATACATTTTTGTGAAGCCGCGCCAGAATATGGATATACAAACCAAGTAGGGAAAACGCTTTCTGCGATAATATCTGATCTACCTTGATAGAGCGATTTTCCAAACAATCGCAATCAAATTATGATTATTAAAACAAAATGATTGTGCGAACTTTAGCTACTACATACGACTATATCTGCTTTACAAATCTAGCTTATGAACATCATCCAACGGAATATCAAGAAACTGAAAGAAAGATAAAAAGTCGTTTAAAGTACTACGAGCTTGAAGATTATGATCAAGAACGCATAGACTATATAAGAAAACTAAAGAATGACCTTAAAGATGAAATAGCTCTGGGAGCCCGATCAAAATATTATGAAAAGATAATATGTGAAGTGACAGACCTAAAAGATTACCAACTTGAGAATATGAAATCGGACTTTCTCAAAAAATACCATTTGATAAGTGAAAAAGACATGGAAGCCATATTAAACTTCGCGATATATTTATATCATTTACGGTAGGAAGATATCCTTTGCAGTCATAGCTTCAATTTCGTTTTCTGTTTGTTTCATCTAAAAAGTTTTCAAAGTCAACAAGTAAGTTTACTTCATATCATAAATAGTAAACATATGTGTTTACTTATATGTAAATTTGTAAACGCATAAGTTTACAGATATAATATTTGAGATTGTAAATACTATTAATAACAATGAGAAATCAGCGAAAACTTTTAATTGAGCAGTTAGATCAAAAACTTCAACCGTTTTCTGAAACTAGAAAAGTCTTGATTCCAGAACGTGGTTGGATACATGTAATTCGAACTACCTTAAATATGACTATGGCACAACTGGGCGCTAAATTAAATATTACAAGACAAGGCGTAAAAAGAATTGAAGAGAGTGAAGCCGGTGGAACAATAACTCTCAATTCTTTAAAAGATGTTGCTAGTGCGATGGACTTAAAATTAGTTTATGCACTGATTCCAAAAGATGGGAATATTGATAAATTAATACAATTAAAGGCTGAGAGGCTAGCCCAAAAAATAGTTTTGAGAACCAACCAAAACATGAAATTAGAGGATCAAGGAATTGGGGATGAAAAAATAGCTAAAACTATAAATGAACTCGCTTATGAAATAAAACGAGAGATGAAAAGATCATTATGGGATTAGAACTCGATTATAAAGATGGACAAACACCGCTAGATGAAGAAGAAAAGGAAGGTCTCAAAATAAAATCAATTACTACTCAAGGAGAACTGGACGAATTTGAGCAATTAAATATTGAAAAGGCTATCGAATGGACAATCCATACAAAGTTCAAACTTGAAAAAGTCTTAACGGAGAAGTTTGTAAAAGACTTGCACAAAAAAATGTATGGTGATGTATGGAAATGGGCGGGCGAATTTAGAAAGACTGAAAAAAACATTGGAATTACCTGGACGCAAATTGGGATTGAATTAAAAATTTTGCTGGACGATGCTAAATATTGGATAGAAAACGAGACTTTTTCATGTGAAGAGATAGCAATAAGATTCAAACATCGCATAGTATCCATTCATTGCTTTCCCAATGGAAATGGAAGACACTCTAGAATAATGGCAGATATATTTATGGAATCAATATTTGGGGACAAACTATTTTCCTGGCATCAATCCAATATGGTTAAAGCTAACGAAGCAAGAAATCAATACATAAAAGCTTTAAGGGAAGCTGATAATGGGAATTTCAAACAATTAATTGAATTTGCAAAAAATTGAAGAAATCAATTTTCAGAATAACTTTTCTACTCAAACAGTTAGTGTGATACTACCACTAAGGTCCTCACCAACAGTCCAACACAATTTTAAGGTCAATACTTCAGTTAAATCAACCAATCTTTTACATAATATTCCGGTCGCAGCATTAATAACAATAACTGCTAATCTTTACCACAAAATTATAAAACCCTCAATGCCACAACGCTTATTTTTATCTCTCTTAAAATAACAACTATGATCAAAAGACTTTCAATTATCACTATCGCAATACTCGCAATGACATCCTGTAAAAATGATGTTGAAAAAGAATCCGAAATGGATACCGCATCTACTGAGATGTCAGAGAACAGCATGGAGAATAATGACGACATGAACAATGTAGCTCCAGACCTCAAAATCTCTCCCATTTCCCACGCAACTTTTGTAATGGAGTGGAATGGAAACGTAATCTACGTAGATCCAACGGGTGGCGCATCTGCCTTTGAAGGATTTCCAGCAGCTGACTATGTACTGGTGACCGATATACACGGCGATCACATGGATCAGGCAACGCTGGATGCCGTCGTTACTGAAAAAAGCATGCTCATTCTACCCAAGGCCGTAAAAGAAAAACTTACCGGTTTTGACACTGCAAAGGTGATGGCAAACGGTCAGACTTCTACACTGGGCGATGTAAGGATTTCGGCAATTCCCATGTACAACATCACCGAGGGACGACTGGACAAGCACGTAAAAGGTAGGGGGAATGGATACGTTCTGGAAATAGACGGTTACCGCATCTATATTTCTGGCGATACTGAAGACATCGACGAGATGCGCGCGCTTGAGAATATCGATCTTGCCTTTCTCTGCATGAATCTGCCCTACACCATGGATATAAGCCAGGCCGCTGATGCCGTGCTGGAATTTAAACCGAGAAAGGTAATCCCGTACCATTATCGAGGGACTGACGGTTTTCAGGATGTGGAAGCCTTTAAATCCAAAGTTGCTGCGGGTGACGAGAATATCGAGGTCGAACTAAGGGAATGGTATCCTCAAAAGTAAGGCTGGCAAACAATTTATCAAATGGCAATTACTTCCGGTAACTGCCATTTTTTCTGCGCAGTTTTTAAACTTGAATAGGATCATTGCGGTAGTTCCGCTTTCGCGAAAGCGGAAGAATCACAAGAGACTTAACTCCCGAAAAACAGCTCGTGCATGTAACGGCCCGGTACAAATGTAAATCCGCCGGCGATTACCAGGGCACCAAAGTAAAGAATAATCATCTTACGTTTGTGAGCTTTAATATTTCCCTTACGCACGGCAATATATGCGGTTGGAACCGTCCATAGCGTGAGTAGTGTAAATAAGTGAATCCAGCCAAAATGTCCTAAGAATTGAGGGCCGACCGCCGCTGGTAAAAACAGGGTGATGAAGGCAGTGATCAGCATCAACACCATATAAATTTTGCCCAGTAATCTATGCATGGGTGTTCCTTTTCTGAACAATAATAAATAACCACCCAAAAACACACATGGAATCACTGTAACTAGATGTGAGTACATCAGTAATCTATAAATGGGATCAGAATAGTGCATGAGCTCAATTTGGATAAAAGTAGATGTTAAGATATGAAAATAGTGCACAAAAAAAATCCGATCAACACAGATCGGATTTTTGAATCTATTATTAGACCTTAGCTCCTAGGCATCAATGATGTCATTTAAGGTTTTGCTGGGTCTCATTGCCGCTACTTCCTTGTCGGTATCGGGTTTATAATACCCACCTATATCCATGGGCTTGCCTTGGGCTTCAATAAGTTCTTTGTTTATTTTGTCCTCATTTTTTTCAAGGTCTTTGGCCAGTTGGGTAAAATGGTCTGCAAGTTCCTTATCTGTAGTTTGCTGTGCAAGTTCTTGGCCCAGTACATGGCCAGATAAAATTGTGACCCGCGATTATCACGCTCGTTCACCTTGCGCGAAGGAGATTTTTTATTGGTGAGAAATTTCTCAGTGGCTTTATCCAGCGCATCTGCAATTACCTGAGCTTTGGGATTATCGTTAGTTTGAGCCATGTGTTCCAAGGAGACGGCAAGGGCAAGAAATTCTCCCAGGGAATCCCATCTCAAGTGATTCTCCTTGTTGAACTGTTGGACATGTTTGGGAGCAGATCCACCAGCTCCAGTCTCAAATAGACCACCACCATTCATCAATGGGACGATGGAAAGCATTTTTGCACTGGTGCCTACCTCCAGGATAGGGAAGAGGTCGGTATTGTAATCCCTAAGGACATTACCGGTTACTGAGATGGTATCCTTTCCATCCTTCATGCGAGCCAGCGTTCTTTCTGTTGCTTTTATTGGAGATGCTATGGTAATATCCAGTCCTTCGGTATCGTGATCTTTGAGGTAGTGATGTACTTTTTTGATAATCTCTGCATCGTGTGCGCGATTCTCATCGAGCCAAAAGATCGCAGGATCATTGGTCGCCCTCGCTCTGGAAACGGCCAGTTTTACCCAGTCCTTTACGGGAGCATCCTTTGTCTGGCAGGCTCTCCATATATCGCCTTGTTGAACCTTGTGGCTTAGTAGTACCTTGCCATCTGCATCGATAACCTCAACAGTTCCCTCAGACTCAATTTCAAAGGTCTTGTCATGGGAACCGTATTCTTCGGCCTTTTGTGCCATAAGTCCTACATTGGGGACTGTTCCCATCGTTGTAGGGTCAAAGGCACCATTCTTCTTACAGAATTCAATAGTGGCGTCGTAGATCCCTGCATAGGAACTATCTGGGATCACTGCTTTTGTATCCTGGGATTTTCCTTCCCTGTTCCACATCTGGCCAGAGTTCCTTATCATCGCGGGCATGGAAGCATCTATGATCACATCACTGGGAACGTGCAGATTTGTAATTCCTCGATCGCT
The DNA here is from genome assembly GCA_963836885.1 of uncultured Flavobacteriaceae bacterium. Taxonomy (GTDB): domain Bacteria; phylum Bacteroidota; class Bacteroidia; order Flavobacteriales; family Flavobacteriaceae; genus Nonlabens. Next base: position 115,373 of record CAWILF010000010.1, on the reverse strand, counting down.
ATCCACCATGGCCAGATCGGGACGTCCTTCCATCACGGCATAGATATCTTCTCTGATCTCATGCTTTTTCTCATCCGGCAGATCATCCAATTTACCGATCAGATCACCAAATCCATTGTTCACGTCCACTCCCATTTTTTCAAATAAAGCAGCATGTTTGTCAAAGACCGGTTTAAAAAATACTTTTACAGCATGTCCAAAGATAATGGGGTCTGAAACCTTCATCATGGTAGCCTTCATGTGAAGTGAGAACAGGATATTTTCTGCACGGGCATCCTCAATCTGTACTTCAAGAAATTCCAGCAACGCCTTTTTGCTCAAAAAGGTTGCGTCAATAATTTCACCAGATTTTAAAGCGAGATCTTTTTTAAGTACCTGAACTGAACCATCTTTCTTCTTCAATTGAATGCTTACCTCGGTAGCTTCATGGGTCGTATAACTTTTTTCATTGTGCGCAAAGTCACCGTGATCCATGGTGGAGACGTGGGACTTAGAGTCTGCACTCCATGCTCCCATGGAATGTGGGTTGTTGCGTGCGTACTGTTTTACGGGTTTTGGCGCGCGACGGTCCGAGTTTCCCTCTCTGAGTACTGGATTTACCGCACTACCTTTTACCCGGTCATATCGGGCCTTGATATCTTTTTCATCCTCATTTTTCGGATTTTCTGGATAGTTGGGTAAAGCATATCCTTTTTCCTGTAATTCCTTGATGGCGTCATTAAGTTGAGGTACTGAGGCACTTATATTGGGTAATTTTATAATATTGGCGTGCGGCATGGTAACTAGGTCGCCCAGTTCGGACAGTGCGTTGGGTACTTGTTGATCCTCTTTCAAATGATCCGGAAACAGGGCGATTATGCGGGCGGCAAGCGAGATGTCCCGTGTCTCCACTTCTATTCCTGCCGGTGCTACAAACTTTTTTATTATTGGTAAAAATGATGCAGTTGCCAGTGCTGGTGCCTCGTCTGTTTTGGTATAAATAATTTTGGATCTATGTGGCATACTTAAAGTGGGTTTTGTAGTTATTGATTAGTTTCTATAAAGTTTTGAACTTAAACAAATATAAGTGATTGGCTTTGTTTAAGAAACTGTTTAAGTGATGTTTGGGAAGAAGTAGATGTTGGATTTTGCTTTCCTGCCTCGCCGGCAGGCAGGCGCGAAAGCGTACTCATATACACACTCCCAAAAATCAAAAAAGCTGCCCGTTATGGACAGCTTTTGATATAAAATGGTAGGATTATTTTCTGCGCGCTTCTTTGATACGTGCTTTCTTACCGGTAAGTTCTCTAAAGTAAAAGATACGTTTTCTGCGTACGGCTCCTTGCTTGTTGACCTCAATTTTTTGGATGGCAGGCAGGTTGAGTGGGAAGATACGTTCCACACCTACGTTTCCACTCATTTTTCTGATGGTAAAGGTTTTAGTAGCGCCAGTACCTCTTATTTGTAAAACTACTCCACGGTAGAACTGGGTACGACTTTTTTCACCTTCCTTGATTTCATAGAATACCGTAATGGTATCTCCTGCTGAAAACTTGGGGAATTCTTTTTTCTCAATGAACTCGTCCTGAACGAACTTTACTAAATCTGACATCTTTAAAGATATAATGTGTTAACTAAAAACAACATGCACGATGATCGCAAGAGGTTGTTTTTAAGGTTTGCAAAAATACAAACTACTTTTAAACTAGCAAATTTATTTGAATGTTTTAAACTTGAACTTGAACTTGAACTTGAACTCGAATTCGAACTTGAACTTGAATTCGAACTTGAAGTTGAACCTGAACCTGAACTTAAACTTGAACTTGAACTAAAATTAAAAACACGGACAGACCTTGGTGCTGTAATCACTGACCGCTATGGTGTCATGTCGATACCTTTGAGATGCTCAAAATAAATTTACTATGGGATCAAACGCCTGATGGATGCACTGGACGCAAACACTTGCATAAAAAAAACAAGAGTTTTAAAGCTCAAAACTTCAGTTTTATCGCCTAATTTGTGATTTTCAAACTCACAAACTCACAAACTCACAAACTCACGAACTCACAGACTCACAAACCCACCTATTCCTCCAGTAGATCTGGTCTGCGCTCTTCGGTTCGTTTTACCGCTTCATCTTCCCGCCATTGTTCGATGGCCTTGAGGTTACCGCTCAGTAATATTTCAGGGACTTTGTGGCCTTTGTAATCGGCAGGTCTTGAGTAAACGGGAGGAGCGAGAAGCCCGTCCTGGAAGCTGTCGGTAAGCGCACTGGTCTCGTCAGAGATCACGCCCGGGATCAATCTAATGATCGCATCACACAATACCGCTGCTCCCAGCTCGCCGCCAGATAGCACATAGTCCCCTATGGATATCTCCTTGGTAACGTAAAGATCGCGCACCCGCTGGTCCACTCCTTTATAGTGTCCACAAAGGATGATGATGTTTTCTAGGGTAGAAAAGTGGTTGGCAATCCCTTGATTCAGGGTTTTCCCATCGGGCGTCATATAGATCACCTCATCATACTTGCGCTCGCTGGATAACTCTGCGATCATTTTATCGATGGGTTCTATCATCATCACCATTCCCGCGCCACCACCATACTGGTAATCATCCACCTGATTGTATTTATTGAGGCCGTATTTTCTCAGGTCATGCATGTGGACTTCCACGATTCCTTTTTCAATGGCCCTTTTTAAAATGGAGGCTTCAAAGGGACTTTTGATCAATTCGGGAAGTAGGGTGATGATATCTATGCGCACGAGGTAATTTTTTTTTGCAAAGATAATTGAAGTAGCAGGCAATCGTTTGAAAACAGACTCTTAGAATATGGCGGGCAAAACCGCGGTAGAAAAAATACCGCATGCTGGAAACCTCAAAAATTTCAACTTCAAACTGTCCACTAACATCTGTTAGTTTTTGTATTTTTATGGCATGGCAGAAATTTCAGATTTTGTACTCCCTAAAATGGGAGAGAGCATCACCGAGGGAACGATTATAAACTGGTTGGTGGAAGAAGGAAATTCTTTTGAAGAAGGCGATATACTCGTGGAAGTCGCAACGGATAAGGTTGATAACGAGGTTCCCGCGCCGTTTTCAGGAATCCTGGTAAAACTACTGGCATCTGCGGGAGATGTAGTGGAAATAGGGAAGCCCATTGCCCAGTTACAAATGTCGGGTAAGGATGAAGGTGGTGGTGGTGAGTCCGCTTTCGCGAAAGCGGTAGACCTCAAAAAGCCCGCAGGACTGGAAGATGTTGATAAAGCAACCAAAAAACCAGTTGCAGCCGCTTCCCAACGACAAACGTCCCCAGCTAAAAAAGCTGCTGTCAGTAGTTCGTTCATAAACGAGGATTTATTTGTGAGCCCACTTATCAAGGCGATGGCACGCAAGGAACATATCTCCTATGAAGAGCTCGCGAGAATTCCCGCCACAGGGAACGAGGGAAGATTGCGCAAAAGCGATGTAGTCCAGTATATAAAGGACGGTCGTCCATCACAATTTGCCCAGCCGGTTGCCCACGAGCCAGATCCTACGGCTTATCGCATCCCACAATTAAAACTGGATAAGGGAACGGGAAGAATAGTGGAAATGGATCGCATGCGCAGCATGATCGCAGACCACATGGTCTATAGCAAGCACACCAGCCCGCACGTAACCGCCTATGTTGAGGCAGACCTTACCGATCTTGTTGCGTGGCGCACCTCACATAAGGATGGGTTCCAAAAAACGCATGGTGAGCGACTTACCTTTACTCCATTATTCATACGCGCTGTTGCACGGGCAATCGAGAAATATCCAGAGATCAACGCGAGTGTTGACGGCCGCAAGATCATTGTTAAGGAAAATATCAATGTAGGAATGGCGACGGCGCTGCCCTCAGGAAACCTGATCGTACCTGTTGTCAAAAATGCAGATAAAAAGCAGCTTCATGAGATCGCAGCCGATGTTAATCGCATGGCAAACCTCGCCCGTGAGAACAAACTGGGCGGTGACGACATCAAAGGTGGGACGTTTACTATTTCAAATGTTGGAACATTTGGTTCACTGATGGGAACGCCTATAATCAACCAGCCCGAGGTGGCAATTCTTGCCACGGGAATTATTAAAAAACGCGCCGAGGTAATAAGTAAAAATGGCGTGGACTCCATAGAAATACGCAGTATGATGATGTTGAGTCTAAGTTTTGACCACCGGGTGGTCGATGGTTTTTTAGGAGGTAGTTTTTTAAAGCAGGTGGCGATAATCTTGAGGAAGTGCCTTAAAAGAATATGTAATTTTAATAATTTCACTTTGCAAGCGAACACTGATAGTATGTTGCGGAATTTTTACAGAGACTCTAAGGTTAAATAGAGAAATTTCTAAAAATTTATGATGAAGAAGATTAGAATGACCTTACAAATATGTAAAGTCCTCATTTTTTTGCTTGTTGCTCTTAATATATTCTCATGCTATAGTGATGATGATCTTGAAGCTGCCGATAACATAAGAAATTATTATCAAGGTAGCGTGGTTGATAGGAACGGTAATCCCCTAGCAGGCAGGACAGTGGTCTTAAGTAGTGGTCTGCAACAAATAGCAAAATTTATTACTGATGAAAATGGAAAATATGAAGGCGCTGGAGTTTTATACGGGCCTTTCTTTAACCTGACGCTGCTTAATAATGTCGTTCCAATTAATGGAGATGGAGACGAGATTACTGTAAACAGGGATTTTGTTGCTTACTTTTTGTCCTACACCGAGTCGATCCAAGGCGAAGTTATTGAGCTTCCGGATTTAATTTCTACTGAGGTTTCTTTAGTTAATATAAACATTCTTAATAATTCTGGGAATGCTATAGACATCAACTACACTTTTGTTTCAGCCGATTGTAATAAGGTGCTTGAAGATGATGCGGAAGTAGCTGGTTCATACTGCTATATGGTCACGAGCCTATCATTAACTCGCGTAGAAGATACTAGAGACTTCCGTCTTTTTGTAGCTTCTAATTCAAGTATTGTTGTAAGCGCTACCGACGGCGCGACTCATACCACCGAAACTTTTTTCATCAATGAATCTGTTCAAAATGAAACATTTACCTTTAATTAGTCTTCTCATTCTGCTAGTTCATTTTTGTAACGGCCAGCCTACGAATGATAATAAATCGACTACTGCTTTACCGTTAAACCGCAGCAAAAATCCTGTTACCCTATCTTTTGGTCTTGAAATCAATAGGCCATTTGCATTAAAAGATAGTTACCTTAATAAAGCTCAAAAACTTAACAGGAGGTTGGGTTTTGAATTTGATGGAATTCTTTTTGACTACATATTGCGGCTTAAGCGTAGATTACAACTATTTCCAAACAACAGATTCCCGTATTACCGGAGATATAAGCAGAACAAGTTTGTATTTAACCGCTATAAACTAGGGGTCAGAATTCCCTTTGAAGAAAGGTGGGCGGTTGACGTCGTCTATTATTTAGAAGAAGAAACTAGAATCAGACATTCTTTAAATGGAGGCTCACGAGAGCTTCAATGACGAGGCAGAAGCATTAATGTTTGGATCGAGAGTCAACTACTGGATGAATTCTACATTTTCCGCATTTTTTAATTTGGATTACAATAGACTGACTATTGAGACCGCTGTACCACGAGAAATAAAAGATTTTTATAAAAACGAGACCTTATTTGTCCTGTCAGCTGGTATTTCTATAAATTTCTAGATACAATTATTTTACAGCAAGACTTTTGAATTGTTGGTTTTATTCAAGGACATTAAGGAAAAGCCTTTTTATCTTAGCAACATGAATAAAAAGATCCTACACCAAGCCTTCAAAAACTTAATTACCGCCAAAGCAATGACGGAACTCTATGAAGAAAACTTCAGGGTGGTGTCTAAATATGTACACGCGACAAGTCGCGGTCACGAGGTCATACAGACTGCGGTAGGAATGCAGTTATTACCACAGGATTATGTCTTTCCCTATTATCGGGACGATGCGATGTTGCTTGCCCTGGGCATGAAGCCCTATGATCTCATGCTACAATTGTTGGCAAAGAAGTCTGATCCATTTTCTGGGGGGCGCACATATTATTCACATCCATCCTTAAAGGACGACGATAAGCCAAAAATCCCGCACCAATCCAGTGCAACCGGAATGCAGGCCATTCCAGCCACGGGAACCGCTATGGGAATGCAGTATAAAGAAGGTTTTAAAAATTCAGAATTCAGAATTCAGAATTCTGAATTGCCAATTGTTGTTTGCTCCTTGGGCGACGCTTCTGTAACCGAGGGTGAGATTGCCGAAGCTTTCCAGATGGCGGCCTTGAAGCAGTTGCCCATTTTATATGTGGTACAGGACAACGGTTGGGACATCAGCGCAAATGCCGCAGAAACCCGAGCACAAAATGCCTATGAATACGCAGCGGGTTTTCACGGTATTGAGCGCATCACCATTGATGGGACCGATTTTGAAGAGAGCTACACTACCATAAATAAGGTAATTGAAACGATGCGCGAGGAGCGTCGTCCCTTTTTGGTTCATGCAACCGTACCCTTGCTCAACCACCATACCAGCGGCGTGCGCATGGAATTTTACCGCGATGATCTGGAAGAGGCGAGGAGTCGTGATCCCTATCCGCGCATGAGGCAATTAATGCTAGAGAATGATTTTAGTGAGGAAGATGTAAGTGGTATGGAAGCTTTCGCGAAAGCGGAAACAGAAAAAGCCCTTAAAACAGCCATGGAACAGCCCGATCCCGAACCGTCAGATCTATTTACCCACGACTTTGCGCCCACCACAATCACGGAAGAACGCGGTGAGCGATCGCCCGCTGGCGCAGAAAAGGTGGTCATGGTAGATTGCGCGCTGTTTGCCATAGAAGAGTTGATGCGCAAACACCCAGAATGTCTATTATACGGACAGGACGTGGGCGGTAGGCTGGGTGGCGTTTTTAGGGAAGCGGCAACACTGGCACAAAAATTTGGCGATTCACGAGTATTCAACACGCCCATCCAGGAAGCTTTTATCGTGGGAAGTACGGTAGGAATGAGCGCGGTGGGCTTAAAACCTATCGTAGAAGTCCAATTTGCCGATTACATCTGGCCCGGCCTCAATCAACTTTTTACAGAAGTTTCCCGATCCTGTTATCTGAGCAACGGCAAATGGCCGGTAAGCATGATATTGCGAGTTCCCATTGGAGCTTATGGATCTGGCGGGCCATACCATTCCAGCTCCATGGAAAGTGTGGTTTCAAACATACGAGGTCTCAAAATCGCCTATCCATCAAATGGTGCCGATCTCAAAGGCTTGATGAAGGCTGCGTATTACGATCCCAACCCAGTAGTTATTTTTGAGCATAAAGGATTGTACTGGTCCAAAGTTCCCGGCACCAAAGGCGCGACGAGTATCGAGCCTAGTGAGGACTATGTATTGCCATTTGGTAAAGCGTGGGTTTTACAGGAAATATGGAAACAGGAAGAAGAAGAAACCTTGAGTATTATTACTTATGGAATGGGCGTCCACTGGGCCATGAATGCGACCGAGGAATTGGGACTTAAAGACCGCGTAGAAATCGTAGATCTGAGAACCTTGCACCCGCTAGATTATGAGACGGTTTTTGCAAGCGTTAAAAAATGTGGTAAATGCCTCGTGGTCACAGAAGAACCTAGTGACAATAGTTTCTCGCGCGCGCTTCAAGGCCGCATCCAGGAAGAATGTTTTAAATATATCGATGCTCCCGTGATGATCATCGGTTCAGAAAATATGCCCGCGATACCACTTAATTCTGTGCTGGAACAGGCGATGATCCCTAGTGTGGAGAAGGTGAAGAGAAAGATTGAGGAGGTAATGGGGTATTAAATAATTTGAACTCAAACCCAAGAGATAAAACTTTAATAATATTTCTTTTTCAATTATCTAAGTAAAGTCATTGAGTGTTATAAAACCTTTAAAATCAAACAGTTTAAGTTAAAATGAAGTAAATTCTTATAAAATTATGGGTTTTCATAGAGTAGTGCAACTACTTTTGAAGAAACCAAAATATTTTATTATGAAAAAGATTATCATGAGTATTTTTTTAACCGCTGCGCTCATAACTAGTTGCGATGTTAAAAAAACGGAAACAGGAGAATTACCCGAAGTAGATATAGACGTTGACGCTGAGTTAGGCGAGCTCCCAGAATACGATATGGAGTGGGCAGATGTTGACCTGACCACCAAAACTAAAACCGTAACCGTGCCCAAAGTAGTAGTGGTTATGGAAGAGGAAGAAGTTGAAGTTCCAGTGTTGGATGTTGATATGCCAGATGAATCGGATTTTGGAGAGAAATCTGAGCGTACATTGTTAGTTGAGACAGAGGTTTCAGATAAAGAACACAAACTCCAGATCCAACAGATAAGGGCTACTGGTAAAAAACTCTTTGTAATTGCTACATTAGAAGCAATGGATCAAGATCTAGATGGAAAAACGGTACGTGTTCAAGATCAAGTGGATATAAATGCTCCAGACTTAGACGTGGAATATATAATTGTAGGAGAACGTCCTGACCGTATTTATAATAAAAATAACCGTTATGTCACGAGTATGGGAGATGTAGATAACATGCTGGGAGACGCACAGGTGATTTACAAAAGATAAATTTACCTATCACATTCTTAATAGACTGATTATTTATATAATTATGGATAAAACCGTTTCGCAAGAAACGGTTTTCCTTTTAGGTCTAGCATTTGTTCAGTGTCCGTTTTCAATATTCGATCTATTCGTATGAACAATAGAAGTTAAAAAATTCTCTTTACTTGCTCAGCTTTCTACAATTCAGCGGTCTGAATTTTCATTGATAAAATATTCCTGTGCAGTAATTTAACTATAAAAGTAATGCTGAATGATTATTTGTGTTATAGACTGTTCTCATTGAATATATTCGATCATTAACTAAACTCCCATAAGATCCTTCGCGGCCTGGAAAGGACTTAATTGTTTTTCCAAGACCTGTTTTTCGATTATTTTGAGTCGATCGATAACTGCTGGATTTGAGTAGAAATTGGATTTCAACCGATCTTCAATTGTCTGGTGCAACCAGTATAGCTCTTGTTGATTACGCCTGTTTTGGAAACTACCAGAAGTTTCAACCGCGTGCTGAAATGCTGTAATTTCATCAAGTAGATCTTTTACGCCTATATCATTGAGGCCGCTGCAGGTATGCACCTTGATTTCTTGACCGTGATCTTTAGAAGGCATGAGGTGGAGTGCATTTTTGAATTCGCGGCTGGCATGTTTTGCAGCGGTGGCATTGTTACCGTCCGCTTTATTGATTACGACGACGTCCGCCATTTCCATAATGCCGCGCTTTATTCCCTGTAGATCGTCGCCAGCTCCAGCAAGTTTCAATAATAGAAAAAAGTCGGTCATGCTATGGACGGCGGTCTCGCTCTGTCCCACGCCCACGGTTTCTATGATGATAAAATCGTACCCGGCAGCCTCGCACAGTATGATCGCCTCACGGGTCTTGCGTGCCACGCCGCCCAGTGTTGTACCCGCCGGACTGGGACGTATGAATGCTTGATCACTCTTGACTAATTCTTCCATGCGCGTCTTATCTCCGAGAATGCTGCCGCGGGTAAGGTTGCTGGAGGGATCTATTGCGAGTACAGCCAGTTTTTTGCCTGCTGCTATCAGGTGTTTTCCCAATGTCTCTATAAAAGTGGATTTTCCCACGCCGGGTACACCAGTAATTCCCAGTCTAAATGATTTTCCAGATAGTGGTAGGGCTTTTTGTAATACCGCTTTCGCGAAAGCTTCATCCTTAATGGCCCTGCTCTCCACAAGAGTTATGGACTGGCTCAATGCCGCAATCGAGCCATCAACGAGCTGCTCAAACAACACATTAATATCGATAGGTTTTGAGTTCCTCGAACTATTTTTATTGATGTGGGAAGGAGCTTTCAATGCATTCGGATTAAATTAAGACACTTAAAATTTATTGGATAATGAAAATAAGCTTTATGCGCTACATAAAAATCAAGCGACTTTTTTATTCTTTACGACCTTAGCACCTATTGCTGCACCTAAAAATGCCATGGGAAAATAAGCTGCTACAAGATCTAAAACGGTAAACCACAGCGGCCCTGGCAAGAGGTAGTTCACCATTATTCCGCCCAGGAAGAATAGAAAACCGATGGCGATCGCAAATTTCATTTTATGTGTGGCCGCGATCAGATAAGCTGCGATGGCACCTACCAAGGTTCCCAAAGAGTGAGCAAGAAATGGAAATATAAAATATTCTGGGTCCAGAGTTCCGATTACTTCTGCGTAGGCGTCCATATCATCGGTGTTCAAACTTTCTATGGGAAAAACGAGACCTCCCAATTTAATAAAACCCATATTCACTCCCGATCCTACTGCCCAGCCTATAATCACCGCAAGAATGTTTCTGAGAATTTTCATGTTGATAATTTCTCGAAAGATAGGAAAGCCGATGGCATTTTAAGGTAGGATCGCCCAGCAATCAGCAATCCATTTCCTTGCAGGGATCGTGTCCCCAATTTTTTAAACTGTACCGCCAGTTACTTTCTTTGATATCGCTATCGGGTTTTTGGGCATTGTGACGATGGACATAACCTATGACCTTGTTCATGTGTTCATAGTTTGTATCGGTAAGATCATCTTTCTTTTTGCGTTTTATCTTAATAATTTTCCTGCCGGACTTATGACCTTTGGACTCTCCATCGCCGCTATCGCTTCCCACACTTTTGGATTTATCGGTTTCTAACCAATCTTCTAGCTCACTAGGTGTCATGTTTACTACGTTATAAAACTCGTCGTAGATTTCGTCTTTTGATTTATCGCTCATGGTTTTTTGTTTTAAAGATACTTATAGGTCAGGAGTGAAGTGGTTAGGGGATTGTTAAGATGTGTTGTTTTAACGGTTTAGGAAAGCTATGTTTTTCATTTGATAAATTAATTCAAGGTTTTACATCTACCAACGCTATCAATTCTCGTGAGAAGAGCTCATTTTTTTCCTATGTTCATACAGGTTCAATTAGGATGGATTAGGATCATAAATGAATTTTGATTTTTAACCAATTAATAAAATGGAACATAAAGTAGAGATTTATACAACGTCAGATCACAACGTTGAACTTAGTGTCACTTTAGACAGTAACACCGTTTGGTTAAACAGGCAACAATTATCTGTGTTACTGGGTAGGGATGTAAAAACCATAGGGAAACATATTAATAATGTTTTTAAAGAGGAGGAATTATCCGCAAGTTCAACTGTCGCAAATTTTGCGACAGTTCAAACGGAAGGTAATCGACAAGTTGAAAGAAAAGTGGAATATTACAATTTAGATGTTATTATTTCGGTAGGCTATAGAGTAAAATCTCAAAGAGGTACACAATTCAGGCAATGGGCTACACAAAGATTAAAAGACTACTTAGTACAGGGTTATGCAATTAATCAGAAGCGTATTGTTGAAAATCAAGATCAATTTCTTAAAGCAATTGAAGATCTAAAAGTATTAACGCAAGATAACAGTCTTATTAAAGCTAATGAAGTGTTATCGTTAATACAATCGTTTTCAAACACGTTTCATAATCTGGAAAATTTTGATAAGAATATTTTTCCAGATCGTGGTGAGATGTTTCACATTGAATCTTCGGCCGCAGATTTAGAAGCAGATATTTAAGTATGTACAATTTGATCTACAATTAAAGGTTTTATCTAGGACATATACTCCTCACTCATATTTTTTTACTATCTTATTTAATACTTTAAAATGGGCGGTTTTTAACTTATTGCCTAACATGGGACGTGGTTCTATATTACTATAGATAATGCTGCCATCACTTGCGTTTATTACTTCGCTATACTGTCGGGATGGATTAGAATTATAGCGTAAATAATAAATTTCACGCCCCTCCATAATCATGTTGTCAATTTCAGAAGTGGCGACAATCTGGTAATTGTAATCGTATTTCTTAAGCTTCTGTTCTAACCAGTCGATATTTGGTACATATTGCTCTGTTTCTTGATCCATTTCGTAAGTGATATAATCAGGAATATAAAGTGTTTTTTGCGCTAGAGCTTTCAATTCTAATGGCAAAGAAATGGTAGGGATGTTCTGGGAATAGTACCTGCTCGAATATAAAATTTGATCAAAAAACTGAATGTAATTTTTGTAAAAACCTAAGTTAAGATTGAAAAAATAAGGCTGTTTGTACACCGTTTGCGCAATATCATCAATAGCCAATTCATCTTGCGTCGCGTCCATGATACCTTTTGCCATAAGTTTTGCTTTGACCTTTTTGGTTTTGGAATTCAAAATATCACTTAAAGCTTGACCTTGATCTTGTAAACCAGTATAGGCTATGATTTTTTTAGAATTTTTAAGTGCTTGGTTGTGGATCGCTATATCAGATATTTTTGGATTTTTAATTTTTAATTTATTAAAATTTAGAGTGAGCGTGTCTCCATTTATCGAATATAGTTCTAAATATATACTGGAATAGTAAGCATCTACCCCCATATTAGTAGGACGTGAATCAACGTAGGGTTCTATGCCTAGAACCAAACGGTTGTCAGCAAATTTTTTATCAAGATCTGCGTGGTTAACAATTTTTGAAGGTCCTAGTTTCCATGTATTATGAATTACGTTTTTCAAGTCTCTTTGGTCTATATATTCTGGACAGATCACTAATAATGTATCTGTTTTAAATCGCTGAATCATTTCTGTAGATACTGGAACATATTCTCCTTTTTCAGTCTTGATGCCCACTCCTGTTTGCCCAAAAGCGTTACAGCAAAACACAAGTAATATCAATAGCAGATTTTTCATAAAAAGATTTTGTTTTTTAAATATAAATAAAAAAGCCTGACAATGACACGGAAAGTCGCGATAAGATTTGTAAGCAAAAAAAAGCGACCTATTTTCATAGATCGCTTTTAAATTTATGCTTGTTACGCTTTCGCGAAAGCGGAACCTCACTACTTCTTATCCAACACCCATCCTCCTTTATTCAACAATGGAAGTGCTTGCTTATATTTAGTATCCTTGGTCTCACCAGTCATGATATTCTTGATGGTAACTTTATCATTGCGACCTATCTTAGGCTGGTCGCGTACTACAGTTTCAACCGTGGGGCGTTGCTGTTGTTGAGACTGGCGGCTGGCGCCAGCACCTACGGCGCGTGCCTGAGCTGCCTGCTCGTCACTGTTCAATACTTCTTCTTTTTGAGTGCTGGTTTGAACCTGCTTGCGCTGTTTTACCTCACTTATCGCGTTTGTGTCGCGGGTAGGAAGATCTCCCTTGAACATAAAGCCTATCACTTCTTTGTTCACCTTATCGATCATTTCTTTGAATAGCTCAAAAGCCTCAAATTTGTAGATCAATAGTGGATCTTTTTGCTCGTGTACGGCCAGTTGAACACTTTGTTTCAGCTCATCCATTTTGCGCAGGTGGGTTTTCCAGGCATCGTCAATGATCGCTAGCGTGATATTTTTTTCAAAATCTGTAACTAGTGAACGACCTTCTGACTCATAAGCTTCCTTGAGGTCTGTAGCAACATTTAGGGTTTTCACTCCATCGGTAAATGGCACTGCGATACGCTCAAATTTGCGCTCGTCGTTCTCCATTACATTTCTTATAACTGGAAAAACCTCGCTGGCGGTGCGTTCCATTTTTTCCTTATAATGCTGGTAGGCTGCCTTATAAAGTTTTTGGGAAATTTCTTGATCCAGTTTTGACTTAAATTCTTCCTCGCTCACGGGACTGCTCATGGAGAAGTAGCGCATGATCTCAAACTCAAAATTCTTATAATCCTGGGCAAGTTTATTGGTTTCGGTAATGTTTTCTGCAATATCGTAGATCATGTTTGCCACATCTACGGCGAGTCGATCGCCAAATAGTGCATTATAACGACGTTTGTAAATTACCTCACGCTGCGCGTTCATTACATCATCATATTCCAGCAATCTCTTACGCACACCAAAAGCATTTTCTTCAACCTTAGTCTGTGCACGCTCTATGGATTTAGAAATCATGGAGTGCTGGATAACCTCGCCTTCCTTCATTCCCAGTCTGTCCATGGTTTTTGCCATGCGCTCAGACCCGAACAATCGCATCAAGTTATCTTCTAACGAAACGTAGAATTGTGAACTCCCAGGATCTCCCTGACGACCGGCACGACCACGCAACTGGCGATCCACACGACGGGAGTCATGACGCTCAGTACCTATGATCGCAAGGCCACCGGCTTTTTTAACGGCGTCAGATAATTTAATGTCTGTTCCACGCCCGGCCATGTTTGTAGCAATCGTGATCTGTCCAGGATTTCCTGCCTCTGCAACGATGTCTGCCTCACGTTTGTGCTGTTTGGCATTCAAGACGTTGTGATCAATTCCAGCACGTTGCAAGGTTCTGCTCAGTAATTCTGATATATCAACTGAAGTAGTTCCTATAAGTACGGGACGACCTTGTTCTTTGAGTTTGGTAACTTCTTGAATTACCGCGCCATATTTTTCACGTTTGGTCTTATAAACTAGATCTTGTCGATCATCACGGGCAATAGGTCTGTTGGTAGGAATTTCTACAACATCCAATTTATAGATTTCCCAGAATTCGCCAGCTTCTGTAACCGCCGTTCCCGTCATTCCCGCAAGTTTTTTATACATACGGAAGTAGTTTTGCAGCGTTATGGTTGCAAAAGTCTGGGTGGCATCCTGAATTTTCACGTTTTCCTTAGCTTCAATCGCTTGGTGCAATCCATCGCTGTAACGGCGACCGTCCATGATACGACCGGTCTGCTCATCAACGATCATGACCTGCTCCTCGGTGACAAGACCTTTTGCAGTGCGCTTTTCCTTGGCCATTACCACATACTCGGTGTCTTTTTCAAATAGGGTATAGGCCTTCAACAATTGGTTGAGCGTGTGGATACGCTCCGATTTTATCGCAAAATCACGGAACAGTTCCTCTTTTTTCTCGGCTTCTTCTTCTTTGGTATATCCGGCAGATTCAATCTTGCCAATCTCTATTCCCATCTCGGGCATCACAAAAAAGTCGGGTTGATCTTCTCCAGAAAGGTACTCAATTCCCTTATCGGTAAGTTCTACCTGGTTATTTTTCTCGTCTATTACAAAATACAATCCTTCATCTACCTTGGGCATTTCACGATTGTTATCCTGCATGTAGAAGTTCTCCGTTTTTTGAAGTAGGGATTTTATTCCTTCTTCGCTCAAGAACTTGATAAGTGCTTTATTCTTAGGTAATCCGCGATAGACTTGCAAGAGCAGTTTTCCTCCCTCTTTGATATCGCCTTCAGAGATTAGTTTTTTTGCCTGTGCCAGCACTTGTACCAACTCCTTGCGCTGCACGTTAACGATATTGTCAACGGGTGCTTTGAGCGAGTCAAATTCCTGGCGATCTCCCTCTGGAACTGGGCCTGAAATGATCAACGGTGTACGTGCATCATCGATAAGAACAGAATCCGTTTCATCAATAATTGCATAATTATGTTTGCGCTGCACGAGATCTTTAGTTGCGTGCGCCATGTTGTCACGCAGGTAATCAAAACCAAATTCATTATTGGTTCCATAAGTGATATCGGCTAGATATGCCTGTCTGCGCTCTTCTGAGTTGGGTTTGTGATAGTCGATGCAATCGATGCTCAGTCCGTGGAATTCAAAGATGGGCCCGATCCATGCGCTGTCTCGTTTTGCGAGGTAGTCATTTACAGTTACTACGTGCACGCCGTTCCCGGTCAGGGCATTAAGATAAACGGGTAGGGTCGCAACTAGGGTTTTTCCCTCACCGGTCTGCATTTCGGCAATTTTTCCCTGGTGCAGTGCGGTTCCTCCTATGAGCTGCACATCGTAGTGGATCATGTCCCAGGTAATGGGTTTACCTGCGGCATCCCATGAATTGGACCAGATGGCATCATCACCGTCCAAGGTCACATAATCCTTAGTTCCAGAGAGTTCACGATCCCTTACGGTCGCGGTAACTTTTAATTCTGTGTTATGGAAAAAGCGTTTTGTAGTTTCTTTAATCAGTGCATACGCTTCTGGAAGGATCTCGTGGAGGGTTGCTTCGGCCTGCTCGTAGGCAGTTTCTTGAAGTAGATCTATCTGGTTGTAGATTTCCTCACGTTGATCTATATCTTCTTCGTTATCAGCTTTTTCCTTGAGGTCGGCAATGGATTTTAAGGTGTCCGCTTTCGCGAAAGCTATCTTCTCCTTAAACTCTGTAGTCTTATTGCGCAGCTCATCTAGAGTGAGCTTTTCCATCATAGGTTCAAGGGCGAGAACCTGGTCTGCGTAGGGTCTCAACTCTTTTACATCTTTCTGTGATTTATCACCTACGAAGATCTTTAAAACGGAATCTAATATTCCCATGTCTTTATTTGTTTGATTAACAGCGATTTAAAATATGGTCGCCGCTCGTGCTAATATCTGTAATTAAAGCAAAAAAAAAGCCTCGTTGCGAGACTTTTTATGTGTGGTCAGAGACCGTTAATATTCATCCTCGTTCCAGAGGTAATCGTCGTCAGTCGGATAGTCGGGCCAAATTTCCTGAATAGATTCATACAGATCGCCTTCATCCTCGATCGCTTGTAGGTTTTCTACAACTTCAAGTGGGGCGCCCGTACGGATTGCATAATCGATCAATTCGTCCTTTTCTGCAGGCCAGGGTGCATCGCTTAAATATGATGCTAATTCCAGTGTCCAATACATAGTGTTACTCGTTAAGTTTTTTGCAAAAATAAACTTATCGTCTAATTATGCAAGTTATTTATATACTTTAAGAATACAAGATTTAAAAGAGCGTCTAAGCTGCTTGAAATCAAATACCCAGGCCGAAAAATAAAGCCCAGTTTCCCCATTTTTAAATCGATTTGTTTCTTTTTCAACAGTACAATTTACTATTTCCAAGAAATCTCACGCCGATTTCAATATTTTTTTGGGATCCATTTGATCTCTTCTGCTTGTAGGTCATGAGACAATTTACGTGCCAGTACAAAGAGGTAGTCAGAAAGGCGGTTGAGGTACCTCAATACTTGCGGGTCGATGGGACTCTGTGCGTGCAGCTCTGTGGCAATACGCTCAGCGCGGCGGCAAACGGTTCTGGTAATGTGACAGAATGACACGGACTGATTGCCTCCCGGTAGGATAAAATGGGTCATGGGAGGGAGGTTTTCATCCATTTCATCCATCTCACGCTCCAGCATGGTGAGATCTTCATCGCTTATTTTTGAGATGTTCAGTCGGTCTTTGCCATTTTTTAAGGTTTCTTTCTCTGGCGGAGTGGCGAGAATGGCTCCTATGGTAAATAAATGATCCTGTATCATAATCAAGATTTGCTTAGTAGCCTCGCTTACCGGTTGATCCCGCACCAGCCCTATCCATGAATTTAATTCATCCACCGTTCCATAACAATCAATGCGTAAATTATGTTTTGGCACACGTGTCCCGCCAAAAAGTGCCGTAGTTCCCTGATCTCCTGTCTTGGTGTAGATTTTCATTTATTTTTTGTTTTTCAAATTTTTTCAATGAGTGCAATGAGTTGGTTTAATTCTACCATTGTAAAATTGTTGGTTATTTCCTGCTCGACCGCTTCAACCTTTTTATCCAGTTTTTTGAGAATTCCCAATCCGTCCTCTGTAATGGATAATTCGATCTGTCTTCTATCAGTGGGACATTGCACGCGCTTTACGTAAGACTTAGTTACTAGTTTATCTATAACACGTGTAGTATTGGAATTACTATGGATCATGTCTTTACTCACGTCTAGCAGACTGGCTACTTTTCCCTTTCTTCCCCTCAATATGCGCAGGACGTTGAATTGCTGCATCGTCAATTTTTCTTCCTTGAGAACGGTACTGATAGTCTCGGTAATTACAGTTGATTTCTTAATCAACGAGGTAATCAATGATTTGTTTAACGATGGATCTAACATTAACGCAATTGTAATTATTGTGGGTACAAACATATAGATTGTACAAACTATGATCTACATAAAGGTCTGTTAAACTAATTTATGATATTATTGCAGTATGTATCGTAATAGATCAATAATTTGAACGTTGAACTTTTTAAATAAAAGATAATGAAGAACATTTTTATAGCATTGCTTATGGTAGTAAGCAGTTGCGGGTTTGCACAGGGGGATGGAGCTTTCGGATTTAGGGCCGGTCTTAATTATGGAAGTACGGGTGATTTAAAGTTTGATACTGGAAACGTGCGCAGTAATCCTGATGATAATATAGGATATCACTTTGGACTTTTTGCCAAAGCTGATCTAGGTGCGGTCTATCTAAGACCAGAATTACTTTATACAAGGCTACAAAGTGATTACTCTGAGGGAAGACTCAATTTGCATAAAATAGATGCGCCACTATTACTGGGAGTCAACATCATCGGGCCACTTAATATTTTTGCCGGGCCGTCGCTACAGTATATTGTGGACATGCAACTGGACGAATTTGAATTTCAGGGAGACAAGTTTGCCTTTGAAGATATAGAAGATCGTTTTACGGTAGGTGCACAGGCCGGCATCAGCGTTTATTTCAATAATCTGGAGGTAGGTTTGAGATACGAGCGCAGCCTCAACGAGAATGTAGCTACGTTTGCAGCCAATAATAATCTGGGAAACCTGAGAGTAGATTCCAGAGTCGAGCAGGTAATTCTTGCCCTGAGCCTACAGATTTAAAAGTAACTACTTTTCTGGACTCAATAATGAGGTAGCGGTGAGCTACCTCATTTTTATTTCATCTATTTCCAGATGAAAGTTCTCGTTCTTTTTATTGCCGATCAATATGGAAAGCTCTCTTACGGTATTTGCAGAAAAATTGGGAATGTCCAGATTTCTACCGCGATAATAGGATGACATTTCATGTATGGGTATGACTATGGTTTCCCACTCGCCGCTCGTTTTAAAATCATAGACATGACTATATTCTTGATTGCGATCTTCTTTAAATCGCAATTGATATTTCTTACCATCCCCTTTTAACCTGAGGGTGATGTGCTCATATTCTTTTACATTTTTAATAGCGCAATCATAACGGACTGATGCAAAACCACCGTTGTTCTCTGTCGTTACATAGCCAGAAAATTGAGCGTGACCTTCATCGTTGATCTTAAATTCACTACTGGACCTGCCACCCATGACGGTGTCATTGAGCAAGTACCAGTCCTTCAACTCAGAATTTTTGTTGAAATCAATAACTGTAATGGATGTGAACATAAATAGGATTAAGAGGGAAACGGTTATTTTAAACATTTTTATTCTTAGGTCGATTTACTTTCAATTGCTTAGCTTCTTGAAGTTGGTTTAACAAAAAGATAGGTAATAGCTCAACCGCACCATTTCTCAGCCTAAAAAAACAGAATTTATTTTACAGCCAAAAAACCAGCTTACTTTGATCCTTGAAACCTTTACTTTACTGTCTCTTTTTCACTGACATCAGTTCCAGCATATTAATCGCGTTGCTTTCCAGTCCAGAAACTTTATTGCTAATAAAACGTACACTTTCATCATAGAAAAGTGGGACTATAGGGGCTTGACTTACAATAATGCTGTCCATTTTTATATATAGTGGTATCCTATCGTTAATATCAGTAAGTGATAGACTTCGTTCATACAATTGGTCAAAATCCTTATTCTCAAAGTACGTGTAATTACTGCCATCTGGTGCGTGATTCTGAGAATAGAAAAGGGCAAGATAGTTCTCGGCATCCGGATAATCTGCAATCCAGCTGCTGCGGAAAATTTCTAGCTGACCGCCTTTTCTCATTTGGCGCAACGTGGATGGCGGCATCACATCTATGGAAACTTTCAATCCTATTTTTTCAAGTTCTCGCTGGATATACTCGCACAGATCCAGATAATTTGCTCCCGTACTTATGGTGATTGATGGATGTTGATCGCCAGTGAGACTTTTATAATCGGCGATTAACTCAAGAGCTAGTTTTGGATTGTAGTCATACCCGTCCACTTTTCCACCAGATGGGAGTCCAGCGGGAATAAACCCGCCCAGTGCCGGTATTCCCACATTATTGCGCAGGTATTTGACCATTTTCACTCGGTCAAATCCGATATTTATCGCCTTTCTGATCAATGGACTTTTAATCGCAGCGCCACCAGATTTTAGGTTAAGGCCCAAGTATTCCGTATTGAGGAATGGTGCTTTTTTGAGTTGTATCGATGAGGCATATTTTGTTTTGAGATCACCAGCGCTGGTCAGCAATTCATCTTTATAGCTGGGATCTAGACCGTTGATAAAATCTATATTTCCCTGTGCAAATTCAAGAAATTCGCTCTGTTTATCGGGTTTGAAAGAGATGGCAACGGCCTCGAGATAGGGGAGGGACACACCTTTTTCATCTTTTACAAAGAAAAGTGGGTTGCGCCTCAATACCATTTTCACGTTTTCTTCCCATCTTTTTAGATAGAATGGACCTGTTCCCACGGGATTTTCTCGCAGTGCATCACCATAATATTCCACGGCCTCCTCTGGAATGACTGAGCAGTATTTCATGGTCAGTAAGCCTAGGAACGCTGGGAATGGTCGTTTTAAATGTACGGAGACTTGGTGCTCGTCCTCCACGATAATCTCTTTCACGGGATCCATCACCCAGGCTCCGGGCGCGGCGAGTTCAGGGTTTTTTAATCGTTCCAGTGAGTATTTAAAATCTTGGGCGGTTACGGTTCTCGCTTTCGCGAAAGCTACATTTTCATGAAACCACACATTTTTTTTAATCTTAAAGGTATAGGTAAGCGCATCGTCAGTAACCTCCCAGGACTCTGCAAGATCAGGAGTAATTTGTAGGTTCTCATCCAGTTTCACAAGCCCGTTGAACAGCTGGTTGCACACCCAGATGTTGCGCTGGTCCTTTGCAAAAGCAGGATCCAGCGTGGTCACGTTTGCATGCTCGTTATAGCGGAAAACCGTGCTGTCATCTATGTTGGTCTTATCTTCCTTACAGCTTAATAAAATCAATGAACAAATGAAAAGTGCGACCCCATTCCTATAATATGCAGTTTTCATATTCTAAAGTTGATGGGTTAAACCTATCTGTCTCCTGACTTCATCTAGGGTATTCATAAGTTCTAGACTGGCGGCCCACGTCATTTTTTTACTTTCTACTTGGTTGTTGTTCAGGCAGTCCCTCGCTTCTTCTATCTCGTGGCAATAGCCCAGGCCAGTGATGGGCATTTCTAGGGTTTCCTCAGTTCCATCCACGTTTGTTACCGTTATTCTAGAACATTCATGGAAAGGTGCGTGCATTTTTATCGAGCCATGAGAACCGTAGATAACGGCTTCCATGGGAAGGTTACATTCAAAGGAGGATTTGAGCGTTGAGATGGAGTTCTTATAAGTAAGTGTTAGCGCACATTGGCGATCTGTATTGTTGTGAATTTGTGCGGTCGCGGTAATTTTTTCAGGTTTTCCAGAAAGAAATAGACTCAAGAAGATAGGATAGATACCTATGTCCAGTAACGAGCCGCCGCCCATTTCAGGATCATTCAACCTGCCCAATTTGTCTGCTGGAACCCTAAAGCCAAAACTTGCATCCAGCACTTTAATGTCTCCGATAACCTTATTTAAAATCAGTTCTCCCACCTTTAGGGTAGCGGGAATAAATCGGGTCCACATCGCTTCCATGAGGAAGAGATTCTTACTTTGTGCCAGTGCGATCATTTCCTGCACTTCCCTGATGTTAAGAGCAAAAGGCTTCTCGCAGATCACTGATTTTCCCGCATGGAGCGCGCTCATCGTGTTTTCAAAATGGAGGTGGTGCGGCGTTGCTACATAAATAATGTCAACAACGGCATCATTAAAAAGGTCATTGTAACTTCCATAGCTTGAGGGCGCACCATGCTCATCTGCAAATTGTTGCGCTTTTTTGAGATTTCTTGAACCCACTGCTGCGAGTTCTACGCCATCGACGAGTTTAAGATCATGGGCAAATTTTGAGGCGATACCACCCAGTCCTATAATACCAAATTTCACCATGGGAAATAATTTTACCAAAAGTAGGAAGAATAAAAATGTGGATAGTCCGCTTCGTGCTTTAGTATTTGCACCAAATTAAAGGTTTTTCAAGCTTTTTTACAGTTGGGACTCTATTAATGACGGTTGGGTAGGATGGGTTCTGCTTTCGCGAAAGCTTGCCCCCATATTTGTATCATCAAACAAACAAAAACACATATTATGAAAACTTTATTCTCTACCATCATCGTATTATTCATCACTTCTTTTGCACTGGCACAAGAAACACATTCCATCACGGTAAAAGTGACCAATGCCAAAACTGACAACGGCAAAATGATCTTCAGCCTCAATACAGAAAATCAATTTATGAAGTCCCAACCCTTGATGACCAGCACGGTAACCATAGAAAATGGGGTGGCAACGGCGACGTTTGAAAATGTGTCAACTGGAACTTATGCGGTAATGGCATTACACGATCTCAACGGAAATGAAAAAATGGATTTTGAAAATCGCAGACCCATAGAATCTTATGGAATGAGCAACAATACATTTGCTGCGGGACCACCAGCCTGGAAAGATGCAAAATTTGACCTGACCGAAACAACCGAAATGATCGTAAGATTATAAAATCCCAACCAATAAACTAAAAGTAAACCCAATAATATTATCCAAATTAATTCAATAACTAATACTTAAAAACATTCATTATGAAAACTCTATTCACCACAATTATCGCTTTGATCATCGCAACATTTGCCCTGGCTCAAGAAACCCACACCGTCACCGTTACCGTTAAAAACGCAAAAAATGACAACGGAAAAATGTCCTTTACCTTAAGCACCGAAGACCAATTTATGAAGGCGCAACCTTTAATGTCCACAGCCGTTACCATAGAAAATGGTGTGGCGATCGCGGTTTTTGAAAATGTACCCACAGGTAATTATGCAGTTATCGCGCTACACGATCTCAACGGAAATAAAAGTATGGACTTTGACGCAAACGGGATGCCCGTTGAAAATTATGGAATAAGCAACAATCCCATGAGTTATGGACCACCCATCTGGGCAGATGCCAAGTTTGAGGTCGCCAAAGACGTCAATCTAGAAATCCGACTTTAAAAAAGTTTTGAATAATTTTATTGATTGAGCCATCAAAGCCAGTTTGTAATCACAAGCTGGCTTTTTTATGTGCGGTTTGTTCTGTTAATTTATAGACAATGCCGATTTGATTTTTGGATTCAAGATATAAATTCGTAGGCATGAAGGTACTTATAACTGGCGCTACCGGACTGGTAGGCACGCAACTCTCCGATCTATTTAAAGAAAAAGGGCATCATGTCAACTACTTGACCTCCCGTCAGGAGGCAATTAAAAATGAGCCCAACTACAAAGGCTTTCTATGGGATGTCAACAACATGACCATAGATCCCAAATGTATCGAGGGCGTGGATGCCATTATACATCTAGCGGGTGAAACCGTATTTCAACGATGGACGGATGAGGCCAAAAAACGCATCATGGACAGTAGGATCGACAGCTCCCAACTGTTGTTCAACCTGTTGAGTGATAACGAGCATGCCGTAAAACAGGTGATTACCGCAAGTGCCATAGGAATTTATCCAGACCAGCAGGATGGAAGGGCACTGAAAGAGAACGAGATCCCACCCACTGCAGATAATTTTCTTGCAGATGTCTGCATCGCTTGGGAAAGTATAGGTTTCCAATTTAAGGAACTGGGACTCAAACATGCAATCGTGAGGATAGGAATTGTGCTTTCGGATAAGGGAGGTGCGCTGGAGCAAATGGTAAAACCGGTCAAATTATACGCGGGAGCAGGATTTGGCAATGGGCAGATGTGGCAAAGCTGGGTCGCCATCGACGATCTTGCAGGTATTTTTCTGCATATAACCGAAAACCATTTACAGGGAGTCTTTAATGGCGTTGCGCCCCATCCCGTGCGCAACAGACCCATGATCGAGGCGATAGGAGAGGTGCTGGATAAGCCCGTTTTTCTTCCCAATGTTCCTAAATTTGTAATGAAACTGATGCTGGGAGAAATGTCGGCCATCGTACTGAACAGCCAGCATGCCAGTAGTGAAACGATTGAAAAGGCAGGTTATACCTTTCAGTATCCAGAGTTGAAGGGAGCTCTCAAAGAATATCTAAGAGATTAAATTTAATTATAATTGGCCTCAATTTACCCTGAGTGAATGTCAAACGATCGATCTATTTCGTGAGATCTTGGTTTTCATTCACATGGGTGAGCTTGATCAACTTAGATATTAGAAGCGAAGGTCAAGATTACCAAAACATTTTTCACTTAAAATGATTAAGCATTTACTCAAGATCCTCAAAGAGATAAAGCACTTTATCAACGGTACCATGAAACGTAAAAACGTGACATTGCCCTATATAATAATGGGCGTGATCACATTTGCCGTTTTTATAGCGAGTATAAAGCTTTTTATAGAACTGACTAATGTCCTGAAATCAGAAACCCTTTCTATTTATGACACAGAAATTTCTGCATTTGCAGCCCGGCAGCGGTCTCCCTTACTCACTGATTATTTTGTCCTCGTTACAGATGTAGGAGATGCGATAGGATATTTGATCGTGTTTTTTTCTTGCGCCATTATCTTTTACCTGGTCTTTAAAAGCTGGAAATACATCATTCAGTTGATAACAGTTTTAGTGCTGGCATTGAGTTCTAACCTACTTCTCAAACAGATCATCAACAGGGCAAGACCAGATGTGGAACACCTGGTCACCGTAGAAACTTTAAGTTATCCCAGCGGTCACGCGATGATGGCAATGGCATTTTATGGAATATTGATCTACCTCATCTGGCAGTTTCCCTGGAACAGTTTATTGCGATATGGGCTTATTTTTCTTTTGGCCGTCCTGATATTGAGTATAGGATACAGCAGGATTTATCTGGGCGTCCATTTTCCATCAGATATTTTGGGCGGTTACATCGCCGGATTTATATGGGTCATATTTTGTATCATCATTTTCAACCTTATCAGGATCTTCAGGCGTGATCCCGCGACCTAGAAATTTTTGAAGATTAACTATTCACGGTTTTCATTGTGGATGTAGGTGGGGTTTCCGCTTTCGCGAAAGCGGAACTATTTTCATGTTTTTATAAATGTAATGGATCTATCACACGATTCCCAGCACTTCAGCCAGCGCAGATGCCAGTCCGAGAAAGCTCAGAAATCCGCAGATATCTGTTACAGTGGTTAATATGATGGAGGATGAAGTGGCGGGATCCTGACCGATGGCCTTGAGGGCGATGGGGATGATCGCTCCCGAAAACCCGGCAATAATCATGGAAATTATCATTGAAATGCCTATAACTAAAGCTATCCCAAAGGAATCTGCCCAAAAATAAACGACAATGCCCGTGGTGATTGCAACGGCAATACCATTGATAAGCCCCACTGATATTTCTTTACGGGCAACTTTAAGCCACTGCGAGATTCTTATTTCCTTGAGAGCCAGTCCTCTGATCGTAACGGCAAGTGCTTGAGATCCCGTATTTCCAGACTGTCCGGCTACCACTGGTAGAAAAATGGCCAGTATCGTGATCTGCGCGATCGTATCCTCAAAAAAGCCTACGACCATGGAAGCGAGGAAGGCGGTGACTAGGTTTACTTGAAGCCAGGGCAACCTATTGCGCACCGCGAGGGAGACTTTGGAAAGGGCTTTTTCTTCCCTTCCCGCACCAAACATGGCCAGAAGGTCTTCGGTCATTTCTTTTTTGGAAGAATCTAGCAGGGCGTCATTCCTAATAACTCCCAGCAAGAAGTTATTGATGTCAATCACGGGAATCTGTAGCAGTTCATTTTTTTCAATAATCTCAAGCACTTCCTCTCTAGTCGCCATGGAATCCACTGTGAGCGCATTTACTATAAGATTTTCCAATCTTTCCTGAGGTTGTGAGATGGCGATATGATGGATGGGGATCTTCCCCAAGAGTTTACCGCTATCATCAACTACATAAGCTACGGTCAGGTTGCGGTTGCCTATTCTCCTTATACGTTTGAGGACATCTTCTACGTGGCTATCTGCCTGAAAGGCAATAACTGTGGTGTCCATTAAAAACCCTGCGGTATCCTCGCTGTACTTTAAAAAATCCTGAATCTCGCGAGAAATGATATCGGGCAGCAGTGCGAGCTTGCGATTGATCATCGATTGGTCCAGTCTGGAGAGTAAGCGTGCACCCTTATGGGTGTTGATCTTGACAAAGAGTTTTATGAAGAGTTCATCCTCTATTTTGGAGATGAGCTGTGTAACGGTATCTGCGTTGAGTTTAAAGAAAATTTTGCGTGCAACCTCAATGGGCAGGTCTCTTAAATAGCTGAGGATAACATCAGTTGAAAAGTTATCCAGGGTGTGTGCTGCGTCTTTGGGATATCTTGAAAAATATCCTTCTCGCAAAGCATTCTCGATAGCAGAGGTTTGTTGTGTCATGGCAGCCATTATTTTCCGGGAGATTGTAATAATCCAGTGAGTCCTATGCGGTATAGTTCGCCTAGCGCGTTTCCTGTTTTGAGTATTTCGTTGGAGTTTGAAGTGTCGTTCTTCAGATTTAGTTTGAGCGAGAAATTATAGTGAAGGGAGCCCAACAGCCGCTCTGACTTATCAATTACCGGTATATAATGGTAATCCTGCCAGGCAGTATCATGCAGGATGTGCTCGATGGGAGTCTCGGCAGTGAACTTGGGAATGCTTGTATTCATAATACTTTCCAGCCTTGTGTCCTTATCGGCTAGCAGTAGGTCCCTAAATCTGATTATCCCCTCAAAAACTCCATTAATGTCAACGATATGTAGGTAGAACTCATCATCACTTTCGGTTGTTTCTATAATTGCGATCGCATCATTGACGGTAAATGCCTTATTTGCAAGTACGGCCCGTTCCATAAAAGCTCCAACAGATTTTGAATCGTGCTCAAGTTTGCGCTCGATCAGTGCGGCCTTGCTTTGTGAAATAAGTCCCAAGAACCTGCTTCTTGAACTTTCATCGGTAAGTTTGAGCAATGACGCAAGAAATATGGGCTCACCTTGTTGAAAGAGCTCTTTGATCTTGGGCAAGGGGAGTAGCGCAAGAGTTTGTGCTGCTTTCATGGAGTTCATAAGACTGAGCAGCCTTAGGTTTTTCTCTACGTTGAAACCTTGTAGTAAAGCTGCGACCTCTTGGGATTCTGACTGATTTAAGATCTGTGCGGCTGCAAAGGGGTGCTTGCTTATGTAATCGTTGATAACGGTCTGGTTGGCATTCATGGCTTATTCCTTTATGATTAAAATAGATCTCTGATTACTGAAGTCCTTTGCGGGAATGATAATTCTGCCTATTTCATTTTGAAGTATCACGTTTGTGGAGTCTATTTTCAAGATCTTGCCTCGGGATTCTCCTATCTGGATCTCATCGCCCCTTTTGTACATTTTTCTCACATAAAAGCAGGCGAGAATATTGCTGATGGAATGTTGAGCGCCCAGACCAAAGGCCAGCGCAGCACCAAATAACAACGCTGCCAGTACGATATCGATAATGTCCTTGAGCAAGGCGATCTCGATCCCTATCTGGTCCAGCGCGATAATGATCGCCAGGGCCAGCAGTAAAAAACGAACAATTTTAACCAATGCCGAATCATATTTCAAACCCGTGCGATCACTTACGGAAACCATTAGATTAGAGACCAGGTTTCCAAGCATCATTGCGGCAAAGATGATCAGGACGGCAGCCAGTATGTTGGGAATGTATTGGATAATGCTTTGAAACCATACGGTAATCACCGTGAGTCCCAGTAAGTCCGTGATAATTAACAAACTGGAAAATACGATCAGCCAAAAGAGCGCATTGCCCAAAAATAGGCCTGCCTGCTTAAAGTTGAGATAGCTGAAACGCTTTTTAACCAGCTTGCCCAAAAAAGAAAATAGGCGTTTGATTAGAAACTTCGCCAGGAAGGCAACCATCAAACCTATGATCAGCACGGCAAGGGAGATCAAAAGATTGGGAATACGTGCCACAAAATCCGTGCGCAGCTGATTTAAAATAGGTTCTAGATCTTGCATAAGAGTTATGTTATAAGCATAAAGGCAATCTTAATTATAAACTTTAGTTATAGTGTTCTTTTCATGATAGAGGCGTTTCCACATTTTTCTTGATCATTTTCATGATAAAGATATTATTGGGCAGGGAAATCTCCTTGCCCTCTGCGGTCTGCAGCTCAACAAAGAAAAGGCCTATATCAGTTACCTTGCCTTCTACCTCATAATCCTTTCCTTCCATGATCTGGATGGTATCGCCTATCTTAACGGAATGGTTGAAAAAGATGATGATGCTGGAGGTGATGTTGGAAAGGTGTGACCATTGGGCAAATAGAGCGACTCCTATAATGGTCAGGACTGATCCTATAAAAACCAATAGGTCTGCCTGTCTTACTCCCCAAATGGTAGAAATCGTCAGTATAGCTATAATCAACGATATTAAATTAAGAGCTCTCCTGATGATCTGACCGCGGGTGGAATTGATAAATGTTGCGATCATTCGTCTATGGATCAACCTATCAATAACAAATCTCAAAATGATATATAGCGCAACAACTACTAGGGTTTCTATTATTTTAAGTGAAAAAACAGACATTTAACAAGATAAAATTAAAGCTGAAAACTACAATTTTTTAAGAGATATAGCCACTTTTAAGAAGTTACTATTGAAATAGTTTTGATGAAAATTTGAACATTTTGAGACCTAAAGCATTTAAATGTACTCGAACAAACCTAAGTACTAGAATGATGATGCTTTGCCCAATTTTAAATGAAAGCGTAGAACTCTTTAAATAAAATGAAGCCGTAGGTTATCTTTACACCTCAATTGGTAATTAATTCTTTTCCCTTCACCAAATAAAACCTATAATTCTCATTGTCTGAGCATAGTTTTAGAAGATTTAAAAACTTTCACGATATGATCAAAAAAGTCTCCTTACTATGAATTTTTCATCCAAAATTCTCGAAGAAGCAGTAAATCAGGTCTCGCAATTGCCGGGCATAGGTAAGCGTACGGCATTACGATTGGTTTTGCACCTCATGCGACAGCCAGAGCAGCAAACAGACCTACTTACGGCAGCACTTTCAAGAATGAGACACGACCTCAATTTTTGCAAAAAATGTCACAATGTAAGCGATACAGAACTCTGCGAGATCTGCTCCAGCGTGAAACGTGAGCAGAGCATTGTTTGTGTTGTTGAGGATATACGCGATGTGATGGCGATTGAAAACACCAGTCAGTATCGAGGCCTGTACCACGTTTTGGGAGGTAAGATCAGTCCCATGGATGGAATAGGCCCGCAGGATCTTAATGTCAAATCACTTGTGGAACGGGTAAAAAATGATGGTGTCGAGGAACTTATCTTTGCGTTGAGTCCTACAATTGAGGGCGACACCACAAATTTTTACGTGTTCAAGCAACTGGAAGGACTGCAACTCAACACCTCAACCATTGCAAGGGGCATCTCAGTGGGTGACGAGCTGGAATTTGCCGATGAGGTGACATTGGGGCGCAGTATCTTGCACCGCATTCCCTATGAAAATTCGTTGAAGAACTAGCCTTTGGAATTGAGCATCGTCATATTGAATTATAACGCGTCCCCATTTTTGGAACTGTGCCTGGAAAGTGTGGAGCGCGCCACGAGGTCGATGGACTCACAAATTATCGTGGTGGACAATGCATCTGTAGATGATAGTCTGGAAATGGTAGCGCGCAAATTTCCCGATGTTGAGATTCTGGCTCTGGAAACCAATCTGGGTTTTTCAAAGGCAAACAACATCGCGGTTAAAGAAGCACAGGGCGAGTATCTGTGCATTCTCAATCCAGACACGATAGTGGGTGAGGAGGTGTTTGTGGAATGTCTCGCTTTCGCGAAAGCGGAATCCAAAAAATCATCCCTGCCAGCTTCAAAGAAATTAGGATTTGTGGGAGTCCAGCTCATAGACGGCAGCGGGATCTATCTTCCAGAGAGCAAGCGGCACGTTCCCACGCCGCAGGTGGCAAGACAAAAATTGATGGGAAACGACGCTTCCTATTACTACAATGAGGTCGGGAAGGATGATAGGGGCATTGTGGATGTGCTCGTAGGAGCATTCATGTTTTGCAGAACAGTGGTCTATCAAGACTGCAATGGCTTTGATGAACGGTATTTTATGTATGGAGAAGACATTGACCTGAGCTATACCGCGCTGCAAAACGGCTACCAAAATTACTATCTGGGCGATCTAAAAGTCCTCCACTTTAAGGGCGAAAGCACCACAAAAGACCGCAGGTACTACGATCGCTTTTATGGTGCGATGGATCTTTTTTACGCTAAGTATTTCAAAAGATCAGCGATGGAGCAGTGGATCGTGAAAATCGCGATACAAGTGTTGATACGATTGAGATCTGTAAATAGAAAATCAAACGCAACACCTCAATTTCCAGAAAGATGGATGACTGGCCCGCTTAAAAATCAGCCGGGAATTGAGAACATGGAGATTGATTCCCTGGTGGGACTAGAAAATCTCCAATTAATCTGGGATAGCAGTTCATATTCCTTTCAGCAGATTATTGAGTTCATGTCACAACATAAAAATACATTTCAATACCGTTTTTTAAATCGTGAACATGATAAAATTATAGGAAGTGATCGCTCTGAAGATCGTGGAGTCATAAAGAATGTTCAGTAAAATGTTGATTGTATTGAGAATATGGTAACGGTTTCTTAAAATAGCCCGTTATCAATAAAAATTCAATAATTCTGAACCTTAGAAGTATTACTTTTGTGCTCGGTTAAAAAACCTATTTAGACAGTAGTTATGGCAAGATTTGAGTTGAAGTTACCTAAAATGGGAGAGTCGGTTGCAGAGGCAACAATTACCTCGTGGCTTAAGAATGTGGGAGATGCCATTGAAATGGACGAGCCCGTACTTGAGATCGCGACCGATAAGGTGGACAGCGAGGTGCCCAGTGAGGTGGATGGAACTCTCGTAGAGATTTTATTCAATGTGGATGATGTTGTACAGGTAGGACAGACCATTGCCATTATTGAAACAGATGCGGCAGAAGCTACTGCTTCCCAACCAGCCTCAAATCCAAGTACTGAAAAAAGTGCAGACCAGCCCATTCCCGCGGTACAGGCGGCTGCGGCAACCCTAGAAAAGGAAATTGATCAAACCACTACCGATTATACAAATTCTGACGCTTTCTTCTCACCATTAGTGAAGAACATTGCAAAAGAGGAGAACATCTCCCTTGCCGAGCTTGAAAATATAAATGGAACGGGAAAAGAAGGTCGCGTTACCAAAAATGATATTCTCGCTTACGTCAAAGATAAAAAGGACGGCAAGGTCGCGGTTGCCAGCACGGCTCCCAGCACGCCAGCAGCGCCAGCCTCACACAGTGCTGCTCCCAAACAAGCGCCTCCCGCAGCACCAGTTTCCATAAATGGGGGTGATGAGATCATTGAAATGACCCGCATGGGCAAGTTGATAGCCCATCACATGGTTGCCTCTGTACAGACCAGCGCCCACGTTCAAAGTTTTATAGAATGTGACGTTACCAACATCTGGAACTGGAGGAAGAAGCATAAGGACGCTTTCGCGAAAAGGGAAGGCGAAAACCTAACCTTTACACCCATTTTTATGGAAGCAGTGGCACAGGCCCTGAAAGAATTCCCAATGATAAATATTGCCGTGGATGGTGATAGGATCATTAAGCGCAAAAACATCAACTTGGGAATGGCAGCAGCTCTTCCAGATGGTAATTTGATCGTTCCGGTTATTAAGAATGCAGATCAATTGAATCTGGTCGGTATGGCAAAATCTGTCAACGATCTTGCAAAACGTGCGAGGGATGGAAAACTAAAACCAGACGACACGCAGGGAGGTACGTACACCGTAACCAATGTTGGAACATTCGGTTCAGTCCTGGGAACACCTATTATCAACCAGCCGCAAGTGGCAATACTCGCACTGGGAGCCATTAGAAAAGTCCCTGCCGTCGTAGAAACTCCAGAAGGAGACTTTATAGGAATAAGAATGAAGATGTTCTTATCCCACAGTTACGATCACCGAGTCGTGAATGGCGCGCTTGGTGGACAATTTGTCCAGCGTGTCGCACATTTGCTGGAAGGCTTTGATGTGAATAGAAGTATTTAGATTTCTAACTTGCCATCAAAGTCTGGAGACTGTAAAAAGCTGGAGAGCAATAAATTATAGGAATTGTAGATCTGTTTTATGCTACAGGATGTAAGAAGTAAACTCTTTTTAAAAACTAGCTCTGGTTATATTATAAGGCATCTTTTAAATGTTACCAGTCATTTGAGACTAAACAAAAAAAATCGCACTATTCACGTAGTGCGATTTTTTTAAATCTAAACCTTATCGATAACCTATCTTCTAGGTTGCGGTGGATATTGTGATAAGATCTCTCTGACCATTTCATTGGTACGTTCTACCTTTTCTTCCGGACGGGATTTGAGCGCTGCGCGACCTACTCCCTGCCAGATCAATTCTTTGTTTTTTGCATCGATGAGATCTATGAAAAGGACACCCTCAGTAGTGGTGGTGGTGTTATTTCCAAAACCCATACCGAAACCTCCCCAGCCCCAGCCTCCCCAGCCAAAACCAACATTGTTAAATACATCTACCCGTTCTTGAGCATCTGTAAAAAAACTGATGATAAGATCTGGATCTTCGGACTTTACAAAACCGCGAGCTTGCAACTCTGCGTCCAGTGCTCTGAGGATTCTTTTTTTATCCAGTTCAGAAACATCTGCCTCGTCGATTCCCTGCTTAAAATACGCGTAGGATTTGTATTTGGTAAATTCGGTGCCTATTGCATAATCTTGCGACACTCTTACCGTCTGACAGCTTATAAGGCCGACCATCACAACGGCCATGATTAATAACTTTTTCATTTTTTAGTATTTAATTTTTCAGAAATTTTTTAAAAGTTCATCGTTCACTAAGTTTGGAAGGGTAACTTTAAGATTGGGATTAAGCTGCATGGCTCTCTCAATGGCAAAGGTTGCGTTCTCGTTGCGCGCCCAGTTGCGTCTTGCAATTCCATTATTCACATCCCAAAAAAGCATGGATTCCAGCTTCTCAGCCGACTCTTGAGAACCATCAATTACCATACCGAAGCCACCATTCATTACCTCGCCCCAGCCCACGCCACCGCCGTTGTGAATACTTACCCAGGTCGCTCCTCTAAAGCTATCGCCTATTACATTCTGTATCGCCATGTCTGCCGTAAAGCGGGAACCGTCGTAGATATTTGAGGTCTCTCTATATGGAGAATCCGTTCCTGAAACATCGTGGTGATCTCGCCCTAGAACAATTACTCCTATCTCTCCAGCGGCAATGGCCTTATTAAAAGCTTTAGCAATTTCAATACGCCCCAGTGAGTCGGCATAGAGTATTCTTGCCTGCGATCCCACCACCAGATTATTTTCCTGCGCGCCCTTGATCCATTTTATGTTATCCTGCATCTGTTGCTGGATGCGCTCTGGAGCATCTTTGGAAAGTCGTTCTAGAACCTCGGTGGCGATTTGATCGGTTTTTTTAAGATCTTCTGGATCGTTGGACCCGCAGACCCAGCGGAATGGGCCAAACCCATAATCAAAACACATAGGTCCCATTATATCCTGAACGTAGGATGGATATCTAAATTCTTTTTCATCTCCTGTAATATCTGCTCCCGCACGGCTGGATTCCAGTAAAAATGCATTTCCATAATCAAAGAAATAAGTTCCTTTTTCCGTGTGCTTGTTGATGGCAGCTACATGTCTTTTTAGTGTTTTTTGAACCTCGTCCTTAAATTGGTCTGGATTTGAGGACATCATTTCGTTAGCTTCTTCAAAGGTGAGTCCGACCGGATAATAACCTCCCGCCCAGGGATTGTGCAGGCTGGTCTGGTCACTGCCTATGGAAACTTCAATATTTGCTTGATCAAATGCTTCCCAAACGTGGACTATATTCCCCTCAAAGGCAATGGAAACTGTTTCCTTATCTTTTTTTGCTGTTTTTACCCGCTCAATTAGTTCGTCGGTAGTGCGTACCACTTCATCAACCCAACCTTGAGAATGGCGGGTGTGGACGGCTTTGGGATTGATCTCTGCACATACGGTAATGCAACCGGCGATGTTCCCAGCTTTGGGTTGAGCGCCACTCATACCGCCCAGTCCAGAGGTTACAAAAATATTTCCCGCAGGCGACTTTCCTATTTTTCTAAATGCATTCAAAACGGTAATCGTTGTTCCATGCACAATACCCTGCGGCCCTATATACATGTATGAACCCGCCGTCATCTGTCCGTATTGTGTTACTCCCAACGCATTAAAACGTTCCCAGTCATCGGGTTGTGAGTAATTAGGAATCATCATACCATTGGTAACAACGCAACGTGGTGCTTTTTTATGGGAAGGAAATAATCCCATGGGATGCCCACTGTACATGACCAGCGTTTGCTCATCGGTCATCTCGCTCAGGTACTTCATCGTGAGCAGATATTGAGCCCAGTTGGAGAAAACTGCACCATTACCTCCATAGGTAATCAACTCATGCGGGTGTTGGGCCACGGCATGATCCAGGTTGTTCTGTATCATCAGCATTATTCCGGCAGCCTGATGGGATCGCTGCGGGTAGTCCTCAATATTGCGAGCTTTGATCTCATGGTCGGGCATGAAGCGGTACATATAAATGCGTCCGTAATCTTCCAGTTCTTTTCTGAATTCGGGCAAAAGGGTTTTGTGGTGCTCGGGTTTAAAGTAGCGCAGTGCATTTCTCAATGCGAGTTCCACTTCTTTTTCTGATAGGATATTTTTGCGCCTGGGAGCATGATTTACCTGTTCATTATACCTGTGGGGTGGTGGTAATTGATCGGGAATTCCTGTGGTGATGCTTTCGCGAAAGCGTAACAATTCTTCTTTATTCTTAGTATCACTCATCATGCATCTTTTTTAAAGGTATCGGTAAGTTTATCATATCCGTAAGGGCAATGTCGGCAGCCGCTCTTGCAGCAGTAACCGCGCTTGAGATGGTATTGCTCTGTAAAACAGCGATATCCATTCTCGGTAATGTAGTAGTCACCGTCCTCGACCGGTATGATCTTTTTCATGATCTAAAAATACGGTAGCGCAGGCAGTCCCAAAAGTTATGATGGTCAAGAGTTGTATAATTGTATTATAATTTTGCAGTAGCGCGCTTCATCAACGACACTTTCTTAGTTGGTCGGGCTATTTAAATCGTGAATAAGGTTGCTCAAAAGTAAATGCGAACACTTTAAATAGCGATGCCTACATATGAGAAGTTGAAGCAGGGAAGTGCGAGAATAAAATCATTTTTTAGTATTTATGAACGGTCGGGTACTTTTCTTGTTATTGCTCTTATGGAACGTAAATTTTTTTACGGGTCAGAGTCTTGAGCCCTCTATGTATCATTTATCGACTGAAAAGGGTCTGCCCGATATGCAAATTTATCGAGTCGTGGAAGATCAGGATCACTTCCTCTGGTTTGCAACTAATTCTGGGACGTATAGATATGACGGTGAGAAGTATAGTTTATACAGGCACCATGAGCAGAAGGGTACGTCCACCTTTGGGGTAATTATAGATGCTCAAGGACAATTGTGGTATAACAATGCTTACGGACAGATATTTACCATTATTAATGATGAGGTCATATTACAGCATGAGTTTGAAAGAATACCTCTTTCATTTGTTGAAAATATTAATGTCATAGACGATAAAATCTATATAAACGCAACTACCGAGATTATCGTTTTTGACTCGAAAACCCTTTCTAAAACTGCGTACACTTACGATTATGGTGTGCATCCAGCAACAGATATTATTAAAGTAGATCAAGAAACTATTGTGTTTAAAAAAAATCAGCTATTGTCGTTGAAAGATGGTGGCATACTAATGGAAACAGCAAATTTATCTCATTTAAAATTGCAAAAATCACGTGGTTGCCTCATTAATGAGTCTGATCGTGTGTTCATGATGTTGCCAGATGTTTCCAACAATGTGTTTTACGATCTTAATAAGCTTGAAAACGTAGAGTCATCCTTTACAGAATTAAAAAATACAACGATTAACTACTATAAAAAGATCAAAAATACCCACTGGTTCCTAACTTCTAATGGAGCGTTTCAATATCACTATCGGGACGGAAAGTTTATCCTTGAAGAGAATTACCTAAAAAACTATACCCTGACTGATGTCATCATCGATTATTATGACAACATCATTTTTAGTACCTTAAATAGCGGCCTTTTTGTAATACCCGATAGCAGTCTTAGGGTTCTTTCTTTTGACGCTACGTTTTCTATGCGCAGTATAAACTCGCTCACGCTGGGTGCGCCAGGCGAAGTATATTTTATAACCGATAAAAAAACCTTACACAAGTTCAATAAGAATACAAATAGAGGAATAAGCGTAACCATCCCAAGGCATCAAAACCAATTGCTCTATTATGACAGCCACCTATCAAGACTGATGCTTTTCAATAAATCAGAAGGTAGTGTGTGGGATTCAGAGCTTAAAAAAGGTGCTGTTTTTAATGGTGTTGAGTCTCCCAAGAATTTTATACGACTGGATCACAACAGGTATTTAGCAGCTTTTTATAACCGGTTAGAGATATTAGATAATAACCTGCTCCCACTGGCATCATTGCCAATAAGATCTACGCATGTAACTTATACTAACTCCAATAATATTTTATTTTCTTCCATTGATGGCTTGCAATTTTCTAATGGTAAATTGACTGAAAATACCTTTATTGATGACAATGGAAAAAAAGTGTTCAGTTCTAAGCTCATCAACACGCGAGAAAAAGATGTCGTATGGGCACAGACTAATGACTCTATTTATAAAATTATAAATAATAAAATCACCGATCGTCTTACAATGGGGAATCTTGATATAACAAATTCCATACAGGATATCGCCATCCAAGACAACATACTTTTTGCAGCAACTGGAGACGGATTGTTCAAATATGACCCGATATCAAAAATGAGCTACAAGTATTCCAACTCCATAATCAATAACACAAAAAAAATTACCGCCCTCAGGATAGAAAATGAGCATGTGTGGTTTACTGATGGGGTAAAATTATACATGGTAAACTCAAATTTTGAAAATTTGCCCGCTAGTAATCCTGTTGATTTGTATATTAAGGATATAAAAATTAATGCGAAAAAGGTCACGGGTACTAATTTTAGTGCATCTACTAACTCTACATTGCAAGTGGATCTTTGGGTGAATCGTTTCAATAGTTTAGATAGGTATAGATATTATTACAGACTAGATAACGGAGAATGGCAAGTATTACCACAAAAAACTAATTCTATAGTTCTTAACGGCCTAGATCCTGGAAAAAGAACCTTATCCATACAGGCAGAAGATATTTATACTAACCAAGAGTCAATAATAAAGGAACTTAAGATTGATGTGGAGTCTCCTTATTATATACAATGGTGGTTCTACACATTGCTATTACTCAGCGTATCGGCACTGATAATTTTGTTCTTTCTCGTTTTAAATGTGTACAAAAAGCGCAAATGGCAACGCAAGATAAATCTTGTACACAACGAGAAAAAAATGGCTCAATTGCAATTAGAAAATTTGAGATCTCAGATGAACCCGCATTTTTTATTCAATGCGCTTAATAGTTTGCAAGATCATATTATAGGCGATGAGAAAAAGGAGGCGAGTAAATTTTTAGTCAAATTTAGTAGGTTGGTAAGGATGTATCTTGATCATAGTCAGTACAGTAAGATTACCTTAAAACAGGAGCTGGATGCATTGTCTTTGTATTTGTTTCTAGAAAACAAACGTTTCAATGGTCAGTTAAATAGCAGTATAGTAATAGATCCCGCCATTAATCAATTGACCACACTAGTTCCTTCTTTATTTATACAACCTTATATTGAAAATTCCCTGCTGCATGGATTGTTGCATAAAAAAGGTTCTAAAGTTATACAAATAAACTTCAGCTGTTCTGACGGACGTCTTGTTTGTAAAATCACCGATAACGGAATAGGCAGGAAAGAAGCAGCCGCCATAAATAGTAATAAAAGTTATAAATCATTTGCTACACGCGCAAATAGTAGTCGTGTGGAACTCATAAACGCGCAGGAGTCTACAGATATGTCCGTAGTGATTGAAGATTTGAAAAATAGCGAGGAAAAAACCCTAGGAACACAAGTAATTATATCCCTAAAACATGAAATTAAGTCTATTAATAATTGATGATGAAGACCAGGCTAGAAGATTACTCCATAATCTCGTAAAGGATCGTTATGAAGGCGCTTTAATATTTGAAGCTGCAAACCTGCTGGACGGTGTAGAAATTTTGAAGAAAAACCATATCGACATTGTTTTATCAGATATAAATATGCCGTTGCACAACGGTTTGGAAATCGTGAATTATTTTGAACCCGGCGAATTAAACGCAGCAATCATTTTTATAACTGCATACGACTATTATGCAATCGATGCATTTAAAACTAATGCTGTGGATTACATTCTCAAACCCGTAGATGAAGATGAACTTTATGCAGCAATACAAAAAGCTACTAAAAAAGCCACAAAAGAGAACGATATCATAGGAAGTATTAAAAAAGCGGTAGATAAACTGGCTATTAATAAAATTGCACTTGAAGTTCCTAAAGGATATATGTTTGTCTCTCCCGACGATATCATCATGTTTGAGGCAGATGCCATGTACACGCATGTACATTTAATCAATGGAAAAAAAGAATTGATCTCTAAACCGCTAAAATACTTCGTCAACCAATTAAAAGATAATATACTCTTCTACAGACCTCAGCGATCTTATCTCATCAACTTAAAACATATAAAAGAGGTCAGGCGTGATGAAGCTTTATTTATTATTATGGAAAATGATAAGGCAATAACAGTTTCACGAGAAAGGAAAAAAAGCTTTATAGAGATGTTGCAGACTGTATTTTAGGTCTCGTTTAAGCTCGACATAGGATTACAAGGTCAATCCTAGATTTTAAAAAAATTAATTCATCAAGTTGTCTTACAGGTAAAGACTTCATTCTTCCTGTATAAAATGCTGTTAATTTTAAATTGAAAAGGTTTCGTCAAGATTGTATTTGAGTAGACGTTTCCAACTTAGTGAACTGGTAAATAATCGATTGACAAAGTTAATTCTACCATAGTTCAAAACTTTTTAAGACAATAAAAGCCACAAAACAAGTTGTTTTGCGGCTCAATATTTACATTAGAACATCCCTAAATTTTCACAAGTTTTTGAGTTGCCGTAGCTCCATTCACATCCCAGATTTTCACTAGGTATATTCCAGGTGTGAGAAGATCAGTTTCAGTTCGAGCAGATCGTGAACTGAATATAGGTTGTCCAGAGAGGTTGTAGAATTCCGCTTTCGCGAAAGCAGAACTACCTTCAATCATTATTTCATCACGAGCAGGATTAGGATAAATTTTAAAACTTACTTTAGCGGTAATCACTAGACTTGCGGTCGCGCCAAATTCTACTGCGCCCATGTCCACCGTGGTGTTCTCTATTCTATTATTACCTAGGTAATCAAAACTTGTGTTC
The DNA here is from genome assembly GCA_963836885.1 of uncultured Flavobacteriaceae bacterium. GTDB lineage: Bacteria > Bacteroidota > Bacteroidia > Flavobacteriales > Flavobacteriaceae > Nonlabens. The sequence continues at coordinate 75,781 of CAWILF010000010.1, read as the reverse complement.
ACTAAAGACGTATCACCAGAGTCAATTGCAGCACTACCAGACAACAAGCTATACGGAGCGCTGGTGTTAGAAAAATCTAGTGCGGGCTCGCCTTGCAGCGTATTTATTTTTCTAGAGATAGGTGTATTTGAAAAGTTATCCTCTGCAATACTATTTCTTATAAATATATTGCTGGAGTTACCAAATCCTAAATCGGATACCGATAAAGGACTATTTGTGCCATCTAGCAACGTCTCATTATCTGTAAAAACGCAATTGGTTATCTGAGCGTTTAGATCCCCACCTTCATTAGAAATACCTGCGGTACTGGCAAGGTTTGAATCATAGGTTGCTAGTGCCGGTATCGTATCGACGTTTTCATAAAACGTACAATTTATAATATTTGCTGTAAGTGTTGTGTTTTGCCCAGTAGCTCTAATCCAGAAAGAACTTCCTGCGGCTCTAAAGCTGGGATTGTTAGTGACAGCGGTTACATTATTATGAAATACGGTATTTGTAATATTAACCGTCATGTCGCTCGCATTTGCATCTGTAAAAAGATACATTCCAGTACCATAACTACCCGTATTATCCTTGAAGAGACATCGATCTATGTTAAGAGTCTTAGTACGACTGGCTGATCCCTGACTTCTCATGAGAACCGTCCCAGCCTGCTGCACATAATTTTCTGTTATTTTACAGTTTTCAATGGTAAGATCATAGACAGATATATCTACTCCTATTGCAGAACCATGGCTTTCAAACAATCCCGTTGAAGTGCTATCATCCCTTGCATTTCCACCGGTAATGGTTAATCCATCCATAAGTAAGTTCTCGCCACTTACATACAATACCGTTTTAATATTATCGCTGTAAGTTGTTATATCTAAATAATCGTCATCTCCATTTCTATCGCCTGTAATTATCGTCTCGTTCAAAGCTGTATCTCTAGCGCCGCGAGTTAGTTCTCCACCAGCAAAACCACCATAAATAGAAACATCATCTGCGGCAATGGTAAACCTGGAATTAGTTGCAGAGCTGCTGGGATCTAGACTATAGGTGCCGCCCGTAAGCCATAACTCTTCACTACCCCTTAGTCCTGCTAGTGCTAGGTTTAAATCGCTGTAAGCATCACTCCAGCTACTACCGTCATTATTACCCGTAGCATTTGTATCGATGTAAATGATACCGGGAACAACACCAGGGAACGTTGTGAGAACCGCATTAGGAGATTCATCTCCTGGTCCGCATACCTTTCTTACGATCAGATCGTATTCTGTATTAGGGTCTAAAAAATCAAATGTATATTCAGAAACGTTTGTATTTACTTGGGTTAGAGTCCCATTAAAACCTACAGGGATTGCTCCTATAAGATAGGTGGTATTAGGATCAGTTTCTGGTTCCCAGCTTACCGATACGGTAGTAGTGGTTGTTCCCGTAATCTGGTAACGATCTACTGGCTCGCATAAGGAAATACTAGGCTCGGTAAATCTCAAAATTTTATCAGTGTCACCATTAGACCACAAGAAAATATCCTGTCCTATCGCTTCCACTTCTCTATAGGTTGCATTACCAGGTTGATTAGAGATTAAGGTGACAGTTGCTCCCGTTACAAGATCGTAGGAAAACAGCCCCAGTCCAGAGCTTACGGTATAGAAAATACGCTCGTCTGCATAAGTGATCGCTATTGCCTCAAGATTTGAAACTACGAGTTGCAACGTAAAATTAGGATCTGTCAGATCACCTGAATAAAGATCACCATTAGTACTAATTAAATACAACACATCACGATAGACTTCTGTATCCTGTACTTGAATTCCTAAACTGATTCTATTGGATCCAATGTTAATAAAGTCAAAATTACTCTGCGCTCTTCTTCTAGTAAATATAGGCAGCCCATTCCAAGCTTCTAAGGTTTGAAAATTGAAAGGTGCTGGCTGGTCTGAGAAACCCGCACTGTTCCCAAAATCAGGAAAAGTACCGTTTACGTCTATATTTCTTATTTCACTGACATTGTTACCAAATGTACGAGTGTAATACAATAAATCGTTGCGGTGATCAAAGGCAAGAAGTGCTGAATTACTTCCACCTACACTGGTAGAACCCGCACTAAAATTATTGACATCATATCTAAGTAATGGAGTGGAACTGGACTGTTGAGCCACATAAAGAAATCCATCATGGCTCGCAAATTTATCGGGAAGATTGAGCCCAGTAACAACTGCTGTTTGCGCCTTTGAAAGAATACATACCATTATAAGTATGAGAAAAGTAAAAATTGTTTTCATATTAAAAGTTTGTGACAAAAATCCTTTTTTGCTAGAAGCCTATCCTTTAGGACTTTTTGAATGGTTACAATTCACTTTTAAATGGTAGGTTTAGATTTTTTGAGTGACGTCATTGTGATAGAATTCCCTATCATTCAATAATTAGAGAGTTCAAGTTCATTAAAAAGATTTTGATCTTTATGTGGTTGAGTGTAATGATGCTTTCGCGAAAGCGTAACAATTCTTCATTATTCTTTACTATCACTCATAATAGCATCTTTTTTAAAGGTATCGGTAAGTTTATCATATCCGTAAGGGCAATGTCGGCAGCCGCTCTTGCAGCAGTAACCGCGCTTGAGATGGTATTGCTCTGTAAAACAGCGGTATCCGTTCTCGGTCAGGTAGTAATCACCTTCCTCTACGGGAATTATTTTTTTCATGATCTAAAAATACAACGATATCATAAATCATGGATCGTGATGGGCCGGATTATATGTTTAGAGCTAATTTTAACAAATAATGGATTTTTATTAGCCTATCATTATAGGTTACTTGGTGTTTGATTTAATATTTTCGGAAAAAAAATTATGAAAAGTCTTTTCTATATACTGTTTTTGAGTGCCATATTGTTTTCCTGCGATAATGACGATGATGCTAATGGTGAGCAAACCTTTCCACCAGTAGCCATAGGTATGAATTATGCAAAGAGCAGTTTATCCTTTAATGATACCTACACAGCTTTGCGTGATGCACTTAATAGTAATCCCAATATAAGCATAATAGCAGAGGTGGATCATTCCCTGAACGCGTCAAACGCAGGATTAAATCTAAACCCCACAAAAATTATATTTTTTGGAAATCCAGCTCTTGGGACTCCATTGATGAATGTCAACCAGCAGGCGGGACTGGATCTTCCGCAGCGCATGTTGGTGTATAGAAATGTGCTCAACGAGGTTTTTGTGGGATATAACTCAACCAGCTTTTTGAGTTCCCGACATTCCCTGAGTGCAGAGTCTGCAACCCTTGACCAGATAAGCGGTGCGCTTTCCATGCTGGCCTCTAACGTGAGTCAATCCACGGTCGTGAATGCTGCAAATTCAAACGTGTCTGCCAGCCAAGGAATAAATACTGCGATCAGCGAGCAATCCTTTGATGACACCTATTCTGACTTGAGAGCTGCTATCGATAATAATGCAAACCTTAGTATTATTGCCGAACTGGATCACCAGGCCAATGCTCAAAGTGTAAACTTGACCTTGAGACCTACCAAGGTTATCATATTTGGAAATCCCAACCTGGGCAGTCCGCTCATGATCAATTCACAGACAACGGCTCTGGACCTGCCACAAAAAATGCTCGTCTATGAAAATGCCGCGGGAGAAGTTCTCGTTTCCTACAACAATCCAGGTTTTATAGCAAGCCGTCATAGGATCACGGGTAACGGTGATGTGCTGAGTCTTATAAGTGGCGCTCTACAAAATTTATCAAACGCTGCGGTTAGGGATTAATGAGTCACAACAATTTGATAATTCACAAAGGAATTTCCATTAGAGGGATCTCTTTTGTGCCGTTTTAGGTGTTGTCTTTTTTGAAGGCCTGGTGAAAAGTTGCAAGTTTTGAATACTAACTCCCTATCTTTATTGTTGACCAGAAACCTGCGGCGATGAGTGTATTTTAGAATAGTTCTTCTTTAAGTTAATGATGTGCTATATTCCTAAATTTGCACGATGATCATATTGCGCACCATTTTGCTCAAACATTATAACGGAATGACGCTGTGGCCATTTTTGCTGGTTTCAAATCGGCAGGATGTGAGTGATAAAATATTTATCAATCACGAGAATATCCATGCCGCGCAACAAAAGGAACTATTGATCATTTTCTTTTACCTATGGTACGCGATGGATTATTTAAGGCACCGCATTACCAAATCCCACCACGCGGCCTATCGCAGTATTGTCTTTGAAAGGGAAGCCTATGCGATGGAGAGCAACATGGATTACCTAAAAACGCGCAGAACCCTGGCTTTTTTATCTTTTTATAAGCGCGAGCGATGAACACACTCTTCAATCCAAAAGTAGCTGTTATTGAGCATTTTAAGTCGTTCCAACACGGTAAAATTTCCATTGACATAAAGCGGGAGGATCTATTGCACGCACAGGTGTCCGGGAACAAACTGCGCAAGCTCAAATATAACATTGCCCAGGCGCACATTGAAAATCATGACACACTATTGACCTATGGCGGCGCTTTTTCCAACCACATTGCGGCAACAGCTGCGGCAGGAAAAATTATGGGATATAAAACCATAGGGATCATACGTGGAGAAGAACTGGGAACAGATCTGGAAAAAACCCTTAAAACTAATGCAACCTTACGACTAGCAACAGAGCATGGAATGACCCTAAAATTTGTTGATCGAGAAAGTTACAGAGAGAAGGAAAGTACCAATTTTAAAGCGGATCTGGTACAAGAGTTCGGTAGGTTTTATGATATTCCCGAGGGCGGTACTAACGCGCTCGCCGTACTGGGAACTTCTGAAATCCTTACTAGCTTTGACAAGGAAAACTATGACATCGTCGCAGTGGCTGCGGGTACTGGCGGCACGGCTGCTGGGATCGTTAAAAGTGCTGCGAGCCATCAGCGCGTGATGGTTTTTTCGGCGCTCAAAGGTGATTTTTTACAACGGGAAATCGCGAGGTTAGCGGTTTGTGAGCAGTTTGAATTTATTGAAGATACGGCATTTGGCGGTTATGCAAGATCTACAAATGCGCTGGTGGATTATATGAATGTCAGCTTTCGCGAAAGCGGAATCCCACTAGACCCCATCTACACTTCAAAAATGTTGCACGGCATAGAACATCTTATAGAAAGTGGCGTTATCAAAGGGAAAACCCGTATTTTAGCAATTCATACGGGAGGGTTACAAAGTATAGACGGTTATAACCGTAGGCTTGCAAAAAAGGGACGCTCAATGATATCTTATGAAAATTAATTTCAAACTTATAGTAACCTTGCTGCTTGTAGCTATGGTCATTAGTTCCTGCGGGAACAAAAAGCGCGTGGTAACTTCAAAAAGAAACAAGACTTCCCAGAGCAGACCCGTAAAAAAACCTGAAAATGAAACGCCCGTCGCAGTAATAGAAACGCCTGAAGAAACAGCGACCATTGGGAAGACGAGCACGGGCGACGTTACCCAAGATTATATCAATAACTACAGGGAGGCCGCAATGAGCGAGCAAAAGTTGTACGGTATTCCTGCCAGTATTACCCTCGCCCAGGGAATCCATGAAAGCGGCGCCGGCAGATCCAGACTGGCGATGGAGGCAAACAATCATTTTGGGATCAAATGCCACACGGAGTGGACGGGAGCGCGCATCTACCACGACGATGATAGTGAGCAGGAATGTTTCAGGAAATATAACGATGCGACCTATTCCTATCGCGACCACTCTCTTTTTCTTACCGAGCGCAAACGCTATGCAGATTTATTTGAGTTGGCAATCGACGATTATGAAGGTTGGGCAACAGGACTGCGCAAGGCGGGATATGCTACTGACCGCAGGTATCCAGAAAAACTGATAAACCTGATCGAGAAATATGAACTCTGGAAGTACGACCAGCTCGCCATGGGTGCGATGGAAATTAAAAAACCCATTAAAAACACAACAATTACCGAAATAACCCACGTGGTGATCAAGGGCGATACACTTTATGCGCTGTCGCGAAAGTACGATACCACGGTGGAAGAACTAAAACGACTCAACAAACTAAGCGACGACACTCTAGACCTAGGTCAGGTGTTGCGCGTCAAATAAAATTTTCATGTCCTATTCCTATCAACGCAGCAGCGCTTTGTTCAAAGATGCTCAAAAATACATTCCCGGTGGCGTAAACTCGCCGGTACGTGCCTTCAATGCCGTGGGCGGTGATCCCGTTTTTGTAGATCATGCAAAAGGAGCCTATCTCCATGATGTGGACGGTAATAAAATCATCGATCTCATTGCCTCCTGGGGACCCATGATCCTAGGCCATGCCTTTGATCCCGTAACTGACTCAGTTATCGAAGCGGCAAGAAAGGGAACTTCCTACGGCATGCCGACTGAACTGGAAACCAAGATCGCCGCGCTTGCCATTAAAATGTGTCCCAACATGGATCAAATACGTATGGTAAATAGCGGTACTGAGGCCTGTATGAGTGCCGTTAGGCTAGCGCGTGGATTTACCGGACGTGATAAAATCATCAAATTTGCTGGCTGTTATCACGGTCATAGTGATTCCTTCCTGATCCAAGCGGGTAGTGGAGCGGTAACCTTTGGCAGTCCCAACAGTCCTGGAGTTACCCAAGGAACTGCAAAAGATACGTTGCTTGCAGATTACAATAACCTGGATCAAGTTGCCGATATTTTTAAGAACAATACCGGTGAGATCGCCTGTATTATCATCGAGCCTATTGCTGGAAATATGGGTTGCATTGTTCCAAAGGATGGGTTTTCTGGAAGGATTGAGAACCTTATGTGATGAGCATGGAGCGTTGTTGATTTTTGATGAGGTGATGACCGGTTTTAGACTCGCGAGAGGTGGCGCACAAGAAATGACAGGTGTGAGAGCAGATATTGCTACTTATGGGAAAGTAATAGGCGGTGGTTTGCCGGTGGGCGCATTTGCCGCGCGTACCGAGATCATGAACTTTCTAGCTCCCACTGGACCTGTTTACCAAGCGGGAACGTTGAGCGGGAATCCGCTGGCGATGAGCGCGGGACTTGCTATGTTGACCCATTTAGATAACAACCCATCGATCTATGATAGCCTTGCTGAGAAAACGGCTCATTTACATAATGGCATTGATGGAGTTCTTGCGGAGAAAGGTATGGACTACACCATCAACCGTTGCGGTTCCATGATGTCCGTACATTTTACAGATCAGGAAGTGGTGGATTTTGCGAGCGCAGCGAGCGGGAATAATGATTGGTTTAAGAAATACTTCCACGGTCTGTTAAATCGCGGAATTTATTTGCCGCCCAGTGCTTTTGAAAGTTATTTTTTAATGGATGCGCTGAGTTATGAAGACCTCGATAAAACGATTGAAGCGACTAGGGAAGTTGTGAAAGAGTGGTAGAGAAAAGTAAAAGTAAAAGTAAAAGTAAAAGTAAAAAAAATCAAATTTTGAATAAACGATAAAGTTGGTCAATTAGTTCTTTCCTTAGGGAAGATGTCCAGCGGACAGATGGGAATGGGAGGGAAAAGTAAAAGTAAAAATAAAAATAAAAACAAAATCAAACTGAAGATAGGTTGATGGTAAATTTCAACCTGGATTTTGTTCACGATATTTTCTGTAGCGCATATTTTATATTTTGACATTTTAAAGCGTCAAAAAACCTACAAATAACAAACAGAGGACAGATTGTAGTTGGGGTAGAAACCAGGATTTCATGAACAATAAATTTATAGCGCAAGGAATTGCATTTGCAGTATTCACAACATTGACGGTAACAATTATAGATCTTGTGGAAGGGGTCTATACCTTTGATAGACTTTGGAAAACGGCACTAATTTCACTTATAGGTGGGATTATTTACAGTTTTGTAGTGAGTCGATTTTCAAAGAGCTCAACAAATTAATAAATATGAAAAAATTAATATTTATAGGTCTAATTGTTCTGGGTATACCTACGATGCTCAATGCCCAAACGACTGATGCTCGTGTTGAAAAACGCACTTATGGTATTCAGACTGGATTTTTTGGAGCGTGGCTTTACAGTGAAGTAGGTCTTTCCAACTCCATAACGTTGCGACTGGAAACGGGTCTCGATGGTGGTATAGAAAGTAGTTTTTTACGCGACGATCAGTTGGTCGCCATTCCTGTTATAACCTTAGAACCTAGGTGGTATTACAATCTCGATCGCAGGGTAGAAAAATCAAAGCGCATCGATAATAATTCAGGGAATTTTATATCCATCAAAACCTCGTACCGTCCAGATTTATTCATACTGGGAGGCGATGATAGGGTCAGTATTATACCAGATCTTCAAATAGTTCCTACCTATGGATTGCGACGTAATTTAGGTCAGCAATTTAATTATGAAGTAGGTTTTGGGATAGGTTACATAAGATATTTTGAACCGGATAACGTTATCCTTTTGGGAGATAAACAGGATGTAGCATTCAATCTACATTTGAGAATAGGGTACACATTTTAAACTCAAGGCGTTTGTAATTATAAAAGGGTAGGACGGAGCCTACCCTTTTGAAAAGTATGAAAGTAGAGCTTCCTACTTTCTTTTTTTACCAGCTCTTCTTTTACCCACGCGTTTAGCCATCATCTTTTCCCAACGCCCGTATTGATCCTCGGAGAGTATTTTTTTGAATTCGCGTTTCATGGCTATTTTCTGGTCGAGCATCTTTGTAGCTCGCGCTTCTTTTTGCTCAGCGGTAAGTTTCTGACGTTCTTCTTTTGATAGTTTTTGCTTGTCCATACTTACCCTTTGATCGCTCAATAATTGAAGTACTTCCTTTTGCTGTTTGTCGGATAAATCCAAGGCGAGGGTCATTTTTTTTGCCTGGATTTCTGGGCTCGGCATTTTGCGATCGCGGTCGTCTGGTTGTGCAATCGCAAGACTTGATAACAACACTAATGCACTCATTACTAGATTTTTCATAATGTTTTATTTTAAAATGTTTACAGGGTTATGACTGGACTTTAACAAAAAAGTTTAATTTTAACTGAACTTTTAAACTTTATAATTATGGAACAGGACAATTTTGTAGCACATGCTCATGCACAGCCAGAGATCAAACCTATCAAGTGGACACTTTATATGTTTGTGGCTTCATTACCTTTAGTTGGGATTATTATGTTGTTTGTCTGGGCATTCGGTAGCGATCCTAATAGGACAAGAAGCAATTGGGCAAAGGGAGCATTAATTTATGCAGCCATTGTGCTTGCGATCTATATTGTGTTTCTAGTGCTTTTTGGCGCGGCGATTTTTGCAGCAGCTTCCTCGGGCAATGTAGATTATGGGTATTAAAACTGACGATCTTGTAAGCATTGAGGACGATGTAGAGTTTAATAATATGGTAAACTCTGGAGTGTTTTTAATTTGTAAATAAAAAAAATCAAGATTTTAAATAGACGAGAAAGTTGGTCAGTTAATTCTTACCTTAGGAAGATGTCCAGCGGACAGATGATGAGAAAAGTAAAAATAAAAATAAAAAATAAAATCAAACTGAAGATAGGTTGATGGTAAATTTCAACCTGGATTTTGTTCACAATATTTTCTGTAGCGCATATTTTATATTTTGACATTTTAAAGTGTCAAAAGACCTATTAATAACTAACAGAAGACAGATTGCAGTTGGGGTAGAAATCAGGATTTCATGAAAAATAAATTTATAGCGCAAGGAATTGCATTTGCAGTATTCACAACATTGACGGTAACAATTATAGATCTTGTGGAAGGGGTCTATACCTTTGATAGACTTTGGAAAACGGCACTAATTTCACTTATAGGTGGGATTATTTACAGTTTTGTAGTGAGTCGATTTTCAAAGAGCTCAACAAATTAATAAATATGAAAAAATTAATATTTAATAGGTCTAATTGTTCTGGGTATACCTACGATGCTCAATGCCCAAACGACTGATGCTCGTGTTGAAAAACGCACTTATGGTATTCAGACTGGATTTTTTGGAGCGTGGCTTTACAGTGAAGTAGGTCTTTCCAACTCCATAACGTTGCGACTGGAAACGGGTCTCGATGGTGGTATAGAAAGCAGTTTTTTACGCGACGATCAGTTGGTCGCCATTCCTGTTATAACCTTAGAACCTAGGTGGTATTACAATCTCGATCGCAGGGTAGAAAAATCAAAGCGCATCGATAATAATTCAGGGAATTTTATATCCATCAAAACCTCGTACCGTCCAGATTTATTCATACTGGGAGGCGATGATAGGGTCAGTATTATACCAGATCTTCAAATAGTTCCTACCTATGGATTGCGACGTAATTTAGGTCAGCAATTTAATTATGAAGTAGGTTTTGGGATAGGTTACATAAGATATTTTGAACCGGATAACGTTATCCTTTTGGGAGATAAACAGGATGTAGCGGTAAATCTACATTTGAGAATAGGGTACACATTTTAAACTCAAGGCGTTTGTAATTATAAAAGGGTAGGACGGAGCCTACCCTTTTGAAAAGTATGAAAGTAGAGCTTCCTACTTTCTTTTTTTACCAGCTCTTCTTTTACCCACGCGTTTAGCCATCATCTTTTCCCAACGCCCGTATTGATCCTCGGAGAGTATTTTTTTGAATTCGCGTTTCATGGCTATTTTCTGGTCGAGCATCTTTGTAGCTCGCGCTTCTTTTTGCTCAGCGGTAAGTTTCTGGCGTTCTTCTTTTGATAGTTTTTGTTTGTCCATACTTACCCTTTGATCGCTCAATAATTGAAGTACTTCCTTTTGCTGTTTGTCGGATAAATCCAAGGCGAGGGTCATTTTTTTTGCCTGGATTTCTGGGCTCGGCATTTTGCGATCGCGGTCGTCTGGTTGTGCAATCGCAAGACTTGATAATAACACTAATGCACTCATTACTAGATTTTTCATAATGTTTTATTTTAAAATGTTTACAGGGTTATGACTGGACTTTAACAAAAAAGTTTAATTTTAACTGAACTTTTAAACTTTATAATTATGGAACAGGACAATTTTGTAGCACATGCTCATGCACAGCCAGAGATCAAACCTATCAAGTGGACACTTTATATGTTTGTGGCTTCATTACCTTTAGTTGGAATTATTATGTTGTTTGTCTGGGCATTCGGTAGCGATCCTAATAGGACAAGAAGCAATTGGGCAAAGGGAGCATTAATTTATGCAGCCATTGTGCTTGCATCTATATTGTGTTTCTAGTGCTTTTTGGCGCGGCAATTTTTGCGGCAGCTTCCTCGGGCAATGTAAATTATGGGTATTGATATTTGTGGGTTGTAGCTTTCGCGAAAGCGTGATTGTAAACAAGCTTTTTCAATCGTAATATTAAATTTAACAAAAAAGCCTCCATATAATATTATAGAGGCTTTATAGAACTAAATCAGATTAAAACGGTGGTTACTTTTTAAGTGCCTTTAGTTCTTTTTTCAAATTTTCTATTTCTTTTTGTTGCTCAATCGTGTACAGATATAGTTCTTCGATTTTTTCAAGACTCTTCACCACAAGTTCTGACAGATTAACGTTCATATCGTTATCAGCAATTTCCTTATGGGACTTGATTCCCGGTAGGTGGTTGTTTTCCTTTACAAAAGCCTCTACTTCTTTAAGTGATTGGAACTTATATTCCTTATCAAGTTCTGATGACCCTGTGTAGTAATTTTCAAATACGTAGTCTGGGTAAGTGGTAGTCGCAGAAATAAAATTATCTGCTTTTACGTTTCCTCCGGTAGCATCTATACGTTCTGTAGGTGTCATTACTCCAAAACCAAATTGATTGGTGCTCAAATCTCCATAGATGCTGTTTCCTATATTAAGTTGATTGTTTGCTGGTAAATTAATACTCGAATCAATTCCCATGATTGTACCAGAGCCTAAAAATATATTATTGTCTCCGCTTGTAATATTTCGACCAGCAAAGGTTCCAATAAAGGTATTGTCATTACCTGAAGTGAGACTATTTCCAGTAAATGCACCAGATGCCAAATTATTTGAACCTGTAGTCATAAATGCGAGACTTATGGTTCCCAATGCGGTATTGAGCGAACCTTCTTGTAAACTTAAGCCTGATGCAAAACCAAGTACCGCGTTTCTCCCAAACGTTTCATTTGTTCCGATATAACTGGTTAATCCTAAGGCCCCTATACTAGTATTTTGATTGTTTTGAACCCCTTTCAATCCTTCATATCCTATGGCAATATTTACGCCAGCGGCTGAGTTTAATAATGCGTCTCTTCCAATAGCAATATCGCTTCCTCCGGTTGAATTTCTCATAGCTCCTATACCTATAGCAATATTATTTCCAGGAGTTGTTGCTGTTTCCATGGCAGCATGACCTATGGCGATATTTTGAGTACCAGTTGTATTTGCGCCCATTGCATTTTGCCCGATTGCAAGATTCTCAGTTCCATCCGTGAGACTTTGCATCGCTTCATTACCTATGGCATAATTTACCGTGCTTGCTGCGCTAGCGTTGGCAAGTGCATTTGAACCTATTCCTATCTGTCTAGTTCCTTGAGAGTTTCTCATCGCCTCTAGTCCTAGAGCTATGTTTTCATTTCCTGAAGTATTATTTTCCAATGCTCGTACACCTAAGGCAACGTTGAGAAAACCATCGTTCATGGAGCGTAGTGCTGCAAGTCCCACAGCGATATTCTCACCGCCAGTAGTGTTGCTGTTTAATGCCTCTAGACCTATTGCCACGGCACGTTCTCCTGTGGTGTTTGCAGCTAGCGTTCCTAAACCTATGGCTACATTATTGTCTCCATCTGTATTTGATTGTAGGGCAGATTGTCCTATAGCAATGTTGTCAAAACCCGTGGTGTTTGAATTAAGCGCATCTCCACCTAATGCAATATTTCTATCTCCAGTAGTGTTATTAAATAAAGCTACCGCACCTAGAGCGATGTTACGATTCCCTGTAGTATTGTTAGTTAATGCATTATTACCTAGACCGATATTCTCATTACCAGTTGTATTTTGATTTAAGGCGACAAATCCTAGCCCTATATTATGTTCTCCGGTGGAGGTATTTACCATAGCATTATCACCTATAGCAACATTGAGTTGACCAGTTACTACAGATAGATTGTTGTTGCCTATGGCGACGTTTCCATTTGCACCACTACTATTATTCATCGCTAGAAATCCTATCGCAACATTTGAATTTCCAGAAGTTGAGGCTTCCATGGCTCCGGCTCCTATTGCGGTGTTGTTATCTCCATTTACTTGTGCACGTAAGGAGTTGATACCAACGGCAGTGTTATTGTCACCAGAAGTTTTATCTAACATAGTACTTGCTCCCACACCGGTATTTCCCTGTCCACCAGTTATGTTTTGCAAAGAACCATTTCCTACGGCAAGCGTCCCATTAGAACTTGTACTAGAGATCAATGCATTACGACCCAGTGCAAGATTTGCAATACTAAAGGTAGCTACCTCTTCATTATTGCGCTTGAAAACAAGATCTTGATCATTTGTGGAACCCAGAAAATCTACGTTTTCATCAATGTTATCTCCCTGCTGTCCCCATACATTTGAGACTTGCTGATTAGTCACACCAGATACCGCGGCAAATTTTGCGTAGGGAACACTCAATAATCTGGTATTTCCAACAATGGCAGTTCCTCCAGCTGGGGTAGAAGAAGTATTCACAAAGTGAGGCCCACTGGACCAGTCGATGTTTTGAAAGTTTCCAGAATTTACCGTTCCAGTTCCTATAACCACAGATATAAGTCCCACGTCTGAGGTTGTTACATTGTGCGTTTCAGAATAGACTACAGTTCCCGTGGAGCTTTGTGCGGCAATGGAAATCTGTACGCTTACATTTTGCTGCGCTATGGGATCACCCGCCGTGTCGCGCAGTAAAGATTGATAGCTAAATCCCTCATCAGTCTGTGCAGCGGCTATACCGGTTACACAAAAGAGAATGAGCAAAATTATTTTTTTAAATAGAGATAGATTTTTCATGATGTTTATTTTTTAAGTAGTTTGATAGTTTTAATAAGTCCTTCTGGACTGGTAACCGAGACTAGGTATATCCCTGCTGCCAGGTTTTGAACTGGCATGGCTGCGTCGTTAGATAAAATCCTGCCGCCGTTCAGTCTTTTTCCGTTGATATCTGATATACTATAGGACAGGTTCTCCGTCCAATTGCTAAATCTCAATTTGAAATGCGTAGTCGCAGGATTGGGATAAATGGTAATAGTGAGATTTTCTTTTGCAACAGTATCGATGGACAAAGTCTCAAATCTAAGCGGATGCTGGATTCCCTGGATCTCAGAAATATCATTAGCTACGTTCTCGCTATAAAAGACCTGTCCTATACTGGCGCTGAGCAGAATATCTTGATTAGGATCACTTGCTTCAACCGCTCCAGCGTTAAAGGATTCTTGTGCAGTTGCGCAGTTTGCATAGAGCAACATTACAAACATTGCAGCTTGCCATTTTAGTAGTTTTCTCATAATGAATATTTTAGAGAATAAAACTACTTAGGTTTATGGCATAAAAAAATACCCATTAGAGGGTATTTTTTATCATAAGTTGTAAGATGTGTACTACGTTAGATAATTTCCACAAAAAGCCCATCATCCGTTTTTGAAACTTTGACCACTTTTTTACCAGTCAGCCCCTTTATAGATTTGTCCCATTTTTTATTGCTCAATCCTGCCTGGTCTTTTAATTTTTCCAGTTCAATGGTTCCAGATTTTTTGAGTAGTTCAAATATCATTTTCTCATCCTCGCTCAGCTCAACTTTAAAGGTATTTTCTGGTTTCATCTGTGGAAAGAACAATACTTCCTGTATGGAGGGATTGTTAGTAAGATACATGATCAATCGATCCATTCCTATTCCCAGTCCAGAGGTAGGTGGCATTCCATATTCCAGTGCACGTAAGAAGTCCTGATCGATAAACATCGCCTCGTCATCACCGCGGTCTGCAAGTGCAAGCTGTGCTTCAAACCGCTCGCGCTGGTCGATGGGGTCATTTAATTCTGAATAGGCATTTGCGATTTCTTTCCCACATACCATTAGTTCAAATCGCTCGGTCAGTTCTGGGTTGTCGCGGTGTTCTTTGCACAAGGGCGACATTTCCTTGGGATAATCGGTGATAAACGTGGGCTGGATGTAGTTTCCCTCACACTTTTCGCCAAATATCTCATCGATCAGTTTGCCTTTACCCATGGTTTTATCTACGTCGATTTTGTTAGCTTTCGCGAAAGCGTACAACTCCTCCTCACTTTTTCCATGAATATCAAAACCCGTGAAATCTATAATGGACTGACGCATGGTAACTCGCGGATAGGGCGCTTTCCATTCAATGGTATTCTTGCCAAAAGTACTGGTCGTCTCCCCATTTACCTGCACCGCACAGTATTCAAGAAGCGTCTCGGTAAAATCCATCATCCAATTATAATCCTTGTAGGCGACGTATATTTCCATCGCGGTAAACTCGGGATTGTGGGTGCGGTCCATTCCCTCATTACGGAAGTTCTTGCTGAATTCATAAACACCGTCAAAACCTCCCACGATCAATCGCTTCAAATACAGCTCGTTAGCAATACGCATGTATAATGGCATATCCAGCGAGTTGTGGTGCGTGATAAACGGTCGCGCCGCTGCGCCACCGGGAATGGGTTGTAAAATGGGAGTTTCCACCTCAAAATACTCGCGATCGTTAAAGAATGAGCGCATTGCGTTGAAGAGTTTGGTACGTTTTACAAATACTTTCTTCACGTGCGGATTTACAACAAGGTCTGCATAGCGCTGGCGGTAGCGCATTTCAGGATCTGCAAACTCATCGTGCACGTTTCCGTCGGCGTCAGTTTTGGGAAAGGGAAGTGGTTTCAGTGCTTTGCTGAGCAACTTGAATTTTGTAACCGCAACGGTAATCTCACCTACCTGGGTTTTAAACAAAGTCCCCTCGATTCCTATAAAATCTCCTAGATCCAGTAGTTTTTTAAAAATGTCGTTATAAGCAGATTTATCATCGCCGGGACAAACTTCGTCCCGATTAAAATACACCTGTATACGTCCCTGCGCATCTTGAATTTCAGCAAAACTTGCCTTTCCCTGCACTTTTTTACGCATTAATCTCCCGGCGATAATTACCTTTTTACCTTCTTCATAATCCTTTTTAATAGTTGAAGAATGTGCATCCACGGGATATAGCGCTGCTGGATAGGGATCAATGCCGAGCGACCTGAGTTTGGCCAATTTTTCACGGCGCACGATTTCTACTTGGGAAAGAGACATATTCAATCTTGTTTAAGCCTGCAAATATAACCTTGCGATGAGGTGTGACAAAGAAGAAAGTAGGCTGCTAAAGCATTATTTGCGTACTAAGTATTTTCGGTTTTTGAGTAAGATTGTTCTAAATTACTTTGTGTATGAAAAGTAACAAACGGATTAATTTTGAGTCCTATAAAAGTACCTGAATTTAATTCCAACCAACTCTATGTCCATCTGGCGCGTTATTCTTGCCGTGATTTTCCCACCACTTGCAGTGATAGGCAAAGGTTGCGGTTCAATTATAATTGTTTTTATTCTTACTTTACTGGGATGGATTCCTGGCGTGATCGCTGCATTGATAATATTGAACAATCCTGAGAAGTGATGGTTATCGGTTACCTTTAATAATTACAGGCTCACTTCCTGCACGGGAATAACTGTTTCTTGGAAAAAACTGATAGGTCAAATCGTTCTCAGCAATCAAAAGTTTGATGCGCTGAATATTCAATGAGGTTTTATCAAGATGATCTGGAAGTTTTACACGATCATGGAAAGTTAGGGATTGTGAGTCTTTGTTTTCAAATTCAACCATGACCACGTGGTTTTTAAAATCAATACTGATCGTCATAAGATCAAAAGTGAATGAACCTAGCGCTTCTTTGTCTGTAACTAATATACTTTTCGGGAATGCTCAAATGCATTTTTTGAGAAGCGGTGATTTTTATCTCGGGTTGCAAAACTTCATTTTCAATTGTTGAAACTGTGGAATAACTACCAAAAACTGCGTCAAATTTTTCAAGAGTTCGCTCTTTATCGCCTTCAATATTTATGAATGTCTCAAACAGGTAAGCAGCAAGATTGTCATCTTCCATTTCTTCAAGAATGGCATCGAGCATTGTTTCTTCAAAATCTCTTTGAGAGTGATCATGCGGATCTAAATTACCAGTAATTTCCTCAAAATCCAGGTGTTCCAATTCCATGGCTGCTGCAAGCAGATTATAAAAGCGCAATCGTTTTGCCTCATAGGGCAGGTCAGGCTCATAATTCATAAGTACTTGATGAGCAAGCGTATAATCATCAGTCCTATAGTAATCAGCAGCGATCTTGAACATATTTTTAAGTGCAAAGTCATCATCAGTTATCGGCTCGTCTGCTTCATGATATTGAGAGTACAAAAACTTATAGGTAAGATAGAGTGATATGTTTTGTGATAAGTCGGTGGTGCGGCCATCAGTTGCGGTAATTGAAACAGCATCGCTAAATGGCAATTTAATAATGATCCCCTTCTTTGATCGCAGGTCAAATTGAAATCCACTCATACCGCCGTGACCGCCACCACCTATATAATTGTAGATTAAAATATCAGTCCCCATTTCATTTATAAGCTCTTTAGACCATGCCATTTCTTCGGGAAAAGGGTCTAGATTATAAAGGCTTTGAAGCAGATTTTGGCTGAAAACCGGTGCTGTAAATAATAAAATTAGTGCGAGAGTCCGTATTTGCTTTATCATAGCGAAATATAGCACCAATATTTCAGATCCTATCGAAACCTAACTTTATGAAAACTACTAAAGAGAGAAAGTATATGATTAGCGGTTTATCGTTAATCCGTCAGAGATGGATTATTTTTACCCCATGAACAAAAATGTCCATTTTAAAGATCTAGGTCGCAAGGATTATAAGGAAACCTGGGATGAGCAGGAGCGAGTTTTTAAAAGTATTCTTGATATAAAAATTAAAAATAGGAGGGAAGATGCCGGTCAGGAAACGGAAAACCATCTTCTTTTTGTAGAACACGATCACGTTTATACGTTAGGCAAAAGTGGTGATTTGGATAACTTACTTGCAAATGAGGGAATGCTTGAAAAAATAGGGGCGACGTTCTACAAAATCAATCGTGGCGGTGATATTACCTATCACGGTCCGGGACAGATAGTGGGCTATCCTATATTGGATCTAGAGAATTTCTTTACCGATATTCATAAATATCTGCGTTTTCTAGAAGAAATATTTATCAAAATCCTAGCTGATTATGGATTAAAAGGAGAACGCAGCTCTGGAGAAACGGGAGTTTGGCTGGATGTCGGTACTCCGTTTGCGCGTAAGATCTGTGCGCTGGGAGTGCGCGCCAGTCGCTGGGTCACGATGCACGGGTTTGCGTTTAATGTAAATACAGACTTGGGTTACTTTGATCACATTATTCCCTGCGGTATCGACGATAAAACCGTTACCTCACTTGCAGCAGAACTCAAACGTCCCGTTGACGAGAACGAAGTCAAAGAAAAAATTAAAACCTATTTTATGGAGCTTTTTGAAGCCCAACTTATCTCTTAATTATGGCATGTTACAGTTTTAAAGGCCACATTCCCGTGATCGATGAAAGCAGTTTTATCCACCCACTGGCGGCAGTCATTGGCAATGTTATTATTGGAAAGAAGTGTTATGTCGGCCCAGGAGCGGTAATACGTGGCGACTGGGGCGAGATCATTCTTGAAGATGGTGTTAACGTGCAGGAAAATTGTACGGTTCACATGTTTCCTGGTAAAAGTATCCGCTTTCGCGAAAGCGTACACATAGGACATGGTGCAATTATTCATGGAGCAAACCTGGGCAAAAACTGCATGATAGGAATGAACAGCGTGATCATGGATGGCGCAGAGATAGGCGAGGAATGCATCGTGGGAGCACTGTCTTTTGTAAAAGCAGATGCTGCATTTGAACCCAGATCTCTAATTGTAGGAAATCCTGCAAAAATGATTAAAAAGGTCTCGGACGAAATGATCGCATGGAAAACCGCAGGAACCAAGCTATACCAACAGTTGCCAGCGGATTGTCATGAAAGTATGGAGGAGGTACAGCCATTGCGAAATGTTCCCAATAACAG
Source organism: uncultured Flavobacteriaceae bacterium (assembly GCA_963836885.1). GTDB lineage: Bacteria > Bacteroidota > Bacteroidia > Flavobacteriales > Flavobacteriaceae > Nonlabens. The sequence continues at coordinate 56,719 of CAWILF010000010.1, read as the reverse complement.
ACCCGTTCAGGAAAACTTTTATAAAACACTGAGTGAAATTAAAAATTCAGATTAAAGAATCCACCGCTCTTTGTACAATAGTGCTAGTGTCATATAATCGAACATAACTGGAAATTCTTGCTTAAAAAGAACATTTGATTCAAAATAATACTCGGTAAGAACTGCCATGAATTCGTACTGATTTGTAAACGCGTAGTCCCTGAAAAATCGAGTATTGTCCAGTTTAGTTCTCGTTGCTGGGTTCATAAGCTCTCGCAGAATTTTTTTGTAATACTTATTGTATCGCTCTGCATCCACGTCGGTATATCGCTCACATTCAAAATGCATCACGTGGGTAAACTCGTGAAGTCCCAAATGTAAGTTGTCATTAGTAATATCCATTCCTTCCTTAAAATCTGCCCAAGAAAGAGCGAGCACTTTTGCTCGCGGATTGTACTCGCCTTTGTGTTTTTGGTTGTTTGCAGGACTCTCAAATGCCTCATCAAAAATCAAGATTGTACTCAACATAGGAAACAAATAACTACGTCGTCCAAAAGTCAATCGACAAGCAACAGCTGCTATTAATACTTTCTGATCATCAGTTATCTCATGATTATGCCTGTGCTTGAAATCTTTATCTGCTATAAAACTTTTAACGCGATGTTCAAAATGCCGCTGGTCTCTTGCGTTGAGGTTAACGTAAAACGGATAGTCATTTAAAACCCCTTTTTGTGCCGGTGGCAATTTTTTATATGCCCAAAACTGTCGATACCATACAAAATCATACTTTCTCTGAGCTGCCTTTAAAAAAATATGCGCAATAAAACAGATGACACCCATTCCTACAACCGCAAAAGCATAGGGCGCCATCCAGCTGTACTCAGTCTGATAGCTTAAAAATATGTAGAGGTGCGTCTTAATCGCGGGACATAAAAATACTTACTATATACCAGAACAATAACATCAATGAAGCAAACAAACCTAATGAAGCACCTACATACTGGTCAGTACTGTATTTGTGGATCAGGTTAGAGGTTTGATATAAGATCGTAGCTCCAGCAAGTAAGACCATCGCACCAGAAAAAACCAATCCTAGATCAAAACCGAATATCATACCAGCAACAATAACGCCTATAGCGATAAATGTTCCTATCATAATGATGCTGCGTAGGAAGGAGAAATCTTTTTTGGTAACCAGAACCACCGCGCTTAATCCGGTGAACAAAGCCAGAGTCGTGATTGCAGCCTGGTTGAGTACGTTAGTTTCATTCATCTCGCCGTAGTACATGGCAATGTAAATAAGCGGAATAAATATAAGTGCCTCGGCGATTACAAATAAAAACAACGCAAGGTATTGAGTGGATTTATCGTGACTGGTATGTGCGATCTTTTCTGCATAGGTAGTTGCAAACATAAAGAGTCCCAAAACTATAAACCACTTCCAGCCATCCAGCATTCCCAGCATAAACTCAACTAAAGAAGGAATGCTTAAAAACACACTTTCTATTATGATGAAAAGCAAAGTCGCAAGCGCAACGTGAGCATATGTTTTTCTGTAAAAAACGGCTCTTTCGGCATCATCAACTTGTATTAATGATTCAAATCTAGGGTCGTATTGTGGGTTGTTGTCCATGATAATTAGGTTCAAATTTATAGCGTGTAAAGATATTAATTAAGTCCCACAATTTAATGCGCAAACACCCAACTCTTATCTTCCCTCAAGGGAAGACGGTAGTTTTGGCATTTTTTGATTTAATCGCCATAGCTTGATGTTTTGGTTTTCCCTTGAGGGAAATGCCGATAGGCAAAGGGTGTATGCGCATGAGTGAGATACCGCTAGGCAAAGGGTGTTTGGGCATGAGTGAAATTTACTATCTCATCGCTTTATTCCAACATCGCAAACACCCATCTCTTATCTTCCCTCGAGGGAAGACGGTAGTTCTGGCATTTTTTGATGTTGTCTCCATAGCTAGATGTTTTGGTTTTCCCTTGAGGGAAATGCCGATAGGCAAAGGGTGTTTGCGCATGAGTGAGATACCGCTAGGCAAAGGGTGTCCGCGCATGAGTGAATTTTTCTGGTCTCATCACTTTATTCCAACATCGCAAACACCCATCTCTTATCTTCCCTCGAGGGAAGACGGTAGTTTTGGCATTTTTTGATTTAATCTCCATAGCTAGATGTTTTGGTTTTCCCTTGAGTGAGATGCCGATAGGCAAAGGGTGTCCGCGCATGAGTGAGTTTTTCTGGTCTCATCACTTTATTCAAACATCGCATACACCCAGCTCTAATCTTCCCTCGAGGGAATACGGTAGTTTTGGCATTTTTTGATGTAGTCTCTATAGCTAGAAATTGTGGTTTTCCCTTCCTGAATGTTGCGACTAGCTTTGGTAAAAAATGACTTGCATAATTCTTGTAGGCACAGTTGAGCTTACCGAAAATTAACATTATATTTAAATGAATGAGAAATCACAATGTTTTACCGTACACTCCAGAGGCGAGGGATTTGTCAAGACGGCTGAGATCATCAATGACTAGAACTGAAAAAATCTTCTGGGAAGAAGTGAAGAACTCAAAATTAGGAACGGTTGTGAGGCGTCAAATGCCCATTCTCGATTATGTGGTGGATTTCTACATCAAAGAATTTGGAATAGCTATTGAAATCGATGGAACTTCACACGATAATAATTTTATGGAAGATGCTAGAAGACAGGGCAGAATCGAAGAGTTGGGTGTTACCTTCATTCGTTTTACAAACAATCAAGTGCAAACCAATATAAATGGAGTTATCCTAGAGCTTAAAGATTTTTTGCATAATTATATATGATTTGCTTCGATCAGCAAACACCCATCTCTTATCTTCCCTCGAGGGAAGACGGTAGTTTTGGCATTTTTTTGATGTAATCTCCATAGCTAGATGTTTTGGTTTTCCCTTGAGGGAAATGCCGATAGGCAAAGGGTGTTTGCGTATGAGTGAATTTTTACTGGTCTCATCACTTTATTCCAACATCGCATACACCCATCTCTTATCTTCCCTCGAGGGAAGACGGTAGTTTTGGCATTTTTTGATGTTAGTCTCCATAGCTAGATGTTGTGGTTTTCCCTCGAGGGAAATGCCGATAGGCAAAGGGTGTTCGCGCATGAGTGAGATTTTTCTGATCTCATCGCTTTATTCAAACATCGCAAACACCCATCTCTTATCTTCCCTCAAGGGAAGACGGTTGTTTTGGCATTTTTTGATGTTGTCTCCATAGCTAGATGTTTTGGTTTTCCCTTGAGGGAAATGCCGATAGGCAAAGGGTGTTTGCGCATGAGTGAATTTTTACGTTCTCATCGCTTTGTTTGATACATCGCAAACACCCATCTCTTATCTTCCCTCAAGGGAAGACGGTAGTTTTGGCATTTTTTTGATGTTAGTCTCCATAGCTAGATGTTTTGGTTTTCCCTTGAGGGAAATGCCGATAGGCAAAGGGTGTCCGCGCCTGAGTGAATTTTTATGATCTCATCACTTTAGTCAAACATCGCAAACACCCATCTCTTATCTTCCCTCAAGGGAAGACGGTAGTTTTGGCATTTTTTGATGTAGTCTCCATAGCTAGATGTTTTGGTTTTCCCTTGAGGGAAATGCCGATAGGCAAAGGGTGTTTGCGCATGAGTGAATTTTTCTGGTCTCATCACTTTATTCCAACATCGCAAACACCCATCTCTTATCTTCCCTCGAGGGAAGACGGTAGTTTTGGCATTTTTTGATGTAGTCTCCATAGCTAGATGTTTTGGTTTTCCCTCGAGGGAAATGCCGATAGGCAAAGGGTGTCCGCGCAAGAGTGAGATACCGTTAGGCAAAGGGTGTTTGCGCATGAGTGAAAAACCGTCAGGCAAAGGGTGTCCGCACATGAGTGAAATGTCCGAATACCAAAGGCAGCTCACACATAGCTCAAATATAAATTCATAAATCACTCCCAGTTTTACTTATTTTCACCCGTTAATTAAACTAAATTCAGAAATAAAGGTCATAACGCTAGAATGAGCAAACCCAGCGAAACCCACATTCTTGAATTACTGGCCGCGCCTGAGTCATTTGACCTAGGGTTTAGATATATGGTGGATGCCTATAAGGAACAGATGTACTGGCAGATCCGTAAAATGGTCGTATCGCATGAAGATGCAGACGATGTTTTGCAGTTGGTTTTTATTAAAGTTTTTAAGGGATTCAAAAATTTTAAGGGAGATAGTAAATTGAGCACTTGGTTGTATCGCATTTGTTACAATGAAAGCATTACATTTCTCAATAAGCGTGCAAAAGAGTTTAGAATTTCCAGTGAGGAATTACTACAGCGCATGACAGAAAATCTAGAAGCAGATGTTTATTTCTCTGGCGACGAAATCCAATTGAGCCTGCAAAAATCACTCGCCACATTGCCGGACAGGCAGCGGGAAATTTTTAACCTAAGGTATTTTGACGATCTCAAATTCAAAGAAATCGCAGAAATCCTTGATCTTACCGAGGGCGCGGTAAAAAGCAGTTATCACATAGCCTCAAATAAGCTGAAGCTAATTCTTATCGAGGATTAAACTTTTAACAAATAAATCAGTCATAGAACCATGTCAAGCGATCATAAGAATACAAACTCTGGATTTAAAGTTCCCACAGATTATTTTGCGGGATTGACCGATCGCGTATTGGACAATCTTAAAAATCCCGAGGTTAAGGAAACTGGATTTACTGTTCCCGAAAATTATTTGGACACGTTGACAGACACTATAATCACCTCAGTAAATGATTCTAGGGATGAAATAAGGGTAATACCGCTCAAGGCGAAAGCTGAACCCCAAAAAGCACCCTCATGGTTAGTGCCATTTATAAGTATAGCTGCCATGGGAATACTTCTGTTTTCATTGCAAAGTTTGTGGGAAACAAATGAAGATGGGATTACCGCACTGGGAGATGAGGAAATGATGAATTATGTTATGAATCTAGAAGATGGAATGGATCAAGAAGCCGTCGATTTGTTATTCTTGGACAACGATATTCTTGATGGGATTACAATAGATACAAAAATACAGGATGATCAATTATTGGACTACCTCATTGATGAAGTAGATCTCAACCAAATTTATACAGAATGAAAAACACAATCACAGTATTAATAATGTTGTTGATCGCCGCGGTTGCGATCGCACAGCCGCCTAGCAATGGAGAGCAGGATAGAAGTCAGCGAGACGAGATGAATGATAAGATCAAAGCTCTTTCCATAGCCCATATTACAGAAGAGCTGAACATGACCGAGACCGAAGCGCAGCGTTTCTGGCCAGTGTACAACCAGATCAAGGCAGAGCACAGGTTGTTGGAAAAAGAGAAAAGAACGCTCCTTAAAAAGTTGGAAGGAGAATTTGACTCCTTAAAAGAAGCTCAAGCCCAGGATTATGTGGCGCAGCTTATTAAGCTGGAAGATAAAATCTATGCAACTTCGCTAGAAGTGAGGCATAAAGAACTTACAGACATTATCGGAGCAAAAAAATTCTTGCAACTTAAAAAAGCCGAAATGGATTTCCGGCGTAAGATGATCAAGGAGTACAAGAAACGTCGTCTTAAACAGGAGTAGTTTAATTCCCAGTATTTATTTGTAGCCTTAACCCGTTGCTTTCTTTGTTGAAAGCAACGGGTTATTTATTTTTGACTTTCATAATCTGCAACAATGAAAAAATATATTATTCTCCTATTGTCCGTGATTGCTTTTTCTTGTGAAAATGCTACACAGGAAGCTGTTCAACAGGAAGAGGTCATGGACAGGGTCAAGTCCAGCCAGACCTATAGAGACTATGTTGATGCCTACAATGACTATTTGAGCTGTAAACAAGAACGTCCCCAACTTACTCAACAGTTCATGGACAATACAATCACAGAACAAGAATTTAAGGAATCACTGACAAGGAACAATAAAGTTTGCGTGATCAAAAAGGACATTTACAACCGTTATTATAGACTGCTCCAGGCCGAATTTGATAAGGAGGCTGAAGCTTACGAGATCAAGGAGGTGGAATAATTAACTTTTAAAGAGGACGCTGTTCATTTCTTTAGTACTATCTATTTCAGTATCGTTATAGACCAGTTTCCAGCCCATGGAACTACTCAATATATAGATGCCACTAAGCTCAGAAAGCAATCGGTTCTCCGCATTTTTCATGACTGGATCTTTGAGGATTTCTGCGTGTAACTGGTTTTTGATCTTCTTTTTTGCCTTGTTGAAATCCTGAGCCTCAAATTTATTGAGCGGGTAATCATCGATGCTGTAAAACGAAATATTGGGATCTATGCGCAATTCGGGTTTTGGTATGTAGGTAATGTAAATAGTTTTGTTATCGGGATCAATTTCGTATTTTAATTGCTTTAAATCGTAGGAAATTTGAACATCAGGCTCTGCGATTATGAGAGCACGTTTCTTGACATCAAAAATATTAAATCCATATTTCTTAGTGTCTTCATAAGTAAACACCTTTGCATATTTGATCTCGGTTACAATGAGCTTGCTGGTGTTAGTCACCTGTTTTTGGATCAGTGCAGTCTCTGAAATCAGTTTTTCACGTTCATTTTCTGAGTCCCACCAGCTTTTAATGGCAAAAAAAGCGATTATTGCGGCGACAAATATGATAAGATAGACGGCAATTTTTCTCATTATAAATGGAGTTCGGGATAGGATGTGAGCAAGTTATTTCTCATTGCCTCAACTTGTTCCTTATGTTTTATTAAATCTTTGGGGCGGTGGGCGGCGAGGTTTCTATATTTCTTGACTTTTTCTTGTAGTGTTAGGGTGTTTTTGTTGATGACGCTTTCGCGAAAGCGTGACCACACATACTCCACGCCCAGTTCATTCAAGTGTAACAGGTCTTTTCCATAAAACCTGTAATCGCGCATCTCGTCCATCACAATTTCATAAGAGGGAAAATATACCGCTTTTTGAAGATCCACTACGTGCTGGATCGCGTCGTGCAATCGGGATTTGCTACGGGTGTTCTCCACAGCTCCGTCCTTTAGATGCCGCACGGGCGACAGGGTAAATATGACTTCACTTTTTAAATGTAATTTTTTGATTTCGTTTACTATACTCGTTAGGGAATCAGCAATTTCTTGAGGGGAGAGCAGCTCTTTTTTGAAATAATCTTGGGGTTGTTTGTGACAATTGGCAACGATCATTTTGCGCTCATTATGGCGGTAGACCCACGCGCTTCCCAGTGTTATAAATATGTGGCTGGACTCCATGAGTGCCTTTTTCAAGGCTGACCGTGCGGCATTGAGTTTAATCAATGTTGCTGTTTTATCCTCACCATTTAAATCGGAATGGGCAAAGTATGAAAAGGTATCTTCCACATCTTCAGGCTCAAAAGCTATATCATTTGCCGCTTTAAAGACCAGTATTGCGATACTCACCGGATTGAACAGGATTCCAAACGGATTAATGGTCGTGTGAAACCCGTGATGATCCAGTTGCGTACCAATATTCTCGGTAAAACAGCTGCCCAGCAATACTATCCGGGAACTGTAGTCGATTTGGTTTTTAAATTCCCGAACGGGAACCGGTGTGGTGAGCTTGATCAATAATTTTTAATTTCAAAGATAGCAGAATGGCAAGAATGATTTTAATCGCAGCCTATCTCTTTTTCCCTAAAGGCCTTTGAGGTGCGTTTGATAAGTTTTTCGCAGGCTCTAGTGACCAGTTCGTTATCCGTAGCTCTTGAAAATCGGCGAGAATCATTTGGATCATCCAGTGAACTGTCTTCGGTCGAGGCGGTCAGTTCTTTGGTAAACACTATTTTTCCCGTAGCTACTTCAATAATCTCGAGAGTTGCATGTACTCTTTCTTTATTTTGGCTGGTGGGCATAGAACTAAATTGTGAGTCATTTTTCTTATCAAATGCAGCTTCTATATAAATGATAAAGTCAACTTGAGGAGCGATGGACTTGACGCGGTCAAGGTTTGAGGGTGACTCGGGTAAGGAATTTCCATTCACGTAAGAATTATAGACCAGTGGGATATTCTCATAGCAATTGCCCAATACTTCCTTAAACATTTTATCGGCCTCGTGAGTTACGTCAAGTGCGCTGCCTACCGGCACATCGGGATATAAGATAGCGTAGTTGCCATTTTCAAGAAAGGTGGCGTGATAATCTGCATCCAGATCGATGGTATAGCCTACAGTTTTATAGCAAGAGTTGAGTGAAAGGCAAATCAGAGCGCAAATTAGAACGTGTTTTTTCATTGTATTTTATCTGAGCGCGCAAAAGTAAAAGGAAAGTCCAGTGAAAACTAGGATAAAAACCAGTCGCTGAAGAAAAACAGAATGAGTAAGTAGCAGATAATAGGCGTTGCGATGATGGTGATTATCCATACAGCAATCGTCTTTTTCCTTTCCATTGCCACCTGTTTCTGATATTCTGCTTTAAAATGGTCAACGTCATCCGGATGGTAGGTTTTTCTATAGATTGACTCTGCGGGTACCTGTGGTTTTTGTGATATGACATTCATGCGTCTATCATGCCTGCGTTGTGCGGCGTTATCGCGTATTTTCTGGAGTTTTGCTTTTATGAATGGATTGCGGGACATACAATTGATGAGTCTTTGTAGGCTATGATTAGTTACACATCATCTTTTACCACATACGTCTTTGCAATCCTATCGTGCAGCGAGCGGTGGCGTGGGTCGGTATTTATAAACACTACTTCTAGCGCCATTATAAAAAACATAGCGGTAGAAATCGTCGCCACTCCCGAGTAATCCTCTGCAAAGCGCTCGTTGAATTCAAAAAAGCCACTGGTTTCCAGCATGACTCTGTCGTTAAAGGCAGCATATTGAAAAGGCAGCACGAGCAGAAACTGGGCTATCTGAAATATTACCCTCAACAATGACTGAAACCAACTCAATGGCTCGCCGGCAAGATCTACTACCTTAATGTGCAGTACCATTTTTCCCAGCGTTGCGCCATAGATTTTTTCCATCACCGGTTTATAGGCGAGGATGATGAGCGTCACGCACAGGTAAAGATAAAAGCTCTTTACAAAGGTTAGGTTATAAAAAGACACCGCGGCTAGCAACAGTCCCATGATAAGATTATCTATAAAGAACGCATAAGCTCGTGGCCAGAGTCCTTGATATTCATGATCGGTGTTTTCAGTCATTTAAACCTTTGATCAAAATTACTTCAAATATTCCCTCGAAGCTTCCAACGCCTCATTAATACCCGCAGGATTTTTTCCACCAGCAGTTGCAAAATGTGGCTGTCCACCGCCACCGCCTTGAATATACCGGCCCAGTTCTCTTACGATCTGACCTGCGTTGAGGTTTTTATTTTTTGCTGTTTCCTTGCTTATTAACACGGTAAGTGTAGCTTTTCCTTCATGTTCTGCTCCGAGAATTATGAATAGGGATTCCACTTCTTGATCTATTTGAAAAACCAATTCCTTAATCACTTTGGGATCCAGGTCAACAGGTGCAGCGATATAGGTGACGCCATCGATAACCTCGGCAGATTTTATTAAATCTCCCTTGAGGTCTTTTGCCTTGTCCTTTTTTAGGCCTTCGATTTCTTTTTTGAGCTTGCTATTTTCTTCCATCATTTGTTCAATGGATGACAATGGCGATTTTGCAGGCGTATTAATCAACGCTTTTATTTCCTCAAGAGTTTTGGACTGCTCGGTAAAATAATCCTTGACCGCAGTTGAAGATATAGCTTCAATACGTCGTATTCCTGCCGCAACAGCAGTTTCATTAGTTATTTTAAAGTGCCAGATATCTCCTGTGTTCCTAACATGAGTTCCCCCACAAAGTTCCTGACTCTTGCCAAACTTTACCGTTCGTACCACATCACCATATTTCTCACCAAATAATCCTATCGCACCTTCCTTAATTGCAGCCTCGTAGGTGTTGTTTCGGTTTTCTTCAAGATCTAACTGCTCACTGATACGGGCATTTACAAAGGATTCGACCTCCATCAACTCTTGTGGAGTGACCTTTGAGAAGTGTGAAAAGTCAAAACGCAATGAACCGCTACGTACCATCGATCCCTTTTGCTCTACGTGAGTTCCCAAAATCTTGCGCAAGGCTTGATGGAGTAGGTGGGTAGAGGTATGGTTTGCAGAGGATTGAGCACGGTAATTCTTATCAACAACCAGTTTATGATGACCACTTAAATGTTGAGGCAGGTTTTTGGTAATGTGTAGGGTTTGTCCGTTTTCTTTCAACGTGTCGATGATATAAACAGTATCTCCGTCAACACTTTCCAGATATCCCTTATCACCAGATTGTCCACCACTTTCTCCATAAAACGGAGTCATGTTAAATATGAGCTGGTAGAGATCACCATCCTTTACCGTGTTTACCTTTCTATATTTAACGATGCGCACTTTTGCCTCAAGGGTGTCATAACCTATAAATTCCTGTGTATCATCTTCAGAAACTTGAACCCAGTCGCTGGTCTCGGACGTGCTGGCCTTTCTAGATTTGTTCTGTTGCTTTTCCAGAGATTTTTGAAAGCCTTCTTCATCCATTTTTAATCCTTGCTCATTAAGGATGAGTCGGGTCAGTTCCTTAGGGAAGCCATAAGTGTCATTAAGTTCAAAGGCCTTACTTCCTTTTAATGTGTCCGTTCCATCGCTTTTGAGTTTGGAAATCATGCTGTCCAATAGTGACAGACCATTTTCCAACGTTCTCAAGAAAGAAATTTCTTCCTCCTTGATCACGTTCTCGATCAGGTTTTTTTGACTTTTCAATTCCGCGAAAGCGTCTCCCATTTGCTGGCTCAATGTAGCAACTAATTGGTAGATGAACGGTTCTTTCTTATTGAGGTAGGTAAATCCATACCGTATCGCACGACGCAATATCATACGGATCACATAGCCCGCTCCATTATTGGAAGGCAACTGCCCGTCTGCAATGGAAAAGGATACGGCTCTCAAATGGTCAGCGATCACACGTATTGCAATGTCAACTTCACGGGTTTTGCCATAGGGATGGTTGGTAATGGTTTCTATTTCCCTAATAAGTGGTCTGAAAACGTCGGTATCATAATTTGAGGTGACGCCCTGCATCACCATGGCGAGACGTTCAAAACCCATTCCCGTGTCCACATGCTGTTGGGGTAGGTTCACCAATGAACCGTTTGCCATACGATTGAACTGCATAAAAACCAAGTTCCATATTTCAACCACCTGTGGATGGTCTTGATTTACTAATGTTGCGCCATCCACCTGACTTTTTTCTTCGGCACTGCGTATATCGACGTGTATTTCAGAACATGGGCCACAAGGTCCCTGCGCTCCCATCTCCCAAAAATTATCGGCTTTGTTGCCGTTGATTATACGGTCTTCGGCAATGAGGTTTTTCCAAAGGTCGTAGGCCTCGGTATCGCGGGCAAGACCATCTTCCTCATCTCCTTCAAAAATGGTGACATAAATTATGCTCTTATCGATTTTATAAACTTCGGTGAGCAGTTCCCATGCCCATTCAATGGCTTCTTTTTTGAAATAATCGCCAAAACTCCAGTTCCCCAACATCTCAAACATCGTGTGGTGGTAGGTATCCACGCCCACTTCTTCCAGGTCGTTGTGCTTACCGCTCACCCTCAGGCATTTCTGGCTGTCTGCAATACGCGAATTTTTAGAAGTGGTATTCCCCAGGAAATATTCCTTGAACTGGTTCATCCCAGCATTTGTAAACATTAAAGTGGGATCATTCTTGATGACCATGGGCGCGCTGGGTACGACTTTGTGTCCCTTTGCCTCAAAAAAATCTAAAAATTGCTGGCGTATTTGTTGTGACTTCATCGATCTTGTTAAATGGTTTGTTGTATTTCACTATTTTTGTTGGCAAGGTGGGTAGTTTGTGTGGGGTTCCGCTTTCGCGAAAGCGTAATCATCCTCAAACATCCACACCATAAATTATAGTTGAAAAACGCGGCAAAAATAGCATTTTAAAAGATATGTCTAAGGTTAAGTATTATTATGATTCTGACACGCTCTCCTATAGAAAGGTGCAGCGCAAGAACCATTATTATATTCTCAAGACGATGCTCTTTCTGGTATCCAGTGCAGGTGTGGGTGTTCTCTGCTACCTATTTGCAGGGCAGTTCTACGAGTCTCCAGAGTATAAGAGATCGCGCAATAAGAATGAATATCTACAGGTACAGCTGGAAAATGCACAGAAGGAAGTGGACCAGCTGGCAACTGTAATCGCTGATGTTGAGCAGCGGGACAATACGATCTACCGTATTTATTTTGACGCAAATCCCATAAGTGACGAGCAGCGTCGGGCGGGTTTTGGTGGAGTAAATCGCTATAAGGAATTTGAGGGATATGACAGCTCGCAAAAGATTATTGCCCTGCGCGAGTCCATTGATAAATTGAAGAAGCGGGTCGCGATCCAGTCCAGTTCACTGGATGAAATTGCGGTACTTGCAGCAACAAAGGAAGAACTGCTGGCGTCGATACCTGCCATACAGCCCGTGCGCAACCAGGACCTCACTAGGATGGCCAGTGGTTATGGCTATAGGACAGATCCTTTTAACAAGACCAGGAAATTTCACTACGGTATGGATTTTACCGCTCCCAGGGGAACGCCCATTTTTGCAACGGGAGATGGTACGGTAGTGCGGGCAGATTCCAACAGCTCTGGTTATGGAAACCACGTGAGGATAGATCATGGTTTTGGGTACGTGTCACTTTACGGACATTTGCGTGCGCGCAAGCCGTATAATGTCAAGGTGGGACAAAAGGTAAAACGAGGTGACATCATAGGTTATGTAGGAAGTACGGGAAGATCACAGGGGCCACACCTGCACTATGAGGTATTCAAGAATGAGGAGCGCATCAATCCCATAAACTTTTATTATGGCAATCTCACTCCCGAAGAATTTAATGACCTGTTGAAACAATCACAGCAGGAAAATATATCACTGGACTAATGCACGTAGAACTTCCCGAAAAGCTTTATTATACCATGGGCGAGGTAACGCAGGCATTTAATGTCAATGCGTCACTGGTTCGTTTTTGGGAAAAGGAATTCCCAATATTACAGCCCAAGAAAAACTCTCGTGGCAATAGAAAATTCAGGGCAGAGGATATTAAACATCTTCAGACCATCTATCACCTGGTAAAGGAACGAGGTTTTACCCTGGAAGGGGCAAAGGACTACATGACCGACCGTAAGGATGTTCTTGAAACTTTTGATATCATTTCAAAACTGGAGCACGTTAAAGCGGAACTGCTAAAAATCAAGAATAGCCTATAATCTATTGGACACAATATAGGGTTCACTTCTCAAAGCTCATCAGATTTCAGAATACATAGAGAATAGAATTGCATGTTGCGTATTCTCTTAGGCTAGGTTAATAAGTTGGAAAATATGATGTACTGTACATACACCATAAAGATTTAATTGGGTTTATTGTCCAGTTGAAGCTGAAAAAATTAACAATTTTGAATACTTAGTTTATCTTTGTGCTCAAAATAAACAGTTGGCTAAATCCATACATTTTGAGATCTCGGAGCGCAAAATACTGTTGCGCGTGCTAGATGTGCTCTTTGTACTTATGAGTCTAGAACTAATTGGTGTTCTGTTTAATTTTGATTACTTTATTATCAATGAGGAACACTGGTTCTGGTCGGTAGTTCTGGCAATTTACCTATTGTTTTTTGCTACTATTTTTGAGCTTTATGACCTGTATAGGGCGAGCAGGATCAACAGTACCTTAAAATCCATATTTTCCACTTCAACCGCTGCATCACTCTTTTTTCTTTTCACACCTGTACTTACGCCTCAACTGCCTGAAAACAGGTTGCAGTTCTTTTATTTTTTTCTAACCATAACGCTGGTTCTAGTTATATGGCGTACGGTTTACATCAAGCTTTTTGCGAGCTCGCGATTCAATAAGAATATCCTTTTGGTGGGAGGTAGAAGGGATGCAGAACGCATGGCAGAAAGCCTTCATAATATTGATCCCAATTATAACATCCTAGGTTTTATAAATACAAATATTGAGGGTGTCGAGGGCAAGCTAGAAGGTGATACGTTGAGAGAGCTACATCCCAAACTTGCAAAAAGACTGCTCAAAAGAAATTCCATTAAGGAAATAGTCGTGGGTAGCAGTGTCAACAACGGTTTTAAATCTTCCTTGTACAAATGGCTCTTAAAATGCATGGAACGAGGTTACCACGTGCGTGAATTTATCCTCGTATATGAGGAAATGACCGATAGCGTACCTCTAGAATTTATCGATAAGGATTTTTACCGCCACTTTCCATTTTCAAGAAGTAACCAGAACCAGTTGTACCGCGTGTACCACAGATTGTTTGACATAGTTGCATCCATAGTGGGAATGGCGATCGGACTGATATTTTTCCCCATTATCCTAATAGGTAATTTAATAGGCAATAGAGGACCGCTCTTTTACTCTCAAAAACGACTGGGCAAAAACGGAAAGCCCTTTAAAATTTATAAATACCGTTCCATGGTGAAGAACGCTGAATCGCAGGGAGCAAAATATGCCTCAAAAAATGATGCGCGCATTACCAAGTTCGGAAAATTTTTGCGCAAATCAAGGCTGGATGAATTTCCACAGTTCTACAACATCCTCAAAGGAGAAATGAGCATTATAGGCCCACGTCCCGAGCGTCCCATGTTTGTCAAGGAACTAGCTGCAATAATACCATATTACGAGACGAGAAATATGGTAAAACCAGGCTTGACGGGCTGGGCGCAGGTACGTGCCAAGTACGGAGAGACAGATGAAGACCACCGCCAGAAACTCAGGTACGATCTGTATTATATCAAAAAGCGCAGTATTTCCCTAGATGTGCGCATCGTGGTAAAAACCCTCAGTTCCATTGTGTTTTTTAAAGGACAATAATTCCATTTGGTCAGTTAAAAACCTCGGAGTATTCCACAATTGTAGCCGGGTGGTTGCCCACGGTTTCATAACTTTGTGACTATAATAAAATGCCATGACCCATAAATCGATTGTTACAAGCATACTTTTCCTAAAATGTCCACGATGTAGGCAGGGCGAATTTTTAGAGGCAAATCCCTACAGGTTTTCCAAGATGAACAAAGTGCGTAGAAATTGTCCCAAATGCGATTTGAGATACAGCCTTGAGCCCAGTTTTTACACGGGTTCCATGTACGTTTCTTACGGTGTGGGTGTTGCCGTTTCTGTCGCGGTATATATGACTTTATTGATTTTTAATGCTGCAGATGATCCGCTTACGATATTTCTTGCGGTACTTGCCGCGCTTACGCTTACCTTTCCTTACATAGGTGCAGTTTCCAAAGCGATATGGGCGCATATGTTTATAAAATATGACCCGCAGGTTGCTCAAGAAGTAAGGAAAAAAAGATCTTAATATTTCCTTCGAGTACAGTAGTTACCCTAAAGTGAATGATGTAGCTGGATCATTCCATTGAAAACATTCTGGCGAGTCACAAGGCTATTGTCGAGTCCTGATATCGGGACAGTTGCATCCTGTGTTCAATCTTGAGTCATTCCTTACTGCTGGAATTGCCATGCGTAGTATAAAATTCATTTACTTTTGCCCATAGATACAACTATACCATGGAAGTACTGGAAATTCTGGCCTATGTAGGAGCACTTGCCATTGGTATTGTGTTGGGACTTATAGGTGGCGGCGGTTCCATACTTACGGTTCCCATACTGGTATATGCCCTAGCTCTCGATCCCTTGATCGCTACGGCCTACTCGTTATTTGTTGTGGGAAGTACTTCCCTGGTGGGAACGGTTAAAAATATGATCCAGAAAAAAGTGGATTATAAGGTTGCCTTGATTTTTGCAGTGCCCGCATTTATTGCCGTGTATGCTACCCGCGCGTTTATTGTACCCTCAATTCCCGAGGTCATATTTGAAACTGCAGCATTTACACTGACACGTGACCTGGCAATCATGCTGTTTTTTGCCCTGATCATGTTAGTTGCCGCTATATCGATGATCGCAGACAGTAAGAAAACCAAAAAAAAGGATGTTGAAGGTGCCTACAATTATCCTGTGATCGTTCTTGAGGGTGTCATCGTAGGGGTAATAACGGGAATTGTAGGTGCTGGCGGTGGTTTTATTATTGTTCCCGTTCTTGTGCTGCTCACTGGACTTTCAATGAAAAAGGCCGTAGCAACCTCACTTTTCATAGTCGCGCTCAAATCCTTGATAGGTTTCTTGGGTGATGTCCAAAACCTGGATATAGACTGGATATTCCTGCTATCTTTTACAGGATGTTCCATCGCGGGAATATTTTTGGGGATGTGGTTGAACAATTTTATCGATGGAAAGCGATTGAAAAAATCCTTTGGATGGTTTGTACTCGTGATGGCAGTGTACATACTCTACAAGGAACTGTTTAAATAAGAGATTTTGTAATGTTCCCGCTTTCGCGAAAGCGGAACTATCCTAACAATTCCCGTTACAAATTTCTATTCCTGGAGTATTGAGAACTTTGAGATCCTATTTTTGGGTGGTTTGTTCACTCAAGCATTTTTCCAACAGGCCTATCATTTGTTCCATGTCAAAGGGCTTGTCGATAAAATAATCTGCGCCTGCTTCACGGGTCTCGGTAGCGGCTTCTGGATGGGCAGACATCATGACCACGGGAATGTGTTTAAAATGGTCAGAGGTCTTAACCGCTCGACAGGCATCACAGCCGTTTGCGCCGGACAATAGCATATCCATGAGGATCACATCTGGACGTACCTCTTCAACAGCTTCCATAAAATGATCGATATTCTTGAGACTGGATGATCTCCAGCCCTGTAGCTCGACCATAAGTTCTAGCAGATCGAGAATATTTTCAGAATCTTCAACGATAAGTATGAGGGGGTTTTCTTTACTCATGTGCTTTGATTAGTGGGATTGAAAAATAAAAGGTGGCACCTTCACCCTTGACGCTATCAACGCCTATGGTGCCCGAGTGTTTTTTAATAATGTCTGACGCGATAAAAAGTCCTATACCAAATCCAGGGAAGGTTTTCTCATCAGTTCCTTCTTCTCTAAAGAAACGCTTGAATACCTTTTCCTGGTTGGAGGTATTGATTCCGATTCCATAATCGCGTATGGAAACTCTGAGATAACCGTTATCATTGGTAGCCGTTATATCTATTTTGTCAGAATTGGGCGCATATTTTACTGCATTGTTCAGGAAATTGATCAACACTTGATTGAGCCTGTCCTTGTCCGCATAAATATCCAGTCCCAGTTTATCCGAATAATTATAGGTATGGTTGGGATTGATCATTTGCTGCTGCTCAATGATCTCCTTTATAAATTGATCAAAATCAAAATAGCTTCTATTGAGCTCCAGCCCGCCAGATTTCATTTTTGACAAGTCCAATAGATCAGTGATGAGCGAGGTGAGTACCAGGATCTGTGAGTCTACGGTCTGCAGGGTCTTTACGAGAAACTTGTCATCGCTTTTACCGTACTTCATTCTTAGAAGTTGAATATAGCCCTTCATGGAGGTAATGGGAGTCTTGAGCTCATGACTTGCCATACCTATAAAAAGATCTTTTTGCTGTTCCTGTAGTTTCAGATCTTGGATATTTAATGATGCGTGGGTGTAGCCGTCAAAATTCCCTTCACCATCAAATCTAGGAACACCCACATTTGAGATCCAGCGGTAGAGGCCATCCTTGCCCTTTATTCTAAATTCATCCTTGAACTCGCTAGAGTTCTTGATTGCGATGTCATAATTGGTCCTGCATCGCGCTACATCATCTGGGTGTACATATTTGAAGAAACTCTCATCGATTAACTTATCTTTTTTATTGCCTACAAATTCTTTCCACAATTTATTGGCAAATGTGACCTTGCCATATACATCGCTCATCATGATAAACGCTGGGGTATTGTTTGCCAGTAATTTGAACCTGTTCTCACTTTCCCGCAGTGTTTCATTAGACTGTTGCAGCAATATGCCTTTTTGCTTTTGTAGCGTAATGTTGGATCCCGAAACCGCCAGGGCGATTACATCTTGATCATGGTCGTCCTTGATCTGGGCAACATTGAGCAACATCCAAAAAATTTCATTGGTTTTTGCGTTCCAGCACCTGGTCTCCATCGAGAAGCTTTCTTGATGGTCGATATTTGAAATCTGTATCAAATAATTTTCAACGTCCTCTTTAAAAATGCAATCTATTAAGTACTTGCGGTTGTAATTATCCCAGCCCAAAAAGTCTAGAGCGGCTGGATTTGCCGTAGTTATTTTACCATCAGGATCGGCCAGGAGTATCAGTTCATTACTGGCATCAAAGAGGGATAGTAACTTGCGCTGTTCCCGCTCGTTATTAAATTGTTGTGTAATGTCCTGGATAAGGCCATTGAAACGCTCCGTTTTTCCATGCTGGTCATAGTGTGACCTTCCAAATGCCCTGACGATACGATCATTTTGCCCTGGGTTATTTATGGTGTATATGATATCATAATCATCGGGATGATTAATATCCATGGCATTTTTAAGTGCATGCCTGACTTTATTCCTGTCGTTGGGATGTATTTTTTCAATCGCTTTTTCTATATTAATGTCGTCCGAGGGATGATCTTTATTAAAGAACCACTTTTTAAGGTTCTCACTACCTGTAAGTTCTCCCGTTGCGGGTTTGTATTCCCATGAGGCAAAATCGGCAGCCTTCAGTCCAAAGGACATCTGGTTTCTACTTTCTTCAAGAACTTTATAGGAATTTACTTTCTCCGTAGTTTCCATAACGGTTACCAACGCTCCATGTATGTCTCCACTTTCATTTCTTACCGGGCTGTAACTATAGGTCCAGTACACATCTTCCATGGTGCCGTTGCGCATAATGGGAATCAATTGATCCTCATGCCATATAGGTTCTCCACCGCTCTTGATAAAATCAACCTGGGGTTTTGCAACGGTAAACCAAATGTCACCCCAAAACTCAGCACCAGACTCTCCCAACAATATATTGTGGTCAACGTCCAGTCCCAAACTGGGAGCGTAAGCATCGTTATAAAAACTTATATTATCATCCCCCCAAAATAAAAACTGCGGGAACTTAGACTCAATAATTGTATTTACCAACACAATTAACCTATCGGGCCACTGACTTATCGGGCCCAACACATTAGTGCTCCAATCTTTGGATCTAATTTCATCACCCATCTTCCCACCGCCAAATATGTATTGGGAATTGTTAGTTTTTCCAGAGAATTTGTGGTCGGTCATAGGAGCTGAGAATTAACGCTGCACATTAGTTCAAATATAGTATTAATCCTACTTATCATGGATATTGAAAATCACTAAGTTTCATATAAAAAAATACTTACCTAATTAGATGTGTTGCTGGGGTCTTTTAATATTCTACAAAGCTTAATAGGATGATTAAGAGTTGATTGTAAGTTTAAAAATTACCTTATCGCTGTTGCATTGAACATTGATGTTTCCTTTGTGCTCTTTTACAATTTCATTTGCTAGGAACATCTCTACGCTACGACCCATGACTTCAGGATTATCTTGTCCAACAAATGATTTTTTGAATAAATCATCAGTATCAACGGTTACATCTGGTCTCAGTTGAAATTCCAACAATAATTCAAGCGTTTCCATTTGTAAGCTACTACTGATGCTGATTTTGCTCTCCTTATTCATGTACGGCACTATCGCATCACAAATACCTTGTATGGCGGTGGTCAATCTTGTTAGGTCTATTTGTAAGACCGCAGTAAATTCTGTGTCTGGATAGTTAAGATCTAACCGCTCTTGGGAGTAGGTTTTAGCAAGTTTGCTGTATAGGAGCTCAATAAAATTTGAGCCGTACTCTTTAGTATGAAGATCTATACGACCAGAGGTTTCCAACTTCAATAAATCGCTGTACATATTTACCTGACGCTCCAGCAAATAGGATGATTGCAATATGGCTTTTGCCTGTCGCAGTTCAAGGTCGGTTTTTGCCATTTTTGCCATGATGCCCGCACTTAATCTTATTGTTGCAATAGGATTTTTCATGTCATGCGCCACAATACCTATACTTTTTAAGGTTGCCTGTATTTTTTCACCCATTGATTGCTTTGTTTAGAAATAATATGATAACGTTTTTAAAATTACGGCGATCATCAACTTGAAGTTAATCTTTAAGATAATATTAAACAGCCATAACTGGCAAGATTGAGTCTCATTTGTCTTGGTTGGCTACCGTAGGGTTCATCGAGATAATGGATTGTATCTGTACGCAGGTTATTAAAATCGGGATCATAACCTTCCCAGTCGCTATTGAACCTCACTTCAAAATCTTTACCCTCTGGAATACCCAGTGTATAGTTGTGCAGTTCACTATTGGAAAAGTTGTGTATGATAACCGCCCCATCTCGATAGTGGTCGTCGTGATAGCGATAATAGGCCAGCACTTTATGGCCGTCATCATAGTGCAGCACCTCGACTTCAGATCCTGTAAGGCCGCTGATGCAGTGTTCACCGCCGTTACGCAAATGGATGAGATCTTTGAATGCTTTATGAATTCCCTGGTACGTGTCTAGGTACGACCAGTCTAGTCCTTTTTCATCAGTAAAAAAACTAGCCGATAAAAACTCCTGACCCTGAAAGATCATGGGGATCCCAGGTACGGTAAACATGAATGCAGCGGCAAGTAGGGTTCTTTTTTTTGCGCTAATACTATCATGCGCTCCTGGCTCTATCATATCTGGCAGCCGTGACTTTCCATTTGCCACCTCATCATGGGACTCTGTAAATACAATGCGCTGGGTGGAGTCGTCGTTGAACTGCTTGAGCAATATCTGCGTGAGCACATGTAGATCACGATCCTCATCATTGGTCAGGATCATTTGTTTTCTTATGGTATGGACAAATTTACTGTCCCACTGACTGTTAAACCCCAGACCTCCATGATCCGTGTTCTCGGTCACCACATCTTCATCCAGCATATCTTCTGCGATGAGAAGTTTCTCAGGATGCTTTGCTGCTATCTCACTATTGATATCCCTCATCAATTGGATTCCCGTTTCCAGTTCTTCCCTATCTCCCAGGCCGCCGTCCTGCAATCTTATGTAGTTGGTCGCGTCCCAACGCATTCCATCGCAACGGTAATCGTTGAGCCACATTAAGGCATTATCCCTCAAATAGCTGCGTACTTCCTCCCGTCCATAATCTGGTCGGGTATTGCCCCATGGAGTTTTTGCACGATCGTCATTGAAAAAATAGATTCCTCCCTTATCATTTTCAGACCAGCCGTCAAATTGCCACAGATCCATGTCTGATGGGCCAAAGTGGTTATATACCACGTCCATGATAACGGCAATGCCATGGAGGTGTGCCTCATCGATCAAATGTTGTAGGTCTTGCGGGCTTCCATAATCGCTTTCTATCGCAAAAGGACAGGCAGGATTATATCCCCACGAGCTATTTCCAGGAAACTCTGCCACGGGAAGCAACTGGAGTACATTTATTCCCAGGTCTCTGAGATAATCCAGCTTTTCCCTTACCAGTTGAAATGTACCGGGTCTTTCTAGATCTTCACTATTCCTGAAGAACGTGCCTACGTGAGCCTCATAGATAACCAGCTCATTCCTGGGAGCGATCTTAAAATCAGTACACTTCCAGTCATAGTAAAGATCGGTAACAATGCTGTTTCCCGCGCTATTTGTCATTCTGCGCGCATAGGGATCATTGCGTTCCAGGATCTGGCCGCCGGCATGAATTATAAATTTGTACTCGGATTGCGGTTGGGCAGCTTTCGCGAAAGCGTACCAATATCCATTTTCCTCGCGTTCCAAAGCAATTTCTTCCTTGTTCCAGCCATTGAAAGAACCAGCAACGTAAATACTGTCGGCATGCGGCGCCCATACTCTGAAGGCCGTGCCATTTTCTGTGGGAATTGCTCCCATACCATTAGTCTTTTCCATCTATCCAAACGCTGATTCTACAGCGCCGGCGTCCACGCGGTAATTGCTTCCATTGACAAAACTTGCCTTCTCAGAGCATAGAAATGCGATCACGGCGGCTACTTCCTCGGGCTGGCCGCGTCGCTGAAGTTCTAGATGCGGTCGCTTGTTCTTGAGAAACCAGTCCACCGCCTCCTGCTCGGAACTGTTCCTTTTTTCGGCCAATTCTTCCATCATGGCGTCGGTCATGGGCGTCTCGATGTAGGCGGGTGAAACTGTATTTACGAGGATTTTTTCCTTACCATAGATGCGGGAAAGACATTTTGAAAAATTGATTATAGCTGCCTTACAGGCATTGTAGGGACTCTCATCCTCATAAGGTTGCATCGCATTCTCTGAGCTGATGTTGATGATGCGTCCCCATTGTTTTTTCTGCATGTGTGGTATAAAGGCCCGCGCCACGCGCACTGCTCCCATAAGGTCTATCTGGATCGTTTCCATCCAGTCCTCGTCCGTTAGTGTGAGAAAATCCCCTGCAGCACCACGCGCACCGGCACTATTTACTAAAATGTCAATACCACCCAGCTCTTTCTCAACCTCTGCGGCCATGGCAACCACAGCTTTATTGTCAAGTAAATCACAGGCTTTTGCGTGTACTTCTGCCTGTGGGAATTGTTTTTTGAGTTCTTTTCTAACCTCATTCAGGTCTTTTTTATCAAGATCTGATAGGATGACGATAACGCCTTCCTCCAACAGCAATTTTGCCGTTTCCTTCCCTATTCCCGAGTCTGCACCAGTAATTAGTGCAATCCTTCCCCTTATCCCTAGGTCCATTTTTTTAGGTTTTATTTTGTGAGTTTCTGAGTTTTTAAAAGGGAGGTATTGTTGATCCTTAAATTTCTGCATTCTACAGATCAAACAATACCTTCTCCCTCCGGGCATTTCTCTGTCGGAAAATGGAAGGTTTTTAATATTCTACCTTTTTTTCCGCCCTTTAAATAATCAATTTATCCTGCTTAAGATCCTACGATCACACCGCCATTGATGTGCAAAATCTGACCTGTCATATAAGAGGCATCCTCGCTGGCTAGATAAACGTATGCCGGAGCGACCTCTGCGGGCTCACCGCACCTTCCCAGTGGTGTCCCAGTGCCAAATTCTTCTTTTTCAACCCCTATGGTTGCAGGAATAAGTGGTGTCCAGATAGGACCGGGAGCGATCCCGTTCACAAGAATGTTCTTGGATGCGAGTTGTGCAGATAAGGCTCGGGTAAATGATGTGATCGCACCTTTTGTGGAACTGTAATCTATAAGTTCTTCATGACCTTTATAACTGGTTACCGATGTGGTATTGATAATTCTCCCGCCTCGTGGTATGTGTTCCAAAGCTTTTTTAGTTAGGTAGATCATGGAGATAATATTGGTCTGGAAGGTCTTATTGATTGTTTCCAGCTTCATGTCGGCTATATTTTCCTCAACCGTTTGGGTGGCTGCATTATTTACCAAAATGTCCAACTTACCGTATTCCTTGAGGGTCTCTTCAATAAGCAAGTCACAAAAAGATGGGTCGGTCAGATCACCGGGAATGAGCAGGCATTTACTACCTTCATTCTCTACAAGTCTTTTAGTTTCCCGTGCATCGTCGTCCTCGCTAAGGTAGTTGAGCGCGAGATTTGCACCTTCCCGGGCAAAATGGATGGCGACCGCACGACCTATGCCGCTATCACCACCTGTAATCAGTGCATGTTTTCCTTTTAATTTTCCACTCCCTTGGTAGTTGGGCTTTATACTAAGCGGTTGCGATTTCATCAACTGTTGTTTTCCTGGTTTGTCCATTACGGTAGTTCTATTTTTCTCTATCGTAAAGAACCCTAAACGGCCGCATATTTTCTCTCTATAAATTTGTAAAACTTTGTTAGCAGGTTGCCAAATGTGATGGGTGTAGTATTTTAAATAAAAAATAAGATCCTGTTGGAAAAAGAAGCTGGACAGCCAGATAAAGGAAATATAGAAATCAATGCATGAAAAAACCCTCCAACAACAGACGCATCCATCGTTCAAGGGTTCAAAATTTAATTGACCTAATGGTTATTTTTTACTATCATCCTTTTCGTTGCAGTCCAGTTTATACTGGCGCTGTTGATAGTCCTGGCACATGGCCACCATCTTCTCTGGTAAAATAGTCCTGAAGGCATGGGTATCCTGCGGTATGATCTCCACCATCTTATCGATCATTTCCTGAGGGTTGAATTGATTTTCCAGCAGTTCCTTACTCGCCTCAACGATCGTGTTCTTATCGGTAAAGTAAAAATCCTCGTCCCACCATTGTTCAAAGTTCTCATACATGCGGTCGTTAAATCCAGTCTCGTAAGGCCCGGGATTTATTGTGGCTACCTGAACGCCAAATGCGTGCAGCTCATCCCGCAAACTCTGCGCGATACTTTCCAGTGCGTGTTTTGACGCATTGTAAGCTCCCAAAAAAGGAGAAGTCGTCAATCCAGCGATGGACGACACAAAAATTACTTTTCCTTCCTTGCGATCCACCATGTTTCTTATGATGGGCTGGGAGAATTCCAAGGTAGAAAAAACGTTCACCTCCATCACCTCGCGCATCAGTGACACTGGCATTTCTGCAACTGGTCCAGAGCGTCCCACACCGGCACAGTTTACTAGTATGTCTATGTCATAACTGTAGGCATTCAAACAGTCCGTATCGTCGGCAATGTTTAATTTGATCAGTTTTATCCTGTCCTCGATACCGTGGTCCTTGATCAATTGGATCAATTGGGATTTTTGTTCCCACACGTGGACACCAGCGATGACGTTGTGTCCTTTTTTGGCTAATCCTATGGCCGTTCCCAGTCCCAGTCCAGATCCCGCTCCGGTAATCATGATAGTTTTCATATTTTTTTTTGAAAGATAGAATTATTTCTGTGTAATCGGTCAGGGTTTTAAATAGCTTGGGATTTAATTAAGTAAATTTTTAAGGTCTATACATTCATTGGTATAGTTTCGCTTTCGCGAAAGCGAGATCCCAACCCCATTCATTGCAACAATCAGGAGAAGAGAGCGGTTGGTATGACCTCACAAGATCATCCCATTTAAGAATGCATTGGGAAGCAGTTTATTGAAAAGCAACTTATTTAGTGGCTTCATTCATAAATACATGATCACACCAGAATTTCAGAAGCTCATTGAAAAGGCGCACAAAAAGGAAAAAGGAGTCAAAATCAAGCGCCGCACGATCCTCAAGCGCTTTGCCGATTATAAGCGACGTACCAGCAGCAATGTATGGCGCATCAATGAAGAGCTGGGAAGACACAACCTGTGTATCCAGCCCAGCTTGCAAAATGGAGAAATGGATGCCTATGTGCGCATTTTACCTGCAAAAATGGCGCGTATTTCTGAAGATCATGTGGAGAATTACGGGAATATAGAATTTGACCCCATAAAGAGGCTGTCAGAGCTCAATGCAAGTAAAACAGTCCCTGTATCAGTAAATCCAGATGACGAGCTTTCTAAGGCGACCTATCTTATGTGGCACCACAATTTTTCCCAGCTTCCCGTTATGCTCAACCATAAGAAGATCATGGGAATAGTAAACTGGGAAGGGATCGCAAAGGCATTGATCAATGGAGGAGCAGCTGCAACGGTCAAGGATGTCATGGAGGAAGAGTTTACACTCCTAGATAGGGACATGCCCTTATTTCAAGCGATCAGGGAGATTATAAGTAATGAAGTTGTATTTGTCCAGGAAAAAGATCGTACCATAAAAGGCCCGATAACCGCGCATGATATCAATCTGGAATACCTGGATCAGATCGCGCCGTTCATTCATCTGGAGGAAATTGAAAATATGTTGCGCATGTTGCTGGACGGCAAGTTTGAGATGCAGTTTCTTGCCGAGTGTGCAAATTATACCGAAGAAGATCGCATGCCGCACTCGTTGAGCGACCTCAACTTTTCTGACTACACATTTATTCTCGGTAATGAAAGAGTATGGGAAACCATCGAGCTGCCGTTTCATAAAACTACATTTATCAACGACCTGCATAAAGTACGCGAGATACGGAACAATGTAGTCCATTTCAGGCCAGGAAGTCTGGATGCCGAGGATTTGAGCTTGTTGGAGAAAACGTCATCCTGTTTACAAGAGATCTGTGCGATCAAGAGAAATGGAAGCCAGTAAAATTTAAAATATTTTTTCACGGTTTTAACTTTAATAATTAAGTCAGTTGCTAGTTTTAACTAAAAATAATTTCATGCTATTCCTATTACAAGACCCGATACAGAACAACCCCAATGATGTAAGGGGAGAAATAGACCTCAACACCCAAAGTATCTGGCAAAAAATAGACTCCTGGCTGGACGGTTTTATTAAAAACCTACCCAATATACTGGTCGCCATCATTTTAATGGTGGTTATATTTTTCATCGCTCGATGGCTGGGCAGATTTATTAAAAAACAGCTCAAGCAGCGTAACCGCTCAAATTTTGGAGAGATCCTGGGCAGTTTTGCAAAATGGATCCTGATCATTCTGGGCTTTTTTATCTGTGTGACCATTATGGCGCCCAGTCTTAGTTTTGCAGACTTGATAGGAGGCCTGGGAGTGAGTAGTGTGGCTATAGGTTTTGCGTTTCAGGATATTTTACAAAACTGGCTTGCGGGAATATTGATCCTTACGCGTCAACCGTTCAAGATAGGGGATGAGATCGAGGTCAACGGCATGAAGGGCGTTGTGGATCGTATCGAGACCCGGGCTACCGTAATAACTACCTACGACGGCATTGATATCGTAGTTCCCAATAATGATATTTATACCAATGCGGTAAAAGTGATCACGGCACATAAACTTATTAGATCCCAGTACGACCTGGGACTGGGTTATGATCAGGACTACAAGAAAGCGGTACAGGTACTGCGAGAAACTCTGGAGTCCATTGAAGGCATCGAGCAGGATAAACCCATTGACATTCTCAATTGGGATCAGGCAGATAGCTGGCTGACCATAAGAATGCGCTGGTGGACCGACTCAAAACGAGGGAATGTTGTGAAGACCTTCAGTGAGGTCATCGCCAAAACACAGCACGCCATGGACGATGCAGGAATAAACCTGCCTTATCCCACCATCGTCGAAATAAAAAACGCCCACGATCTCAAGGAAGCCCAAAAGAGGGAAGACCGCAAAAAGGCCGAAATCCTAGAACAGGACGAGGAAAACAAGAAGGAAACCGATAAAAAAGCCACCCAACAGGATGTATATACCCCAAAGTCTGCGGACAAGGTCAGCGACATCCAGGCGAGGGATCATAAAGATCGCGAGTAATTGGTTTTTTCCAACATGGATTGAAATAGGTAAATGTTTGGCTGTGATTCCGCTTTCGCGAAAGCAGGATGACAACAAGCAAAGTGCACAGACCTAGGGATGGAAATGTACTAAGCTGATTCATCTAGGGAACGATACAATATAAAAATCCCGATAGCAGATACCTGCTATCGGGATTTTTTTAAGCGATGTAAAATCTTAGTTCATCGATACCATAACACCATCAACGGATTCTCTAACACTGTCAGAATTTTTATAGGTCACTTTACTTGCGCTGGATCTGTTTATCATCAGATTCTTAATAGTAGTATCTCCAGTATCTATCATGGAAGCTCCATCAGATTGAATGGTTAGATTTTCCTGGACTTTAAAATCCCTCAAACTCACCGTTGCATCGCTCATTACGGCCAGTCCATCCAGCTTGTCGGTGTAGATGCGTATGCGCAGATTAGCGTAGGATTTGGACGATGTCTGTTTGATCATCAATGAGCCGTTCTTTGAGGTGACGATAATACCTTCTATTTGGTCCTGTGGCAGACTCATCATGACTTTACTATCACTGGAATAAATAATTTCAACCTGTGCATCGACATCCAGCATGACTCTAGAAAAATCGTCAACTTCTTGAATGGATTGGGCATTAACGGTTGCAGCTATAAATAGTGCACAAATACATAATAGATTTTTCATAATATTGTCTTTTAAAGAGTTACATGTATAAAGGACGCTATAATCTTTGATTTGTTACCATCTATATTGCCAATTTAAAATTACAATGGAAAGTAGATCTGAATTAATGGCATAAAAAAAACCGCTGAGGCACTACCACAGCGGCTTTTTCATGTAAGACTTTATTTTTAAAATTCGTTAATTAATTTACGTACTCTTGACAATCTTTCAAGCAAACCGTTAAGATATTGCAGGTCCAGCATATTTG
The DNA here is from genome assembly GCA_963836885.1 of uncultured Flavobacteriaceae bacterium. Taxonomy (GTDB): domain Bacteria; phylum Bacteroidota; class Bacteroidia; order Flavobacteriales; family Flavobacteriaceae; genus Nonlabens. Next base: position 28,582 of record CAWILF010000010.1, on the reverse strand, counting down.
CGCCATCACTTTTTGCGTTTTTGGGATCAAAATGGGTTTCAATAAACAATCCATCCACGTGATTCACAATTCCTGCCCTGGCAATGGTCTCGATCATGTCTGGACGGCCACCCGTTACACCACTGGACTGGTTGGGTTGTTGTAAACTGTGGGTAACGTCGAGAACTGTTGGAGCAAATTCCCGCATCGTAGGAATGCCTCTAAAGTCCACGATCATATCCTGATAACCGAACATGGTACCGCGATCCGTAATCATTACCTGATCATTACCTGCATCGGTAACTTTTGTGACCGCGTGCTTCATGGACTCGGGAGACATGAACTGGCCTTTCTTTAGGTTTACTACCCTGCCAGTTGCCGCAGCAGCAGCTACAAGATCAGTCTGGCGTACAAGAAACGCAGGAATTTGTAGGACATCTACATACTCGGCAGCCATCGCAGCGTCAGAGATCTCGTGGATATCAGTAACGGTGGGAATGTCAAAGGTCTCAGAAACCTTTCTTAATATTTTGAGTGCTTTCTCGTCACCTATTCCAGTAAAACTGTCCAGCCTGCTGCGGTTGGCTTTTTTAAAGCTCCCTTTGAAAATATAGGGAATGCGCAGCCTGTCGGTGATCTCGCATACTTTATCAGCAATGCGTAGAGCCATTTCCTCACCTTCTATCGCACACGGGCCGGAAAGTAGGAAGAAGTTATCTGCATCGAGATGTTTGAGTTTTTCAATTTTTGAAAGATCCATGATGTTACTTTTTAAAAGTTACCTCTCCATCCCATTGACTGAATCCCGTACTCAGGTTATTGGTGTTTTTAAAACCCATTTGTTCCATGATCTGGCAGGCCTGTGAACTGCGGCTGCCCGCACGACAGTAGAGGTAGTAATCCCCCTCTTTATCTAGATTGTTGACGCCATCCATGAATTCCTGTGGTTTATGAATGTCCAGATGTATTGCTTCACCTATCATACCTTCTGCCACTTCATCATCAGTTCTTACATCTATGATGCGCGCATTTTTGTCCGTTGCGATGGCCTGTTGGAATTCATAATTGTTTAAATCTTTCATTTTAATTGGTTTTTATGGTTAGAGAAGTGAAATCGGCTTTTTTTATTGCTCCATATCCACCTTCAACATTTACTACGTTTTTAATATTATTTGCCTTGAGAATGCTGGAAAATATAACCGATCTATAACCTCCCGCACAATGGACGTGGTAGGTCTCATCCTCTTTGAAACCGGCTAGATTTTGATCCACGTGGTCCAGGGTTGAAAATGTAATACCTTCAAGGTGCGAACTTTCATATTCACCAATTTTCCTAACATCTACCGGGTTTTTAATTTCATTTGCCTCGATACCGCTAACGAATTCTTGTGCGTTGATGTCCTTTATTTTTTCGGTGGGAAGACCAGCTTTTGTCCACGCGTCCATACCACCCTTTAAATAGCCGTGGGCATTATCATAGCCTACGCGGGCGAGTCTGGTAACAGCTTCCTCTTCACGACCTGCGGGAGCAACCAGGATTATCTTTTGATCAATATCCTTAATCAAAGAACCTACCCAGGGCGCAAACTGTCCATCCAGCCCTATGAACCAAGACCCGGGAATACTGGAGGCGGTATATTCCTGTGGTGATCTTACGTCCAGCACTAGAAAATCCCCATCTTTTGAAAGTGCTGCAAATGCCTCTACTTTTAAGGCCGTAATACCTCGTTTTATAACTTCATCGATGCTGGAATTTACTCCTTTGTTCATCCAGACATTTTTTGGAAAATAGCCTGGTGGTGGTTCGATTCCAGTGGTAACTTCTTTGATGAATCCCTGTTTATTTAACTTGGGATCTAATGCGTAGTTGGTTGCTTTTTGATTGCCCAGCGTGTCACTGGTTTCCTTGCTCATATTTTTTCCACAGGCACTTCCCGCACCGTGAGCGGGATATACGATAATATGATCGGGCAACGGCATGATAATATTATGGAGGGAATCGTACAGATGTCCTGCTAGGTCTTCTACGGTAAGGTCTGATTGTGCAGCAAGATCTGGCCTTCCCACATCACCTATAAATAGCGTGTCTCCAGTAAAAATGGCCTGTTCCCTTCCTTCGGCATCCCTTAATAGATAACAGGAAGATTCCATCGTGTGTCCTGGAGTATGCAATAATTGCAGGCTTATCTCGCCTATGTGGAATATTTGTTGGTGTTCCGCTTTCGCGAAAGCGTAACTCGTAACGGCATTAGGACCTATTACAATGGTAGCACCCGTTTTATCGGCAAGATCTACATGTCCCGAAACGAAATCTGCGTGGAAATGAGTGAGGAAAATGTACTTGATCTCCACTTGATCTTCCTGGGCTCTATCCACATATTGCTGTACTTCCCGCAAGGGATCGATTATTACTGCCTCGCCCTGAGAAGCGATATAATAGGTTCCCTGCGATAGACATTTAGTATAATATTGCTCTAGGATCATGGACTTGTTTTTTACAAAAATAAACAATCAATGTCTCTCTATAAGTTTAGTTCGTATCGATTTAGATGATTGTGTAAGAGGAATTGGGCGAATCAGGTTAAATTGAAAAGTACTGAGATCAGTAAAAATTACGGATGCAAGGGAACTATACTTAGCATTATGATTTATATACTATATTCCAAATTTATGGTAGGATATTTTAGACTTACCATTATTTCTTGATCGAACAACCTATGGCGACCGTGGTCTTTTCCTTAATTTCCTCTCCAGAAATCAATGCTTTGATAGCATTATCCAAAAAATGGTTTTTAACCAAGGCAGCGTCCTTGTAATTATCGTCGATCGCGCCTATATATTTTACGATATTAGAATCTTGTTCTTTTTGCAGTAGGAACACATGAGGAGTTTTGGTAGCGCCATATTGTGGATAAATTTTCTGATCGCGATCAATAAGATAAGGAAAGGTGAAACCTTTTTCCCTTGCTCTGATCTGCATATTTTCAAAGCTATCGTCAGGATTAACCTCTGGATTGTTGGGATTAATGGCGATTACCGGATACCCCTGATTCTTATATTTTTTATCGATCGCAATTATGCGATTTTCGTATGCTTTGCTATATGGACAATGGTTACAGGTAAAAATGATGACAAAACCCTTGGCCTGATCAAAATCTTTCATGGACACCATGTTCCCGTTGACATTTTTTAAATTGAAGTCGGTTGCTGCATCTCCTATCTTATAACCAAAATCGGACTCGGCAGGTGCATCGGTTGTTGTTTGATCAGGAGATCGCTTATAGACTTTGGACATTATTTGATCATCACTGGGGTCACTTGCGTACAGGTTCTGTTTTTCACTAAAATCCAGCATTCCAGATGCAAATACTGCTATTAAAGCTACAATAACAACTACGGTGAGTATTTTTAAGGTTTTCATAATAGGTCTTTAATTTCTTTTTCTAGTTCATTGTAAGTGAAGGTCTGGTTGTAAAAACGCTGTTTACCCTTGAACTTAATAAGCGTTACCGGAATAGCTCCATCCCAATGTGGATCTACCAGCGGTATCCATTCCGATGAGTAGGGATCGTCGAATAACTTTACCGAAGCAGTGATATCATTTTTTTCCAAAAACGGATTAACCTGTTTATTCAAATTCTTAGAGTCATCCAAGGAGATCAATATCATTTCAACATCTTCCTTAAAATCACGAGAAATAGCCTCAAAGTAGGGAAGTTCCTCAACACAGGGTGCGCACCAAGTTGCCCAAAAATTAACGATGAGAATTTTATCGTCTGCATTTTTATCTAAAATTTCTTGGAACTGGGTTCTATCTATAACATCGGCCGTTGCAATATCAAGTTCCTCTCTTTGCCGATTGCAAGAGACGAGTAAGCTAATAAAAAGGATTGAGAACCAAAATTTCATCACACGAAAATAGCAATGAAGAAGCTTGTAGTCATATTTTTTAACGATGATTAGCTATAACTAAGGAATGATAACAAAATATGTGTAAATAATTTCCTTTAAATTAACATAATTTAAGAAATTTAAGGGGGTAAGAATTATTTAGGAATTCTCTGTTTCATCAATTCAAGAATATTATAGACTGCAGGGCAGACAAAAGTATTCTTAACCGTAATATTACCTATCTGATAGATCTTGCGGCGGTCCGTGTGTGGAAATTCTCGACAGGCTTTAGGTCTCACTTCATAGATAGAGCAATAATTATCAGCTCCCAAAAAATGGCAGGGAGTTTCCTGCAGCACATAATCACCCTCCTCATCCATACGCAGGTAATCATCTACAAAGTTGCTGGGCTTCATTTTAAAGTGCTTTGATATTCTGGAAATATCTTTATCGGTAAAAAGTGGACCAGTGGTTTTACAGCAATTGGCGCATTCTAAACAGTCGGTTTTGGCAAAAACCTCCTCATGAATTTCCACCACTTGTTTATCTAGATCCTTAGGATGTTTTTTACGCAGTTTTTTGAAAAACTCCTTATTTTCCTTACTTTTTTTAAGCGCAAGATCTGGCAGGGATTCTAGGGAAGGAGTCATGAGTTTAATTTATTGCATATAAAATATCGAATATCGATTAAGGAATATCGAACATCAAGTAAAAACCAAAAAATTGAAATTCAGAAATCCCGAGCTGAGACTGGAGGGTATCGATCAGCGATTATAGCTTTTCAAAAGTTCCATTCAGAATCCTTAATTCTCAATTTTGAATTAAAAATTTGCAGATTCCCTGTGGCGTTCTCTTGCCAGTAAGGTGTTTTTCAATAACATGGCGATCGTCATGGGGCCAACTCCTCCTGGAACTGGAGTTATAAAACTTGCTTTTTGCTTTACATTATCAAAATCTACATCGCCCGTAATGTAATAGCCGCGCTCCCTAGTCTCGTCGGGAACTCTAGTTATTCCTACGTCTATGATGACAGCACCTTCCTTGACCATTTCTGCCTTTAAAAACCCTGGAACTCCGAGAGCGGTGATTATGATGTCTGCCTGGGAAGTGATTTGGGTGATATTTTTAGTATGACTGTGGGTCAATGTTACTGTAGAATTTCCCGGAAATCCCTTACGTCCCATTAATATACTCATAGGTCTTCCTACAATGTGTGATCTACCTATTACCACCGTGTGTTTTCCTTTGGTCTCCACGCCATAGCGATCCAACAATTCAAGAATTCCAAAAGGAGTGGCAGGAATAAAAGTACTCATATCCAGCGCCATACGTCCAAAGTTAGTCGGGTGAAAACCATCCACATCCTTATCGGGATGCACCGCCATCAGTACTTTTTGGGTATCGATCTGATCGGGTAGGGGAAGCTGGACGATAAAACCGTCTATTTCTGGATTTTCATTGAGTTTTTTGATCTCGCGCAACAATTCGGTCTCGCTAGTGGTATTGGGCAGTCGCACCATGGTACTTTCAAAACCCACACGTTCACAAGCGCGCACTTTGGAACTGACATAGGTAAGGCTTGCACCATCATTTCCCACGATCACCGCGGCCAGATGAGGTACTTTTTCACCATTGTTCTTCATTTCTTGAACAATTTCAGTAATCTCGTTCTTTATATCATTACTGGTTTTTTTACCGTCTAGGAGGGTCATAATGTTGTGTTCTAATTTAATTTTTGTAATTGGAAAGTTTGGTAATAAATGCATATTTTTGAGACTTACAAATTCCAAATTCCAAATTCTCAAGTTCCAAGTTCCAAGTTTCAAACTTCAAGCTATTAATTCCCAATTAGCAAATTACGGATCTAAAACTCATGTTACTTTTATTAATGATAGAATTGAAAATTAGTTTCAATTGGTTGGCTTCATCAATTAAAGAATTAAATTCAAGGTTCTGTAAATTATTTTCTTTCAATAATTTTAGCCACAGATCGGATTCTTTGGCTTCCTTTCGACATATATGTATTCGATAATTAAAATCCTTTTCTCCGAGATTCTCATTTGCTTCAATGTAATTTGCAGCTACCGACCCACTTGATCTTACTACTTGTTTCCCATCTTCTACATTCTGAACATTGTAGTTAAAATTTCTAACTAATCCTCTTACCTCACTAGCAAACTCGTAAGTCCTTTCTAATAAATCAAACGGTTTCGCTTTCATATTTCAAACATTTGATTATTAATTAAAATCATTTGTCTTGAGTTTGGGAACTTTATTTTAAAGCACAGTTCAATTTGGAATTTGGAATTTGGAAGCGAAGCTTAACGAAATTTGGAATTTAAATATGCGCTAAGCCGCTAGGCTTAGCGCATATTTCCTAACGCATTCATCATCGCCTTGCCTTTGCCTCCTTGCATCATTTTCATCATTTTGCTCATCTGGTCAAATTGTTTGAGGAGTTGATTGACCTCGGTCACCGTGGTGCCACTTCCTTTTGCGATACGTTTTTTGCGGGAGCCGTTGATGACTTGGGGTTTTGTGCGTTCCTCCATGGTCATGGAGTGGATGATGGCTTCGATACCTTTAAAGGCATCATCGTCTATGTCCACATCTTTCAGCATTTTTCCAGCACCAGGGATCATTCCCATGAGGTCTTTCATATTTCCCATTTTCTTGATCTGCTGGATCTGGGATAGAAAATCGTCAAAGCCAAACTGGTTCTTAGCAATTTTTTTACTCAGTTTTCTGGCTTCCTCTTCGTCAAATTGGTCCTGGGCGCGTTCCACGAGCGAGATCACATCTCCCATTCCCAAGATACGATCTGCCATACGCTCTGGGTAGAAAATGTCGATAGCCTCCATTTTCTCGCCCGTTCCTATAAACTTGATCGGCTTATCAACGATGGATTTAATGGAAAGGGCTGCTCCACCTCGAGTATCACCGTCCAGCTTAGTAAGAACTACTCCGTCAAAGTTGAGTCGGTCGTTAAACGCTTTTGCTGTATTTACTGCATCCTGACCCGTCATGGAATCCACGACAAATAAGGTTTCCTGAGGCTTGATTGCTGCGTGGACATTGGCGATCTCGGTCATCATCTGTTCATCGACGGCCAGTCGGCCAGCGGTGTCAATAATAACGGCATTGAATCCGTTTTGCTTGGCATAAGCAATTGCTGCCTCACTTATTTTTACGGGATCTTTTTCATCGCGGTTGGAAAAGACTTCCACGCCCACGCTATCACCGACTACATGAAGCTGGTCGATGGCCGCAGGTCTATAGATATCACAGGCAACGAGTAATGGCTTTTTGCTTTTTTTGGTTTTGAGAAAGTTGGCAAGCTTTCCAGAGAATGTAGTTTTACCAGAACCTTGCAGTCCCGACATGAGGATAACGGTAGGATTGCCGCTTAGATTGAGTCCTATGGCATCACCGCCCATAAGTGCGGTCAGCTCATCCTTTACGATTTTGGTAAGGAGCTGGCCTGGTTTAAGAGTGGTCAAAACACCTTGCCCTAGCGCCTTATCCTTTGCACGAGCCGTAAACTCCTTGGCGATTTTATAATTCACATCGGCATCCACCAGTGCGCGCCTTATTTCCTTGAGCGTGTCGGCAACGTTTACCTCTGTAATACTGCCGTGTCCCTTGAGGACGTGCATCGCTTTATCAAGCTTATCCGTTAAATTATCAAACATAGTTTTGCTACTTTATTCTAAAGAGTCAAAGGTAATATATCGCCGCTAGACGTTCAAGGGATTAGCAGTCTAAGAATTTTGGGAGCTATTAATTAAATGGTTGTGATTGTGGTGGTCTCGCTTTCGCGAAAGCGGTATTCCCATATAGATGGTAAAAATGTAAAATCATCTAAAATTAGAACAAAAAAAAGTCCCAGAAAAAATTTTCCAAGACTTCAAAAATCAGCAATGTCAACTAGAGATGTCTCCAGGGAATCGACTTAAAATCGATACCCAAAATTTACTCCAAAACGAGGCTCAACGACCCCTATATCACCATATTGATCTGCAGGAATACTGCCCACGGCCCTGAAGATCTCACCGTTCACACTTAAAGAAAATCGATCTGTGAACAACCATTTGTGACCTAGTCCAAAGCCTACGCCCAGACCGTCGATATCATACTCATACTCTTGTTCACTACCGCCGTTAGAACTAAAAACATACTCCTCCACGGTGATGTTACCGGTTCTAACCTTGACCGCCGGATAGAAGTAAAAACCATGGTGGTCCTTGCGTTTTGAAAAGTAGATGTTAAACGCGGCCTTAAAGCTAAAAGCGTTGCTTTCTTCCAGATATCCAGCATCATAATATCCATAGGTATCAAATGCGGTCAGGCTCAAATGCAGGGATCTGTTGCCCTCAAACAGACGCTCATAATTAACGTTAAAGGAACCTGCGATGACCAGATCCAGAAGGTTGGCGGTCAGTTCATTCTCAAGTTGCAGCGAGTTATCGTCAGCATCGTCAGCTGCAACCTGCGCAATGGAAATAGCACCTAAGAACATAAAGGAGATAAAAAGTATTTTTTTCATAGAAAGGATATTGTTAGTTACAATAATCCAAATTAACGCTATTATCCCAAAACCGTTATTTATCGATATTAATAATTGTCAACAATTTTGAAGCCTCTATCAGGTGCTTTTTTCAATGGTGATATTAATTGTTTTGAAAAGATCTTTTAAATATTTAGGTGATACAGGTTCAAAAATCATGGTGCAACATGAAAACTTGTTGTCAAGGTTAGATTTCTTCTAAGTTCGATAGTTGGTACGTTAATTTTGAGACTATGAATATTTACGCTTTCCTGCCTGTCATGCTTCTGGCAGGCAGGCGCGAAAGCAAACTTCTCACGATCTTCCCGCTGGACAATACGATTAAGGTTACTTAAAATCCTCATGACAAGAGTAGTTCTTGACAATTGGAAACTACTCGGTATTAGTCAGAGATTAGTGGTCGCTCAGAGATTGGGGCAGGATGAAGCAAGAGAAACAAATATTTTTTAACGGTCATGCACACCTGATTTTCTGCAAGTAAAATGAAGGATGAGGATTGAAACTAAATAAAGAAACGGTAACGCAACCTATTTTCTAATAAGATAGTTTTGGGGCAGAGCAAGAGAAACAAATATTAGTAATAGTTATGCACACCTGATTTTCTGCAAGTAAAATGAAGGATGAGGATTCAAGTTATCAACCTTATGATAAGTAAATATCTGATTCAAATCACTGCCTAATAAGAAGGTAAGGCAGCACAAAAAATAATCAGTTTTCTTTTCAACAGGTTGTCAACCACTTTAAGTTTATAATGATCGATAATGGCCTAATTACCCAAAATGCAAGCTTTATTTAAGGGTAAATTTGCCGCCTATGGAACATGTACAAGAACGCCAGCAGCCCAGTATCAAGGACACTCCCGTTGTGACTTTGGAAAGAGGTAAGATACCGCCCCAAGCAATTGATCTTGAGAAAGTTGTGCTGGGTGCATTGATGATAGACGGCAAGGGTGTGGATGAGGTGATCGACCTGCTCACTCCCGAGGCCTTTTACCATAATGCGCATCAAAACATCTTTGAGGCCATAGACCAGTTGTTCAAAAGCGGTAGCCCGGTCGATCTTCTCACGGTAAGCGCACAATTGCGCAAGGACAAAAAAATTGAGTCGGTGGGAGGCGATCATTATCTGGTTCAGCTTTCCCAACTCGTCAGTTCCACGGCTCACATAGAATATCATGCGAGGATCATCCTGCAAAAATTTATACAGCGCAGTCTTATTAATATCTCCAACGAGATCATCAAGGATTCCTACGATGAGTCCACGGACGTTTTTGATCTACTGGATAAAGCAGAGTCAAAACTCTACGAGGTAACTCAGGGAAACATTAGAAAAAGTACAGAAACTGCCATGGATCTCGTGCGCCAGGCAAAACAGCGTATTGAAGAAATTGCAAACCGCGATGGACTGAGCGGTATTCCCACCGGTTTTACCGACCTGGACCGCCTGACCAGTGGATGGCAACCGTCCGACCTTATTATTATCGCCGCTCGTCCTGGTATGGGAAAAACGGCTTTTACGCTAAGTATGGCACGCAATGTTGCCGTGGGAAGCAATATTCCGGTGGCATTCTTTTCGCTGGAGATGAGTTCCGTTCAATTAATTACTCGTTTAATTTCGTCAGAAACCGGATTGAGTTCAGAAAAGTTGAGGACGGGAAAACTGGAACCTCACGAGTGGGAACAGCTCAATGTAAAGGTAAAAGACCTGGAACAGGCGCCTATATTTATAGACGATACGCCGTCACTATCCATTTTTGACCTGCGTGCAAAATGCCGCCGACTTGCCTCACAATACGGAATCAAGTTGATCATGATCGATTACCTCCAGTTGATGACCGCCAGCACGGGAAATAAAAATGGAAACCGCGAACAGGAAATATCCACCATCTCCCGAAACCTAAAAGCCCTTGCCAAAGAACTGAGCGTCCCGGTAATCGCACTATCCCAACTATCACGAGCGGTGGAATCGCGTGGTGGTTCTAAACGACCGCTACTCTCTGACCTGCGGGAATCGGGTGCGATCGAGCAGGATGCCGATATTGTTTCATTTATCTACCGTCCAGAATATTATAACCTTGATGAATGGGACGACGACGACCGTTCTCCAACTAAGGATCAGGCCGAGTTTATCGTTGCAAAACACCGTAATGGCGCCACGGACTCCATAAGACTTAAGTTCTTAGGTCAATTTGGTAAATTTGATAACCTCAATCAGTTCTTCCAGACTCCCGATGAATTTGGTTCCAAGATGAACGCTGCAAACGACGACACCCACAAACCAGATCCCTTTGACTCGCCCAAAACCGGTAATGTAAATGACGCATTTGGCATTCCAGATGATGATGTGCCTTTTTAGTATTTTGGTAGGTAGTTTTTATTAGGTTGGGTGGTGGATTTTGTGGATGTTTATGGTTAATATGTTCATACATCAAGAGTTGTGTGTTTTACAAAAACAATCGTGAAATCATTCAAAATTCGGCTGATTAAATTTTCGTAAATTTGATTATAATTAAATTTATGAAATGAAACAACGATTTTATCTTGACACATCCGTTTTCGGAGGAGTATTTGACAAAGAATTTGATGAGTTTACGTTACAATTATTTGAGCGGATCAAACTTGGAAAAATTATCTGCATCTATTCTGAGTTGGTCGAAACGGAATTAGTAAAAGCACCAAAAAATGTCAAAGAATATTTTGCGGACTTACCAAAAGAGAATTTAGAGAAAGTAGAAATAACGGACGAAATTCTTGCACTTGCGACGAGATATGTTGATGAAAAAGTAGTTGGAGCTACGAGTTTTGATGATTGCATCCATATTGCGACTGCAACAATTAATCGAGCGGATATTTTAGTCAGTTGGAATTTTAAACATATTGTGAACGTTTATAGAATACGAGGTTACAATTCAATAAATTTAAGAATGAATTATCCGTCATTGGAAATTCGTTCACCTAAAGAAGTAGTCGATTATGAAAGCTAAAGAAGAAAACAAAAAGAAAGAACCTGCCCGTCCGGCAGGCGGGTTTGATACGGTAAAAACATTCCGGAAAATAAAGGACAAAATTTCCAAAGATTTAAGTGGAATGAGTTTTGAAGAAATCAAGGAGTATTTAAAAAAGGAAAGCTCGAAGTTACAGGCTGGATAAGCACTACAGAAAACAACATATATCGCTCATGGCTAGTCAGTTGTTTAATCGAAGTTAAGGAATATTTGCAGGTCCGCCTCCGCCGCGGCGGATAATTTGGCTTATTGATAATAAAGAGTAATGAGACCTGTCTATCGTGCCTCTGGCTGGTAGGAAATTAAAAAACTCGGCTCGTTCTTATCCGAATAGTAAGCGCTAATCTGAACGCTATGATACATATACTAGACGATTGTGAAATATTTTATATAAAATCCTTGAAACTTTTGAAAAATCTTATCTATTTACTATTACTTATAAGTTTTGTTAGTTGTTCTCGAACTGAAATAGATGATACTAATGAAATATGTAGTTCAAATTGTACAACCCTACAAGGACGTTTTATAACTTTAAATAATGAAGGGGTTCAAGGAGTCAAGGTTTCATTGACCTATAGAATCTCTGGAGGTGCACTTGGAGGTGGCTCATCAAGATTTATCGTGGAAACCGAAACTGATGAAAATGGAATATTTAATGAGCAATTTTACATAAATGATGATGAATTAGGCGACACAGCACGAGGTTTCTTTTTAATTGACTATGACGATTCAAGTTTAGACGTTACAAGTTTTATTTTGTCTGATAACCTAATTGGTAGTACTACTCAGCCTCTTAGTCAAGGTGTACCATCAATTAGGGTTCGCGATACAATTATTGGCAATACTTTTTACTTGCCTAAAAAATCGAACATAACTGTTAATCTAAATAATTTTCAGCCAATTCAAGATGACGATTATTTTGAAGTTCAAATATTATATCCTTTCGGTCCTAATATTGGCAGTAATGGTTTCCTTAGCACAGAATACTCGACTGGATTTAGTGGTTATGGAACGTTCAGAGCAAATGGATTAAATTCTCAACTTAATCCATTTGTCGCAGAAAACGAGCAAAATATTATCAGGGTTTTACGCCGTAAAAATGGTGTGAATACTACAGAAGATGTTCCTCTATTTGTTCCGCCAAATAATTCTATTCAATTAACTTTTGAATATTAAAATGTTTGACAATAACGATTATACTGAATAGTTAGGTAATTGGTTGCTAGTAAGCGTAGGCATATATCAAGTCCGGCTCCGCCGCGACGGATAATTCGGCTTACTGAAAAAAAAAGATAACAAAAAATCAACACTTGATAAAAGACATTGTATTCAAGTTTAAAAGTAATTGTTAATGTAAAACTTATTTTGCATATCAAGACACTTACTATATTTTTATGAGAAAAGCTCTACGATATTACTAAATAGTGCAAAGTTCAAATTTTATTAATGCAGAATTCTTTACAGCGATTTTCTATTAATCTCAAATTGGGTCTGGCTTAAGTGTACTGATAATGTGTTGATAAATTGCGGTATTGGATTTTTTGCACACGGGGAATTAGTACTGGCAGTTCTTGCGATGGTTCAAATTTCCATGATCACAGTACAGGATGGTTTATATCAAAAATTAGCGGCAGATGACTTTTTCTTTACCAGAGTTATAGGATTGATCCGGTTTTAGACGGAACTACTTTTCACTAACGGTCATGATTTCTTTATCAGGATGGAATAAATCAACATTCATTAAGGCACAAAGTTTGTCAACTAATATCCGAGTAATTGAAACACTATAGTTTCCTTACCTTAGTCCTTTCTAATTAAAATTCTAGAAATTTGATAAAATTAAAGTGGTTGATCGGTGTGTTGTTGATTTTTGGTATGATGGCGCAAGCGCAATATTTGCTGGTGCCCATGGATGATGAGACTCAAAACGATCATTTAAAAGCCTACGGAGTTTCCTACTGGGTACTTGCCAAAGGCACAAAAATCAAGTGGTTGCTCAACTACCGCGGCGGTTCATTTCTTATTCCCAACCAGCCGGAGATCAAGAACGAACTCATCATACGTGGTGTGAGTTATGAGGAGTTGAGCGAGGGAGAAACTGCGGGCATTCTTGAACTTATCGCAAGTCCGTCGCAAAATATGCAAGAAGTTTTACTGGAAAAAGCTCCCAAAATAGCGGTGTACACGCCCTACGGGAAACTTCCGTGGGATGATGCGGTTACCATGGTGCTCGCCTATGCAGAAATCCCCTATACTAAGGTTTATGATAAGGAAGTGCTGGCAGACGAACTTTTATTATACGATTGGTTGCACTTGCACCACGAGGATTTTACGGGTCAATATGGTAAGTTTTACCGCAGTTTTAGAGCCACGCCTTGGTACATAGAAGAGAAAAAAGCTGCCGAGGAATTGGCAGCAAGTTTAGGTTATGACAAGGTAAGCGAGGCAAAAAGAGATGTGGCGCTCAAGATAAGGGACTATGTCGTGGGTGGCGGTTTTATGTTTGCCATGTGCAGCGCAACGGACAGCTTTGATATTGCCCTGAGTGCAGAAGGTGTGGATATTGCAGAAACCATGTTTGACGGCGATCCCAGTGAGGCAGCTTATCAGAATAAGATCGATTATTCTAAAACCTTTGCGTTTACAGATTTTACGTTGGAACGATCGCCCATGGTCTATGAGTTCAGTTCCATTGATATGACGGCAAAACGATCCATTAAAAAGGAGCTGGATTATTTTTCTTTAATGGATTTCAGTGCAAAATGGGATCCTATTCCCACCATGCTCAATCAGAATCATACCAGTCTAGTAAAAGGTTTTATGGGACAGACCACCAGTTTTGACCGGGATGAGGTCAAGAAAAATGTGCTGGTTCTGGGCGAGAATAAAACCAATGGTGAGGCAAAATACATTCATGGAATCCGCGGTAAGGGATTTTTCACTTTCTACGGCGGCCACGATCCAGAGGATTACCAGCATAGGGTAGGAGATCCACCTACGGAGTTGAGCCTGCATCCCAACTCGCCCGGCTATCGATTGATTTTAAATAATATTCTGTTCCCAGCTGCCAAAAAGAAAAAGCAAAAGACTTAAAAAATTATATTTTCGATTTATGAAAGTTATTTGTTTACAGATTTTGGGTATATATTTTTTTATTTGGGGGCTTTAATTTTCTGTGTGCTCAGGTAAATAGTAGTTCAATGGTCTCGCTTTCGCGAAAGCAAAACCAATTAATTTCTCAATCTATTTATCAAGATAGTCTGCTCAATTTTAAAACAGATAAGAAGAACTTTTTCCAAAAAGCTGCGCTGCCACTGGGTTTGATCGCTGGAGGGACTTTGTTGAGCAGCAGTGATTTTGAACAGGATTTTCAGAAGTTTGTGCGTCAGCAGACGGGCGATGATTTTCTCTATCGCATCGATGATTATACGCGTTTTGTTCCCATTGTTTCAATTTATATCGCAGATATTGCCGGTGTTGAGGCAAAAAACCACTGGTTTGATCAAAGTAAGAATTTGTTCATTATCGGTTATTCGACCGACTGGATCACTTTTAAGATCAAGGAATGGGTCTTTAAACGGCGACCTACGGGAAGGCAGTCCAATTCTTTCCCGTCCGGTCATACTTCATTTGCATTTGTGGGATCTAGCGTCATGTATCAAGAATTTAAGGACACTTCGCCCTGGCTCGCATATTCCGGTCATTTTTTTGCGGCCTCGACGGGAGCTTTTAGAGTTGCAAACAATGAGCATTTTATTACCGATGTAGTCGTGGGAGCTGGAATAGCCATGCTGTTGACAGAGTTGGTCTATCATTTTGACCCTATTATACCTTGGAATCCGTTCAAGAAGTCACAGGGAGTTACCTTTTTTCCGACCGTTGATAAAAATGAGATGGGTTTTAGTTTCTCTATGAAATTTTAGGCCGTTTGCACAAAATATATATGGAAGTTTGAGTCGCAAGTTTTGAGATATTTTTTCTATCCATTAACATTATTGTGTTAAACACTATTAAAAAGGAATTTTAAACATAAGTGATTTCTTACTTTTAAAATAAAAATCATGAAACGTATATTCAAAGTACTCACAGTAGCCCAATTAGCTTTCCAAGCCTATAACTATTATATGGAATGCAAGCGTAGCAAAAAAGTAGATCAAATGGATGCCAAATTAGAGCGCATGCAATCTCATTAATCTTCTTAGATTTGATTAAAAAAGTCCCTTCACGGGACTTTTTTTATGAATCTAGGTTTTGTTTTCTCCTCCAGACTGTCTAGAAATACCAGCTATATAACTGAATGCCAATTATTGCATTTAATTTTATACCTTTGTTTGTAGGAAAATATTTATGAAGTCATATTTTACCATTTGTTACGTAAGCAAGGCAAATCCCTCATTATCCGATGATGATCTTGATCGCTTGTTCTCGACTATGTTCCAAAAACAATAACGACCTTCAAATAACCGGGATCCTCCTGCATTCCATGGGCAATTTCTTTCAAGTCTTGGAAGGTGAGGAAGAATCCTTGAAAGTCCTATTTAAAAAGATAGAAAACGACGCAAGGCATTCAGAGATTTTTACGATCTATAATAGAACTACCACACATCCCGCATTCTTAAATTATGATTCTAAATTTAATGTGTTGAAGTCCAAAAAAGATCTGGAACTTATTAAACGCTATCTTGACAACAACCTCAACTATTCTACTAACGATAAGTTATCCCGACTTTTAAACCCATTCCTCATTTTCCAAGAGATCTAGCTTCAAACGATTAAGGAAAATGGTAAGGAGTTTTTTAGATTATGCAAGTCTGCTGTATGTTTGAATCCGTCCACAAGGTTGCACTATTCGATATTAATATTAGTACATATTATATTGATTATTTCGCTTTCGCGAAAGCGGGATTATTCAAAAACACGTTAAATAAAATTCAATACACAAAATCTTAAGAATTCATCATCGGTAGTGTTGGTATTTTAGATAAAAACTTTACAATTATGAAAATTCAATCTTATTTATCATTCCGAGGAGACTGCGAAAATGCCCTAAATTTTTACAAGGGAATCTTTGGAGGCGAAATTAAAAACACACAGACCTACGAGGATCAAGAAATTGATATCCCTGAAAACTACCGTCAGAAATGGCAGCATGCCGAGTTTAAAGGAAAAGGTTTTGAGTTTATGGCCTACGATGTCGCTCCAGACACGGTACTTAATGAAGGTAACAAAGTGTGTATGAGCATCGATTGTCATGATGAGCAGGAGGGCAAACAAGTGTTTGAAAAATTATCTGCCCAGGGAAAGGTGCATACCAACTGGCAAGAAATGTCGTGGGGCGCTAAATATGGCCGCTGCTCTGACCAATTTGGAATCCAGTGGATGGTAAACGCCAAATAAAACTATTCCCAATAAATTTTTAAACACCCGCTAGTTTCTAGCGGGTGTTGTCTTTAAGCGATATAACATCCTAAATAAAAAAGTCATCAGCTGGATTTAATAATTTACTATCTTTGATCAAAAGCTTAAGAAAATGGATCTAGAGGCCAGAAAAATAGAGTTTGTGCAAGAATTTTTAAGGCTACAAAACGAAGAAATCGTAAGCGGACTTGAAAAACTTCTACGTAAAAGAAAAGTAGAATTGATTGAGCAGAATCTTCAACCAACCACAATGGAACAATACAATACTGAAATGGACCAAGCGGAATCGGATTCAAAAGACGGACGGATGATTGAGGTCAATGAGTTGAAAGCTAAAATTCAAAAATGGAATTAAAGGTCTTTTGGTTACAACTTGCTGAGGACAAATTAGATGACATTTATAGATATTACAAAATAAAAGCTGGGAAAAGAATTGCTAAAAAAATTGTGAACGGAATTGTAGATACTACTGTTGGCCTAGGAAAACAGCCAGAAATTGGTCAAGTAGAAATAAGTTTAGCTCATAGAAAAATTGAATACCGCTATTTAATTTACACCAATTATAAAATTGTTTATTGGATAAATGTACCTTCGATAAGGGTTGAAATTGCCAATATATTCGACACAAGACAAGAACCGACCAAAATCTATGATACGGAGTAGCACCAGCGGTCAACGATATGTATGAGAATTTTACGAGAAGTAGCATCAGCCTCGGCTTATGGGCACTTTTTTAAGGTCGCCATATTTTTAAATGTGGCTGTTTGATAAAAAAAGGTAATAATAATCCACCACGACGGACGGTTTGAGTTCCAACGAATGAATAGCTTCCTTTTTCAGTTAACATTTGTGCAGTGAGACGTTTTTCTGCATTATTACAATTGTGGACTTGCAGTTGTGCCTGGCTGTTATTGGATATTTTTGCCCGTGCTCGATTCTTTATCTAGCCATATTACACGATGCAGAAAATCATTCTGCAACTTAAAATTTTTACTTCCGTTTCATCGTGCCGCGTTTCAAGAATGTAAACGCTAGAACAAATAAAGCCATAAAACCAGCGATGCGCACGATATAATCGCCGTGAGTAGCGTAGAAGGTAATGGTATTATTTTTATATACGGTTGCAGTTATCGCTCCCTTTTCTTCATACTCCAGACGTTTTACAATCTTTCCCTCGGGATTGATGATCGCGCTTATACCAGTATTTGCGCTGCGTGCGACCCACCGGCGATTTTCTACCGCGCGCAATCTTGCAAGGCTCAAGTGCTGCTTGTGTCCCTGGGTATCGCCCCACCAGCCATCGTTCGTTATGATGGCAAGAAGTTGTGCACCATTTTTTACATAATCGGTAACGTATTCCCCATAAACGGACTCGTAGCAAATTATGGGAGCGGTAGCGGTGGAATCCCTGGTCTTGAAAACTGCTCGATCTGGCTGTGTCGTTTTTGTAGCAATTGTACCTCCCAGGTCGAGCATTACATCGCCCAGTATGGGTTGCAAAATGGATTTGTAGGGAAAATTCTCCACGCCCACGACTAGTTTAGATTTATGGTATAATTTGATGGGAGTTTCTGCATTGAGAAACATCGCGCTGTTATAGACATTGTAGTAAAAATCACCATCGGGATAATAGTTGGTCTGAGTGGTGGATTTTTCTTCTTCCTTAAAAACATCCAGCAGTGAGACACCGCCCAGATAGCTCACATCTGGATAGGAACCGAGAAGGTTGCGCAGGTCTGCCACGCTCTCGTCCAGTTCCAGTTGGGAAATCCTCATATCGCCTGACAGCACGGTTTCTGGAGTGATGATCAGATCGGTTGAAGGTTTGATATGAGCCGCGGTAATTTTTATGACCGAGTCCATGATGGTCTTGTTGTCCAGCACAAATTTCTCGTCATAGGGATCAAAATTGGGCTGGATGACCAGCACTTCCACGGCGTTTTCTTCCTTTAAAGGTTCTAGATCTGAGAGAATATAATAGGAAAGACCGACCGGCATTACAATAAGTAGAGCGGGAACTATAAATTTTTTGAGAAGAGTTGCTTTTGGTTCTGCTTTCGCGAAAGCGTAACACTACAAGAAAAATGGAAATATTAACAGCCCAGACCCACAATGTTCCACCGAAGGTTCCTGTAAACTCATACCACTGCACCCAGTTGATGTACTCGCTGAAACCATTGCCCAGATTGAGCCACGGCCAGGAGAAATCCCAGTGCAGGTGCAGGTATTCAAAAAGGATCCACAGGCTGGCAAGAAAGGTAAGTGCCGCTCCCTGTGTGGTTTTTCCCGCAACAAGATGATACGCCATGAAGACCAGGGACATGATGAGCGCATTCACTAAAACCGCAAAGAACATCCCAAATGGCGTGGAAAAATAGAGCCATGACGTAGTGCAAAAATTCCAAAATACGAAGGTGAGGTAGGAGAGCGCCCAGATTTTTTTAAAAACACCTTTTTCACCGCCTGTTCTCAATGATCGTTCTACCATAAGTAATGGCACAAATGCAACAAACAGTAACGCGGGAAACCCTATGGTGGGCCACGCCAGCCACAATAATATTCCCGATAGCAAGGAAAGCAAGGTGTTTTTTAAAGACATAGTAAAGGTTCAATCCAGGCTACTAAGTTACGTGAGCTTATCAGAATTTGCAGAATGACCTCGGTAAAACTTGTACATCTAGAACCTGGAAAAAACGGATAAGTCCACGTTCAGGGAAAATACATTAGAATACAATGCGTCACTGCTGTCACCTATGTCGGTAAGTGCATAATCTACAGAAATACCTTTGTATTTGAAGCCAACTCCTATATTTGGTTGGAAAGTGACGCTATCGTTTCCATCCAACTGTTCAATATTCTGAAAATTCCCAACTCCCGCGCGCACAAATACCAGGTCCAAAAAGCCATATTGGACTCCCAGCGCCGGCGTTGCACTCACGCTGCTGCTGGACAATATATCGTTGGTCTGGATAAACCGCATGTTGAGATCCACCTCTGCGGTAATGACATGATCGTACCTTATGGTAAAAGTACGAGCGATACCTGCCTGTAATTTGGGAAGGGTAATTTCTGTAGTTTCGGGAAGGTCTTGGTTTTGGCCGGCAACTGCGCCGCTTATCGTTGCATATTGTTCCTCATCAATTGCCCAGGAATTATAGGTAGTGGTGATGTCACGTGCCATAAAACCAAATTCATAATCACCCGTCTTGAACTGCAGTCCAGCGTCGATTCCAAAACCCCATGAACTTGCAAAATCACCGATGATCCTGCGTATGATCTTTGCGTTTGCACCGTAGGAAAACCCGTCCAACTTTGCCTTGCGTGCATAAGAAAAGCTAAAAGCCCAGTCTGCCGTGGAGAAGGTAGAAATGCGGTCATAGTTAATATTCCCTTGATCGTCAATGAGCTGTGTGGTGTTTAAAATATCATCTACTGAAAAACGTACAATTGAAAAGCCAAAAGCGCTATCATCATCAATAGGTTGTGCATAGGCGCCATAATTATACTGCGCAATATTTGCAAAATAGCTGGCGTGCATCAGGGACAGTTCTTGTTCTTCCAGCCTTACCAGTCCCGCAGGGTTCCAGTATGCAGAGTTTACATTGCCAGTACTGGCGACAACGGCATTACTCATACCCAGCGCTGCTGCGTCCACACCTATATTGAGAAATTCGTTGGAATATGCTCGGGAGGTCTGGGAAATTCCCCAGGTGGAACAGGCGAGAAATAATATGATAAACGTTTTATTCAAGGGGCAAAAAAGTAAAGATGCAAAGATCAAAGTTTATGTGTTAATAACAGTAGAAATTTCAACATATTGCCCTGTCAATCGCTTAAGCACTGCATAAATTTCTGCATCTTTGTGGAATGAAGAAATGGGTTCCAAATCTAATCACCTTACTCAACTTGTTTTGTGGTTGTATCGCTGCAATTTTTGCTTTTCAAAACAACTTATTATTTGCCGGACTTTTCGTCGCATTGGGAATATTCTTTGACTTCTTTGATGGACTTGCAGCAAGAATGCTCAATGTTCCCAGCGAGCTGGGCAAGCAACTGGATTCACTGGCAGACATGGTTACCAGCGGTCTTGTACCTGGAATAGTCATGTACCAGATGTTCTATAATGTTACTGGTTTTAATTTATTTGATGCGCACAGGGACTTTGTAGTCTGGTCCCAAGATTACCTAATAGCTCATCCATACCTGCCGTTATTTGGATTCTTGATCACTTTGGCGAGTTGCTACCGCCTTGCCAAATTTAACATTGACACCCGACAAACAGATTCTTTTATCGGTTTACCGACACCAGCTAATGCTATTTTAATTATTTCTACGGGAATAATTCTTCAAACGACTACGTTGGGTTTTGTCGATTATTATATAGGTAATCCCTACTTTTTGATAGGGCTTACTTTAATAAGCTGTTTCCTCCTAAATGCGGAACTTCCCCTTTTTGCGCTTAAATTCAAGCATTTTAAGTTCAAGGGAAATGAAATCCGCTATTTGTTTTTGATTCTATGCGTGGCCATGATCGCGATACTGAAGATCTATGCAGTACCCTGCATTATAATTTTATATATTTTGATGAGCGTGGTCAATAATGTAAAGACAAAGAGAACGGTCTAATCAAAAATCTTCTTTTTACGCAGTTCAAAATTTTGTCCCAGATAGAC
Source organism: uncultured Flavobacteriaceae bacterium (assembly GCA_963836885.1). Lineage (GTDB taxonomy): Bacteria > Bacteroidota > Bacteroidia > Flavobacteriales > Flavobacteriaceae > Nonlabens. The sequence continues at coordinate 7,050 of CAWILF010000010.1, read as the reverse complement.
CCTGCGCACTATTTCATCCTCGGCAAGCGATTCTGGGCTTCCCTCCCTTAAAATATTACCTTCAAACATTAAATAGGTACGGTCGGTTATTGCCAGGGTTTCCTGCACGTTGTGGTCGGTAATTAATATACCGATGTTCTTTTTGGTAAGTTGTGCAACGATACGTTGTATATCTTCAACGGCGACGGGATCAACTCCCGCAAAAGGCTCATCCAGCAAGATAAAAGTAGGATCTGTAGCCAGTGCACGGGCGATTTCTGTACGGCGTCGCTCTCCACCGCTCAATAAATCTCCATTGCGATCACGCCTGTCCTGCAGGCTGAATTCCTCCAGCAATCGCTCACAGCGTTCCTTTTGTTCCTTTTTAGAAAGATTGGTAAGTTGTAGGACGCCTAATATATTTTCCTCTACCGTCAGTTTTCTGAATATGGAGGCCTCTTGGGCTAGATAGCCTATGCCGTTCTGCGCTCTTTTGTACATGGGATATTTAGTGATCTTTTTCCCATCTAGGAATACATCGCCGCCCGTGGGCTTTACCAGTCCCACCATCATGTAGAACGAGGTGGTCTTGCCGGCACCGTTGGGCCCCAATAATCCAACAATCTCTCCCTGGTTTACCTCAAGGGAAACTCCTTTGACAACTGGACGTCCCTTATAGGATTTTTGTAGGTTTTCTGCTCTTAATTTCTTCTGCATGCCACAAATTTAGGTTTTAGTGCTTTGATAAACATTTTTCAGACTTTTTATTTTGAAAATTGAATTTGTTTTGGAGTTTCTGTTAAGTCACGAACATTAGTAGATAACGTGTAAAATCCCATGTATTACTTTTTCTGCCTTTCTCTAGTCAACCATCTGCTTTTAAAAAATCATCTAATCAACAAATCCACTGATCTACCAATTAACTGAACACATAATTTAGTAGCTTGCAATAAAAATAACCATGTCCCTACCACGTTTTTTAATGGGCGATAACGTCCACCATCCCGAAGATATTTTTGTGATCCATCTGGAATATCCACTTTTTGTGATCAACCTTAAAGATGACAGCGTTGAATTTCTTGAAGATATTTCAGATGAGGATGCAGAGGGTATTGAGGAAGAAACCAAAAATCTGATCGAGGAAGCCAGCAAGTTCTACGACGAGCAAATGAAGCTATACGACGACAATGAATGAAATCGTTCAATGGGACTGGCAGGCAACGCTTCTTTTAAATGACTGGGGCAATGATTATATCGATGGCTTTTTCAACTTTATAACCCACAAGCTTTCGGCCATACCGTTATACATATTTTTGCTATATATTTTATATAAGTACCTGAATACCCGCGATCTCATTATTTGTTTGATAGGCATTGTCGTTCTCATCACCCTGAGCGACCAGACCGCAAACCTCTTTAAATATGGGGTAGAGCGATTGCGTCCATTTAGACAGCCCGGTTTTATGGATCAGATCTCAAAAGTAGGCCGTAGCGCTGGCACTTATGGTTTTTATAGCGGTCATGCGAGTAATGCCGTGGCACTGGCCGTTTTTTTGTGGTTTATACTTAGGAGAACGTATAAATTAGTTGCGGCGATCACCCTATTATGGGCTGCAATCGTCGCCTACAGTAGGGTCTATCTAGGAGTTCATTACTTGGGCGATGTCATGATGGGTGTTTTAATGGGATCTATTTATGGTGTTTTGGGGTATTGGGGTTACGCTTTCGCGAAAGCGAGATTAAAAAATAATTTAAACCAAAAAGTAGATAATGTATAGACTGATATAAATTTCAAGTTCCAAGTTCGAAAAATAAATCTCAAAAAACAAATTCCATACTCCATACTCATACTCTATATTCACCTCCCATTTTCTCAAAGTTTTGATAAGACTGTGGTTATAAGGTACAATCTTTGACCTAGATCATTGCACATATCTTAACTTTGTAAAAGACACGCATTATGGGACTATTACAACGCCGCAAAAACAAATCCTACGATTATGAACCGCGCTACTATAAAAGTAGTGATGGGGAAAGACCGTTCTCAATCAAGCATAAATTTGACGACCACCGCACAACGGTTCAAAAGACCAATCTCAAGGGCAAGTTTTCCAATGCCATGAATGATTATAAACAGGGAAGTGATGTCCTAGTGCGCAACCGCATTTATATAATTATCGCCATCCTGGTATTGATTTTTTTGTGGTTGATAGAATTTGACCTCAGTATTTTCAGCCTAAAGTAGATCAATGTCCGACATCATCAGATTATTGCCAGACCATGTTGCCAACCAGATCGCGGCAGGAGAAGTAGTCCAGCGACCAGCAAGCGTGGTCAAGGAACTGCTGGAAAACGCCATAGATGCAGGAGCTACAGAGGTACAACTTATCGTTAAGGATGCGGGCAAGACCTTGATCCAGGTCATCGATAACGGTAAGGGAATGAGTATGATGGACTCGCGCATGGCTTTTGAAAGACACGCCACTTCAAAAATATCCCAGGCCGAGGATCTTTTCAATCTTCATACTAAAGGCTTCAGAGGTGAGGCACTTGCTTCCATCGCGGCAATATCGCACGTTGTCGTTAAGACCAAACAATCTGGCGAAGACCTGGGCAATGAACTGAAAATAGAAGGAAGTAAGGTGGTGCTGCAAGAACCCTGCGTTACTCCCAAAGGTACCATGATGAGCGTGGCAAATCTGTTTTACAACATTCCCGCTAGAAGAAAGTTCCTGAAATCTGACGCGGTGGAGCTGCGCAACGTTACGGATGAGTTTCACAGGGTCGCCATGGCACATCCAGCGGTTGCGATCAAATTTTCACACAATGGCACCTATTTATTTGACCTTCCCAGCGGCAACTACCGCCAGCGCATCGTCAATATTATGGGAGCCAAAACCAATGAGAAGCTTATCGCGGTAAATGAGGAAACAGAGATCGTCTCCATTCATGGGTTTATAGGAAAGCCCGAATTTGCCCGCAAGACAAGAGGTGCTCAATACTTTTTTGTAAACGATCGGTACATCAGGCACAACTATCTGAACCACGCGGTCTCCAGCGCGTATGAGGGGTTGTTGAACAATGGTGCAAACCCCAGCTATTTTTTATACCTCACCGTGCCCAAGGATAGCGTGGATATAAACATTCACCCGACAAAGACCGAGGTAAAATTTGACGATGAGCATAGTCTCTACGCAATCATAAGGGCCAGCGTCAAACATGCGCTGGGACAATTCCATGTAAACGCCATCGATTTTCAAAAAGAAACGGAGTACGAGCTGCCCTACGACCTCGCGGTTAATAATTCCCCCAGTGTTCCCAAAATTGAGGTAGATAGAAACTTTAACCCTTTTCGCGAAAGCGGTACAGCGCCATCTTCTCCACATTCTAATAATTCGCGCGACCAGTTTGCCTGGAAACAGCAAAAACCAGCGCCCTGGGAAGCTTTATATGCGGGAACAAATGCGTCCTCGATCATAGTGGAGCAAGAGGAAGTGCAGCATGAATCACTGTTCGATAGTGAGGACGCGAGCACAAACAACATTTTTCAATTACAGCGCAAATTTATAGTAAGCACCTTGCAAAGTGGACTCCTCGTGGTGTACCAGCAACGCGCCCATGAGCGCATTCTTTTTGAACAACTGCTCAAACAACTAAGCGTCCAGAACAGTGTGAGCCAGCAGTTGCTGTTTCCCATTAAGATAAACAGGTCGCGCGATGAGGTCGTGATCCTGAAAAATTTACAGCGGGAACTCGAACAAATAGGGTTTCTATTCAAAAACCTGCATGAAAATGTTATTGAAATAGAAGGACTGCCGTTAGAACTGAAAGAAAAAGATGTTACCAACGTCCTAGATGCCATTATCAATTCCCAACAACAGGAAGTTCCAGAGAATACCTTCTCCAAAACCCATCATCTCGCACTCGCGATGTCTCACGGCATGAGCGTGAAGTCTGGCGAGATATTACAAAAAGATGCCATGGAACACATAATCAATCAGCTGTTTTCATGTGAAGAACCCACGCTCACGCCCAGTGGTAAAAAAGTGTTTGTAAAGATCACGGGTGAAAACCTCAATTCAAAATTCAATTAAGTTATGCTAGGTCGCCTCACGCCCATGGTGAAAAATCTCCTTATTTTAAATGGGATTTTTTATGCATGTACCGTTTTCATTGCGCCAGATCTATATGACATGTTTGCGCTGTGGTTTTTTAAGAATCCCAATTTTGAATTTTGGCAGCCTATATCGCACATGTTCATGCACAGCCGGTCAGATTTGAGCCACATCCTTTTTAATATGCTGTGGTTATTTATTTTGGGAACAGAGGTAGAGCAATGGATGGGATCCAATAAGTTCCTGTTCTTCTACATCGCCTGTGGCCTTGGAGCATTTTTAACCGTGGCAGGAATTAATTATTTCCAGTACGAGAGTGCAATTTCTGGACTTATGGAAATGGGTTATGACCGGGCAGCGATAGAGGCAGCTTACGCGAAAAAGTTACTCATAGCAGACAACGTGCGAGATTACTGGACTCCCATGGTAGGAGCGAGTGGAGCTATATATGGCGTTATGGCAGCCTATATGTATTTATTTGCAAACCGTACGATCCAGTTGATGTTTATACCTATTCCCATTAAGGTGAAATACCTGATAGGATTTTTTATAGGAAAGGAAGTGCTGGCGACATTTAATATCATACCGCAGTCTCCTGGAGTGGCGCATTTGGCACATTTTGGCGGTGCGATCTTCGGATTTATAATGGTATGGTATTGGAAGAAAAATGACATGAACGAACACCGCATCTACTAATAATATGGAATTTATAGACAAGGCAAGAGCAAAATACGCCACTTTTGACACCAGCGGTCGCTTTATAACGCTCATTGCCATCACCTCGGTAATAGGCTGGTTGGTAAGCTGGTTGTACAATCCGCTCTACGATCAATTTGTTTTGCCCAGCGGGATCGTTCCTGCGTTGTTACAGCCGTGGTCATATATAAGTTATGCTTTTTTACACGGTGGGATCTTACACCTTTTGGGAAATGCACTTGGATTGTTTTACACCGGTAGATTTTTCCTGAATATTTTTAGTAAGAGACAGTACCTGAGCCTGTTCTTCATGGGCGTGCTGGCAGGCGGTCTTGCCTTCACGCTGGCTACCGAGCTTTTCCCGGGATACTTTGGAGCTCCAGGTGTGATAGGTGCCAGTGCGGGAGTTTTTGCACTGATAATTTTCTGTTGTACGTATTTTGCAGAATCTGAAATCAGGCTTATTTTCTTTAATATAAAGTTGAAGTACCTAGGCTATTTCTTTGCAGCGATAAACTTGTTCGGTTTGTTATCAAGATTTGAGGCGGGTTCCAGTCTGGGACATCTTGCGGGAATGGCGATAGGGTATTATGCCGCTATACGCATGAAGGATGGAATCGATATTCTTGAAGGGATCGCAAAAATAGGAGACTTTTTTACCAACACGTTCAACTCTTTTTTTACAAATTCAAAAACCATGCGGCCCAAAACCAACTCACGTATGAAAACGGTGTACAAAAATAAGGATGCAAGAGCTACTCGACCTACCTCAAGAGCCGCAGCGCCCAATCAGGCAGAAATCGATAAAATCCTTGATAAAATATCGGCAAATGGCTATGATAGCCTTTCCAAAGCCGAAAAAGACACCCTATTTAAAGCAGGTAAGGAATAAACCACCCTCCGACGACTTAATTTGAAACCAAAGAAAGTGACCGATACCAAACCGCCATTATTTACCAGAAGAAGTCTCATCATCGCGACAAAGATCATTGCGATCTACGCCTTGTTTTTTATGGTAACGGCATTTATTCCCATTATTAAAAACCCGGTGGGTGAAAACCCCTTATGGCCACAAAATCATTATGCGCCGGTGTATTTTGCAGCTGCCGTCCATTTAATTGTTTTCCTGCTTGCGGGAACATCTATAATTCTCAAAAAATACAATTGGATTCTTGCGATCTTTTGCATGATAGTCATCTTCATCAGCCGCCTTTATTATGAGCAGATCGCACTGTGGGTTTGGGAATGGAGTGCACAATAGACCGAAGTAAAAAATGCAAGTGTAGCATTCCCAATGAAATATAGTATCTGAATGGAGTTAGTGAATATATCTACTTTCTATTATCTACCATCTAACTTCCAGCATTCAGCCTCCGACACCTAATCTTCCAATTCCAGCAAACCGTCAGAGCCCAATTCCAGTGCGGGAATAGCCTGTATGGCATTACCCGCAATACCGCGTATGGAAGCGTGCATTCCCACCGCGTTGTCGATTACCTTGTCGATTTGCTTCTCGCGTTGTTTCCAGATGCGCTTCATCGCGTTTTTCTCTTTTTGCAAATCGGTTTGCATCTGGGTGAAGCCTTCCACGATGCCTTCCATCTGTAAGCGGAACTCCGTACTGGTTAAAAAATCGTATAGCATTCCCATCTTGTCGCCCTTATTCTCCTGATTGAGCGTGATGCGATTCCACTGGATGATGGACTGGCGCAACACACCGCAGAGTCCTTTGAACTCCTCGTAGGAACAGATCCATATTCCATCCACCATTCCCAGGCGATCCATACCGCCCGGCATGACCTCGGTAACCAAAACTCCCACGTGGGCGTTTTTATCACGTATGTCGTTCTTAAACTTCTCGATCCACGCCGGCTGAAATGATTTCGTGCGCTTGCTCTCATAATATATGGTGCCGCAATTGAGTTGATCGCGAGTGTTGACTACCTGCAGGCAATCTGCGCCGTTTGCTCCTTTTTTGACCTCGTCTATCGTATCTAGCGGGAATTGCATCGCCAGCCATTCCTCGATCGCAAGTTCCATGACCTCGCCCTGCAATTGCATCGATCCCTGTTCCTGCTTGCGCTTCATTTCTTCGGTCAGCTTTTTCTGGTCTTCCAGTTGTTTTTGAAGTTCTTTAAGTTTGAGTTCGTTGTTCTCGTCGGCCTGGCGTTTTATCTTTTCCTTTTCCTTGATCAGTTCTGCGCTCAGTTCTTTTTGGGCCTGGAGTTTTGCCAGTTCAGAGACCTCGCCCATTTCACGT
>CAWILF010000009.1:0-130993 GCA_963836885.1 uncultured Flavobacteriaceae bacterium | reverse complement strand
CTCCGGTCGAGCAAAGCGGCGACATATCGGATATTCATGATAAAGGGCTATATCACCTTGAGAAAGCATCCCGGTCGCTCTGGCGATTTCTTTACCGACGATACCCTGTTTGCTGATCCTGAAAGTGATGTGAACGGTATCGCATTACGCAGAACGTTAGACAAGGCCTACCGCATAGCTTTTAGAACTGCAGGTCGTGAAGTACTGGACGATTTTGATGTTACGGATCAGGGTACTATATCCCCTATTTATGCGGCTACTATCGAGCAATCCATTGAGACGGCCATCTTTAACCAGATGACCGCTCAGGGAGAGTTGAGCCGCAACCCCATCGATAAGGATGATTTGGGAGTTCGCGCACAGGTAGATACCACCGTAAATGTGGTGACTGGTAGTCGTATTCCATTAAAACTGCGGGTTAGGCCTAAAGGCTATGCTCGGTATATAGATATAGATCTAGGATTTTCAACCGATTTAAACTAAGAACATGGCATTTGATACAAGAGATTATGAGTGGAATGATATCTCGCTTTATATAGGTGGTGAGGAGATGACGGGCTTCGTTGCGGTCAAGTATAAGGAAAAGATCGAGCGCGAGGCGCGATATGCAAAGGGCGGTGAGCCAAGTAGCATCCAGAGCGGAAATTCCTCCTATGAAAGGCGAGCTTGGACTTACCCAAGCTGCCTATGAGAAAATGGTCGAGCTTGGCGGCGGGACTGTCCTTAGCATTGTGGTAGATGTACTGGTCGCGTACGGTAATCCCTCAAGAGGGGACGCCATTATGCATAAGCGTATCAGGAAGCCGTCCGATTTCACAGAGGCAGAAAATGCCTGGAGCCAAGGAGATAAATTCATCGATATCACCCTTCCATTTATCGCATTGGGTGTTAACAATAGAGCGCAAAAGTAATGGAAAAGGAGATCACTCAAGAACAAATAGACGCGTGGAAGGCACAGCATACCCATGTCTTTAAGATCACGGCAAAAGATCGTGGCCTAACCGCTTACTGCCGCTCCGTCAAGAGGCAGGAGATGAGCTATATCTCCAGCGTAAAGGATCCGATCAAATTCAATGAACTTTTATTGAATACCTGTTGGCTTGCCGGTGATGAGGAGATAAAGACCGATGACGCCATATTCATGGGTCTCGCTCCACAAATCTCAAAATTAATGCACGCCGAGGAGGTAGAGCTGGAAGTCTCAGAGGTTGGAGGTACACCCTAATGAAACAATACGGATCAGTAACGCCCAGCTGATGTATTATATGGGGATCAGAAGATCCGACAGCCTCAGCAATCAGGAATGGGCGGCCAAAGTGCGTGAGCTGGAGTATATACGTAACCTAGAACGACCCAAGGAGTGAGCAATCAGACGCTACAATATGAGTTAAACTTTAAAAAGCAATGCCGACAGTATTACTGCCGGCATTGATGCTATGAACAAGCGTCTGAACAATGTTGACGATAACATTACCAAGGTGCGCGAGGGTATGGAAAAAGCGCACAAGGAGATGAACCAGAAACTCACTTCTTGGGTCGCCCTGGATAGCTTTGTGAAGAACATCGGCCATGTTGCCGATGGTCTAAATTCGATTGCGCAACCAGGTCTGAAGCTAAGTAGCTCCATGGCCGACCTCGAGGCCATAACCGGACTGACCGGTCAACGACTCAAAGAAGTCGAGGGCTATGCTCGAGATAATGCCAGGGCTTTTGGAGGCGATGCTTCTAAAGCGTCGAGTCTTATAAATTACTACTTTCCCAATTATCCCCAGAAATAGCCAAACAGCCCAAAGCCCTTCAGGCGATGGGTAATAGTGTTTCCACACTTTCTAAAACCATGGGTGGCAATACGCTTGCGGCTACGGAAGTTCTTACCACTGCAATGAACCAGTATGGGATATCCATGGATGATCCTACACAGGCAAGCGAGGAAATGTCCCGCATGATGAACATCATGGCGGCAGCTGCCAAAGAGGGAAGCGCAGAATTACCACAACAAAAACAAGCCCTAGAGCAAAGCGGTATGGCAGCAAAGGCAGCAAACGTTTCATTTGCTGAAACCGCAGCGGCCATCCAGGTACTGGATAAAGCCGGTAAAAAAGGTAGTGAGGGCGGTGTCGCGCTTAGAAATACACTTGCCACTCTCTCTCAAGGTAGATTTTTACCCAAAGACGCACAGGATGAACTTAGAGCTGCTGGTGTGGATATAAACATTCTAGGAGATAAATCCCTATCATTCCATCGTTTGAAGCCCCTCAAGGGGATCATGAACGATAGCGCACTGGTAACCAAACTTTTTGGAAAGGAAAACAGTAATGCAGCTGTCGCGCTTGTAAATGGGATTAGTGAACAGGAACGATTGACTGAGGCCATCCAAGATACGAATACGGCATACGAACAGGCTGCTACGGTAATGGAAAGCCCAGCTGAGAAACAAGCCCGCCTAACGACAAAATTGATGATTTTAAAATTTCCATGTTCAACGCCACTGATGGCGTAATGGGTTATGTGGGAGCCTTGGGGGATGTGGCTCGTGATGTGGGTAACCTTATACCGCTGATGAGTGGGATGGGAACCATGATCAAGTTCGTCACGAGTGCCACCAAGATGCAGGCCTTATGATTCTCATTACCACGACGGCTACTCAGGCATGGACATGGGCGCAGTGGCTTCTAAATGCTGCTTTAAACGCAAACCCGATCGGTTTAATCATTGCCGGAGTCGCTGCCCTTACCGCTGGAATAGTCTGGCTCGTTAGCAATGTAGAGGGTTGGGGAACAGCATGGGACTACACACTCAAAGGTGCAAAGTTTGCCTTTCTAGCTTGGGTTGAAGGTGTAAAGGCTAATTTCAATACCGTGGTCAACGGGATCATGATGGGGATCAACATGATCAAATTGGGCTGGTACAATTTCAAGGAGGCCATGGGTATCGGAGATAGCAGCGAGAACCAGGCCATGATCGAGCAAATCAATCAAGATACCGAGGCTCGTAAAAAAAGCATCGTGGACGGCTATAAGAGCTGCCGATTATGCCGCCAAGAGTGCCAGTAATATGGCTATGGCCGGTGCATCCCTAAAATGGAAGGAAGATAAGGAAACCGAAACCGAGGGAGCATCTGATGGTATAGAACCGCCATTAGTTCCCGGTGTGACCGGTTACGGAACTGAATTAGATAATGGGGGCGGCAAGGGCGGCAACTCTAATGGAAAAAAAACCAATGAGGCCACTGCAACTGGAGGTAGCAAAAGTACCACGGTCAATATCCAGCTAAAGGATCTGATAGGAGTTTTAAACATACACGGAAAGGGATTTAAGGAAAGTTCACAACAAATGGAAGCGGATACCGCAGATGCGATGTTACGTGTACTTGCAATGGCCTCAACATCATGATGGAAAAAAGGGACATATTATACGCGGCCCTGGTAGGCTCGGGCGTGAGCAAACCAGAGAGCATGCGTGCGGTTCAAAACGAGCTGATGAAGATCGTAGGGCCTATACGTCCCTTTGTGCCATTTACGGGAACAAATCCCTATGTCCCTGAGGTAATGGCAAAGTCACGACCTAACCTATGGCAGAACAGTGAGCAACCGGGACGGGATGGCCAGTTCTTTACTCTGGAATTTGAGACCGGTAAGGGCAAAATGGCTATTGCCCTATGAACCCATGGTAAGCGTGAAGCGGTAAACACGATCGTAAGGCGCAACGTCGCCAAGATCGGCAGCCCTTCCACGGAAAACACTTCAAGTCCTAAGCAGTTTACCGGTACGATTAAAGAGCGCTGGTCTGTAGATGACTATGAAATCACTATTACCGGAGCGCTCTACGGCTCTATCTTGAAAGGTAGCGTGAATGATTGCTATCCCGAGGAGGATATGGTGCGTATGATGGAATATTTACGACATGCTGGAAGTATTACAGTCTATTGCCAGCCCCTGTATATCTTGGGTATCAATCACATTGTGGTGGAAAGCTATTCTTTCCCATTTACTAAAGGCGAGAATGTACAGGCCTACGAAATCAAGGCATATAGTGATATGAACTATGACTTAATTCTCAAGAGCTGATGTATTACAATATCGATTGGGACATATCATTTGTGACGAACGGCCAGCTCTATAGATTGGGCGTTTTGGATAGCTGTGAGATAACCAGCGATGTGGACAACCTTGCCGATATGGCCATCATTACTTTGCCTGAGGCTGTTCTCAATAGGGTTTTAGACCTGGAACAAAAGGTAGGGAGGCATAGTGAGGTGTCGATCCGCTTTGGCTATAACAATGACCTGCAGGATGAATTTATGGGTTATGTGCGTGAGGTCGTGGTACAGGATCACAGCCTCAAGATCCTGTGCGAGGATGAGTTGTTCCGCTTTCGCGAAAGCGTAAAGGATAGGCAGTTCAAAAACACCTCGATGACAGAGCTGCTAACCTACCTATGCACGGAGCTGGGAAACGGCTACACAGTTAATTGTACCTACGACCTCCAATATGAGAAATTTACAATCTATCAGGCGACCGCATTTGTTGTTCTGAAGAAATTAAAGGAGGAGAGTAAGGGGATGATCTACTTTGATATGGCCAGCAAAACGCTTCACTGCCATCCACCATATCTGGAAAAGGGCGGTGATGTCATTTATAGCCTTCAGGAAAATGTAGAGACCAGCAGTCTTGAGTGGAAAAGCGGCGTGGATAGGACTTTTGAAATTACCGTGGAGAGTACCGACCAGGCGGGAAATGTAAAACAGGTTAAAGCTGGATCAAGCGGTGGGGATCAGGTCAACCTCAAGGTAAGTAGTATGGATGAGGCCAGCATGAGGCGCATCGCCGAGTCGGAACTCACAAGGCGTAGCGGTGGTGGCTACGAGGGAAGTTTTGACGCCTGGTTAATTCCAGTTTGTAGACCTACCTACAGCGCAGAAATTAGGGATGCCGACTATCCCGACAAGAACGGCAGATATTATGTAAAAAGTGTAGTAACGAGTATAAGTAGTAGCGGTGGCAAAAGGACAGTTACCCCAAGTATAAAATTAAGCTGATGGCAACACCGGAACAGATCAAGGAAAAATTACGCGAGATCATTGGTTTAAATCCCAATCTTCCAATTCCCTGTACCGTGGTTTCCATAGAGGGCGAGTCCTGTACGGTGCGCCTGCCGGGTAATTCAGGCCTTGAAGTGGACAGTGTGCGGCTTATGGCCACAAATCACGGCCAAAGTAATTATTTCAAGATCACGCCCTCATTGAATAGCAAAGTACTGGTTGAGAGCCTGACGGGCAAGGTGGACAACCTTGCCGTGATCAAAGTAGACCAGGTCGAAAAAATTGAATTTAAGCAGAACGAGCTGGAGGTCATAGCGGACGGTGGCGACGGCAAGGTAAGTATCAAAAGCGGTCAGGAGTCCCTCCACAAAATATGGACGGATATGTTGCAGATGGTCAGGGAGTTGACGGTAAGTACACCTACAGGCCCGAGTGGAACACCGCTACCTCCAACCATACTGACTTTAAGCGAGCTTGAATTGCGTATTAACCAAGTTTTGAAATAAGATGCCACTAGATAAGATCAGTTTAAAAAACAACATCAAGCAAATCCTAACGGATATGCGCACGCGCGAGGCAAATGCTGATGATGAGTATGCGGAGCGAATGGCTGATGCCATCGATGCTTATGTGCGGGATGCTGCCATTGTTTATGTGAATGGGTTGACCGCATCTGGTGATCCAGTTGCGGGAATTTTTAACGGCAACCTTAACTGATGGGAAAGGATACCGGCATACAGCTCAATGATCACTTGAACGAGGGTGGGCAGATGGATATCAAAGTGGATGTTGAACGGGATAGTTCCGGTAGGATCACTCATGGTATGGTGGTGGGCAGTACCCTCCACCAGAACCAGGCGTTAATATTAATTACCAGAAAGGGTGAGTGGAAATTTAGACCGGATCTGGGCGTGGGTATCGAGGATGCCATACTAGATGATGAACTATTGAATTATAGGCACAGTATTAAAGAGGAGCTGGTAAAGGATGGAATGACCGTGCGCAAACTAGTTTTCTACGAGGGCAAACCCTTTGAACTAAAAGCAGACTATGGAGGTTAAGGGCGGACAGACTTTTTATGATATGGTCATCGAGGGAACTGGCTCAATGGATAATGCCTTTGCCATGAGCCTATTGAATGGCAAGAGCCAGACGGAGGAGCTTCAGACGCTTGAGGAGATCAAACCGGCTGGCAAGGTATTGCGAGCGATCACGGATTTGTTTATTGAATTTCAGCCAGCTACCGCCATTACCAAAAATGATAATGTGGCCGCGACACCACTTAACGGAATAGGCTCCATGGCGGTAGGCCAAGACTTTATAGCATCATGAGAAGTAGACAAGAAATCAAAACACTTATTACCTCAGAGTTCATGAGGAACGCTCTGGTGGCCGAAAAATACGGCTTCACCGTAGGCTCAAGCTTTCAGGCAGAATTTAGCATCCTGAGCCTTGAGAACATCTTATTTGACATTGTAGCTTTTGCGGTTTACACTCTGGAGCTTCTTTTCGGACAGCACAAAATAGAGCTGACCGAAATGCTGTACAATCAAAAAAGTGGACGGCTTGCCTGGTACCGCGATAAGCTTTTGCGCTTCCAGTTTGGTTTTAACCTACTTCCGGATAGTGACGAATATAATAATGCCGGCGCGACCGACGCAGAAATTGAAAATAGTAGGATCATAAGATACAGCGCGGCTACCGAGGCCGATGATCAGAGCCGTGTTATCCTTAAAATAGCGGGAGAATCAGGCGGCGAGCTTGCTCCCATCACACAGGCACAGCGTGAGGCCGTTGAGGAGTACATAGAAAGATTTAGATATGCGGGAATACCGCTTACCCTGATCAACTACGAGCCGGATCTGCTGTACATTGGAATGAAGATCTATCGTGATCCTCTGGTATTAGACGCCAATGGTACAAATATCAGGACTGGTATTCAACCGGTAATAGAGGCGATCAATGATTTTTTACTTGAGCTTCCCTTTGATGGCGAGTTTGTGATTCAATCCCTAGTGGATAAGCTGCAGTTGGTTGAAGGTGTTCTAATAGCACACCCCATCAACATAGCGACGGCATGGATTGACCCTCAAGCTCAGGCTTACGGTGTTCCAGTTCCGCTTGATGTAAAAAGGCTGCCAGAAAGCGGCTACTATAAAATAGCAGATAACGGCCTTGACGCCCCCTATGGAATTGAATATGTGGTATGATTTCAACATATCTAAACTACCCGCGCTACTATTACCGGGACTGGTACAGCGACCTCTGGTGTATGCGTTGTTGCACGCCATACTGAAGCCTATTAAGACAATTTTTGAGGATTGGGATACCTTTAGGAATGCAAATGTCTACGCAATGGCTCACAATGGCCAGGTGTGTTATATGGAGGGAGCGCTCAACGATCGCTTTGATCCTGATCTAAGGCGTATCTATATAAATCCAACCGGAGAGAACCACGATCCGACCTACATTTTTACCCACGGTGAGCAACGCCCGGTTTTCTTGGGTCATATCTATATCCGAACGTCCCAAGAGCTGGGAGATACCGGTGTAGATTTTATAGTTAATGTTCCGGCATCGATAGCACAGATAAGCAACTTTGAACTACGCGCACTAGTGGACTTTTACAGGCTGGCCAGTAAGCGTTACCTAATTAATGAAATATGAATACAGCAAATTTTGAACAGACTGGAGGATATCGTTTTGAGACTGGATCCCTTACCTTTTTACAGCAAGCCTTCGGGATATTTTCTGCTTTGGGTGGACTTGCGGGAGACTTGACCATCATCAGCGGTTGTGTGGAGGCTGGAAATAATATAGGCGACGGTGTGGTCGCGATAGGCGGTCAGCTTTATCGCTTTCGCGGAAGCGTAAGTACAGCGGACGTTAGGATTTTTGAGAATGTAATTAACCGCACTTTCCAAAATGGTCAGAGCCGTCCTGTTTTTACTGAAAGATGGGTGGGCTTCGGTTCTGGTAGTGGATCTTATCCGTGGGCAAATTTCAAACGCCTGGACACGTTGAAGGTGATGCAAAGAGCCTTAGTTCCTGTGGATACGATAACCATGTACGGAGGAGATCTCAACTCCATCCCCAATGGATGGTTTGTCTGTGATGGACAAAACGGAACGGTTGACCTAAGATCAAGATTTGTGGTAGGTCATGATCCCAATGATCCAGCTTATGATACCGCTGGAAATACGGGTGGGTTGCGGGAGGTCGCCCTTACTGAAAATCAAATGCCATCACACGGGCATGAAGGTACAACGAGCACCGACGGTAGCCACACTCATAGCGTACCTGCTGAATCAGATACTGGAGGAAGTGGCGTTCATTTTAGGATCGAAAACAACAATCGAAACAGACAGCAAGGTAGATCAGCCGGTTCTCACAGTCACACATTAAATGTAAACAATGCGGGCGGTGGTGAGGCTCATGAGAACCGCCCGCCGTACTATGTAATGATATTCATTCAATTTAAGGGATAATGGCACAGACAATTATATCTACGATTAAAAACTGGTTCAGAACCGGTGAGCGACCTACTCAGGCGCAATTTTGGGCTCTATTCGATAGCTTTTGGCATAAGGATGAATTCATACCTCAATCTAAAGTCAACAACCTTCAGAGCGACTTAAATGGTAAGGCAGACAGAGCCTATATTGATGGCCACATCAACGATACCGATACCCACGCCACCCAATTTAATGGAAAGGTGGATAAGATCGACGGCAAGGGATTAAGTACAAATGATTTCACTAATAACTATCAGGAAAAGGTAGATGGTGCTGTCCAAAATATCGAAAAGGGTGTTCCCAATGGAGTTGCCGATCTGGATGAAAACGGTAAAATCCCTTCCCACCAATTACCGTCCTACGTAGATGACCCAGGGAGTGGTAGCAATCTTACACTTGGCACCACCAGTTCAACTGCCCATAGGGGTGATCATGGAAACGCGGCCTATGAACATAGCCAGCAAGCAGGTGGCAACCCTCATGGTGTTTCAAAAGCAGATTTAGGCTTAGGCCAAGTTGATAACATACCAGACTCCCAAAAAGAAATTAGTGAGCCTCAAGCTCTTGAATTTGCAAAGCATACACCACGATCATCTACAATTATCACGGATAATCAAAATGCAGATTACGGCAAGGTATCAGTTAATTGTTATGGTAATAATTACGTCAATGATATTACAGCTGCTAATATCAAACAAATAAATCCTGTCAATGTAGTTCTCGGAGGCAGCGCGACTGTTAGAATACAAACTACCAACATGACAGAAAGTGAATACAATAATTTGGTCACGGGTTCTAACAATATTAAGAGATTCCCTTTTACTGAATGGGAAAATAATAGAGTCATGATCGTAGGTCTCAGAGGGCGTTCTAACGGTGGCGTGGTCTGGACTGTAACTAAAGAAGTCTTATAATGAAAGAGGGGTTTAAAATATCAACTCAGAGAACAAGGGATTACAAGCCCAACCTCATAGTCAAGGGGCTAGGCGGGATTGTTACCCAAGCTCAATTCTTTGAAGATTCATCAGGTTCTGCTAAGAATAATGTAAGACTGTTTAAAAGCGTGGGCGACGAACTTCACATAAATATTAATGGAGATATGCTTTTAACTAATTATGCAAATAATGGTTATGGTAATACTCCTACGGCAACCCAACAACTGATAGGCAATAATATAATTTCATTTATAGACCTTGAAAATAATGTTAGAATAAGTGGCGCAAGGAATTTTTCTTTATCAAATTTAAGGGAGCTTCAATTGAATGGAGTATCCACTATTCCTGATGAGGGTCTAAGAAATATGGAAAAAATTACCAAATTAAGGATTCCTAATGTTACGAGTTTAGGTAACGCCGCTTTAGCACTTATGGCCACCAGTTCTTCTGGAATCTACTTTAATGGTGCTAATGGCGATTCCACGATAGGTATCTTGACCGCTGGTCAAGATAATATAGGCGGTAAATATAGATATACCGGTGGGACTACGTATCCAAATTTTACAGGGGTTCTCAACCTATTTAGAAATAGTATTATTCAAAATAATCCTTTCCCAAACGCATCGAGTATAGCCTCACAGGCGGCCAGAGAATGCAGCCAATTGCAAGAGGTAGTATTAAATAATGTTACAGGAACATTTGACGGTAGAATCACGTTTTTTAAAAACAGCTCATTAACCAGGTGTATAATTCCCAACTGTACTGGAATGGTAGGGAGCGATGTGAGCAACACTTGGTTACAATGTGATTCTCTTCGAGAACTAGATTTAAGGAGCTGTAAAAGAATAGATAACCAAGTTGATATTTTATTGTCTGGAATGAATATTTCTAACTTAGTAGTTCACGCACATATAGACCAAAAAACATCCAACGCTGGAAATCCCAGTGCTACATTTCAATGGGTAATTAATGGAGGTGGTACGGTAAATTGGTATAATCCAGACGGTACTTTAAATACCAGTATCTAAACAGCGTAAATTAATGGGGGGTTAAAAAACCCTCGGCTTTTTGAGTTCCAACACACAAAAACAACAATGCCATGCACCATCGACCGAGGGAGTACCTCACGTGGGTTCATGGCATTCTTATGTGTTGGAGATACAAAGTTAATCAAAAAGTGAAATATATGAGCAAATTTAATTACAAGGAGCAACATGCTGTAATCGTGAAGTGTAGTAGCGAAGTAGAGCAAAAAGAGGTGTTTGATCGCCTAAAGAAAATGGGTTTTAATGATCTAAAAGTAGTAAGCGTATGAAAATCCAAGTAAAGCACAAATGCAAAGATTATAAAACATTTAGAGCGCAAAAAGTCAAGAGCTTATTTAATCCAGAACGAGGAGATAGATTTGAGCATGTTGCTGAATTGCCGGTCGAGAGCGGTGATTGGCAAATCGGTTTGATAGTAGGGCCTTCGGGATCTGGAAAAACTAGCCTTGGAAGGAAAGTTTGGAATGATATCAATATTCATGATTTGTATAGGGGCTGGCCTACAGATCAACCCATCATAGACGCCATACTTCCTGATGGAAAGTTAGATGACGTTACTGGTGCTCTCGCTGCTGTAGGTCTAGGGGATGTTCCGTCATGGCTCAAACCATTTAAGTCATTGAGCAATGGCCAGAAATACCGTGCTGGACTTGCAAGATTGATGGCCTCTGACGAGGATAGGGTCGTTATTGATGAGTTTACTAGCGTGGTCGATAGGCAAATTGCAAAAATTGGAGCGGGAGCATTTTCTAAGTCATGGCGTAGAAAAAAAGGCGCTCAGGCAATTTTGTTGAGCTGTCACTATGATGTAATTGAGTGGCTGCAGCCTGATTGGGTTTATGATACTGCCACTGGGGCGGTAAAAAAAAAGTCCAAAAACGACCCGAGATCAAACTTGAAATTTTCAAGACAAACGGAAGTTACTGGAAATTTTTTGAGCCACATTATTATTTAAAGTTAGCACACCCTCCAGCAGCTGAATATTTTGTGGGTGTGGTAGGTGGTGAGTTAGTTGCTCATGTGGCAGTATGCCCACTATTTACGGCCAACGCCTATCGTGCAACACGATTAGTAGTAATGCCCGAATGGCAGGGCGCGGGTGTGGGGACAAAGTTTTTAGAATATGTGATGCAATATCACCTTGAAGGAAATGGAAGAAAGAATAAAAAACTTCATACGTTTTTCCACACTTCTCATCCTCAACTCTGTCATTATTTAAGGAGATCTGGAGAGTGGGTACAGACAAACGCCTCGCTTTACGGATCAAAAAAGAAAAGAAGTATGGAATCGATGCAAAAAACGGGAAAAGGAATGTTGAAAAAAAACGGAACAAGAAAAGTTCCAAAAACTGGCTATGGGGGTCACTTTAGAGCCGTTCAGGCATTCAAATATTTAGGAGTATGAAAGTATTTATATCGGGTCAGAAATATTTTGCGGGAGAGGTTTTTGACCTCTGCCGCAAAATCAATGGAATTGAGATTATTGGTGTTTGTTGCCCGATTGGGGATAAGTACCTCGGTAAGCAGGCCGCTTTATGGGGAGTGCCCATTATCCCGGCTGGAATGCTTAACGGTGATACGATGCCGGAAGGAGTTGATTTAGGGATAACGGCGCATAGCTTCGATTATATCGGAAGGGCTACGCGCTATAAAACAAAACTGGGCTGGCTAGGATATCATCCTAGCCTATTGCCTAGGCATCGAGGGCGTTCATCGATTGAGTGGGCTATACGTATGAGGGACTGTGTGACAGGTGGTACAATCTTTTGGCTCAATGCTGGAATTGATAGAGGCGATATAGCTTATCAGGACTGGTGTTGGATTGCTCCCAAATTATATTCTTTGAAACCAAAAGAAGCCGCTCAAGAACTTTGGCGGGATCATTTATTACCCATGGGGATGAAGCTGTTTAAACAGGCTTTAAACGATGTTTTAAGGGGCATTATTATCAAAACTCCCCAATCAAATGATGTCAGTACTTTTGAGCCATCCGCTGAGGTTAAAGATATTTTTAAACCTGATTTATTAATGTTACCTGAGCGAGGTGTGGATAATGGTTGGTAAAATTATATTTTAGCGGTCGTTTGGTATTGTAATGGCGGGCATTTGATTTTTGCGATTATATACACACAACACCGTATATAGCTCATAGCTGATTAGTTGCTTAAACTAAGTTAAATCATATTTGAAAGTCCGCCTCCGCCGTGGCGGATAATTCGGCTTATTGAGAAAAAAGATAATTAAAAAATTAAAGATTTTGGCTCGTGCTTAACCGAAAATTTACCGCTAATTTGCACACTACGAGCCATATATATGACCGTTATATGCAGGTAGAAATACCGACTAGTTAATTGAGTTATTAAGAACGGACAACTTTAAATTTACATAGTGGTCAATAGCTACCGTTATCCTAGTTAACTTTGGATAGTACATAGAGCAAACATTAATTTTAAAAATGTCATTATGAAATTGATCAAGATTATTTTAATATCACTTGTCTTTTTACTAATAGGCTGTAAGGAAACTACACCCAATGATGAAATTTCAATACCGCAAGAAGATAATCTTGTTATAAAACGAGCTAAAAAAACAGATAGTCTTTATCCAACCAAAAAGGTTTATGTACCAGTTTATGCCAACATATATCAGAGCACACGGAACACGCGTACTTCCCTAACTTCTACCCTAAGCATCCATAACACGAGTGAAACGGATACTTTGTTCATTTCAAGAATAGACTATTATAATACCGAAGGAAAATTAATCTATAAATACCTAGACTCTCCAATATACCTGGATACTTTTGAAACTATAGAATACGTAGTGGATGAACAAGATAATAGCGGAGGATCTGGAGCAAACTTTGTGATCGAATGGTATGGTGATGAAAAGCTGAATCCATTATTTCAGGCGATTATGATAGGTGGTCTAGCCAACAAATCCTTTTCATTTACTACAGAGGGTGTTCCCTTTGAGTGATGGAGCGCTCCAGATCCTGAAACTTAATAAATTTCAATACTTGTGTGAGAGTAATGATATAAGATAGCTTGCCTTAATACTAATTGACACAATCTGCTCGGAATAAATATAATATGGATTACTTTATAAATAACTGAAAAACAGAATCTTTAAATTTCTGTGTTTATATTGAGCCAATTTGTTTAGAAATAGTTAAAATTAAAAACAGATGTCGTACAGAGGCTCTTCTATCGCAATTTATCAGCAACATTTTCTTAAAGCCTTGACATTACTACTGATGTTTTAATTCAAAATTTATCGTATTTGATGGTTTGATTGCTGACGCCTGTAACCGATGGGAGAGATATCAAAACGCTCCTTAAAAATTTTGCTGAGATAACTGGAGCTGTCTATTCCCACAATTTTGGCAATATCGCCTATTCCCAAATCTGTATTTTCCAGATAGTCGATTATTGTTTCCATGCGCTTCTCTTTGATAAATTCGTTACCTGTCTTATCGGTATGCTCCTTGAAAATCTTTTGGAGTTTTGCCTCTGAAATGCCTAGGTGGCTAGAAAGTGCCCTTACCGTGCTGTAGGTACTGAGATCAACCTCCAAAAGCATCTCGATCTGACTGAACAATTCCAGGGTCTCAAATCTGGTCTTGTTTTGATCTAGATCGGGAGCAAGTACATAATGTAGTTGTAGTGCTATTAATTCAAAACTTTTTGAGGCCAGGAACATCTTCCGGATCAAGTGCTGGTGATTGAAACTTTTAATGGATTGAAAGACCTGGGCGATCTTTAAACTGAAAGAGCCGGTAATATAGTGTTCCACGCTAGCTCCCTTATCTGCAATGGCCGTTTTTAAGGAGGAATCGACATCTTTGATATCACATGACCAACACTCATTGAAAACATCCCGATCTATCTCCACACTATTGAGTCGTATGGGAACATTTGCCTTAAATGTAAGAATATGACCATGATGTTGATTGCTGGCTACCACGATATTTTGAAAACGGTGAAATTCATTCTTACTGTCCGTATTATGAAATTTATGTGTTATCGAAGCTCCCAGATTATAAAGCAATTTTAAAGGATGAATTTTATCCACGGTGAAGTGTATCTCTGTAGTCTCGTGAAATGAACACATGTACTGAATCCATGCCACCCCATTAGGAAAATTTGCTCCAACGACGTATCCAGATCCATACTTACTGGGAATATCCATGGAGTAGATCTCGCAATCCTCAGTGCAGGTGGTGTTGAGCTCATCTGCTAGGTTTGTGATTACATCCTTAATGGGAAGTGACTTAACTTTTAAAACCTTCATTAAAAATTTATTAGTTGATTAGTGGGAATTTACTGTAAAGATAGTCTTAAAGCTGCTAGTTAAACTCGGAAATCAACTTTCGTTGAGTAAGTAAATCAGATATAATCTAAATAATTTGTACGATGTCTCCTATTTATGAGAAAACATAAACTGTTTGATCAACAATAACTTAAAAAGTATTTATGAAAATTTATATGTACCAAAAAATGGCATGGCATATATAAGGTTGTAAGTAAGTTAGTTTTTAGTTTTAATCAATACGCGCATATTGGAATAATGAGTCAAAATTCTAATGGAGAATCAAATTTATGTGAATCAATGCTATAAAAGTAATGTCAAATGTGGAGGGAATAATTAGGAAGATATAAATGATCAAAAAAATTAAAAGCCAAGACCGAAGGATTAATCGCCGATCAAAGTTCGATTACAATTTCATAATATGTAGCTATGACGAGATTATTGATTCTTAATTTCTGATACCATTTGCTCAATAGAGATACATTCTTTACCGAAATACTTTAAAGGTAATAGAACGCCTTTGGAAGTGGCTATTTGAACCAATCTTGTCCTACCTTTTAATTTGCCATCTAACGTCATTTGGTAGATTTCTAAAAGCCTGATTTTAGGAAGAATGTAAAATTCTTGAGCTGTACCGATTAGAAAATATCGAGTATTATCATTTTTCAGAATTCCAGAAGATACGTACTTATTATTATTGGAATTGGATTTTTCCTCATATTCAATATATAGATTACGCGTTTTTTGAACGAGTTTATCATTTTTGATTTCGATGCCCAACGCGTTTTCACCTAGATCGTACTGACCTTGAGCGTCCATGTACGCCCCTATTTCCATATTGAATTGATCTTTTAAAAGATTTGCAATGTAATTTTCAAATAAGAAGGCTTCTTCTAATTGTCTAGTGAAATACTCGGTTTTTTTGCGATCATCCCAGAGCACGGGTTTGGGATGAAAATCTATGTGCCAGCGCGCCTTGAAATCGAGAGATTCTTCTCTGTGGCTGCGCAGCCAATTTTCAATGAGTTCCCTATCTTTTTTATCATTTTCAATCCATTGATTATACTGTAACACTCTTTTCTCGGTAAATCCAAAATCCGCATATTCCATAAAACTCAACTGCTCAACACCTTCAACGATTAAACGGTGGTACAAAAAGAGCAATGCATATTCCAAGAAGTGTTGGCTATTCTCAAACCGTGGATATTCCATGGGATGAAGTTAAAAAAAAATCAGTTATGAGTTGGCAACCATTTGGAATTTGGAATCTTTAATCCTCAGCACGTCTTAAAAACGTTTGTAATTAATGACCTCATGTCCAGCAAGTTTATCAATCTTAATTTTCGATCTCAATGTCATTCAAATCCCGTCTCATAAAACCTTAACCCTTGCTTCATAGCTGGAGTCTTGGTATTTTTAAGATGCCAACCATAAATAGTGAATTGGTCATTTTTTACTTCGCTAGTGATCTTATCGTATTGATCTTGAAACTTTTTAGATAGAAATTTCGCGTAAGCTTCCTGAACTGCATCATTTTCCAGGACAAGTCTGGCAGTTAGCTTAATTTGGAATAAAATCGACTTCTTATTGCGGGTAAGTGTATATCCCTGCAACACGTTTTTCAACCGCTGGTAGGTAATTTCTTCGGCAATGTTTGATTCGTTGCTGGTACACAAAAGGCAGGTTCTATTACCTCCATCCAAATGATTGAGCTGAATAACTGCTTCACCCGTGGAACCGCTACCAGCAAAGAAATCTAAAATCACGGCATCCTTTTTATCCGTGCCCAACGCAAGAATGTGTTTTAAAAAATTGACCGGCTTTTTACCGTTTCTAAAAACTACACCACCTTCATAACCTACATTATTAAAGTCTTCTTCAAAATCAAGAAGATTTGCGTGCGGTATCATTTTAGTCTGTTTTCTGTTCAATGGGACTCCCTGAAAATAGAATCCGTTGAGATTTGAAGCTGACTTCCTGGAGAGAAAATATCTGTGATCCAAATGATCATCACCCATATCAGGAACTTTGTACAACACTTCAAAATTATCTTTTAAACGTTCAAAATGCTTCATGTGAAAGCGTCCCGAACTGTTTCCTTCTTTTAAAGAACCGCGAATATTTATTTTTTGCAGACCAGTTTTTAAGGGTTGGTGTTTTACAATTTCATACTCTCCAGGCTCGAAAACCTTTACCTTTTTTCCATCGAGTACTATTGTTTTTGGGTCTGCATTTAATTCCTTAACTGAGTACACATACTTTTCGATGGAAGTGTTATCGAGCTCACGCTTGATCGTTTTGAATTGTGGAGATTTGCGATATAATAACAACAATTCTGTAGTCTCGTGATAGTCCTTATCCCCTTTGAGAATACGTTCTTCATGCCGCACCTTTACGGTAAAAGTGGTCATATAATTAGACTCTCCGTAGATTTTATCACAAAGTAATTTGAGCGAGCCATATTCTGACTCGTTGATACTTAAAAAAATGCAACCAGTCTCAACGAGTAATTTTTTAGAAAGTTCTAATCTTTTGGACATGAACGAGATCCAGTCATTGTGCAAAAACGCATCATTTTCTGAAACCTTACTCCCATCTGGAAAGGTCTTTTTTACTCTTCGATCCTTGTATTGAAATTGTAATGATCCCGTATTGTATGGCGGGTCGATATAAATAACATCAACCGACCGTGGTCTCTCAGCTGCGAGACAGGTTAAAGAATGAAGATTATCTCCTACAAATAACTCATGAGTGGGAGCTTGGGTTTTTCCCAATTCTTTGCCTTTAATTTCCTTTAAAATTGGTGTTTTGGCAGATAGCTCTTGTTCAAGGGGTTCTTTTACGTCAAGCCAGGTCAAGCCATAGTCAACTTGAGAAAGTCGGTTTTTCTCCTGCTCCAGTGCAGCTTTCAATCTTGCGATTTCCTGTTCTAGTCGTTCGATTTTATTTTCTTTCATAAATAACAACTGTAGCAGGCTATTTTTGGTTGTATTGTATTACTGGAGTTGCAGTTCAACTACTTAGCATAGCCCTTCATCCCTTGTCAGTAAAATCAGAGAATATGATGATTTTCTACTTAAAATATTCATCCAAATTTCTTGTTTACACCTTTCGATAACTGCCCTCAATCAATCTGGCAAATATCTTTTCGGTTGTATTCCTTTCTGCTCTGTAAAACCTCAAAAGTTAGGATACTGATACATATAAAATCCTTCCTCTTTTTTCCTTTTCCCTTCTTACTTCTCCGTACCTCTTATTTCACATTTTTGTTCTATCACCGTTGAAATCCTACTTCACCTTAATCTCAAACATTTCCCGTCCAGCAAGTACTCCCCTCAGAACGTCATTTTCTTTAACTTGAGAAACTCCAGACGGTGTTCCCGTGTATATGAGATCGCCTATTTTTAAAGTAAAATATTTAGAAACGTATTCTATGATTTCATCAATATTCCATAACATGTGTGATGTTGATCCATCTTGTTGAAGCACATCGTTTTTATACATTTGAAAATCTAGATTGTTCAAATCCCCTAATTCTTTTTTATCAATAAAGTCTTTGGAAATAACAGCGGCTCCATCAAAAGCTTTGGCTTTTTCCCAGGGCATTCCCAGTCGCTTGCATTCCTGCTGCACATCGCGGGCTGTAAAATCCAGTCCTAGTCCTATCTCATTATAATACTTGTGCGCAAATTTGTGCTCGATGTGTTTTCCTATTCTATTTATTCGAACAACTACCTCAACCTCATGGTGAATATCATTACTGAATGTAGGAATAAAAAAAGGCTGTTTTTGTAATAAGAGAGCCGTGTCTGGCTTTAAAAACACAACGGGTTCAGTAGGGCGGTCGTTGCCTAACTCGGCAATGTGCTCTGAATAATTACGACCTATGCAAATTATTTTCATGGTAATGATTTAAATGTAAAAAGAGTTCTATTAAAAGCTTCATAAGGTTTGTAAAATTTCATCAAGTGTATTCATTTTTTGACAAGCTTTTCATCTTTCAGTTTCTTGCTTTCATATACTATCATCAATTCAACTTCGAAAAAACCTTTGCGGTTGCCAGTGCTTCTCCTCTACGAAACTCTCAAAGGTTAACATGTTGCCTCAATTTAAAATCTTCACTCTTTCCTCTTTGTATTTCCTCTTTCCTCTATTCTCTATTTTCTATTCTCTAATATTTTCCCCTACCTACTATAATTAGGCGCCTCCTTGGTAATTGTAACATCATGAGGATGACTTTCATTCATTCCTGCCGAAGTGATTTTTACAAATTGTCCATTTTCCTTTAAGGCAGCTATATCTTTAGCTCCGCAATAACCCATTCCAGCGCGCAGACCGCCTAAAAACTGGGTCATGCTCTCGTTAAGGTCTCCTTTGTAGGGAACACGACCTACGATTCCCTCCGGGACCAATTTTTTAATATCGTCTTCCACGTCCTGAAAATAACGGTCTTTTGAGCCGTGCTGCATCGCTTCAACAGATCCCATCCCGCGGTAGGACTTAAACTTACGACCATCATAAATGATGGTTTCTCCCGGTGACTCCGTAGTTCCAGCGAGCATGGAACCTAGCATCACACAATCAGCTCCCGCGGCGATTGCCTTGGGGATATCTCCCGTGTATCTGATCCCACCATCTGCGATTACCGGGACTCCAGTCCCTTTTAATGCGTGGGCGGCTTCCATGATGGCGCTCAGTTGTGGAAAACCAACTCCTGCAACTACTCTTGTGGTGCAAATGGAACCAGGACCTATTCCGACTTTGACCGCATCTGCGCCAGCATCGGCAAGATATTTTGCAGCGGCGGCAGTGGCAACATTCCCTACGACGACATCAAGATTTGGGTAGGCAGCTTTTACTAGTTTTAACACCTCAACCACACCTTTTGTATGACCGTGGGCAGTATCGATCACGACCGCGTCCACGCCGGCTTCCACAAGTGCTCCAGCCCGCTCAACCGCGTCTCCCGTTACACCTATCGCTGCAGCAACGCGCAACCTTCCGTACTGATCTTTATTGGCATTGGGCTGCAAGGTCAGTTTTGTAATATCCCTAAAGGTGATCAGTCCTATCAGTTTTTTATTATCGTCAACTACGAGCAGTTTCTCAATTTTATGTTCCTGTAGGATCAGCTCGGCCTCCTGTAATGAGGTTCCGGCTTTTGCGGTAATTAAATTTTCTGAAGTCATCACCTCCGTCACAGAGCGAGAATCGTCTTTTTCAAATCTCAGGTCCCGATTGGTTACAATACCTTTTATAAAGCCATCTTTGTCCACAATAGGAATCCCACCTATACCGTGCTCCCGCATGCTCGCCTTTGCATCACCTATACTGGCTTTTACCGTGAGCGTTACCGGATCCAGGATCATACCGCTCTCGGCACGTTTAACGCGACGTACTTTTTGCGCCTGTGCTTCAATGCTCATGTTTTTATGTAGAATCCCTATCCCACCTTCCTGCGCCATGGCAATGGCCATACGACTTTCTGTAACCGTGTCCATCGCTGCAGATATTACCGGAGCGTTGAGCGTGATATTGCGCGTAAACTTGGTTTTGATACTTACTTCTCTGGGCAATACCTCACTATATGCGGGTACGAGGAGCACATCGTCATAGGTAAGTCCTTCACCTATAAATTTGGAATCGTGGGAGATCATGCAATGGAATTTTATTGCACGCAAAGATATGTGTTTTACGCCCAGCATTCTCCAACGCCTCATAGATATGAATGATACAAAATCATTATAGATAAATTATGAATAGTTACGCTTTCGCGAAAGCAAAATAACTATAAGATAAATCAATTATTACAGGATAAATCATAAAAAAACTCAATGTAAAATTTTCTTCGTTATGTTTATTCAGTCTAAATAAGGTAATAAATTCGCGCCACTATTTAAAACTGATCTAAATAAAAATAATAGAATGAACATTAGAAATAACACCTTACTAATTGCAACCGTGTCAATACTAGGCTTCACATCTTGTGATAATGATGACAATGCAATAGTTGCATCCCAGGTAATTGAAACACCTGCAACCTATTCCTTTGAACGCAATGGAACTAGCAGTGTGAGCTATTCCGGACAGACTACAAGGATTTTAATGGCCGGAGAACTGGTTGCCAGCTTTAATTATACTCAAAATACGGAAGTTCAGTTGCTATCTCAATTTGCCCATACCGAGGGAGAATCTAATTTCGCAGATGCCAGTTTAAATGCATCAGATAAGAGCATAAGAAGTAAAGTTGCTGCAAGTACCGACTTTTTTGCCGCTAATTCTACCGATCAAGCTGCCATACGAGCAGATCTTGAAAGCTTTATCTCTAGTCAAGTAAATGAGGTTTTTCCTGCTTGGTCTAATTCGGCAAGTGCAGGAGTGCCTGGACAATTACAACAAGCTGGTGGCGGTGCCACAAGATACCTTAACGCAAAAGGACTAGAGTACAATCAGGCTTTTGCAAAATCGCTGATCGGTGCGCTAATGATCGATCAAATGTTGAATAATTATTTAAGTCCTGCCGTGCTCGATGAAGCTTCTAACCGCCGTGATAACGATATGGTAGTTTTATCTACTGGCAGTAATTATACTAACATGGAACATAAATGGGATGAGGCTTTTGGCTACTTGTATGGAGCTGAGACCGATCCTTTAAATCCAGCACTTAATGCAGATAGCTTTTTGAACAAATATCTTTCTAGTGTTGATAATGATGCAGATTTTACAGGAATCGCAGCAGATATTTATAATGCGTTTAAACTAGGTCGTGCTGCCATAGTAGCCGGCGAATATGATTTGAGAGATCAACAAGCCGATATCATTAAAACTAAAATATCTGAGATTGCAGGAATACGTGCAGTTTACTATTTACAGAACGGAAAAGATGATCTAAATGGTGATAAGGCAAAAGCTTTTCACGCACTTTCCGAAGCCTATGGATTTATCTACAGCCTGCAATTCACAAGAGTCGCTGGAACTGATCAGCCATTTTTTACCAAAAGTGAAGTTGATAGCTATCTTAACCAATTGATGGCAGGCAATGGGTTTTGGGATGTGACGCCTGCAACTTTAGACCAGATAGCTGGAGAGATCTCTAACCAGTTCAATTTTACTCTGGAGCAAGCAAAAAATTAAATCTATTTCACTAAACTTCTAAGCAACCAGAACCCTATTCCTTAGTTAAAATAATTAATTACATGAAAAAATTCCTTTTATTTTTTATCGCTGCTACGCTCTTGGCCTGTAGCAGTGATAACGGTGGCGATGATCGCACTGATAACTTTGATCGCACCGCAATGATGACAAATCTTGCCGATAATCTAATAATTCCTTCATTTGAAAATCTGGATGGTTTGCTGGATGAATTGGTTCTTTCAAAAGACAACTTTGTCGCTCAACCAGATGTAGCCAGTTTAAATGAGCTGCGCATCAACTATGTGAATGCTTACATCGCATGGCAACGTGTGGAAATGTATAATATAGGAAAAGCTGAGGAACTGGGATATAATTTCCAAATGAATGTTTATCCCACAAACGTCCAGGACATTACTACAAATATTTCTAATGGAAATTACGATCTGGGTGCGGTAAATAACAATGATGCCGTAGGGTTTCCAGCTTTGGATTATATGTTATACGGACTTGCTAGTACTGATGCTGGCGTTTTAGTGTCTTACACTACACAATTAGATTCAAGTAATCATCTTAATTACCTAGGGGACTTAATCGATAGAATGAAGGAGTTGACCTCGACCGTGCTGACCGATTGGAAAACAAGTTACCGCAATGAATTTATAGGCAGCACTGAAAACAATGCCACCAGTGCAATCAATATGATGATCAACGATTATATTTTTTATTGTGAGAAAGGATTAAGAGCCAATAAAATAGGAATCCCAGCCGGCGTTTTTTCTAGCGCTCCATTACCTGATCTCGTTGAGGGATTTTATAGCAACATCTATTCTAAACAATTTGCTAGTGAATCACTCAGAGCCGTGAAGGATTTTTTCAATGGGGTTTCTATTGTTAATCCGTCGGGAACTACGGCAAGCCTTGCAGGTTATACCGATAGTCTTGAGTCTAATGATCCTTCTAACGAGCCCAGTTTATCCTCAGCAATTAACGCACAGTTTATAGTAGCCAGTGATCAGCTCAGTGCAATGGAAGATAATTTATCTAATCAAGTGCGTACCGACAATCAGGCTATGACCTTAACTTATGACGCGATGCAACGAGTGGTAGTTTTACTCAAAGTCGATATGTTGCAAGTACTTAATGTGAGCGTCGATTATGTCGATGCAGATGGAGACTAAAAGATTAATGACAGTCGACCGATATAAGATGTGCTGGCTGACCTAAGTTGAAAGACAGCCTGGAATTGAAACTCACCGACTCACAGACTCAAAATTAATTTCCTCGTGACCGCAACTATTAACTCTTACCTTAACAAAACCGCCAGTGCATCGCCGCTGGCGGTTTTGCGTGTGGGGTTTGGGGTTATGATGTTCATAAGCATTCTTCGATTTTGGGCTAAAGGCTGGATTGAAACGGTTTATATCAAGCCTAATTTTCACTTTAAATACTATGGTTTTGAATGGGTAAGTTCTTTGGGTGATTATATTTATTTGTTATTTGGAGTTTGTGCGGTTGCATCGCTCTTTGTAGCGTTAGGATTTAAATACCGCTGGTCGATTATTATATTTTTTCTCAGTTTTACCTATATAGAATTGATTGAAAAAACCACCTACCTCAACCACTACTATTTTATAAGTCTATTGTCGTTTGTAATGATCTTTTTACCAGCGCAGCGCACATTTTCAGTAGATGCGAGAAATGGTGGTAGTAAATCAATCGTTCCTAAATGGAGCATCGATATCATTAAGTTACTCCTCTCCATCGTATATTTCTACGCAGGTTTGGCAAAAGTAAATTCCGACTGGCTACTGCGCTCCATGCCGTTGAAAATATGGCTGCCGTCCAAATACGACCTGCCGCTCATCGGGAATAATTTACTGCAGGAAAACTGGTTTCACTTTGCCATGAGCTGGTCTGGAATGATTTACGACCTCACCATACCGTTTTTATTATTGTACAGAAAAACTAGGTCGTTTGCCTTTTTTCTGGTCGTAATATTTCATGTTTTCACCCGCATTTTATTTCCCATAGGCATGTTTCCCTACATTATGATCGTGGGCGCGCTCATATTTTTTGACGCACGGGTTCACGAGAAAATCATTGAGCTTTTGAGAAAAATAATTTTAAAAGGCTCATTTTTTCTAAAGCTTAAAGCGAAAGAGAATTTCAACAAAACACCTGTAAAATATAAAAACTCGTACCTGACGATAGAGTCCCAACAAGTCTGGATCGTGCCATTACTCGCAGTTTTTATGTTGTTACAATTACTTATTCCGTTTAGGTATGCATTTTATGAGGATGAATTATTTTGGACCGAGGAAGGCTATAGATTCTCATGGCGAGTGATGCTTATGGACAAAGTGGGTTATATAAATTTTAAGGTTGTTGATCAAGAAACCAAAAAAACATTTCAAGTAACCAACAGCGATTTTTTAAATGCCTACCAAGAAAAACAAATGAGCTTTCAGCCTGATTTTATTGTAGAGTACGCGCATTATTTAGAAGAACATTTTAAAAATCAGGGTCACAAAAACATCGCCATCTACGCTGATAGTTATGTGGCGCTTAATGGCAGGCGCAGTCAGCGATTTGTTGACCCATCTGTCGATCTATGCACTGTTAACGACAACTTTTCACACAAAACCTGGATATTACCATTCGATGATACAATTAAAGGCCTGTAGTTTATTACTCATTATATTTTTAGGTTCCGCTTTCGCGAAAGCGCAACACACCATTACCGGTAAAGTTACCGCAGCCGCCACAGGAACTGCGTTAGCTGACGTACGCATTTATTCTAAAGCCGGAGGATTATTAGCCTCTACGGACAGCGCAGGATTATATTCACTCACTTACAGTGAAGAAGTATTGACCATCATTTTCTTTTCGGCAGAATACGAGATTTTAGAACTTCAGGTTTCTAAGTGAGCAGAAATCACCGTTCAACATAGCTTTACAACCTCTAGCCGAGACATTAAATGCAGTGCAACTCACCGCTAGAAAGGCCAAAGTATTTGAACTGGAACGATTAAAGGATGTGGAAGGTACGGCAATCTACGCCGGTAAAAAGACTGAAGTTGTCTTACTGGATCAATCCATGGCAAATGTCGCGACTAACAATGCTAGACAGATGTTCAACCAAGTGGCTGGACTCAATATTTTCCAAAATGATGATGCAGGTTTGCAACTCAACATAGGCGGTCGTGGCCTCGATCCCAATCGCACCTCTAATTTTAACACCCGCCAAAATGGTTATGACATTAGCGCAGATGTGCTGGGCTATCCCGAGAGTTATTATGCACCCGCTGCTGAAGGTCTGCAAAAAATTCAGGTGATACGCGGCGCGGCTTCTTTACAATATGGAACGCAATTCGGTGGGTTAATCAACTTTGTGATGAAAGAGCCAAATCCCAATCGCAAGTTAGAATTGATTACTAGGAATACACTCGGAAGTTTTGGATTGTACACAAATTTCACATCGCTTAGCGGGACCAGCAAAAAATGGAGTTACTACACTTTCTTCAATTACAAAAAAGGCGATGGGTTCCGACCCAATTCTGAATTTGAATCCAAAAATGTTTATGCTCACGTAGGTTACGATTTTACTGAAAACACAAAACTAGCAGCCGAAATCACTTATCTCGATTATCTAGCACAACAGGCAGGCGGTCTAACGGATCGTATGTTTGAAGAAGATCCATTTCAAAGCAATCGTGCGCGCAATTGGTTTCAAGTGAATTGGTTATTATATAATTTAAAGTTTGAACATTCTTTCTCTGAGCGAACACAGTTTAGTTTTAGCGCATTTGGTCTTACGGCGTCTCGGGATGCGTTGGGTTTTAGAGAAAATCGGGTAAGTCAAGTGGATTCTAACGAGGAGCGCGATCTGATCAAGGGAGACTTTAACAATTATGGCTTTGAGACGCGATTGCTAAGTCGGTATAAATTACTAGATAAAAAAGCCACGTTTCTTATAGGGAGCAAGTTGTATAAAGCAAATAACACGAGCGTTCAAGGACCAGGAAGCGACGGCAGCGATGCAGATTTTAACCTAGCGTCAGCAGATTTTCCGGATTATCGCAATCAGAATGATTTTGTTTATCCTAATCTCAACGTTTCCGTTTTTGGTGAAAACATATTTTATCTCAGTGATAAACTTTCCTTAACTCCAGGCTTTCAGATTAGAATATATTAAGACTGAGAGCGATGGATTTTTTCGCAGGATCAATACAGATTTTGCAGGAAATGTTATCTTGAATGAACGCATTGATGAGAATCGATTGAATGAACGCACATTTGTCTTGTTCGGATTGGGAAGCAGTTACAAAGCTAGTAAAAGCGTAGAGTTTTACGGAAATATTTCCCAAAACTACCGATCTGTAACATTTACAGATATAAGTACGGTTAACCCAGCTTTTACAATAAATCCAGATATTAGTGATGAAAAAGGCTTCACGGCAGATCTTGGCTTGAGGGGAAATTTCAAGAATTATATTTCGTTCGACGCCAATTTTTTCAGCCTATTCTACAATAATCGCATTGGGTTTGTACAAAAAACTTCCGAAGATGGTAATGTAAAAACGGAGCGTGGTAATGTAGGTGATGCAGTTATTTATGGAATTGAATCACTAGTGGATGTCAACCTAAATAAATTCTTGTGGGACGATAATGATTATGTTTTTAATTTGTTCTTCAACACTTCTATTATTGAGTCTGAATATGTCTCTTCCAGTGAAAATGGCGTGGAAGGAAAAAATGTGGAGTTTGTACCTCAGGTCAATTTTAAAACAGGAGCAAAATGGGGTTATAAAAACTTGCTCCTTAGTGCTCAATACACATTTCTCGCAGAGCAGTTCTCTGACGCTCAAAATTCCATACAAGGAAGTCAGAGCGGTGTTGTAGGCGTGATTCCTTCCTATGAAATTTTAGACGCATCTGCCTCCTACCAGTGGAAGCGATTTAAGATAGAAACTGGAATCAACAATATTCTCGACCGCTCCTACTTCACACGCAGAGCCACCGGTTATCCAGGCCCAGGAATCATCCCGTCTGCACCACGCAATTATTATCTGACACTGGAAGTGAGGATATGAAGATTAGTTGATTAGTTGATTAGTTGATTAGTTGAAGTAGTTTTAAAAAATTATCGCTGATAAATGATACTCCCTGTATAAATTGCTCGATTGCTGCATTCTAAAATATACATAAAACCTATTGGCATAATTATTTGGATTAGTAATTCATCGAAGTTTGAGCTAAGAAGCTTATTGAGGTTTTCGTAATACTATCGTAGCGCAAATATTAATGCGAGGTATTGAATTAAGTTTAAGACTTCACAGCCATCACTTCAAATATCGTTGGATATTTCTGATCTTTTAGATAGTAAAGTTCATCCTTCTTTTGAGTCATTTCAGGAAATATATTATACGGACTACCATCGTGTTCTGCAAAATGAGTGATGCTTAATCCTGCATCGATCAGTGCTTGAATCACGCTACTGAGCGAATGGTTCCAATTATACTCTTTGCTGATCATTTTGGATTTTTGATCGGCATAAGTTCCATTGTATTCTTCATAAATTGTCTCGCCGCTATCGTAATGATATTTGAGCTTTGGCTCGCCATCGACATAATCATACATCCAGGCAATGGGATGAAAATCAACGATGTAAAATGAACCTCCGGGCGTGAGCCGTTCAGAGATCATTTGTGCCCAAGGTCTTAAATCTGGCAACCAGGTTATCGTGCCATAACTTGTGAATACATAGTCGAATTGATCTTTACATGTTGTGAAGTATCCAGGACATTACAATTAACAAATTTTGCGGGAATGTTTAATTCGGTACTTAATTTTTGAGCAAGTTCAATCGCCTTATCGCTTAGATCTACCGCGGTTACTTGCGCTCCTCTTGCGGCCCAGCTCAAGGAATCCTGCCCAAAATGACATTGCAGGTGCAACAGTGATTTGCCGTTCACATCGCCCAGGGCTTTTAGCTCGTAGGAGTTTAATGAATTTCTCGCTTTCGCGAAAGCGTGCTTATCATAAAAACCACTTTCATAATGAATTGCGGTTTTATTGTTCCAAGTTTCACGATTGGTCTGAAAGGCGTTATTGTATTTCATAGCTGCAATTTAGCAAAAGTTAAACATCGCGATCGCTACAAACGGACTCGTTTGTTATACTTTTGAGGTAATATATTAAACAAATGAAGCATTTTACCATACGCGACCTGGCATCCATGGATCGCATTTATCAGAGGCAATCTTATCAATAGTATCACGGGTTTCAAAAGCGCTAACCTGCTTGCCACCCGATCTAAGGCTGGCGTGGATAACGTGGCGGTTTTCAGTAGTGTGACGCATTTGGGAAGTAATCCAGCGCTGTTCAGTTTTGTGCAGCGACCGCTGGGACATGGTGCGGGCCATACTTACGAAAACCTCAAGGAAACTGGGCATATCACGCTCAACCATCTCAACATGGATCTGGTAAAAAAAGCCCATCAAAGCAGCGCAAAATATGAATCTGAAGTTTCTGAATTTGAAGAACTTCATATAGAAAAACTAGTCCGAGACGGTTTTAAAGCACCATTTGTAAAAGAAGCAATAATCCAAGTGGGAGCGAGATATGAGAACGAATATTACCTTAAAGAAAACAAGTGTATTCTCGTAATATGCCGCATTACAGACATATATATGAATGATGGTCTGCAATTGGAAGATGGCTTTGTCAACCTTGAAAAAGCTGGTACGGTAACGATAAATGGTCTGGATGGCTATGCAACAGGCCAACTTAACGAACGCTGGAGCTATGCGCAGGTAGATGAAGAATTGGAGCAAATCTCCTTCAAGCCTAAGTAACTCATGAAAACCAAATTGCGCAATCCCAACAATCTACCAACAAAAATGTGTCCCACCTGTAATCGCGAATTCACATGGCGCAAAAAATGGGAAAAGAACTGGGAGAAGGTAAAGTATTGTAGTAAGAAGTGTGGAAGGTGAGTTTTTGGGTTTTTGCAATGTTTGAAAGATTAGTAATAGCAAGTAAAATTCACTCATGCGCAAACACCCATTGCCTAACGGCATTTCCCTCAAGGGAAAAACGGTCATCGAGCTATGGCGATACGATCATGAAATGCCCAAAATTACCGTCTTCCCTTGAGGGAAGATAAGAGATGGGTGTTTGCCATCTTTGAAAAGTTAGTAATAACAAGAAAAACTCACTCATGCGCAAACACCCATTGCCTAGCGGCATTTCCCTCAAGGGAAAACCGATCATCCAGCTATGGCGATACGATCATGAAATGCCAAAATTACCGTCTTCCCTTGAGGGAAGATAAGAGATGGGTGTTTGCAGTGTTTGAAAAGTTAGTAATATCGATAAAACTCACTCAAGCGCAAACACCCATTGCCTAGCGGCATTTCCCTCAAGGGAAAACCGATCATCCAGCTATGGCGATACGATCATGAAATGCCAAAATTACCGTCTTCCCTTGAGGGAAGATAAGAGATGGGTGTTTGCCATCTTTGAAAAGTTAGCAATAACAAGTAAAACTCACTCATGCGCAAACACCCATTGCCTAGCGGCATTTCCCTCAAGGGAAAACCGATCATCCAGCTATTGCGACACGATCATGAAATGCCAAAACTACCGTCTTCCCTTGAGGGAAGATAAGAGATGGGTGTTTGGAAAAACCCACTCATGCGCAAACACCCATTGCCTAACGGCATTTCCCTCAAGGGAAAAACGGTCATCGAGCTATGGCGATACGATCATGAAATGCAGAAATTACCGTCTTCCCTCGAGGGAAGATAAGAGATGGGTGTTTGGAAAAATTTACTCAGGCGCAAACACCCATTGCCTAGCGGCATTTCCCTCAAGGGAAAACCGATCATCCAGCTATGGCGATACGATCATGAAATGCCAGAACTACCGTCTTCCCTTGAGGGAAGATAAGAGATGGGTGTTTGCCATCTTTGAAAAGTTAGCAATAACAAGTAAAACTCACTCATGCGCAAACACCCTTTGCCTAGCGGCATTTCCCTCAAGGGAAAACCGATCATCCAGCTATGGCGACACGATCATGAAATGCCAGAAATACCGTCTTCCCTTGAGGGAAGATAAGAGATGGGTGCCATTTTGAAAGTTAGTAATAACAAAAACCCACTCATGCGCAAACACCCATTGCCTAACGGCATTTCCCTCAAGGGAAAAACGGTCATCGAGCTATGGCGATACGATCATGAAATGCCAGAAATTACCGTCTTCCCTCGAGGGAAGATAAGAGATGGGTGTTTCAGATTTGAGAAAAATTTACTCAGGCGCAAACACCCATTGCCTAGCGGCATTTCCCTCAAGGGAAAACCGATCATCCAGCTACGGCGATACGATCATGAAATGCCGAAAATACCGTCTTCCCTTGAGGGAAGATAAGAGATGGGTGTTTGCGAGCACTGAGAAAATAGCAAATCTGTCAATAATTCTCAACTCAGGCGCAAACACCCATTGCCTAGCGGCATTTCCCTCAAGGGAAAACCGATCATCCAGCTATGGCGATACGATCATGAAATGCCGAAAATACCGTCTTCCCTTGAGGGAAGATAAGAGATGGGTGTTTGGAAAAATTCACTCAAACGCGCAAACACCCATTGCCTAGCGGCATTTCCCTCAAGGGAAAACCGATCATCCAGCTATGGCGATACGATCATGAAATGCCGAAAATACCGTCTTCCCTTGAGGGAAGATAAGAGATGGGTGTTTGGAGCGTTGAGAAAATAGCAAATCTGTTATTAATACTCCACTCAAGCGCAAACACCCATTGCCTAGCGGCATTTCCCTCAAGGGAAAACCGATCATCCAGCTACGGCGATACGATCATGAAATGCCAAAATTACCGTCTTCCCTTGAGGGAAGATAAGAGATGGGTGTTTGGAGCTTTATCTTAGCAAAAAAATAAAAGTAATAAAACCTGGAACCTATAACTTAAAATTAAGAATATGAATCTAGTCTGGTTTAGAAATGACCTGAGAATAACGGATAATAATAGCCTTAAAGCAGCTTGTGAAAACGATGGAAACGTGATGGGCGTTTATTTTTTTGATCCTCGCTTTTATAAGGAGAGTGATTTTGGTCTGGATGTAGATTTTAAATTGCCTTTTCCGCGCACGAGTAATTATAGAGCACAGTTTATCATTGAAGCCGTAGAAGATTTGAGGAGTCAGCTTCAAGATCATAGTATTCCGTTATTGGTTTATTATGACAATGCAGCCAACGTATTGCCTGAGCTAATTGAAAAGTATCAGATTACGGATATCTTTCTGCAAAAAGAATGGACACGTGACGAACTGGATCAAGAAAACGAACTTGGAAAAGTCGCTTGAGTGTTTAGAGAAAAAACCGAAAGGTCATCGCACTTACGACCAATTCCTATTTCATCCCGATGACATTCCTTTTACATCATTCAAGGACATTCCCAAAGTTTTTACAGAGTTCAGGAAGAAATGCGAGAAGCAATCCGAGATTAAGGAGTTGGTTAATATCGATGGTTATACTCAGGAAAAAATGGAAGTTCCTCAAACTACAGATTCCGACATTGGAAGAATTAGGGCTTTCACCAGTTGAAGAAGATGATCGCAGCGCATTTCCATGGAACGGTGGTAGCAAGAGTGCATGGAAACGTTTGAATCACTATTTCTGGGAGACAAAGCAGCTGCAAGAATATAAGAAAACCCGCAACGGTCTTGTAGGGACCGACTACAGTAGCAAATTCAGCGCGTGGCTAGCAATAGGTTGTATCAGTGCGCGGGAGATTTATCATGAGGTAAAACGGTTTGAGAACGAGGTCAAGAAAAATCAGGACACTTACTGGTTGGTCTTTGAACTTATATGGAGGGATTTCTTTAAGTATGTTTCACTGAAGCATAAAGAAGATATTTTTAATCTCAACGGAATTTTAAAAAAATCCTACGACTGGAAATCTAGCGAGCGCGAACTTCAAAAATGGATCAACGGCGATACCCATGAACCTTTTGTAAATGCCAATATGAAAGAACTCGCCGCCACGGGATTCATGAGCAATCGCGGTCGCCAGAACGTAGCGAGTTACTGGTCAAAACATAAAGAACAGGACTGGCGACTGGGCGCGGCCTATTTTGAATATATTCTCATCGATTATGATGTACATTCCAATTATGGAAACTGGATGTACAATAGCGGCGTGGGCAATGACCCGCGCAATAGAACATTTAACATTCAATCACAGGCAGATCGATATGATGCTGATGGAGAATATCAAGATTTGTGGCTGGGAGAGTGAAGAATTGTAATTTGATGTAAAAAGTTTATTTGAAAAACAAAGTTCCGTTAGATTTGACTAAAAATCCTAGATATGAGTGAAACCGAAGCACAAAATAAACCACGATACTCCGACATGCTCAAGGAAGTGGTGGGCAAGTATGAAAGCTTGTTGCCAGAAGAGTTGACACTAGAAGAAATTCTCATCATCGGTATCGATGCGTGGAACCTCGCAAGTAGAAAGGCGTCCGAAAATGATGAAGGTTTGTTTGAAGCAGCCCTTGCCGATAGGGATCATAAAGAAATAGTCAGAAAAATGATCGATTACAAACTAGAACAATTTAATGATTACGATCATATTATCATTGATTTTAAAATTCAAGATGACGACCTTAAAGTTCAACATCAATCTCAGAAAGACAATTTAAGGCAAATGATGAGTGATATGCTTAATGCACAACACAAGGACAAAAAATATAAAAAGTAAAGGATAAGAATCGATTGATACGGCATAAACCTCCTAAGTTTGTTACAACATCCTGAGAAATGAAAAAAACCTTACGTTTAATACTGGGAGACCAGCTCAACCACAAACACAGTTGGTTCAACGGTGAGCAAGATCACGTCATCTACCACATGGCAGAAATGCGCCAAGAAACCGATTATGTAAAGCACCATATCCAGAAGGTGGTGGCATTTTTCCTGAGCATGAGAAATTTCAATGCGTGGATGCGGGAACGTGGTTGGAATACAGAATACTACCAGCTGGATTATAAGGAAAACACCCAAGATCTAATAAACAACCTCCACCAACTCATTAAAAAACACAACATTGAAAAATTTGAGTACCTAGCTCCCGACGAGTGGCGGCTGGACGAACAATTGCGCAACTTCTGCAAATCACTCGATATAGAATGGGAAGGTTATGACACCGAGCATTTTTTTACCAAAAGAATGGACGTGAAAAAATTCTTTGAGGGAAAAAAGCGGCTGACCATGGAATATTTCTACCGCGATATGCGCAAGAAGCACCACATCATGATCGATGAAGATCAAGAACCCGAGGGCGGTAAATGGAACTATGACCAGAGCAACCGCAATAAATGGACGGGCGATACCGAGATTCCCCACGAGCGAGGTTTTAGAAAGGACGTCAGTGAAATCGTCGCTCTTTTAGAACGTGAAAATGTGAGCACCTTTGGACGTATCGATGCCTCAAATTTTAATTGGCCTACCTCCCGTCAGGACGGCCTGGACGTGCTCAATTATTTTTGCGAGCACTTGCTGGTGCATTTTGGAGACTATCAGGACGCCATGCATACCGATGAGGAATACCTCTACCACAGCCGGTTGAGCTTTGCGATGAACAGTAAATTACTGAGTCCGCAGGAGGTTATTGATCGAGTATTGTCACGCTTTCGCGAAAGCGGAACTCCCCAAATTCATATTTCACAAGTCGAGGGATTTATAAGGCAGATACTGGGCTGGCGGGAGTTTATGCGAGGAATCTACTGGAAGGAAATGCCTGAATATCAACAGAAAAACAAATTGGAAAACCACAATCCCCTACCCGATTTTTACTGGACGGGCGATACAAAGATGAACTGTTTAAAGCACTCGATCAACAACTCACTGGACAATGCCTACGCGCACCACATCCAGCGATTGATGATCACGGGAAACTTTGCACTGCTCAACATGACCGAGCCCAGTTATGTGGATGAGTGGTACCTGGGAGTTTATATAGATGCGGTGGAATGGGTGGAGATAACCAATGTGCGAGGGATGTCGCAGTGGGCAGATGGCGGGCTGGTCGCTACCAAGCCCTACGTTTCCAGCGGCAGCTACATCAACAAAATGAGTAATTACTGTAAGAATTGCGTTTACAAAGTGAGTAAAAAAAATGGTGAGGACGACGCCTGTCCGTTCAATTCTATGTACTGGCATTTTCTTGATGAGAAAAAAGAGCATTTTGCAAACAACCAGCGCATGAACATGATGCTGGCACTACTCAAAAAAATGGATGACGAGAAATTACA
Source organism: uncultured Flavobacteriaceae bacterium (assembly GCA_963836885.1). Lineage (GTDB taxonomy): Bacteria > Bacteroidota > Bacteroidia > Flavobacteriales > Flavobacteriaceae > Nonlabens. The sequence goes on along the minus strand of CAWILF010000009.1, from coordinate 96,683 downwards.
AAAGCATAAAGCACGGGCGATGGACGTTATCCAAAATCCTGATAGGTATTGATTAATATATTCAGTACCCAATAATCTGTACTCGACTAACCCAGTTTTTTGAGAAACAGAAGAATAATTCTAAATTGCTGGTGAATGCTGGCGAGAAAGACAGATCACAGTTTTTCCATAAAATGAGAGTGAAAATTAGAATGCTCCATGAAAAAATCAATACCTATGAGAATGATATGTTTTTCTGATAGGGACTTATTCTAAAAATACCGTTGGGCGCGGGTAATTTCACATGAGTAGATTGTTGATTGACAAAGGTTAGTAGTTCTTCAACCAGTTTAATGACAGAATACTTCGTTAATAATTACTAAATTCTTATTTAGTTAACAAGAATAACCTTTCAATATAAATAAATTTGGACTCAATCTTAAAACATTTATTATGAGAAGTATTCTATGGTTAGTAGCTGTTATCTGTGTTATCGTTTGGGTTCTAGGACTTATAGGAATAGGTGACGGTATGGGAATGGGTAACATGATCCACATTTTATTGGTAATCGCTGTTATCGTTATATTAATTAATATTATATCTGGTAGAAAGCCACTATAATCAAAAAAAGACGTTAACATGATTAAAAAGATCTTATTTGTAGCTATTGCAGCAATGTTCACTTTTGGAACCATCAGCTGTAGAGAAGAAGAAAGTCTAGGAGATAAGGTAGAAGATGTTGCAGACGACATTGAGGATTCTGTAGATTAATCTTACTTTAAAAATTGTTCAAAAGCCACCTCGCGGTGGCTTTTTTTTGCATTATAGTTTTTTACGCAGTGTCTTTTGGACTTTTATTTGTTCGAGTATAATTTATATAGCAAGATCATCTGCAAATAATTATTAATTGACCTAGAGATCCCTGCTCATTTACACACCGATTGAACCCAGTTGTTTTTACCGTATTTTTATGGGATGAATTGCAGCATTGAAGAACTCTACTCCATACCAGACCTTAAAAATGTACCGCGCGACCAGCTGGACTGGCTGCGAGGTGAGTCCATGGTCAGCACGCTTAGAAAGGGCGACTTCCTATTTGAGAAGGGCGACTCGATCGATTATATGTACATCGTCATCACTGGGAGGATTGAGATTAAAATTGAACAAAACGGCCAGTACCGACACATTTCTTTTATGGAGCCCCAAAGTCTGGGCGGTACGCTCCCTTTTTCTAGGGCCAGTATTGCAACGGGTTATGGTGAGGTTGTGGAGGACTGTAAGATTTTAGCTTTCGCGAAAGCAAAATTTAAACAACTCTCCACACATTATGAGCTCACGGAAGCATTAGTACACCACATGACCAGCCGAGTGAGGGAATTTACCAAAGTGAATGTGCAGCAGGAAAAAATGATGGCTCTAGGGAAACTGAGCGCCGGCCTTGCGCATGAACTCAACAATCCGTCCAGCGCCATGAGGCGCAGCGCAATAGAACTGAAAAGAGCATTATCGGTAACTCCTGAAAAATTCAAGAAAGTAATCAGTATGCAGCTTACCGAGCAGCAGATAGATCCCATCAACGAGCTGGTCTTTTCTAGGCTTAAAAATCAATCGGGCAGTAAGTTATCACTCATGGAACGCTCCCTAAAGGAAGATGAGCTTGCTGATTATCTCGAGGAAAAGGAAATAGCAGACGGTTATGAACTTGCAGAAACACTCGTGGATTTTAATATGAATCTAACCGATGTGGAACATATCTACGATACTGTTGGGAAATCTCCCTTCTTGAGCGTTATTGAATGGATTTCCAATATTTTTACTACTGAAAAGCTGGTAAGCGAAATCGAAGAAGCCAGCGAGCGCATTGAAACTTTGGTATCCAGTGTTAAAGGCTACACGCACATGGATCGAGCACCAGAACGTATTCCCGCAGACGTGCATGAGGGAATCGATAATACGCTGGTCATGCTCAAACATAAATTGAAGAATATCAATGTAGTGAAAAACTACTGTAGGGACTGCCCAGATCCCAAGCTATTTGTGAGCGAGATCAATCAGGTGTGGACCAATATTATAGACAATGCCGCAGACGCCATGGAGAATAACGGGACACTGACCATCTCTACGCATTATAACGAGCATGTAATAGTTACCATTGAAGATACCGGACATGGCATACCCGCTGATGTCATCGATCAGATCTTTGATCCATTCTTTACTACTAAATCTATAGGTAAAGGCACGGGAATGGGACTGGAGGTAAGCCAGCGCATCATAGATCAACATCAGGGAACCATGGAGGTTACCTCAACTCCTCAAGGAACCTGTTTTAAAATAAGCCTACCGATCAACTAAAATATCCTTTACCACAACATCTGTAATACATCCTCTAGAACTACTATGAAAAAACCAATACTATTTTCCATCGATGATGACGCCCAGGTACTTCAAGCAGTTTCTAGGGATTTAAAGACCCAGTACCGCAAGGAATATCGAGTCCTTTCCACACAAAGTGCCAAGGAAGGCCTGGAGGCATTGAGCGAACTCAAGAAAAAGAACGAGACCGTCGCACTATTTTTAATAGACCAGCGCATGCCAGAGATGATGGGCGTTGAGTTCCTAGAAAAGGCAAAACATATATTTCCTGATGCAAAAAGAGTCCTGCTTACCGCATATTCTGATACGGAGGCTGCGATAAAGGCCATTAATGATGTCAATCTGGATTACTACCTCACCAAACCCTGGAACCCGCCAGAGGAAAAATTATTTCCAGTACTGGACGGACTGCTAGATGCATGGCAGCAACATTACCGTCCAGACTTTGACGGTATCAAGGTTTTGGGATATCAATACTCGCCGCTTTCGCATAAAATTAAAGACTTTCTGACGGGTAATCTATTCCCATTTCAATGGCTGGATGCAGAAACCAGTGATAAAGCTAAGGAAATCATCGCATTACATGATATCAAACCTGGCGATATGCCCGTGGTAGCCTTTCCAGATGGATCGTGCATGGAAAATCCATCCATTGCAGAACTTGCAAGGGAACTGGGCCTCAACACCACGGCAAAACAAGATGTCTATGACGTTGCAATCATCGGTGCTGGCCCCAGTGGCCTTGCAGCCGCGGTTTACGGCGGCAGTGAAGGGCTCAAGACCCTACTTATTGAAAAGCACGCACCAGGCGGCCAGGCGGGAACAAGCTCACGTATAGAAAATTACCTGGGATTTCCCAACGGCTTGAGCGGCCAGGAACTTACACATAGAGCCATAACACAGGCAAAACGATTTGGCATAGAATTTTTAAGTCCTCGCGAGGTAATGAACATTGGAGTAAAGGACGGTTATAAATCTATTGAGCTGGATAACGGAGATTGTATAAGAACCAAGACCATTATCATTACAACAGGCGTCAATTACAGGAAGTTATCAGCAAAAAATATAGAAGATTTCACGGGCGCTGGAATTTACTACGGAAGCAGCATGACCGAGGCTAGAGCGTGCGAAGATAGAGAAGTCTATATCGTGGGTGGTGGCAACAGTGCGGGACAGAGCGCGGTGTATCTAAGCAATTTTGCCAGGAATGTACACATTGTCATTAGAAAACCCGACCTGACCAGTAGTATGTCCAGTTACCTGATCGATCAGATCAAGAAGATCAAAAATATCCATATTATCGGAGAGTCAAACATTACAGAAGTCAGAGGCGATGAAAACCGCCTGAGCCATCTAATACTGGAAAACAATGATGGCACTAGCGAAACTAAAGAAGCCCAAGCTCTATTTATATTTATAGGAAACCGACCCTACACCGATTGGGTAAAGATGGATATTTTAAAGGACGGACGTGGTTTTATAAAAACTGGAAGGGATGTTGTCCTCGATGAAAACTACAAAAAGTTGTGGAAAGAGTCCCGCGAGCCTTATTTATTAGAAACCTGTGCACCAGGGATTTTTGCCAGCGGTGATGTGCGCAGTGGTGCCATGAATCGGGTGGCGAGCGCCGTAGGTGAAGGAGCGATGGCGATTAAATTTGTCCATGAATACCTCAGTGATGTGTAGGAGATAAGTCAAATTTAAACTAGAACTTTATAAAATTAAAAATGCCGCTTTCCTCCCAAAAGCGGCATTATTTATTTCAAGAAAACCTTTGTTTTACTGTACTTCTATCCCAAAGGTCACTTCAACATCAGTCTCTCCTCCTGCTCCATTGAGCGTGTTATCATTGGGCTTAGTAGGTTCATGTCGCAACGTGATGGTCAGGTTTCCAGTTCCAGCGGCAGCGGTAGTTAATGTAGTCTGCACACCCAGCGGATTGTTATTTGCATCCACATCATCTTTTGAGATGGTTATGGAAGTTAAACTAGACGTATAAAAAACCTCGTGCTCGTCGGCCTCTGCGATTACCTCCTCGGTAATATTTTCTGGTGGTGTGACGGTGCCGTTGGTGAATGTAACCGTACCGTCATAACTGCTGTTTGCACTTAAAGGACCGGATGATGATACTAAGGGTGGATTAGGTCCCTCACCGTCATCATCTATTGATCTAAGCACCACGACATCAGTGATATCGGCTGAATTGATAAGGCGATATTCTACCGAGGTGATCAACTCTTCTTCATTAATTACGGTAGGAGTATCGTCGTCGTCACAGGATGCTAGCACTGCTAGGAGTGCAAAAATTGAAATAAATTTAAATGGATTTTTCATAATTGTTGTTTTAATTGTTGTTTTAATTGTTTTAGCTTTTTACGTGAATGGTTTTTCTTAGCATGGATTCAGCTACTATTTGATTTGATATTTTTTCTGTTTCTGTTTCTGTTTTTTATTGCTGTTTTTAAAAGTTAATAGATCATTTTAAGTTATACATTGTAAATCTCTGTCAGGTAGTTATTTCCTCTTACTTCATTTGTTCCCACACCCTAAAGTCTCTTAATAATTTTTAGATTTAAGTTTAAGTTTAGATTTAAATTTGAGTTCAAGTTCAAGTTCAAAATCTATAAATCAACTGTAGTTGCACGTCCCTTCCCACATCGTCGGCATAGAACCGCTGTCGGTTGAGGTAGTTGCGATATTCAGTATTAAACAAGTTATTTACCGAGAGGTTGACTTCCGCTTTCGCGAAAGCGTAACCCAATCCCACATTAACCAATGAAAAGGCCGCAGGCGGTTGGGAAATTCTGACCCGTTCTGTTTCTTGCAAACCCTGATCGTTTATCAAGGTCGCCTCATAATCCAGATTTGGAAACCTGTTTTGCTCCCAGACGTGTTGAAAACCTATTTTGAGCCGTACCGCTTTCGCGAAAGCGTCATGCCATATTCCCTGCACATTCAATTGTGTAGGTGGCATATCTATCAACGGTACATCGTCGTCGAGATTTGTGCCATGGATGTAGGCAAAATCTGCCTTGATGTCTATGAATCTGGACGGGACTTTCTCTGTTTCATTGATTGTACCGTTTACACTCTCATCATTACCTGACGTTTTATAGAACGTATAGAATGCGCTCACATCCAGCCCATATATTGCTGCATCGATCTGGCGGTACTGGGAGACCGGAAACGCACCTCGCGTGGTAAGTTCTAGACCGCTAGGTTCCAACTGTAAAAAATTATTGATCAAATTAATATGAGGGCTTAACTCAAGATCAAGTCCAGATTTATTCATGTGGAAAACAGAGTTGACCTTAAAGGATTGCTCCTTTTCCAGATCCAGTCTTCCCAGTTCTATCGTTGCCAGTGCGTGATGCAGTCCATCGCTAAAAAGCTCGCTGGGATTGGGAGCGCGGTTTGCCGTACTGAGGTTGAGAGAAAAGTCGTAATGGTTACTGATAATATGTTTTGCACCAGCTGTAAATGCAAATAGATCGTACTGAAACTGGGGATTTGTCAAAATCTGATTGCCCTGCACGCCTACTTCAAATTGAGGAAACTGCTCGTCATACCCCAGACCCAGCCAGCGGCTGTTGAGATAAAACTTATCGGCATCTATGTCATATATGTCATAGCGCAGTCCCGCGTCAAATATCCACCGGTCTGAGGGAGAATGGACGGCACTAACAAAACCACCCGCCTTTATGGAGTTGTAGTCTGGGATGAGACGGCGGGTATTAGTGTCGGGATTGGGAGCGTTGTTTTGCAGAGATACGTCGCCACCTATCTCGATCGTATAATCGTCCAGTTTATCAATGAGCAGGTGAAATGCGGTCGTGTGGGTCGCCAGGTCTATATCCAGCGATGCGCGACCGGCATTTGCCCCTCTTCTTATATCAAATTCCAACCGGTTGTTGAACTGAAATCCATAATTAAAACTGAGCTTGCCCAGCTCAGAAAATCTTTTGTAGGCGTTGAGCTGGATGCCGTGATGATCTACATCCTGTTTGGGCGAGTTGATGTCATAGGTAAAATCTTCTACCCTTGCAGGAGTGCCCGAGTTGATACTGCGCACAAGGTCAGAAAGGTTGCCTATATGGGAAGCTCTTAGAATACCGATCTCTGCCTGATAATAGGAATAGGTTAGATCCACGCCATATTCAAATTTCTTGAAGCCGGCTCTTAGGTTCACTGCTTTGGTCTCACTACCCGTGTTGCTCAAAACATAGCCAGGCGCCTCAAAATCACCCAGCCTTTTATAGGTAACCGTCGCATTTTGAAACCAGCCAGAATTCCTGAAGTTACTCACCGTTGCTGACGTACTTCCCCCACGCCCGTTAGACTGACCCTGGAGGATTACATTGCCCATCAAGGTATCCTTTGCCAGGACACGCGCCGGGTTGATCACGATCGTACCTCCCACGGCGTCTCCGCCATATCTCAACGCACTCGCTCCCTTAACGACCTCGATGTTATCGGCTGCATTGAGGTCTATATTGGGCGCGTGCTCCACGCCCCATTCCTGGTCTTGCTGCCGCAGGCCATTGTTCACGATGGCCACCCGACTGCCATAAAGGCCGTGGATAATAGGTTTTACCACGCTGTTTCCAGTCTTTAAAGTGCTCACGCCGCTCACCTGCTCCAGCGCATCACCAAGTGTTGCACCGCTGTATTCCTGAAGTGTGCGTGAGGTAATGAATTGTGTGGATTGAGTGGTCTTATGATTATCGTGAACGTCTGCAATCACACTTACCCTATCCAGTTCTTCCACGTGGTGTTCCAAGAAAATCGAGGTTTCCTGATCTCCTTTGACGGTTACTTTTACCAGTTTGGGATCGCAATCTATATGGGAAACTTTTAAAAGGTAATCGCCCGCGCACAAGCCTGTAATCCTAAATTTCCCATTTTCATCGGTGGAAACGGTGCTACGTATGGACTCTATATAGACTTGGGCAAATTGCAGTGGCTTGCCGTCGTGATAATCACTGACCGTACCGCGCAGGGTAAAGTCGCAAGTTTGGGATTGAACCGCCATTCCAGTTATAGATAACGACAGGCTCAAAAAAATGATTTTGAACATCTATTAGGTTTAGATACTTGGTGTGGATGGGCTCACGCAATTACAGGACAGTTTTTATCAAGTAAAAAAGGTCGGTAGTTGCTATGTGAATTGATAAACCATGATTTTAACAATCAATAGCTCAAATAAAACCCATGTTTAACATTGGATCGAGATAAGATCCTGAGGAAGTATTTATGAATAAGGTGGAGGCCGTATGGACAACGAGGATTGTGGAATGGAAGCTTTCGCGAAAGCAGAATACCCCAAAATCTCCTTCTCAACATATACAGAATGTTGGAGAAAATCAAATCTTGCCTGATCCAGGTCAAATACAAGTGCCTGCCCGGAGTGTTGCTGTACAAGAATGCAGGTCTCACAATGAGTATCTTCCTCATCATGCACAAGAGAGTGTGCAGCAGCCGCTTGAAGTAGGACTGTTACAAACAAAAGGAGAAGCGCAATGATTTTAGGCTGTTTCCACATTATCGCAAAAATAATAGGTATAATTTCTTAAACCTTAAACAAAAGCATAAAAAAAACTGCCCTTAACATAAGGGCAGTTTAATAACTATTAATCGAACAAATCTAGATTAGTCCTCTCCGTAAAAATCTACTGAGCTCGCACCAGATAGAATGTTGTTCACTCTAGGAGCAACATCACCAGATCCATTTGCATCAAACCCTAGGATGCGACCACCGCCATTTGCCTTCTCGGCAATGAATATGGTATCAGTCTCATCATCATAGGTTACATCTACTGGATTGCCCAACAAGGTTGATGGACCGGCTATTCTCACTTGGTTTCCTGCGACAGCTAGGGTTCCTCCATTTGCTACGCCGTTGATCTTTGAAGTGGCACTACCTATGATATGGAATCCACCGTCGGTGCTGCTTGCTGCATCGCCTATATCGGTAAGAATAAGTACGTTGTCAGTTGAGTTATAGGTAATTCCGTGAGTTCTGAAGATTCCTTCAATAGTGATGCGTTTAGTTTCATCCAGATCACCATCTGTAGTATTGCTCAAAAAGTTAGTGAAGATGGCAAGATCTCCAGTGGTATCAACAACTGCATAGAGGTCGTTTCCAACAAATTCAATTCCCCATAGTTCAAAATCTATGTCAAATTCATTGCGCAATTCAACACCGGTCGCCGTTCTTGTATATACATATAACGTGTCGTCACCTTCATCTGCAACAACAATGTTATCACCGCTTATGGCGATAGCTCGTGGACTGTCAAAGTCAGCAGCTCCAATGGTTTCACCAGTTGCAGCACCAGAAAGTCCGTCTATCTGGTTGTCTATTCCCGTATAAACATTAAGTCCAAAATCACTTCTTGAATTAACGTAGAGTTCATCACGTGAGGCATTGTACTTGATGCCTTCATTGCTTGTAGAAGAGGTTGTGAGAGTGGTCGTTTCAACATCGTTTGCATCACTAAAGTCATAGACCGTGATGTCACCATTTGAATTACTGGTCGCGTACAACTCTGCACGGTCAAATCTTCCATCGATTACATCGTCATCATCATTACATGAAGTCAACACCATGGTTGCACTAAAAAGTGCCAGGGCAAAAATTTTCTTTTTCATAATATAATTTTTCAATTTTGGCCAAAGCTAAAGCCCTAAATGGAATTAAAAATATAAATAAAACTTAACGCAAATAGGGGATATATCTAAGGCTTTCAGTGTCAATCAGATCTAAAAAAGCATTAAAAAACAATTAACCAAACTTTAGAACGAATTGGCTTTTCAAATTGTCAATTTTTACAAAAAGAAGTTCCAGACCAGCCCAAATCGAACGGTAAGATCACGGAAGGGTACACGAGGCGCACTGAAATAATTGTGCTCTGCAAAGGGTGCGTTTGCATGTTCTACCTTAAAAAAGATGCGCGTCTGGCGCACTTTTACATTTACAAAAAGGTCAACCAATGGATAATCACCAAATTCTTCCCGATCCTGAACGTAAAATTCACCCAGCACTGGATCGTATCCATCCATGTTATAGGATGTGAAATATTTGAAGGTAATTCCAGTCTGCAATTGAAGTGCGTCATTTTTAAAAAATCGATTGGTATAATACACCGAGTTGCGTGTGGTAAACTCGGGAACGTTAGTAACCAGATCATCCTGTGATACCTGCTGGTACATCACCGTATTATCCATCCCAAAATGATCCAAAAAAGTAAACTCCTTGTGAACTTTTATCTTTAGATGGGCCGTGGTAAAATCGGTCTGGAACGGTCTTGCAGTATATCCGGTAATAACGTCACTTGAGTTCAAAATGGTCTGTTCCTTAAAATACACCTGATCCTGGATCGTACTTAATGTAATGTCCAGGTCAAAATACTTCTGGGAGACCGCGTTAAAATTAAGCTCCTGTTTTTCAACGTTGTTGAAATTGTTCTGCCAGTTGTAGTTGACATAATCACTTTGATACAATAGATAGTTAAAATCGGGTGCGCGGGAATTGATCGCAAGTGAGGCGTTGATCGCAACGTCGTTCCATTGATAACCGGCAATGGCTTTAAGGAACTGACCGTCAAGATCTCCCGCAACGTTCAAACCTCCCGTAGCATTAAAATCAAATTTACCTATGCGCTTATCAAACTCCGCATGAAACTGGTACAACTCGCCTATTAGACGGTTGCTTATCGTATTGTCAATTAACTGGATGGCTCTATCGTAGCCGTAATTGAATTTTTTACGCGCCAGTCCTGCCTTGAAAAACCCCAGTAAATAATGATCGTAGGTAAGTCCCAGCTCAATCTTGCCCTCTTCCAGATCTGTTTGATTGTTGATACGTCCACTGGTGTAGGCAGCTCCCAAAAAGCTCGTGGTAGGTGAGGTCTCAGAATATCGATAAAACTTGTCCTCATAATACATCTTATTATAGACCCTTGCACTGTAATAACTGGTGCTATCGCGATCGCCCAAAATTTCGTAATCCTGGTCTATATAAAAACGTTTTCCTTCCAGGAGGCTTTCTGCATTTTCTAGATTGGTCTCCAGTCTACCGCGATTGTCAAAGTTATCATCTTCATCGATGAAACCCTGTAGTGAGGTGGGATCCAGTCCACCATTCTCTTCATTGAACAAATCTTGGAATGTAGTATGCAACCTTAACCTGTATTTTTTGTCCTTAGTGAAATAGTTGGAGGTAAATTTAAAATTTCCCGTGCTGGTAAGGCTGTTTATATAGTTGCCCGCGCTGCGCAGTCCTTTGTAGGAGATGGAAAAGTTGAATTGGGGCGACAGGTTTGTGGTAAATAGAACATCAGACTGCTGGCCCTGATTGACCACGGTTTTAAAAAACAGATCAGACAAGGGTGTGGGCACGTAATAATCATACACATCATCTACCTCCAGATAATTGGAATGTCTGGCCCTCGCTCCCAGCCTGGGCGAGAGCAGTTCCATATTATAGGACCTACTCAACTTATTGTAGGGTTGTCCTATGTTGTGAAAGGGCATAAGCTCAAAGTTGTCCCTGCGCAGGTAATTGAACTTAAATTCCTTTTGAATGGTTAGCGTAGTGTCTAAATAAGTAGTGTCACGACGCTGGGATATAATCAGATAATCCGTAATGGGAGGTTTTTCTCCTGCCACTTTAAGGTTTTTATTGCTTATGGGATCATCGCCATTGCGGTCATCAAATGGGTCTTGCGTCGGTGTGGGCAATTGTGCGACCAGCAACAGCGGCAATAGAAATAATATAAAAAGTAATGCCTTTTCCCTCATTTTTTGAAATGTCGTTCAAAAGTAATTCAATGATTTCAACTGGTAATAAAAATCCGATTTTAAAATTGGAGCTGAAAGTGAAAGATTTAGTAGTTAATGGTTAATGGTTAATGGTTAATGGTTAATGGTTAATGGTTAATGGTTAATGGTTAATGAAAATTGATTGAACTTTTACAATTATCATACTTGAAACCTTATTAAAATGGATGCTTCTCCAAATTGTCATTAAAATCCGCAACTAAAACTGCTGTTTTCTTAAAAATCCGTCATCATCTGCTTTTTTTGAAGCCTGCATTCTCATCATTGATACATTTTCATCATTCAATATTCCTCATTCTCAATTCTGAATTCTGAATTGACAATTATAATAAACGGTACTTTTGCACTGATGTTGTTGGAAAAAATACATATAGACCTGATAGAATGCGGTACGGATGAAGCTGGTCGTGGCTGTCTCGCCGGCCCGGTGACCGCAGCTGCCGTTATACTTCCCGATGGTTTTTCACATGCGATGATGAATGATAGCAAGAAGCTTTCGCGAAAGCATAGAGAGCATCTAAGACCACTCATAGAAAAAGAGGCCATAGCCTACCACGTCGCCCACGTCATGATGGAGAAAATAGACGAGATCAACATACTCAACGCCAGCATACTTGCCATGCACCACGCCATTAAGGGATTGAAGGTAAGACCACAACACATCGCCGTGGACGGAAATCGTTTTAAGGAATTTGAGGATATTCCCGCTACCACGGTCGTCAAGGGCGATGGGAAATACCTGCATATCGCGGCGGCATCCATTCTTGCCAAGACCTATCGGGATGAATATATGTCACAGCTTGCTACCCAGTTCCCAGCTTATGGCTGGCATCACAATCAAGGCTATCCCACTCGAGCACATCGGGAAGCTCTGCGGTTGCACGGCATTACAAAATACCACCGCACCACATTCAGACTGCTGCCCGACCAGATGGCGCTGGATTTATAATTGCTTCTTAACGACCTTACTTATATGATAAAATTATCTGTAATTTGTACGCTATGCGGTATCTGATTGTTTTAATTGTATTTCTTGCTCTTTTGACCTCGTGTGAAAAAGACGTTCCCAGCGCTGATAATCCGCTGATACAGCACATTCCAGAGAACTCAAAAATTATTTTGCACACGGACGACCTGCAGGAAGTTGCAACATTTATAGAACAGGTGGAGCTCTACAAAAACTTGAGCGAACTAACTCGTGTCCAAGAAATTAAAAAATCGGCTTCATTTCTCAAAAATTATGAATTGGACGACCATTCTTTCATAACCCTAAGCATAGAAGGGAAGAACGAGGTGGTCATCACGCTGGTCTCAGAAGATTTATCTAGGGTAAGGGACAGTTCCTCCACGCGCAAAAAGCTGGTATATGATGGTAAAGCGATGTTCAGCGACGTGATGGAAGGTAGCACCTATTTCTATGCAGATTATAACGATATCCACATCGCCAGTTCTTCCCGCCTGGTCGTTGAAAGTCTTATGCGCCGTGAAATCGCAAACTACATTTTCAATTCAGATTTCAATGACATATTTAATAGGACACAAAGCTCCGATTTTGGACTTTATATAAAAGGTTCCAATGATGAATGGCTCAAACAATTCTTACTGGGCAATAATGTGGACGATCGTAAAAAGGATGCGCTGTGGTATCAAGTAGAGCCGCAAATGGGAGAAAAATCCCTGAAATTTGATGGGATCGTAACCTATAGGGACTCGGTGAGAATGTACCAGAGTCTTTTCAACAACGTGATTCCCCAACCCAATAGATTGATGAGCATAGCCCCTGTAACCAGCACTGAGTTCATATCAGTAACCTATTCAGATACGGAGACATTGCTCAAAAACCTGGACAACTATCATGCGACCCAACTCAAACTGCCGCTATTTCAAAAAACCTTGCTGGCCAATACCCATGAGTTTGCCGAATTGACCATTGACGGAAAATCGGCACTAGCATTTTACCTCAAACCTTATGAAACCCTCTTTATAGACCTGGACAGCATGAGTGTTGCCGATTATACGTTTAGGGACAAGAAGATATACACACTTTCGGAGCCCTTGCAAACCAAGACACTCAAGCCCCTATTTCATTCCCGCACGTATTCGCATGCAGCACGATTGGACCAAACACTAATTTTTGCCGAGAATCAAAAAACTCTGGAAACCATCATCTCAAATATTCAGAACAACACGGTGATCGGCAAGCAGTACTGGTGGACGCAGGCAAAATCGTCACTCAGCGATGAAAGCACACTGTTGAAAATCACCAATCTATCCTCGATAAAAGAAGTTGCATCTAGCGCAAGCCCAGAAGATGAGAAATTAATAAAGTCGGTAAAGGTGGACGACCATCCCGTTCTCATAAGCCAGTATGTCCATGAGGACGAGTATGCCCATTACCATTTTATCGCACCTACCGCTACGGGTGATAATGGACGGTCACTGACGAGTCAGGTCGCTACCTATAGATCTCCCTCGGTTATTATCGCAGGACCTTTTCTCTTTCCCAATCATATTACCAAAAAACACGACATTCTTTTTCAGGACGAGGATCTACAACTACACATGATCTCCAGTAAAGGTATTTTATTGTGGAGTAAACCTCTCGATGCAGAGATCAATGGGACGATAAATGTCGTGGACGGTTTCAAAAATGGAAGAAAACAACTCGTATTCTCTACTGCAGAAAAGGTTTATTATCTCGATCGTAAAGGGAAAGATGTCAACTCCTATCCCAAAACGTTCCAAGAGGGAATAACCCAGCCCGTTAGCGTATTTGATTATGACAATTCCCGCAATTACCGCTTTTTGGTAACGACCGGCAATAAACTCACCATGCTCAATATAGAGGGAAAGGTCGTTACCGGTTTTAAATATGCCAAGGATGAAATTATAACGACCCAGCCCCAGCACTATCGCTCAGGCACAAAGGACTACATTTGTTTTGCAAAAGAAGATCGCTCCATTGCCATACTTAGTAGAACCGGTCGGGTGCGCACCAGTGTTGATAGACAGTTAATGGCAACAAGCGCGCTGTATTTTAATGAAAACAATATTTTGTTGCACAACAAGGATAGCAAAAAGGCGATTATAGACCTTACCACGGGCACGGTGGAACTGGTCAGCGAGCCACTTACCCCTACCTCGGTCTATAAGATGCAGCACGGCCTCGAGGTCATCCAGAACAATAACACGCTGCTTATCAATGGCAAAGAACTCACATTGCCCTATGGCACCTATACGGCAAGTGAGATTGCACTCATCGATGGTAGCCCGTACCTTCACCTCGTGGATAAAGGTGAGAGCAAGGTTTATATCATTGACCAGAATGCAGGCATCGTTCCCGGGCTTCCCGTTTATGGCAAGGAGGTTTCCCAGTTGGAACACTCCGACATCCGATATCTGGTCACAAAAGATGAGCGGGATATTATTATATATAAGTGGTAAGTTTACGCTTTCGCGAAAGCGGTACCCATTAAAAACCCAATCAAAATCTACAGCAGTCATTCCATGGAAAAGAAATTCAACATAGCAGTACTCATAGACGGTGACAACGCCCAGCCCAGGTTGATGAAGGAGATCATCGAGGAAGTCTCAAAATACGGCAAAGCGACGATACGCAGGATCTACGGCGACTGGACGTCCCAGCAAATGAACGGCTGGAAGGCAATCATCAACCAGTATTCCATCAGTCCCATTCAAAAATTTTCCTACACCACCGGTAAGAATTCAACCGATGGATCGTTGATCATCGACGCGATGGACATCCTGCACGACAAGAATACCGAGGGTTTTTGTATCGTTTCCAGCGATAGTGATTACACGGGACTGGCTAAACGTATAAGAGAAGAGGGACTCTTTGCCATGGGAATAGGCGAGAAAAAAACTCCCGAGGCATTTGTAAAATCCTGCGAGGTGTTCACGTTTACAGAAAACCTGCTGCCCGAAGTTATCGAGCCAAAAAGCAGAACAACCAGCAAGGCCAACGGTAAGGGCGCAAGTCAAAAAACATCAAATAAAACAAAGGTCACCAAAGCAGATCTTCTCACGATCGACAAGGCATTTGACATCTCCACCGACGAGGACGAGACCGCACATATTTCCAAAATGGGGATCAATTTGAGAAAAATAGATCCCAGTTTTGACCCGAGAAGTTATGGTTACAAGAATCTAACTAATCTTTTTGAAAATCTAGAGAAGTACAAGGTGATCAAGAATGAGGTAAATGGGCTCAATTATCCCTTGTTGAAGTTGAAGTAAAAACTGCCGTTAAAGAAGTATCATCCCGCAAACTCGATCTCAAAGTTATTGATGATCTGCTCTACCCATTTTTCATCTTTGGAAAAATAGGAACTGTTTCTGTATTTGGCAGGATGTTTATGATATTCAGAATAGCCATCCATGGAGTAAAGTTCAGACAGCTGTGGGTGGACGTAATATTTTTTGCAGACTGACCGAGTGTTGCCCAGTGCCTCTGCAGCGGCATCCAGTCCAGCGATAATGATTTTGTCCCGCTCCTTTTCAGTTTCGGTAAACTCATGGGAGGCAACTTTGGTGAAAAACTCGCGTGAAGCACCCCAGGTTCTAAAATCCTTGGCACTAAAAATCTCACCCGCTATATCCCGCAGGTGCTCGTTGATCATTCCACTATCGATGGAATGGTGGTTGCCGCGTTCATCATAATATTTAAAGAGTTCCCAGCCTGGAATTTCCTCGACCTCGTGGATTAAATGTATGATCTCGGGATCATGGATGGTTTTGGATTGTGCCACTCCCTTTTTTCCCGTAAAATCAAAAGTCACCTCGGCACCATCTTCATGCACGTGCTTGGTACGCAGTGTGGACAGTCCGTAGGTTTCATTTGTATCGGCATAATACTGGCTTCCCACACGTATCTGAGTCTGGTCCATGATCTTTAAAACGAGCGAAAGGCATTTAGTGCGCGTCATCTCGGGCTGCTGAAGATCTTTTTCTATCTGTTTTCTTATTTTGGGTAACGCTTTCGCGAAAGCTGACATCTTAAAAAACTTGGTCTGATTCCTAATAACCGTCCACAAATCGTGATAGAGATAGACTTTGCGGTGCTTTTCATCACGGCCCACGACCTGCAGGTGTCCATTTTCCAGCTCACTGATGCGCACCTCGTCCCACGCCGGCGGGATTACTAGTGCCTTGATGCGTTTGAGTTGCGCTTTGTTCTGCAACCTTTCTTTATTATGGATGAGATAGGTAAAGCCCCTACCGCGTTTTTTGCGATGTATGGTGAGATGTTCATCATTGATATAGATGAGGTCTGCCACCTGCGCGGCATATTCTGGTGCAGAAAGTACTTCACGTATTTGCTCTGGCGTTAGGGTCATCGATCGTTGTAGTTTAGATCATTCTAAATTAAACCCAGAACCTTGGTCAAAATGGTAAGGCCATATTAAATAGGTTAGTTTTAACTAAAAGTGCTGTGAATTTTTGATGCGCTGCATATTTTAAAATCCGTGAAAAGTTAAATTTATAATTTGAATCCTGCTGAACCTAGATTATCGCACTGAAATTGTTGAAACTATCTTCTCTATATCCTGTAATATGAAGTTCTTGTTTAAAACTTGAACTTCAATTACTTAAACCTCTTCAACGTCTCCTTGGTAAATTCGCTCAGCACCAATCTTCCAGAGATTTTTGCTCGTTCCTTTAAAAGATCATCCCAGTTCTCACATCCCGCCCAAAACATGTTCTTCATTTCTTTCATGGCTTCCGTATTATAGGTACACAGATTCTCGGCAAATTTTTGGACGGCTTCATCCATAGCGTCCGTAGTTTCATAGACTTCAGCAAAAAGTCCGTTCTGTTTTGCCCAGTCGGCGGTGTAGAATTCATTAGCGTTGATAGCGATCTGGCTCATTGCTGATAGTCCCAGTTTACGTTCTACGGCCGGGCCGACTACAAAGGGGCCAATTCCCACGTTGAGCTCGCTCAGTTTTATGGATGCAAACTGGGTTGCAAAACAATAGTCAGTGGCGCTCGCAACTCCTACTCCGCCGCCCACGGTTTTTCCCTGTACACGACCTAGAATAAATTTAGGACACTTGCGCATGGCGTTGATCACGTTTGCAAAACCTGAGAAGAACACTTCGCCAGTTTTCTCATCATCAATGGCTATCAGTTCCTTAAAACTAGCTCCTGCACAAAAGGTGCGCTCACCGCCAGATTTGAGGATAATGACTTTAGTCTCCGAACTTTCTCCAGCGCTGGTTATAGCATTTGCAAGATCTGCGAGTACATCACTAGGCAGTGAATTGTGGGCCGGGTGAAAGAATTCTATTGTGGTTATTGAATTGTTTGTTTCTGTTGTTACGTATGGTTTTGTCATGATAATTTTCCGCGAAGGCGGAAATCTTTTTAGTTAGTATTGTAAAGTTCGTTTCGATCGCATCACCATCTGCATGAGGATGAGGCGGAAATCTTTTTAGTTAGTATTGCAAAAATTGTTTTAACCGATTACCAATTTAAACAAGGATTCCCCCATCTTCATGAGGAAGCGAAGGTATTCGGTTTATTACCTCAATTCTTATACTGACTAAGATCCCAGTTTTCACTCAAATCTTGCCAGTCTTCATTTTGTTCTTGTATCAAACGCATTTTCCAAGCTCGGTTCCATTTCTTTAGTTGCTTTTCTCTTTTATGAGCTGCTTCCCAAGTGCCTTCAACTACTTCATAATAAACGAGCCAATCAATATTGTATCTTGCAGAGAATGAAGTTTTGTACTTTTTTGATTTGTGCTCAAAAGTTCTTCTCTTAATATCATCAGTTGCTCCGATGTACAGAACTCGATTATTATCACTGGACATAATATACACGTAAAAGATTTTCACTGTTGTGGATATTTTAAGTTAAAAGACACCGAGATCAAAGTTTAAGATTTCCGCCTACGCGGAAATTGCAAATTGTTCAAAATGATGACTCAAATGTTTACGTTCCAGTAGCATCCACTCATATTTATTCAATTCACCAAAAACGGCGTTGTTGTTTGTAGCCTTGGGGTTGCGTTTGAAAAAATCTAGGTATTCTGCACGTGCTTCCAGCATTTTTTTCTTTGCTGTTTCTAAGTCTTCATGCTTCAAGTTTTCCAGCGTACCATCCTTTTTCATGAGCGGCATCTTATGATTGCGAGGCATTTTATGGTAATCCCATAAGGTAGCGGCAACCTTCTCAATATATTCTACCGGAGTGGCTACCTCAAAATCCTGGATTTCTCCGCTTGCGATGCGGTAGCTCATTTCCAGATGTTCCACCATGTGCTGTGGCGTCATCGTTCCCCATTGTGGTTTTGAGTCAGCGTCTAATTTCGCGAAAGCAGACTTGATATAATCTTCCGTGATCTCTGGAAAAGTGGATTGCTTTTTCTCGACCATGGTTAGAATGGTAGCCACACAAACCAGTGCCTCGGCTTCTTCATCAGTTTTTCCATTCTCATAATCTACCGGTTCTGCGTCAAAAACCTCCACGTACCATTTTACTATACCGCTGGGATGTTCCCTTCCAGAAACGTCGCGTTCCCGTTTTTCCCTACAGGTCAATCGTACATAAATCGTGTCGTTATGGTATAACGGCCGTAAAAATCGAATATCCTCCAACCCATAATTGGCAGAAACCGGACCCTTGTTGGGATAGACAAAAAGTCCCGCTGCGGCACTGATTATAAAATAACCGTGAGCGGTGCGCTTTTTGAAAATACTGCCTTCAAGGCTCGTTATATCCGTATGTGCGTAAAAATGATCCCACGTGAGGTTTGCAAAATTCTGGATATCGGTATCGGTAATTGTTCTTTTGTGGGTTTCAAGGCTCATCCCGGGCTTGATGTCCTCATAGTGATAGGCAAACGGATGTTTTTCTGCTTTTTTATAGGCTCCGTTAGGTTGGTAGATTCCCGTAATTTCGGTCAGAGTGGTCGGGCTGCCTTGAACCGCGCAACGTTGCATAAAATGTTTGATCCCTCGCAGACCGCCCATTTCCTCGCCGCCACCTGCTCTTCCCGGGCCTCCATGGACCAGCAACGGTAATGGCGAGCCGTGACCCGTGGATTGTGGTGCGCTTTCTCTGTTTAAGGTTAAAATTCTCCCGTGTGAAGATGCTGCTTGTATGGTGTACGCTTTCGCGAAAGCGTTATCATTTGTGACCACACTGCTCACTAAAGAGCCCTTGCCCATGTGGGCCAGCTCCACCGCCTCGTCCAGATTCTTATAGGGCATCATCGTGCTGACAGGGCCAAAACACTCGATCTCATGCACCTGGGTATTTTTAAACGGCTCATCTTCCCGCATTAAAATGGGCGACATAAATGCGCCATTTTGAGCGCGATCTCCATGGATCTCTACCTCATCAAGATTGCCATAAACAATCTGGGCAGTCTTTGAGATTTTGGCGATCTGTTCTTTGGTGGTTTTTTTCTGAGTCTCATTGATCATGGCTCCCATGCGCGTTTCCCTCAATAATGGATCACCTATTACCGTTTGTGAAAGTTGTTTGCCCAGCGCAATTTGAACATCTTCCATCATATTTTCAGGTACTATAATGCGACGTATTGCGGTACATTTTTGACCAGATTTAGAAGTCATTTCCTTACGGACTTCTTTTATAAATAGGTCAAATTCTGGAGTTCCCGGTGCTGCGTCCAGTCCCAATACTGAAGAGTTGAGCGAGTCTGCCTCCATGGTGAAGGGAACGCTTTCTTCCAGCAATCGCGGGTGCGCTTTCAACTTTCTGCCCGTTGCGGCACTTCCCGTGAAGGTAACTACATCTTGCGAATTTACCGTATCCAAAATATTGGTCGTCATCCCGCTCAGTAACTGGAGCGCGCCTTCTGGCAGGATTCCAGATTTTATAATCTCCCTGACCACTGCCTCTGTTAAAAAGGCCGTCTGTGGAGCTGGTAGAACCACCGCGGGCATTCCCGCCATCCAGTTGACCGCACATTTTTCCAGCATTCCCCATACTGGGAAGTTGAATGCGTTGATGTGGACGGCAACGCCACGTTTGGGTACCAAAATGTGATGCGCCATAAAGCGACCGCCTTTAGATAGATCAATGGGGTCGCCCTCCACGGCATAGTTCTGGTCTGGAAACAGCTTGCGCAAACTGGCATTTGCAAATAGATTCCCAAAACCTCCCTCAATATCTACCCAACTATCGGCACGGGTTGCGCCGGTGCGATAACTGACATCGTAAAATTGCTGTTTGCGTTTTTCAAGGTAAAGAGCCAGCTTTTTGATCATGTTGCCACGCTGCTGGAAGGTCATGTCCCGCAACACCTTGCCACGATCGCGACCGTACTGCAGCACTGCAGGAATGTCAAGCCCATGAGTACTTGTATAACCTATCACCTCACCGGTTATGGCATCGTACATCGGTCTGTCTTCCTGTTCCTTACCCTGTTGCCAGCGGCCGTTGATGTAGCTTTTTAATATCATAATATTATTTTCTAAGAATTAACACAAACCTTTTGATCAAAAAAACCTTTAACTGAATTGAGATGTAAAATTATTGATAGTTGAATTAGGGAGTTACTTTCACTACTTTTTCTTCGTGTATTAGCGTACCGTCCGTTGTCATTCCTTCAATAATAAGAAGCACTTCTGATTTACCAAGATAAGGCGTAGTAAATGAAGCATTCCCATTTATCAAATCAACTTTCCCCTTCCAATCCATAACTCCTAATTTATTATAAAAGTTTGAATTGTAGCTTACGTAATTAGGACGGTAAAATTTCTCGGGAACTGAAAAGGTTAGCGGTACGTCATAAGCAGTAAAAGTCTTTGAAACCGAATCAAATGGGTTAAGTCTGGGATCTGTTTTTATTGTGATTATGGGACCACCATTCGTCCCAGCCGCGCCTCCAAAACCACTTGTATCTATTGCTATATAATCGATGATCGACATTTGAAAACCTATCAAAATACTACTGTCGAAGTATCTATTGCCGTCGATGATGAAAATGGGGTCTACATCTTTCACTCTTTGACTTTGCGCACGTATGACGATTTCACCCTCGCGCTGACTCGTGTTAAATCCATTTCTCCTTAAATATTGTAAAATATCGAAATTATTTCTACGATCTGCATCACTGAAAAAATCTACACGCCCTCTGGATAGATTTGAAATGCGTTCATTGCGTTTTTTGTTGATATCTGCCTTCAAAACTATAGTGTCCAGTTGCTGCTGGGAATCTTTTAAAGTTTCAAATGAGATGTCTTCCACATCAGTTTTTGTATAAGTTATGGGAGCACCGGGCTTGTCAGAATCAATCATCGCAAACTGATTAGGAAAAAAGCGTGGATACAACTTAGTTTTCTTTAAATTATCCATTTTATCAAGTTTACTGATCCTAAATTTTTCTTCGGTGGTCGGGAAGTAACCAGTGATAATAAAATAATCCTGCTGATCACTTATATCAATAAATTCAGAGCCTGTGTTACGACTAGGGTGTAAATAGAAATTTTTATCATTGTAATTAAAGGTTTTTACGTTTACACCTATACCATTCTCAAAGGCGTACTTATAATCTGCCTGAGCCTTTAATAAATCATCCCAGTTATACATAGTCCACCCTTGAACTAATAATAAATTATCTAGGTTGTGTCTCGTTCTCACATCAACATTTTGAAAGTACTGCGCTGGATTTTGAACAGTCCCATTCAAGTATGGTTCAATCAAAAATTTATTTACAATGTGATCATGTTTTCTTGAAGCAATAGTTTGTACGGGCAGTACAGAGACGCTCAAGCTACCTTTCTTTAAGTTTTCAAAAGTAATGTTCACGCTCAAAGTATCGAGATTTTTACGCATCACGACATCGCTATTTTTAATAATTCTCAGCCTATTGTGATTAAAGAAAAGCCGTTTACTTAAAATCTCTCCGTTTTCATTGAAAAGACTTATTTGATTCATTCCAGGTTGAAGACTATCTAACTCTATGGGAAGAATGTGTTGCGTACTCACAACATCTACCTTATATCTATTTAATTTATTGTGGCCATTGATAGCAACAATTAGTGAATTCTTCTTATTATTGATCAAGGTTGCTTTATTGGTTTTCAACTCTATTAAAAGTTTATTATCAACTTCTTTTGTTGATAGTGTGATTCCAATGGTCTTTACAACCGGTAATTTACTTTTGTAAGTAACTCCCTGAACCTTAAATTCAATCTCCAATTCACCACCCAATTCTGGAAGACTTAAAAAGCTGCCTATACCGTTTGAGTCCAACTTAACGGTCGATATTTTTTTTCCTTTTTTTAAAATTGCTCCTTCTACTTCGACACCCACTCCGAATTGATTTTTTAATATGACACCTACTCGATTAAAAACCTGATTCACAAGATGGCCACCCTCAGGAAACACATCTAATTTATAAGTGCTATTATCATTTGATTGGACATAAGAAATTTGATCTGGATCGAGAACTTTCAACGAAGCTACGGCAAGTTCAGGATCATCAAAGTTTTTCATCCATCTAGTGAAAGCCTTGATCTTATATTCCCCTGGTGGGATCAATGAGTTAATTGAAAAAATATCATTGGTTCTTCCTTCATTAATTAATAGTAGCTTTTGTTTAATGATCTCACCGTTACCATTTATCAATTGGCAATAGACATTTTTAGTTTCAATTGAGGATTGTTGAGATTTTTGATCATACACATATACTGCAAAACCTATATCCTCAGACGGGAGATAAAGAGATTTATTTAGATGTAAATAAATATTTTCTTCTGGAACACTGAGGTGTTCTTCAAAGTTATTCTCTAAACTATTTTGGTCAGTTTGAGAATACACCTGTGATATAAAAAGGGTAATTGCTATATAAAGTAATATTCGCATATCTTATAATTATGATTCTACAGCTTCAATAATCATCGCATAACCCTGACCTACTCCTATGCACATGGTTATTAATGCATACCGCTTTCGCGAAAGCTGTAACTCTAAAGCAGCACTATATGCAATTCTAGTTCCCGTTACTCCGAGTGGATGACCTATGGCGATGGAGCCACCGTTGGGGTTTATCCTGGGATCATCGTCGGCGAGTCCCCAGGATCTAGTGCAGGCGAGTGCTTGTGATGCAAATGCCTCATTGAGTTCAATAATGTCCATATCGTCCATCGTGAGTCCCGCTTTTTCAAGTGCTTTATTGCTTGCTTCAACAGGGCCTATTCCCATAATTCTAGGCTCTACTCCTACGACCGCGCTGCTCACAACTCTTGCGATGGGTTTTAATCCGTATTTCTTAACTGCATCTTCGCTGGCAATAATTGTTGCCGCCGCGCCATCGTTCAATCCGCTGGAGTTTCCTGCGGTAACAGAACCATCTTTTTTAAATGCGGGACGCAACTTGCCCAAAATATCAGCAGTTGTAGTTGGCCTTATGAACTCATCCTGATCAAAGATGATGGGATCCTTCTTACGCTGTGGGATTTCGACCGCTACGATTTCTTTGGCTAATCTTCCCGATTTTTGAGCTGCCGCAGCTTTTTGTTGTGACCATGCGGCAAATTTATCTTGATCCTCACGCGATATATCAAATTTCTCTACCAGATTTTCGGCAGTATTTCCCATACCGTCCACGCCGTACATATCGGCCATTTTCTGGTTAACAAATCGCCATCCAAAACTAGAGTCGTACATCTTACTGTCCGTCCCAAATGCAGAACTCGGTTTTGCAATTACCAGCGGCCCGCGGGTCATATTTTCAACTCCGCCCGCAATGAATACATCGCCATCACCCGTCTGGATCGCACGGTGCGCATGGACAATGGCACTCAATCCTGAGCTGCACAATCTATTGACAGTTTCTCCCGGAACGGAATAAGGCAATCCTGCAAGCAATCCCGCCATGCGCGCCACGTTGCGGTTATCCTCTCCCGCCTGATTGGCGCAACCTATAATGACGTCTGCATAAGCGTCTTTTGGGATGTTGGGATTTCTTTCTACTACGGTTTTAATAACATGTGCCGCGAGATCGTCTGGTCTAATGGTAGATAAAGTTCCTTTGTAGCTTCCTATGGGAGTTCGTACTCCGTCGATGATGTATGTGTTTTTCATGGTGTTTTTTTTATAAATTAATTTATATAATATTGGAACCGCCCCAGTTCGCGTTTTTTTCACCTTGAGGGAAATACTCTGGTGGGATATAAAATTGGTCTACCTCTTTTAGGATTTTCAAATCAAAATATTTCCCATTTTCATCAGTCTCTTGATTTCTAAAATTAATATGAAATAATTCTAATAGCTCCGCTGAAGCATTGGGATCTTGATATACTATTTTATCAAACTTGTTATCTATTCCACTAAGTAATTGCGAGTCTATCTCCCTATTGAAAGTTGGAAAAGAATATCCAATTATTATTAGCATATCAGTCTCTTTCATTAATTGTTGAGCACTTTTAATTTTATTGGAATCATCATCCCATGAATAGTTAATAAATGTTGAAGTTTTATCAAAATAATCCTGTTGATAAATTTCACCAATTCGTCTACACAACAAAATTTGAGTGGCAGAGTCATTTTTAGAAAAAATATTATCGGAAAACATCAATTTAATTTTGTTATTATGGTCTAACCAAAAATTTGAGACACCATTTAGATGCAAAATTTTCATGTCTTCGAAATTATTGTCTAGTGGTAAAAATGGATAATTTAAATTGATAACATCTAAATCAGCTCCAGACTTGGTAAATAAACTTAATGTACTTTCAATTTGAAAATCATAATTCCATGAAATAAAATTTACGTCTAAATCTAAAGTTGGGAAATCATTTAATGAATTAACTTCCAAAAGATTACTTATCAGACTTTTATATCTTGAATCTACCTTTTGAAAACGTTTCTTTTCTTTTAATTCTACATTGTTATACTGATAATAATATTTCTGCCAAACCAGAAAAAAAATGCTAACTAGGAACTTTAATTTCTTAATTTCGTTGACTTCATTATTTAAATGTAGCTTTTTCGCATACGTATCTAAAGTACCATACTCAGCCGCTTTATTCCCTAATTCAATCAAGTCATCTAGAAATGTACAGAAATTTAAGAATTCTGTAGAGCTCTTCTGCTCTCTTTCTATTCCAAAATGCTCTTTACTATTAGCTTTAAAATGATTACCGCACGAAATCATCATCTTAGACAAAGAATTTAAAATAGGAACCGCATTGTAACTCGCTCCAGCTCCAAATAGATACGTGATTTTCTTAGCCTGTCCCATCATTTCCAATCCTTATTAGTCCTATAAACCACTCCTTTAAATAACGCTACTAAATCTTGCCCTCGTTTTACCTCAACAATATTAAAACCGACTTTGGTTTTAGTTTTGTCTAGCGTGCATTCGGCAGTAATGTAATCGCCTTCTTCCAGTGCTTCTATATGATTGATACTAGACTCGATTGAAACTGCATATTTCCCGTGCGTGTTTGATGAGAAGCCAAAAGCAGTGTCTGCCAAGGCGTATGTAATCCCGCCATGTGCTTTTCCCATACTATTGAGCATTTCTGATCGTATCGTCATTCCCAGTTTTACCCGACCTATTTCTACTGACAAAATCTCAATTCCCAACCACTTAGAATAAGGATCGAGGGAGAGCATTTTTGCTGGGATTTGTTTGCCGTCTAGTTTCTGAGTCATTGAGTTTGTGGGTTTGTGAGCTTGTGGGTTTGTGGGTTTGTGGGTTTGTGGGTTTGTGGGTTTGTGAGTTTGTGAGTTTGTGAGTTTGTGAGTTTGTGAGTTTGTGAGTAGAAGTTTTATTTATTTTTGAGACTGCGTCTCAAAGCTGATATCATTTTTCCAATTTCTGTCAACGATTTTCTGTTTTCTTCAAAAATCTCATGGGTTATGTATTTTCTTAAAAATGCTTTTGTATTCCAAGTGACACATTCGTGGCTACTGTCCCAAGCCATTTTGAGATACCGATTAAAATTTGCGTCTGTACTTCCGTATCCTTCTGAGATATTTGCTGCAATGGAGTCGGCAGCGCGTGCAAATTGAGATGATAATCTGTACATCTCTTTTTTAGGAAAGTTTTTTTGCCTATTCATTAATTCGCTCACCAAAAAACATAGCTTTTTGGTAAACAAAAAGCTCTTCAAACCTAAACGTATAATCACTCTCAATCATATCAATCATTTCAACTTAAATTCTCAGCGACTCAGTGACTCTCCAGCTTTAATACATAACTTCGTTTTCCCTCAGTGACTCAACGACTCAAAAACTCCGCGACTTATTTTCATTCTCCTCAAAATCGGCGAGCAGCGATACCTGTCTTCTCGGTATAGATCGTAAAGTTTATCCAGCTCATTCACGCACCAGTCGATTCCTTTTTCGTTGGCCCAGGCGAGCAATCCCTTGGGATAATTTACGCCTTTGGTCATGGCGCTGTCGATTCCCTCTGCGGTGGAAATGTTCAGAAATAAAGCATCGGCTGCCTCGTTGATCAACATTACTAAAATTCGATCCTGGATTTCTTTTAAAAGTTCGGGTGATTTATTGGGTTCCGCTTTCGCGAAAGCGGACTCACTTTCAACATCTTTATAATCATAAAAACCCTTTCCTGTTTTTCTACCCAGCCAGCCGGCTTCAACCAGACGTTTTTGTGTCAACGATGGCTTGTACCTGGGATCAAAATAAAAAGCGGTAAAAACGGACTCGGTCACCACATAATTCACGTCGTGACCTATGTAATCCATGAGTTCAAACGGCCCCATTTTAAAGCCCAGTTGCTTCATCGCGTAATCTATCGTTGCAAAACTCGCCATGCCTTCTTCATAAATACGCAACGCCTCGCTGTAAAACGGTCGTGCTACACGGTTCACTATAAATCCAGGCGTGTCTTTTGCCACCGCAACTACTTTTTTCCAATCGGTGATGGTCTGTTCACAAATCTGGGTGACGCTTTTTGAAGTTTGAACCGCGGGCACAATCTCAACCAATTTCATCAAAGGTGCCGGGTTGAAAAAGTGGATCCCGATGCAACGCTCTGGATGTTTTAAAGCACTGGCAATGCTCGCAATGCTCAAACTAGAAGTGTTAGACGCGATGATACAATGCTCCGAAACCTGAGCTTCAAGCTCGGTAAAAACCTTCTGTTTCACTTCAAGATTCTCTACAATCGCTTCAATTACCAGATCACTTTCACTTAAAGCATTTATAGAGCTGGTATGCGTGATATTTTCTTCAATTCGGTGTTTTTCAGCTTTATCGATCCTGCCTTTCTCAATAAGTCGAAGAAGCACTTTTTCCAGGTTTTCGGCAGATTTAACCAATTGTTCTTTATTGAGATCAAATAATGTTACCTGGCAGCCGGCGGTGGCAGCAACTTGAGCGATTCCTGCGCCCATGGTTCCTGCACCTATAATGCCTACGTTGGAGATTTTTGATTTTTGATTTGAGATTTTTGATTTTTGATTTTCGATACTAATTACTCTTGCTGTTCTTTATGCTGACTACAAAAATTGAAATAAGCTGGTTATTCTCATCAATCAAATAAGTCAATTTTTCCAATCTTAATAATTCGTACCTGCACCTTTTTGAATTTTTAAATTCATATAACTTTCTCTCAACTCCTTTAAACAATTTTCATTTTATGCAAATAGTCTCTTGTTGATTCTCCACCTCTAGCCTCTCCGTAATTTAGAGCAACAGATGTCGTAGAGCGTATTAATTGTTTTGATAAATGTTCAGCAGCAAAACTGTGATTCAAAAATTTACAAGCTTTAATTACATCGATCGCAAATTGAATTAGTCTATCCTCAAGTATTTGTGCATTCATAACATTGTTTATTAATCAAAAATCGTTCATCATAAATCTAAGATCAGATATCTTATTTATTCTCCCTTAAAATTTGGCTTGCGCTTTTCCATGAATGCTGCCACTCCTTCTTTGTAATCGGCAGTGGATGCGCTCTCGATCTGCAAAACGGACTCTAATCTCAGCTGCTCCTCCAGTGTATTGGTCATTGATTTATTGAGTGCGTGCTTTGTATTGGCCAGAGCAACCGTGGGAAGTGCGGCTAGTTTTTGAGCTGTTTCCTGTACCGCTTTCGCGAAAGCGGAATCCTCAACGGACCTATAGATCATCCCTAATTTATCGGCCTCGTCTGCGGTAATTTTATCGGCAAGCATCATGATCGCACTGGCTTTTGCATAACCTATCAATCGTGGTAGGAAATATGTTCCTGCGCTGTCGGGTATCAATCCTATTTTAGAAAATGCCTGTATAAACGCTGCGCTTTGAGTGGCGATCACGATGTCACAACACAGCGCAATATTTGCTCCCGCCCCAGCGGCAACGCCATTAACAGCCGCAATTACCGGTTTTTTAAGATCTCTGATCTTAGTTACGATAGGATTATAATGATCGTCGAGTATTGCCCTGAAACCAGGATTCAGATCTGGATCAGTGATTTCTTGAATGTCCTGACCCGCGCAAAATGCCTTCCCTTCTCCAATAAGAACCACCGCGCGGACTTCATCATGGGTCGCACAATCATCGAGTGCATCCTGTAGGGCAAAAGCCATTTCTTTATTAAAGGAATTAAATACCTGTGGGCGGTTGAGGGTGATGGTTGCAACGCCTTTATCAACGTTCATTAATATTGAATGGGACATGTTTTGTTGTTTTTGAGATCACTTTTGGCAATTAGTCAATTATATGATAGAGTTGTAATAATTAATCCAGTTAAATGATCTGTTTTTATAGTTATCTGTAAAGTTAGTGGTTGTGAAGCTTTCGCGAAAGCGGGATCAACTTCTAATTACATCAATTTGTAAAGAAACTGCGGTATAAAATTTTATTTAGCTATCTTTAAATATTAAATAGGCCGCATGAAAGTACTTTCTAATCTACTCGCATTATTATTTATTGCTCTCGCTGCGGGACAAAGCAATCTTGATTTTGACCTGGATTCACAATCGGGTACCGTGGGAGGTTATTCAAATATCACCTACACGATCACTAATATCTCTAACAGCGTGATCACTGATCTAAATATTACGCACCCAGATGCTGTTGTCAGTGATTTTACAATCAATCCTTCTTCTCTTGCGCCGGGAGAGACTATAACGGCTATTGGAAAAATCGCGCTTTCTGGAGATCGATTTAATGGATCTATTCCAATTCTAGGTGCTACCCAAGCTACTGTAAATGGAACAATCAATGGGACTGTAATTTCAGAATTATCTGATGGGTTAGATCTTCAAGGAAATCGCACTGAGGATGGTTTTTCTGAATATTATATTTCAACAGCTGATAATTATGGGGTAATTTATGAAGATGTCGATCTAGATGGATTTTATGATCAAAATATAGACGTTATCATTCCCAATGTAACATTAAATGCAGCAGGCTCTGGAGGTAACTCCTTTACTTTCAGTTCTAATGAAAAAGGCTGGTGGGTCGCCATTCCTCCACCTGCAGGAATAAATGGTGAATATATTGTTATCATTGATTTAAACTCTCTTCCTGCCTCCATGCAAAATTACAATCTTGTAACGCCTGACTCATCTCCATTTATGTTGAATTATATTATAACACCTTTGTCAGAGTATCAACATGGTTTCACAGATGGTAATAGCAACTATGGCCTGCTCAATGCTACTGCCTTTCTTGACGAAAATAATAATGGCAATCGAGATCAAGGTGAGGTGAATATGCCCTACATAAACTTTGAATTTACAGCTGATAATGATCCCGCAACAGCGGTCGTTATAAATAATGGGACAGGCTTATCGATAACTAAATCAGACACCAATCCTGGAGTCCAACTCAATGATGTTGCTGTCAGTCTATCGAGATTTAGTAACTATTTTAACGTTGCGACACCCAGTTATGATGATATAATTACCAGCGCGGGAACAACTACAGATTTGGTTTTTGCAATTGCAGAAATTTCTGCAACTAACAGAGATGCCGCGGTGCACTTGACTAGTGCTATACCACCCAATCCGGGATTTGACAGTAAAGTAATCCTAACCATTGATAATTTATTGAATGGAAATGCGACTGGAATGGTACAATTTAACAATGATTCTAGAGCGACTATAACTGCAATAAATGATTATGCTGGAACTGACCTTATTCTAAATGGTAGTGCAACTCTCAATTCTAATGGCTTTAACCTCAACTATTCAATCGCAGATTTTGACCAAAAGGGATTTATAATAACCATGAGCACACCGGTCAACGGAGTACAAATGGGCGATGTTTTTACGCACACCGCCGTTTTGAGTCCTATTTCTCCAGATAATTCAAGTGCTAATAATACTAAAACGCTAGAGGTAAATGTGGTCGCATCTTTTGATCCCAATGACATTACTGAAAAGCGAGGAGAAACTATTTTTATCGACACTTTTTCCAATACGGATTTCCTAGAATATACGATCAGATTTCAAAATTATGGAACGGCAAATGCGCAATTTGTGAGAGTGCTATCAACTTTAGACAACAGACTCGACCCAACAACTTTTGAAATGATTGCTACCAGTCATGATTATAGGTATGAGAAAGATGGCGCTGACCTAGATTTTTTCTTTGATAACATACAATTGCCTCCAGAAACGGTGGATGAAGATGGCAGCAATGGATTTATCGTCTTTAAAATTAAACCGTTGCCCGGTTATTCCGTAGGTGATGTGATTGCCGCGAGTGCCGATATCTTTTTTGACTATAATCCAGTGGTAATTACTGAGACGTGGACTACAGAGTTTACCGCGACGGCATCCATTAATGATGTTGCGCTGGGAAAAGCTTATCCCATCCCGTTAGTAGGAAATACTTTATATCTTAATAAGATCGATACTGGCGAGGCACGGTTGTTTTCTATGGATGGTAGAGAAGTGTGGCAGGGAACTATTAACGATGGCGCAATTGATTTTTCAGAAATAGGTGCAGGACTTTACATCTTGAAAATCGTTACCGGCACTGATCAGACGGTTATTAAATTATCGAGGAGGTAACTAGGATACTATCAAATTAAAAAAATATTGAGATGCCTTAATATTTAGTGGATTCATTTAGGAAAATTGGATTCATTTAACTGTTCTGCTCTTTCAAATTACTTGATATTCAAAAAAAAGTGGATGAGAGTAGTAGAAATCTCACCAATTAAATACAATGAAACAGATATGATCCACAGCTACTTCAAACACTTAAAGTAATCAAAAGGCTCCTGACAATCCTCGCATTGAAACATGGCTTTGCAAGCCGTTGATCCAAACTGACTCACAAGTTTTGTGTTTTTTGAACCGCAATTAGTACATTTTACCAGTTTTTTCTCATTGAGCAACACATCTTTATCGGCGCTTTCTTCCAGTGGTGCGGCGATTCCGTATTCTTCAAGTGCTTTTCTCCCACGCTCGGTGATCCAGTCGGTCGTCCACGGCGGACTCATTATGAGGTGGATGGTTGTTGAGTAGCCCGCTTTCGCGAAAGCTCGTTCCAGATCATCCCCTATTACATCCATCGCAGGACAACCGCTGTAAGTGGGCGTTAACTTTATCGTGACATGCTTATCAACCACCTCGACATCTCTAATCACTCCCAGGTCAATGACGTTGAGGACTGGGATTTCTGGATCCATTACGGATTCTATGATGTTTAAAATAGATGAAGAGATGTCTTTCATGATAAAATTTAGAAATGATGAATAACGAATATCGAACACTTAACGTCGAATATCGATTTGAACTAAGAATTTTTAAGTTTTGAAGTTCTAATACTTGCGACAAAAATTGAAATAAGCTGATTATTCTCATCGATTAATCGATCTAATTCTTTTAGGTTTTCAATCAGCTGAGCTCCTTTTTGGATTTTCAGATTTACCATAGACTCCCGTAATTCTTTAAGCGCAATCTTCATTTTGTGTAAAAAGTCCTTATGTGACTCGGCACTTTGTGCTTCTCCATAATTTAGAGCAACCGCTGTAGAACTGCGTATCAATTGTTTGCAAAGATGATTTGCTGCAAAACTATTATTTATTGAGTGGTCTGCTACTTTAATGATGTCAACTGCAAACTGGATCAACCTATTTTCTAAATCAAATTTCATCAAACTCTCAAATTTCGTTATTCATTATTCGCTTATCGATATTCGGTATTCAGTATTCAAGTTCAAGTTCAAGTTCAATTCATCCTACCATCGCGAGTCCGGATAGGTTCTTTGCATATACTGCATTTCGGCAAGGATGCGGCCCATTTCTTCACTGTGGATTCCTTCTTTACCTCCTTTTTGAAAATATTCTACTTCTGGAATTTTAAGGGTGGAGAGGCTTAATAGATCTTCAATTTTCTCGTAGTAATACTCGCGCAATTGCAACATATCTGGAGCTACTCCCGCGTCGATCATGGCTTTATCTGCTGGTGTGGTTTGAAACAGTTCGTCGGTATAAATCCATAAATCATCTACAGCTTGCTGCACACGTTTATTACTCTCCTCAGTTCCATCACCCAGACGTTTCAACCAGTCTCCAGAAAATCGCTCGTGATAACTGGCTTCTTTGATTCCTTTAAAGGCTAGAGCACGCAAGGTTTCATCAGCGCTTTGTTGAAGGGCATTCAGAAATAATCTGTTGTAAACGTCAAAGAAATACTGACGCACAATCACATAACCAAAATCAGTATTGGGCTGCTCTACTAACAGGACATTTTTATACTCACGTTCTTTTCTCAAGAATGCAATATCATCTTCAGTAGATTTATCTCCTTTGAGTTGGGCGATGTACTGGTAATAACTGCGTACTTGTCCCAACATATCCAGCGAAATATTAGTCAATGCTATATCTGGCTCCAGATTAGGTCCATGACCGCAAAGTTCTCCCAGACGTTGACCTAGAATGAGGTAATTATCTGCCACTCCCAAGAGGTAGTTTACTAGGTGGGTTTTGTTTTCCTTGGATTCTAGGAATTGAGGGTTTAGTTCCCGAATTGGCTTGGGAAATGAGGAAGGTAAATTCGATTTTGAATTTGAAACGGTTTTCATTCTAAGTATTTGATATAAAATTAAAATCTAAACTTAAACTTAAATTTAAAAGGGTTTATCTCTTATTAATAATTGCTACTAATATTCTAATAATCTGCTCTGCTTCATCTTGAAGTTTTGATAAATTCGCATGGCTGCGTAATCCTGCTTTCAATTGAATTTTCAAATTATTATTACACTCTTTTATTTCCTTGAGGGAGATTCTCAACTTATTAATTTTGTCTTTTTCAGATCCAGCACCAGCAAATTCACTAAAATTTAATGAAACTGAACCAGACGATCTGATAAGTTGCTCAGCATAATATTTTGATGCAAAAGTTTTAGCTGGAATATCAAATATTTTAATAATATCAGCCGCAAAACTTATTAATCTATCCTCTAAATCGTATGATTTGCTCATGACTTTTAAATTTAAGTTTAGATTTAAGTTTTAGTTTAAATCCTACATGTGTTTCAATTCATCAGGCAACTCATAAAAAGTAGGGTGTCTATACACTTTGTCGCTTGCGGGTTCAAAGAGTGCGCCGCTGTCATCGGGACTGCTGGCGGTAATGTTGTTGCTCTCTACGACCCAAATACTGACTCCTTCATTACGTCGCGTGTAAACATCTCGCGCATTATTTAGAGCCATTTCTGCATCTTCTGCATGAAGGCTGCCGCAATGACGGTGTTCTAGTCCGTTTTTAGATCGTATAAATATTTCCCATAATGGGGTTTCTTGACTCATAATAATTAGTGGTTAGTAGTTAGTATTAAGTATTAAGTATTAAGTATTAAGTATTAAGTAAAATGTCAGTTCGAGGGCAGTTGAGAATGTTTAGAAGGTTAAATATTTTGATTTTTTAAAACATCTAATTGATCAGATTATATTCTTTGCTCATGCCGATTTCCAGTATGTCCATTCAACGTCTTTGAAAAGAAAAGAACACACTAAGCTTTTGCTATTAATACTTCAAATTCGATTTTGATTTCAATTTAATTTTATAGCATTATAAACAAAAGAAACCTAATAAACGTCAACTTTTCACAAGTAAACTCAAGCGCGATACTTTAATCATTAACAATTAACCGTTAACCGTTAACTAATAACTGCTAACTATTAAACGGCTTGCGACATTTCTTGTTTTCGAGCTTTCTGTTTACTGGCATAAGCGGTTGCAGCTTCTCTTACCCAGGCGCCATTATCCCAAGCATTGCGACGGTCGTCCAATCGTTTTTTGTTCATTGGGCCGTGACCTTTTACAACTTGCCAGAACTCATCCCAGTCGATCTCGCCAAAATCATAATGTCCCGTTTCTTCATTCCATTTTAGATCGGCATCTGGAATGGTGAGGCCTAACAAATCTGCTTGTGGAACGGTCTGGTCGATAAATTGTTGACGCAGTTCGTCATTGGTTTTGCGTTTTAATTTCCATTTCATGGATTGCTCGGTGTGCGTACTTGCGGCATCGGTGGGTCCCAGCATCATAAGTGACGGCCACCACCAGCGATTCAGTGCATCCTGCGCCATTTCCTTTTGCTCCGCGGTTCCATTACATAAAGACAACATAATCTCATATCCCTGCCTTTGGTGAAAACTTTCTTCCTTACAAACCCGTACCATCGCTCTCGCATAAGGACCGTAGGAAGTGCTGCATAACGGTACTTGATTTATTATCGCTGCACCATCAACGAGCCAGCCCACTGCTCCCATATCTGCCCAAGTAACCGTGGGATAATTGAATATACTAGAATATTTGCTTTTCCAGAATGTAAATCTGTGTACAACTGTTCGCGAGTAATTCCCAGCGTCTCGCAGGCACTGTATAGATAAAGACCGTGTCCAGCCTCATCCTGAACCTTTGCCAGTAAAGCGACCTTACGCCTCAATGATGGCGCACGAGTGATCCAGTTACCCTCGGGCAACATTCCTACAATCTCTGAATGTGCATGCTGCGAAATCTGGCGAATGTGGGTCTTGCGATATTTCTCGGGCATCCAATCCTTGGGCTCGATCTTTTCATCACGTGCAATTTTTGCGTCAAATTCCTTTTCTAAACTCTTGATTTCTGCTTCACTCATGGTTTCTAGCTTTAAGTTTATTTATAATTTTATGGTAGAATAATGCCCACCGTATTTTTTATTAGTTTGCTTTCGCGAAAGCGGAATCACATCAAACATCGTAACTCACGACCAGCTTTTTACTGGTGGGAACCGACACGCAACTGAGCGCATATCCCTTCTCGACTTCTTCCTCTGTGAGTGCATAGTTGACCTTCATCTCCACGCTGCCCTCCAATATCTGGCACTTGCACGTACTACAAACGCCTCCCTTACAGGCAAATGGCAGGTCTGCACCTGCACCTATCGCACCGTCCAGCACATTATCAAAATCCTTGCCCAGGACAAAATGAAACTCCTTGCTCCCATCGATGATCGTAACATCCACGCCATCCACTTTCTTTTCCAGTGCTGCAGCTGCACGAGCCTTATCTGCATCGCTCAATCCGCTAACGAATAGTTCAAAATGCACGTTTTCTTTCTTCATTCCCGCGGCGACCAACTCATCCCTGATTAAAAAGATCATTTCTTCTGGACCACAGATAAAAGCGTGGTCGGTATGAGGTGCGTTGATCAAGGTTTTGGTCAGCATTTGAAGCTTTTCTTGATCAAACCTGCCGTTGAAGAGATCGATATCGCGCTTTTCACGACTTAAAAAATAAAAGACCTCAAAACGACTTAGGTATTTGTTCTTTAATGCCTCGATTTCTTCTTTAAAGATAATGGATTTTGCCGTTCTATTAAGATAAAACAACTTGAATTTGGCTTTTGGCTCAGCGGCTAGATGGGTTTTAATGATGCTCAACATGGGAGTAATCCCACTACCTGCCGCAAAAGCGATGTAGTTTTTGGTAGCATTTTCAGTATCGCAATCGATGCCAAAATCTCCACTGGGTGCGGCAACCCTGAGTGTATCTCCCGTTTTCAACTCCCGATTTACATAGGTGGAAAACTTCCCTTTATAGATCTCCTTAACTGCTACCTTCCATTCTTCATCCAGCGGACTGCTGCAAAGGGAATAACTGCGTCGCACATCCTCACCGTCGATCACGGCTCGTAGGGTCAAAAACTGGCCCTGACGGTACTTAAAATCTTCTTTGAGCTCCTGGGGAACGTCAAAAGAGATCACCGTGGTATCGTCAGTTTCCTTATAAACCTGATTGAGTTTTATATCGTAAAATGTATTCACCATTATTGAGTCGCTTATTCCATACAAAACTAACACTTGTTAGTTTGTAAAGCAAGTCCAGCAACTTGCAGTACAACTGTCTTAATTACTGATAGTTACAATTATATCAAAATGGATTAAATGCCAATAGATCTTGATATGAAGTACACTTTGAATCAAAAAAATGGCCGAAAGCCATTTTTTTTTAATATCCTTAAATGAGTTACTCTTTTTTATGTATTTAAGTGTCGCACTTGAGTTTCATTCCATGCATTTTATGGAAGGGAGAGCACTTACTTGCACGATCTCAATACGGTCGCCACTGCTTTCACTTTGATCTTAAAATCTGTACAGAATCCAGATAGTCAAAGACCAGCCGGATCAATTATTTTGTAAGATCAAGGTTACTTTTTCAAAGTCAGCAGCGCTGTTGATTACCGTACGGTATTCCTCATAATTTGCAGGCAATACAACGTTCTGATCATAAAATTCATCTGCGGTTACCGTAAGTAGGTTACCTTCTAACGTATAGTCAGATTTGAAAAAGAATACGGTCTCTCCATTTTTATTTTTAAACTGATTGTCCGTCTGTAGATCTTCAAGATTTGCAATAGTAACGCCATCGGGCAATTGCACTGTAATGGTACGATCGTAAATGCGATTATTCACATTGTCAAATGGAAGTTTGCGTTCTTTCTCTTGATAGAGTTCCGTTTGTCTCCCTATAAGTTTTCCTATTTTAAATAATCTTTTATTACCTGCCTTTTCAATGAAATCATTACTTTTTATTACATAATCCATAATGAGAGGCTCTTTTCCAAAAATCCCCTTTTCTACATTTTTGGCTTCCTTCTCAAGTATTTCCATATCTTCAGTAAGTCGCTGTGCATAACTGGTCATCAAACGCTCCCTGTTATCCTCATCCATCCGGAAGAAAAAAGTCTGTATGTACGATGCCGAATACCCGGTCAACTCATTATGCAGATCAAAAAGTATGGCGGAGGGATCTTCATCGTCAAAGGTGACATCGATCTGCATGAGGTCTTTAGTATCCTTTGCCTTAACGGCATCTATATACTTAACCTCTGCAACGCTAGAGACGTAATCGCCCACTTTTACCTGCTTTATGAACAGTCCGTAGTTATCGGTATAATATCCATTGGGAAATCCATATCTGGTTGAAAAATCTGTAGGAGATGTATATTTATCAGTTTCGGGAAAATATATCAGGTATTCCTGCAAGAAGTTGTAGGCTTCAAATGTGGGATCAAACTTTGTATCTTCCCTAGATGTGGTCAGGACAAGCTCATAAGGAATTTTTGAGTTGTCCAGTACCGCTAGATAAAGTTTTATAATTCCAGAATTGTTACCAATGTTACCGTTTATTATGGACTTTACATCCTCATATTTATCATCATTACCAGTTGCCTTGAAGATGTTTTCTTTGATATAATTGTCAAGAGTTCTCAGTTTTTCTTCTTGAGAGCTTCCTTGAATAGCTTTTTTCGCGAAAGCATCAACAGCCTTTCCATCCCTCTTAGACAACTCTGGCCTCAAGTTATTATCTATGTTCTTTGCCGCGGTCGCGTAGTCTGCAAACGTGGCAGTTGCATTGCTGCGATTGCTATAAAGTTTATAGACTAGGTGCTGGGTGTTAGAGTCGTAAGAAGCACCTTCTTCCTTATCAATTCCCTCAATAAAATCGGAGGTGATCCTCCAGTGGTTCACGCCTGCTATGTCTATTTCTTGAGCCGTAGGCAAACCGTTATAGGATTTAAACTTAAAAACAAGATTTTCTGGAGCAAATAAGTTGAAGCTCACGTCATATTTATCGTAGTCTTCCTGCAAGCGCAAGTACTTACCGTTATACTCTGGAGATCTTTTATACACGTACATTCTTTCCAGCACGCTTCCCTTCTCCAGGCCTTCTAGAGCAAAGTACTGGTACTTTCTTCCCGTTTCCTCATCTGTAGCATCAAAAATCTTGTCACTGCCCACCTCAACAATACTTCCATCCTTATTGATCACCCTGGCCTTGTGCCTCATTATCTCACTGCGATCGGAGTAAGGCAGGTACACTTTATTGTAGTTTTCTATTTGTTTATCGCTGTTGAGGAAAAGCACTTCATGCTCCAGGTAATATTCTACCAATGAATTTTTTGACTCAAAGTAAAATTCACTTACCACATTATTCTTTAGACCTACTATTTCTTTATCGTCCACTTTATCAGTGGGATAAGAGGGATTTTTTATCCAGTCATACGACTCATAATAAGGTTTGCCTTGTGCACTTCCCAACATCGTGTAAGCAGCGAAAGCTATGAGTAAGATTGCTTTTTTCATTTGGTTGATTTTTTAAGTACCACAACTTCATTGTAGTGTGGCGCAATAGAGTTTATTAATGAATTTACCGTGTTTTGTTGTTCCTTGCTCAGCTCCAGATAGTGAAAGCTCATGGAATGCTGGTAGATGATCTGATTATCGACCTGCTGATAATCAATGGAAGCATCGATCAAATCGTCTTTTACCTTATAATTTTTGGGCAAATAATCTACTTCATAGCCTTCTGGTATCGTAAAATAGGAGGTTACCGAATAGCTGTTCTTATAATCGTACTCCAAGGGCAACTCCCTGTTTTTATCAATTCGTTTTGCTTCGGCTTCTTTGTAGAGATTGAGGTTTACATAGATCTCATCGCCTAGTGTCTTGACATAGTTCTGAACGTTGAAATCATAGCTGAGCTCGTACGGATCGTTATAGGCAAATAGGTTTTTCTCACTCCAAGAGTCGATCAGGAACTTATTAGAACCGGCCTGGAGCTCTGCTTCAAGATACTTTGTCTTTTCTGCCTTATCAATGCGTTCCAAAATCTGAAATAGATCCAATTTATAATATCCATCAAAACTACTATTTCCCGAACCGACCAATTCTCCGTCTTTCAAAAAGGTTTGAACGCTGTCTCTCCGATAATTTATGGTAGCATCTACCACGGGAACAGTTTCAAGAATGTAATCTTCCTTGCCATCCTCAATTAGAATTTGTTTGCCCTGGATAAAAGATGTGGGTAATTCCAAGGGTTGATAACGGCCTGTAGCATCCAGAAAATAACGCTTATCATTTTCAAGATAGGTCAATATCATGTGATTGTCAACGCTGGGAGTAGGAACTGTTTCATAATCGTAAGGAATTGATCTAGTTCCCAGCCATGATAGGGATCCTTTAAGTCCCGCGATTTTGAGCATTTCCTTCATAATGCTGGAATTGTCCTTACAATCACCATATTTTTTTAGAAAAACGTCATTTGCCTCTCTAGGAATAAAACCGCCCAGTGCATATTCAAAATCTATGTATTTGATATTTTCCTGAGTCCAGTAATATATTGCCCTGACTTTCTCTAGATCGGTAGTTTTATCTGCTATAAGATCGTTGACGATGATTTCCAATTCAGGATCGCTGGGAGCTGTATTTATATCGCATACAAGGCTGCTGTACCAGGAATAAAGTCCTTGAACATCGTCCAGTAACTTCACTTTCTTGCCTGTATCATTTTTATAAAAAGTGATCACTGGCAAGATATGGGGCGCAAAGCGTCTGAAATTAGGCGCTCCATTTTCATATTTCATTCCCTCCATATCATTACTTTCCCAATAATAATAGTTGTACCCTCTTTTTTGTTCCTTTTTGAAATCAACCTTGAAATCCTTGAGGTTTTGTTCTACCAGTTTTATATCGATGTCCTCATCCACTTTGAGCGTTGCTTTTTTAGTAATGGTAGGAGAGTTATTTGCAAAATAGATGGCGGGTAAAAACCTAGGATCTTTAATATTGATCGTATAGTTCAAACGACTCTTTGAACCTTCTCCCAAGTTATTGTAATAAAAACTGACCATTTTTGAATCATCCCTGAATGATTGATCCAGCCGATCCTTTGTTTTAAAATCCCTAATTTTAAACTGACGGTACTTTCCATCATCGAGGTTCCAATTGCTGGCCTCCATGTCCTTCATCTCAAAAAAATGGGAAAAAGATCTAGTCTCCTTAGATCCTAAATGCGCATCACTGGTAAGGTAAAGGTCTTCCTCTATAACTTCAAAACTAATCTCAAACTCCCCATCATTCAACTCAATGGTAATGATCTGCTCATCCATTAACCTGACGTACTTCTCATCAGGGAATTTATTTTTAAGATCTATGACCTCTTGAGGCAGTTGTGCATGTATAAATGACGTGAATAGAATGCTCATTATAAAGCTGATGCAAAACGTCCTAGAATTGTAGTTGACCATTTAAATATTCTTCTGTTTTAATTAATTTACCGTTGGAGTCATAGGTACTGGACTTTCCATGTTTGACTCCGTTGAGAAAGTTCGATTCTAATTTTAGCTTACCGTTTTCAAAGTAGCTCTTATATGAGCCATGTTCTTGATTCAATAAATAGGATTTCAACGCCTTGACGGTTCCATTAGAATAATATTCCTCGTCAACACCATCGATCCATCCATTCTTGTAAGGAGTTTTGGACATGAGTTTACCATTGGGGTGAAAGATTTCATAAGTTCCTACAAAATCCCCTTTGTTGATTTCAAATTTTCTAGAAACCTGGCCATTTTTATAATAGGCAACCACATTTCCCGTTTCACGCTCAATTGGAATCATCGGGATGATCTCTCCTTTTTCATCCTCGTACGCATAACCTATGAATGTTCCATAATCATAATACCGTATTATCTGTAAATTCCCCTGTTCATCATATTGCCTGCGCGCACCATCAAGCTTTCCATCGACATAAAAATTTTCAGAATTAATACTTCCATTTTCCCAGTAGCTTTTATAAGCTCCTTGAGAAAGGCCGTTTTTATCCTCATACTGGTATTCCAACTGGCCATTTTCATAATAACCCCTACGTGCACCATGGGTTTTACCCATTTTATAGGTAGTCTCAAATTCTACATTCCCATTGGGGAAAAAACCTTGCCATAGACCATGAGATTGACCATCTAGATACGCTCCTTTTAATACAACCTTATTGTCTTTACCATAGCGTTCCGTAGGGCCATGAAGCATCCCATTGAGATATGTGAACAAACTAATTACAGTTCCCTTATTATTTAACACCTTATGTTCCGTTTTACCGGCAGGTAGCGGGTAATTGAAACTCTGTTTTAAAGTTCCATCTGGTGTAAAGTATTTCTCTGTCTTTAGTTCACCATTATCGTAAGTATTGATGTTCTCTAAAGTACCACTGGCATCATAAGTCTCGGCGGCATTGATAATTGTTCCCTTGTTAAAATAAGTCCTGCTCTCCAGCGTACCATCGACATGATACCATTCCCAGTTGCCGTGCCTTTCACCTTCCTTAAAATATCCTTGACTTTTAATTTTATTGTTTGGATAATAGTAAACACTGTAACCTACGGGAACATCATTATCATATTCCGTTACTTCTTGTACATTACCGTTGGGATAATAAGTAGTCAGCGCTCCCATTACTTTATCATCTACATAGTTTCCCTTGCTGGTTAACGCGCCTGTGTTTGCGTCATAAAACTTCCATGTACCAGTTTTGCCGTCCCTAACATCATAAGTGCCTTCCACAAACAATGTACGATCGCTCGTATATCCCTTATAATCTAGATCGCCACCTTGTTTCTTCCCTTCATGTATAATTGCACCTGATTTATCAAAAAATCTGAAACGCTTAATTTTACTATTAACATAGTCAAATTCATACCAAAGTTTCCCATCTCTCGTGAACTCTTGATACAGGCCATCCAGCTTTCCATCATCGTTGTAATTTATTTTAAGATATGGGTTTCCATTAGAATGGAATGAAAAATAACTACCTACAAAGATGTCTTCTTTCAGGTTTGCAACTATTTCAGGATTACCGTTACTGTAAAATGTTTTGTAATCACCATGTAACAAGTCGTCCATAAAATTAAACTCGGCAATTACATTCCCATCAATATCATAAGTCGTTTGAACACCATTACGGGCCTGGTTTGAATAAGTAGTTTCTTGATATATCGTGCCGTCACTGTAATATTCGTAAAGAGTGCCTTCTATAAAGTTATCCTTGTAGGTAGCTTTGTATTCTAGAATGCTTTCCCCTACGTCAAAGTATCCCTTGTAATACCCATCATTTTCAGAGTTTGTGAGTTCCTTATCCGTTTTTAGGGCGCCGCTCTTGGTATAACTTTTATAGATACCGCTTGCTACATCATCATTCCACTCATATTCAAAACTTTTTACACCGTTGGGAAAGTAACCTATACTCAACCCCTGTTTTTTGCCCTTTACGTATTCCTGGGATTCCTTTACCGACCCGTCGTTATAAAAGCTTTGCCATAATCCATCCCTATCGTGATTCATATCAAATGATCCACTTTCTGCAAGGTAACCGCTCGTGTCGTACAATTTATAAAAGCCGATAGGTTCATCATTATCCACCTTATCGCCTATTGCCGACATTCTTCCGTTTGAATAATGGTAGGTGGATCCAGGGTTGAAGTCCGCAGCCAGTTCTAAATAATCACTAACTATCGCCTGAGCCGTCTCAAGTGCAGAATCTTCATTTCTTTTATAAAGTGACTTATAATCTCCACCGCTCAAAGCTTGAG
Organism: uncultured Flavobacteriaceae bacterium; assembly: GCA_963836885.1. Lineage (GTDB taxonomy): Bacteria > Bacteroidota > Bacteroidia > Flavobacteriales > Flavobacteriaceae > Nonlabens. The sequence continues at coordinate 53,658 of CAWILF010000009.1, read as the reverse complement.
TGATGTAATAGATATAATCATCAAATTGATCATTATTTATCAATTTACCGAACAATGGAGCATAAATCTCTGACCAAAGCCCTTTAGTGCCCTTATGATCCTTTAGGTAGGTAAACAAGATGTGGCTTTGTCTTATAAACTGTATGTCAACCTGGTGACCTGTTTCATAAGCATCCTGCAGTGCAATTCTTTGATCTAGAATCTGGTCGATGGTTTTGAAATCGGCATCCTCCTCAGATACTACGTAGTCGTAGTTTTTCTCTTTATAAAGATTAAAGGAAAGATCATTCAGCCCTTTTAATAATCCCTGTGAATCCTCAAGATTATCGTTCAATAATAAGTGCATGTTGAAGCACATTAAAGCCTGTGCAGATAGTCCACGACGGTAAGAGATTACTCCCAGTTGAAGGTGCGCGTCTTCATCAAAGGGATGAACCCTTATGATTTCCCTATAGACCTCAGCACTCTCCGCATACCGTTCTAACCTAAATAGGGCAAGTGCCTTGTTCTTCATGGCACTGGTATTGAAGGGATGATCCTTCAATAGGATTGCACTGACTTCTAGCGATGCCTCATAGTTTTCATTGCGCAGATAGGCAACTGACTTATTGAGGTTGATCAATTTTAGCTCTTCTTTGCAATTTAATTCCTGGGCTTCTTCATAGACCTTGTCCAGCTGGTCGTACTGCTCGTCCTGCATTAAATAATAGGTCTTGCTCACCAGAGAACCGCAGTAGAGGGAATCGTTTTTTGGAATACGCTCCAGTTGGGCGATGACCTCCTTAAAATTCTGTGCCTCTACACTCTTACTGACTTCCACCATTATCTTATCTACATCAACAAAATCAAGTTTTTCTTGTCCAACAGCGACAATAGCGGACAGAAATATGGCTGCTCTCAAAAGATTCTTCATACACGGGTAAGTTGGTGGTAGAAAAGTTGCCGTAGGAACTATTCTTAATTATTTTAACATATCAAAAATAGGAAATAACTTCTTACCAATGAAACACTAGTTTTTAAAATCTTGGTGCTGTTTGAGCTGCCCATCAATAAAAACTTCTTTGTAATTACTTCTCCACCTTGCACGAGCCTCCACTCAAAAAGTTATGGACCTGTAATAAGTTGGAAGAAGGTTACGCTTTCGCGAAAGCGGAACAACCACAATCATTGTCACCTTATAGAATCCATGATAAATAGGCTGGACATGGTGCTATTGACCCGGGAAAACTTCACAGTAGCTTAAATTAACCCAATTTTCACGCGATGCATTGAGTCGCGTTATTATATTGCTGGCATGTCATATCCCAAACTTATCGCACCCAGTTCAATAAGAGAACAAGCTGAGAAGGCACTCTTTTATTACCCAAAATTACACGATACCGAGATCGAATTTAAGTTCAACGATATGGTGCGCAAGAATTTTATGCAGGCACAACCTAAGTGGAAAAGCATTTTCAGCTCTCGGAAAAAACGCTCTTATATCATACTTGATTAGTAAAAAGTTTAAGGTTGAGAACCAGTTTTTTACCATAGAAGAAATTCCCAACGAGGTACTTATAGGATGGCTGGGACATGAGCTGGGACACGTTATGGATTACAGATCGCGCAGTACGCTGGGCATGATCTTTTTTGGAATTAAATATCTGTACTCACACGCTCACATCCAGGAAGTAGAGCGCGCCGCAGACGATTTTGCAGTACGTCATGGGATGGGCGACTATATTTTAAAGACCAAGAATTTTATACTCAACCACACCAGTCTGTCCGAAAAATACAAACAGCACATGAGAAAATTTTATCTCTCGCCAGAAGAGATTTTAGAACTCATCAATCGTTATGGTGAAACTGGGGAAACTCCCACCGCTGAAGAACTTGCGCCGCAGACGCAATAAAACAAAAAATTCCAAATCTCAAATTCCAAATTCCAAAGTGATTACTTGATACCTAGCACGCGGTGTAAAACGCCTATACCTATTGTCAAGTTCATTGATCAGGAATAGTCTGATTAATATATTTGCTCATACATTTAATCGGTGTAATTACCATAAGTTTTGTAGAGCTTACGCCTTAGTTTTCCAATCTACACGTAAACAGAATTCAACTTGAAAATTGGTACCGATTTTTGAATAAATTAATTATCGTCGGATAGTCTGTTGTCAAAAATCTTTTTCTGTTTCCTTCTTATAAATTTTTAGGATATTACAATCCGTCAACAAACTCCTCCCACTTCTCAAACTTCTCCTCGTCCATGACTTTTTCCATCTTGACCTGACCGCCTTTTTTCTTGTTGTGGTCATTCCATTTAGAAAAAGTGTCTGCCGGGACTTTGTGGACCTTCACTCCTTTTAATGCCTTTGATCTTGCCACTTTATAATTCTTATTGGCTTCCTGCAAAGATTGATCTAGAGCATCTGCGAGTTCCTCTTCAGATGTATCACAATCAGTCCCCAGATACCAGACGTGATTAAAATCTCCATCTATTTTTTTTGCGCTTACCGTAAATTCCTTGATCGTGGTGCTGTATTTTTCTTGCAGCTCTGTAATCGCGGTTTCCATTTTTAGCACCGACAATTGACTTCCCACCACATTGAGAAAGAACTTTGTACGTCCCGTTATCTTGATTTCAGCACGTGATTTGTCGGTAAATTTTACCGTGTCTCCTATTAAATAACGCCACGCTCCAGAAACTGTGGAAATGATGAGCGCATAATCTACTTCTTCCTCAACATCTGCAATGCTTAGAACTGGGGCATCGCTGGAAATACTTCCATCCTGTTCAATATAATCAGGTTTAAAAGGCACAAATTCAAAGTAGATCCCACCGTCCGTGATCAATTGCATGGAATCTGTTTCTGGACGTTGCTGACAAGCGATAAATCCTTCACTGGCGAGGTAGGTATCTACAATTTGCACTGGTTTTGCAAATAATTTTTCAAAACTGGTGCGATAAGGTTCAAAGGCTACCCCACCCGATGTGTACACAGATAAATTGGGCCACACCTCGTGGATATTGCCCGCATTGTTGACTTCCATCACTTTTTTGAGCATGAGTTCCAACCAGGATGGAATCCCGCTCAGCATTCCTATGTCCCAATTTTTTGCTTCTTCGGCAATTTTTTGAACGCGCTCGTCCCAGTCATCTATTTTGGAAATCTCATTGCCGGGTCGGTAGAACGTGTCTAGAAATTCTGGAATGTTGCTTGCTGATATTCCACTTATTTCTCCGATCGTGAATCCATTTTCTTCAGATAAATCGGTAGAACTTCCCAATGCCAAAACCTCGGACTCAAAAACCGCACTATCGAGTTCAAAATGTGTCAATGCACTTACCTGCCTAGTCCCAGCCGATTTTATTGCACTGATCATCTCGTCGGTCACGGGAATGGTTTTGGACTTTTTTCCCAGTTGTACCGCTGGATCTGGCAAGAAATTTAGGTAGTCCAGGCCAGGTTATATCTGCTTTGCCCTGCTTCATTTGCGACCACCATCGTTCGTCCATTTTGTGATAATCGTGGAATGGTACCGCTTTCGCGAAAGCGGAATTCTTATCCTTGCTTTCTAAAACCGAATTGAAATCGTAAAAAATCCCAAAGGAAGTTTCCCTTGCCGTCTTCAATAAATGATCCAGCACCTTGTTCTGCGCCGAGACATGGTCTGTCGTAGAAGTAAATTTATCGTGAATATTGAGAGCCGTCTTAACTAAGGGACCGAGTAATGCCATTGCCGTTGATTTTGTACGAAATTAGCTAGACTCCCGAGCGGTGTGCGTTAATAATGTGGTAAGATTGAATATGGAATATGTGAATTTTTGATTTTTACGTGCTACGTGTAAGCCCCCTTTGCCTTCGGCATTTCCCCCAGAGGGAAGAAAAAAGCACATTTTAAGTTTTTAGTTTTGTAAATTGAGATTTGAGATTTTGGAACTTGAAGTTCAATTTTATTTCGTGCTACGTGTAAGCCCCCTTTGTCCTTCGGACATTTCCCCCAAAGGGGAAACAAGCACATTCCAAGTTTTTAGTTTTGGAAATTGTGATTTGAGATTTTTATGTGCTACGTGTAAGCCCCCTTTGCCTTCGGCATTTCCCCCAGAGGGAGGAAAAAAGCACATTTTAAGTTTTTAGTTTTGTAAATTGAGATTTGAGATTTTGGAATTGAAGTTCAATTTTATTTCGTGCTACGTGTAAGCCCCCATTGTCCTTCGGACATTTCCCCCAAAGGGGAAACAAGCACATTCCAAGTTTTTAGTTTTGGAAATTGTGATTTGTGATTTGTGATTTGCGATTTGAGATTTGAGATTTGAGATTTTGGAACTTGGAACTTGGAACTTGAAACTTTAAATCAGTGGTATTTACTAAAAATTTTAGTCGCCTCATTGTAACTGCTCTCAAAAGCCATTGCGTTCACGTTGCTATCAACTTTTCCAGCGCCAAAATAGCTCACCATTTTCTCGGTAGGCATATTGCCAGTTAGCACATCTTTGGCCATGGGACAACCGCCAAAACCTTGAATCGCACCGTCGAAACGACGACAACCCGCCTTATACGCAGCATCCACTTTCTCGTGCCAACTGGTCGGCGTGGTGTGTAAATGTGCACCAAATTCAATATCTGGATAGCGAGGGATTAAATTTGAGAATAGATATTCAATAGTTTCTGGATCAGAAGTTCCCACGGTGTCAGAAAGTGAAAGGATCTTCACTCCCATATTACTCAGTTTTTCTGTCCACTCGCCTACTATATCTACATTCCATGGATCGCCATAGGGATTACCAAATCCCATTGAAATATAGACCACCAGCTCTTTGCCGTGTGCCGTTGCAAGATTTAGAACTTCTTGAAGCAGCACCACAGACTCTGCAATGGTTTTATGCGTGTTTCTCATCTGGAAGTTCTCAGAAATAGAGAACGGATAACCTAGATATTTAATTTCGGGATGCTTGCAGGCATCTTGAGCACCGCGCAGGTTTGCGATGATTGCAAGTAACTTTGATTGAGTTTTTGAGAGGTCTAACTGAGCAAGAACTTCAGCAGTATCCACCATTTGAGGTATGGCACGCGGAGAGACAAAACTACCGAAATCTATGGTATCAAAACCACAGCGCAGCAACGACTGGATGTATTGAACCTTGGTTTGCGTCGGGATCCATTCCTTTATTCCCTGCATGGCATCCCGAGGACATTCTATGATTTTTACCTGCTCCATATTATGACAAAGATAGTATTACTATAAGGTTTGCGGAAATATGTTTGAGTAAGCAAGGTTTTAAAGAATGTTCTGAAATCTTAAGAATTAATAAGTCATCAATTTGCGAAGGGTTTCCTTGATCTCCTCAAGGTGTTCGTTAGAAATACATCCGATTTTCTTTTTTAATCGCTCCTTAGATAAACTTTGTATTTGGAACACCATAATCTCTGAAGGTAAAGTCAGCCCATTGCTCTTCGCAGGTTGTAGGATAGGGTTGCCTTTATAATTTTTAATACTACTGGTTAACGGGCATATTATAATAGTATTTACCGTGCTATTAATCAGGTTTCCAGAAACAATGACAACTGGTCTTCTCCCTCCTTCTTCACTACCGATAATTGGGTCTAAATATGCATCATAAATATCAGTTTGTTTCATCGTCCAAATCTTCAAGCTGTTGAAAATAATCTGCCATGCCTTCTTCTGCCATAGTAATCATGTCAGGATCATTTGCTGCCCGCTTATAGGATTGAATGTAAGCTGCTCTATCTAATTGCTCTAAGTAAATACTCAACGCCTTTTCAATGAGCTTGTTTTTGGGAAGCTTCATGTCCCGTGCCGCGTTTGCCAGTTGATCCAGAAGATCATCGGGAAGTGACGATGTGAAAGTAGCCATATCTTCTATATTTATGAAATGTAAATATAAAACAATTTATAGATATAAATATTAACTGATGAATATCGCAAATACAATCCCCACAAAAACTAAAATCTGCAACCATTTCATGGCAGGTGCAAACCAGCTCGCCGTTTTAATTAAATGTGACACCTGTCCCGCGAGAATAGCGATGGTATAGAAAACTACTAGGGATACCGTCATAAAAACTCCGCCCAGAATATAGATCTGAACCCATTCTGGGTATGTATGACCTGCAATTACAAATTGGGAAAGAATGGCTAGGAAGAATAGGGTGACCTTGGGGTTCAATAAATTCATGGTAATCCCGATGCGGTACAGCTTCCAAAATCCGTATTGGTTTGCTTCATTTTCATTAAGGTCTATCGTGGCGGGAGCTTGATATATTTTAAACGCGAGATACAACAGATAGATCGCGCCTGCGATTTTAATCAACCACAGCAACCACTCGTTATCCCTTATAATAACCGCAAATCCCAGAGCCACCAATGAAGTGTGGACAATACAGCCCGTGATCAGTCCGCTGGCGACGGCAATTCCATATCTAGAACCTCTTGCCACCGATTGTGTAAGCACAAAGATATTATCCGGGCCAGGAGAAATAGCCAGAGCTAAAGTCAGCAAACTGAAAGTGAGAATGGAATCTATCACAAACCTTGCTCAACTATTTGTTCATTAATCGCCTTTAATATTGCCGGTCCCTCATACACAAATCCTGTATAAAGTTGAACAAGACTTGCCCCAGCTCTCATTTTATCAATTGCATCTTGCGCGGTCATGATGCCGCCCACACCTATTATGGGAAAAGCTCCATTACTATTATCGTGTAAAAAAGCAATGACATTTGTGGCTCGGTCTCTCAAGGGTTTACCGCTCAAACCGCCCATTTCTTGCTGTAATGAATTTGGGCTTTTAAGATCCTTGCGTTCTATGGTCGTATTGGACGCAATAACTCCGTCGATTTTTGTGTCGGCAACGATTCCTATAATGTCCAAAAGTTGATCGTCCGTAAGATCGGGAGCAATTTTTAAAAGAATGGGTTTGCGTGAGGGTTTTGCATTATTTAAGTCCTGTAAAGTTTGCAAAATATGCGTTAGTGGCTTTCTATCCTGCAATTCGCGTAGTCCAGGCGTGTTGGGTGAGCTCACATTTACCGTGAAGTAATCTACGTGATCAAATAATTTATTGAAACAGATCACATAATCGTCCACCGCATTCTCATTGGGCGTGTTTTTATTTTTTCCGATGTTCCCGCCTATAATCACATGACCTGGTTGTCCCGGTGCTGGATTTGCCCTAAGTCGCTCAACGGCTGCATCAACTCCACCATTATTAAATCCCATCCTGTTAATGATCGCCTGATCTTTGGGCAACCTAAAAAGTCGTTGCTTGGGATTTCCCTCCTGGGGTTTGGGAGTTAAAGTTCCTATTTCTATAAATCCAAAACCTAAATCTGAAAACTCTCTAAATGCTTTGGCATCCTTATCAAAACCGGCCGCCATTCCCACGGGATTGGGAAACTCAATACCGAAGAGGGTTCTTTTAAGGCGAGGATGTTTGAGGTGGTAACGCTTTCGCGAAAGCTTACTAAACAACGGCAATTTAGATAATCGTTTTATGCTCTTGAAGGAAAAATGGTGTACTTCTTCAGGATCGTAACGGAATAGTAGTGGTCGGACTAATGATTTGTACATGAGAATAAGGTTGCGTAAAAATACAAGGATTAGCCGTTTATTCTATATTTTTACGGCTCTTAAAAATCGACAGTTATGAGTAAATATGATGTAATCGTTTTGGGTAGTGGACCTGGTGGATATGTAACGGCAATACGTGCTTCCCAGCTGGGAATGAAGGTGGCGATCGTTGAAAAGGAATCCCTGGGTGGAGTTTGTTTGAACTGGGGCTGTATTCCCACAAAGGCGCTCATCAAGAGTGCTGATGTGTTCAATTACCTCAACCATGCCGCAGATTATGGTCTTAAAGCAGATAATGTCGATAAGGATTTTACCGCTGTTGTAAAAAGGTCACGCGATGTGGCTGACGGGATGAGTAAAGGTGTTCAATTCTTGATGAAAAAGAACAAGATAGAAGTAATCATGGGTTACGGAACCTTGAAAAAAGGTAAAAAAATTGAGGTAAAAGCTGAGGATGGATCTATCTCCACCGTCGAAGCTTCTCACATTATCATCGCAACTGGTGCAAAATCGAGAGCATTGCCATCCTTACCACAAGACGGTAAAAAGGTAATAGGTTATCGTGAAGCAATGACTTTAAAAGAGCAGCCCAAAAAGATGATCGTAGTTGGATCTGGAGCGATAGGTGTAGAATTTGCCTATTTCTATAACGCTATGGGAACTGAGGTTACCATCGTAGAATATCTGGACCGTATCGTACCAATTGAAGATGTGGATGTTTCCAAGCAAATGGAGCGCAGCTTTAAAAAATCGGGTATCAAGATCATGACGTCTAGCGAGGTTACCAGTGTGGACACCTCTGGTGACGGCGTAAAAGCTACCGTAAAAACTAAAAAAGGAGAAGAAGTTCTTGAGGCCGATATCGTTTTGAGCGCGGTAGGAATCGAGACCAATATTAAGAACATAGGACTGGAAGATGTAGGAATTTCTACAGATCGCGGTAAAGTGCTGGTCAACAAATGGTATCAGACCAATCTACCAGGTTACTATGCGATAGGTGATATTACCGCTGGCCCAGCTCTAGCTCACGTTGCCAGTGCAGAAGGTATTCTATGTGTGGAAAAAATAGCTGACATGCACGTAGAACCTCTAGATTATGGGAATATTCCAGGATGTACCTACTCCACTCCAGAGATTGCGAGTGTAGGTTATACAGAAGCCCAAGCAAAAGAAGCTGGCTATGAAATAAAAGTAGGTAAATTTCCTTTCAGTGCCTCTGGAAAAGCAAAAGCTAGCGGCACTCCCGATGGCTTTGTTAAAGGTAATCTTTGACGCTAAGTACGGCGAGTGGTTAGGATGTCACATGATAGGTGCTGGAGTAACAGACATGATTGCTGAAGCTGTTGTGGCTAGAAAGCTGGAAACTACGGGACACGAAATCTTAAAGGCTGTCCATCCACACCCTACCATGAGTGAAGCGGTGATGGAAGCGGTTGCTGCGGCCTATGATGAGGTAATTCACTTGTAAACCCTTAATTTTAAAGTTTTAAAAGTCCAAATTCTCGTTGAGAATTTGGACTTTTTTATTGTCCACAAAGTGAGAGGTTAATAGATGATGATAGATTTATACTAGCTATATTTGAGCTACTCTCAATATTATATGTCACGCAAAGGACTATATCTTTTATTACTTTCCCTAGGTTCGTTGATCGGGAGTGCTCAAGATTCACTTCAAGAGACGAGCAAAAATCCCATTCTATACGCAGACATGATTTTAGGTTTCGGAGGTAGTTTCGGAGACAATACCGGTTTTATGGTAGGTGGCACTGGATACTTTCAAAGTGATAAAAATCTTTTCTCGGTGAGATACGTACTTAATCCGCAGTTTGAGTACAACACGGTAGCTGTGGGTTTTGTGGGGTTTCCTTCCATTGTTAATAAAGGTAGGTTAGAAGAATATGCCATCATGTACGGTAGAAGAAGTATAAAGGAGGGCTCGTCCATAAGCTATAGTGCTGGAATATCCTACAACACATTTGAGACTGGGCAATTTAACCAGCAGGTAGGAAGGTTTAAGGAAATAGAACGATTTCCGGGAATAAGCTATGAAATAGATATCAAATGGTTCAAACGGAAAAAAACTCGGCATAGAGTCTATATGATCATTCCAGTAGGTAAACCCACGGCTTTTAGTAGGAGTTTTGGCTTCAAGCTCATGGGGAATTTTTCCAAGAGCAGTTATATAGGTTTTGGGATGACTTATGGGTTTGGTTGGTATAAAAAGTATTCTGAAGTGAACTCGGCTTCTAGGCTGTAAATTAATTGAAAGAGTGTATTACTCCTCTTTAAAACTCTGGATAGCTAACCTGTAACCCTTCAACCCAAATCCAGATATAATCCCTTTGCAGTTCTTGGAAATAAGGGAAGTATGCCTGATCTCCTCACGATCCATAACATTAGAAATATGAACCTCAACAACAGGCAGTGGAATGGCGGCAACAGCATCTGCAATGGCGATGGACGTATGGGTATATCCAGCGGCATTAAGAATGATGCCCTCAAAGTTTTTAATCTCTGCGGTATGAATGGCATTGATCAGTTCTCCTTCCACATTGGACTGAAAATATCCCAACTCGACTTCTCTAAAGTCAAATTGAAGCTCTGAGAAAAAATCGTCAAAAGTCTTTGAACCATAAATGTCAGGTTCTCTTTTGCCCAGTAAGTTTAAGTTGGGACCATTGATGATAAGTAATTTCATAGCTTTATTTCAAATATAACCACAAAAAAACTGCCGAGAAATAATTTTCGGCAGTTCTATAATAGCTCGTTAGAGCTAATTCAGCTTAAATGCAACGCCCAGTTGAATGGCGTGAAGGTTTGACGTACTTACGAGTATGCCTCGATAACCTAGGGAAATATATAGCAGGGAAGTTTCTAGTGTAACTTTGGGCTCATATAAAAATCCACCGTTATTATTCTCATTGAGACCGATCGCGTAACCCAAATCAAGACCAGCACCAAAACCCAAATCACCAATAGCGTATGCTCCCTTGAAAGCTACCGGCAAAAACCGAATATTCTCAAAATTTAAATCGTCGTCAATGGAATATTCAGTATAACCCAAAGACCCACCTATTTGAAATTTTTCCTTGACCCTTTTGAGGTACATGACCTCAGCGCCGTATCCAAAATCGGCCCTGCTTCCCCTCTTACCTACGGGTAGCGCAGCAACGCCCCCAGCGGCAAATGTGTAATCTTCCTCCTGGGCCTGGGAATAAAAGAAACAAGAAAATAAAAAGAGCGAGGTAAGTAGGTAGTTTTTCATCGGTAAGATTTTACATCGCAAAATAAGTACCCTTTTAAAACCAACTCGTTAATGTTAAGTTATCTACTGTTAAGATAATCTTACGGACACATCGAGACACTATCATTTAAATAATTAATTACATTCTAATTTACAGTTTGCGTGAATTGGGGCCACACGTTTTAATCTTCTAAATAATCAATTGGATGCAGGGGATTGGTTAGCTTTAAGCGAAATTTGACAATCAAGAAGTAAGAGGTAAATAATGCATTGGAATTCCATCATCAAAGATTTTAAGTATTACTGTAACGTGGAGAGAAGCCTTTCTGTGAACACAACGCTTGCCTACCTGAGAGATTTGAAAAAACTACAAGAATGGAGTACAGATAGAAATATCACAACTCCCGGCGAACTGACTACTGTGGTCATGCGGGAATTCCTCCATGAAACATCTACTCACTTTAAATGCCAAATCTTTAGCACGGTTGATCTCTAGTCTTAAAACTTTTTACAGATATTTGATTTTAGAAAAATACGTGGATGTAAGCCCCATGGAACTGATCGATGCCCCCAAGACCAGTCGCAATCTTCCAGACTCGTTGAGCGTGGAAGAAATAGACCTGCTCATCTCACATATAGACCGCTCCACTCCCGAAGGTGAGCGCAACCGAGCGATTATCGAGACCTTATACAGTTGTGGCCTGCGGGTAAGTGAGCTCACCGATCTTAAAATAAGTGATCTATTTTTCCAGGAAGGATTTATAAAAGTGACCGGAAAAGGAAACAAACAGCGTTTTGTCCCAATTAATGACTACACTATTAAAGTCATCAACCTCTACAGGAATGAAATACGCATCCACATAAAAGCAGATGCAAAGAATACGGACACCTTATTTTTAAACCGCCGTGGAAGAAAACTTACCCGTGCCATGATATTTCACATCATAAAAGAACTTGCCGTTAAAAGTGATTTAAGAAAAACGGTAAGCCCCCACACCTTTAGACATAGTTTTGCTACCCACTTATTGGAAAATGGTGCCGATTTGCGTTCTATTCAAATGATGTTGGGACACGAGAGTATCACCACTACTGAAATTTACATGCACGTGGATCGCAAACATTTACATAAGGTCATCAACGACCATCATCCCAGGGCATAAATTTATACAAATAAAAAAGGCAGCCATCAGGCTGCCTCATTTCATTAATCTCAAATTCTCCTTTTAAAATCTATATCCTAGATTTATTGATAACACAGAGTTGGTCAAATCATCACCAAAAGTCCCATTACCATCGGGCACATCGCTTAGTCCAATCATGTAACGTAGCTCCTAATGCAAGACCTTCAAAAGTTGTTCCTTCTTTAAATTTGAAAGAAACACCACCACCAGCACTTAAATCAATAGTTGCAGCATCGTAATCAGCCTGACCAGAAAATGCGTCCATCCAGTAATTCAATTTCATCATTAACCAAAAAGCCTATCTGTGGCCCTGCATCTATTGAAAATCCTGATTGACCTATATAATACTTAACTAAAACTGGAACATTGATATAATCTAATTTAAGTTTTAGATTCAACATGTTCCGAGAGTTCTTCTGATTGCAATCCCTGCTGAGAATATATAGCACCAGTAAACAAAGCAATTGACTCATTGAACATGTACTCACCCGTTAAGTCCTACATTGATTCCAGTTCTACCGTCAGCGTCCTCTACAAGATCACCTTGTAATTTTGCAAAATTTACACCTACTTGTACACCAAAATCAATTTCTTGAGCATTTGTAGCCACAGTTGCACCAATAGCCAAACAAATTGTAATTAAAACCTTTTTCATTTTATTAGGTTTTTAAGTTGACGCAATGTTAATTCTTGATTTGATTAAAAAACTATAACGATTTTTTAAATTTTCAGTAAAAATATGTTAATTCAATACTTCAAATCTAATTGATGCGAACTCTTATTTTTACACTTGTGCTAAAGTTCTATTAAATCTACGAGTTAATTTGTGATATCGCTTTCGCGAAAGCTAACTTTAAACAAAAATTATATGAAACGATTGAAATTTAAAAATGGAGACCAACTGGATGCCATAGGTCTGGGAACCTGGAAATCCAAGGACAATGAAGTGAAAGAAGCTATAAAAATAGCACTTCACAACGGTTACAGACATATAGATTGTGCCGCCGTCTATGGAAATGAAGCAGAAATAGGAGAAGCGTTTAAAGAGGTTTTTAACAGTGGAAAAGTCGCTCGCAACGATGTGTGGATCACCTCAAAACTTTGGAACAATGCACATCTACCCAAGGATGTTGAGCCGGCACTTGACCAGACCCTGAAAGACCTGCAACTAGATTACCTAGACCTTTACCTCATCCACTGGCCGGTAGCCTTCAAGCCAGATGTGAGCAGTCCAGACGGCGCAGAGGATTTTCTCTCCCTTGAAGAAGCACCCATCATCGACACTTGGAACGAGATGTTGCGATTAAAAAAGGCTGGAAAGATCAAACATATAGGAGTTTCCAACTTTTCCATAGAAAAGCTCAAAGACCTCATCTCAAAAACCGATGATATTCCCGAAATGAATCAGGTAGAGCTACATCCTTTATTGCAACAGGACGAACTCTTTGAATTTTGTTCCAAAAATAACATTCACCTCACGGGTTATTCCCCACTGGGTAGTGGAGATCGATCTGATGGAATGAAACAGGATGATGAGCCCAACATGTTTGAACTGGATACCATAAAAAGCATTGCAAAGAAGCATAACGCCACCGAGGGTCAAGTACTTATCAACTGGAGCGCGACGCGTGGAACAGCGGTAATTCCCAAATCTACCAATGAGGGAAGAATAAAGGAAAATATTGCAGCTGCTGCCTTGGAGCTGGACAAAGAAGACCTTAAAAATCTTGCCTCATTAGATCGCCACTACCGTTATGTAACGGGCAAATTTTTTGAAAATCCAGAAAAAGGTTATAAAAACATCTATAATGACTAAAAAATACCCACTAATGGGTATTTTTTCAATAGCCTAACCGCCGCATCTTTGTTCTAGATTTATTATAAGTGTTAATGCTAACTCTTATTACCGGAAGTAAAATCCCGGTTGAAGCTAGATCAGAGAGAATTAGGGGACTTTATTGATCTTAGCAAAAAAACCGCTCATTTATGAGCGGTTTTTGTATTTAAATCAAATTGGACTAGATCCTATTTGGCAATATTAACGGCTCTCGTTTCCCTTATTACGGTAACTTTCACTTGGCCGGGATAGGTCATGTCTGTCTGTATCTTTTGAGATATTTCAAAAGACAACTGGGCAGCGCGATCGTCGGTGATCTTCTCACTTTCTACCATAACCCTCAACTCTCGTCCTGCCTGTATCGCATAGGCCTTTTCTACTCCCTTAAAGCCAAATGCTATGTCCTCAAGATCCTTTAATCTTTGAATGTAGGAATCCATAACCTGTCTTCTAGCTCCGGGTCGTGCTCCGCTTATCGCGTCACAGACCTGTACGATGGGTGATAACAATGATGTCATCTCAATCTCGTCGTGGTGGGCTCCTATCGCGTTACAAACCTCAGGCTTTTCACCAAAGCGTTCTGCCAGATTCATTCCCAGGATCGCGTGTGGAGTTTCGTCCTCAGTTTCTGGTACTTTTCCTATGTCGTGCAGAAGTCCTGCCCGCTTGGCAAGTTTTGGATTCAACCCCAGTTCTGCAGCCATGGTTCCACAAAGTTTTGCAACTTCCCTACTGTGTTGTAACAAGTTCTGTCCGTAGGAGGAGCGGTACTTCATGCGACCTACCATTTTTAACAATTCTGGATGTAGTCCATGGATGCCTAGATCGATAACCGTACGCTTGCCCACTTCAATGATTTCCTGGTCTATCTGCTTGCGTGTTTTTGCAACAACTTCTTCAATACGAGCTGGATGGATACGGCCGTCAGTAACGAGCTTATGTAATGATAAACGGGCTACCTCTCTTCTTATGGAGTCAAAACAACTCAATATGATCGCGTCGGGAGTATCGTCAACGATGATCTCCACACCCGTTGCCGCTTCAATAGCTCTAATATTGCGTCCTTCCCGTCCTATTATACGACCTTTGACATCATCACTTTCCAGATTGAAGACAGACACGCAGTTTTCCACTGCCTCTTCCGTACCTATGCGTTGAATGGTGTTGATGATTACCTTGCGCGCCTCTTGTTGTGCGGTAAGCTTTGCTTCTTCAATCGTGGACTGGACGATACTCATCGCCTCGGTCTTAGCCTGGTCTTTGAGTGATTCTACGAGCTGTTTTTTTGCATCTTCTCCAGACATGCCACTTATAACCTCCAGTTGTTTTACCTGACTGGCGTGCATTTTCTCAATTTCTTCTTCTCTTTTAAAGATGGAGGTGCGCTTGAGTTCTACATCCTTTAGTTTGCTGTCCAGGGATTGTGTGAGCTTTTTATTATTTGCTAGTTCACTGGTGACCTTGGCCTCTTTGTCCTTGGTTCTTTTCTCGGCATCGGCTATTTTGCTTTCACGGGCATTGATCTCTTTCTCGTGTTTTGATTTGAGTTCGAGAAATTTTTCTTTACCTCGATGCAATTTATCCTTGGCAATCTGTTCTCCTTTTGCGGTCGCATCGTTCAGCACTTTTTCAGATTTTGTTGAAGCGGCATTTACGATCTGTTCTGCTTCTTTTTTTGCATCGGCCACCATTGATGAGGCCCTGCCTTTTTCCACAATGGATTTTGCTATAAAGAATCCTACCGCGAGGCCTACTGCCAGGGCTATAACTATTGAAATAATATGTACTGTATCCATGAATTTTATGTATAAAAAAACCTGCACGAGTTTGGGTTTTGTATGAACTCCCTAAATAAAGTTTAAGGTTAACTGGCTGATCAAGGATCCGGCGCAAAGACCGGCTTGCTTTTACAACCACGACTCACCTTTTTTAAAGAATTACGTGTTGAGTTCACCAAAAAATGAAACAAGTGCAGGTAGTAACTGTTAATATAAAGAACGTCTATTGCAGCTCCTGACCTAGAAGTTCATCAAGCAGCCTTAACTGCTCCCTTGCTTCTGTAACATCAGTACTGCTATCTATTGAAACCTGCTCAGACTTTGCGGCAAATTGTAGGGCGCACATGGCGAGTACGTCCTGTTTATCCCTTACCGCATAACTTTGTTCCAGTTGCTTTACCATAACTTCGATACTTTTGGCAGCCTTGCGCAGCCCTTCTTCACGTGAAGGATCGATAGTCAATGGATAAACACGGTCTGCAACGGAGATTTTAATTTTTAACTTATCCATCACAGGTCTAGGTCAGTTGAGCAATGCACTGGTCTATTTCTTTAACCAGGGCATTTATTTTTAGTTTCGTTTTTGTTTTGTAATCATTACTACCCAGCATTGCGTTGGCAGTTTTAAGGGCCGCTATCCTTTCTTCCTTACCCATTAATGAGTCTGCAAGGCTATTATTGCTGCTTTGCAACTCATTGACAAGTACCTCCTTCAACCTTAATTCCTCTCTCAACTTGTGATTTTCCTGTATTAATACGTTGACCTTTAGTCTAATCGCAGAAATTTGAGAAATTAATGTAGCCATACTCCAACTCTAACGCTGTAACTACAAAACTAGGATTACCTAGCGACAAATCAAATTTAATTGGAACAAACTTTGCTTAACGCTTCAGTATTTCGCTTGCAAACAATATATTTATCTTATGATTAGGACTTTTAGCTGTGCATTACTGTTGGTATTATTAAGTTTTCGCTATAGCGAAAGCCAAAACCAAAACAACCTTCCCGAGAATTATTTTATCAATCCGTTGGAAATAGACCTGAAGCTGAGTGGAAACTTTGGGGAATTGAGATCCAACCATTTTCACTCTGGGCTCGACATTAAGACCAACCAGCGCACCGGAGCCAACGTTGTTGCCGTGGCAAACGGTTACGTGAGCCGCATAAAAATTGAGCGGTACGGTTATGGAAAAGCACTTTATATAACCCATCCCAACGGCTATACAAGTGTTTATGGCCATCTCGAGAAATTTGCACCTCGCATAGAAGAGTACCTCAAAAAACGCCAGTATGAGAAAGAGTCCTATGAGATCCAGTTATTTCCCGGCGACCTAGAGCTAAGGGTCGATCAGGGAGAACTGGTTGCCTATAGCGGTAACAGTGGCGGTAGTGGTGGACCGCATTTACACTTTGAAATACGTGACGGTGCGGCCAGACCGTGGAATCCCATGCTCATGGGAATAGAAATAGAGGACACCAAAGCACCGCTCATCAAGAATGCAAGAGCCTATCCGATCGATGAAAATGCTACCATCAACGGAAAAAATGAGGAGATCTCCTTACGATTGATCAAACAAAATGACGGTTCCTATAAAATGGAAACCTTTTCTGCCCATGGAAATATAGGAATAGGTATAGGAATGGCAGACCAGCAAAATGGCAGCAATAACCAGAACGGTGTCTATAATATAACTACTACATTGAACGGTTCAAAGAATTTTGAGATCGAGTTTGATAAATACACCTTTGGCGAGTCCAGGCATATCAACCAGCTCATCGATTATAAATATTTCAAACTCAATAAAAGTAGAATAACACGATTATACGTGCCCAACAACAGCCCATTGAGCTTGTATAAAAACACGGTGAATAACGGCATATTACAACTGGTAGATCCTGGTGCTTCACACATCTATCAGGTTGAGGTTAAAGATCTTAAAGGGAACACTTCCTCGATTACCGCAAATATCACCAATGAGGCTGCCCCTGATTCCCTCATAGTTGCAGATCAAAGCCAGTTGTCCTTTGTGGATCACAACACGACTTTTACAAAAACACTGGGCAACTTTACACTTACCATTCCTTCTGGCGCACTCTATGCAGATGCCCTGTTGGACATTGCACAAAGTTCTGATACCCTAAAAGTGCATACCGACGAACTTCCACTGCACAAGAACATCATTATCACGTACGACCTGGGCTCAAAAGAAGGTGATAATCTTAATCAATACTATATAGGTCGCGTGACCAGCTGGGGAGCAGTTTACCATGTAAATACGCGACGCAAGGGAAACCAACTTATAGGAAGTAATCGCTATTTTGGGACTTTTGCCGTTTCCAAGGATACTGAAAACCCTACCATCAGGCCATTGAACTTTAAGGATGGCCAGTGGATTTCTAAAAATACCACGCTCCAGCTCAAGATCGATGATAAAAAAACCGGCATCGATGGTTATAGAGCAACGGTCAACGGTAAATTTATTTTAATGGAATACGATTATAAAACTGATCTTCTCACGTACGATTTTAACGATGGTGCCGTTAATGATCAAGAAAACCAACTTAAGCTAATCGTTACCGACAATGTGGGAAATAGCACTACATTTGAAGCTGTATTTTATAGAAAGCCCTTAACCGACTGATTTGAAACATATTTTATTATTGCTGCTACTGAGTATCACCGTATCAGTTAGCTCACAAAATGCGGTCATCCAGGGAGTCATTACCAACGAGCAGCAACAGCCCGTAGCAGACATCAGTATTTTTATAGCTGGGACAGAGGTAGGAACTACCAGTGACGCAACGGGATTTTACAAACTTGTAGTTCCTGCCGGGAAAAAGATCACGATTAATTTTACCTCTGTCAACTACCAGCCGGTTTCACTGACCGACATAGTTGTAAGCACCTCGCCGCCACTAGAGTTCAATCCAGTAATGATTGCCGAAATAAATAAGATCGAGCCTATTATTGTCAGGCAAGTCAGAGACCAAGAATTTGAAGGAATAACCACCATTAAGCCAGAGGTCTTACAGAGAATACCAGGAGTGCAGCCTGGAGTGGAAAACCTGCTCAAATCCTTGCCCGGAGTAAGCAATAACAATGAACTAAGCTCGCAGTACACCGTACGAGGAGGAAATTTTGACGAGAATCTGGTCTATATTAACGAGATAGAAGTTTACAGACCGTTTTTAGTGCGCAGCGGCCAGCAGGAAGGATTGAGCATCGTCAATGGCGATATGGTGCGCAGCGTGGATTTCAGTGCGGGTGGATTTCAGGCAAAGTATGGTGACAAATTAAGTTCTGTCCTGGACATCAATTACAGACGTCCCAATGAGTTTTCGGCCGGAGTTGACGCGAGTCTGTTGGGTGTGAATGCATTTGTGGAAGGTACCGCTTTCGCGAAAGCAATGACGGGAATACTGGGAGTGCGCTACCGCGACAACAGCCTTTTTGTAAACTCCAGAGAAACCGAAGCGATCACCGTTCCACGATTTTTTGATGCCCAGACCTATTTTACCTATCAGCTCAATCCAAAGTTTGAACTGAGTTTTTTAGGTAATATTGCCATCAATAGCTATGAATTTGAACCTCTCGCTTCCCAGACTAATTTTGGAACCATCGACAACGCACAGGCACTTGTCATCGATTATGACGGTCGTGAAGACGATCAGTATGAGACCTATTTTGGCGCGGTGAAGGCAAGTTATGATGTTTCTGACAACCTCAACCTGCGGCTTATTTCCAGCATTTACCACACACAAGAGCAGGAACATTTTGATATTCTTGCCAGGTACCGCATAGGTCGTCCCAATACGGACATAGGAGGTTCCAATCTGGGAGAAGTAGATTTTACCACCGCGATAGGTTCTGAACTGGATCATGGAAGGAATGATCTGGACGCTCTAATTATAAGTCTGGAGCAAAAGGGAAGCCTGACCATTGAAAGTGATAAGAAGGTCGAGGATCAACTGGACTGGGGAGTTAAAGTTAATAGAGAGGACATAAGAGACCGCGTGCGGGAATTTACCGTGATCGATAGTGCGGGATTCAATATAAGACCTCCCGGAGAAACCTTTAGAAACAATCAGCCCTACTTCTCCTACACTGCACCTTTAGAACCTTTTCAATCCATACGGGCTGACAACGACGTTCAAACTACCAGATTACAAGCATACTTACAATACAGCAGTCGAGGCTACCTGGGCGACAATGAGGTTTTTTGGAATATAGGAGGCCGCAGCCACACGTGGAACGTGGACGGTGATGGTCTTGACTCAACGACCCAAACCGTTTTTTCTGCGCGAGGACAGGCCGCGATAAAACCAGCCTGGTCCAGTACCGATATGTTGTTCCGACTTGCCAGTGGTATTTACTACCAGCCACCGTTCTATCGTGAATTGAGGGATCAACAGGGAGCGGTAATACCAGATGTAAAGGCGCAGCGTTCCATTCATTTTGTAGCTGGTAACGACTGGAGCTTTTTTATGAAGGGAAGGGAGGGCGTCAAAAGACCGTTTAAATTGACCACGGAAGCCTATTATAAAAATTTGAGCGATGTCAATACCTATACTTTAGAAAACGTAAGGATAAGATACCGCGCAAATAATGATGCCGAGGCGTATGCCTACGGTTTTGATGTACGCTTGAACGGCGAGTTTATCAAAGGAACCGAAAGCTGGATCTCACTGGGATATCTCAAAACAGAAGAAAATCTCAATGACCGAGGATTTATCTCCAGACCTACGGACCAACGCCTTAAAGTGGCGTTTCTTTTTCAGGATTACGTGCCTACCATTCCCAACCTTAAAGCATATATCAATATGGTCTATAACACGGGACTGCCGGGAGGGTCGCCCAGTTATGCAGATCCCTACGATTTTCAGTTCAGGCTCAAGGATTATTTCCGGGCAGATCTTGGTGTCCAGTTTGTACTGGTTGATGATCAAAAAACGGCCAGGGAAGGCAGCTGGCTGCAGCAGTTTGAAGAGCTTTCCATTGGTGCCCAGATCTTCAACATCTTTGACTATGAAAATAACATATCAAACCTTTGGGTGAGGGATGTGTCCAGCAGTGCGCAATATGCAGTGCCCGTGAGACTTACTCCACGGGTATTCAATGTACGAATTATTGCAAAGATCTAGAAGATGGCAGCTTTCGCGAAAGCGAAACAGTAACACACACTCCAGTTAAAACAACTAAGATCTGATACTCTCAATATATTCCTTCAATACGTTGACTACATAGTCCAACTCTTCCCGAGTGTTATAAATAGAAAAGCTGAAGCGCAGGCTGGGCTTCATTAAATCCTCCTCGTTCAAAACACTGGTGAGCACGTGAGATCCCTTTACAGAACCGCTCTGGCAGGCACTTCCCTTAGAACAGGCGATTCCCTTGAGATCCATGGTAAAGAGCAGCATCGCAGCCTTATCTGCGGGACAGGGCAGGCAAACGTTCAATAATGTGTAGGTGCTATTGCTGTTGTCGCCACAAGTACCGTTGAACTTTGCACCGGGAATGTGTAGGCTCAATTGTTCCTTAAAATATGATTTGAGTTCTTTCACATAGGTTCTATCCTGCTCTAGATTATCGTAGGCCATGTTGAGAGCCATATCCATACCGGCGATATTATGGACGCTTTCCGTTCCCGCCCTGATGCCACGTTCTTGAGAACCGCCCAAAATCAATGGCTTGAGACCTGTACCTTTTCTTATAAACGCAAAACCTACACCTTTGGGACCATGAAACTTATGGGCGCTTACCGCGGTAAAATCTATGGGAAGCCTGGAAAGATCCATTTCATAGTGACCTATGGACTGTACGCAATCGCTGTGAAATAGGGCATTGTTCTCTTTGCATAACCTTCCCACTGCCTCAACATCCAGTTTATTTCCTATTTCGTTATTTATGTGCATGAGTGAAACAAGTGTTTTGGCATCAGAGTTCTTCAATAATCTTTCTAGGTCATTGAGGTCAACGCTACCGCATTCCTGAAGTTTCACATGTTCCACCTCAATCCCATACTTGTCCTTGCAATAATCGATGATATATAGGACGGCATGGTGCTCAATAGCCGAGCTTATAATACGGGTTATGCCCAGATCGCGCACGCAGCTGTGGATGGCAAGGTTATCGGCCTCAGTCCCACCAGAGGTGAAGATGATCTCTGCCGCCGTAACCTTGAGATGGGCAGCAATATTCTTGCGGGCGGTCTCTATGAGTGATTTTGCACCGCGCCCATAACTATGGGTGGAGCTGGGGTTGCCGTACTGCTCCCTCATCACTTCGGTCATTCTATCGATCACCTCGGGACGTATCTGTGTGGTTGCCGCGCTATCTAAATAAACTTGTCTCATGCTACAAAAGTAAAATTTTTAGATTTATTTAATAGTTGGTTGTGTATAATACTATGGCTTATTTTTGATCCATGAAAAATATTTTACCGTTTATGGCTATTCTTCTACTCACTTCTTGTGATGATGGGGATATAATTACTACCGACCTGGATTTTGAGGATACAGATCTTAATGCGTGCGCGATTATTACCGATGGCACTACGTTTAACCATACCTTCTATAAATTAAATACTGCAAATGAGGAAGGACTGGTACTGACGCTTACGACTGGAGATAATATTCTGGTTGAAAATAATACGTATGGACCTTATACTATAAGTAACACGAACGTTTTCGAATTCAGAAAATTCAACGGTGAACCACAATCTAATTATTTTTGTAGTGCCATCCCTCCTTCCACACCGGGAATCAATGAAGTATTTGCAGCTACCTCGGGCACGTTTACCATTGAAACAAACATAACTTTTCAGGATGATGAGGATGGGATACCAGCTGACCAGGAGCAGGAAGGTGATACTGATGGAGATGGAATACCCGATTTTTTAGATCTGGATGACGATGGTGATAATATACCCACGTCCCTAGAAGGAGTAGTTGTCGTAGATGGCGTTATCGACCTTATAAATAGCAGGGATGATGATGGCGATGGTATTTTAAATTATCTGGATGAAGACGATGACAATGATGGAATCCCTACGAAACAGGAAGACCTCAATAGGGACCTCAATCCCGCAAATGATTTTGCTCCCAATCAGACATTGCCCAACTACCGATTATCAAACATAACCATACCAGCCTCACCAGCGGTTAATGAGCGCATACTCCATTCCTTCAAACGAACCAAATCACAGACCATCATATTGCAGGATGTGGTACTCAATAACGGGTCAGAGCAATTGATATTTGAAATTTACACTTTGGGAATTTACTTAAGACCCACTGAAACCATCATACTTGACTGAAAATTCTGATTCAAAATTTGTATAATTTAACCTCGGTGGCACCCTTTCCATATTTTAAGAAACTAGCGTCGTAATATTCTATATGAGGTTGGGCATCGAGCAGCTCATGCAGGCGTTCTTTAAGCACACCTTTGCCTACACCATGGATAAACACCAGTCTTGGAATCTTTTCAGATCTGGCTTTATCTAGTTTCACCTGGGCTCTATTTAATTGGGCGCTAAGTTTTTCAAACGAAGACAAGTAACGATCATTTTCCAAAACTTCATGAATGTGAAGGTCAATAATCAGCGCATTGGATTGATCAGTTTCTACGGAGACATTTTGGGCTTTTGTTGAAATTACATCACTTGGTTTGGGTTGTGGTACTTTATTCACTTCAAATTCGGTTTTTAAGAGCAGATTTTTAGATAGATAATCCATGTGAAATCCGTCATCGGTTATGATTGTAATTGTTTCCGCTTTCGCGAAAGCTACCCTACCCACTAGATTCTCGTCAATGACCTCAACCAGGTCGCCAGGCTTAAAATTTCTCAATTTTCCAAATCGTTTCCACCATCATTTTCATGATCATCCTTATGTAGGGACCAATGCATACTTGCTCGATAAGCTCCCACCATTAACAAAATAAGCCCAATAACCTGAGGCAGGACACTAACATCTTCAATAACAAAACTATAAGCCATAAATATAGCTCCCGTCAAAATAAGAATTCCGTTAATCAACTGTTTCAAACTACCCTTCATCGTATTTAAGTGTATTTAATCGAAAGTAATGGTGTTAATATAAAATATAGCTAAAGAAAAACCATATCTTTTAAACTTATTCTATTTTTGTAGCTTAATTGATTCGTACCATGAAGAATTTTATTTTATTAATATTAGTCATATTTACTGGCCAGATTACTTTTGCCCAGTTATATGCCGAAAACTCTAGTTTTATTTTCAGTAAGGGTACTGATATTTTTGTTAGAGAAAACGTCATTCTAGAAGCAGGAACTTTTTTTTATCTGCGAGGAGAAGCTCAACTTACTCAGGGAAATACTCCTCCCGGCGAGGATCCAAGCAATTTAGATCCTCGATACGTTAATAGAGGTGCAGGAATTTTATCCATCTATCAAGAAGGTACGACTAATGAATATACTTATAATTACTGGTCTTCACCGGTAAGTAAACAAGATACAGGATCTGATGGAAATGTAGGTTTCAGAAGAACACAATTGATGTTTCCAATTACTGGTGGTTGAACCATCTTAAATAATTTTAGTCGTGATGCTGGAGCATCTACATTTTTAAAGCTCCCCAGTACAATGGAAGATCTGATAATGGTGTTATTAACGCCCTCTTTTAATAGCAGGTTTTTGGCTTAACAATTATGACAGTAGTGGTAACAATGAAACTGGGTATGCCGGGTGGAATCAAATTCAAACGGATGCCTCAGTCTTGGGACCTGGACTTGGCTTCACTATGAAAGGAGTCCGAAATCCCGGTAACCATCCCAATTTTCGTGAATTCAACGGAGTCGTAGGACAGCGTTATGATCTAAGAGGTAGAGCTAACAATGGAACCGTAACTGTTGGCGTTGCAAACGACAATTCTACACTGGTAGGCAACCCCTATCCTAGTGCACTGGACGTAAAAAGATTTCTTGAGGTTAATGCAATACATGTGTCAGGAGATGATGTTAAAATTGATCCAGAGGCTCAATTCTGGGAATCCCAACAGGAAACGAGTCACTTTTTAATAGATTATAATGGTGGTTATGGAATTTATACTCCTCTAGGTTTTGCAGCGGGTGGAGAGAATGGATATGCTAACAGCGGGACATATACGTCCCCATTATTCAGAAGAACGGACAATGATGGTAATTACCTGACACAAGGCAATGTTTCTGGCGGAGATGTGAACACAGCGGGAGGAAGGAGATATGCTGCAGTAGGTCAAGGTTTTTTTGTACAGCGTACAAATACTAGAGTTGAGCCAGGGCCTAACGCATTTGAGCGCAGTGCAACTCCATTTATTACTGATGGTGTCGTAATAGGATCAGATAATGGAACTAAGATAATTGGTGAGAATATTATTTTCAATAACACCATGAGGTTATGGGTTAAGGAGAATGGTCTCACTTCTGTATTTAAAAGTGGAAATACTGACACTGTTGAGAGCGACCCTTTTGCAGTAAGTGCATTACCCTCCATGGTCGTGAACGTGGTTCATCTAGATACCTATGTGAGACCATTGCAATTTATTTTTGACCCTAGCACTTCACTAGATTACGATTATGCTTGGGAAGCGCAAGTTATTGGTCGCGCTAGCGATGACGCTTACGTAATAATTGAAGGTGGTGAGTATAGTCTGTCCTCACAAGCTTATGATGAAGCCATGAGAATACCAATAGGTGTTCAAGTCACTGGTAGTGAACCTAAGATCGTAGAATTTGAACTTGCTAAATTGGTAGAGTTTGATCCCGCAAATATTTATGTGCATGATACCTTCAATGGTGTATATTATAATATTAAAGATGGTAACCACAGATTACTATTGCAGCCTGGACATTACACAGATCGTTTTGAAATAACATTTACCAATACTACATTGAGTAATCCAAATTTTGATCTTACCACTATTGAAATATATCAGAATAATAAACTTAAGCAATTGAGCGTGCTCAATCCAGAAATGAAAGATGTTAAGTCAATTTCGCTTTTTGATCTTGCCGGTAGACTTGTTACTGAAGTCGTTGCAGATAATATTGAAAATAATTATACCATCGGTACACAGTATTTCTCAACTGGAATCTACATTGCCAAAGTAACAACCAATGATGATTATGAGAAAACGGTAAAAGTGAGTATCGCAAATTAATAAATATTGTGAGTACTATGGATACCAGCTGGATGCTGCCCTGTATAAGCAAACAAATTACTGGAATGGACTGTCCTGGATGTGGTATCCAGCGGTCCATTTCTCTTTTAATACAAGGCCAGTTTTCTGAGTCTTTCGTAATGTATCCGGCGCTGTTCCCTATCGGGATTCTATTTTCATTTTTGGTTCTGGATTTTTTTATGGAAATTAAATCTTCTGAAAAAATAAAATTGGTTTTAATGTTTGTGGCGCTGGGAACTGTTATTATCAGTTATGTTATAAAAATGTGTGCATTCTATTTGTAAAATAGAATCAAGGCTTATCATATTAAGATTACCAATTACAGTTTTTGTAAATTTTAGTGCACATCATCGTTAGGATGATAGATAAACCTTGAATACCTTTTCTGACAAACGCTGCCTAACTAATACCTAAGGGAAGATCTAGAATTTGACTTAACTAAACGAAAACTGAACTGCACTTAGATCAATAGAAATCCGTATTTTAAAAAAGGACTATTTGAACGACTTTACAATTTCTTGAACGACCTCAGGATTGAGAAGTGTGCTTATATCGCCTAGATTTTCAAGATCATCTGTTGCAATCTTGCGTAAGATGCGCCTCATTATTTTTCCGCTTCTGGTCTTGGGCAGTCCAGGAGTAAACGTCATCTCGCCCAATTTTGCAATAGGACCGATACGATCGACAATTATCTGATTGATTTCTGTTTTGAGGTTTTCCCGATCTCTGGACAGTCCTATTTCCTTGAGAGTTATAAATCCATACAGTTCATTTCCCTTAATATTGTGAGGTCGTCCAACTATGGCACTTTCTGCAACCGCTGGATGTTCATTGATGGCATCTTCAATGGGTGCTGTTCCCAGATTGTGTCCACTAACGATAATTACATCATCCACCCTACCCGTGATCCTATAGAATCCAACGGCATCCCTTCTAGCTCCATCACCGGTAAAATAATGGTTTTCAAATGTTGAGAAATATGTTTCTCTATATCTATCGTGATTTCCATAAATCGTTCTTGCAATTGCCGGCCATGGAAACTTTATTACTAATCGACCTTCTTTTTGATTGCCATAAACTTCCTTGCCCTCATCATCCATAAGACCCAGTTGTATTCCAGGAAGGGGTAATGTTGCATACGTTGGAATTGTAGGAGTTGAATAAGGTATGGGGCTTATTATAATGCCACCCGTCTCTGTCTGGAACCAGGTATCAACCAAGGGCGCCTTATTTTTCCCCACGTGGTCATTGTACCAGTGCCAGGCCTCTTCATTAATGGGTTCACCCACGGTTCCTATTACTTTCAGACTACTTAGATCGTGACCATCTACGTAGCGCAGTTCCTCTTTTGCCAACGAGCGTATCGCGGTTGGAGCTGTGTAAAATTGGGTTACTTTGTGTTTTTCAACTACTTCCCAAAACCGTCCAAAATCAGGAAACGAGGGTATGCCCTCAAACATAACAGATGTTGCACCGTTAGCTAATGGTCCATAAACAATGTAACTATGTCCCGTTATCCATCCTATGTCTGCGGTACACCAGTAAATGTCACCTTGCTTGTATTGGAATACATTTTTAAATGTATAGGCTGCATAGACCATATAGCCCGCAGTGGTGTGAACCATCCCTTTGGGCTTACCGGTAGATCCAGAAGTATAAAGAACGAACAACGGATCTTCCGCATCCATAATTACTGGAGTGCAGCTGTCCGTAACAGTTTCCAACTGATCCTTCAAATAGACATCCCGACCTTCCTGCATTACAACTTTGGAATGGGTTCTGACCACAACAAGATTCTTTTTGATTCCGGGACAATCTAGAAGTGCTTTATCTACTATACTTTTGAGATCAATTACCTTATCTCCACGGTAACTCCCATCAGAACAAACTATCAATTTACAATCGCAATCATTAATTCTGGTCGCTAGTGCGTGTGAACTAAATCCAGCAAATACTACCGTATGAATGGCTCCTATGCGGGCACAAGCTAGCATGGCGATAGCCAACTCTGGTATCATGGGCAAATAAATACAGACCCGATCGCCTTTTTCAATCCCAAGTGATTTGAGCACATTGGCAAACTTTGAAACCCTGCTATGAAGTTCATTATATGTAATGTGTTGCGCCGGCTCTGTGGGATCGTTGGGCTCAAATAATATAGCTGTCTTATCGCCTTTATCTATTAAGTGGCGGTCCAGACAATTTTCAGTAATATTGAGCTTAGCTCCTTCAAACCATTTAATTTCCGGCTTTCTAAAGTCCCATTTTAAAACGGTATCCCACCGTTTGCGCCATAAAAAATGTTCATCGGCGATCTCTTCCCAGAACAATTCTGGCTTTTGGACAGAACGGTTATAGACATGCCAGTACTCTTCCAGACTCTTTATTTGATAGTTGCTCATTTGATAGGCTTTTTTGGTAACGTCCTCGGTTATTCATGAAAAATCGGACTTTTAAAAATACAGATAATTTTTAGACTGTCAGCAACCTGGGCTCGCAATTGAAGCAATTGCAGTTGTAAAAACCTTTTTTGCTGTTGTCCTGGTATTTGGTTGGAATAGCTTTCGCGAAAGCTGAAATAAAAATGAAGTTACCTCTTAGATAAAATAGTAGGAAAACTAGTAATCTGAATACCATGTATCTAATTTTAAACAGTAGTGTCAATAAAAACCGTAATTCTTTTATATTTGTCCTAAATCTAAATCAACTTAAATTATGCAAAAATTAAACACTACTGCAGTTTACATACTTTCCATCGTAGGGATTCTTTGTTGCTGTATAGGACTGGGTACTATAGCTGCGGTTATAGCATTGATAATCGCTATCAACCAACTCAAAAAATACAATGAGAATCCAGAGTTGTATTCTAACGGGAAAGCCATGAAAAGTGCAAAGACCGTTGCGATTATCTCGCTGATTATATCCATTATCGGATTGATAACGGTTATCGTGTTCTTTTCTCAATTTAACGACCAGTGTGAATTCTTTCAATGGTACGTAGATTTTGCTAGAGAAAATCCTGATGTAACAGAAGAACAACTGAGACCATTGTATGACGCTGCCGAACAATATGGTTGTGATATCCAATAATCATTAGTAAACTTTTAATGCTATAACAAAAAAAGGCTGCCCTACCGGGCAGCCTTTTTTTTTAAATCGAGGTATGCAATGAGATCTAAATCCCATGGCAAACTCTGTACTCTCCACTTACAGTACTAACAACGCAATAATCCCACCTGCTCACAACCTGCCGTTATCCAACAGAGAATCTTTATAATTATCTGTTTCCTCATTCCTCATTCCTCTTTCCTCCCTATTACTTTTCCGAACTCGATGCGGAGTCAAATTCCTTCAAGGTTGTAATAATTATGGATATACATTCATCAATCTGGGTTTTAGTCATCACCAGCGGCGGTGCAAAACGTATGATGTTACCGTGCGTAGGTTTTGCCAACAGTCCATGATCTCTCAATCGCATACATATATTCCAAGCGGTATCGCCATCTTCACTGTCATTGATCACGATAGCATTTAACAATCCTCGTCCTCTAACTAAAGTAACGAGATCTGATTGCTCAACAAACTTATTGATCTCTGCCCTAAAATAATGTCCAAGTTCGCGGGCATTTTGAGCCAATTTCTCATCCTTCACAACGTCTAGTGCTGCAATAGCAACGGCACCAGCAACGGGATTGCCACCAAAGGTGCTTCCATGTTGTCCCGGTTTTATAACATTCATAAATTCATCGTCACACAATACCGCACTTACTGGATATGCACCGCCAGACAAAGCCTTGCCCAAAATCAATAGATCCGGTCTGGAATAGGTTTCTTCCTGCCGTTCACAGTGTCCCTCGCAACTGCAGTTACCACACACTGCCAGCAATGCCCCAGTCCTGGCTATTCCTGTCTGGATCTCATCTGCCATGAATAGAGTATTGTATTTAGTACATAATTCCCTGCATTTTTTCATGTAATCATCTGCCGGTGTGAAAACCCCTGCCTCTCCCTGGATGGGCTCGACAAGTAGTCCAGCAATATTGCCTCCTTGAAGTGCCTTTTCAAGTGCTTCAACATCATTGTAGGGTATTTTTATAAAACCTGGTGTGTAGGGCCCGAAGTTTTTGCGCGCTCCCTCATCATTTGAAAACGAAATAATAGTAGTAGTCCTACCGTGAAAGTTATTTTCACAAACTATGATCTGCGCTTCTGTCTCTGGAACGCCCTTTTTCTCATACGCCCATTTTCTAGCTATTTTTATAGCAGTCTCCACCGCCTCAGCTCCCGTGTTCATGGGAAGTACTTTGTCAAATTTAAAATAGTCGGTCATGTATTTTTCATAAGGCCCTAGCTGGTCGTTATAAAAAGCGCGTGATGTCAATGTAAGAGTTTCAGCCTGTCTAGTCATTGCGCCCACAATTGCAGGGTGGCAATGCCCTTGATTTACCGCGCTGTAAGCACTTAAAAAATCATAGTACCGCTTCCCCTCAACATCCCATACATAGACTCCATCTCCCTTTTCCAGCACTACCGGCAGCGGGTGGTAGTTATGCGCCCCATGTTTATCTTCTAGATCTATATATTCTTGTGATTTGCTTGCTACTTCTGTATTCATTCTTGCGTTTATTTGATTTTCTGCAATTTAACCAATCCCTAGTCGAGAATGAAACTAGATTGTTATTCTTGCAAAATTACAGACTGATAGTAATATGCGCCTTTACTATTTCCCTTTTTGTTATGACCTTATTATAGTGTATAAATGCGTCTATCTTAGTCGGCATCTTGACTCTAAGTTCCCACTAAATTTTATAATTTCCCGCTTTAAACGCCATCACATTGAATGCTACCCAGATTCTTATTACCATAGGTATATACTTTGCAGTTTTGATAACGATCTCCTTGATCGTAGGTCGCAACAGTGACAGCGCGACATTTTTTAGGGGAAATCGCTCCTCTCCGTGGTATCTGGTAGCTTTTGGGATGATAGGCGCATCCTTGAGTGGCGTTACATTTATCTCTGTTCCCGGTGCGGTGGAACAGGGTGCCATGGGATATTTTCAGGTAGTTCTCGGTTACATCATCGGTTACCTAGTCATCGGGACGGTATTGTTACCGCTCTATTATCGCATGAATCTTACTTCGATCTATTCCTATCTGCACGATCGTTATGGAGTGGCTGCTCAGTACACCGGCTCTAGTTTTTTTATTCTCTCCAGGGTTGTGGGTGCTAGTTTCAGGCTGTATCTGGTAGCTGGGGTTCTACAGGAGTTTGTATTTGAAGAAATGGGAATTGCATTTTGGCAGACGGTTTCCATTACTGTTTTGCTCATCTGGTTATACACGTTCAAATCCGGTATCAAAACCATTGTATGGACGGACACCCTGCAAACATTTTTTATGCTCACTGCCGTGGGAGTCGCGATTTACTATGTGTCGGACAGTCTTGATCTAGGTGGGATCGGAGATACCATCGACTTTGTGGCCGACAGCGATCTGTCCCAGATCTTTTTCTTTGACGACTGGAAAAGCTCTGCCTATTTCTGGAAGCAGTTCCTGTCGGGAGCGTTTATTGCCATTGTAATGACGGGTCTGGATCAGGATATGATGCAAAAAAACCTGACCTGTCGCAGTCTTAAAGATGCACAGAAGAACATGTTCTGGTTCACGATTGTTCTTACGCTTGTAAATCTGGTGTTTTTGGGTTTGGGGGTTTTGCTTACTGCTTTCGCGAAAGCGGAACAATTAACAGCCTCAAAAGACCAATTATTCCCCTCCATAGCACTGGATGAAAATCTGGGCGTGGGACTGGGACTGGTATTTATTCTGGGACTTGTTGCCGCGGCATACTCCAGCGCGGATAGCGCACTGACATCATTAACCACCTCATTTTCGGTAGATTTATTACATCTGGAAGATCGCTACTCTGAAAAGAGACAAAAGATGATCAGAAAATTGATCCATGTAGGGTTTTCGCTGGTATTGATCGCGGTAATCGTAGGGTTTAAATACATCATAAGCGATGACAGCGTGATTCTCAAACTTTTTGTCTTTGCGGGATATACCTATGGGCCGTTGCTGGGATTGTTTGCTTTTGGAATATTGACACGCCTGCGCACTCCTAAATATGCACCTGTGATCGTAAGTATCCTGTCCCCATTTGTAGCTTATGTGATAAGTTATTGCAGCGAAATATTTTTAGAATTTGAATTTGGCTTTTTTATTCTCATCCTTAATGGTGCAATTACTTTTATAGGATTGCTTGTTTCCAGCGTGTTTGTGAAGGACAGAAGGGTTGTTTTAAACTAAACGGTCTTTGATAATGATTCTCCTATTTCATAAAAGATTCTACTGGGGAAATTATTTTCCCAAAAGCGGTGAATATTTAATGAAACAGTCTCTCTGAGGGATAGAATCAATTACACCTTGAGATAACAGTAGTCAATTTCTCGACTTGTTTAAATTTTGAAATCTCAAGATACTACACGGCTCTCTTCCTCTTCAAATACCACACTATCAACTGGTAAATACCCAGGGCAACTAATCCGCCAGCCAAAACCAACTGATACATGGGCAATGCAGCCTGTTCGTAAAAATGCTGGTACAATTTATAACCGCCTATTCCCATGAAAGCAAGGGACAGAATGAAGGTGTATTTTTCTTTGGTCCTATTGATCTCCATCGCGCTGGGCAATTAACGTGTAAAAAACGTAAGCGCCATAGGCGACAAATGCATAAGCAAGAATGAGTTTCCAAGACTCCATCTGCTCTTCCAGCACGTAGTAATTATAGAGTCTGTAAAATCCAAAACCTACAAATACAGATGCCAATAATGCGCCGATGTAGGGATTGCGTTTAGGTCTTTGAGTTGCCATAATGTACTTTATTGTGGCTCACAAGATATAAAACTAAATACTAGAATAACAGTTTATGAACTTTGTATTGAGATATGTATCTGCAGAAAAAGCCTCGACGAGCCTGAATGTGAACCATAAAAAAAGTGATGAACCGCGAGTAGCAGCGCATCACCTTTAATCAACCTAAAAATCTTATTTTATGCGTTGAAATATTTAGAATTCCAGATCGCGGTATTGAAGTTCTTACCTGCCGCAAATGAATAGTACAATACCATACTGGCTATGGACTTGAAGGTAAAAAAGAATATAAGTACAAACTCTACTCCCGTGGGATTCTTTGCAAAAATTCCATTGGGAATTAAATAGGCAGCCAAAAGACTAACTAAAACCGTTGAAAAAATTAAATTTTCAAAACTCTTAAAGTTCCATGCCCATATTTTCCTGAATGCATTGAGATCGTTTCCCCATTTGTGGATCAGGTAAAAATATCCATTTCCTATAGGTGCAAACAATAAGGGGTCATCTGCGTTTTCCAACTTGAACATTTTTGAAGGCGCTACGATCTTAAAACCTCTCATGGTAAGCTCATGATCGCGCTCCATCTGCTTGATCTCTATTAAGGCCTCCTGCGGAATTTCGTTTTTGAAATACTTGGTATCAAGAAAACGCAACCTATAGGTAACGCAGATATCCTTGATCTGGTCGATGTGATAAATGCGATCTGTTTCCAGTAGATCTAGATTGAAATGATTGCGAGGCGTGGGCTTTTGAGGACTTTTCATGCGCAACATGATCTCGTCCACCTTGCGATCTTCATCATCGAGGATTGCCTGAACCTGTTTGAGAACATCATCTTCGGTAATAGATTTATTTCTAGCCTGTTTAAGCTTATCCTCAATATTGGTACGATTCCACATAGCTCCTTTTTTAAATATTATATGAAAAGTTCAAAAACTTTTACTAATACTAGGTCGTAAACCAGAGCTAATGATAACAGCAAGCCAATTAGAATTTTTTATCTTTCAAATATTCTTGACTAGGTTACCTTAACTCCGCTCCTGCTAGCTTTTCAAGCTGAAGCTGCAATTTTTTCATCGTTTTGTCGATCTGCTTATCTGTTAAAGTTTTATCGGCATCCTGGAGTTTGAAACTTAGCGCGTAGGATTTTTTACCTTTTGGCAATTTATCACCTACAAAAACATCAAAAAGTGACACCTCTTTTAAGATGTTACGTTCTGTTTGTAACGCGATGTTCTTCAGTTCTTTAAATGAAATTTCTTCATCCACTAACAATGCAAGATCCCGCTGGACCTCTTGAAATTTTGAAATGGCTTGCACAGGCTTATAATCACTGTCTATAAGATGTAGTACTTCATCCCAATACACATCTGCATAATAAACGGGAACGTTGATATTGAACTCTTTAAGTATCGCGGGCGACACCACTCCTAGATCAGCAAGCTTTGCACCGCTAGAGAGTTGGATTCCTTCATTCAATAAGTTGGAACTGGTGTCCTTTTCCTTTAACTCACCTATTCCCAAACGCTGTAACAATGAAATTACCGCTCCCTTGAGGTAAAAGAAATCTGCGGTGGCTTTTGGGGCATTCCATTGATCGTAAGAAATATTTCCTACAGTAAGCAGTGTAAGGTGCTTGCGCTCAGTAAATTCCCGCTCTTTGTACTGGTGGTACGTGTTTCCATACTCAAAGAACTTTAGGTTTTCCTGCTTGCGATTGAGGTTGAATGCGACCGCCTCAAGTGCCCCATAAAGCATTTCTTCCCGCATTACAGACAGATCCTGACTCAACGGATTCAAGATAGTAACCTCGTTTCCAGAGGATTCCTTACCTGCAAGGCTAGTATAACGGGCTGCCGTGAGACTATTTGCCATCATTTCATAAAAACCCTGCCCCACTAATTGTTGTGCAACAATATTCTGGATCCTGTGATTTTCAAGTTTAGAGAACCTTGCGATGGTGGCGTTCAATTTTGAAGATACCTCAATACGATCATATCCATAAACTCGTAGGATTTCTTCGATCACATCTGCCGGGCGGGTAACATCGTTGCGGTAGGATGGAATGGTAAGTCCCAGTCCCGTTTCAGTAACATTATTGACATTGATATCCAGAGATCGTAAAATACTTTTGATCTCTTCCCTAGGTATAACTTGTCCCACTAAGGAGTCCACTTTTGCAAATGGTAAAAACACCTGTTTGTTCTCAATCTTGTTGGAATACACATCGGTAACATCAGAGCTGATCTCTCCGCCAGCCAGCTCCTTGATAAGAATAGCCGCTCTCTTGAGCGCATATTCCGTGATGGTGGGATCGATACCACGCTCAAACCTGAATGAGGCATCGGTATTGAGACCGTGCCTTTTTGCCGTTTTACGGATACTTACAGGATTGAAAAAGGCACTTTCAAGAAAGACCGAACTTGTAGTAGCGCTCACTCCGCTATTCTCACCTCCATAAACTCCAGCGATACAAAGTGGTTTTAACGTGTCGCAAATCATGAGGTCATCTTCATGAAGTTCTCGTTCTATGCCGTCCAGCGTCTTAAATTTGGTTCCCGCAGCAACAGTTTGAACAACTATTTTGCCTCCTGCGATAGCAGCAGTATCAAATGCGTGCAGGGGCTGTCCCAGCTCGTGCATTACATAGTTGGTAACATCCACCACATTGTTCTTGGGCGTTATTCCTATTGCCGTAAGTCGGTTTTTTAACCATTTAGGCGATTCTGCCACCTTGAGTCCTGTAAGTGTAACGCCACAATATCTGGGTGCGAGGGCTACGTTCACAACATCTATATCTATTTTGAGCGATCTACTATCCACGTGGAATGAACTTACCGATGGCGTGATAAATTCGACCAATTGATCTGCAACTGCTATTCCCGCCCTCAGGTCACGTGCCACTCCCAGATGGGACATCGCATCGGCACGGTTGGGCGTCAATCCTATTTCTATGACATGATCGGACTCTATGCTGTAAACCTCGCTCAAAGGCGTTCCTACCTCCAGTGCATCGTCGAGAACAAGAATGCCCTCGTGCGATTTACCCAGGCCCAGTTCATCCTCGGCGCAGATCATCCCGTGGCTTTCCTCGCCTCTTATCTTTCCTTTCTTGATGCTCCACGCCTCACCTTTTTTATCGTATAAGGTAGTTCCTATGGTAGCGACGGGTACTTTCTGTCCCTGGGCAACGTTGGGCGCACCGCAGACTATCTGGACGGTTTCTGAGCCTATGTTTACCTGGGTCAGCTTCAATTTATCGGCGTTGGGATGCTTTACACATTCCATGACCTCTCCCACAACAATCCCTTTGAGAGCGCCCTTCACACTTTCAAAAGCGGTAATTCCCTCGACTTCCAGACCTAGGGAGGTCAATAGGTCGGTATGTTTTTTAAGGTCGTGCGGTACGTTGATAAATTGCTTGATCCAGTTGTAGGAAACTTTCATAAAACCATGGCTTTTTAAGGGCGGTAAAGATACTGTTAAGTAAGCTTTCGCGAAAGCGGAACACTCCTTCATAACTCCTCAACCAAAACTATTATCTTCACTTTAATAAGTTATTGAAAAGTTGGTTTGCTCCATAATTTTAAAGTTGCAGCTCAGGTCGTATTTTTAGGCAAAATAAATGGTATGAAAAATCTGGTAGTGCTGTCCGGTGCTGGGATAAGTGCAGAAAGTGGGATAGATACCTTCCGGGACGCGGGAGGTTTGTGGGAAGGTCATGATGTGATGGAAGTGGCGTCACCACAGGGTTTTGAAAATAATCCTGCGCTCGTTCTGGATTTTTACAACAAGCGACGCAGCCAGCTCAAGACCGTTGAGCCCAATGCTGCACATTATTGCCTCGCAGGCCTGGAACGCAACTTCAACGTGCAGATCATCACCCAAAACGTGGATGACCTCCATGAAAGGGCCGGTTCTTCCCGCGTGATTCACCTTCACGGAGAATTGCTCAAAGCAAGATCTGTGAATGATCCCATCACCATAATTAACTGTCCAGGCGATATACATCTAGGCGATCTGGATGCAAAAGGAAGCCAATTGAGACCCCACATTGTGTGGTTTGGAGAGGAAGTTCCCGAGATGGAAAACGCCATTCATATCGTTGAAAAAGCCGATTTTGTAATTGTCGTGGGAACTTCGTTGCAAGTTTATCCGGCTGCGGGATTGATGGACTATGCGCCTCGCCACGCACATATATATTATGTAGATCCCGCACCCACGCTCACCACCACCGACCGGCTCACGGTTATTGCCAAGAAAGCTGTTAAGGGAGTTCAAGAGGTTGCCGATCTATTGTCGATGTAAGTAGTTATTAGTTATCGGTTAATAGTTATTAGTGAACCTGTTAACAGTATAATCGATCAAAGTTGACCTCCGATTTATGTACTAATCATTGAAGTAATTGACCCTAATTTATAGGAGGTTTGTAGGATGAATCTACGCGGCAAGAAAGGTAACGCGTTACGTAATTGGGTTTCAAATTATTTGATTTTTACGAAAATTTTAATTTTAGCTTGCTCAAATAATAGCTCCCTCTATTTTGGAGAGGGTTGGGGTGAGGTTTACGCACAAAGTGAAATAAAATATTAGAAAACCTTATAATTAAAGTCTGTTCAAACAATGAATTCTCGGCAACTTCTAGAAGACCTCAAAACTCTTAAAGCCTATAAAGATGAGCGGGTACGATTAGGAACGCTTGCGATAGAAAACAATTTGTTACCTCAATTAATCGGTTATTGTAAAGCTGAATCTGAGGTTTCACACCAGGCATGCTGGAGCCTGGAACAAAGTTTTCTCATCTATGAAGAACAATGTTATCCTTACTTTATAGAAATCTCAAAGCTGTATCTGGAGCCTATAAACGCGTCAGGAATGCGGGTGCTGACTAATATTGCCAGTATTTGCCTCAAGAAATTCTACTCACCGAGAAAACATGTGATCGAGAATTATTTAACTCAGGAAATGCGGGAGAACATGCTGGAGGGCTGTTTTAGATCATTGATCGAGGACGTGGGCAAAACCGCAAATATGGCCTACGCAACACGGGCATTATTTGAGCTGGGCAAAGAGTACGACTGGGTGCATCCCGAGCTCATAATCGCCATTGAACAGACGATAGAGCGTGATCCCGGCAGTGGCTATCGTGCTTGCGGGAAGGACACGCTCAAAAAAATATCCATGTTGAATAAATGACTCGGTTATTTTAAAATGCCTTTCCCAGCAACTGAAAGGCTTCATTTACTCATAAGTGAACGTGAGCACAAGTACTATTTCAACGGAAATAAATGTGCGTTTAAAATCGTACTATTGTAAGCTTTAAAGTCACACCCATGCTCCATACTTTACAGGCAATCTCTCCCATAGACGGCAGATATAGAAACAAGGTTGAATCCTTATCCAACTACTTTTCAGAATTTGCGCTTATCAAGTATCGCGTCCTCGTAGAAGTGGAATATTTTCTCGCTCTAAGCGAAAGCGGAATTTCGCAATTGGCTCCACTTTCTGCACAAGATCAAAAAACATTTAAAAACATCTACGAAAACTTTCATGAGGAAAATGCGCTGAGGATCAAGGAGATTGAAAAAGTCACTAATCATGATGTAAAGGCGGTTGAATATTTTATCAAGGAAGAACTTGACAAGCTTGAGCTGAAAGTAAATAAGGAGTTTATCCATTTTGGCCTTACGTCACAGGATATAAACAACACGGCGATACCGCTTTCCATAAAGGATTCACTTAACGAAGTCTTTATCCCTGAACTGGAGAATTTAATCAACCAGCTCGATCAGTTATCACAAGATTGGAAGAATATTCCCATGCTTGCACGCACGCACGGCCAGCCCGCATCTCCCACAAGGCTTGGAAAAGAGTTACTGGTTTTTGTGGTGCGATTGAGAAAGCAGCTGGCAGGTCTCAAAAGTGTGGATCACTCGGCAAAATTTGGTGGCGCGACGGGTAATTACAATGCACATCATGTCGCTTATCCACATATTGATTGGAAAGCATTTGGCAGCAGGTTTGTGGAAGAGAAACTAGGTCTTAACCACAGTTTTCCCACCACCCAGATTGAGCACTATGACGATATGGCGGCACTCTTTGATAATTTAAAGCGCATCAACACCATTATCATAGATCTCAATCGTGATGTGTGGACTTACATTTCCATGGATTATTTTAAACAAAAGATCAAAGAGGGCGAGATAGGATCGAGCGCCATGCCCCACAAGGTAAACCCGATCGATTTTGAAAATTCTGAAGGCAATCTAGGGATCGCAAATGCACTGTTTGAACATCTTGCGGCAAAACTCCCTGTCTCCAGATTGCAACGAGACCTGACCGACTCCACGGTGCTGCGCAATGTGGGCGTCCCCATCGCACATACCTTAATTGCATTCAAGGCAACTCAAAAAGGACTGGGAAAACTACTTTTGAACGAACCCAAGATCCAATCAGACCTAGAAAATAACTGGGCGGTCGTTGCAGAGGCGATTCAAACCATTCTGAGAAGAGAAGCTTATCCCAATCCGTACGAAGCGCTCAAAGACCTCACGAGAACCAACTCAAAAATTACCGCTACAAGCATGAGCGACTTTATCGAAAACCTTCAGATCGATGAAGTTATTAAAAAAGAAATGCGATCGATCACTCCTTCTAGTTTTACGGGAATCTAGAGTTAAAAATTAGAGCAAAGTGCGTTAATGAATTTAAAATTGACAATCAATTAAGAAAAAACTTAAAGGTATTCTCTATTTTTAAACCATCCAAAAACAAACATCATGAGCATTTTAACGATTATACTGAACATTTTTCTTCCACCATTGAGTGTAGCCTTGAATAAAGGAATAGGAAAAGACCTTATTATTAATATTATACTTACAATTCTAGGAGTGATCCCGGGTGTAATTCACGCATTTTATGTGACTGGTAAGTAAGAAATTATGTTAATTATTAAAGTCAGGATTTTAAATCTTGGCTTTTTTATTTATATTGTAACCGTAAAAGTTTTAGCTTATTTGTAATCATTAATTAAAGAAGCACAATGAAACCCATTACAGTCGTACTTAATATTCTTGCGCCCCCTTTGAGCATCGCTCGCAAAAAAGGAATAAACAATGATGTAGCAATCAATATCTTACTGACCCTACTTTTTGTGATCCCTGGAATTATACATGCGTTTTATATCAACTCACCAGACCGGTATTACTGATTTTTCTTTGCTGCCTCCCAAAATACATCCAACTGTTCCAGCGTATAATCGGTAATGGACTTGTTCTCTTTTTTTACTTCTTGTTCTAAATATTGAAACCTCTTTATAAATTTTTTGTTGGTGCGCTCTAGGGCATCTTCGGGATTTATTCCTAGGTGCTTTCCATAATTCACGAGCGAAAACAAAACATCACCATATTCTGCCTCCATCGCGTCTTTATCATTTTTATCGACCTCTTCCTGCAATTCGGCCATTTCTTCTTTAAACTTTTCAAGCACTTGTTCTGGTCGTTCCCAGTCAAATCCCACTCCCGCAACCTTATCCTGTATTCTTGAACTTTTTACCAGAGCCGGTAATGAAGTTGGAACACCTTCCAGCACGCTTTTTCTGCCTTTGCCTTCCTTCAATTTTATTGCTTCCCAATTGGCCTTTACCTCATTTTCATCGGTAACGATTACATCGCCATAAATGTGCGGATGCCTGTGAACCAGCTTGTCACAAATCCCATTTGCCACGCTTGCGATATCAAAATGGCCGGTCTCCGACCCTATTTTTGAATAAAAGACAATATGCAAAAGCAAATCTCCCAATTCCTTGGAAATTTCGTCCATGTCATTTTCCAGTATCGCATCTCCCAGTTCATAGGTTTCTTCAATGGTTAGATGCCGCAAGGTCTGCAAAGTCTGTTTCTTGTCCCACGGACACTGCTCCCTCAACTCATCCATGATATTGAGCAACCGCTCTACGGCTGCCAGTTGGTCTTTACGATTGTTCATTTAATTATAACTTTAGGGATTGTTGTGGTTCCGCTTTCGCGAAAGCGGGATTTAACTAACTTAGGCACGAATTTAGTTTCTAATACTTAAAAAAACATGAAATACCTGATTCTTATAAGCGCAATCATAGTCATTCAATACTCAAGCGCACAAAATTATGTGACCGATAAAGACGTGGAAGAATTGCTGCTCGTGAATGACGACGAAGTGAAAATCCTCTATTTTACCGCCACCTGGTGCGGCCCGTGCAAATATATGAGTCCCATCATGAAATCGCTGGACGAGGATAAAGCGCTCAACCTGAGTGTCTATAAAATGGACATCGATAAAAATAAAACCGATGATTTTTTAAATATTAACAGCGTTCCCACCTATTTCTATTTTAAAAACGGAGTCAAAATGGGTGAGTCCCGTGGCGCAAAAAGGGAGCAGGTGATCCAGAAAATGGTGGCAAATTATGATAGGACAGCCGCAACTGGCGATAGGTTTGCCTTAAAGGCACCACGTTCTAAGTACACACTGGTTGCTGGGAATGATAAATCACTAACTGTCAAAAATCTTGAGCCCATCTGGTATGATGTTGAAAACCTGCGACAGATCAGTGCTGGAATTTTAAACCAGCTGGATCATCCACAAGATTATGAATGTGCGCTGGTTCTTATAAACAGATCGCTGGAGCTGGAGCAAGATAACAACGCCCTGTTCACAAAAGCTCAACTATTGCACAAACTGAACCGTAATAGTGAGGCGAAAAAAGTGGCCAAAGCAATTTTAAAAATGGTAGATAAAGAGAGTGAAGGCGCCAAGGTTGTGGAGGAGTTTATGGAGAAGCTCTGAATTAGTTTCTTCAATACATTTGAAATATTTCATTTTGCCCAGTGCTTGTAAATCGTTCTCAAAGCGTATCGCCAGATTTTATCTAGCCTACGCTGCCGCGCAGTTGAACTTATTGACCTACTCGTAGTAATTTATTGCAAAAAAAAACTAGTCAGAAAGTCAAGTCCCAAGCATAAATTTATAAAATTTAAGAAGTTTATGTGTTTTTATCCTACTATTCAATAATGAAAAAGTGCCGGTTAAATAAATGATGCCAACTAACCTGTTCATTATGTTTAAGACCATTTTACGATTGTCGATCGTTTAAATGAGAAAATGCCAATTTACTTAGATATTGACATAAAGCGCAACTCGATGCCAACGAAAGGATCAATAATCTCCATACAATAATAGCGCGCCGATGCCTAAGAGTATAATGGATAAACAGTGTATTATATAAACAAAAAAAAGCCTCCCTACGATAAAGTAAGAAGGCTTCAAGTCGGGGTGGCAGGATTCGCCACTCTAAAAACTACAAAAGCTTCAATCTCTTTAAAACCTACCTTAACTATCTGTTTTATAATAATTTGAAGTGGTCAAAAACCTCTATTGAATTTTATTAAATCTAATGAGATTTAAAATAATATAATATTTTTCGGCATATTTTCGGCATAAAACGTACCTTTGGGGTTCGAATTATACGGTATGCGAATTAAGTTTTTTATATTAAAGGGAAAAAGTGATTATCCATCAATACATGTTAGATTTTGGGATAGTAAGAGAATTGATCAAAAATCTAATACAGGATTAAAGGTGTATCGAAGTCATTGGAGTCCAAAAAAAGAGAGAGTCCGATCTGTTGTAGATGCAAAAAGCAAAGATTTTGTAAAT
Organism: uncultured Flavobacteriaceae bacterium; assembly: GCA_963836885.1. Taxonomy (GTDB): domain Bacteria; phylum Bacteroidota; class Bacteroidia; order Flavobacteriales; family Flavobacteriaceae; genus Nonlabens. Next base: position 11,278 of record CAWILF010000009.1, on the reverse strand, counting down.
ACGGAACTTGAAGCTCTAAGCAGGTCAATAGCTGACAATTATATAATAGAATCCAATAGCAGACAAAATATTGGCACTTCATGGTTAAGGACACAAATTGAAAAACACTTTGGTAACATTGAAAATCCAGACAATAGTCACAAAGTCTATTTTATGGATTGGGTACAACGCTATATAGATGAGGCTCCTGAAAAACTTTATCGAGGGAAACCAATAAGTTTGAGAACTATACAACACTACCAAACAACATTCAATAAAGTAAAATCTTACCTAGATAAGAAAGATATCAAATTGCGTCATGAGGACATCAATCTTAAATTTTACAGAAATCTAGTTGCCTTTTTAAGAAAGGAAGATAAGCTGAGTGATAATAGTATAGGCGGTCACATCAACAATATAAAGTTATGGGCTAGAAACATAGACATCGAAGGATTACCAATATGTCCAGAATACCGTCATTCAGAATTTATTGCTCCCCAAGCTAAAACATACGATGTGTATCTAAAGGAGCGAGAAATAGCTATCATAAGAGATTTAGATTTATCAGATAATTCGAGATTATCCAATACCAGAGATTTATTTATAATAGGATTGAGAACTGGACTGCGTATTTCTGACTTCATGAGATTGAAAGATATAAATATCCAAAAAGAACAAATACAGATTACAACTGCAAAAACTGGTAATGATGTGATCATACCTTTACATAAAGATGTTAAACAAGTTCTTAAAAACAATGACGGTTTACCTAGCGCTATTTCAGACCAAAAGTTTAACAAATACGTCAAGGAATTATGTGAGTCAGCTGGAATAAATCAAAAAGTTGAAGGTGCAAAGATGATTACAGAAAAAAAAGAAGATGGATCTAAAATATCAAGAAAGAAAAAAGGAATTTACCCTAAATATGAATTGATTAGCTCGCATATTTGTCGCCGCAGCTTTGCCACAAATCTATATGGTAAACTACCAAACATGACTATTATGTCGATCACAGGTCATAAAACAGAAGGCTCAATTCCTAAAATATTTAAAAACCAGCAAGCAGGAACATGCTAATAAATTGAAAAAGTTGTGGGAAATCGATGAAGGTTGAATAACGATAGTGATTGTGGAATTGTATGAGTTCCATGATTAAAACTTTTAGTACCGAATTAAAACACTGTTTTACAGCAGTGTAACCAACATCAAATTTAAGGAACTTTGTTAATTCCCGTATTAGTTCCCTGGCCTTTGAAATTATTTATTACTGAGGTTTAATTAACAGCATAGCTATCTAAATAACTTTTGTAAGAGAATACATTTATACTTGCAATTGACTTAAATTATAAAAATTCGCGTATTGAATTTCTAAAATTCTCCGTTATATACATTTCTATACATTGAAGATGGAGTCAGCCCATTGAATATAAAAAGAACACGTTAATTCCAAGAAAATCAGTAAATAGTAGCTTCAAATCATTAATGATTACAATAGCTATTGATATTATAAAAAATATACAGATATGACAAAAATGAAATTAGAAAGTTTAGAAAGTTATGAGTCTTATGATTGGGATAATTGTAGAAAGTATTTTGGCGTATTGCCAGATATAAATTTGGATATTGATGATGAAATTATTAATTCACTTATCAATTCAAATCTCTATTTTAAACATAAATACTATGATGAGAGAATTAACATATTACCAAAAGACAAAAAATTTAATGTAGCTAGATTTCAAAACGGTTATAATCAACTTGATGATATTCGTGAGTGTTTTTATCAGTACTTATATAACTCATTTGTTTTTCATTATATAGATAATGAAATTATAAAAATTGAAATGATTACAAAAACAAATCTTAAATATTTGGTGAATTTCGATCAAAGAAGCAGAAAACTTGAAAATAAGATAAACTCGATTTTTGAAGATAATGATGAAGAATATCTATACTATTTAAATCTATATAATGAGGATCAAACAGAATTATTTCTTAAGTGGTACACAAAATTAGATTGCGCAATTGGATTGAGTAAGTTAAGTCGCCCTACAGTAGGTTTCACTCAATGGGATTATTTACTATTCAAGTATTACAAGGGTGAAACGATAAATAGAGAAGACATTCCGTCCTTAGAGAAATGGCGCAAGTTAGCTTTGCTTGATGTAGAATTGAGGTATTATAATGAGGTACTGAAAAATTTACAAGCTCTATCAAATGTGGATTATTTTAATTCTATTTCTCATCTAACACTTACAAGAATCTAAGTAAAAATGATCGAACCTTCTATTTAAAAATAAAATCAACAATCAAAGATGAGCAAGATGTGAATTTTATTTTTAAGATATGTCTAAACACTAGCGAAAGAACTATACCATTTTTCAGAAGTCTTTATCTCTATCTTTATAATGATAACTTTGAATTAAACAGGTTTAATTTTATTGGTAAACCAACATATGAAAATATTATAAAAAGCTCTTATCCCGAATTAAACAACTTTGCTATAGGAACTAATCCTCTAAGTAAGACATTTAAAAATCTATTTTCAGGTTTTGAAAATAAAAAAGAATAAAAAAAATAATTAAGAAATAATTATTTGAATAACAATGCTTTGTTCTCGAAATACATTTGCCATTATTAATCTAAAATAATGCAATCATGCAAAAGAACATCACACAAGTACACGACGTTACACCCTCTGAACTTCAAGAAGGTTTAATTAGACACATTGAGTTCAGGCTCAAAGAAATCTTAGAAAGCCTAGACACTACGTCAAAGGAAAAATTGCTCACCAGGGAGCAAACGGCAGACCTATTATCCATATCTCTTGGAACTCTTTGGAGCTGGACCCGTAAAAGCATTTTGATCAGCTACAGAATTGGTAATAAAGTAATGTACAAACAACATGAAGTTTATGAGTCACTAATTAAGATTAACCACTCTAAAAATTCTTAAAATGCCTTAAAAACTACTCCAAGACTATACGATTAAATCTAAAACACATTCAATGTTGGTGGGCGGAATTTTAAGAGGTTTTCAGGCGCAAATTTTTTATGAAAACAAAAAGTAACTTTCGTTTCTAAGCCTGCTAAATGACGTTTGATGCCAATGCCATCAAATTATATTCTTCAAAATGATTAATCTACAAAATCTTCAGCAAGCTTACCTATTCTCCATGGGGCGGTGTTATCTTCTTCTCCATGAGGATTACTGTTATCATGATGAGTGAAGTTAAGTGAGCCATCAAAGAAGTCCACAGCGTGTATATATTCATGGATTATAGTATTAACGATACTTTTATTACTTCTATTTCTTAGATTAAGAGAATTTAATTTAATAAACTTATATCCAGCAGTTATAGCGTTAGTTCTGGAGTAGGGACGCCAGAAACGCTTTACTATAAACTGGCTGATTGTGATTTTTTAATAGATCAGCAATTTCTTTACTGGACAGTGGTGTATTGTCCATTTGCGGAAGTTGTGAAATTGATCGAAAAAACTCTGGATTTGACAACACCTCATTTGCTGATTGAACCGCTTTTTTAATTCTTTTGTTTCTCTTTTGGTAAATTAATTTCATGATCTGGTAGTTTTATATAAATTTATTTTCTTCAGCGATTAAGCCTGCGGGTAACTTACGTAAAATCTGTTTTATTTCCCTAAAAATCTTTCCTTGAAAAACGAACTTTTGAATTTTAGGCTTGAACGAACTTTCTATCTGATATTGATCTTTGTATAAGTTCACCATAGATAAATCCTCTAAACATATTTTATGTATAGTTTTCAGGAATAAATCTTTACTGATTATTTGATTCAATTCGTTTACGTTAGGAGTTTTCAAGACATCTCCTTTAAAAAACAATTTGAAATAACTTCTAATTTCATCTTCTATACCCGTAGTACCCTTATCTTTCAATCTGAAGATTTTATCTAAAGAATTATCCCCAGAAATCATATGAAAATTTTTCTTGACCATTGATATGTGATCAAGATTTTGAAGTTTTTCAGGTTTTATATTCTTAATAACACATGTTTGAACAAAATAAGTGACTTCATCAAAATTGCATAAAACAAAATCAGAAAAGCCATCCACGATGCTGTTTTCAACATATAAATTTGAAAAATCAATTCTTACTCCTGCAGCATAAGGTATGTTGAGCAAACACAAATTAGTAATCGTCGAGTCATATTTTTCACTAAAAATTTCTATAAGTAACTTTCTTGAGTCGAAGTTGTTTTGTTCTTTTTCTTTGACAAACTGATAAACTATCAGGAATAAGTTGCTAACCGCAGCATGTTTTAAAAAATCTTTGCTTTTACTATTATTAATTTCAGCAATAAGGCTTCTAAAAAGTCCTATTGCTACATCGATTTGACTAGGATATTCATGCCTTAGCTTAAAAAGAATACCTTTAGATATGATGGAATTATAATTTGCTTTATAACCTATTAAATTAATAAATGAGTCATTTAATTGAAACGGTTCTGCTTTCTTTAGTAGATTATAAATACCGATGGTGTAGAATTCCATGATTAGAAATGAATACCTAAACACTAATTCATTATCTCTTAACCGCAACAACGGATGGTTTTTTAAACCAGAAGCGGCATCATTTACTTGGGCAAAATGACGCACACTTTTTAGCAGGACAGGTAATCTGTTTATCTCTATTCGACCTTTGAAATTCACTGCTAATAAACAAAATATTGCTGCTTGATCATCGATTCCCAGACTAATACCGTGTTCTTTTTTTATTCTCTCCCTATTAAAGATTTGGTGTAAAACATAGTCAGATTTGTAGCCGTCTATCAATAATTCAGATGACGATAACTCTTCAAGAAATGCAGCTTTACTGGCTTTCGTCTTGAAGGATGTCTATTATAATTTCGAGTAGAAATGGTGGGTAAATAAATCCGTTTTCTTCATCATCCTTATTTAGAACAAACTGTTTCAACAATTCAAGTCCTTTTTTGATCTTACTTGGATTTAATTCGTTCTTAAAAAAATACTGTTCTGCAATTTTTTTATTGAAAGGTAGTAGCTCATAAATCGCCAGTTTATCTTTTCCAGTAGATTGTATAAAATGTTCTATATCGTCTATGTAAATATCTCTACAGGTAATTAAAATTTTTCCCCTCCCTATTTTTTTATTAAGATCATTTAATTTATTCAAAAAACTCTCTAGGGTAAAGGACGGTACTGTAGATATAATCTCATCTATACCATTCTAAATCATTAAAATATTGCCCTGTGAATAATTATTGTAAAAACTAATTTCATCTAGGGTTGCTCCTTGAGGGTGAGCTTTTTTAAATAGATTGAACAAATCGTACTCATCATGATTTTCAAAATTTGCTTCTCTGAATTCCCTTAATATTTCGCTAGGATTTATAAATACTCACGATAAATTGATACCTCTTTATATCTATAAGAGTATCATGAATATTAGTGGCTATTGTAGTTTTCCCTATCCCACCGGCAGCTTTAATTATGCCAATGGATGGAGACTCTTCTTCATTGATCCAATTAATGATATCTATGGGATGCTTGGTCCTACCATTTTTTAAATTGCGGGTCCACAAAATCGTTAATGATTTGCATCTTTTCTTGTACAAATTTCTTGGACGTTTTTTCAAATAGAAATTCATCAATGTATTTTACGCTCTTAGGCTTTATTGCCTTTTCCAGGTTGTTAATTGCTTTACGCGTTTTGTGGCCTGGCTTTTTGGGCACTAGGACAAAAATCTTTTCTGTTCTTGTAGTTCTTATTTTAGTAATAAATTCTTGTAAACCTTTATTGGAATAACCTGGCCTTGCAATCACATATATCATTCTTACCTCATGATCATCCTGCATGGTAAAAAGAATGGAAACACATTCTTTAGAGTCCTCAAGTGTTGTCTTGTTGAAGTTATTAAAATTATCACATAATTGTTCAACGAGTAGATTTACATCTATGGGGATATGTTTGTACTCTTTATTAAAAAAATTGGCTAATAAGTCACTAGCAAAATCCTTCAAATCCTGATCCTGATTTTGCAAAGTGCTGTAGGCTCTAAAGCGATGTCCTAGTAAAGTGTCGGGAATATTTAAGTTAGATTCAAAACCTATAATTTTTGAAGGATGATCTGTTTCTTCATAAAGTTCTAGATATTTGCATGAACACGTACCGTGAAAATTATTTGAAATGTAATCTTCGGACAGTACCACAAATAAATAATGATTTACATATTCTAGAGGTTTTGTACCATTCATAAAAATTAAACCGTCAAAATATTTATTTCTCCTCATCCCTAAACCTGTTATATAATTTTTTTGAGTAGGTATAGACATTATTCTTCTCTCAAGAGCTGTTCAGTAAGAAGAAAAACAGTATCGAGATTGTCAGAGTCACAGAAGCAAAGTGCGATAGAAGTGAATCCAGAACTTTTAAACTTAGGTAGATACCCTATATAGTCATCCAGCAGTTGTATGACCTTCCTTATTTTAACCATATTCTTGGAGAAGACGAGAGACTGGTAAATTTTATCTGCTGTATAAACATCATCGTTAGCACTGTGTTTAAAACCCCCTACGCTTTTATCAATGGTCGAAACACTTTTGCTAGTAAAAGGTTTTTTGTCCTTTAAATAAGCCATTTTAAAATGTTCTCCCTTAAGGTACCACTTGTGTCTATTTGCTTTTTTAAGAGAGCTTATTACTTTTCCCGCCGTTGTATCAGATGTTATTTGGAGAACTAGACCATTATTGGTATCTAGTGCATCTATACCAGCGGTATTTTGTTGCTTTTTATTAATGTTCACAAAGTTGAGGTCGTAGGTAAGGTTGATTAGTCCGATAAATAGGTCTTCATAATCCACATGTTGAGATAACCGATTAACTTTCCGCATTCATTTGAGTTTTTGAAGATATTAGACCTAGCCTAGTACTTAAACTCTCAAATAAAACATTCATATTCATATCCATAATACTTTAAATAAAAAAACCCCTAGAAACTCTGTACCGGTAGGTGCAGTACACCTTTTAGGGGTTGCCCAAATATAAGACAAATGCATGACCTTTGGTAAAATAAGGTGTTGAGAAATGATGCTTTCGCGAAAGCTTAACCCAATAACAACTCCCATATATCTACTGTCAGTTTGCAATATTTAGGACTAATAATTGCCGTTTAGTTAAAGTTTTGCCTTAATCGTTTGTTAATCAGTAAAATATAATTTTTTTTTGATTTGATCTATATTTTTTTCAAAAAACAGACGTTATCAATTAAATTATGTTATAACTTTAACCATCCCCTAATAGGAATTCTTCAAATCAGCCAAAGATGGTAAGAATTTTCTAAACAGTTTTTTTTTAGCACACGATTACTCATGCGGTTCAAACCCTTATGAATGAACTGGTTGTACCTTAATTTATTTGAAATGTAAACGTTCATACCTTAATATATAATAGTCTAATTTTTAAATACATAATTATGAAAAGAGTAAAAACAATTTTAGTATCGCTAGTAGTAATGATTATTGCAGGTGTAGTATTGCAATCATGTAGCTCTGACGATGATGCAGGATCCAGCAGTCCATCCACCTTTATCAGGTTTACCCATAGATGGGACTGACTATGAATTAGTCAATATTATTACTGCGGAGTCTAATTCTCTCACGCTTAATGGTAACACAGACCTAATTTAAATGATCCTGGAGATGCGAGAGCCACCATATGGCTACCTCTGGTACTAGAAAATGGGACTTTTGCTGTTGAGGAGTTATTTACATCAGACCATGCCGTGTCAGTTACTATTGACGCTTTGAACTTTGATTTTGACTTTGCTGAAAGCGGTTCTATAACCTTGACTCAAACCACTCGGGGGCTTTATAGTAGGCACGTTTACCGCAACTATTACTAATGACACCGGTGCAACGATCGTTCTAGAAAATGGCTCGTTTAGAGGAGAGAGTTTTTAGGAAATACAAAAAACGTGACTTGTGATTAATATTACTAGTCGTAGCAGGAATATTAATTTAATTCTAAGAACTTCATGCCTAATAATGTCCAGACCAGTGATCAACTAAATGTCCTTACATCTTCTCAAGATGGAACTTCACGAGTGCCTAGATTACAGCCTAAATCTCATTTTTATTTGTCAGGCACAGGTCAGGTAGGAGAATTTACCTCAAATGCAAAATCCAGGCTTTTGGGGCATTAAATACTTCTCAGTTTAATACAACGTCTGCCGTAAGTTTTACAGGGACTCGCGATGTATTTGCTCTATGTATGGGATCAGTGTTTTTACAACCTACTGTTAATGCAGCTGATGGCGTATCGTAGATCCCAATAGGATCAATGTAGTATTAAGACCATTCAAACAACCTATTAATGGACTGAACATTAAATACATTGTTTATAGAGGTTCTAGGAAAAGTGATGTAATAGATGGTAGTGGTTCTGTCGCTGGTAATGAAGATAGCGGGTCTGGACTTGTGAAGTATTTGTGGAGTCAGTTTAATAAATTTTATAGCGAAGCAGATGCAGCGAACATACCAGCATTTGAAGCAAATCTTTTAGGATTTCCTTTTACCACGGCACAATTAGATAGTCAATTGAATACTGACCTTATAAGCAACTATTTCTTTAAAAACTCGGCATTGAGTCAACAAGGAGATGTGGAAGAACCGCAATTTGCTTATGAATTACCCGTAGTGCCTAGAGGTATCCATCTAGGTAAGGCGGTGGATGGAATAGGTATCGACATCGTGTTGAACGAGGGAGATTATATTATTGAAAACGATAACCGCCCATTTCAATTAAATCTTGCTTACGCTCGCGTAAATACTTTTACATTAACCACCACGGGCACAAGTGACCCATTTAGACAAAAGCTAATTAAAGAAACCTGTACACAATTTATAGATGTCGCAGCTTTTTATGGCATGCACGCAAATGGTGCGGAACTCTATTCTAGTGAAAATGCCACCACCGAGGTTATCCTAACTACAAAAGAGCAAATCGCGCAGAGAATACAGAATTTTTATACCAAACATCATTTTTACCTCTATATACAAGCCGATAGACAGCGATCTTATAATTTTTATGGTAATTATAGACACTCTGAGACTAATGGAAATAATATTAAAATAGGTGTTGATGAAACTACGATGTCGGAGACTATCTTTGCTACAAATGGATGGCCTATCCATGTTTTTGATCAAACACAAGATCAAGCAAATGAGAATAACATCGTCACTTTTCAACTAACAACAGACAGTTATGACGGAGCAGCTTTATACAGTCAACTGGGAGAACTAGCCTCTCTCATGAAGTAAATTTTGTGCGCAATGAAAACCTCATACAGTTACAACCAGAAGATCCTTCTATAGTAGTAGATTTTAATTATACACAAGCCATCCAGCTTTCCACTCCGTCAATAGGAATAAATACTATTGCTGCATTTTCACAGTTAATTTATAAAGGAAAAAAAATAATCGTCACCGATGCTGTAAACCCTGAAAAAAAATATCTTTTGAAAGACATAGACGATATGTTTGGTCTAATCAATGCAAAAAGCGTTTTTTCTTTTGATGAAGAATCAAAATTGCCTACCGTAGTGAGTGAGCAACTACAAATTATAAATTTTCCTAATGCTTCATCAGGTAAGGATAGCGGTGCAATTAGGCAACAAAGAACTGAAGATAAGATACAAACGGTGGATGAAAATACATTTGTAAAACGAGTGACCTATGAAACTTTACTGCATAGCATGAAACGTGATGTTTCTCCTTTTGCCAACAATTTAAATGCTAATACTGATCTATCTAAAAGTGGAATTCGTACTCATATTGCAGCCCAAAATCTCTTTTACCAACCAAGTTCTCCCCATTATCTAGACACTTTTATTTTTGCTGATGGCAATAAAACAATTACTGGATTATTATTAAGAAATAACGGTGATTTAATTATCACAAAAAAAATTCTAGGGATAGCTAACGAACAGATAGACATTATTAAGACCCTTATCATTAATAACTCAATAGTAAATGCTAAATTATTTTTTCAAAATAGTTTGGGTGAGGACGATCTTGAATACAACTATAATGATCGTTTTAATTTCAGAAAGTTTTTTTTGAAAGTAGTTGGAGCAAAATCTTCAAGGTGAAGTAGTATTTTTTTCACCTATTATCAATATTGAAGTTTACACAGTGGATGATTTAGTTTACGCATCGTCAAATTATAGTAAATATGCACCTTTAGTTACAGAAACTAATTTATACGGTTCAATAATTATTAAATAGAATATGAAAGATTTTTTAGTTACTGTAGATGGCGAATATTTGTATACTGGCGAATCAGAATTTGCCAGAACTGTAATTGATAATGCCCTTTGGTGGACACCTGACGTTATCGATTCTGTTATAGATCGTATTTTAGACTTTTATGATGGAATTTTTGACCACAATGATTTTGAATACGTTTTTAATAATAAAACCGGTAGAGTAACAGCATTTGGTCCTTATTTTTCTGTTTATTCAGCTGAAAGCAAAAAGTTTACTGGGATATTCTAATATTCGTGACTTTTGGAAGACTGCAAAACCAAGGGCTAATGCAGGCTATGGTTCAACGACTGCAAGTTCTAAAGACTTACAATACCATCGAGCCAATTCATCCCCAACTCCCTTGATTGTTAAAACTGGACTTATAACTCCAGCAGCTGGTGATAGAATTTTCATGTTAAAAGAGAAATAGTTACTAATGATAATAATGAATATTATATTAAAATAACAAAACGGCATTTTGTATTTCCCGATAAGATTGCTGAACCCTTACGATTTGAGCGAGTTAAATTTAGTTTAAGTAATCCATATATAGAGGGAAATATTTCATCAAGTCAAACAATAATCGATAATGATTTCTTTCAATTTATGGGTGCTCCAGCCCCTGAAATAATAAATATTGACATCAATTACCAAATATATTAAAACATATGTTGGAAATGTAAAAGCGATGGGTTTTTTAGATCTAGCAACAGGTTCTAGGAGGGATTTAACCTCATTTGAGGTTGAGACTGTAGAAAGTGTGGTTTTCCTTTTCAATGCTATTTATAAGATAACTGATTTTAAAATTGCTATTTCTCAACCAAATCTTAATTTGGAATTCATTTTTGATGCTCATTTTGAAATAATAAACGGTTTTGCACTCACGGATAATTCTGTCTCTTTAAATGAATATCGCTCAAATTTTAATCTAAAATATTTTCAAGAGTTAAGAGTTCGTCTTTTAGAGTTTTTTCAAGCAATGGTACTAGGTGGAT
>CAWILF010000008.1:0-200925 GCA_963836885.1 uncultured Flavobacteriaceae bacterium | reverse complement strand
CAAAAAACCCAAGCACAGAAAACCATACTTGGATCTAAATTATTCTGGAATAATTAAAGATTAATCATTCAACTTCAAGACCGCCATAAAGGCCTGTTGTGGGATTTCCACATTTCCTACAGATCTCATGCGTTTTTTACCTTTTTTCTGCTTTTCCAGCAATTTACGTTTACGGGAAATATCACCACCGTAACATTTTGCGGTAACATCTTTTCTCAAGGCTTTGATGGTTTCTCTAGAGATGATCTTAGCACCGATCGCAGCCTGCACGGGAATGTCAAATTGCTGTCTCGGGATCAATTCCTTTAATTTCTCCACCATCTTTTTACCGATCGTGTACGCATTATCTGCGTGGATCAATGCGCTCAACGCATCTACCGTTTGAGCATTCAAGAGAATATCTACACGGACTAACTTAGACGCGCGCAAACCAATAGGTGTATAATCAAATGACGCATAGCCTTTTGAAACGGTTTTTAAACGGTCGTAAAAGTCAAAAACAATCTCGGCAAGTGGCATATCAAAGGTCATTTCCACCCGCTCCGTGGTTAGGTAGGTCTGGTTGGTCACAATCCCTCTTTTTTCAATACAAAGCGACATCACGTTCCCAACAAAATCTGATTTTGTGATGATAGTTGCCTTTATGTAGGGTTCTTCCACACGGTTGAGCGTGGATGGTTCTGGAAGGTCGGTCGGGTTGTTCACGATGATGATCTCATCGGGATTCTTGTTGGTAAATGCATGGTAGGAAACGTTGGGAACCGTGGTGATCACGGTCATGTCAAATTCCCGTTCCAGTCGTTCCTGTATAATTTCAAGATGCAACATTCCAAGAAACCCACATCTAAAACCAAATCCCAGCGCGGCACTACTCTCTGCCTGAAAAACGAGGGATGCGTCATTCAACTGCAACTTTTCCATACTGGATCGCAGGTCTTCATAATCCTCGGTATCAACGGGATAAATACCCGCAAAAACCATGGGCTTCACATCTTCAAAACCGCTTATCGCGTTTGTGGTAGGATTTGCATGGTCAGTAATTGTATCACCTACTTTGACTTCTTTGGCTTCTTTAATTCCCGTAATCAAATATCCCACATCACCCGTTCCTATTTCTTTTTTGGGAACTTGATGGAGTTTCAAAGTTCCTATCTCGTCCGCATAATAGCTCTCGCCGGTGGCGACAAATTTTATGTGTTGGCCTTTTTTGATCGAACCGTTAATGACTCTAAAAATAGTTTCCACTCCACGGAACTGGTTGTACTGAGAATCAAAAACCAATGCTTGAAGCGGCCCGTCGGGATCACCTTTGGGCGGTGGAACGCGTGCTATAATCGCATCAAGGATATCCTGTATTCCCTGACCGGTTTTTGCACTGGCCGGGATTACCTCACTACGATCACAACCTAATAAATCAACGATATCATCAGTTACCTCTTCAGGGTTTGCGCTGGGCAGGTCCACTTTGTTAAGAACGGGAATTATTTCTAGATCGTTCTCTAGTGCTAGGTATAAATTTGAAATAGTCTGCGCCTGTATGCTCTGTGCGGCATCCACGATCAACAATGCGCCTTCACAGGCAGCAATGGAGCGGGAAACCTCGTATGAAAAATCCACGTGGCCCGGTGTGTCGATAAGGTTGAGGATGTATTTCTCACCATCGGGCGCGGTGTAGTCCATCTGTATCGCGTGGGATTTTATGGTAATCCCTCGCTCTCTTTCCAGATCCATACTGTCCAGCAATTGCGCCTGGGACTCGCGCTTTGTAACAGTGTGGGTCGCGTCGAGAAGACGGTCGGCAAGTGTACTTTTACCGTGGTCAATATGGGCGATGATGCAAAAATTGCGTATGTTCTTCATAGTCATTTCTATCGTTTGCAAATATACTTGAAATGGACACGCTATAAATTGGATTTAATAAGCTATTAAGCTGTTTTAAACGTGTTATTTAAGTAGTGGTGTAGAAGTTGACTTGCTTACAAAAAGCTGTAAATGCATGGATAGGGTAGAGCGATTACCGTGAATCGATCAGTTCCAACACGCTCTTATGCATAAATCCTTGGTTTCCCCTCTCTGTTTCAACATGATACCAGTCTCCAGAGTTTCCTATCAAACGTACCTCGCCCTTGCCTGCATCTTCAATAATTGCCCCTTCTATAGATGGAGATGTTCTTACATTTGCTGCGATGTTGTTAGCTTTCGCGCCTGCCTGTCGGCGAGGCAGGAAAGCGGAACTCGGCAAAACCTCGGTATTTTCAGGAATATCTATCTTCCATATAAACGGTTTGGGGTCAATAGCTTTTCCATTCTTGTAGATTCCAAAATGTAGATGCGGCGGCGTGGTGCGCGCATTACCAGTATTTCCCACAAGACCGATGGTATCTCCCGCTTTAACACGCGCTCCTTCACTAACCAACTGCTTGTCCAAGTGGGCATAATAAAGAGAATTGCCCGTTTTATTATCCCTCAGCCAAACCTGTTTCCCTCCCAGCCCGCGATTTCTCACTGAACTCACCCGACTGTCAGAAATTGCGACCACGGGAGTTCCTCGCGGTGCAAAAATATCATTGCCTTCATGGGATCGACTACCACCACCACGCGTTGCACCCCAAAAAGATTGAATCGCAGCATTATTCTTTCCAGCTACGGGAAATTGTAGTTGAGGTTGTTTGTAGATCTTAAGGTTCAAGATTTCATCAATCGGATCTAGCGATTGAACAACGATCTTCAACAATTGATCTTGATCTACTTTGATAATGTATCAATAGGGAATCCTTGTTCCTGCTTTGTGCAAGAAACCTATCTTCACTATCGTAGAGCTCAAATAGTAGGCGATTGCTTGTATTTACTGGGGAGATGGTAGCGATTAGGTTTTCGCCCTGAGCGGCATTAATCCTAAAACCGTATGAAAAAGGTTGAGGACTATTGTAGAAAACCTGAGAGAAGGAATGGTCAAGTTCCACCTGTGTCGCCCAGGCTTTTGTCCTTGCGCGATCAGCTATCCCTACCTCACCATCATCAAGGTCGCGATAATAAATCTCGCGCTGCGTGGGACGCAGTATAAGATCAAATAGCTGCGGATATTTAAAATATGTAAATACACCTGCCGCTACTAAAAAAATAACCGCAAGTAACTGAAAGTAAGATCTTTTAGTACTGCTCAAATAGCTAAAAACTGATCAATATTTGTCGAGATCATGTCAGAGCTGGGCCGGCTCGCGTTGCTGGCGACTAACCTGCCGTTCTTGTCAAACAACATATACCTGGGTATGGAATTGACATTATGGGTCTGGAATAGTTGTGCCTTGGGATAATTGCGCGCCAGATAACTGTTTTCCAAAAGATCAAACTGCTTTGCGCTGGCTTCCCAGGCCTTATTGTTCACATCGATTGAAACGTAGAGAAAGACCACATCCTGATCCTTATATTTTTTCTGGAGCTCGTGAGATGCGGGCATCTGCGCTTTGCAGGGACCGCACCAGCTCGCCCAGATGTCCAGATAAATAACCTTGCCCTTATTTGCGGCAATGACCTCATCAAGACTGTGGTAGTCGTCATTCATATCGCTCATGTGGACGATATCGTTCTTACTTGTATCGACATCCACAAATTTCTTGGTGGTTTTTATCTGTTGTGGGATTGCGGCCTCGTTCTGCTTGCAGGAAAAAGTGACGCATACTAATATAAGGAGGTATAAAAATTTCATGACTATAAATTAAGAGAACAAATATCTCACTAAATCTTCAATTTTAGAAAATGCGTTGACCTCGATCGCGCTGTTTTTAAATTTTTGTTTGGATGGCGCGATAAATATACGCTCAAAGCCCAGCTTTTCTGCTTCATTGACCCGTTGTTCCAACCGTGAGGATGGTCTTATCTCTCCGCCCAGTCCTACCTCTGCACAGAAACAGTGATTGGGCGACAGTTCAATGTCAAAGTTGGAAGATAGTATCGCGGCGACAACAGCAAGATCTATTGCTGGGTCATCCACATTTATACCACCCGTAATATTGAGGAACACATCTTTCTGACCCAGTTTAAATCCTGCACGCTTTTCCAGCACGGCGAGGATCATATTCAATCTTTTGAGGTTGTAACCCGTAGAGCTGCGCTGCGGCGTTCCATAAACTGCGGTGCTTACCAGCGCCTGTACTTCAATCATCAAAGGTCGCAGGCCTTCCATGGTGGCGGCGATTGCGGTGCCGCTGAGGCTGTTCTCGCGGTTGGAAATCAGTATCTCGCTAGGATTTATGACCTCTCTCAATCCATGTCCCAGCATTTCATAGATCCCGATCTCGTGCGTACTCCCAAAACGGTTTTTCAACGCTCTCAAAATGCGGTAGGTATGATTGCGATCTCCCTCAAATTGCAGCACGGTATCCACCATGTGTTCCAGGATCTTGGGTCCGGCGATGTTTCCATCCTTTGTAATGTGTCCTATGAGCAAAACTGGAGTGGCAGTCTCCTTGGCAAACTTTATAAGTTCTCCCGTGCATTCCTTAATTTGTGAAACGCTCCCGGCGGTACTTTCTATATGCTCGGTCTGCAAGGTCTGGATGGAATCTATAATAAGGATATCGGGCTTGAGATCAGCAATTTGCTTAAAGATGTTCTGGGTTTTGGTCTCGGTCAGGATATAGCAATCTACGGCATCATTTTTAATGCGATCTGCGCGCATCTTGATCTGCTGGGCACTTTCCTCGCCCGATACGTAGAGTGTTTTAAACGGCAAGTTGAGACTTACTTGTAGCAACAGGGTGGATTTTCCTATTCCCGGCTCACCGCCCAATAATGTGACTGATCCCGGGACGAGCCCGCCGCCCAGTACCCGGTTGAACTCTGCGTTTGTGGTGTCCAGTCGTGGACTTTCCGTTGCGTCTATTTCTGCTATGAGGGTAGGTTTTGAACTATGCTTTCGCGAAAGCGTAACTCCCTCCATCTCTCTTTCCCACGAAGGGGCTTTTTGTTTTTCAACGACTTCTTCAACGAGCGTATTCCATTCTTTGCATGAATTGCACTGTCCCTGCCATCGAGCATGCTGTGCCCCACAATTTTGGCAGAACCAAGTGGTTTTTACTTTTGCCATTAATCCTTAAATTCTTGTAGGGCATCGATCCTATCCAGTATGATGGTAGGTGTTATTCCCGCGGCCGGCTCCAGAGAATAGGCAATGTTGTACAACTTGAGAGCCCTGGGTTCACGCCCTATATTTTCATAACCTCTTCCTTGTAGGTAATTGCCGTAAAGAAGTGTGGGAAACTCTTTATCTGCCAACTCTCCCAAGGTAATGATCTGGTCCCAGTCTTCCCTTTCTTCCAGATAGTTTGCAATGGTCGCAACATCCACGAGCCTCAATTTCATCTGGACACCATAGACCTCTTTGATCATTTTATATTTATCGAGCAATTTTTCCACGAGGTTGTTTTCCTCCTTTTTGGTCTTTTTCTTTTGTTTTTCACCATTTTCCTCGGCTATGGCAGCGGCCTCATCATCTTCCATTCCTTCCTTATACAGTTCCTGCTCGTCAATTATCCCGTATTCCTGAAATACAAATTGAAGTCCTCTTGCTATTCCTACGGTTGCGACGTTATATTTATTAGTGCCTTCTAACTGCTCGTGCTTAATGTTGACGTTCTTTTTTCCCGTGAACAGGGAATCGGTTATGCTTTCCAGCATGGGACTGGCGACGCCTTGTTTTTCGGGAGTAGCCACATAGAAGTAGTTGTAGCCTATCTGGTCTCCTATTTTGTTAATGAGGTTTTGTTCAATTATCGTGGTGTATTCTGGAGCAATCTGGATAAATCCATCTACGGCGACTTTTTTGCGCATTAGGAAAAATGCGGCAAGATTTGCGGTAAGATCCTTGCCCACGACTACCGTAAACGGTGCGACCCGGTACTCATCCATCATGGTTTCCCTTATTTCCATGATAAAGTCCATAAACTTTTGCGCTCTGTCTGATGGCAGTCCCGTCTTAAAGTCTATTGAGGTATCGTCATAGCGGCTCTGTGCCTGATTGAGACCTACTACAAATGACTCTGGAATCTGATCCCAAAATGAGAGGTAGTCCACATCTCCAGCGACCGGTTCAAAAAGGTAGTCTCCATCCAAAACGATAATAAGCGGATAGGTCTTCTCTGGATTTGAAGAATAGTTTCTAGGCTTGAGTACTTTAATCTGGCGGTCCTCACCGAGAATATCGCTGGGAAATACTCGGTACATGGCCTGGGAAAAGGATAAAAATCCTATAAGCAATGCAGCGGCGGTTGTGGTTAGAGTCTTATACATGATTGGTTTTAAGTGATAAAGTTACATTATTTCAAAAAAACATTCTTGTTAATTGAAATCATTATTAACGATACAGCTCCATAAACAATTACAAGTGCGGTTTGCGAGAGCCACAAGATCCAGCCGATAGAAGTTCCCAAGGTTTCCTGATATCCAAAAAGCATCAAGACCTGGGCGATCAAATAGGGATAGGCGCCAAAACCTCCATTTACAAACGCGACCGCAAAACTACCTGCCACAAAAGCACATAAAACCGCCGCCCAGCCTATGTCCCGTAATCCTTCCAATGAAAAGAAAGTCACATAGAACATAAGCACGTACATCGTCCATATAAAGAGGGTGTGAAGTAAGTAGCTCCATTTCTTCTCCATTTTCCAGATGGTCGAGAAACCTTCTTTTATTCCATCAACAAACTTTCTCAATTTTTTAAAAAAACTGATTTTAGTAACTATCCAATACAGCAAAATGAAGATTATACCAATAATCAGAGCAAATACTACCAGCTCGGTAACTGTATAACCTCCTATGAGTTGATTAAAACGCTGTGTGAAAAACGGCAGCATTTCTTCAGACGCCAGGAATAGGGCTACTGCGCTTATGGCTAGCAAAATGATCATATCCAAGACTCGTTCTGCTATTATTGTACCTATGGCTTTATCCATGGGAATGTTATTGGATTTTTTAATGACTCCCGCCCTCGCGATCTCACCACCTCTGGGAATGATTAGGTTTATCGCATAACCTGCGCCTATTGCTACAACATTAGTAAGGAAGCTGGGTTTTTTAGTGATGGACTCCAGCATATAATTCCACCGCCATGCCCTGGATAAATGACTTAGGAATGCAAGGATTACTCCTATAGTCACATAAAAGTAATCTGCTTCTTTAATACTTTCAAATATCAATGATCGCTCACTGGGAGAAAAGCTGGAATAGGGTAAATAGATGAGGAAAGCCCCCAGTAAAATAGGAGCAGTCGTTTTGAGAACATTTAGAACTGCTTTTTTCAAGCCTAGGTAAGTGTGTTATCCTCTTCGTTGGGAAATAATAGGGTAGGCTTAAAGCTTTTTGCTTCTTCCATGGTCATTTGGGCGTAACAAATTAAGATAAGAACATCTCCTTTAGAAACCAATCTTGCCGCGGCACCATTGAGTGTAATCTCCCCACTCCCGCGCGGGCCTGGAATGGCGTAGGTCTCAAGACGATTGCCGTTGTTGTTATTGACTATCTGGACTTTTTCACCCTCAACAATATTAGCTCCATCCATAAGATCTTCATCTATGGTGATGCTGCCTATGTAATTAAGGTCAGCTCCTGTAACCTTAACGCGGTGAATCTTTGATTTTACGACTGTAATTAACATGGGGCAAAGATACGGATTATGGGATTCTAGTTAACACTAAGGTTATCAATTAATCTCACGCCTTCCACCTCAACTACAATGAATGCCCTGACCTGTGCATCATTTGTATAATTATCAACTGTAGATAGGTCGTGTTCATACGCTAACTCAAAATATTCAAGACCCAGTTCATTGAGCTCGCTATACAAAGATTGAATATAATGGTGGGTGAGGTCTAGATTTCCTGTTAGATACAGTTTACGGGCCTGAAGGAGTGACTGGTATATAATCCCTGCCTTATCGCGACCGCTAGGTGTCAACCTTTCATTTCTTGAGCTCATGGCAAGCCCGTTATTTTCCCTTTTGATGGGGCAACCTATAATCTCCAAAGGCAATTCCAATTGCTGGGCAAGGCTTTTTACCACCTGCAATTGTTGAAAGTCCTTTTCTCCAAAATAAGCCCTATCTGGCTGGATAAGTCTGAAGAAAAACTCCAATATAGTTCCCACGCCATTAAAATGTCCGGGTCTATTTGCGCCTTCCATTACCTCACCCAAATGACCAAAATCATACTTCTTGGATTCTAATCGAGCTCCATAAATATCTTCTACCTGCGGTGCATAAACAACAATTCTAGAAACATCGGTTGAGTTTTTCAGCAATTGTAAATCATTTTCTAGCGTTCGTGGATACTTTTCTAGATCCTTGGTATTATTGAACTGGGTCGGATTTACAAATATGGAGACTATAGCTATCTCGTTTTCGCTTAAAGCTTGAGAGACTAGGGAAATATGTCCTTCATGCAATGCTCCCATGGTAGGAATGAAACCTATCGATCGACCTTCACTTCTTAAGGTTAAAAGCTTGTTCTTAAGATCAATCTGTGTATAGCAAATCATAAAGCTAGCGGTAATGCAGCCTACAAACATAAGCTTTACCTATCAAAGTGCAAGAATTTATGTATTTTTGCACTTTGCTAAAAAAAGGCGTAACAATCTAGTTTATGAAGGAAAAAAGAGTTTTATATATATCGTCAGAAGTTATTCCCTACCTACCAGAAACGGAAGCTTCTTCCATGTCATATTTTGCGCCCAAAATGGTTAATGATCGCGGTGGACAGATACGTATCTTCATGCCTAGATTTGGCAATATAAATGAAAGAAGGCATCAATTGCATGAAGTGATAAGGTTGAGCGGTATGAATTTGATCATCAACGATCTGGATATGCCCTTGATCATTAAAGTTGCGTCCATTCCCAAAGAGCGCATGCAGGTTTACTTTATTGATAATGAAGATTACTTTAAAAGAAAAGCTACGCTGACTGATGAAAACGGCGATATGTTTCACGATAATGATGAGCGAGCCATATTTTTTGCAAAAGGTGTTATTGAAACCGTCAAGAAATTAAACTGGGCTCCAGACATTATCCACGTTCACGGCTGGTTAGCTGCATTGATCCCGCTTTATCTCAAAAACTATTACGGCAGTGATCCCTTGTTTGAAGATAGTAAAATAGTTACCTCTGTATATAATCAATCCTATGAAGGAGCGTTAGATGATGAGATGATTGAGAAATTGAGGTACGATGCACTTGATGAAGAGGTGATTGAAAGTTTGGAAAATGCGACTTATGCTAATTTAATGAAGAATGCCATCACCTTTAGTGATGCCATCATTAAAGCTAGCGACGATATAGATCCTGAAATCGATGCGTTTATTGATGCGCAGGATAAACCCATCCTTCCCTATCACGCTCCAGAAGAATTTGCTGATGCCTATGAAGAGTTTTATCTCAGTCAAGTTTTGAACGAAAAAGAAGAATCTTAAAATGAATTTACCTATTAGATTAATTGCTGCACTTATTCTAGTCGCAGCAACAACTCTCGTTTCTTGTGATAATGACCTCAATTCCCTAGGAAACGGATTAGTCGGCATCGATCCGAATGCCACCATACTGCAACAAGAGTTTGATGTTACTACATTTTCAAGTAGTGTAAACCCTGTGCAGACTGATAATTTCAACTCATACCTGTTAGGTACGTATAATGACCCGGTTTACGGAAGATCTGATTACAGCATTGTCAGTCAGCTAGTCCCCTCCTTTCTGACTCCAGACTTTGATCAGGATGAAGATCCTGCGACCTTTCCTGTATTGAAATCCGTATTTATAGAAATCCCCTATTTTTCAACAGCCACGGGTGTTGATGGGGAAGACACTACCTACCGCTTAGACTCTATCTATGGTTCAGGCATCTCAGATCTAAAAATATACCGCAATAAATTCCTGCTCAACGACTTTGACCCGAGCAATCCCAGTCTTTCTGCGACTTATTTTTCAGATTTTGGAAATTCTGTCAGCGCTGTGAGCACGGGCATGGATGCTGATCTTATATATGAAAACACCAATTTTATCCCATCTAATGCTCAAATTATCATCTTTGATGAAGACGGTGAAGAGATTGAGCGCAAAACACCCAGATTGAGAGTTCCCTTAAACTCACAAGAGCAGCTTGCCTATTGGTCTGACATTCTTTTTAATTCAGATCCTGATGACTTTAGGAGCAATAGCAATTTCAAAGATTTTTTCAGGGGACTTTTTATAACGATGACTCCGGCAGGCCAAGATCCAGGAACCCTGATCTACTTAGATCTAACTGGCGCTGCTGTACTTTTTAGTATAGAGACTCCCATTGCAGGTTTTGAGGAACCTATATTATCGGGATACAGATTTGATTTTACCCCAACAACATCCAATTCTATCAAAGCTAATTTTATAGAGACTGACGTTCCCCCAGGGATTAGTGCAGCTATCTCCAGTTCATTTAATGAAGACATAGGTTCTGAAAACCTTTATTTAAAAGGAGGCCCGGGAGCAATGGCATTTATAGACCTTTTTGGAGCAGACAGCGATGGTGATGGAGAAGCTGATGCGTTGACGCAGATTATTGCAGATCAATGGTTGGTCAACGATGCTGTTCTGGAATTATTTGTTGATCAATCCATAGTAACAGGTGGGAAGTCCGAGCCCGAGCGCATCATTATTTATAACTTTGAGACAGGTCGTGTCCTGCTAGACTTTGCTATAGGAAGTCAAGGTACCTTGCCCAATTCCAACCTTGATCATTTGGGAAGATTGGAAAGAGTGGAACTGGATGATACCGATTCAGATGGCTTAAAATACCAGCTCAGGTTAACTAATCACGTCAACGCTATAATAAATGGGATTATTGAAAATGACCGTCTAGCAATAGCAGTTACCCAAAATGTCGGTCTGTTCAATACCAGTCTCGTAAAAAACCAAACATCCCCCATAGAAATCAATACCGTTACAGAAGGGTCGGCAATTTCACATGAAGGTACCGTCCTTCATGGAAATAGATCAACGGAAGTTGAAAAAAGACCTAAATTCACTATTTTTTATTCAGAACCAACTAATTAAGTATTTATGTGTGGAATTGTAGGATACATAGGACATAGGGATGCATATCCCATAGTATTGAACGGTCTCAAGAGATTAGAATACAGAGGTTATGATAGTGCCGGTATAGCATTATACGATGGCAACGATCTTAATTTTTCCAAAACAAAAGGCAAAGTTGCCGATCTTGAGGAAAAAATGGAGAGCGAGACCTCAACCGCTGGTAATATAGGAATAGGACATACGCGATGGGCGACCCATGGCGTGCCCAACGATGTGAACTCACACCCGCATTTTTCCAACAATGGCAACATTGCGATCATTCACAATGGGATCATTGAAAATTATGATGCGCTTAAAAAAGAACTGACCAATCGTGGCTTCACCTTTAAATCTGATACTGATACCGAAGTCCTAGTTAATCTCATCGAGGATGTGATGAACAACGAAAAAGTGAAGCTGGGAAAAGCGGTACAGATTGCACTCAACCAGACTATCGGTGCTTATGCCATTGCTGTATTTGACAAAAGAAAACCTAATGAAATAGTTGTTGCAAGACTGGGATCTCCTCTAGCCATAGGTGTGGGAGAAGGTGAGTTTTTTATAGCCAGCGATGCTTCTCCGTTTCTGGAATTTACCAAAAATGCCATTTATCTGGAAGATGGGGAAATGGCGGTCATACGCACACATAAGGATATGTCGATTAGAAAAATTAACGACGATTCTTTAGTTGATCCCTACGTTCAAGAACTTCAGATGAATCTGGAGCAAATTGAAAAAGGCGGTTATGAGCACTTCATGCTCAAAGAAATCTATGAGCAGCCGCAAGCGATAAAAGATACCTTTAGAGGTCGTATGTTAGTCGATCAAGGTTTGATAAGAATGGCCGGTGTTGATGACCATATTGAAAAATTTGTGAATGCAAAACGCATACTTATCGTTGCCTGTGGAACCAGCTGGCACGCTGGACTGGTAGCAGAATATGTGATTGAAGAACTTGCCCGAGTACCCGTAGAAGTTGAGTATGCATCAGAATTTAGGTACCGCAATCCAGTAATTGATAAGGACGATGTACTTATCGCCATTTCACAGAGCGGTGAGACGGCAGATACTATGGCCGCGATAAAACTTGCCAAGGAAAGTGGCGCATTTGTATTTGGCGTTTGTAATGTTGTGGGAAGCTCAATTTCCCGTGAGACCCATGCCGGTGCCTATACTCATGCTGGACCAGAAATAGGCGTGGCCTCAACAAAGGCATTTACTACACAGATCACCGTGCTTACCTTGATAGCTTTGCAAATTGCCAAGAAAAAAGGTAAGATCTCAAAGACAGATTTTCACAATTACCTCGTAGAACTGGAAGGAATTCCCGCCAAAGTAGAAAAAGCACTACAATCCAACGAGCATATTGAAAAGGTAGCAAACATTTACAAAAATGCGCCCAACTGTCTTTATCTAGGCCGTGGATTCAATTTTCCCGTTGCTCTTGAAGGTGCGTTGAAGTTAAAGGAAATCAGTTACATTCACGCTGAGGGCTATCCCGCGGCCGAAATGAAGCACGGTCCCATTGCACTTATTGATGAGAACATGCCAGTTGTTGTAATTGCCACAAAAAAAGGACATTACGAGAAAGTCGTCAGTAATATACAGGAGATTAAATCCCGTAGTGGTAAAATCATAGGTATTGTAACCGAGGGCGATGTGGATGTGCGCGATCTTGCTGACCACGTCATTGAAGTTCCCGATACGCTCGAGTTTTTGACTCCGCTGCTCACGACCATTCCGCTGCAATTATTATCCTACCATATAGCTGTTCAACTGGGCAAGAATGTTGATCAACCTCGCAATCTTGCAAAATCAGTTACCGTGGAGTAAACGGTGTTCCAATAGAATTATCCTCAAGAGCCATTTTCTTTCTGTAAGAAGATGGCTTTATTTATTCTCGCTTTTGCGAAAGCTTCAACCGCACCAACTTAGTAACCATAAAACAAAATAGATTCCGTTTGAAAGTGGTCAAAACCCTCAACCCTGTTAGTGTAAAACGTCAAAAAACTGTGAGTCGGAGTTAATTTTAAACTACCTACTAATGAGTTGAACGCCTCATACCTTATTATATTCAATGAAGTTTTTGAGAGGATTCGCTTTCGCGAAAGCGGTACGGCAATCTCTATTCTCAGCCTTAATTGAACCTCCCGGATCAAGAGCAGTCGCACCCTTACAAAACCCAATTTTTTTAATTATTGGTCTGTTTTTATATATGAAGAAACAGTATCTTTGCAGCACGAAAAACAGCCCTAAAAAGCTGTACTCTTTTAAGTTTTAAAACATTAGATCAATGTCTCAGATTACAGGTAGCGTTTCACAGATCATCGGCCCAGTGGTAGATGTAACATTTGATAGTGCATCAGGTGCTCTTCCTAAAATTTATGACTCTCTCGAGATCGTAAAAAAAGACGGAACTTTATTAGTTCTTGAGGTTCAATCACACATAGGTGAAGGAATGGTTAGAACCATTTCCATGGACTCAACGGATGGACTAAGCCGTGGTACAGCGGTAAAAGCTACCGGGAATCCCATTAAAATGCCCATAGGTGAAAATATCTATGGCCGCCTTTTCAATGTGATAGGTGATGCCATCGATGGACTGGGCGATCTGCCCAAAACTGGTGCCGATGGACTTTCCATACACCGTCCAGCTCCAGATTTTGATCAATTGTCAACTTCTACCGAGGTTTTGTTCACGGGTATTAAGGTAATCGACCTGATCGAGCCTTATGCAAAAGGTGGTAAGATTGGACTATTCGGTGGTGCGGGAGTTGGAAAAACGGTACTGATCCAGGAACTGATCAACAACATTGCAAAAGGACACGGTGGACTTTCAGTATTTGCTGGAGTAGGCGAGCGTACTCGTGAAGGTAACGATCTATTGCGCGAGATGCTAGAGTCTGGGATTATCAAGTACGGCGACGATTTCATGCACTCCATGGAAGAAGGAGGCTGGAATCTTGAGCAAGTTGATAAAGAAGTCATGAAGGGAAGTAAGGCGACATTTGTTTTTGGACAGATGAATGAGCCACCGGGAGCTCGTGCTCGTGTTGCACTCTCGGGACTGACGATCGCAGAGTACTTCCGTGATGGAGCTGGAGAAAGCCAAGGAAAAGATGTACTTTTCTTCGTAGATAACATTTTCCGTTTTACACAAGCAGGATCTGAGGTATCGGCACTATTAGGTCGTATGCCATCTGCGGTAGGTTATCAGCCTACACTTGCGACAGAGATGGGTGCGATGCAAGAGCGTATCACCTCAACTAAAAAAGGATCTATCACATCGGTACAAGCAGTTTATGTACCTGCAGATGACCTTACAGATCCAGCGCCGGCAACAACATTTGCCCACCTGGATGCAACTACGGTATTGTCGCGTAAGATCGCAGAGCTAGGTATTTATCCAGCGGTTGATCCATTGGATTCTACCTCACGTATTCTTACTGCTGCAATCTTAGGAAAAGAACATTACGACTGTGCACAACGCGTTAAAGAGTTGTTGCAACGTTATAAGGAGCTTCAGGACATTATTGCCATTTTGGGAATGGAAGAACTTTCTGAAGAGGATAAAATGGCGGTAGGTCGCGCAAGACGTGTTCAACGTTTCTTGTCCCAGCCCTTCCATGTAGCAGAGCAGTTTACGGGACTTAAAGGAGTTCTCGTGGATATTAAAGACACGATCAAGGGATTCAACATGATCATGGATGGAGAATTGGACCACCTTCCAGAAAGTGCCTTTAACCTTAAAGGTACTATTGAAGATGCTATCGAAGCGGGAGATAAAATGCTTGCCGAAGCCTAATTTTAAAGTAAACACACAATCATAGTATTATGGTTTTAGAAATAGTAACTCCAGAACAAACCATTTTTAAGGGCGAGGTCGAGTCAGTTTCTGTACCTGGTGTAGATGGACAGTTTCAAATGCTGGACAATCACGCACCCGTAGTTTCATTACTGACTAAGGGCGCGGTTAAGATTTTTGGAAATGTGAATGTCCCAAAAGATATGAGCAGCAGGTTTCAAAAAGCAGATGGAACGACAAATTTCTCCATTACCGGTGGTGTTCTTGAAATGAAGGATAATAAAGCAATCGTGCTTGCCGATTAAAACAATCTATTAAATTTTAGCAGAAAGCCTTCAACAAATATTGAAGGCTTTTTTTGTCCCTAATAATTTCCACTTTTCTATGGTGGTGAGGTCATCGAGTGCTACTCGACGCCAGCGGCAGCGGTTACCGAGTGGAATACCGCGCCAGCGTGCTGCAACAGGATTTAATTATTTTCTACGCTTAAGGATCTTTTTAATCTTTTTTGAAGGCTTTAATTTATTTTCCTTGTTGGAACAATATTCGACTATGATACGCTCTGCTTCATCATAAATTTCTTCACTATTCAATTTTTCGCCTTCGTTTTCTAAGACGACCTTTGACATTGCAGCTAAATAGAGTCCGAGTAAATCGGAATTATCATTTGTTAACTCCATCGCTTTTTCTCCAATTTCAAAAGTGTAATCTGGAGTTCCTTCCATCCACTTCATAATGTATTGAATAGAAATCAACCTATTTATTTCCCCTTTATTCACTGGATTTTCAAATAGGTAATTTGCGCAATTCAAAACTTTATTTTGTTCAGTATTATAACTTTCGATTGTATTAAATTGGTAATTGTCTAGTTCTGTAAAATTTTGACTCGATGATAAATTACAAATTGTAATTAATGCGATGAGGAGAAGGAGTTTTTTCATGGTAGATTTTTTGAGATATTAAGCACAATTTCCATTAAGGTCTATTAAGTGCAAACTGTAGCTCGATTTAAAACTCTGAGGATTTTAAAGGTTGTGCTATCTATTTAATTCATTACCGCATGCTTTGCTCATGCGCGGACACCGATTGCAAGACGGCGCCAGCAGTAGGTTAAAATTAAGTGTTTTTGGATAAGAAAAAATCCCGCTCAACAGTTGCTGAGCGGGATTCTTAAAAAATTGTCGGACTATTATTATTTTAATAAAGCAATAATATCTGCTCTCTTATAATACTCTGCATAGTACATCGCAGTTTTATTATCTAGTTCAACAGACTTATCTGCGCCACTGTTAATTAACATTGAAACCATTTCTGGAGTTCCATTCTTTGCGGCCCACATCAATGGAGTGTACTTGCCACAAGCCTTGTTAACATCAACATTTCTTTCATTGATAAAATGTGAGATCATTTCAGTACTGCCCATTTGAAGAGCTAGTTGTAACACGGTAGATGAATGACGTCCTACAGTAAGACAGTTGTCTTTTTCTGAGTCGGAAACAAGAGCGCTAACTGCGCTAATGTCGTTATTCTTCAATGCCATAGTCATTTCTCTTGAAAGATCCTGAGCGGTTACTCCTCCTGCAACTACAAGAGCAAGTATAAAAAGTATTTTTTTCATCTTGATTTAATTTTAAAGGCTAAATATAATACTATCACATGAAAACATTCAATAGATCTGCAATAGATTTGAATTTATACTTTATGGCAAAGTCACAAACTGTTCTCCTTTCCCGATTTTGCCTTGTGGTATGCACCTTTATCCAGTAGCATTTTTACCATATCCAGCCTTCCATAGTTTGCGACATTCGTAAGTAGTGCCCTATTTTCATTAACTTAATTAAGGCCTGCTCTATGTTTAGCAACTAATTCGGTAAAGACAGATTTGCTACCATTTTTAAGAGCTAACGCCGTAAGGTTGTACGCTTTATTTTTTATAAAAATACAATCACTGACCTCTGCCTTGTTCATTATTTTTATGGCATTGATGAATTGTCGTTTTTAAATATTTATTCCGTTCCATTCAAGGGCAACGTCGTTAAGACCTAACTTTGTACCCATGTTACCCGATAAACTACATCTCAAACTGGGAATGCGCCATTTTGCAGGAAGCCTGAGAACACTCAAAACCATAACGGGCAAAGTGGACTTTGCCTCCAACGATTACCTGGGCTTTTCCAAACTTTTAAAAGTTCCTCCAAGTGATCAGCACGGTGCTACTGGATCACGACTTATTTCAGGACACACGCTCTTGCACGATCAGGTGGAAAAACAGATTGCGCTGTTCCACAAGGTAGAAAGTGCGCTCTTGTTCAACTCTGGTTATGATGCAAATCTTGGACTGATTGCAGCCGTGACCGACCGTTTTGATCTCATCATTTATGACGAACTCGTCCACGCCAGCATACGCGATGGGATTTCTCTGTCTCAGGCAAAATCTCTAAAATACCGTCATAACGACCTGAAACATTTAGAGATTTTATTGAATAAGTTCCATGAGAACGAGGATCGCGAGGTTTATGTGATTACAGAATCCGTTTTTTCCATGGACGGCGACCAGCCAGATCTTGCCGGGATCGTGGATCTGGTTCATAAATTTGACAATGTTCACCTGATTCTCGATGAGGCGCACGCACTGGGCGTTATCGGTAAAAATGGTGCTGGACTTGCCCAAGAACTGGGTGTGGAATGCTGCGATTTTTGCGCGGGTAGTGACGTTCGGCAAAGGACTGGGAGCTCACGGCGCAGCGGTTTTGGGCAGCGCGGATTTGAAAAGTTACCTCATCAATTTCTGCCGCAGTTTTATCTACACCACCGCCCTGCCCCAGCATTCTTTACGCGTGATCGAGGCAGGTTATATTGCGCTTAAAAACTCTCGGGAAGAAGTTGCGCAACTGCGTGAAAACATAGCATATTTTAATGAATGTGTGTTACATTGTGGTTTGAGGTTACGCTTTCGCGAAAGCAGAACAGCCATCCAAATCTGTATAATACCGAACAATCATCAGGTCAAAAAAACCGCAGATTCATTGCAAAAAAACGGTTATGACATACGCGCCATTCTCTCGCCCACCGTGCCGCAGGGCCAGGAACGATTGCGCATTTGCCTTCATAGCTTTAATACAAAAAATGAGATCAAAAACATGCTTACCTTGCTGGCAAAAGAACTGGATCATTGAACACCTTTAAAACCATTGCCATCTTTAGCTATCCCGCAGAAGCCGTTGTGGTAAAGGGAAAAATGGAAAGCGAGGGAATTACCGTCTTTCTCAAGGATGAGTTTACCGTGGCGACCGATCCATTTGCGACCAATGCGATAGGAGGCGTGAAGATGCAGGTGTATCGAGAGGATTATTTAAAAGCCATGGGAATACTGGAAACCAGCAATCCAGACCTGGTAAAATACCGCACGGAATATGTAATCTGTCCTGAATGTGGTAAACGCAACGCACGCGAAACCATAGATGTATCCACCGCGCGCACATTTTCTGAAACCATGACCGCGGTTTTCTACAGTCTGTTCCCACTCAAACAAAAAGAGACTTTTCAATGCAAAAGTTGCAACCATAAGTTCAACATCGATGAATAGAATTTTTATAACCGGAATCGGAACCGACGTGGGTAAGACCGTCGTCGCTGCAATCGTCACGGAAGCTCTGCAAGCAGATTACTGGAAACCCATCCAGAGCGGTCTGGAAGAAACAGACCGCGGCACGATCCAATCCTTGATTACCAATAATAAAACTGTAATCCACCCAGAAGCCTACCGCTTAAAAACTCCCATGAGTCCCCATAAATCGGCACAGATCGATGGAATTGATATTGATCTAGATAAAATCATCAGACCAAAAACTAAAAATACCCTCGTCATAGAAGGCGCTGGCGGACTCCTCGTGCCACTCAACAACTACCCAGACCATTGCAGACCTGATTGAAAAAGATGACAAAGTGATTCTCGTAAGTTCTGGTTATCTAGGCAGTATCAATCATACCTTACTTACTGCCGAATCACTTAAAAACCGCGGATTGAACTGCATTGGGATCATTTATAACCACGTAGAACTGGACGGCACCATAGAAATTATCGAGAAAATGACTGGATCTAAAAACGCTAGGGATTTTAAACAGAGAAACTTCCATTAATGCAGAAATTGTCCAAAAGTACGCTCAACTATTTCGGGAAGATCTATTAGAATTATGACAGAAAAAGAAATTCTAAACGCCGATCAAGCGAACATTTGGCATCCACTGACTCAGCACAAGACTGCGCTACCACCTCAAGCCATATCTCACGCAAAGGGAAATTATTTGTACGACTTTCAAGGCAACAAATATTTTGATGCGATCTCCAGCTGGTACACCTGCAGTTATGGACACGCAAATCCCGCTCTGACCGCAGCGATAAAAAACCAAGTCGATAAATTGCACCACGTGGTTTTTGCGGGAATGACGCATGAGCCGGCCGCACGATTATCAGAGAAACTTTTAGGGATCTTGCCTGTAAATCAGGCAAAATTATTTTTCTCAGAAAACGGAAGTACCAGTGTGGAAATTGCCTTGAAAATGGCGTTTCAATACCATTTTAATCGTGGCGAAAAGCGATCCACCATCATTGCGCTGGAAAACGGATTTCACGGAGACACCTTTGGCGCGATGAGTGCCAGCGGACTGTCGGTTTACAACGGCGCGTTTGAAGATTTCTTTATTAAAGTCGTGCGTATTCCAGCTCCTTCTGCGGCAAATATTGAAGAGATTCTGGAAAAAGTGGATCAGATTTTAGTTGAAAATGAGGTGGCAAGCTTTATCTATGAACCCCTTGTTCAGGGAGCTGCGGCGATGCAAATGAATGATGCGCAGGGATTGTGTAGGTTGCTGTTACGCTTTCGCGAAAGCGGAGTTCTCACCATAGCAGATGAAGTAATGACGGGATTTGGGAAAACGGGAACCTATTTTGCCAGTGATCAGATTACCAACAAACCAGATATTATCTGTCTCTCAAAAGCACTTACCGGTGGGATCATGCCCATGGCGATCACGTCCTGCACGCAAGAAGTTTACAATGCATTTTATGATGATGAACTAAGCAAGGGACTTTTTCACGGTCATACGTACAGCGGGAATCCGCTGGGATGTGCGGTGGCTGCTGCTGCGATTGATCTATTGAAAAGTGAAGAAATTCAGCATAATATTAAATCTATAACCTCATCACACATCAGTTTTAAACATAAAATTTCAGCCCATCCCAAGGTTGATGCCATCAGAACACAGGGCATTATTCTCGCCATAGATGTCAACCTAGAAATGTCCCGATACGGCAGCAAGCGCGATGAGATATTAAACTGGTTCTGGGAGCGTGGCGTGTTTTTGCGACCGCTGGGAAAAACGGTTTATATTGTCCCACCATTTACGATAACTATCAAAGAGTTGGAGTGGATTTATGGATTGCTGGAAGATTTTTTGGATGGGTTTGAGTGAATGGAATTATCCAACTTAATCAATATCACTTAGTCATCAAATAATACCCTCTTTTCAAGTTTTAAAAGTTTAAAACCATCAACTCACAAATGCACTATAACCAGTGATAGCCCTACCTACAATAAGACTGTTGATTTCCTTAGTTCCTTCATAGCTGTAGATGGCTTCTGCATCTGCGACAAATCTTGCGACGTTATGTTCCAATAAAATACCGTTTCCTCCCATGACTTCCCTAGCGCGAGAAACGATATCTCTGGTTCTCATGGAGCAAATCACTTTGGCAAGTGACGCGTGTTCATCATCAAGTATTCCTTCATCCTGCATCTCACTCAGCCTAAAACATAGAGTTTGCATACTGGTCAAGTTTGATATCATCTCCACGAGGTGGTTTTGAACTAATTGGAAACTCGCAATGGGTCGCCCAAACTGTTCTCGCTTCTTAGTGTATTTCAGCGCATTTTCATAAGCTCCTCTGGCGCAACCTACCGCCTGCCATGCGACTCCTGCTCGGGTCATGCGCAAGACTTTTGCCGTGTCCTTAAAACTGTTTGCATTTTGAAGTCGGTCGCTTTCTGGGATGGTGCAATTAGTTAGAGTTATGATGGCGTTTTGGACGGTGCGCAAAGCCATTTTATCCGGCATTTTTTCAGCTAGGTAATTGGGGTTTCCTTTTCTGACCAAAAATCCCTTTACTTGATTATCGGCTTCATCTCGTGCCCAAATTATAATAACATCGGCAAACGTAGCGTTCCCGATCCATTTTTTCTGACCGTTCAAGATCCAGTTATCACCTTCCTTGCGGCAGGTAGTTTCCATCCCACCCGCGATGCCACTTCCCGTTTCTGGCTCGGTAAGACCGAAAGCTCCTATTTTTTCCATGCGAGCCATTTGTGGGAGCCATTCCTGTTTCTGTTCCTCGCTGCCGCATAAATAAATAGATCCCATCGCGAGTCCACTATGAACTCCAAAAAACGTCGAAATAGAAACATCTACTCGCGCAATTTCCTCAGCAATAATTCCCTCCGTGAGAAAATCCATGTCTGGACAACCATAACCTTTGTAGGCGATACCTGCGATGTTGAGTTGTGCCATTTTTGGAATAAGGTCGTGTGGGAACTCGGCGCGATTCCAGTAGTCATTTGCAATGGGCTGTACCTCGTCTTCCATAAAGTTGCGCACTTTCAATTGAATCTCGCGCTGTTTTTTTGAAAGCTTTAGACTCAATTTATAGAAGTCACCATCTATGGGAGGCAGTTTGCTCTGGCCTTTTTTCTTTTTGGTAGAAAGCATTTTTACCAGCCCGCCCAGCTGTCTGTCATCCAAATGTCCCAAGGAATCCATGACTTTGGAAAGATCTATTTTTTCGTTGAGAGCTGCGAGTTGATCCAGATCAACATTCTTCATTAAGTTGATCGTTCCTTTGATTTTTGAGAATAGCGACATGGTGGAAGGTGTTTTAAGTTTGAGGTTTCAAGTTTGGTTTTGTTTCTAGTTTTGGGTGGTATTATCAACCAGTTATCATGACTTGAAAAGTTTGTTTGAGAGGTTTTGAATACCTTGGGTTTAAATTATTGTGCTTTGAGGTAGTTTCTAGTTAATGAAAGTGTAAAATAAAAGTATTGGTGTGGTTCTTTTTAGGTTGATTAAAAGGAATTTATTGTAAAAATCAATGTGAAGAACCCCCTAGCCAGCAATAGGAGAAAAGTTTCATCGAGACAATCAAAAAAGTCTTATGTCCTACGTCAGAAACCGCTAGGTTTCCCATCTTACGTCGGTCGTCGGTTGTCGAAACGTCAGTCATCAATCCTCACCTCACCACCTCAATCCATTTACCTTTATTCCTCACTACATAATCCTCATCATACATCGCCTCGCACTGTATGCCCGGGAGGTAATAGCTGCCCAGATAACTGGCGTTCATAATGGTTTTTATCACTTGTTTTCCTCTCGATGGAAGGTCAAAATAATAATGAACCCGGTCGTCTTTTATGTCCACATAATCAAATGCAGCATTTGAATTTTGATCGCCATAATCTGTAAATCGCGTGTTGACTATTTCCCAGCCCGATGGTAAAAATTGTGTAAAGGCAAGATCTTTTACCGCCAGCCCTGTGGAGTTGGAAACCGTAGTGGTCGCAATGATTTCCGTACCCTGTTGCAAGTTGCCCACATCGATTACTTTTCCTGAGCGGTCTGTGTAAACCGTGACGGCTTTCAGGTTACTTTCCACTACCAGTTCCTTTCCTACCGGCAGCTTTCCAGTAGTGGCATAGTTGACAAATACCACCGTTCTTGAATTGTTGCCTATGACCACATTTATGGCTTCATTATCCAGTGCTATATCTTTATGGAAGATGGGTTTTTTGGTATTTACCTTATAATTTTTGCCTGCGACGCTGTATTCAAGCACGAGGTCTTTACCGGCCTTAAAACTGGCATATTGGGACGCCGCGATCAGGCTGTATGCGACCGCCTGCGTATTATAGGAGTTGTCAGAATTGAGGTCTTTTGCGATAGTCTCTATAAGGTCCCGTGCTTGGGTTTCATCTCCCAAAATCACAAATGTCTCCAGTGCCATAGCCCGGTTGCGCTGCGGTGAGCCGTAGGTACGATAATCAGACTGTGCGGGCTGGAAATCTATATTGCTATTTTTTATAAGTTCCCGAGCCGCGTTTTTCTGCCCCACGATCGCATAGGCAGCAGCCAGTCGCAGTTTGGAATTATTTGAGAGGGTTCCGCTTTCGCGAAAGCGGTTCATGGAAGAAAGATCTGGAGCACCAGCAAGTGCGAGCGTGTACAAACGGTAGGCCTGCATGAGGTCGTTGTTACGGTCAAAACGCCATTCCTTTGCCGCCCTTTTCTGGTATTTTATCCAGTTGCTCTTGAAGGAAATGGGAATGGTGTAGCCCATCTTTTCGGCGTCGATCATAAAGTGACCGGCATAGGTCGTTCCCCAGTCGTTAGCATTACCGTATCCCGGCCAGTAGGAAAGTCCACCATTGGGCTGCTGGAATCCATTAAGTCGCTGGATCGCCGCCTTCACGTTTTGGCTTATGTTTTTTTCCTGCTCGCTATTTAAATCGGTTATTTGAGAGAGGTGCAACTGCGGGAACGCACCGCTGGTCACCTGCTCCACACAACCGTGCGGATATCGGATCAAGTAGTTGAGACGCCTGCCCAGATCCAGTGGCGGCATCGTGGAAAATGTAAGGGACGCCGAGTTGCTTCCCGACACACCAAATGGTTCCAGTACGATCGTGGTGGACTCATTATCGGGCAATTCCCGCCTTTTTGAATAGGTAGTGAAAGGATTGGGATTCACCACATCGATCTCGGTACCATAAACCGCACTATCCACACCGGCTGCCGTTGCTTTAAGATCCAGTCTTGCGATACCCAGCTTTTCCTTTACCCTGAGCTCAAAATAGGCGATCTTATCTCCAGTCTCTGTAAATTCCAGGCGCTGCTCACTACTGCTTACTATTTTAAAAAACTCTGATTCCTGCAAGGTGATCGTCACGTCGTTCACCTTTTTATCCATGGCAAAGATGGTCACGGGCAACTTGAACTGTTCGCCGGGTGTCAGCTTTCGCGGAAGCGAGGCAAGCATCATCAACGGTTTTTTAACTGGAGTTGTCTTTTCTGCACTTCCATAAGCCTCGCTACCACTATTTCCAGCGACCACCATCGTGCGTACTGATCCTACATACTGCGGGATCTTTATTTTGTGTGTTTTGCGCGCTCCTTTTTCCAGCTGGAACGGTCCTAAATGAATGACCATGGGCTTAAAGCGGTTTGCTTTTTTGGCCTTTGCGGCGTTTGCGCTTCCATCCCCACCTATGGCAAATGCAGCGTCTATGCGCCCGCCATACGCGCCGATCACGTCATCATAAACATCCCAGGTTTTCACTCCCAGGGCTTCTTTGGCAAAAAATGATTCCCACGCATCGGGCGTGCTAAAGTTTGTGAGATCCAGCAAACCTTCATCTACCACGGCGATCGTGTAGGTCATCTTCCTGTTGTTTTTTTCGCTTACCGTTATGTTTACCTCACTATCGGGACGCAGCGTTTCAGGCATTTTAATTTCTGGTTTTAAATGGGTGTTTTCATTCTCTACCGCGATGGGAATGACTCCGTACATTCTTATGGGCAGGTCGTTTGCGGTTTGCGCATGGGGCTGCAGATAGGTGATGTTGACAAAGACATTGGGTACAAATCTGTCCGTAATATCGATGGAGACATTTGTTTTTTTATCTTGAGTATCTACCCATTCGGTCTGCAAGACTTCGGTACCATTTTCAATACTTACCAGCGCGCGGCCGCCCGAGGTGGAAGGAAATGAAATCTGTGCCTTTGCGCCAACTTTATAGGTTTCTTTATCGGCATTGAAGACCAGGATGGAGGCAATTTCTGGATCGAGATTCTTAGATTTTCCAGCCCATCCCGGCCAGTCCACATAAACAATCTTGCCCGTGGAGTGACCAGAGGCTGGGTTATAGACCCGCACGTAATACCTGCCCCACTCTGGATATTTGAGACTAAATTTAAATGATCCCTTACCGCTGGTATCCGTGCTTATAACTTCATTGTGGACCAGTTGTCGGTAATCCCGTGCCTCATATCGAGAAAGGCTGCCGGACTGGCTCTGCCACCACCATCTCCATTCTACCTTATAGACCTTTACCTCCAGCTGCTCTGCTTTTTGGGGCTTTCCAAACTGATCTACCGTGACCACATCCATTTTATGATCCTCATCGGTAAGCAACATGCCTCGCTGCTTATCTCCTGGTGGCACATCCAGACCTACGTAGGTCTCGTAAGGTGAGTATGTTTTTGAACTAACCTGAGTGCTGAAGTCTCCTCCGTTTTCATAAACCTTGGTCAGGAAATTGGCTTTTAACATTCCGGGAGCCTCGCCGTTGATCTGTGGCTCAAATACAAAGCTGGCGTTACCGCTTGCATCCAATTTTCCATTAAAAACTTCCTGCTCCTGAAGGTCCAGAAACTTGCCCGGATCGTCAAAGGTGTAGCTGGAATAGTTGTCAAAAGTGGTGGTGGTTGGAAACAATCTCACGTTGACATCTGCCTTTAAGGATTTTGCAGTAGCACCGTGAAGCCATGCGGCATTTATGGCGACGGGAGATTTCTTTTTGCTCTTTATGACCTCATCCTTAAAGTCCAAGTTTATCTTAAGTCGGTTGGGCTTTACGTTTTCTATTTTCAAAGTTTTATTAAAAGTTATCCCTCCTACTTCTATCGCGGCGCTATAATTTCCAGTAATGGCGTCCTGGTCGGTTTTGAGTTCAAATAGATAAAAGTTGTTGAGTCCTAGTTTTTGGGTTTCGGTATGGATGAGTTTTCCATTGGGATCATTTAATTTGAGGTTTACGGGATGTCCCGCAGGTAGTTTATTATCGGTATCGTTTAAAACGAAAGTGAGATACATAGGATCTCCAGGTCGCCACACGCCTCGTTCACCATAAACATATCCCTTTATACCGTTCTCCAACTGCTTGCCCGAAGTGTCAAATTTGCTCATGGGCAATGAATTACCATCATCCAGCCTGATGTAGTTGGCCTGATTGCTGTGGGAAATCTTTGCAAAAAAGGCGACTTTGTCATTTTTAAATTCTACCATCCCAGCAAGATTGGTACGTGCACTGGCGATCTCCTGTTGTTGATAATTAAATAACTGCACCAGCGCACCGCCTATGGGCTGAGTATTTACAATACTGCTCACGGCAACGGTGTAAGTATTGTTAGTTCCCTTTTTTACAATAACTCCCAGATCGCTCGCCAGTACATTGGTACTGGTGGATTTGTTCCTGTAAAAAGAGGGCGTACAGGGATCCTCACGATCCCTCCAGTTATAATCATAATCGTAGTCCTCGTAGTAATAATAATTGTCTGCACCATCCCAATTACTGGTTTCCAGCGAACTGTCAAAATCCATGGGTTGATCTTGCATTTCAACTATGGGCGATCCTCCCGCACAGGTGTAGGCACTGTACTCGTATCTTGTTTTAAACTCGACCCGATAGATGGCACCAGCATCCGGTTCTATAATTTCCCTTAGGTTTAATGAGAAAGTGTTCCATTTAGAAATTTCCTTGCCCGTACTTTTTAGGTCGATGATCTTGCGGCCTACCGGTCTTCCCACATCGCGCAATCTATCTGTAGAATTGATGTTGTTGTACTGTAGAAATTGGAATACATTGTTTTCATAGATTTTATATACCCAGACGTCCACCGCGTTCAGGTTAACCGCTTTGAAATTAATTTTTAAATTTTCTGAAGAAGGCAATATCGTTCCAGAACGTATCAACTCTACCTGGGGATCCATTTGTGTAAAGGCGATGGTGGTAGTAAAAGCCTTCTTTAAGTTTGTAACCGTCCGTACTTACTATTCCCTTGAAAACCTCTAACTGTTGAGACCCATTTAATGGACTGGACGGAAAAACCTTGAGCTGGTTGCCATCTATTTCAAAACTTAGATCGGCGACCGTTGCTATCTGTATCAACCCGTCCAGATTCTGATTTTTTTTCAAAGGATCGGAGAAGCTTACAAGAATATAATTAGCTGATCCACTGATCGCTTCAACGTCGGTGACCTCAAAGTTGTCCTTACCCGTGATGTTAATGACATTCTCGCCTTTTTCTTCAACGTCCAGTGCTGCTCCGTTCCATTTAAGTGTGATTTCTTCATTGCTTACCGGTCGTTGGATGCTATCTATTTTAAACTGGAAGTAAGTTCCCAACTCTGGGTTTGCATCGTATTTAATGTCGAGAGCAACATCATTCATGCTTGCCCTAAGAATACTTTTTGCAGAAGTTAGCGACATGACATCACTTGCAGTAATAGAACCGTTGATGTATTGATAATCGCGATCATAGGCTGCTACAGCTTCCGTGCGCACGATAAAGTCCTGTTTTATGGTACGTACCAAAAAATTGAAGGTAGATAACTCATCCTCGACTTCCTTGATCTTGCCCAGTTGAAACCTAACTTCGTATTCCTTATCCTGTTGGAGCGGTTCAACGGGCTTAAACGAAATGGTACTGGCATCGAGCGCGGTAGTTTTTCCAGCGATGGAGGGCGATAATGCGATCAGGTTTCCCGACAGTTCCATACCCTGTGTCCAGCCTGCGATAGGTTCAGTAAGTTTTATGGTAATGGGATCTGCGACTGAGATTACCTCATCGGTCACTTGATCAATGTGCTCCCTGAATTTGAAAAACTCATTTTTTTGTTCTTCAAGTTTTTCCTCGGTGGTTTTATCGTTGCAGGAAAACAAAAGGATCGAGGCACAGAAAAGGAGCAGGTATTTATTCACGGCAGGTATATTTTAGGGCAGTTTATTCTTAACTGTATAAAGTTAAGATAAGTAAGTTGAACCTCGACAGGAATATTGAATTGTGTGAAAATATTCTTGATAATCCCGCTTTCGCGAAAGCAAAAAACACAACAAGATTTTTTATTATATCCCATGAGATAGGGAAGTATGAAAATCGTGAAATCTATAATATAAGCTGAAACGAATTTTTATTGCGGTTCCAATAATTTGAAAATCAAATTATTAAATAAGTTTTAATACAATTTTGACTACATTTGATAAATTCGTATTGATCTGATACAAGCTTACTTATGCGGTTTCATTTAAATCCCATATTTTTGATTTTGCTTTGCACTAATATTCAAATTCGATTAAAAATATTAACTATGAAAAATAAATACATACTTTTTCTACTGTTCAATTTTGCAGTAATAAGTGCCATTGCACAGACTGCATTATCTACAGGTGACATCGCCTTTGTGGGAATGAATCAGGACGGAAGCGACGACTTTTCCTTTATCCTGTTGAAGGACATCACTGCTAATACCGCCATTACCTTTACAGACAAGGGATGGCAGTCCACAGGGGGTTTTATAATAAATAACCTTGCAGACTGTAACTCAGAAAATACGATTATCTGGACGGCCGGCACCTCGCTTACAACTGGAAAAATTGTAACCATACTTGGATTTACGGCTATGGTAGATGGCGCGAGCAATGGTACTGTGGTAGCTTCTCCCAGCAACTGCCCAGATCTAACATTTTCATCCAGTGGAGAGTCCTTGTTTGCCTATCAGGGAGCCGCGCCCACGGTAGGGAACGAAACCTCTTTTCTTGCTGCGATAAATATGCACGCCGCGTGGGATGCAGAGGCAACAAGTACCACGACCTCAGCAAAACCTAGTGTTTTTACAGATGGTGTAAACTCTTTGAGCATCCTGGCCGAAGTTGACAACGCTGTTTATAAAGGAAGCTTGACTGGAACTGTTGCAGCGTTGCGCTCCCGCATCAACGATGTGTCCAACTGGATTACCGATAATATCACCGCTTATAACCTACCGGATGACATAGGTCCGGATGCTAGTGCCGCCCCAGTGGTCACCGCTGTGAATGTACCGGTTGATGGGACTTATAGACTAGGTCACCATTTAGACTTTACCATAAATTTTGACCAAAACATTACTGTCGATATTACTAATGGAACGCCACAACTGGCTTTAACCATAGGCTCTACAACACAGCAAGCAATTTATCAAAGCGGTTCCGGAACCAGTTCTTTGGTTTTTAGATATACTGTTCAATCTGGTGATCAAGACACTGATGGAATTGCCGTGGGAACTTTGAGTGCCAATAGTGGAACATTGAAAGATGCTGCTGGGAATGATGCAGATCTTACTTTGACCAACATAGGCAGTACTGCTGGTGTTATAGTTGATGGAACGCCACCTCTGGTTCTACCCTATATTGAGGACTTTGAAGGTAATAGTAGATTTTCATTGAGCAATAGTTCTGGAATCAACGCTGCAAGTTCTAATGTATGGCAAATAAATGATGATGAAGGTGGAGTCGCGCCCAACGGTTGTGGACTGAGCGACAATGGAGACAAAACTTTACACATTACGTGTACTTCTCAATTTTGTGGTAGTTTAATAACAGGAGCCGTATATAACGCTGCGCAGGAAACTAATGTTAGAGCTGAGTCGCCTACTATTATCAACTCTAGGCTTAACTGATATTGAGTTGAGCTTTGATTTCATTGCAAACGGAGAGGGCCTTAACGATAATGCATCGGTGGTTTATAATACAGGCGCTGGATGGCAAGTACTTGTTTCCAGTCTCAAATCACCCGTCTGCAATAATGGCTCGGGCCAGTGGGAGGCTTATTCCATGATATTACCGGCAGCCTTAGAGAATCAACCTAATCTCCAACTAGGTTTTAACTGGACAAATAACGCGGATAACATGGGCACAGATCCATCTGTGGCCATTAATAATCTGAGAGTTGTCGTTTTGGAAAATGCCAGTTTTACCTATGCGGCCTCAACCTATGAGATTGATGACACTGACCCTGTACCAACAATTACGGGAGTAGCTGGAGGTACATTTACATCAACAAACGGGTTATCTATTAACTCATCTACTGGTGAGATAGATCTTTCTGCGAGTGTTACGGGTACTTATATCATTACCTACACTACTACGGGAAGTACAGGCAATGCTATCAATTCCTCCACGCAAACCATAACCATAAACAGTAGAGACAACGACAACCTCGCAAATGCAACTCCCCTAACTTTTGGAGGGACATGTACAGGCGATATTTATTCTACCGCCAGTACTTCACTAGAAACTGGAGAAGATGTAAACAACTGTTCCATTCCCTCTGCTAGTGTTACCGGCAGCCAGTGGTTTTCATTTGTAGCACCTGCGTCTGGTAATGCGATAATAAAGTTTGACCAGGACACTCCTGAAGGTATGATTATGGCACTATATACTGCTCCAAGCAACTTGTCAGATTTAAATACATTGGGCGATCCAATAGATTGTTCACGAGAGTCCCGAGTGATCTTTGATCAAAGTATAACCCTTGGAGCCTTTATTGACGCTAAGGATCTAGTAAGCGGAGGCACTTATTATGTTCAGGTTTATAGTGAACTTTCCACCGACACTGCGTTTTGCCTTAGCGTGGAAGAACCGACCATCTACACCTTCAACAATGGCTGGATTGCTCCCAATGGAAGTCCTGAGGGGATTAGTGAACCATACTCCAGGGTTGAAATTTTAAATGGAATAGCGGTATTAAATAATACACCCGCAACAGGCGGTTCTGGTAATATTTGGGGAAGTACTTATGTTTCTAATGGAGCTACCTTTGAATTAGAATATTTGATCAAGTATGGTTCATTAGTTGTTGACGGGATATTTAATTGCAACCTGTCTGAGGATAGCATTTTAGTAATACTACGCAAAAACACGGCACCTCTTAATGGG
Source organism: uncultured Flavobacteriaceae bacterium (assembly GCA_963836885.1). Classification (GTDB taxonomy): domain Bacteria; phylum Bacteroidota; class Bacteroidia; order Flavobacteriales; family Flavobacteriaceae; genus Nonlabens. The sequence continues at coordinate 170,232 of CAWILF010000008.1, read as the reverse complement.
AATGGAACGTTAAACGTGAATTTCTTAGCGTTTCTACAATTTCCAAGAGAATTTGATATTACCTCTGATCTCAATATCAATATATTTGAACGTCTCGCATCTACTTCTTCAATTAACTCACTTAAAACAATTACCTTCAAATCTACGTCTCAAAGAACTGCCTATTATTCAACTGAGACCATGCCCAATTACTCACTAACGGGCAACATCATCTCAGAGCAGTACTTTCCAGAAACCGGCAGTACAACGGGTCGCGCCTTTCGCTTTGTGGGATCGCCTGTTTCTTCAACTGCCACCATTTTTGACAATTGGCAAGAAGGTGGTGCAGCTAGCGCTGGTTTTGGAACTGACATAACGGGAACAGCTGGAAATGCTGGTGGTTTTGATCCCGCGACCGGCTTTGATCTTACTGGACAGGGAAATCCGAGTATGTTTACCTATTCCAATGACACGGGACAAACATGGGATGTCGTTACAAGCACTAATCAAGTGGGAGATTTACTTAATCCCGGTAATGCCTATCGACTCTATATAAGAGGAGATAGAACCCTAGATCTGGATGTTGTGGGTTCAAGTAATTCCACCACGCTTAGATCAAGAGGCTCACTCTCGCACGCAGACCTTACCAAGAGCTATGATGTGGAACCTGGTCAATTTGTACTTATAGCAAATCCTTATCAGAATGCGCTTGACATGGAAACCCTGATCGATGACAGTTCCAACATTACAGACGATGTGATTTACTACTGGGATCCAACCCTGGGCGGCGCAAACGGTCAGGGAGCCTATGTTACCTATACCGGCTTTGATAATGGTGGAACTGGAATGGCCCTGCCTTCCTCCTCTGCAAACAATGGCTTTCTACAGCCCGGGCAGGCAGCGTTTATTGTAGCAAATGCTGGTAGTGCCGGTGCGGGAAATGACATGGTGGTAAATTATAGATCATCGCAACTTAATGAAAACGGATTGATTACTGGCGCGGCAACAACGGTAACCAGCGTTGCCAGCTCGACCGCTGGTTCCATCCAGATGGAGCTCTATGACACTTATTCATTGAACAATGGCCATTCATCGACAGATGCGCTGCTGGTCAGATTCAGCGACCGGTACGATGCTGGGAGAGATGTACATGATCACATCAAGGCCTGGAACATTGATGAGAGCATATCCATATATAAAAATAATGTGGACTATGTGATCAATTCCATGCCATTTCCCTCAGCGGGCGATGTGGTAAACCTTAGGCACTACAACTATGGCGATACAGATTACACCTACCTGATAAATGTGAACGGAATAAATGGTGTAGTTCCCTATCTCAGGGATAATTTCAACGGTTCACTGACCCAATTAAATAATGGCTTTACCAGTTTTACCTTTAATGTTGATGCAAATGATCCCCTGAGTGTTGCTAACGACCGTTTTGAACTGGTCTTCCAGACCCAGACCCTATCGATAGACTCCGGAAATTTGAATAACAGCTTCACTATTTATCCCAATCCATCCAATGGTGGAACGGTCTTTCTTAGTGCCAACCAGCTGGGAGGTGTAGCGGTAGAACTTACTGTGACCGATTTATTGGGCAAGCAGATCTCTATAAAAGACACAAGTTTTAACGCACAGGGAACGCTATCTTTTGAGACGGACAACATTCCTACCGGAATCTATCTTATCTCCGTAAAAAATGGCGACATGAAATATACAGGGAAGCTGATTGTTGAGTAGATTGTTTTGATATTTTCAAATCCAAAAAAGGGATCGAACATTGTTCGCATCCCTTTTTTTACTCTTGCCACACATAGTCTCTTTCCTCTATTTCAAACATTTCTCTTGGGTTCCCAGCGCTTGTTCTTTACCCCAACTGGGTGCAAATCCATCCACTATTTCTAGTTCAAATAATTGAACGGCCTTTTTTACCTCATCACAATAAACAGTCACATCCTTCCCAAAAAACTGGGCCGTCCCCATCAACCATTGTGCGCGGTTACTTGCTACTCGTGGATTGTCGGGAGCTAGTTTGAATGCTTTTTCATAAATGGCAGTAGTTGCACCGCTCAATTTCATGCCATAAACACCGCTGTCATAAGTGATCCAGCAGGTATTCAACATGCCTTGCAGCACCATGATTTCTGGATTGTTGGGCGATAAAAGATCTGCTTGATCTATAAATTCCTGTGCTTTTTTCATGTGGAGCAAGGTCTTCTCTTTGCCCAATTGTCCCCAAGAACTCTGCACGTGAGTTAGCGCGACATAATAGGTGGGAAGCCAGTTTTCTTTTTCGGCTTTTGCAATGCGTTCAAATTGTTGGGAGGCGGCTTGTAAATCTCTGGATTCCATTAATTCCAGACCTTTGGTCATGGCATTTTCATAAGCCGTTTGTGCATTTAAACTTAGCGTAGCAATTAAAAATAGCGCAGAGATAATCGTTTTCATAATAAAGGTTTTAAGTATTATGATATAAATTTATGGGAGATCACGCTTTCGCGAAAGCGGAACTCGCCCAACTGTCATTTCTCGGGGATGAGTTGTTGTGTGTTCTCTCAAAGAGATAATTGCTTGTCAAAAATAAAATTAAAATCCTGATGGAACTAGACCATCTGAACTTAAATCTCCAATACTTTGCTGCTGCCATGTACCAAAATTTTTACTAAAACCAAAAGCTAAATTATTAATATAGTCATACAACACAAAATTGCCGTTAAGGGTTATAATACCTTCATTAGATAAGTCTCCGATGGATTGACCCACCCAAGTTCCATTATTACTATTATATGCATAAACCATGTTATTTATATAATCATGATAAGCAAAACTGCCGTTAGAAGTTACTATACCCTGATTATCAAGATCACCTGCAACCTGACTAGACCATGCCTCGTTAGAACTATTAAAAGCGTAGACTAAATTATTTATATAGTCATAAAATGCAAAATTTCCTTGAGAGGCTACTATTCCATCGTTGCTTATATCACCTAAACTTTGAGAGATCCAAGTATTACTTATAGAACTATATGCCTGTACAACGTTATTGATATAGTCATAAAATGCAAAATTCTTGTCACTTGCTGTAAAGCCACCAGAAAGATCACCCGCAGCAACAGAACTCCACAAATTAAATGCTGAATTAAAAACTAAGACCTGACCATTGATATAATCGTGCATAGCAAAATTTGCGGTTTTCCCGTCATTAATCTGATTGAGTAAATTACCGTTTGAAGTATTTACGTTTTCTGCATAGAGAGCATACGGCACGCTCATGAGTTGGTTTGTTCCCACGGTAGTATAATTATTCCCTCCATTAGGATCTACCTCCACCTTTATAAATTTAGAACCGCTTCCCCAGTCTATAGTTTCAAAAGATGCACCTTGCGGCGTTCCCTGACCTATATTTAGATTAAAAAGTCCCTGATTGTTAGTCTGCGGCGCGTGAGTTTCTGCATAGACCTCGCTTCCCGTGACAGAGCCTTGAAGAATGCTAATTTTTACACCTACCGTACTATTATTTATCGGTGCGCCAGCTGCATTAAAAGCCACTGCCTGATAACTCACTCCTTGCGGTGCCTGTGCAACACATAAAAAGCTGAAAAGGAAAAATGCTAAAAAATGGATTTTCATAATAAGTTACTTTTTGATGATTTTTAAAGAAGTACCTGCGGTATCGTTAAATTTTATGATGTATGCACCTATTTCTAAAGCTGATAGATCGATCTGTGATAGATTGTCGGATATTAATAAGATCAATCTGCCTCGGAGATCATAAATTGTAGCCTCGTCGATAGCAACATCGCTTTTTATGTATAGAAAGTCATTAAATGGATTAGGATAAATCTGTATGTCAGGATTTTGCAGAATGCCATCGATGGACAACGTACCAAATTCATAATAGGTAACCGCACCTATGATCCCAGAGCTGTTGTCATCTATATCTACCGCATTCACATAGATAGAACCCACTCCATAAACAAGACCATTACTGGAAAAAGCTCCTGAGTTTATGGATTGTATTTCTTGAGCATCAGTATGACCAGTTATTGCAAATAGTAGAAAAAAAGTATATAATAATTTCATCAGGCAGTTGATTTTTTAAACTCACTTGAAATTTAGAGCAAAAATAGCATAATAATAAATAAGGTTTTTCTTACTATTAAATGTGTAATCACGCTTTCGCGAAAGCGGAACTCGCCCAACTGTCATTTCTAGGGGATGGGTTGTGGATAGTGGTTGAAATATCCTGTTGAATTTTGCTTTGAAATGCATTTGGATTTACAATGGAATATTGAAAACACAAATTATTCCTTTGAACATTGCCAATTTCTACAGTTTGAAAAACCAGAATTGACCATCTGGCTGTCAAAAGGAAAAGAGTGGACTTTCTGAATACTGAATACTGAATAACGATTAACGATTAACGAATTAGGAAACTTTCAATCATAAAAACTTAGTTTACGCATCGCTCCTTAATTAACAAAAGTGACTAGATTAAATGAAAGTGTTTATTAAAACCTTTTTCCCTTGAGGGAAATGCCGAGAGGCAATGGGTGTTTGCTGTGAGTTGTTGAGTTCAGAGTTCTGAATTACTGAATTCTGAATTCTGAATTCTGAAATTTCAAAATCCAACTGGAAACTACAAATTATCCAACTGGTTATCGCTCCCGCCTATCGTCCAGAAAAAACCCACAAAGACAAAGCGATCTGCGGCCTGGCCTATCGCGCGACGGTTGAAGTTTCCTGCTGCGTCTGGTGTGTTGCTGTACTGATAATTGAAGACATTATCACGTCCCAGAACATTACTTACTGAAAGATATATGATCTTTTTATCATCAATCAGATAGGCCCAGTTGAGGTCTAGGCTTTGGAAGGATGTAGTCTTATCGTTGAGAAAACCTTGCTCGTTTGCATTGGTAAACGGACGGCCGCTGGCATAGTTGAACGCTGCACCTACCTGGGATTTAAGATCCTCGATCCAGTATTTTCCAACGATACTCAAATTGTGATCGGTGGCAAAGCTGGGCGTCGCCCGCTCTGGGAAATTGCGATCCAGTCGTTGCGTGTCGAGATAGGAATAACTCACCCAATAATCCAGGTTTTTTATGGATCGCTCATCCCTCCAGAATAGATCCAGACCTCCCGCATATCCATTACCCGCATTTTCAAATTCACTATCGAACTGCGGCATTCCCGTGTTAAAAGTGATAAGGTTATCATAGGTCTTATAATAAGCCTCGGCACGCAGCATGCGGTCATTTTTCTGGTAGAGGAAGTTGGCTATAAAATGCTGGGCGTTCTCTGGCTGGATGTCGTTATTGTATTGCTGCACGTTATTCTGTGCCGATTGATAGAAATTACCGTAGGCGAGGGAAATCTGGCTGGTTTTATTAAGGCTTATGGCAGCACTCAACCGTGGAGAAACTTTAAGTTCTGAATTTGCGCTGTAGTAATCGGCGCGTGCACCGGCTTTAAATGCGAGCTCTTTGGACGCAAAAATCTCTGCCTCGCCAAATGCCGCGCTAATCCCATGATCTATTCCCGAGTTGAAATCGATTGACTGAAAATTTACATCTTCTTTATAACTCATCAAAAACTGCTCTGCACCTACGTTGAACTTAAAGTAGTTGTTGTAGCGTTTTTGCAGTCTTACTTTTGCATGCAGTGCATTTTCCCTGGCGTCGATCGCGGTACCGTCCACATCAAGATCGTTTGTGTCGCGGGCGAGGCTCAATCCAGACTCGATCTTCCAGGAGTCGGACAGATCGCCCAGATAGTTGAGATTACCATAATAATTGCGGTTGGTCACTCCTACTTTTATTCCTGCGGGAATATTGATGTCCTCCTGTACGATCTCAAAATCACTGTATGAAAACGCGCTGTACGCCTTGAACAGTCCCTTGCTGAATTTATGTCTGTAAACTGCCTCGCCGCTTAGGCTCTGATAGGGCTTTGTAAATTTATTGTTCTGCGGGACCACCTCGTTATATATGCCCAGATTGATATAGGAGACGTTTGCGCTGATGGCGTTGTCGCCCCATATCTGCGTGTTTCCCGCATTTCCTCCCACACTCATTACTCCCAGTTCTGTTTTTTCCTCCTCGGGAAAATCGGTGGTATTGAGTAGGAGGACGCTGGAAAGTGCATCGCCATATTCTGCACTGTAACCGCCGGTAGAAAACGTGATCCCATCAAAAAGGAAGGGTGAAAAGCGTCCCCTTGTGGGAATATTTCCCGTGGTGGGCAGGAATGGTCGGAAAACCCGATTACCGTCTATGAAGATCTGGGTTTCATCTGCGCTACCACCGCGTACAAAAAGCCGTCCATCGTCGGGATTTGCGCTCGTACCCGGCAGCGTTTGCAATGCCCCAACAAAATCCCCCACCGCGCTGGCAGTAGTCACTACATCCAGTGGCTTAAGGACGCTCGCCCTAGAACTATCGCCCGCACTGAAGCTTCCCGCGCTAAGTATGACGGTGTTTAATGCGTTCATGCTTTCGCGAAAGCGGACTTTCAAACCCACCATATCCTTGATAAGAGCTTCTAGTCTGTACTCATCATATCCCACGGAACTTGCGATGAGGATGGCACTCCCAGTCTCCTCGGTTTTAAATGAAAACCTGCCCTCTATATCGCTGGTCGTGCCGTCATAAGTCCCTTCCAGATAGATATTGACGCCCATTACAGGATTGCCGCTGTAGTCTTTTATGACACCAGAAATGGTGGTTTGGGCAAAGGAGCAAAAGCTGAAAAGTAAAGCGAATAATGTTGTGTAAATTTTCATGTCTCACGGTTTGATACTACAAATGTGAGCCTGAATGACGCTTTAAAAAATTATGAAATGCTGAACTGTCGTTTTATACAGACGATATGTAAAACTGTGGCACGAATGAAACGCTAACCGTAATTTTAATGACAAAAAAGAGCCCGAAAAATATCTCGGGCTCTAATGTTGTTATCTTTCTTTAAAATTTATTGAACAGGCATACTGGGATAGGGTATCATTTCACGTTCCTCGATTTTATCTATTTTAATTGTCTTCTCGCCATTGTGCGCCATAAACTCCACCATCGCTTCATTTTCTGATGTTTTTACGGGATTTGCGAGGACTTGAGGCAACTCGTTGGAAAGTTCATCATCGGAATCAATGGACATGGTGACATCTTTTACTGGATAGGTAAATCGTGCCATGATCATGGATCGACTTTCATCGGTATATGACACGGAGGAAGTAGTCATATTTGCAAAATGTACATTTTTAACTTCCATGGGATTTCCCAATAGGTCTGTAGGAATGTAAAGATTAACACCACTTCCAGAACCTGGCGCGCCGCCTAGCCAGAACCTGGTGCCCGCCTATCCATTTTTGGGCATACGGCTTTTCTTGTATGTAACTAGATTTATCTATGGTCTCAACCACCTTAGTGGTCGAACAGGAGACGAGTGCAAGCACGAATAATAGGTAAAATGCTTTCATAATAGTAATCTTTTAGAGTTCATAACATAGTTTAAATGTAAAACCATAATATTTAGAAACGCGAGGTAAGACTGTTAAAAAACCGATTAACATCAAAAATAATAGTTAACTGGCTGATACAAATCACTTTTAGAATAACACAAATGATTATTGATTGTCATTTTCGCAAATTAAAGCGTGCTCAAAATCCTCGCGGCCTCTATAATCTCGTGATCTTCCTTTGCAAAACAGAAACGTAGCATCTTGTGGTCAGTTCCATCCATAAATACCGAAATGGGAATGCTGGCAATTTTATGTTCTACGGTCAACCTTTTTGCAAAATCCACGTCACCTTCATCGGTAATTGCGGAGTAGTCCAACAGCTGAAAGTAAGTGGATTGTGTGGGTACCAACTTAAACCTGCTGCCTTTGAGCAGATTCAAAAACAGATCCCGCTTGCGTTGATAAAATGTGCCCAGCTCCAAATAATTCCTAGGTTGTTGAAGGTAATTATTAACTGCTACCTGAGCTGGGTGGCTTACACAAAAAACGACGTTTTGGTGGATTTTTAAAAATTCATCCATGAGGGGTTTGGGAGCTAGGCAATAGCCCAATTTCCATCCAGTAACGTGAAAAGTCTTTCCAAAGCTACAGGTTATAAAAGTGCGCTCTTTCAACTGGGAAAAGCGAGCCGCGCTCAAATGTGTGCAATCATCAAAGACCATGTATTCATAAACCTCATCGCTCAATAGGTACAAATCATTTTCAAGAACGATTTCCTGCAACGATTCCCAATCACCCTCATTCATTAAACTTCCCGATGGATTGTGTGGAAAGTTGACTATGATCAATCTTGTTTTATCGGTCACGCAACTATTTACTCGATCCCAGTCCACGGTAAAATCTGGAATATTCATGGGCACTTCCACTACTATCCCACCGGCCAATTGAATTGCGGGCGCATAGCAATCATAGGCTGGTGTAAGGATGATGACTTCGTCGCCCGATTGAACTACCGTTTGGATCGCAGTGTAGATCGCTTGGGTTGCTCCTGCGGTTAGGCATATTTCAGTTTCTGGATCATAAAATCCGTGGTGCGCTTTTTCTGTAATTATGGAAATGGTGTGTCTCAATCCCGCAATGCCCTTCATGGGAGCGTACTGATTGTAGTCTTCACCCACGGCTTTTTTGAGCAGGTTTTTTAAAACCTCATCGGTTTTAAAGCTGGGAAACCCTTGAGACATATTGAGCGCACCGTGCTGATTTGCCAGCTGGGTCATGGTTGCAAATATAGATGGCGGGAGTTGTGGGAGTTTTGAGTGGCGCATGGTGTGAAAATAAACCATAACTTTATAAATTCAAATATGATCAATTACGTGAAAAATTAAGCTTTACACGCTGATTGCTTGATTTTCAACAAGAGTTTCTGGCATTTTATAATTCTTAACTCGTTCAGATTGGTTTTCTTTTTGATCAAACATTCCTGTTTTAACAATTGCTTTAGCAAGCATATCAATTACTGAAACAGAAACGCTATTGCCCACTAACTTCATCCACCTTGCTCTAGAGTCTGGAAGTTTGAAATTTTTAGGAAAACCTTGTATCAAGCAGGCTTCTTCCTTTGTGATCTTTCTGTAGTTTTCTGAAAAATAAACTTTTTCTAAAAACTCTTGCTTATAACTTTCATGGTTGTCTTTACTCAAATGTTGTAATGTTACGTAATCGTTAGTGTCACTTGCCACTAAGGTTGGAAATACATCGGACGTGGGCAGAAAAACCCTATTTACTCCAAACAAACCGCTACTGATTTTTGAGTTCTTAAAATCATACCTTACCTCAACACATTCAATAATGCCTTTTTCCTTTAATGATTCTAAAGTATTTTTTATAGAAATTTTTTTAACCTTCAATGGCCTGTACGTTTTTAAATCAGGCATTAAAAGACAAGTATCATATTCTCTCAAAAGCAACTCTCGTTCGTTTACAGACAAGTCACAATCTTCAAAATTATTTATTTTAAACTTATAATCTTCTTCTTTAAAGATTTTCAAAGCAACTAAGTTGGACAACTCATTTTGTGTTATCGACTCGTCTAAAGTTTTGAATTGATCTAAGGAGAGGGGATTTCCGTCTAAAATCCCGAATTGACTCTTACGTCTGTTTTTTAAAAGTAAAAGACATATGTATTTTTGCCTTTCCGAAGTATCTATGATGTCCCAAGAATGAATTGTAGAATGACCGTTTCTCAAATCGTTGAATAAAAAATAATCATTGAACCCATTCTTACTCGAAAGGCTCATTTGCTTGGTTATAAGAAGATTTCCAAATAAATCTTTTTGAGGTTTTGTTTCTTTTTTTTCTTTAGGTAATTCAACTTCCAAAATATTGGAAAGGTTGAGTCTCTCGCTATATGGTTCTGGGAGATTGAAGTTGTCAAAGTACGCCTTGTTCTTAAAACCAACTATAAAGACTCGAATTCTATTTTGAGGAGCCCCATAATCATAAGAATTAATAACATAGTGCTTTGCGTAATAACCTGCTTCTTTAATCCTATTTAAGATGTGTGAAAATGAATTCTTATTTCTAGGGTCAACTAAGCCTTTTACATTTTCAAATATGAATGCTTTTGGCTGGGATTGTTTCAGTAAATAAATTGTGTCATTCCACAATTGACCGCGATCATCATCAAAACCTAAATTTTTACCTGCTATTGACCAGCTTTGGCACGGAACGCCAGCAGTCAAAACATCGTGCTTAGGTAATTCTTTGATTTTAGTAATATCTCCTAAGTTCTTGTCATAACTCTCGTTATAGTTGTCACAGTAACAATTAATTGCATCTTTGTTTACTTCACTAAAATTAATACAATTCCCGCCATTTCTAGTGAGAGCCATTTTAAATCCACCGATTCCTGCAAAAAGGTCTATAAATGTAAATTTTTGTTTCATTTAATTTTTTCTATTGCAGCTTTACGTCTTTGTATCCTTCTGGTGGATCAATACATAAAAACTCTTTATAAATTCTTTCTCTATAGTTTAATCCTAAATTATTAATTTCCGTTATAAAGTTTTTATAAGTTCCTTTTCCACCGATTAAATCCCAAAACTCATTTCCGATGAGTACTGATTGGTCATTATGCATATTAAACCATCTCATTGGAAAGCCCCAATTATAATCTTTCTTTTGACCATATGGGTTGTATGGAAGTGCGTAATATGCAAAATCAACTTTACAAGGACTCATTGCTAAGAGTTTGAACATTTTTTCTTTACTCACTTTGGTCTGGTCGCTATTAGGTAATGGACCTTTAAGTTCAAATGTCAGCCTCTCACCAGTCGCTTGATTTTCAATATAGACATCACAGACTACTGATGTAGGTATGGGTTTTCCCTTACCCTCTAAAATATAGGCAAGCTCACTTTCCCAGTTGGGATTGATTTTTTCCATACCCTTTTTACGGTATTCTAAACGGTTTAAAACTTCCTGAATACGTCTCAAGCGCTCAGTTCCTATTTCGCCATATATCGCATGACCCATTTCACAATGCCCATGATATTCAGTGGCGACGACATTTGCCAACTGCTCCCATACTTTACCAAATGGGGTCACAAATCTTCTTTCAAAATGCGAACCCTTAAAAATCTCATCAGGGACTAAAGCTGCATAAAGCGGCTTTTTAGCATGATGATCTTCTTTTATAAATGGGTCTTGAAAAAGAACTTTGTCCATGACCCGCTCCATTAATTCAGTTACAATCTGACTGATAGCAAGTCGTATGCGTTTATCCTGTTCCATTTTTTATAAATAAGTTGGTTCTCAAAGTTAACATTTTACATCCACTACCCCTTCACCCGCTCAAAAAACCTCATTTTATATGTTTCACTCACGGGAATATAATCGCCTAGTAGTACCGCTCGATGGCGTTCTATAAACTCAATCTTATCCATAGCGATGATGTAACTCTTGTGCACCCGCATGAATGAGGATGGAAGCGTTTTCTCATAATGTTTTAAGTTTTCCAGCGTGTGGATTTTTTCGTTCTTCAGCACCAGTGTTACATAGTCTGCCATGCCTTTGATATAATGAATATCGGCAAGGTTAACCTTGAGTGTTTTGTACTCGCTTTTGACAAAAATATAATCCTTGGAAGTCGTTTCGATCTGTGGATTTTGAGCATTGGTTCGTTTATGTAATTTTGATACCGCTTGTTGAAATCGCTCTAGATTGATAGGTTTTAATAAATAGTCCACTACGTCCAGCTCATATCCCGTGAGCGCATAATTATCGTAGGCGGTGGTAAAAATTACCGGCACTTTATCACCGATTATTTTTGTGAACTGGACGCCGTTAAGTTCGGGCATCTGGATGTCTGAAAAGATGACATCGGGTTTGAGAGCGTCTATTTTTTGCAGTGCCTCGATGGGATTTGTAAACGCGGCGAGGACTTCTATTCCTTCCGTTTTGGAAATATGCGACTCCAGTAAATCCAGTGCCAGCGGCTCATCGTCCAGTAAAACTGCCTTGATCATGCGTTTTTAATTGTAATGGTTGTTGTGAAAATTCCGTTGATTATTTCCTGTTTATACTCGTGTTGATCTGTATAGATCAGGTCCAGTCGTTTGCGCAGATTCTCGATTCCTATACCGCCCACGCTATCTTTTTCACGATTTGCAATGGCATTAATAACGCTCATTTGTAATCCATCGGTGGTTTGTTTTACTTCTATTTTGATAGGATTTGCGGGATCGATGACCACGCCGTGCTTGAAGGCATTTTCCACCAGCGGCATGAGTAGGAATGGAGCAATTTTCTTCTCGGCTATTTGTGGATCTACAGTGATGGAAATTTGTAAGCTTTCGCGAAAGCGTAACTCCTGCAATAACACATAATCGTTTACCGCCTGGACCTCACTGTTTACCGTCACCAACTGATCAGTTTCATAAAGGCTGTAACGCAAAAGTTGGCTCAATTTATCGGTCGCCATAAGTGCCTTGTCCGACCCCATGTTGATCAACGAATAAATATTATTGAGCATATTGAACAAAAAATGCGGATTTACCTGGGCGCGCAGGAATGAAAGTTCGGTCTTTTTATTTTCCAGTTCCAACTGTTGTTGTCGCTGCTCCCTGAACATGGAATAATTGATAAAAAACCAACTTATACCAAAGATGGTGTACAAAATCGCGTAGTACAGATTGTCCAAGATGTAATACAACACCGTCGTTCCCTCATTGTAATTTCCATAGCCCGTGATCGCTTTTATGATCACTTCATCCACCACATACCGCAACCCGATTACCGAGAGTGCGCAGGCAATAATACCCAGCATTGTATAAAATTTAGGCTGTCTGGAATACCTATAGAACAGGAAAATATATGCGGCCAGCGTATAGGCAAGAAAAAGCAGTGAGGCAATAAATAACTGCAACGTGCCGTCCATGGGAGCTGCAATAAACTGCTCCAGCTTTTTAGGGGACAATAGTAATTCCCTCAGCACTTCCATCACGAGGAAGAAAAGGTAAAAAACGCCCAGTAAGCGGAGTAATTTCAATTTCATGGTTCTAAAAGTACATATAATAGAAGACTGAGATGGCCATTTATCTATGAAACGAGGATTTTTGTCTATGAAATGGTTTTTGGGTTTCAGTTCTATTTCATCGACACAGATCGCTAGGTCGTCGATTTGCTTCTTATGCAGGATGATGTTGCCCGTAAGATTTGTATCGAACTTAAAAACAAACCTTATGAAAACTGTAAATTTATTTATCGCAATCCTTTTTTTAGGAAGTCTCTTTTGTAATGCTCAAGAAATTAATGAAGAACAAATCATGACTCAATTGAAAGAGTCATTTGACTTTGAAGGAGCAGAAACATTACTACTGGGAACCTGGCACATGGGCTATACCAGTGATGCCAATAAATCATCCTATGATGCCAGCTTACCAAAAAGAAGAGAAGAAATAGCCGCTCTTGCGCTACAACTGGCCCGCGAATTCAAACCTACCAAAATTCTCGTAGAGGTATTGCCAGAAGAACAGGCCGAAATGGACTCCATCTATGCCCTATACCTTAAAGATCCTAAAAAGCTGAGCAATTATCAAGGCGAGGTAGGTCTGCTCGCTTTTCAAATAGCCAGAGAAAGTGGCGCACAATTAATTGCCACCGACCATAAAATGGAATATAATTATGGACGCATCATGCAAATGGCTCAAGAAACCAATAATGCCGCGGTCAACAGTTATTACGCACAGGTTATGGGAGTGTTGCAGCAGGCAGCACAACTTGAGCAACAGGCCACTACTAAGCAGCTGTACCGCTTTACCAACACGCCAGAATACATGAACTTCATGTTCAATTCAAATTCTGATCTTATGACCTACGTAAACACCGATGGAAATTTTGAGGGAGCCGACACCGCTGCCGATTTCTATAAGAGAAACCTCCGGATTTTTGCCAACTTTAACCGCCTGGACATCACGCAAGAAGATCGCGTTCTAGTACTATATGGAGCAGCACATGTGGCCTTTTTCCATGACTTTATGAACCGTAGTCATAAATATGAGGTGGTAGATGCCCAGGAGTATTTGAAGGATTAATTTTCCTGTAAATTCAGCTTACTTTTAAGCTTAATCTTTCCAATACTTCACAAAACACAAGTCCATTCAAAGGTCTTGTGTTTTTGCTTTTGAGCTTTTAAAAAATTCTATGTGGTCTGTAATTTCCTCAACCACCGCATCGAGGTTTTTCAGCACTTCCTTTGACCAAAACCGAAACACTTTATATCCCATTGCTTCCAGTTTATGGTTTACCTCGCGGTCGCGCTGCATGTTGCGCTCTAGTTTTGGAATCCAGAAATCACGATTGGTCTTGATTTTTTCCTTTCGGTTTTCCCAGTCGTGGCCGTGCCAGAATTCGCCATCGATAAATACGACCGTTTTGTGAATGGGCATTGCGATGTCCGGTTTTCCTATCAGTTTTTTAAAATCCTTGCGGTAGCGATAGCCTTTTGCCCATAGTGCCTTGCGCAGCATCAACTCGGGCTTTGTATCCTTGCCGCGTATCTTGCTCATCTGCTTGGAGCGTTGTTTTGTAGTGTAAAAACCAGCCTCTTCACTAAATCGTGGGACTTTTATGGGTTCTTCTTGTTTGTAGGAATGGTGCATGATCTAAATCTACGGAAATCAGTAAATGTCCTCTCTTAGAGCTTTATTAAAATGTTGGGGAAAAAATCTGCAATAATAGAAATGCCCGCAGGTTTTATTATAATTAGGATAAGTTCCATGTGGGTAAGGCTTGCAGCAAGCAGTTCGTGACAAGGCTTTATAGTGGTGAAGAGGTTGTTGTATAAGTAGCTTTCGCGAAAGCGGTATCACACAAATAACTATACGAACTATTGAATCCTTGAATGCATAGGGGAATTACTTTTATTGTCATGACCGCCACAACAGCATAGAAGTTAGGCTTCAAAAAAACGATCCAGTCCCGAAATGTACCTTAAAAACCATCAACCATAAACTAATATCTTCCATTGCTATTTAAAACCCACCAAACATTTTTTCAATCAACTTCCATGGACTATTTTTGCTTATTCAAAACAATTCTAAATAAGCCTTGGAACATACAATTGCCCATCTCAAGCGCGGTCAGACTGCAACCATTAAATCATTTAGTGAGATAGATGTCCCGTTAAAGCTTTTGGAAATGGGCTGTTTACCGGGCAACCAGGTGCAGATGATGCAGAGTGCACCTTTTCAGGATCCCATTTATCTCAATGTTAACGGCACGCACCTCGCTATAAGGAGGGAAACCGCCGAAAAGATAACCGTAGAAATCCATGGGTAGATCGATCAATGTATCTTTGATAGGAAATCCCAATACGGGCAAAACCTCACTATTTAACAGACTGACCGGCCTCAACCAAAAAGTGGGCAACTATCCCGGCATCACGGTCGAGAAAAAAGAGGGGATCTGCAAACTGGATCGCGGCCTCAAGGCCCACGTCCTAGATCTTCCCGGAACCTACAGTCTCAATACGAGTTCGCTGGATGAAAGTGTCGTCGTAGAAACCCTTCTCAACAAAAACAGCAAGGACTTTCCCGATGTTGCCGTCGTAGTCTCGGATATTGAGAACCTCAAGCGCAATTTGCTGTTGTTTACCCAGATCAAGGATCTGGAAATCCCCACCATTCTCGTCATCAACATGGCAGACCGCATGGAGCGCAAGGCGATCACGCTGGACGTAGAATTGATGGAGCAGGAACTGAATACCCGAGTCGTGCTGGTAAGCGCACGTAAAAACCAGGGGATCGAGCAATTAAAAGAAGCTATAGAACAGTATAAATCGCTTACTTCCACGCCTTGTCTCAACGCTTCAGTGATCGACGTGGACTATTTCAACCGGTTGAGAAAAGCCTATCCCAAGCAGCAGGTCTATAAATTGTGGCTGGTAATTACCCAGGACGTAAATTTTGGGAACCTAGATCGCAACAGGGATCTGGAATCCATAAAAACGACCTCTTTTGAGATCAAGACCGAGGCCGATCTCAAAAAAATGCAGCATAAGGAAACCGTGGTGCGCTACCAGTTCATCAATGGTTTGCTCAAAAAAGTATTGCATGTAGATGTTTCTAATGCAAAGGATCTGCGAGCTAAGTTAGACCGCATCCTGATCCATAAAGTCTGGGGCTACCTTATTTTCTTTGCGATCTTATTGCTCATTTTTCAGGCGATCTACGACTGGAGCAGCTATCCCATGGATCTCATAGACCAGACCTTTGCAGATTTGAGCACCTGGATAAGTGATGTGCTGCCATCTGGCCCGCTGACCAGTCTCATTGCCGAGGGAATAGTTCCCGGGCTGGGCGGGATCGTGATATTCATCCCACAGATTGCCTTTTTGTTTCTATTTATTGCGGTGCTGGAAGAAAGCGGTTATATGAGCCGCGTAGTGTTTCTCATGGATCACATCATGAAGAAATTTGGGCTGAGCGGGAAAAGTGTAGTTCCGCTGGTGTCTGGGACGGCGTGTGCCATACCGGCCGTGATGGCAACCCGCAATATTGAGGACTGGAAAGAGCGGTTGATCACCATACTGGTGGTGCCGTTTACCACTTGCAGTGCGAGATTGCCGGTTTACCTTATCATTATAGCTTTGGTAATTCCAGAGGGTTCGGTTCTCGGCGGCTTTTTTAGTTATCAGGCGTTGACCTTGATGTTTTTGTACTTATTGGGTTTTGGAGCTGCTATTGCGTCTGCATGGTTGCTGAACAGGATTTTACCTTTGAAGAGAAAAACGTTCTTTGTGATGGAAATGCCGGCCTATAAAGTGCCGATGCTTAAAAATGTGGTTATCACCGTGATTGAAAAGACAAAAAGTTTTGTGTTTGGTGCCGGGAAAATGATTCTTGCCATTTCTATTGTTTTATGGGCGCTCGCCAGTTATGGACTGGGCGAAGAGTTCACAAATGCAGAACAAATCGTTACCGATCAATATGCAGGTGCCAACCTAACCGAGTCAGAATTGAACCAAAAGATCGCATCCCACCGCCTGGAACATAGTTTTGTGGGATACCTGGGTAAAGGAATCGAGCCTGCTGTGAGACCGTTGGGTTATGACTGGAAGATAGGGATTGCCATCGTGAGCAGTTTTGCAGCGAGAGAAGTTTTTGTGAGTACGCTTGCCACAATTTATAGTGTGGAAGGTGGCGATGAAGACCAGGCGACGATCAAGAACCGCATGGCTGCCGAGGTAAATCCAGTACTGGGCGGTCCCGTTTTTACTTTTGCCAGCGGGATTTCACTGCTGTTATTTTACGCTTTTGCGATGCAGTGCATGAGTACGCTCGCGATTGTCAAGAGAGAAACCAACAGCTGGAAGTGGCCGGCGATCCAGTTTATTGCCATGACCTTGATCGCTTATGTAACTGCTCTGGGAGCTTATCAAATGCTGGATTAATGGAGGTTTTACAATACATAATTGTGGCGTCATTGATAGTAGGAGCATTGATCTGGCTCTTTAGAAAAAAGTTGTTTCCCAAAAAATTCAGTTCTAATTCCTGCGGTGATGGGGATTGTGGTTGTCATTGATGATTGATGGTGTTCCGCTTTCGCGAAAGCTACTACCCTATAATTCTTAACCAAAATAAAAATCTTACCTGTCTATCGAGAAATAGAAGAGCTGATAATATCTTACCTTTATAATCCAGTACCAACTTAACATAGACTTTGCGTAATGTATAAACTGGCCTTATTTCTTGTACTTTTCATAACAGGTATATCCCATTCTCAAACCTACACCATTGAGGGCACTATTATCGATGCAAAAACAAGGGAAACTATTCCCTTTGCCCACATTACTATAACGGAGAACAACCAGAAAAGAGGTCTTATATCTGATCTGGATGGAAGTTTCAAATTTAAGACCACCCTGAGTCAACCCGTACTATACATAACTTCCATAGGTTATAAATCACGCACGACAACCGTTGAAGCTGGCAAGGTCAATATGGTAAAGCTGGAGACGGATATATTCAGCCTGGATCAGGTGGTGATTACAAATGTTGACAAGGAAAGAGAGATGCTCAAAAAGGTACTGCAGCGTTTACCCTTCAATTATCCCAATGAACTGGAACGTTTAAATGGCCGCATCGTTGAAGTTCTTGCCATGGACTCCCTGTATTCTGAACCTATTTATACTGCTGAAGCGAAAGTAGAAGTGGACAAATATCCATATTCCCAAAAACACTCCTACGGTAACGTAAAAATTGTAGATGGCGAGGTGTTGTATTCAAAAGCTCCCGAGTCTGCTTCTATACGGATTTATGCCGGCATACATAACGTGCACCGTTTTGACGTCTTGACACAGCGTTTTGAGCCATTTGATAATATCGATGACAAAGATTACAGGTTTGAAGTCGTCGATACCCTTGCCTACGATAAAAAAGCTTTGTTTAAAATGAAATTTGAAACCAAAGCCTACCAAGGTCATTTATACATAGAGGATTCTACCTATGCGCTGGTAAAAAGCGAGTACCACGCAAAGGAGAAAACCTTGAGAAGTGTGCTGTCCAGTGCTGAAAGATTGTTCCTGGACTTTACCACTGAATATGTAAAGACAGACAGCCTTTATAGAATAAGTTATATCAATTATAAAACGGCTTTTGCTATTTCTACAATTGACGAGATCAAC
Source organism: uncultured Flavobacteriaceae bacterium (assembly GCA_963836885.1). Classification (GTDB taxonomy): domain Bacteria; phylum Bacteroidota; class Bacteroidia; order Flavobacteriales; family Flavobacteriaceae; genus Nonlabens. The sequence continues at coordinate 151,603 of CAWILF010000008.1, read as the reverse complement.
AATAGGTATCTAAATAATTACTTTTACCTTGAAAAATCCATTCCAACCGATAAAACACTGCCCAGCAGCCAGGTAAACGATTACTCTGATGTATTGATCGACAAGCTACAGATCCAGTCCGTTGAGAACAAAACAGATAGCATTGCTTCCACGCAGATAGCCACACCCCAAAGCTCGGGCAGTAAGTTTGCCAGCCTTTTGAAATTATTGAATTTCAGCACTAAAATAGGATGGGTTCACAACAGCGCAACATTTACCTCCCTGGGCATCAATGCAGGTAATCTAAGTCGTGATCTTAGTGATGACTCAAGACTTTCTCTCTCCTCCAGCGTGGGTTATAAATTCAATAATGATCTAAATCTAGTTTACACAAGTACCGCTGGATTAAAAAGGGATGAAATTTCCTCCCATTCACTACAGATCAAATGGAGCAAACCCGTTTTTAGAAACAAGAGATGGCGGTTGGGCCTAAGCAGTGGATTAAATTTTACCGAGGTTACCATGGATCGTGGTGCCGTCCAATTGAACCAACCATTTTCTGAGTCTCTAACCACATCGTTACCTGGCAGATATAACGTTAGACAAAACACTTCTCAATATAATTTTATTCCAGGGACATTCATTAATTACAGATTAAACGGCCGCCTTTTTCTGGAAGCCAGCATCGACCTACCTTTTAATCTATCCACAGAAGGTAATATGATCCTCACTCAAGGCGGCACCGAAAATCAAGAAAGCTTGAACGTTTCCCAAAAGGATTTTGCGTTTTCAAAACTTATATTTGCTGGGGTTGGTATTTTTATGGAGCTTTGATTTTGTACCATTAATCATCAACCTTATAAGTTCAATCCATTCCTTTCATTACATGTTTTTAAATAAGCCCTAACTGCTACGAAATAACCAGAGTTTTATAGAATTCAAAAAGTAAGTTCAAATCGGTTGTGTATATGGCAAGAGATGTGCAAATTAATGAGTACTATATTGGTATAAAGCTACTTAAATCAAAAATTCTAAATGATGCATTAGTACAGAGCAAGCAGGTTTATTCCATTCTAGTGGTGCTCTTTTGAGATGTTCCGCTTTTCCTGACTGCCAAGACACGACAGGCAGGAGCAAAAGTGGGAACCCATACCACTATAAATCATTAAATTTACCGTCAGCAAGACTGAATAGTTGAAGTATTATGGATCGCAGGCCAATAGGATTTTTTGACTCGGGAGTGGGCGGGACGAGCGTCTGGAAGGAAGTGGTTCAATTATTACCGCACGAGAACACCATCTACCTGGCCGATTCAAAGCACGCGCCCTACGGAAGAAAGAGCAAGCAGGAAATCATTGAACTGTCCGTTAAAAACACGGAGTTCTTGCTAAAACAAGGCTGCAAATTAATCGTTGTGCCCTGCAATACGGCAACTACAAATGCGATCAAGTACCTAAGGGCCAACTATGAGGTGCCGTTCATAGGCATAGAGCCGGCAATAAAGCCCGCAGCACTGAGAAGCGATACCAAAAAAATAGGCGTTCTTGCTACCAAGGGAACGCTCACCAGCGAATTATTCAACCAGACCCAGCGCCAGTTTGCGCAGGAGGTGAACACGATCGAGATCGTCGGGACTGGAATCGTGGAACTGATCGAAGCGGGCAAAAAAGACTCTGCCGAAATGCACAACCTACTACTTAAAATCACCGAGCCTTTTATGATCTCTGGGATCGATTATTTGGTGTTGGGCTGCAGTCATTATCCGTATATAAAGGATCAGCTTCAGGAACTATTGCCCGCCAGAGTGCGCATCATCGACTCGGGAATTGCCGTTGCCCGACAAACGCTCAACATATTGAAAATCAATGATTCCCTAAACGACTCTGAAAACACCGGGTCCCACCAGCTATTTTCAAATCTCGATATCAAAACGTTAAATCAACTTACGGAGGGGATTGAGGGCAGGAGTGTTGGGTTTATGGAGTTTTAAAAGGTCGATTAAGTGTTCTTGACGGCAGAGCATGTTTAATAATCTCCATTGAGCTATGAAATAAGAATTTTTTCTTTTTTCGACATTGAGGGTGATAATGTTGGATGATTAGACAACTAGGATATGCGGCATATTTAATACCATCAGAACTGGTTTGGATGGCAATTTTCGGATTATATATTTGTAATGAGGAAAATATTTTACCAGTTCCACAACAAATAATTATATGGGGAGTGTATAGTGCAATTTGTTCTTTTAGTAAATCTAAGTCTTCTCGAGCATGTCTCTTTATTTCACTCATATCAGAAACTGACCCTCCAGAAGCTTTTTTCAAATTTAGAACTGCAATATTTCTCAATATCTTTTTCCTATCAATATGGCTTATCTTATCCTTAAAATGGCTTTGGCCTGTTTCAAAATATGTTTGAATTCCTAATTGCCAGCGCGAGATGTTGTTCCAAGTTCTCCATCTAGCACCACCCTTCAAAAAGTTTCTCAAATCTCCCTTTTTCCAATCGTTTACTTCCTTTAAAACATATAATACTTTTATTTCCGAAACTAAATAATCTAATTCACTGACTACACCATCTTTGCACATATCAGGTCTTTTGACCTCCCATTTTTTAAAGATTAATTCTTCTGAATCAAAAATCATATTTATTATAAATTCAAATATCAAGCGACAATCTAAGACTACCACCCAATCCTTCTCTAATAATTCTCATAAGCGTTGAAAGTCTTATGTCGCTAGCATTATTCTCAATACGTGAGATATAACTTTTTGTTGTACCCACTTTATCAGCTAGTTGTTGCTGGGTTAAATTCTTACTTTTTCGAGCCTCTTGTATAAGAACTCCTATTTTAAAAGCCTCAAATTCTTCTTGGAATTTCTCCCTACGTTCAGTTCCCTTTTTACCATACTTCTGATCCAAATGATCATCCCAACTAATAATATTATTATCTACTTTCATAGTATTCCTTCTTTAAACGTTGAGCTTTTTTCAGTTCTGACTTAGGTGTTTTTTGAGTTTTCTTTTGAAATCCGCTTAGTAAAATTACAAGATTTCCTTTATCAAAAAAGCAGAATATTCTGTGTATACCGTTGTTTGCTGAAACTCGTATTTCCCAAAGTCCATCGCTGTTCGTTAAATGTTTTAAAAATTTATCGGGAACAATCTGAGTGGTTTGAATTAATGTGATAGTCCAATCTATTTTATCTTGAACCCTCGTATCTAGAGTATTGTAGAAATTCCAAAAATAATTTCCATGAATCTTCACTACTCGTTTAAATTCGCTCAATTTCCCATAATTAAAAGCGTAAAGTTAGCTAATTAGACAACCTTTCGCAACTATTGATTTGACATATGTTAGTATAATTTCCCCTACCCAAAATGTCCAAACAACTCCACCTTACGACTGGGACTCACGGGCAGTTCTATTTGATCCAATAGCACACTACCGCCTTTTCCCTTTACATAACCAGTGACCTGTGCCGTGTTGATCAAGTAAGATTTATGAATGCGGCAAAATCCCTTATCGCTAAGTAACACGTCAAAATGTTTTAAGGTTTTTGAAACCAATTTCTTGGAGTCCTTGAGATAAATATGCGTGTAATTATCATCTGCTGCGCAATAGACGATGTCCTTAATTGGAATAACATCAAAGCCTTCTTGAGTGGGAATGGTGATCTTATCGGTAAGCTGGTGCGATGAAGTAGATTTAATGGCAACATCCATTTGCACTTCGTTTTCCCGTTGCTTGATTATTTTTACAATATCCACCGCTTTTATAAGTTCGTCGATTTCTATAGGTTTTAACAGGTAATAAGCCGCCTGCTGGTTGAGCGCATCTTTTGCATATTGATCGTAGGCAGTAACAAAAATGGTTTCAAAATCCCGCGGCCCAATTGATCCAATAGATCAAATGCCGTCCCATAAGGCATTTCCACATCCAGGAACAACAAGTCTATTTCCACCTTGCGCAATAGTTGCAGCGCCTCATCCACATTGCCAGCTTCGTCAATTACGGTAACAGCAGGACAGTATTTTGCCAGATATTTCTTGAGTATATCTCTTGATAGTTGCTCATCTTCTACAATAATTGCTTTTAGCTCCATAGTTGCTTTTTTTTGATTTTGTAATTAATTGCTTTGTGTTTGATTTAAGGTCGAGAGGTTTATAATTTGAACTGTTCGAGGTTTAAGGTTTTGTTTCAATCGTGCTACGTGTAAGCCCCCTTTGTCTTCGTCTTCCCGACATTTCTATGCATTCCTCTCTCCGCCGCGGCGGATCGTCGGATGCAGTTGGGGAAAGCGACCTTAAAAAACTCTGATTTAATAACCATTTCCACAAACGACTTTGAACCTTAAACTTTAAACCTTAAACTTTCCCCCAGCCCGATAACTATTAACTATTCCCAAAAGCAATTTCAACCTATTTCCACCCAAACTGTTAACTTATAACCATTAACTGATAACCATTTCCACAAGCGACTTTAAAACTTTAAACCTTAAACTTTCCCCAGCCCGATAACTATTAACTATTCCCAAAAGCAATTTCAACCTATTTTCCACCCAAACTGTTGACTAATAACCATTAACTGATAACCAGTTCCACCCAGCCCGATAACCATTAACTAATAACTAATATTCATTAACATGTATCATCAAAACCACCACTTTAGTCCCTACATCGGGATGCAGGCCAGCATCTTCGACCTTGAGATCTATGTGGTAATCATGCAGCTCATTAAGCAGTGCAATGCGATTTTTAATGTTTCCCAGTCCTTTTGAGTCGCGCTTTTTCTGGTGATCGGTTTTTAGAGCCTGTGATTTATTCCTTCCTATCCCGTTGTCAATAATGCATACCTCTATTCCTCGATTTCCAGATGGAGAAACGGTGACTTCTAGAAAGCCTTTTTCTTTTTTATAGCGCAGGCCGTGCCAGACCGCATTCTCAATAATGGGCTGCAACAACATGGGCGGGACTTCCATTTTAAGATTTTCCACCGTTGGGTCGATGGTAATCTTGTAATCAAATTTATCCTTAAAGCGCTCGTGCTCCAGCTTGAGGTACAACGACAATAATTCAATTTCTTTATGGATGGGGATAAAATCCAACTCAGAATTTTCCAAAACACTGCGCATTAATTTAGAGAAATCAGAGAGGTATTTATTTGCCGCTCGCTCATCGTTTAAGGCAATAAAACTATTTACCGAGTTGAGCGCATTAAAAATAAAATGCGGATTCATCTGGCTGCGCAATGATTTGAGAGCGAGCAAATGGTTGTTGATCTTCTGCTGGCGGTTATTCCTGTACATGAAATAAGCAAGGGAAAGTAACAATAGACTCAGCGCAACTAACGAGTAGATGATCCAGCGCTGGCGCTGGTTCATTTGTTGGGTCAGTTCTTTTTCTGTATTGATCAACTCGATCTTGTTTTCAGTGAGCTGGCGGTCTTTTTCTAGATTAGAAATTCGGTTTTGTTTAGAAAGCAATTCCTTGGTGCGGCGCGCGCTTTCTTCGAGTTCGCTTTCTTTTTCAGTGTATAGTTCGTCCACCGCCTCGATGTAAAGATCATTAAATTTGAGTGCGAGATCGTTATTTCCCTTTTTGCGATATAAAGTAAATAGCTCGCGAGCCGCCTCTTTTTTAACGTTGAGATCATTATTTTCAATCGCCTCGTCCATACTGCTTTTAAAGTAGGTTATGGCGTCGTCTATTTTGTTTTGGGCTTTTAACGCCTCGGCAATTTTTAGATTTTCTCCCTGGCGGGTAAGTTTTGGCTCTTCTGCGGCACTTACTACGAGTAGGTTACTCTCAAGATCGTTGCTTAATGTTTTTTCTTTTTTGGCAGATTTTGACTTGGTTGAAACACTATCTGGAGCAAGATTATTTTTTGCAGTTTCACTTACAACAACCTCATCTTCCATCGATTCTAGTTGAGCGATGTTTTTCTTTCTCAGCGCTATTTCTTCGTCATATTGCTGGTTGCTGTTAAAGAAATCTGCGGTGCGGGATTGCGCTTTTAAAGTTGCGTTGACGCCGTTAGTTTGAGAGTTTGTGATCGCACTTTGAAAAAGCTGTTCGGCTTTTTTAGGTTGTCCCATCGCGTTGTAAACCTCGGCGAGTTTTGACTGGAGATTTGCAATTAATTTTGTGTTATTTGAGGTTTTGGCAAGTTTGAGCGCCTCTTCATAAGTAGTTGCTGCCGAGCTGTTTTTATTAGTAGCCACTTGAACCGCAGCGAGACCGGACAGGATTTCCAGCCGATCTTTTGTAGTCAGATTTTTTTGGTTTTTTAGATTGTTGAAAGAAGAAATTGCCTCCTGAAAATTTCCGGTTAATCGGAGTGCATTTGCCTTTTTGATCGCTCTTGAGGTGGAATATTCAAAATCAATGGCTTGCGTAAAACTGCTCGTGGCGAGGTCGTATTGTTTATTTTCAAGGTATAGATTTCCCAGCAGTTCATAAGCCTGCGCCTGTTGAGCGGCCGATAGTTTTTTAGGATTATTTGAAAGTCCAGCGATGAGAAAATCGGCAGCTTTGTCGGTATTTGACTTAAAATAAAATCTGGCGCTATCCATCGCAACGGTATAAGAAAGCTTGCTGAGGTCTCTTTTTTCTGGTTCTTGAACCCTTATTTCAAGATCATCGTAAGACTGAATGCGGTAATAAACGGTCTCAAAATCCAGTCCTCTTATGACGATTTCCTCCCCCATATTTGCGGGAATCTTAAAATATCCCAACGCATTTGAGGTCGCATAACGTCCATTTTTTCCCTCAATATTTGCACCAGAAATAGGCTGTCCCTTCTCGCTCAACACACGCCCCTCCAGCACCATGGTGGTGCGGTCGCCGGTTCTTTGAGTATTGCTCTGCGCGGTTGAAAACTGCAGGCCCAGCAATAAAATCACTATTAAAAAGATGCCTTTCATAAGTGTAAAATTAAGTATAAATAAATAGCCGGAACTCGGTAAGTAGCTGTTATAGTGGTAAAATGATGTTGTTTTATAAGCTTTCGCGAAAGCTGACTCACCACAAACCCCTCCACACTCATTTAAAGCCCCAGTTTACTCATTTCACTTATTTCAAGCTTTTTTATACAGCTAGTTTTGAACCAAATAACACGACAATGAAACATTTTTTGAGCACACTGGCAGTAGCATTTTGCCTTACGGGATTTGCACAGCACATGGGGAATTTTAATAATCAAGTTCGGGATATGCAAATTTCCAGAGCAAACATCGCAACCTCTGATGAGGCCTTAAGTAAAGGAAATGCGCAAGGAAGTTATTATCGGCAACCGGTTTATAATTTGAACCCCAGTAAGACACTTATACATAGTATAAAATCTTTGTACAATGTTGAGGCGACAGATTATACAGCAGTTTTTAATATAAACCAGATAGGTGCAACGGCAAGTGAGACCACTCAACTTATGGAGGATAAAATTGATGCGGTCAAGAAATCTCTCAAGGCAAAAGGTTTTCAAGGTCAGTTTGCCGTGGATATGATTTCATTTTTACCGCAATATGAAATAGAAGTCACCAAAAAACTATTTTCTAAAACCTATACAGAAGTTCCCATAGGCTTTGAGTTGCAACAAAATTTATTAATAAGCTATCGCAATGACTCCGATTTTCAAAAAATTCTATCTGCCTGTGCAGATGCTGAGGTCTATAACCTTGTAAAAGTAGATTATTACGTAAAAAACCTTGAAGCCATTTATGCCGAACTGCAACAGAAGATTCTGGTTGAGGTAACTAAAAAGAAAGCTTATTATGAAGCGCTGGGTTTTGACATGGATCTCTACGGTGTAGAAATGGCAGACCATAAATATTACCACCTCCCGAAGGATTTTTATAAAAGCTATATAGCTGCAGAAAATATAAGTATGGACGCATTGCAGGATAAAAAAGGCGTGGTGCGCATTAAAAAACCTACCAGCTACTATTATGACGCAATATCCTACAATGGTTATGACATTGTTGTGAATGCAGACATTAATAAGCCAGTAATACAGTTAGGGATGGACTTGATGCTGCGATACACACTCAATCCTGTAAAACCAGAACCTGCACCTGTTCAAGCACCAGTAAAAACACCAGAACCAAGAGTTTATGTAGTTTCGCCCAATGGACCTATCGATATTAAGGAAATTCCTAAAAATTAAACCATGAAACTCAAAGCTCTAATTGCACTGGCAATCATTATACTTTATTGCAATTTCATGCAAAGTCAAGCAAGCACGAGCAACGATTTTCAATTTTCATTTTATTTGCCCAAAGAACATCACAGCAATCGCTATAAAATAGTCCATGCCACATATAACGGACATGAAATAAATTGGATAAAAGCAGGTATGAGTGCCATAGATCATACCTTGGTTGTACGCGGGCACAGCAGTTATGTCGTTGGTGTTCCTTTTCCCGATGTTCTTATTGAAGAAGAAGTTTATTCCCGAGGTAATTTTGAGAAACGCAATTATTATCTGGTAAAGTTTTCCAGTAATGGAGTAGAAAATAATGATTATCCATTTATCCAGCTCAATCCAGCGTATAAAAAACACCTAGCAGAGATAGGAGAAGTTTATCAAGGTCGAGTAGAAATACAGGTGAGTAGCTGCACGCATCCTTATTGTGGCGCACTTTACAGTTCGTTGACCAGTCTGGGCAAACCCTGGCAATCTGTAAATATTGAAGATTTAGATGATCAATACCAACGTATGATAACAGGCCCAGAGCTACCTAAATTTATCATTCACGGTCCCAATCGTCCTTACTCCGTTAAAATGGAATTATTTACAAGTACGTATCAAATAGATTTTGACTATCAGAACGTTACGGTTGACGAAGTTACCATGGAACAAACTCGTGCACACAATCAACAACTAGCTCAAAGATTAGATCAACTGTATGGGGTAACATGGAGAAGTGAAATCGATGTGGCTGTATTTGGCCTGTAGCCACGTTGATAAAATCTCAAGAAGAAGATCGTAAATGATGTGAGGGAAGCTTTCGCGAAAGCGTACTTTTGAAAATACATTTAAACCAGTAAAAAGTGGCTGCCAAAGCAAAGAAAGTTACCCCTTTAATGCAACAGTACAACAAGATCAAGACCAAGTATCCTGATGCGCTGTTGTTGTTCAGAGTGGGTGATTTTTATGAGACCTTTGGTGAAGATGCGGTTCGTACCGCTCGCATTCTGAACATCGTTCTTACCAATAGAAACAATGGTGGCGAGCGCACAGAGTTGGCTGGTTTCCCGCACCATTCTTTGAATACGTACTTGCCCAAATTGGTCAGAGCGGGAGAACGCGTTGCCATCTGTGACCAGCTGGAAGATCCCAAGCTCACCAAAAACATCGTAAAGCGCGGCGTGACAGAGTTGATCACTCCCGGAGTTTCCCTCAACGATGAGGTGCTACAATCCAAATCCAATAATTTCCTGGCGGCATTATCTGTGCAGCGGGAGCTTTATGGAGTGGCGTTTTTGGATATTTCAACGGGCGAATTTCTAATCTCACAGGGGAATAAGGAAGAGGTGGATAAGTTGCTTCAAAACTTTAACCCCAGCGAGGTTTTAGTAAAACGCACGGACAAGAAAATGCTAGCGCAACAATTTCCCTATGACCTGCCCTATTTTCAATTGGAAGATTGGGTATTTCAGATCGATTTTGCAAACGACTTACTTTTAAAACAGTTCAAGGTCAATTCCCTAAAGGGTTTTGGTGTTGAAAAATTAGATCAAGCACTGATTGCAGCGGGTGCAGTCCTCCATTACCTCGACGAGACGCAGCACCATAGAATAGGCCACGTGGCGAGCGTTTCCCGTATTGAGGACGACAATTATGTCTGGATGGACCGTTTTACGACTCGTAATCTGGAATTGTACCAATCGCACAATCAGGGCGCGGTAACGCTGCTGGACGTTATCGACAATACTATTACCGCCATGGGCGGTCGCATGTTAAAGCGCTGGATGGCATTTCCCTTAAAAGATGCCGCCCAGATCAATAAAAGACACGACGTCGTCTCCTATTTCTCAAAAAGCAGTGAGAAACAAGAGTCTATTATAAATGGACTCAAGCGCATGAGCGATCTGGAACGATTGATTTCAAAGGTTGCCGTGGGAAAAATATGTCCTCGTGAGGTCATCCAGCTCAAAAATAGCCTGGAAGCCATCGTTCCCATAAAAAACCAATTGATCCAAAGTAATGATGCTTCATTGCAAAGTATCGGTGAGGGACTTAACCCATGTACACCGCTGGTGCAGACTATTAAAAAAGCGATGGATGAAAATGCTCCCGTAAATATTTTAAAGGGAACGACCATCGCCGCAGGTTATCATGAGGAACTGGACGAGCTGAGGGGACTGGCGACATCTGGAAAGGATTATCTGGACGGCATGTTACAACGACATGCTAAGGAAACTGGAATAAGCAGTCTCAAAATTTCTAGTAATAATGTTTTTGGTTATTACATTGAAGTGCGCAACAACCATAAGGATAAAGTCCCAGAAAGCTGGACGCGCAAGCAAACCCTCGTTAATGCAGAGCGATACATTACCGAAGAGCTCAAAGAATACGAGGCAAAAATATTAGGTGCGGAAGAACGCATCAACGTTTTACAGCAGGAATTGTACGAAGCGATCGTACGAGAAATATTGCCCTATATTCAAGCAGTTCAAAACAACGCCCAATTGATCGGTCAGCTGGACTGTTTGTTATCTTTTGCCCATCAGGCAGTACGCCACGGCTATAAAAGGCCAGAAATCGTCGATGGAGACGTGCTGGAGATCACGAACGGGCGCCATCCAGTGATCGAGAGAATGTTGCCCGCCGACCAACCCTACATTCCCAATAACGTAAAACTAGACCGAGAAAGCCAGCAGATCATCATGATTACCGGGCCTAACATGAGCGGTAAAAGTGCCATATTGAGGCAGACAGCATTAATCGTGTTATTGGCACAAATGGGAAGTTTTGTCCCGGCCGATGAAGTGCGCATGGGTATCGTGGATAAGATATTTACTAGGGTCGGTGCCAGTGATAATATCTCACAGGGAGAATCCACGTTCATGACCGAGATGAACGAGAGTGCAAGTATTTTGAACAACATCAGCGATCGCAGTCTGGTATTGCTCGACGAAATAGGAAGAGGAACCAGCACCTACGACGGTATTTCCATCGCCTGGGCAATTACTGAATATTTACACGAACATCCTTCCAGAGCCAAAACTTTATTTGCTACACACTACCACGAGCTTAATGAGATGACGGAACAGTTTGCCCGCATCAAGAACTTTAATGTGGAAGTGAAGGAATTAAAAGATAAAGTGCTCTTCATGCGCAAACTTATTGAGGGTGGGAGTCACCATAGCTTTGGAATCCATGTAGCAAAAATGGCGGGAATGCCACAAGCCGTGATTTTAAAGGCCAACAAGATCTTGAAAAACCTTGAAAAGTCCCATAAACAGGAGTATTCAAAAAAAGCCATGCGGGAAACCCAAGAACAAGATATGCAGTTGAGCTTTTTCAACCTGGACGATCCTCTTCTGGAAGATATTAAAAATGAGATCCTTCAGGTAGATATCAATACGCTAACTCCCGTAGAGGCACTGATGAAATTAAACGAGATCAAAAGGATGCTCGTAAAAGGTCAAAACATACCTGCATAATTTTTCATTTTTTTCTTTGCCGTATTGGTAAAGTTGTTAAATTTGCAATCCGTTATAAAAACGGTAGTTCTTTAAATAGTATGCGAAAGTAGCTCAGGGGTAGAGCATCACCTTGCCAAGGTGGGGGTCGCGGGTTCAAATCCCGTCTTTCGCTCTACGAGAGCCGATCGTTGATCGGCTTTTTAAATTACCAATTTGCGCGTCGCTGACGTTCAAGCTCGAGTGGTGGAATTGGTAGACACGTTGGACTTAAAATCCAATGGGTAGTAATGCCCGTACGGGTTCAAGTCCCGTCTCGAGTACTAGAAAGCTTTTCCCAACGGAAAGGCTTTTTTGATTCTAATAATTTCAAATCTGTAAGAAAACAATTTTTTATGCGTAGGTCTCGAATACTGATGCGACTATTGCATGAAGAACAATATTTGATTTTAGCTAGATAATATTTAGTTATTACCTAAAATAAAAAGGCCGTACTAAAAATTTAAATTTTACTCAAATGACTAACTACAACACCATCATCATAGGCGGCGGCGCAGCAGGATTTTTTACGGCGATCAATCTTGCAGAGCAAACTAGGGATCACTCGATTTTAATTTTGGAACGAGGAAAAGAGGTGCTGCAAAAAGTACGTATTTCTGGTGGTGGAAGGTGCAATGTCACTCATGCCGATTTTGAGCCAAAATCCCTCACTCAAAATTATCCGCGTGGGGAGAAGGAATTATTGGGGCCTTTTCACACGTTTATGACAGGTGACACGGTAGCTTGGTTTGAGGATCGAGGCGTTCCCATAAAAATGGAGGACGACGGGAGAATGTTTCCAGTTTCCAACTCTTCGCAGAGTATTATCGATTGTTTTTTAAATGCAACTACTGAGCATGGAGTAGAAATACAAACCAGTCAAAATGTGGTGTCCGTAAAAAAGAAAGCACTGTGGGAAGTAACTACCAAAACTAATACCTTCACTTGCGACAACCTCGTTATTGCGGCGGGCAGCAGTCCCAAAATGTGGGAGATGATGAGTGGGCTGGATCACTCCATTGTGGATGCAGTTCCCTCTCTTTTTACCTTTAACCTCAAAGAAAAAAGCATCGCTGAGTTGGCTGGAGTTGCCGTAGAAGCTAGAGTTGAAATCCCTCAATTAAAACTAGAATCCCAAGGGCCGTTACTGATCACCCACTGGGGTTTTTCCGGCCCAGCGGTATTGAAAATGAGCGCGTGGGGAGCGCGTGAATTAAATGCGTCTGGGTATAGATTTGATGTAGTTATTAACTGGTTGAACTTTATAAGCGATGAAGAATGTCTCTCAACCCTTTTGTCAAAACGTAATAAGAGCAAAAAAATAATAGGTAATGACTGCCCTTTTGAATTGCCTAAACGGCTTTGGAAATACCTGACCAGCAGCATCAATTTAGAAGAAAAAAAATATGCCGACTGTTCTAACGTGGAACTACAAAACCTGAGTACCGTGCTGACGGCCTGCGTTTTTCAAGTGGATGGAAAAAGCACGTTCAAAGAAGAATTTGTTACCGCTGGCGGCGTGGATCTAAAAGAAATTAATTTTAAAAACTTCGCTTCAAAAAAGCATGAGAACCTTTATCTAGCGGGAGAAATATTGAATATTGATGCAGTTACCGGAGGTTTCAATTTCCAAAACGCCTGGACGGGCGGCTGGTTGATTGCAAGGGCGATTTCTGGTAACAGTTAAAAAATCGCTCAATCGGTTGCGTAGAAAGTTCGGGTACTCTCCATGCTCATCAACGGTATCATGAACTCTTTTTTTTCGTAAATTGGGGTTTTAAAAACCAAGACTTTGAACAAGAAAACCATATTGATGATTTTGGACGGTTGGGGAATCACTCAAGATCCTGCGGTCAGTGCGATCGCGCAGGCCCATACTCCTTTCATAGACAGTCTTTACGAGAAATACCCGCACGCCACCCTGCGTACCGATGGTGAACATGTAGGCCTTCCCGACGGACAGATGGGCAATAGTGAGGTGGGCCACATGAACCTGGGCGCTGGACGCATAGTCTATCAAGATCTCGCCAAAATCAACAAGGCCATTAAGGATGATACCCTCAAAAATGAGAAGGTGCTGGTGGATGCGTTAGCTTTCGCGAAAGCGGAATCCAAAAAAGTCCATTTCCTGGGATTATTGTCTGATGGTGGAGTGCACGCACATATAGATCATTTAAAGGCCCTACTGGACATTGCCGAAGCACAGAATGTAGAAGACGTTTTCATACATGCCTTTACAGACGGACGCGATGTGGATCCCAAGTCGGGAAAGGGATTTATACAAGAACTGGAACATCACATCGCTGGTACAAATGCGCAACTCGCCAGCATTATAGGACGCTATTATGCCATGGATCGCGATCAACGCTGGGAACGTGTGGCAAAAGCATACCACCTTCTTTTCCATGGAATGGGCGCGCCCACGCATGATGCGGTTGCCTCGATGCAAACAAGTTATGATAACGGCATTACTGACGAGTTTATAGATCCCATGGTCGTGCTCAACGGTATGGAACCTGTCGCGACCATTGAGGATGGAGACGTAGTAATATTTTTCAACTACCGTACAGATCGCGGTCGTGAGCTCACACAAATGCTGTCCCAGGCAGATTATCACGAGCAAAACACCCATAAATTGGATCTTCATTATGTTACCATGACTAAATATGATGACAGCTATCAGAACATCCACGTGATCTTTGAAAAGGACAATCTTAAAAATACACTGGGCGAAGTCCTGGCAAAAGCAGGTAAAAAACAAATACGCATCGCAGAGACGGAGAAGTATCCGCACGTCACCTTTTTCTTTAACGGTGGTCAGGAAATTCCCTTTGAAGGTGAAGAGCGCATTATGTGCAACTCGCCCAAGGTCGCTACCTACGACCTGCAACCAGAAATGTCGATCGACTGTGTAACGACGAGTATCATCCCACAAATCAAGAGCCAGCACGCACATTTTATCTGTCTCAACTTTGCAAACCCAGATATGGTAGGTCACACAGGATCCATGGAAGCTGCGGTACAGGCCTGTGAAGCGGTAGATCACGCGGCAAAAGAAGTAATCACTGCGGCTCAGGAAAACGGGTACTCCGTCATTGTAATTGCAGATCACGGCAATTGTGAGGTCATGCTCAACCCAGATGGAAGCATGAATACTGCACATACGACTAATCCCGTACCCATCATCCTTGTGGATGAAGATCTGAAAGAAGTGAATGACGGTATTCTAGGTGATATTGCGCCCACCATACTTAAATTGATAGGTGTCCCACAACCTTCTGAAATGACTCAAAAATCCTTAATTTAGCATTATGAAAAAGATCCTCTTAATAGTATCTGCCGTGGTGATAGTCGCCTGCGGTACAGAAAAAAAAGCCACGGCAACAGCTGCATCCCAACAAAAGCAGGAGATGCCCGAGCCACCACCGACACCCAAAGCACCGATGGAACTACAAAAAGATGCAACCGGACAATTAACTGGAATACAGACCAAGGAGTCATTCATGCAAGAGCCATTTTCCAACTGGTTTACTTCTAGATATGAGGCTTATCAACCAGATGCAGGAGTCGTAAAAGAATTGAAATCTGCAATGAAGGGTGTAGAGATCAGAGCTTATATGGGAACCTGGTGCGGCGACTCAAAGCGTGAAACCCCCAACTTTTATAAATTGATGGATGAGGTAAACTTCAGCCCAAAAAACATTACCATGGTAACGGTAGATCGTTCTAAAAGCAAGCCTGAGGAACTGGTTAGTGGTTATGAAATCCAGCGAGTACCTACATTTATATTTTACAGAGATGGTAAGGAAATAGGCCGTTATGTAGAATATGCAAGAGAATCGATGGAAAAAGATTTTCTAAAGATCGTGAGTGGACAAGATTATAAGCATTCTTACGATAGATCCTAATTTCTAAAATTTTTATATTTGAAAACGAGAAGCTACCGCTTCTCGTTTTTTGTTTAACTTCCCGTTTAATTTGAACCCTCTTCCACTCCATGCATCCATGAACAGGCGCAAACAAGTTTTGGGTGTTGTGCTTGTAATCTGTTGGATCGCCACGTTTGCCATAGGTTATAATGCTTTTATAGGTCAGGATGAGCTGTTGACCGTTTCCCTGATAGGAGAGTTTCCAGCTTGGTTGAATATTATCATTGCACTCGCTGTGTTTACCATTCCCGCCATTTCAATTAGTATTAGAAATGGCACTAGGATATTTATAGTAGAAATACTTTTATTTCTACTGTTCGTTTTATTGGACGTCAACAGGCTTACACCCTATTTTATTTTTTATTTGGCAATTTTTGGCTTGTTGATTTTTTTTAAAAAAGATGATAATACTGTTCTTCAATGTTTGTTGATCACTGCTTCGGGAATATACATGGCGAGCGGGCTGCATAAGATCAATCCGGGTTTTAGTGATCAGGTGCTTGAATTTATATGGTTCCATTCACTTCCCATTGAACCCAGTCCTACCGCAGGATATGTAATTGCAATTTCAGAGTCCCTCTTGGGTCTAGGACTTTTATTTAAATATACACGTAAGGTTTCCTGTGTCGTTTTAATTCTCACTCATCTCCTGTTACTATGGAAGTTGGGGCCTTTTAAACTCAATTGGAACCTGATCGTTTGGCCGTGGAACTTCTGTATGATAGCAATTTTAATAGTGTTATACTTTTATGAAACGAGCGCTATATCATTTTTTAAATCACTGCAAAGAAAACATGTGGTAACTATTCTATTTTTCTGGATCGTTCCCTGCGCTTCTTTTTTTTATCTAGTTCCTGATAATTTCGGATTCAAATTATATTCTGGGAGAACTTTGACTTTAGATTTGAAATTTGAGTCTAAAATTCCGGAATTGGAAGCACACAATCGATCCACCGACAGTCTTTTAACACAAATCAATCTGCAAACGTATGCCGTTAGAACAAGACAACTTGCCATCAGTCCAGAACAATGGATTTTTGAAAGAATCCAGAAAAACTTTGAAGCGCATTATAAAACAGAAACCTCACTCATCCCCTATTTAAAGACCCGCCCTGATGAAACCCACAAACCTGAATAACAAACTCGCGATGTTCACTGATCTATGGACTCCCAAAATCATAGGAGAGTTGAATGGTCAGCACGTAAAATTAGCAAAGCTCAAAGGTGAATTTATCTGGCACCATCATGAGCATGAAGACGAGCTTTTTTATGTAATCAAAGGTCAGCTGATCATTGAAATGAAAGAATCCACGGTAACGCTCAACCCTGGAGAACTTTTCATCGTCCCTCGTGGCGTGGCACACAAGCCCATAGCCCATGAAGAAGTCCATGTATTGCTCTTTGAACCCGCAGTAATAAAACATACCGGTAATGTCGATCACAAATTAACAAAGAAGCAACTGGACTGGATATAAATGGTTCATCCAGATGCTAGGCCGTTGAAGGATAACATCATGGAGCGCAAGTTTTTTAAATGTTCCAGATCCTGACCTTGCTCAGAAATCGTTGATCAATGATTTTCTTATGCGGTAAGGTATTTTTTGGGCGTCGTTCCATATTTTTTGCGGAAGGCACTTATAAAATGACTTCCCGTACTGTAACCCACTTTAAGACCTACTTCGTTCACGTTATACTGACCGCTATCCAGCAACTGTCGGGCATAATCCATCTTGTGGTCGAGGGCAAATCCATAGACCGTATCCCCATAAACCTCCTTAAAACCTTCTTTGAGTTTCTTGAGCGAGAGCCCTATTTCACTCGCAAGGTCATTGAGTGATGGTGGATCGGTCATGCGGCTCACAATTATTTCCTTGGCATGTTTGATCTTGCGCATATTTTCCTCGTCGGCAAGGAATGGGCACGCATCGATGTTGGCATCTTCCTCTTTGTTAAAATATAGCGAGAGCAGTTCGTAGGATTTTGCCTTGAAATAAAGTTGTTTGATGGTATCGTTACGGTTGTAGTTCATCAATTGGTGGAGTGCCACCGCCATGGCTGGGGTTATTTTCCCGTCCATGTAATATTTTTTGTCCCGGTTTTCTGGACTCAAAAAGCTCACGTGATCTGCGTCCTGAGAAAAAAGCGAGTGGAACTTTGTAATGGAGACCAGCACGGTCACCATCCACGTGCCCTTTTGCAATACCAGATCCATGGGAAGGTCCCTTGCAGGATTATACAATAAGTAAGAGTTCTGCTCGGCGAGGCTTATCTTATAACTGCCTTCATTAAAAGAAAATTGAACCGACCCTTTCATACAAAAATGAAACTGTAGATAACTAGAATCCACCTCGTTATAAAACTTGGTGGTTTCTTCTTCATGCTTGATCCTCAACACGTGGAATCCCTTTTCTATCAGAGTAACTTCAGCGGCACCTTTAGCGATATTTTCCATAAAATACATTATTTAAAACGGCTCTAAATAAGCGGTTTTTTGCTTTCGCGAAAGCATCATAACCACCGTCATCAGTAACACGATATAACTTTAACTGCAAAAATAGCCTTTAGCGACGAAAATGGAACCCTTAGCGTTACTTTAGTTTTCAATCATCCGTTAATTTTGCGCCAGTTAAGTTAATACTAACGATCGTTGATTAAATCGACATTTTCATTTTACTGCATAGGCATCAGTTACCGCAAGGCAGACGCTGCTCTTAGGGGATTATTCTCTCTGAGTGAAAATGCCGTGGACAATCTTCTGTTGCAGGCACGCGACGAGAATATCCCTTCACTTGCCGTCATCTCCACCTGTAACCGGACGGAGCTTTATGGATTTGCGACCAGCGCAGAGCACCTCATGCAATTGTTGTGCGCCCACTCACACGGGAGTATGGAAGAGTTGGCTCCCATCACCTTTGTGCATAAGGATCAACGTGCCGTGGACCATTTATTTAATGTAGGTACTGGACTCGACAGCCAGATTTTGGGAGATTTTGAGATTATAGGCCAGCTCAAAAAGTCCTTTAAAAAATCCAAATCCTTGAAGTTGCTCAACGCACACATGGAGCGTCTTATAAATGCCGTGATCCAGGCCAGTAAACGCATAAAAACAGAAACTGATCTGAGTAGCGGTGCGACATCGGTCAGTTTTGCCAGCGTACAGTATATTCTTGAAAATTATGGGCGCGAGCAACCGCTCAACATTACACTTTTTGGCACGGGAAAAATAGGCCGCAACACCTGTGAAAACCTTGTAAAACACACCTCAAACAAGAGCATTACCCTTATTAACAGGACTAAGGATAAGGCCGAGCGCATCGCGGGAAGGTTTGACTTAAAGGTAAAAGATTATGCCCAGCTGCAGGAACAGATCGCACAATCAGATATTCTAATCGTTGCCACGGGAGCGCAAAACCCCACGGTCTCCAAAGAACTGATCGTGACCCAGCGGCCACTATTGATCCTGGATCTTTCCATTCCCAAAAATGTAAAGGAAAATGTAGAGGAGTTATCTAACGTGAAACTCGTCCATCTGGATGAGCTTTCCCAGATTACCGCCAAAACGATGACCGACCGCCAGCTGTTCATCCCGCAAGCTCACGAGATCATCACGCAAATCAAGGCCGATTTCCAGCTGTGGGTAAATTCGCGCCAATTTGCACCTACCATGAACGCTCTCAAAACTAAGCTCACCGTTCTCAAAAATGCCGAGATCAAGAGCAACCGTACAAAAATAACCGACTTCAACCAGGAGCAGGCAGACCTCATCGCAGATCGTATTATCCAAAAGATCGCAGGCCACTTTGCAAACCACCTGCGCAACGAGGATGAAAGTACCGAGGAAGCCATAGAACTTCTCAACAAGGTATTTAAACTCAACAACGTCGCCAGCTAGAACCCTTTTTCATGACCATCACCCTAGGAACAAGAGATTCAGAACTTGCCATGTGGCAGGCCACTACCGTACAATCACAACTGGAAGCCCTGGGACACAAAGTCATCTTAAAACCGGTAAAGTCCCAGGGAGACCTCAACCTTACCGAGCCGCTCTATGAGATGGGAATCACCGGTATCTTTACCAAGACCCTCGATGTGGCGTTGATCAAAGGCCAGATAGATATCGCCGTTCACAGTTTAAAGGATGTTCCCACACAGTTGCCGCACGGTATGGTGCAGGCAGCGGTACTGGAACGAGCGTCACATAAGGACATTCTCGTTTACAAAAAAAACTTTGATCCCGACGACCACATGACCATCGCCACGGGAAGTTTA
The DNA here is from genome assembly GCA_963836885.1 of uncultured Flavobacteriaceae bacterium. GTDB lineage: Bacteria > Bacteroidota > Bacteroidia > Flavobacteriales > Flavobacteriaceae > Nonlabens. The sequence continues at coordinate 131,738 of CAWILF010000008.1, read as the reverse complement.
AGACGTAAATCCCAATGGCTCAATACCTTTCCCACGGACACGATCGTGGACTTGAGAGGTAATGTGAACACAAGACTGGCCAAACTTCAGGGTAATAACGACTGGAACGCAGCAATTTTTGCCAAGGCTGGCCTGGAGCGCATCGGTCTGCTGGCGCGGCTCAAGAGTCATTATGGTTTTGAATATACAAATCTGGACAGTTTTATTCCCGCGCCCGCACAGGGAATCATGATGATTGCGGCGATGGGCAACAACCATAAATTATTAGAAGTTCTCAAAAATCTCAACCATAAAGAAACTGAGATATGTGCTGGAATGGAGCGCTTGTTCCTGCGCGATCTGGAAGGCGGTTGTACGGCGCCCATAGGCGCGCTGGCGGTTGTCAAGGACAAGGTTTTGACCTTCAAGGGCTGTCTTTCCAGTCTGGACGGGACAGAAAAAATGGAATTTCAGGACACGATGGACGTTTCTAGTGGTGTCGATATGGATGCTTGTTACGCTTTCGCGAAAGCGCACTCCCAAAAACTCCTCAACAATGGAGGAAGAGAACTCATGGCACAGATAAAAAGAGAAACCAAAAAATGAAGCTTGCCCTTTGAGTAAATGACCGGCACGACCGGCTGAATGAATTCCGTAAATTATTAACGACTACACCGGTTTTGAACTTAAAACTATAGCTCATAGAAGAAAACTTCTCTGTTATAACCTGCATCAAGTAGCGATCGCAGATCAAACATCCCTCTTTACAGCCTTGTTGATCTGCTCCAGCACGGTGATATAATCCTCCTGATTATTTACAAAATCAAGCTCTGTCACATCGATGACCTTGATGTTGAGATCGCGCTGGGTTCTAATAAAATCGGCATAACCGCGCTGGATCTGTGAGAGGTAGCTGGCCTCAATGTTTTTTTCATATTCGCGACCGCGGTTCTTGATATTTTCCAGCAGTCGCTCTTCGTTCTGGTAGAGGTAGATGTAAAGATCTGGTTTTACGAGCTCTTTGTACATCATTTGAAACAACCGCTGGTACAGATGGTATTCTTCCTCTTGAAGCGTTATTTTACTGAATATCAATGATTTGATTACATAATAATCGGCCACGGTAAATTCCTTGAACAGGTCGTGCTGTGCGACATCATCACTCAATTGCTGGTAGCGATCTGCAAGGAAGGACATTTCCAGCGGGAAACTGTACCGTTCCTTATCCTCATAAAAAAGCGGCAAAAATGGATTGTCCGCAAAGCGTTCCAGCACTTGTTTTGCGTTAAAATCCTCGGCGATTTTATGGGAAAGACTGGTTTTTCCAGAGCCTATATTTCCCTCGATGGCGATAAAATTGTGGTGGTGGATGGGATACCGCTTTCGCGAAAGCGGAATTACCTCACTCATTACCTCATGAAGTGGTGGGAGCGTGCTGCTCAACTCTGCCATCGATTTTTTCAATACCGGATGTGATAGTCCATAGGCAATGTCCACCAGCGGTTGCATTACAAAATTGCGCAGGTGCATGCTGGGGTGTGGGATGTGCAGGTATGGTTTTTCTATGATCTGATCGTCAAATAACAGTATATCTAGATCTATGACCCTATCCTCGTAGGAGTTCCCCATTTTGGGCTGTCTCCCCATTTGTTGTTCAATAGTCTGCAAGATGCGCAAGCATTGCTCGGCAGGCTGGCTGCTGTGCACTAGAATGCAGGTATTGAGGAAGTCGCCGCCTTCAAAACCCACGGCGGGAACCGTATAGATACCACCAGATTTTATGACCAGTCCCAGTTGTTGTTCAATGAGCTGCGCCGCTGTGGTTAAATGCTGCATCCTATCGCCCAGGTTGGATCCTAAAGCGATGAAAATCTTATGGTTATGAAAGGTCGAGATGGTGCTAACTTTTAGGGCAAATTAAGAAATTATCATATAGCCTTAACCTACTTTTGCTATTAATATGAAACAACTGGCTGGCAGTAATTTACGACTTGCGCACCGCATCTACCTAGTTCTTGCCGCGCTGTTTATCTGCTCACTGGTGGCTTCCAATCTTATCTTCCAGAAATTCTTTTTTTGGAATCCCTTTGGGCTGTTTAGGTTTGAGATTTCTGTGGGATTGTTGCCCTATCCGTTGACTTTTTTGATTACGGATCTCGTGAGTGAGATCTATGGAAAGCGCAAGGCAAATGATCTGGTAATGGCAGGGATCTTTGCTTCCTTATTTAGCCTGGCGATTATTTATCTGGCAGATGCCGTCCCGGCGATCAAGGGAAGCCCTCTGAGTGATGAGGTGTTCAGCAATGTTTTTGGGGCGAGTACGATTGCTGTCTGTGCGAGCATGACGGCCTATTTATTTGCCCAGTTTGTGGATATACATATCTATCATTTTTGGAAGAAGGTTACTCAGGGTAGGATGTTGTGGTTGCGCAATAATTTTAGCACCGTCTTTTCACAATTTATTGACACCTTGAGTGTTCTTTTATTGTTATGTTACTTTGAAGTTCTTAAATGGGAGCAATTTCAAGGTTTGCTGTTGGCTGGATTTTTGTTCAAGGTGCTGGTAGCATTTTTGGACACGCCGCTGTTGTATGCTGGAGTTGCCTTGTTCAAAAAATTGTTCCATCTCAAGACTGGAGAAGAACTATTAATCGATTAATTAAAATGCCATAACTGGCTCTATTACCATGAAGAAGTTTTTTAAAATACTGGGAATTGTCATCGTTGTTCTCATTATCGCCGTTATTGCAACGCCTTATTTGTTCAAGGACAAGATCACGGAGTTGATCAAGACAGAACTTAACAAAGCTCTCAACGCCGAGGTAGATTTTGCCGAGGTGGATTTGAGTATTTTCCGTGCGTTTCCCGATGCCCGACTGGAGATCCAGGGACTTTCCGTCATCAACAAAGCGCCATTTGCCGGTGACACCTTATTCTATGGAAAAGAGGTGAAACTGGATCTTCCCATAGGTGATCTTTTTAATGGCGCGGGCGAGCCCATACGTTTGAATGAGTTGGTCATCAACGATGCAGTTGCAAAATTTCAAGTGGACAATGAAGGAAATTCTAGCTGGGATGTTGTTGCTAGTGACGCTTCCGCGAAAGCTGAACCCACAGACACCACCGCCTCATCTGGCTTTGCCCTCAACTTCAAACATTATGAATTGAACAACGCCATGATTACTTATGATGATGCAGTAAGTAAAAATCTACTGGTCATCAAGAACATGAATCATACAGGAAATGGTGATTTTTCCCTTGAAAACAGTACGCTCGATACTTATACAGAAGCTGAAGTGTTCTACTCACTAGACAGCATTGCTTATTTATCTGGTCAATCCGTAAAACTGGATGCCGATATATTAATGGATCTGGAGGCACAGAAATATACTTTTCAGGAAAATAAGGCCTTTATCAATGATCTCGAATTAAAAATGAATGGTTTTGTAGATCTGGAAGAAAACTCAACGCTGGTGGATCTAAGCTTTATAACACCTTCTTCGGACTTTAAAAACTTTTTTGCAATGATCCCAGAGACCTACCGCAAAAACATGGAAGGTATCACGACAACTGGAGATTTTAAGGTAGATGGAACCATTAAGGGCGTGGTGGACGACACCTACATTCCAAAATTAAATATCAACATCACCTCTAACAATGCCTCGTTCAAATATCCCGACCTGCCCCAAAAAGTAACCGATATAATTATTGATGCTCATATTATCAATGATACCGGTCTGGTGGATGATACGTATGCAGATATTAAAAACGTCGCATTTACCATAGGTGGAGATCGCTTGACCGGTGGTGCGATAATACGCAACCTGACATCAAATATGAATGTGGATCTCAACGCCAGAGGTAATCTAAACTTTAAAAACCTCTCCCAGTCGTTCCCGCTACCCGATAACATGAAGCTGGATGGAAAACTGGCACTGGACATGGATGCCAAATTTGACATGGAGAGCATTGAAAAAGAGCGCTACGAGCGTATTAATACTCGAGGAACGATTGTTCTTACCGATTTTCTCTATGAAGGCGAGGCTTTTACCAAACCATTTGCCATCTCAAAAGCAGATATAGATCTTACTACGGCAAGAATTAAACTAAAGGAATTCAACGCCAAGACTGGAAACACAGATCTACAGGCAACTGGAACCATCGATAACCTGATCGGTTTTATGCTGCAAGATCAAGGGCTCAAAGGTCAGTTTTCTGTAAGGTCCAATAAACTGGATGCAGCTGATTTTATGACTCCTGCGACGGAAACGGTTGCTAAGACCGAGAAATCTTCAACTCCCGTGAAGACCACGACGGAAGAAGCAATCAAAATACCCGCATTTCTGGATGCCAACCTGGATTTTGCAATCACAGAAGTGCTATATGATGGCCTTAGCCTTAAAAACGTATCTGGTGCTGCAATAATACGCGATGAGACCATGACACTGAATAATGTGAAGACCGATATTTTTGGTGGGAACATAGGCATCAATGGTACATTTAGTACCAAGGGAGAAAACCCAAATTTCAGGATGTTGCTGGACATGAAAAATCTGGATATTGCCCAGTCTTTCCAGGGATTTGACATGTTCCAGAAATTTGTTCCCATCATAAGTGCGCTGCAAGGAAAGATCAATACTGATATGGAACTGACCGGAAACCTGACCAACGATCTCTCACCGATCCTTTCAAGTCTTGCAGGAAATGCCCTTGCACAATTACTGACTAAAGATGTAGATGTTTCCAGCAATCCGTTGTTGAGCAAATTGAACGAGCGCATGGACTTTTTGGACTTGAGCAAACTCAATTTGTCAGATATAACCACCAAGCTCAATTTCAAAGATGGAGCCGTACAGGTGGCACCATTTGATTTTAAGATAAGGGACATAAATATTACCGCAGGTGGATCACACAGTCTTGAAAACGAAATGAACTACACGCTCAACCTCAATCTTCCCGCAAAATATCTAGGTAAGGAAGGAGCGAGCCTGCTTTCAAGGCTAGAGGCAAAAGAGGTAGAGAATATGAGTGTTCCCCTACCCGTGCGGTTATCGGGATCCATGCTTGCGCCCCAAGTTAACGTGGATATCAAAGGTGCGGTAACCACACTTACCAATCAGATCGTAGAAATCCAAAAGCAAAAACTCAAGGATAAAGGAAAGGAAACACTGACCGGTGCGGTAAACGATGCTCTAAGTGGTAAAGATCCACTAGGTGGCATTAAAGATATTTTAAATGGCGGCGGCAAGAAGCCAGTAGATTCCACTGCGACCAAAGATCCCGTAAAAAAAGATGAAGAAGCTGCAAAAGACAAAGTCAAGGAAGCAGCTGGTGGATTGATCAAGGGACTTTTTGGAAAGAAAAAAGACACGACTAAGAGTAAGTAGTTATTAGTAAATAGGTACAAGTTATCAGTACTACGCCTTTTACAAGGGTTGGCTCAAGCCTACCCTTGTGAACTATACGTTGAGGAATATTGCTTTTAAAAAACGCTAAGTGATCTTGGCACATAGCGACTTATTATAAGATCTAGATTTGAAAAAAATCCTCTACATAAAACCATAAGTTTACTAAAGAAGTCCTAGCTTCCAATAGTTTAGAATTCTTTTGGTATAAATGATGGAATGGTGCTTAGGATTAAGCTTTGCCTTCTCTTTTTAACAGATCCACGAATGTAATCGTGGGACATTGCAATGTGTTAATTGATCCAGATCTGAAAAAATCCTACATAAAACCTTTCGGTTTTATGTAGGATTTTAGCTTTGAATAGAAATATTAATTTTTCATAGGGGTAGGCTTCAGCCTACCCCTATGAAAAAAGAAGTTTAAACTACAACTTATAATTCAGTCCTAGCCCAAAAACCTCACGCACCTGAAAAGCTCCTACGGCATTGTCATCATAGATCGCCTGGAATATAAGATTAGCACTTAACCAATCATTTACCTTCATGTTTACCGCTGCGCTGTAATTGATATCTACATTTCCTGGCTGGTCCAGGTAGTTGGAATAAAGAAGTAATACATTATCCATGGTTATATTTTCGGCGATAGTGAAATTATAAAGCGTATTGATGGAAGCACCAAATTCATATGCGGCTGGATTCTCCCGCGTCTATGCCAAAATAGTCCCCATCCTCATAACCCACTTGTGAGGTAAACATATCATCAACCACGATAAGACGCGCCGTTGCAGGAGCAATATTCACCGTGAAGTTTTCATCACGCTTATATAACATACCCGGTCCAGCTTGAAAATAGCCCGGAGATAAAAAATGCGTCCGTTCTGTTCTTGTCTCATTACCATCTTCATCCTCGCCAAAACGATATCCCTTTGCAAATTGAGTCAACGCATTAACAAAAAACGAATACGACCAGCTGCTGTCGGTACTGATTTCATAGCCGTAAACTGAGTTAAATTCTATGCGGTCATTAGTCTTTCTTGAAAACTCAGAATCTTCCTGTCTGGTCAGACCGAATTCCAATATCAATTTATTATCCCAGGATGTGCGACCGTTCTTATAGTTTACATCGTAGTTGACTCCCGCGTTTCCTGCAATATTTGATGTTCCACCACCTTGCCACTCGGCATTAAAGGCACTTTGATTGAAAAGAAATTGAAAGGTCCCGCCATTGGTCCATAGAGAATCCTGTGGAGTGGCGGTATCGTCTTGAGCAAAAGCAAGAGTTGCGATACTTATAAATAATAAGGTAAAAACTGACTTGGTCATTCTATTTTAATTTTTTGCAAAAATACATCAATAGGACAATTTGCAAAAACTCAAAACTTCTCCATTACTTCTCATTGTAAATATTTTTTAAGATGTAAATATCATCAATGAGTGCCTTGACATCCTCTACACTTGTACCGTCATAAGAACGGCTGCGCAAACGTCCTTCTTTATCTACAAGTAGAAAGTTTTCTGTGTGGATCATGGCATATTCCCCACCGTATTTATTTTCTTTGGCAGCGAGATATGACTTGCGCGCGAGGTCATAGATCTGTTTGCGGTCACCAGTTACAAGATTCCACTTTTCATCGATAACGCCCTTTTTCACCGCGTATTTTTTGAGTACCGAGACGCTATCTATTTCTGGGGTCACGCTGTGGGAAAGGATCATTACCTCTGGGTCGTTTTTAAATTCTTCTTGAACAAGCAACATATTCTCGGTCATTATGGGGCAGATGCTGGGACAGGTCGTGAAAAAGAAATCGGCTACATAGATCTTGCCTTTATAATCTTTTTGCGTTATAGTATCGCCATTCTGGTTGATCAACGAGAATGGAGCGATCTTGTGGTATTTTTTGACAAATAACATACTATCGTCCACCAGTGCGGGATCAAACTCGTCAGGTTGTAGGATTTTAAGCGTCTTCTCTGGAGTAAGTGCATATTGAAATGCCGCAAGAATGCAACCGCACAATACCAGCATAAATAAAATACGCCATTTATTTTTCTTCAGAAAATCAAGCATTTAATATACTTTTTTGCAAATTTACGATCTAATTGATGTAGTTTGTAGCGGCTGTAACTAAAACCTAACTTTAAAACTCATGTTTAAAAAATTGATGATCTTAGTTCTGGTCTTAGCTTTCGCGAAAGCGGAATCCCTACAAGCCCAATCGCCATTTGATGCCAACTTCTACCAGGATCACGTGGAGCAATGCCGTGCCAAATCACAGCTGCTGGACATGACGACCTACTCCAGCAATAGCGCGACCACCCAGTACGATCTTAAATATGTACGCCTGGAGCTGGACGTGGATGTAGATTCCCCCATCATCTCGGGAATGGTGACCCACCATTTTGAGGCCGTGGATGACTTGAACGATATACTATTGGATCTTGCGTCTAACATCAACGTCACCCAGGTTTCCCAGCGCGGCCAGCCGCTCACTTTTACGCATAATTCCAGTGATGGATTGTTGATAGATCTTCCCTCAACCCAGATCGCCGGGACACTGGACTCGCTAACTGTAGTCTATAGCGGCAATCCCATTTCCAGTGGTTTTGGTAGTTTTGAGCAGACCACTCACAACGGTGCTGGAGTGGTGTGGACGCTTTCAGAGCCTTATGGCGCAAAAGCGTGGTGGCCCACAAAACAAGACCTCAACGATAAGATAGACCGTACCGAGGTCATTCTCAATGTTCCCACGGGAAATACGGGAGTATCTAACGGCCTGCTCACTTCTGAGACCGTCACCGCAACGGGAAAACGATTCCGCTGGGTGCATGAACATCCCATTCCTGCTTATCTGATTGCATTTGCGGCAACTAACTATGTGAAATATACAGATGTCGTGAGCAACATGACCTTCCCGCTCAACATCGATAACTATGTGTATCCAGAAAGTCTTTCCACCGCGCAGGCCAGCACGCCGGTTACCATTCCCATCATGGAGTTTTTTGAGGAAGAATTTGGTGTCTATCCGTTTAGAAATGAGAAGTATGGTCATGCCCAGTTCGGGTGGGGCGGTGGCATGGAACACACGACCATTAGTTTTATGGGAAACTTCAGTCGCAACCTGATCGCGCACGAGCTGGCGCACCAGTGGTTTGGCAATAAGGTGACCTGCGGTAGCTGGCAGGACATCTGGCTCAACGAGAGTTTTGCGACCTATGCGACCGGAAAGACCATAGAAGAGCTGGATGGTGATAATGCGTTCAAGAACTGGCGCATCTCGGTGAACGAGTTTGTAACCAGGTCCAACGATGGCAGCGTACATGTTCCCGCACAGGACACCTTGAGCGTAGGCCGCGTTTTTAACAGTAGATTGAGCTATAATAAAGGGGCAATGGTCTTGCATACCCTGCGCAGGAAACTGGGCGATGCGACTTTTAAAACCGTGCTACAAAGCTATTTAAACGATCCAGACCTCTCCTTTGATTATGCCGTTACTACCGATTTCAAAAATGTGGCGGAGCAGGTTTCTGGAACAAATCTCGACGAATTTTTCAACGACTGGATCTATGGCGAGGGCCATCCCCAGCATAATGTGGAGTGGAGAAATAACAGCTCAACAACTGTTGAAGTACAGATTTTCCAATCGCAGTCACACAACTCGGTTTCCTTTTTTGAGGTGGATCTACCCTTGCGATTATTGGGCACTTCGGGCGAGGTAATGGATGTAATTGCGTCCACAACTTCCAGCGGGCAGTCGTTTACGTTTGACCCTGGCTTTACCGTGGCCGAGGTTTTGATAGATCCAGATGCGCACACGTTAAGTCGCAACAATAGTAGCACACTTAGTAATAATGACGCTTTCGCGAAAGCGGAACTACAAGTTTACCCCAACCCAGCAACTGACTTTATCATCGTGAAAAGCACCGCAACCGACTTGTTGGGCTATGAATTATACGACCTGAGCGGCAGGTTGATCTCGGTATTCAAAAATGAAAATCCAAAAAACCGCATTGAAATGGATAATTTACCTAATTCCGGCGGTGTCTATTTATTAAAGATCGAGACCAGTACCGGACAGATTACACGACAGATCCTGGTACGGTAAATGGTGCAACGCGTGCTGTGAACTGGCTGCAATGACCTATTTTTGCAGTTTCTAATTTTACCCTATGCACCCCACGGTTGTTCTCATCATAAATTTCTTAATGAGCCTGTCCCTGCTCATCGTTCTGCACGAGCTGGGACACTTTATTCCCGCCCGATTGTTCAAGACCCGAGTGGAGAAATTCTACCTGTTTTTTGATATCAAATTCTCCCTATTCAAGAAAAAAATAGGAGAAACCATCTATGGAATAGGCTGGTTGCCGCTGGGAGGTTATGTAAAAATCTCTGGGATGATCGACGAGAGCATGGACAAGGAACAGATGGCGCAAGAACCCAAGGAATACGAGTTCCGTTCTAAGCCGGCGTGGCAGCGATTGATCATCATGCTGGGTGGTGTTTTTGTCAACGTGATGGTAGGTTTTATCATTTATATATGTTTGGTTTTTAACAATGGAACCACCGTTGCACTAGGTACTGATTATGAAGATGGTTATGGCTTTCCCAAAACCCTTGAAGATATAGGTTTTCAACAGGGAGATCAAGTCCTGTTGATCAATCAGGACACGCTGGAAGTGGGATCGATGCTCAACCACCGCCTTATTTTCAGAGATATTAATACGGTCACGGTAATGAGAAATGGTGAGCCTGCTATTGTAGATATTCCAGATGATATAGGAAGCCGTCTGTTTGAAGCCGGAGTGAGTGCATCGTTGAGTCCGCGTTTTGAGTTCACTATTACTGAGGTCGTACCCGGTGGTTATGGAGAAGAACTGGGTATGGAAGTGGGCTCAGATATAATTTCTGTTGCGGGTTATCCCGTTAAATATCAGACCGATGTGAGTTATGCACTCAACAACATAGCAAAGGATGATGAGGACTTTAATGTTGTTCTTGTCAAGGATGGTATTGAAAAAACGGTTACTGCCACCAAAAATGAAACTTTCAGAGAAGAAAAGTTTCAGATTAAAATGGAACCCATTGATGAGAATTTTGGCACAAGCAATCGACGGGATTATACACTTTCCGAAAGTATTACCTCTGGAATTTCCAAGGGTTACTGGACGATGCACGATTATATAGTCCAATTTAAATATGTATTTACTAAAAAGGGAGCAAGCCAGTTGGGCGGTTTTGGAACTATTGCAAAGTTGTATCCAGATACTTTTGACTGGACGGCTTTCTGGGCAACTACGGCATTTATATCCTTTATTCTGGCGATCATGAATATTTTGCCCATTCCAGCACTGGATGGAGGTCACGTGATGTTCTTGCTCTATGAGATGATTACCGGTCGCAAGCCGGGTGATAAATTCTTGGAACGCGCACAAATTGTTGGGATCGTAGTCCTACTTTCCCTCATGCTCTATGCCAATGGGAATGATCTTTTTAAGGCGTTGTTTAATTAGAGATTGAAATGGTTAATGGTTATTAGTTAACGGTTAATAGTTAATAGTTATCAGGCTGGATGGAGAGAAGGTCTCGTGTGAAAATTGTTATTATTTAACGGTTAATGGTTATCAGGCTGGATGGAAATAGTTATTGGTTATCAGTTAACGGTTAATGGTTGTTGGGCTGGATGCAGAGAAGATTCCGTGTGGAAATAGTTATCAGTTAATGGTTAATGATTGTTGGGCTGGGTGCAGAAAAGGTCTTGTGTGGAAATAGTTACCTGTTATCGGTTAATAGTTAATTAACTGGATGGAGAAAGCTGAAAGCACAAACAAAATTTTAGCTAGCTAAAATTAAGCTCCCTCTCTTTTGGAGAGGGTTGGGGTGAGGTTCACGGAGAATGGAAGTGAAACGATACATTAGAACAATCAAAAAAGTCTTACGTCCTAGGTCAGAAACCGCAGGTTTCCCATCTTTTGTCTGTCTTTTTGTTGATGACTCTGTCGTAAGAAATTAGTTTGGAAAGCTGTGTGAAAAAGCTCCCTAAAAGTGCATTCCTCTCGCTACTCTCGTCGGATGCAGGAAGGTGGGAGGTTAGTTCTACAAAAACTAAAAAAAGTCTTACGTCCTAAGTCAGAAACCGCAGGTTTCCCATCTTATGTCAGTTGTCGATTGTCAGTCGTCGATCCGTCTGTACTCATTAGTTGCCGGAACAGTTGTGTAGCTAAATATATGATAAAGTAAAGTCAAAGATCATTGAGAATCGTACAGTGGTTCTATCTTAGCTTTTATGACTAGAAAAACCTACTCCATACTTAATCTTTTAAGCATTATAATTCTTATTGCCTGGAACGGCTATGCAAACACGGGAAATTTTAACGGCAAGACCGTAGGCGACCTTAGTGCTGAATACAACAACTTATTTACGCCAGCTAGTTATGCGTTTTCTATCTGGGGATTGATCTTTTTAATGTTGATGGTCTTTGGAGTTTATGGAGTGTATTCCGCTTTTGCTAGAACGAGTACCGCTGTCCCTGAAAAAGGCGTCCCATCCTACAAAACTGATTTTGTGAAGACTACCGCGCCCTATTTTTTGATTGCAAATATCTTTTGTACGGCTTGGGTCGCATTTTGGTTGGAGGAAATGGTAGCGATTTCCATAATCTGCATGCTGGGAATTCTGATAAGTTTGTTAATGTGCGTAAGGAAACTGGACATGGAAATATGGGATGCGCCGTTTCCCATCATTGCTTTTGTATGGTGGCCACTGTGTTTGTATTCAGGGTGGATAAGTGTTGCAACTATTGCAAACTTCAGTGCCTGGCTCAACAGCATTTTTGAAATTTCAATAGATGTCCAGATCTATGTTACCATTGCAATGATCGTCGTGGCGTTTCTTGTAAATCTGGGAATGGTTATTTATCGCAATATGCGCGAGTTTGCCCTCGTGGGAGTCTGGGCGCTGGCAGCAATATTTGTACGCCATCAGGATGATTATTCTAATATTGCCTATACCGCAATTGTTTGTGCGGTTATTTTATTAATTGCCACGGGAATCCACGGAGCTAAAAATGCCAAGACCAACCCGTTCAAGAAATTTGTAGAATGGCGACAAGCTTAGGCTCTTGCTAGAAAACTAGAATTAAAACCAAGGATTAGCTAGCAACATGTTACAACCTCTGGAGTCTTTCCCTTTTGAGGATGCTGGTTAGCATGAAAAAAATGAGGGCAACTCCCAGCGTTCTGGGCGTAGATCGAATTTTGCGTCTTTATCAGGTTTTGGATTTGGATTTCTATTTTCGCTTTCGCGAAAAGTTCATTCTTATCCTTCTTTAATCTCGTTGTAAAAGGAGATGACATTTTTAGAACGTCCTTGAGCTGAAGCGGCATTCCTGTTGATATATCATAATTAAAATAACTTGTCGATCGTGTGAGGTAACTCCCGAAAAACTCTGAGGTTACATGAAACGAAAGTAAATCGTTTTCATTAAAACTGACCTCATAATCTAGATAACCGATACCATTCTCAGACCAATCTTGCATCGCAGCCTCAACCGACTCATTTTTAAATCTATTGTCAGTCATCCTATTTTTAAAGTCGTGATTGATAAGTGAGTCAATTTCTTCATCACCTGTTTTGATGACGGGATATCTAAACGGATCATTAGGAGAACCTTTAAAACTATCGCTTTTTTCTAAATCTATTCTATTTATTACCGGCTTTTGAGTGCAGCTGACGATGCATAAAAAAAGGCAAAGTAAAATGATATTCTTTTTCAAGTTATGCGGTGTTACTTTTAGATTTCTAAGTTACAAAAATCATGTTGTGATTTAAGTTAGTTGAACAATATTTAGGATGACAAAAAACCTCTATCAATAACTTCAAGCGATCAAAAATTTTATGGATTTTACATACTAAAACACTTTAATTGAAGTGAAGATCCCTGCGCTAAGGATAGGAGCGGCATCCTTTTAAAGCGCGGTAGCGGTTTAAAAGATAGAGCGGATAGCCTGACCTTTATAGTTGCGGGAGCAACTTTAAAGGGAGCGTCCAAATGATTATCCACCAATAAAAGTTAATAACTGATGAGATCATTTCCCCAGCTGGGATAGGTAAAAATAGTGTCCTGAAGCTCGTCAAGTGTCATTCCTGCCTTCATCGCGATCGCAAACATGTTGAGCTGCTCGCTGGCTTCATACCCAAGAATGTGCGCACCGAGGATCAAGTCGGTTTCTTCTTCAATGATGAGTTTATAGGCGTAATATCCAGCGTTGATCCTTTTGTTATTGAACCAGTCACTGGCATCTTTTTCAATGACCTTGAACGTCTTGCCTGAATTTGCGGCCTGCTTCTCAGTCATTCCTATACCGCCACAATTGGGTATGGTAAAAGCGACACTGGGAATGTTGAGGTAGTCGAACTCCCGTTTGCCCTTGGTAATATTATCGGCGGCAACCTTTGCCTCGCGGCTGCTCAATGGTGTGAGCGGGAGGTTTTGATTTGAGACGTCTCCGCAGGCATAAATATTGGGATTTGTGGTGCTTTGAAATCGGGAGTTTACAACAACGCCCTTCTTATCAGTAACGACTCCTGCTTTTTCCAAATGTAAAGAGTCGATGGAGGCGACCCGTCCCGCAGTATTAAAAACGCAGTCGGTCGTGATCTGGTGCATGACGTCATCCTTATAATAATAAACGATATAGCGGCCGTCACCATCTTTTTCAATGCTGGAAACACGGGCGTTTTTACGGATGTCGATTCCCATTTTGCCCGTAGCTTTTTCAAGCAGGCCTGCCGTAAATTCCTCAAACGGATTAAGTATCTGACCGCCCTGTTCTAAAATGGTTACCTGCGATCCAGAACGCTGCAACATGTGGCTGAATTCCATTCCCACGTAACCGGCGCCTACAAAAACTACCTTTTTGGGCGGTTGTTCCAGTTCAAAAAAGTCTGGTGAGGTCAGCATAAATTCTTCTCCTGGAATTCCCAATTTCATGGGCTTTAATCCCGTGGCGATCACAAAAACATCGGACTGGTACTGTTTACCGCCTACTTCAACAGTGTTTTTATCAATGAATGCAGCCCTCGCCGTGAAGGCAGGTGATTCCCGCTTTTTTAAAGTTTTTCTCGGTGTTTTGTGGAATGTTTGCCGTGTATCGTTTTGCATAATTGTGCGCGGCGTTAAAATCCATTACTGGCGCTTTTACAATACCGTCGCCCACCATGTTTTTGCCAAACTCAAAGGCCTCCATGGACGCGAGCATTAGTTTTTTGGGATCGCAACCGCGTTGTGAGCAAGTCCCGCCATAATCCCTAACATCTATGATCGCGGTTTTTTTACCCGCTTTCACACATTGCTTTGCCACTAATTGACCTGCACTTCCAGTCCCAAAAACAAATACATCAAATTTTTCCATGCTCTAAAAATAGAACCTAGGATGTCCGTGAGTTGCTAAGGTTGTTTTAATGTTTCAACCTACTTAAATCAAAGACAAGAGTACAGTTGACCTGAATTTAAATCTCAAACCTAGTATCCTTTTGCATTATTGATTTCTTACTTGTCGCGCGCATCTATTGATGTGTGCTCTTTATTGCGCATTTGCAGTGCACTACATAATAAAAAAATGGGTATGCGGATGGCATTGCAAATGCGCGCGACTAGAAAAGTCTTAATACCTAATACTTAATACCTCCAATTAATTTTTTGTCAAAAAGTCCTTCAAAGCTGCTAAGCATTTTATCTTTGACACTTTATGAGTTTTACTACTATTCTCGATCAGTTTTCAAATGCCGACCAGACCGCGCATTTGAAAAATATCCTTGAAAAAAGTCAAGGTTCCCACACCATAAGCGGACTCAACGGCAGCGCAATTTCCATCGTTTTAAAAACTGCTTTTGCCCAGGTTGAAAAGCCTTTTTTAATCATCGCAAATGATAAGGAAGAGGCTGCATTTTATCTGAACGATCTTGAAAAAATGATCGGTGAAGAAAAAGTACTCTTTTATCCGGGCAGTTACCGTCGTCCCTATCAGATTGAGGAAACGGATAATGCAAATGTGTTGCTGCGCGCCGAGGTGTTGAATCGTATCAATTCACGTAAGAAACCAGCCGTGATCGTCACCTATCCAGACGCACTTTTTGAGAAAGTAGTCACGCGCAAAGAGCTGGAGAAAAATACCTTGAAAATCTCTGTGGGAGAACAGATCTCCATCGATTTTGCCAATGAGGTTCTCTTTGAATATAAATTTAAGCGGGTAGATTTTGTTACTGAGCCTGGTGAGTTTTCATTGAGAGGTGGAATACTGGATGTGTTTTCCTTTTCAAACGATGAGCCGTATCGCATTAGAGTTTTTTGGCAATGAAATAGACTCCATACGTGTTTTTGATGTGGAGACTCAGCTGTCCAAGGATCAGGTAAAAAAGATCTCTATTATTCCCAATGTTGAGAATAAAAAGTCAGAGGAAAAGCGGCAGAGTTTTTTGGAATATCTTTCCAATAAGACGGTCGTATTCTCGATGAACGTAGAGATGTTATGGGGACGTCTAGATCAGCTTTTCGCGAAAGCGGAACAAGCCTACAACAAATTACAGGGCGAGATAAGACAGTTGACACCCGACGAGATTTTTGCCGACGCCACGCTGATCAAAAACCAATTGGGACAATACAACCTCATTGAGTTTACAACCGCCAGCGGACAGATCACCTACTCTACCTCACCGCAGCCTTCCTTCAATAAACAATTTGACCTGTTGATTGAGAACCTGCAGGAAAACACAGAAAAAGGTTATGAGAACTACTTGTTTTGCAGCAGTGCGCAACAGGCAAAACGCTTCAAGGATATCTTTGAAGACATGAATGCGCAGGTGGTTTATAAGACCGTTGTGATGCCGCTCTACCGTGGATTTATCTCCCACGATTTAAAAATAGTTTGCTATACCGACCACCAGATCTTTGACCGATATCACAAGTTCAACCTTAAGAACGGTTACGCAAAAAAACAGGCGATTTCCATCAAGGAACTCAACACGCTGGTCATAGGAGATTACGTGACGCACATCGATCACGGGATTGGGAAATTTGGCGGGCTGCAGAAAATAGACGTGAACGGCCAGAAGCAGGAAGCGATAAAATTAATTTATGGCGAGCGTGATATCCTCTACGTTTCCATCCATTCATTGCACAAAATAACGCGTTATGCGGGCAAGGATTCCAAGCCGCCCAAAATCTATAAACTAGGTAGTCCGGCCTGGAAAAAGCTCAAGGCGAAAACGAAAACAAAAGTCAAACAAATCGCATTTGACCTGATTCAACTCTATGCAAAAAGACGTGCTCAAAAAGGATTTCAATACGATCCCGACGGATATATGCAAAATGAGCTGGAGGCCAGTTTTATCTACGAGGACACGCCAGACCAAAGCACGGCGACCGAAGATGTAAAAAGAGATATGGAAAGCGATCGCCCCATGGACCGACTCGTGTGTGGTGATGTAGGATTTGGAAAGACAGAAGTTGCCATACGTGCGGCGTTTAAAGCTGCGGTAAATGGAAAGCAAGTTGCGGTGCTGGTTCCTACAACGATACTCGCTTTTCAACATGCCAAAACCTTTAACGAGCGACTCGCAGACATGCCCGTAAAAGTGGATTATCTCAACCGCTTTAGAACGGCAAAAGAGCGCAAGGGAGTTCTGGAAGGCCTAGAAAATGGAAGCATCGATATCGTGATAGGAACCCATCAACTTGTGAGTAAATCCATTAAATTCAAAGATTTAGGCTTATTAATAATTGACGAAGAACAAAAATTTGGCGTTGCGGTAAAGGATAAATTAAAAACGCTCAAAGAGAATATTGATACGCTCACACTTACCGCGACTCCCATACCTAGAACTTTGCAGTTTTCACTGATGGCAGCGCGTGATCTAAGTGTTATAAAAACACCGCCGCCCAACCGCCATCCCGTGGAAACCAAGGTGGTGCGCTTTAGTGAAGAAATTATACGCGATGCAGTGAGCTATGAAATATCCCGAGGTGGCCAAGTATTTTTTGTCCACAACCGCATAGAAAATATTACAGAGGTTGCAGGACTTATACAGCGATCTGTTCCTGATGCCAAAGTGGGAATAGGCCACGGACAGATGGAAGGGAAAAAACTGGAGAATTTAATGCTTGCCTTTATTAATGGCGAGTTTGACGTCTTAGTCTCCACAACCATTATAGAAAGCGGACTGGATGTTCCCAATGCCAACACGATATTTATCAATAATGCCAACAACTTTGGGCTTTCAGACCTGCACCAGATGCGTGGTCGTGTGGGACGAAGCAATAAAAAGGCATTTTGCTATTTTATAACTCCGCCTTACGAGGTTATGACCGATGATGCGCGCAAACGAATCCAAGCATTGGAAATGTTTTCCGAATTGGGTAGCGGTTTCAATATCGCCATGAAAGATCTAGAAATACGAGGAAGCGGAGATATTCTAGGCGGTGAGCAAAGTGGTTTTATTAATGAAATAGGCTTTGATACCTACCAGAAAATCCTCGCCGAGGCCATTACCGAACTTAAAGAAAATGAATTTGCCGATCTTTACGAGCAAAAGGAAGAAAAGCAACACGTTACTGATGCCAAAGGTTCAGCACTTTAATTTGGATTTGAATTACAACTTCAATATTCCGCTAAGGATAGGAGCGGCATCCTTTTAAAGCGCGGTAGCGGTTTAAAAGATAGAGCGGATAGCCTGACCTTTATAGTTGCGGGAGCAACTTTAAAGGGAGCGCCCAAATGATTATCCACCAATAAAAGTTAATAACTGATGAGATCATTTCCCCAGCTGGGATAGGTAAAAATAGTGTCCTGAAGCTCGTCAAGTGTCATTCCTGCCTTCATCGCGATCGCAAACATGTTGAGCTGCTCGCTGGCTTCATACCCAAGAATGTGCGCACCGAGGATCAAGTCGGTTTCTTCTTCAATGATGAGTTTATAGGCGTAATATCCAGCGTTGATCCTTTTGTTATTGAACCAGTCACTGGCATCTTTTTCAATGACCTTGAACGTCTTGCCTGAATTTGCGGCCTGCTTCTCAGTCATTCCTATACCGCCACAATTGGGTATGGTAAAAGCGACACTGGGAATGTTGAGGTAATCGAACTCCCGTTTGCCCTTGGTAATATTATCGGCGGCAACCTTTGCCTCGCGGCTGCTCAATGGTGTGAGCGGGAGGTTTTGATTTGAGACGTCTCCGCAGGCATAAATATTGGGATTTGTGGTGCTTTGAAATCGGGAGTTTACAACAACACCCTTCTTATCAGTAACGACTCCTGCTTTTTCCAAATGTAAAGAGTCGATGGAGGCGACCCGTCCCGCAGTATTAAAAACGCAGTCGGTCGTGATCTGGTGCATGACGTCATCCTTATAATAATAAACGATATAGCGGCCGTCACCATCTTTTTCAATGCTGGAAACACGGGCGTTTTTACGGATGTCGATTCCCATTTTGCCCGTAGCTTTTTCAAGCAGGCCTGCCGTAAATTCCTCAAACGGATTAAGTATCTGACCGCCCTGTTCTAAAATGGTTACCTGCGATCCAGAACGGTGCAACATGTGGCTGAATTCCATTCCCACGTAACCGGCGCCTACAAAAACTACCTTTTTGGGCGCTTGTTCCAGTTCAAAAAAGTCTGGTGAGGTCAGCATAAATTCTTCTCCTGGAATTCCCAACTTCATGGGCTTTAATCCCGTGGCGATCACAAAAACATCGGACTGGTACTGTTTACCGCCTACTTCAACAGTGTTTTTATCAATGAATGCAGCCCTCGCCGTGAAGGCAGGTGATTCCCGCTTTTTTAAAGTTTTTCTCGGTGTTTTGTGGAATGTTTGCCGTGTATCGTTTTGCATAATTGTGCGCGGCGTTAAAATCTATTACTGGCGCTTTTACGATACCGTCGCCCACCATGTTTTTTGCAAACTCAAAGGCCTCCATGGATGCGAGCATTAGTTTTTTGGGATCGCAACCGCGTTGTGAGCAAGTCCCGCCATAATCCCTAACATCTATGATCGCGGTTTTTTTACCCGCTTCCACACATTGCTTTGCCACTAATTGGCCTGCACTTCCAGTCCCAAAAACAAATACATCAAATTTTTCCATGCTCTAAAAATAGAACCTAGGATGTCCGTGAGTTGCTAAGGTTGTTTTAATGTTTCAAATTTAAATTTAAACTTAAATCAAAACGAAACTACCATACTTGTCGCGCGCATCGTTGGATGTGTGTGCTCTTATTGCGCATTTGCAACGCGCGTTACCACATAAGAAGACCTATGCCTATGCTGTGGCATTGCAAATGCGCGCGATGTAAGAAAATATGTCTTAACACCTAATACTTAATACCTAATTAATTTTTTCTCAAAAAGTCCTTCAAAGCTGCTAAGCATTTTATCTTTGACACTTTATGAGTTTTACTACTATCCTCGATCAGTTTTCAAATGCCGACCAGACCGCGCATTTGAAAAAAATCCTTGAAAAAAGTCAAGGTTCCCACACTATAAGTGGACTCAATGGCAGCGCACTTTCCATCGTTTTAAAAACTGCTTTTGCCCAGGTTGAAAAGCCTTTTTTAATCATCGCAAATGACAAGGAAGAGGCTGCTTTTTACCTCAATGACCTTGAAAAAATGATCGGTGAGGAAAAGGTGCTTTTCTATCCGGGCAGTTACCGCCGTCCCTACCAGATCGAGGAAACGGATAATGCAAATGTCCTGCTGCGTGCTGAGGTGTTGAATCGTATCAATTCGCGCAAGAAACCAGCCGTGATCGTCACCTATCCAGACGCACTTTTTGAAAAAGTAGTCACGCGCAAAGAGCTGGAGAAGAATACCTTGAAAATTTCTGTGGGAGAACAGATCTCCATCGATTTTGCTAATGAAGTCCTGTTTGAATACAAGTTCAAACGAGTAGATTTTGTGACCGAACCGGGCGAATTCTCACTGCGTGGTGGAATTCTCGATGTCTTTTCGTTTTCAAACGATGAGCCGTACCGCATGGAGTTTTTTGGCAATGAGATAGACTCCATACGTGTTTTTGATGTGGAGACTCAACTGTCCAAGGATCAGGTTAAAAAGATCTCGATCATTCCCAATGTGGAGAACAAAAAGTCGGAGGAAAAGCGGCAGAGTTTTTTGGAATATCTTTCCAACAAGACGGTCGTATTCTCGATGAACGTAGAGATGTTGTGGGGACGTTTGGATCAGCTTTTCGCGAAAGCGGAACAAGCCTACAATAAATTACAGGGAGAAATAAGACAGTTGACACCCGACGAGATTTTTGCCGACGCCACGCTGATCAAAAACCAACTGGGACAATACAACCTCATTGAGTTTACAACCGCCAGCGGACAGATCACCTACTCTACCTCACCGCAGCCTTCCTTCAATAAACAATTTGATCTGTTGATTGAAAACCTGCAGGAAAACACAGAGAAAGGTTATGAGAACTACCTGTTTTGCAGCAGTGCGCAACAGGCAAAACGCTTCAAGGATATCTTTGAGGACATGAATGCGCAGGTGGTTTATAAGACCGTTGTGATGCCGCTCTACCGTGGATTTATCTCCCACGATTTAAAAATAGTTTGCTATACCGACCACCAGATCTTTGACCGATATCACAAGTTCAACCTCAAGAACGGTTACGCAAAAAAACAGGCGATTTCCATCAAGGAACTCAACACGCTGGTCATAGGAGATTATGTCACGCACATCGATCACGGTATAGGAAAATTTGGCGGGCTACAAAAAATAGACGTGAACGGCCAGAAGCAGGAAGCGATAAAATTAATTTATGGCGAGCGTGACATCCTCTACGTTTCCATCCATTCATTGCACAAAATAACGCGTTATGCGGGCAAGGATTCCAAGCCGCCCAAAATCTATAAACTAGGTAGCCCAGCCTGGAAAAAGCTCAAGGCGAAAACGAAAACAAAAGTCAAACAAATCGCATTTGACCTGATTCAACTCTATGCAAAAAGACGTGCTCAAAAAGGATTTCAATACGATCCCGACGGATATATGCAAAATGAGCTGGAGGCCAGTTTTATCTATGAGGACACCCCAGACCAAAGCACCGCGACCGAAGATGTAAAAAGAGACATGGAAAGCGATCGCCCCATGGACCGACTCGTGTGTGGTGATGTGGGATTTGGCAAGACTGAGGTTGCCATACGTGCAGCATTTAAGGCGGCGGTAAACGGCAAACAAGTGGCGGTGCTGGTTCCCACAACCATACTCGCTTTTCAACATGCCAAAACCTTTAACGAGCGACTCGCAGACATGCCCGTAAAAGTGGATTATCTCAACCGCTTTAGAACGGCAAAAGAGCGCAAGGGAGTTCTGGAAGGTCTAGAAAATGGGAGCATCGATATTGTGATAGGAACCCATCAATTGTGAGTAAATCGATAAAATTTAAAGATCTGGGTCTGCTGATAATTGACGAAGAACAAAAATTTGGCGTTGCGGTAAAGGATAAATTAAAAACGCTCAAAGAGAATATTGATACGCTCACACTTACCGCGACTCCCATACCTAGAACCTTGCAGTTTTCACTGATGGCAGCGCGTGATCTAAGTGTTATAAAAACACCGCCGCCCAACCGCCATCCCGTGGAGACCAAGGTGGTGCGCTTTAGTGAAGAAATTATACGCGATGCAGTGAGCTATGAAATATCCCGAGGTGGCCAAGTATTTTTTGTCCACAACCGCATAGAAAATATTACAGAGGTTGCAGGACTTATACAGCGATCTGTTCCTGATGCCAAAGTAGGCATAGGCCACGGACAGATGGAAGGAAAAAAACTGGAGAATTTAATGCTTGCCTTTATCAATGGCGAGTTTGATGTCTTAGTCTCCACAACCATTATAGAAAGCGGACTGGATGTGCCTAATGCCAACACGATATTTATCAATAATGCCAATAACTTTGGACTTTCAGACCTGCACCAGATGCGTGGTCGTGTGGGACGAAGCAATAAAAAAGCATTTTGCTATTTTATAACTCCGCCTTACGAGGTTATGACCGATGATGCGCGCAAACGCATCCAAGCATTGGAAATGTTTTCCGAACTGGGTAGCGGTTTTAATATCGCCATGAAAGATCTAGAAATACGAGGAAGCGGAGATATTCTAGGCGGTGAACAAAGTGGTTTTATTAACGAAATAGGCTTTGATACCTACCAGAAAATCCTCGCAGAAGCCATTACCGAGCTTAAAGAAAATGAATTTGCCGATCTCTATGAACAAAAAGAAGAAAAGCAGCACGTTACCGATGTTACCATAGACTCTGACTTTGAATTGCTGTTTCCAGACGATTATATCAATTCAATTACCGAGCGACTGGCGCTGTATTCAAAGCTCAATGAAGTTACCGACGAGAAAGGACTGGATGCGTATAGAAAAGAGCTGGAAGACCGTTTTGGTGCGTTGCCCGATGAAGCAGAGGATTTACTGACCAGTGTGAAAATAAAATGGCTCGCGACTTCCATAGGATTGGAAAAAATTGTGATGAAGCAAGGCAAGTTTATAGGTTATTTTGTGAGTGATCAACAAAGCGGATTTTATCAGAGCACCAGTTTTACAAACGTTTTAAAAGCCGTTCAAAACAATCCCAAGGTCTTGAACATGAAAGAAAAACAGACCCGCGCCGGGCTGCGATTGTTGCTCACGGTGGAGAACGTGAAGAATGTGAATAAGGTTTACAATATATTGAATGCGATGGTGCCTAGGAAAGTGGAATCTGCTATTAGTTAAATGCAAAAACAACTCACACACAACAACACTAACAACCAGGAAATTAAATTCCCGATCACCATCGTCTGCGATGCGATACGAACTCCCGAGAATATCGGAATGTGTTTCCGGGTTGCAGAAAGTTTTGGTGTTGAAAAATCTATTTGCATGAAAATTCGCCACCGTTGGAAAACCGAATCGTTCAGAAAACGGCAAGAAATACCCTAACGAGTATTGAGCATGAAGTCTATACTGATTTTGCCGAAACCATTAAGAATTTAAAACAAGAAGGTAACACCATTGTAGGAATTGAAATCACGGATCAAAGCGCAAAACTTCAAGACTTTAAATTTAATGATCACAAGAAGATCGTTTTGATTCTGGGAAGTGAAAGAAATGGTATAGAAAAAATAAATCTAGTAGATCATACCGTTTCCATTCCCATGTTTGGTAAAAACTCCAGTATGAACGTCGTGCATAGTCTTGCTATTACCTTGTATGAAGTTACTAATCAGTTGATGAAAAACGAAGACAATTAATTATAAACCTTTGTTTTAAAAGAAAAAGCCTTGAACCAAGAGTATGTCGATATTGATTTCTAGGCTTTAAATTATCATGCGGTTAGTATCTTTGTTAGGTTCTAACATCAATCCATTCCCATCATTCACCAACTTACAGATCGTAAAATTATCCACGTGGATATGGACGCATTCTACGCATCTGTAGAGCAGCGGGACCATCCAGAATTGCAGGGAAAACCCATCGCCGTGGGTGGCGGTAGTGATCGTGGTGTCGTGGCGGCCGCCAGTTATGAAGCGCGAGTTTATGGAGTGCGCAGCGCGATGGCCAGTGTTACTGCAAAACGACTGTGTCCTGATTTGATTTTTGTAAAGCACCGTTTTGAGGTTTATCGAGAAGTGTCGCAGCAAATCCGCGAGATCTTCCATGACTATACCGATCTGGTAGAACCTTTATCCCTGGATGAAGCCTACCTAGATGTCACGCAAAATCATTTTAACTTCCCCAGTGCGACCATCATCGCCTACGAGATACGCCGCAGGATCTATGAAGAAACGGGACTTACCGCCAGCGCGGGAATTTCCATCAATAAATTCATTGCCAAGGTAGCCAGCGATTACAACAAACCCAACGGTCAAAAAACCATCACGCCGCCCGAGGTAGAACAATTTCTGGAAGAATTGGAAATCCGCAAATTTCACGGAATAGGAAAGGTGACCGCCGAAAAAATGTATCAAAATGGAATCTTCAATGGCTATGATCTCAAGCAAAAATCACTGGAGTTTCTAGCGACCAACTTCGGTAAAAGTGGCGCGTATTATTACGACACCGTAAGAGGAATCCATACGAGTGCCGTAAAACCCAACCGCACCAGAAAGTCTTTGGGCGCAGAACGCACTTTTTCAGAGAATATCTCCAGCGAAATCTTCATGAAAGAACGCCTCGACCAGATCGCTGCCGAGATAGAAAAACGCCTTGCCAAAACCAATATTGCAGGAAAAACCGTGACGCTCAAGATCAAATACCGCGATTTTAAGACCCAGACCCGTAGTAAAACGGTATCACAATTCATCAGCAAAAAAGCTGACATACTTCAAATTGCCGTGGAGCTCATGAACCAAGAAAGCTTTCGCGAAAGCGTACGATTATTAGGAATAACCCTCAGTAATTTAAACAATGATGAGACCGAAGAAAAGGAACAGGTTGAAGTGCAACTGGGATTTTCCTTTTGAGCTTGAGTAACTGCGATTAGTTTCCAAAGGTCTGCTTCACTTTGATAAAGTATCCATCATCGCTATCGTTCTTATGTTAATTTGACATCATAATTTATAGGTTTTTGTAAATCAAAATAGTATAAAAATGTAACTGATGCGTCATTTCAAGGACGATCGATAACGATTTGAAGATGATAATTTAACTCAGTAACGACGGCGCTCGACTTGACCCTATTTACAGTTCGGCATTTTACACCATGCTTAGATTGAACTCATGTAATTCTCAATGGCATTTATTCCTCTGTTCATTAAAGTGGTTGGAGCATGTTGTTTAAGTATCTTGTAACGTCTAGTTTTACCAAGTAGAACTCACATCAATCAACATAAACTTTTTTAATTGCCTACACTTTTTATCAGATCAAAAAACTGGCTCTGGCGGCACAAGTTAAAAAGTGCCGTGGTGGTCATTTTGGCGATTTGGTATGCGGCCTGTCTTCCAGAGCGGTTGTTTGAAGTGCCCTATTCTACCGTGATTGAAAGTAGCGATGGGAGGTTGCTGGACGCGCATATTGCAAGTGATGAGCAGTGGCGGTTTCCTGCGGTGGATAGCGTTCCCTTTAAATATGAGCAATGTTTATTGCAGTACGAGGATGCCTATTTTTACTCGCATCCCGGCTTCAATCCCATCTCGATTTCCAAAGCCTTGATAGCAAACCTAAAAGCCGGTAAGACCGTGCGCGGTGGCAGCACCATTACCCAACAGGTAATCAGAATGTCCCGCAGGGAAAACCGCAACTATTTTGAAAAATTCATTGAATTAATCTGGTCCACCCGACTGGAATTGCGAGACTCCAAAAAAGAAATCCTAGAACTCTATGCCTCTCATGCGCCCTACGGCGGTAATGTTGTAGGGCTGGAAATGGCGTCGTGGCGTTATTTTGGACGCAAGCCTCATGAATTGAGCTGGGCAGAAAGTGCCACGCTGGCGGTACTTCCCAATGCTCCCGGGCTTATCTATCCCGGAATGAGACAAAACCAACTTGCCCTTAAGCGCGATCAAGTGCTGCTCAAGCTCAAAGAGGAAGAAATCATATCCCCCATGGAATATGAACTCGCCCTGCTGGAAGAAATCCCATTGAAAGATTATAAAGTCCCGCAGATTGCACCCCATCTATTGCAGCGAGCCACTAGGGAATATGGAACTAAAAAGCTACGCACTACCCTAGATTATGAAATCCAGCAAGGCCTCAATAACATCATCGCAAACCAGTATTCACGATTGCGGCAAAATGGAGTACATAACGCGGCGATGCTGGTTCTGGATATTGAAAATCTATCTGTTGCAGGTTATGTGGGAAATGCGCCCACGGGTAAAGAACATGGCAAAGATGTGGATATTATAACCGCGCCACGTTCCACGGGAAGTATTTTAAAGCCCTTTTTGTATGCCTCGATGCTGGACGAGGGACTGCTGCTGCCCCACAGTTTTGTTAGGGATATTCCCACGGTCATCGATGGTTACAGTACCGAGAATTATGACAAGCGCCATCGCGGCGCCGTACCCGCATCCCAGGCACTGGCACAATCGCTTAACGTTCCCGCAGTGCGTATGCTGCGCGAGTACGGTGTGGGAAAGTTTTATAATCGGTTGCGGGATTTAAAGACAATCACATATAAATCGAGGGCCAGGAACTTATGGGCTCAGCCTGATCATAGGTGGCGGTGAGAGCAGCCTGTGGGACATCGGCAATGCCTATCTTTCCATGGCGCGCACCTTGCAAGATTATACAGACCACAGCAGTCGGTATGATCCCTTGGTCATGGAACGGCTTACATATTTAAGTACCGACGACGATCTCAATAAGGGACGTGATGATGGAAATAGGGAAGCTTTCGCGCCTGCCTGCCGGTCAGGCAGGAAAGCTAACCCAATAAAATCCCCTCAAAATACCGACTGGTCCTCGCAGTCCACCATCTTCAATGCGGGAAGTATCTACCATACGTTTGAAGCCATGAAAACCGTAAACCGGCCCGAGGGTGAGGAAATCTGGCACTTTTTCAATCCAGATCGGGAAATAGCCTGGAAAACGGGAACAAGTTTTGGAAACCGCGATGCCTGGGCGGTAGGGATAACGCCGCGGTACGTGATCGCCGTATGGGTAGGAAATGCCGACGGTGAAGGCCGCGCCGACCTCACGGGAATAGATAGCGCGGCACCTATTTTATTTGACTTTTTCAACCGGTTGCCACAAGAAAATTGGTTTGCACCGCCCTATGATGATATGGTGCAACTGGAAATCTGTAGGCAATCCGGACACCTTGCCACGCCACTGTGCGATGCAGAAGTCCAATGGATTCCCGCTACAGGCGATCGCACTGCGCCCTGTCCCTACCACAGGGTCATTCACTTAGATAATACAGAAGAATACCGTGTAAACGCCGATTGCGAGCCTGTTTCAAACATCGTTTCAACACCCATGCTCGTGCTACCGCCCGCAATGTCCTATTATTATTCAAAATACAATCCCAGTTTTGAGCCGTTACCACCCTACCGTGCCGACTGCATACCGATGGAAGAACAGGTCATGCGCTTCATAAACCCAACGCACAATGCTACCATAACGCTCACTAAGGATGTGGTCGGAACGCCCAACGCCGCGATCTTTGAGCTTGCCCACCGCGAGCGGGAGAAGAAGGTGTATTGGTATCTGGATGAGGAATATATAGAGACCACCACAGGTTTTCATCAACTCGCCATCCTTGCAGCACCCGGTCGCAGGCTTATAACAGTTGTTGATGAGGATGGCAATGATGAGAGGATCTATGTGGTTTTTGAATAAAATATATCCTAAAATAGATAGCACACTTTTAAAATACCCTCACAAGATTAAACCCAAAAAAGAACCTGCCATCGCTCCAGTCTCCAGTTCCCTGACTTAGAAAGCCGTTTGTGAGCATGGGTTGTGAATTTGTAAAATGCATCTGAAACACGTGACCACCAGTTTCAAGATCTACACCTATACTCAATGGGTTTACAAATGGATTATCGCTGGATCTATTCAAATGATGCCCATAATCTGCATTAATACTCCATCGATTAGTCAGTTTGTATCTTGCTCCCAGACCTAATGCATACTGTAAATTATCTTGTGAATCTACGGGCACAAAATTTTGCTGGAACAGTGTGGGACTTATTTGGGCTGATAATCGTTTGGAGATTTTTCTAGCAATGATGAATTGTGTGGTATATCCTAGACGGTCTATAAATTCCAATTTTGGATAGATTACCTTATCCAGCTGTGTATTTGCATCCATCGCCGTGAATAGTGCGATGCTGAGTGGAAACCCTTCTTTTTCCTGTGTTTTCAATTTAAATTTAGAAGCTATCTGATAAGTTTTATTGAAGCCACTGCGACTTGCTTCAATATGCATCCAGTCTGTCAATCCATAAACAAACTGAAATCTTGTGACGGCGTTATCTAATCCGAACAAGTCATCAATTCCATTATCTACGCTGCCAAAACGATGTGAGATCACAAGCTGAAACTCTTTGGGAGCAACTAGCTTTGTAGTTTCAAAATTTACTACCTTGAGTGATTTCCACGTGCTGGTAACATCGTTGTCTTCTTCAATATCCAATCCATCCAACAGGTCGTCTTGAGCAAATACGAGAGCGGACAGCAATAAAAAAGCTAATACTGATATTTGCTTTATGAGCATAGTTAAAGGCAATTAGAATTACTATATGAATCAACTTTGGGCTTATGGACTTAGTACTTTACAAATTTTTGAGTAGAAACCTGACCATTTACGTTTACCTGACTGATGTAAGTTCCAGATGCCAGGTGACTCACGTCAACTCTTTCTGCATTAGAAATAGTTATGTTATTTACAAGGAGTCCGCTCATGTTGTAAATGAGTAAACGAGCTTCATTTGCATTAACCAATTCAATAGTAATGTCGTTAATGGTGCGGGTCGGGTAAAGTTTAAAGTCACTTATTTTTACATCAGGAGTGGTCAATACTGCGGTGGACTGGCCGCTGACCATCTGGTCATTGCGATTGCCATTTGCGTTGTTGGCCTGTATGGTGGCATAGTAAAACGTCACCGGTATCTGACCCTGACCAGTGGTTGTTGGCGCCGTCCATCTAAGAGTCCAGTTATTTTGGCTGTTTCCACTTCCCGAATGCGTAAGTCCATTACCGTCATTGCGCAATCTTGTACCGCTGCCTCCGGTAATATCCCAGGTTCCCTGACTCACTCCACCGGCAGACTCAGCCGTGATGTTGAAACCAAATTTTGATACAGAGCTTCCATTAATAGCAAGGTTGAGGTCATAGCTTTGTCCTGCGTTATAGAATGTGGGAACATTGGTCAGTACAGGCGTTCCACCGTGAGTTGTACCGGGAGAGTGACATTGCGTACAGGTAGTTCCTCCATCACCTGGTGATCCTGAAAACTCACCTGGCTGTCCACCAGAAAATCCTACTAATATTAATAATCCAACAGGAATTGCAGTTAAAAGGCTGTAAAAGGGTAAATTTCTTTTCATGTAGTTTTTTTTTAATTCTTAATTATTGATGCTTGAACTATTTTAATCTCACCTATCAAGTCGTCATAGCCTATGCAAAGGCCTTTAACGGTGATTTTCTCATCTACCGTGGATGTTTGATTTTCTATTAATTTGACAAAGACCTGATTTTCTAAAAGGATACTCTCATCAGATTTTTCTGTTATAGTTCCAGTAACTTCGATCACCTGATCTAGAACTTCTTTATCATTATTGAGATCTTCATCTGTAAAAACAGCGAGCAAACTTGCTGGGGTAAACGATTTAAAAGTTTTACTTTCACTTATGTTTTTATGATCTTGGTATATATAAAAATACGCTAGTACACCGACGATCGTTATAATTCCAATAATAAAAGCAGCAGCTTTTTTAAGCAAAACACAATATTTTAAGTAAATTTAACCAATTATCCATAGGTGGAGGAGTTTTACCTATAAATTTAAGTTTATGAAACCTTTCCTGTTACTATCACTATTTATAGTTTTATCTTCTTCTTGCAGTGATACCAGTCCAGTCGACCTTGTTGAGGTAGTCCCCATTACACAAATTGTTACCTATAATATAGAAATTGCGCCCATCGTTCAAAGTCAGTGTGTATCATGTCACAACGATAATTTTGCTTCAGGAGGAAATAGTTATAGCTCTTTTGAGCAGTTCAAGGATGCAACTGAAAACGGTAATGTAATAGATAGAATAACAAGAAGTCTAGGTGATCCACTGACTATGCCACAAGGAGGTAGGTTGCCACAGGCTAGTATAGATCTTATTTTACAATGGGAAATTGATGGGTTTTTAGAAAATTAAATTATGAAGCTCGCAATCACCATACTCTTTGTTTTGACTACACTTTCTTCCTTCGCACAGAAGAAATTTATTACTAAAACCGGCACTATCGCTTTTGAAGGTTCTGTAGATTCATTTGAACCTGTTAAAGCTTCTAATCAAAGTACAACTGTTGTTTTAGACGACGGCGGTAATCTTGCCGCACTGGCGTTGATCAAAGGTTTTAGATTTCCTGTTGCTTTGATGGAAGAACATTTCAATGAGAATTATATGGAAAGTGATGATTTTCCAAAGGCCACATTACGAGGAAAACTGAGCAATTATGACAAGTTCATAAAAGATGGATCCATGCAGACATTTATTTTTATAGGAAATCTAGAAATGCATGGAGTTAAAAAAGATCTTGAATTTCCAATACGGCTTTCATACACTAGCTCTGGGTATGAATTAAAAACGTCTTTTGATATAGACACTAGAGACTTTAACATTGATATTCCATCTGTAGTCCGCAAAAAAATTGCAGATAAGATCAAGGTAGAAGTTGATGCGGTATTGAAATAATATTACATCGGCTAGATCATTTATACAAGCGACTATTTAAACGCATTTAATCACTTGTCTAAAAAGAAATTTCTACCACTCCCTAAAACTACACCCGCTCAAATAAGAATTGTAATACCGCTTATCACCAGTAACTTCACGATCGATCCATTCTGGAACAAGTACCGCCTCTGTTTCTGATTGAAGTTCAACCTCGGCAATTATAAGTCCATCGTTAGCACCGTGAAAGATGTCGATTTCCCAGGTGTGATGGTCCAGTGGGAACTCATACCGGGTTTTATCAAGGATGCCGGGCAGACAAAGTTTGAGCAGATCCTGGGCTTCCTTGAGCGTGATCTCCTTTTCCCACTCAAAGCGGGAAAGGCCATTGTCACTTGAGATGCCCTTGATGGTTAAAAATCCCAACCCATCTTTTATGCGAACCCTTACGTTGCGCTCTGGATCACTGGATAAGTAACCTTGGGTAATTCTTTTCCCCTTTATTCCAGATAGAAAATCGGTATGACCTACTAAAAATTTACGTTCTATTTCTATCATTTTCCCTGATCGTAGGTTGCGGCGAGTTCTTTGAGGGTTTCACTTTCTATTCTTGATTTTCCGTAACCATTGAGCGCGAGTTCCATCATGGATTTTGCAATGCTCTCCGGGTGGATGATTCGGTATTTTTTGAGAAAGCCCACCATGAGCGGATCGATCAGATTCTGGAATTTTTTCCACGCGCTTTCAAAAGGCCGTTTTTCTTCACGATCACCTCCTATAAGCGCGGGTTGTACAAAATATGCCTCGGTAAAATTCAATTTTTCAACGTCGCGCTCCATTTCTCCCTTGCCGCGATTGTACATAAAACGGCTATCGGGAGATGCACCCAGTGCAGATATTACGATGGCTTTCCTGACTTGATTTTTACGCGCGATAGTTGCTACCAAAACCGGCAGGTCATGTTCTATACGGTAATAATCCTTGGGATCTGGAGTTTTGGCCTGCGTGGTTCCCGTGCAGATAAATAAGTGATCGCCCTTGAGCATTTCCTCATAGGTGGACGGATCCAGCAGGTCTGCAAGATGTTGTTGCAGTTTGGGATCTTGTTGTGGGACTTGCTTTCGCGAAAGCGAAACTACCCTACCATACCTCGCATCTTTTAAGAGCAGATCTAGCAAATAACCTCCCGTAAGACCTGTTGCCCCAACGATCAATGCGGTCAATTGTTCAGTTTTCATACTAGGCAAACCATTGTTTCCATGGTAATCTTGAGAGAACGAGGATGAAGGCAATAGAATAAAAAATCGCCAATTTCTTGAACTTGCCGCTGCTGATGATCTGTTTCTTATGTTTGGAATAGCCTATGGTCAGGAATACGACAGCAATAATCATGGTCACCGGATGTTCAAAAGCAAGTAACCTCAATGCATCGTTCCCCATTACTCCACCAAAATCTTCAAACAAAGCGCTTGAATAGGGAGAAAATGCCCAAAGTGCCAGACCTATCAATAACTGGATGTGGGTTACAATGAGTCCCACAAGTGCGAGACTGAAGTCCTTGTTCCCAAATTCCTTTTTCCCCATCATTCCAATCAACGCATTTACCGTCGCTATGGCAAGAACGATTAATAATAAGTAGGCCCAGCCAGAGTGGGCGGCTTTAAGAATGCTGTACATAATGATTAATATTTATATCAAAAATAGTTCAAAAACAAAGAACCCTGCTCAAATTAAGAGCAGGGTTCAAGTACTTGTTTAAAATAGGTTTATCTAGTTAAAAATATATCTAAGACCTACCTGCATCTGCCATCTGGATGACTGGATTCCTGCATCGTCTATCTGACGCTGACCGGCTGCAAAGTCCAGGTCGTGAGTGAATGCTGGGTTAGGTCCACCACGCTCTGTGGTAACGACTCCCACATTGCCAAAATTGCTGGGAACAAATATTTGCTCGCCCCAGTCCTTGTTCAAGAAGTTCATGAAGTTAAATATATCTGCAGACGCTTGAAAGGTGTGCTTCTTCTCGCCTATGTTGATACTAAAATCCTGCAATAATTTAAAGTCAAGTCTGTGATTCCACGGGCCTCGGTCTCCATTTCTTTCAGCATATTCTCCTCTGCGATCATTAAGATAATCGTTGCTGGAGATATAGTTGTCCAATGCTCTCCACTGCTGTCCGGCACTTATTACATTTCCTGCACCATCAGTATAGGGAACCAGGTTGATCTCGCTCTGATTTCTTGGGATATAGAACAGAGCATTATCTCTAGAGTCATCTCCCAGTAGGTCACGTCCTTCATTATAGATATAGCTTAAGGTTCTTCCCTGCTCGCCAGTATAGAAGAAACTGAAGGTAGTCTTGATATTGTCATTCCATTCCAGCTGGTAAGAAGCATTACCGCTTATCCTGTGTCCGGTAGCAAACTCTGAGTCAGAAATGCCAGCAGTGTTTTTACCATTTACGGTCTGTATATTTCTCCACTGTGAGCTGTTTTGGGAAGAAGTTCCCTCAAAGATCAGACTTAGCTTGTCCATAAGTATAAGCTGCCTGTCCTGAAAAACCGTCTTGGAAAGGCTTAGTAAGTACGAATGTTGCGTTGTAAGACCATCCCTCGTCAGTATTGGTTCCCAAGTAAATTGCAGAGTACTGGCTATCCACTCTATCTCTACTGTTGTAGAAACTACGGTTATCAGCTCCGTTAAGTGTGCCTACTGGTCCTGTGAGGTTCACATTTTCATAGGTCACGTTGTTGATCGTCTCATTGTACAAGAAATCAACTCCAGCGATAAGTCCCCATATTCCCAATTTCTGATCCACACCGATGTTGTACTTGGCAACTTGTGGTAAGTTTGAAATTAGGAGAAAAAACATCTATCTGACCGCCTAAAGTTCCACTACCTGGAGCTGCTCCATTACCTATGGGTTGATTGAATGGATCTGCAACAAATGTAAGGTCGCCAGGAGCAAAATCATCCTCGTTTACACCACCTACGGAAATACCATTGTTGTTATAAGCACCGCCTGGCCATACCAGTGGAATTCTAGAAGTAAAAATTCCCAAGCCACCTCGGATTTGAGTTTTTTTGTTTCCTTGAACGTCCCAGTTGAAACCTGTTCTAGGAGAAACATGAACTTCTGTATTAATGGGAAGGCCAGTGCGAGCACCTTGAAGATCCTTACCCGCTGCTTCAAGTAACGCAACAGTCCTAGTATTAAAGTCTTCATTTACTGTTCCATCCTCATAGAACGGAAGGTCAAAACGCAATCCATAAGTAAAAGTAAAGTTACTGGTAAGCTTCCACTCATCCTGTGCATAAACTCCTAGCTGAGAATAGTTGAAAGCTGCAGCAGCTGCAGTTGCGTCATCACCAGTTGTTCCCGCAGGGTCAAGTAAGGAATATGAATAATCGTAATCTAGTGGCGTTGCGTTGTCTGTAGGATCTGCGTTGAGATACGTATTAAAATCAGCTAATGAGCCAAATGTGTACTGACCAAAATTCTGGCGAATAAATACGTTACGAACATCGTAGGACTTCAAAGTTTGCACCTAATGTAATGTTGTGAGCACCCGTTGAGATTTCAAAGTTGTTTCTTATGGTAAAAACATCTTGTTCAAGCACGTTTCCTGTTGAGAACGCCTCAGACCCAAAAGTGATCCTTCCCTGCCCATCATTGATACTTACTCGTGGAAATGCTCCACCTATGGGGTCTCTGTCATCATTTACAGTAGTGTAGCTGATTACAAGGTTATTAGATAAATTGTTGCTGAAGCTGCTGTTCCATTCTAGCGTACAAAAATTAGTCTCAGATGGGAAGAAAATTCCTGCGTTAGCAAAATTGATCGATGTATTACCGCTAGTACTAGGTGAAGTGGATTCACCTCTTACGTAATTGTGCTTCAATACAATTGTATTCTTATCGTTCACATTCCAGTCTAACTTAATCGTGAAACGCTCAGTGTCCAACGTATTCAAAGTATTCTCAAAACTCCCAGGATCGTAACCAAAAGTATTGATCAGACCGTTTCTCAATTCATTGAATAATCTTGGATCGTTTATAAGTTCACCATTGGGGTCAAGTGGGTTAATCATCTCAAGATTAGAGTCACCTACATATTGTTGAAAGTCAAATGGACGTGGGGACTCCTCGCGCTCAATCTCTGCATTTACAAAGAAGAACAATTTATTCTTGATAATCGGACCTCCTACACGAGCACCATAAAGGTTAGTTGAAAAAGGATCTAATTTTTCTCTATTATCTTCTCTTATTCCCGTTGGGGTTTTTCCTGCAAGCTCTTCATTTCTTGTAAAATAGTAGGCACTTCCTTCCCAGTTGTTTGTTCCAGAACGGGTAATTGCATTGATCGCACCACCTGTAAAACCAGATTGTCTCACATCAAAGGGAGCAATGTTCACCTGAAAGGACTCGATCGCGTCCAGTGAAATAGGATTGATACCTATCTGTCCACCATTGGTTCCCGTGTCAGAGAGGCCAAAAACATCATTGTTCACCGCACCATCTATAAATATAGAGTTGTAACGATTATTTTGTCCCGCAATGGTTATTGCCCCACCTTCACTTACAGAAGCCTGCGGAGTTTTACGCAAAATATCACCTATGCCTCTTGTTGCCGTAGGCAAAGTATTGATCTCTCTGGTAGAAATATTAGTCTCTGTTCCAGTATTACTGGAATCAAATATTCCATCTCTCACAGCAGTAATAACAACCTGATCAAGTGCATTTTGCTCATTGCTCATGGTAATACTGATGTTCTCAGATTCACCTAATTTAAGAAAAATATTTTCTAAGTACCTCTTCCTTCTTACCTATATAGGTAATTGTGATGGTATACGGTCCACCTACTCTCATATTGGAAATTCTGTAGAAACCTTCAATGTTTGTAGAGCTAGCATACTGAGTTCCGGTAGGAGTATGTAGTGCCTGCACGGTTGCTCCTAAAAGTGGTTCGTTTTCTCCTTCGAGAATACGACCGTTGATACTGGCAGTCGTAACCTGTCCAGTCATAACCATCGTACTTAATAAAAGTCCCAGGGTTATAAAAAATTGTAGTGTTCTGTTCATTGCTGAATAGTTTAGAGTTTGATTTTGCAAAAGTAACTCGATTCCCTCTAATCCAACATTAAGCTATCATTAATAACACTATGCCATAAATAATATTAAACACTTGATATACAGCTGTTCTACCTGTTCAATCTGTAAAATTTTTGTAAAAGTTGTGTTGTGCTTCCATCATGGGAGTCTGATGAAACGTTTTCTATGTCCTCAAGCAATTGGTCTGCAAGTAATTTTCCCAATTGGACTCCCCACTGGTCATAACTGTAGATATTCCAGATAACACCTTCCACAAATATCTTGTGTTCATACATCGCCACCAGTTTCCCCAGACTTCTAGGTGTTAGTTCGTCTATGAAAATGGTCGTTGTAGGCTTGTTGCCTGTAAAAACCTTGAATGCCACTAAATTGTCGATGTCTTCATCACTTGCCCCAGCGTTTTTCATGTCGGTACGGGCTTCTTCCTCGGTCTTTCCGTTCATGAGGGCTTCCGTCTGGGCAAGGAAGTTAGCAATGAGCTTGTTGTGGTGGTCAGGGTGGTCGTATTTCGCTTTCGCGAAAGCAATAAAATGAGCAGGGATCAACTTGGTTCCTTGATGGATCAATTGGAAAAATGCGTGCTGCGAGTTGGTTCCCGGCTCGCCCCAAACGATGTTACCGGTCTGATAATCCACTTTGTTCCCGTTCCTGTCCACGCTCTTACCGTTGCTTTCCATGATTGCCTGCTGTAAATAGGCAGGAAGTCTATGTAAATATTGCGTGTATGGAATCACGGCCTCACTCTCGGCGTTGTAGAAGTTATTATACCAGATGGTAAGTAGAGCAAGCTGGACGGGAATGTTGTCATCAAAGTTCTCGTTTCTAAAATGTGCGTCCATCTCTTGGGCGCCATCCAGCAATTCCTGAAAATTATTGCTCCCAACTCCCAGTGCCACACTCATTCCCACGGTACTCCATAAGGAAAAACGGCCACCCACCCAGTCAAACATGGGAAAGATGTTCTCTGTCGCGATGCCAAAATCTGTCGCGCGATCCACGTTGCTGCTCACGGCAATAAAGTGTTTTGAAACCGCGTCGGCTCCTACTTTTTCCTTGAACCAATTCCTGATCGTGGTAGAGTTGGTCAGCGTTTCTTGCGTGCCAAAAGATTTAGATACTATAACAAAAAGTGTCGTGGCAGGATCAATTTTCTTGAGCACTTCCTCAACATGGTCACCTTCTACGTTTGAGACAAAGTGCAACGTCATCTCATTTTTATAAGCCTGTAGCGCTTCATAGATCATGACAGGCCCCAGATCGCTGCCGCCTATTCCTATATTGACCACCGTATCAAACTTTTCACCAGTGCTGGTCGTGATCGAGCCATCATTAATTTGATCTACAAAAGAGAACATCTTCTTTTTGCTCTCCAGAGCATCGGCAATCTTATCGTCCACCACGCTGCCGTTAGGCTGGCTGCGCAATGCGGTATGGAGGACTGCCCTATCTTCAGTGCGATTGATTTTACCGCCGTTGAAATAAGAGTTTATCGCATCCTTTAGATCACATTCCCTGGCAAGGTTACCCAGCAAAGTTTTGGTCTCCGAAGTGATGAGGTTTTTTGAAAAATCAACTAGAAAATCCTCCCGTTCTATGGTCAGGTTTGTTGCTCGATTCTTGTCTTGTGCAAATGCCTGTTTAAGGTTGAAGCCCTTGTTAGTATTGTAATGATTCCCTAATGCCTTCCAGGCATCAGTTTGAGTAGGGTTTATATTTTTCATACGTTGTTAGATTGGAGCAGGTTATAGAATGTCCCCATCCATTTCTTTGAAGGGAAGAACGTCTATTTCTTCTTTGAGTGGCTGGACAAAACTTAAATAGTCGTCCATTTTATCTTTGGGAAGCGGCTCTGCGGTAGGCAGTTTTTGTTTGTAGGGATCTACCTGTTCCCCATTTACCCAAAATCGATAACAAACATGTGGTCCAGTCGCAAGTCCCGTACTTCCCACCGTTCCTATCGTCTGGCCTTGTTTTACCCGCTGTCCTACTTTTACCAATCTCTTGGTCATGTGCAGGTATTGGGTAGTATAGGTTTTATCGTGCTGTACTTTAACATAGTTACCATTTCCGCGCGTGTACCCAGATTTGATCACCGTACCGTTTGCGGTAGAAACTATGGGAGTTCCATAACCTGCGGCATAGTCCGTTCCCTTATGGGCCTTCCACCTTTTTTGGACTGGGTGAAACCTGCGGCCACTGTAACGGCTGGAGATGCGCGTGTAGTCCACGGGAGCTTTTAAGAAAAAACTGCGCAGCGTCTTGCCCTTTTCATCATAATAATCGCTCACATCCTTGACACTGTCCGTTACATAGTCAAAGGCATAGAACGGCGTTTTATCCGTTTCAAAAACGGCAACTTCAATGGACTCGATACCTGCAAAAACGGTGTCGTTGATAAACCGCTCCCGGTAGATCATCTTGAATCGATCTCCCTTTTGCAGTTTGAAAAAGTCGATCGACCATCTATAGATGTCTGACAGCTCGTTGATCGCGGCAATTCCCAGCCCTTCATCCTCCATCGCTTCAGAGAGCGTGCTTTTTATGATGCCGCTGGCGGTTTTTCTTTTGAAGGAGATGGGATGTGTTCCCTTGAACGCCCTAAGACTATCTGCATATTCCAGCACGACATACTCCATACGGCTGGACTCATAGATAAAGGCTTCCATCCTGTTGAGGCTATCCTTCTGCTTTAGGATCTTAAATGGCTTGCCCGCCTGTATGCGGCGCACGTTATAGACCTCGTTGAGCTTTTGGGCAGCAAGGAAGGAGCTTTGTCCCTCTTTGAGATGCTTGTCTATAAGATCGCCAAAGGTGTCACCACTCTTGACCGTATCTGCAATGACTTCATAGTCGTTGAGGTTATAACCGTACTGCATGACGGGAACCAGGGCTGCAAGTTCTACCTCGGGCTCTGGCTGGACCAGTTCTACCTCGGGATCATTTTTACAGGAAAAAAGCATGCCTGTTGCAAGAATGCCCGTAAGTAACAATTTATAGTTCATACTTATTTTGTATTGAGGGTGTGGTTGACCCATTCCTTCCCCCAGTTATCGCTCTCTTCTTGCGTCCAGAGTGATGGGAAAAATGATATTTTTTGAAAATGTGGTGGAAGGAAGGTTTTCCAGTTGGTCCCGCCACTGGCCTGTATTGCCTTGCCTTCTTTGCGCAAATAGCGGTGTGCCGCGCCCATGTGCATGAGCAGCCAGTTGATATTTGCGTTCTGGTCCAGCATTTTAAGAGAGCTTTTCAATTGATCGGTCTTTTCTTCCTCGGGCAGGGAGAGGTATTTTTGGTACATGTTAGTTTCCTTTACCTCTTCGGCAATACGCAGGAATCTGGGTGTGTAACGCTTTTCAAACTGTTTTAGTGTAAGGGTTTTTTCTCCAGTGGCGCGGTCTATACCGCCTTTTTTCCAGTAGATGTTCTCAAATAGATCAAGGGAGGTTGTTGTGGTTCCGCTTTCGCGAAAGCGGTCTCTATCACCGGCATGCACCAGATTTTCCAGTCCCGTACTATAAAATTCTATCATCCTGAACTGCGCACTCTGGAATCCACTCGCTGGCAATAATGACATCCTAAATTTAAGAAACTGCTCCCGCTCCATTCCCTGGATCATCACATCAAAGGAACTGATCAACACGTTGAAATACCGGTTGATACGCAAGACTTTTTCTTCAAAAAACCTAGCGGTAAGTTGATGGTTGTTGATGATCTGCTTCTGCTCGTGGATGATGAGCTTAAAGTAGAGCTCGGTGATCTGGTGGTAGCTTATAAAGATCATCTCATCGGGAAAGGCCGTGGATGGCACCTGCAGGCTGAGCAAGGTGTCCAGCCTTATGTAGTCCCAGTAGGTCGTGTAGGTGTCGTAGAGCAGGCCGTCCATATAGGAGAGCATGTCCTGACCGGAATTCTTGAATTTTTCTTCCAGTAATTTTATGCGTTCCGTGATTTCGGGACTTAGGTCTTGGGACATGTTTTTCAATTAGATCTACCTGCAAAAGTAAGAATACCATAATTGACTATCAACCTAATGATGTCTAGCTATGAACAGAGCTATCAACAAGGGATAACGTTCTATTTTAAGACCGCTATAGAAAATAAATATTGATTTGGAGTATATGTACTTTTAACAATTGCCTGGAAAAACCTTTGGGGTTTTAACGCGGCCAGCGTGTAAAACCCCAAAGGTTGGGTAATTGATACTGTACGGACTACTCTGGTATAATAGAGAAAGAATGCTTCAAGCCCTTGAATGCGTCCAGGTCTGCGGTGAGGGAACCTACGGCGAGCTTTGCCTGTATTCTCAAGGGTATTTTATTATCGTCGTCCGAGATCCAGACGGTCAGGCTTTCTTCTTCTTTAAAGACCCGACCCGATTGTACGTAGGGCCGGAACTTCAATGCGGCCACATCCCCAAATTTTGTATCGACCACTTCGCGTCCCAAGAACTTGAGACTGAATTCAAAGTTCTCCTTATCAAAGAACATGGGCAGCTTAAACTCATCGCCCGCGCTTATGGTCTTGACATCCACCGTGTTGCGCAAGTGGTAAAATGCGCTGACCATGTCCTGTGTGGACGGCTCTATTTTAAGGGAGTTTTTCTCCTTGCGTTTCTTATCGTGAACCAGTGCCGTGCCGGCATCGTGATCAAAGTCTATCTGAATGTCTTTCTTATAACCACCTTCATCGATCTTTCTAATGAAACGGTAGGGCCGTACAAAATTCCGATCTATATAGGTTTCATACTTATCATCCACCTTAAAGAAAAGATCCAGCAGTCCGGTAGATTCTCCCTTTCCCTTTATATGATAAACGGGAACTCCCTTGAGGCGCGCATTCTTCACTTCCAACTCTGCATAACTGGCATTGAAAATACCGTAATGAATCCTGAACTTGAACCACTCGCCCTCACCAAATGCCTGTTCCTCAACAACTGCATTGCTGGATTGAAAAGAGGTTGCCACCACAAACAATCCGATTAATATTATAACTATCCTTTTCATAACTTTAAATTAGGCAGGATCTGACCTGCCATCGTCTCGTATTTACAAAGTCTGTTCCGTAAATTTAATAATAAAAGTTTTGAGTGAAAAATGAGGGGTAATAAACATTAAATTGAGTTTTGAACTGAATCATAAATTGAGCCTTGAGAATCTAATCTCTTGTGATAATTCAAGAGTCTAAATTTTATACGTACCGCTTTCGCGAAAGCGGAAGTAGCCTTTTACACTATATAATTTAACCCATGATCTTTAAATCTTAGATCTGGAATTCAATGGTTTGGCTTTTGAACTACAACGTCCCACGCCTAGCCTGTTCTCTTTCAATAGCTTCAAAAAGTGCCTTGAAATTACCTACGCCAAATGATTGAGCACCTTTTCTCTGGATGACTTCTATGAACATGGTGGGGCGATCGACCACAGTTTTTGTAAATAACTGAAGTAAGTAGCCTTCTTCATCCCGGTCGATCAAGATTCCGTGTTTTTTGAGGACTTCTACATCTTCATCGATTTCTCCCACGCGCTCGATCAGATCATCATAATAGGAGTCTGGAACATAGAGAAACTCGACGCCACGATCGCGCATGGCGCTTACCGTTTTTACTATATCGTCAGTGGCAACGGCGATGTGCTGTACGCCGGCACCATTGTAAAAGTCTAGATATTCTTCTATTTGGGATTTTTTCTTTCCTTTTGCGGGTTCGTTGATCGGGAATTTTACACGACCGTTTCCATTGCTCATTACCTTACTCATGAGTGCGGTATATTCCGTGGCGATATCATCGTCGGCAAAGGAGATGATCTGGGCAAATCCCATGACCTCACCGTAAAATTTGCACCAGGTATTCATTTGATCCCAACCCACGTTCCCCACCATGTGGTCTATAAATTTAAGGCCTACCGGTTCTGGATTGTAATGTGATTCCCATTTTTCAAAGCCGGGAAGGAAAATACCATGGTAATCCTTGCGCTCTACAAATAAGTGTACCGTTTCACCATAGGTATAAATTCCAGAAGTTACGACCTTACCGTGTTCATCCTCGGTAACCTTTGGTTCTTGATAAGGTTTTGCACCGCGTTTTGTGGTTTCTGCGAAAGCTTTTGCGGCATCTTCTACCCACAAAGCAACGACTTTAACACCATCACCATGCTCGTTGAGATGCCTGTTTAAATCACCATCTTTTTGTAGTGGTGTGGTTAAAACCAGTCTGATCTTGCCCTGTCGCAATACGTAAGATACGCGATCTTTCATTCCAGTCTCCAGTCCTGCGTAGGCTTCTGATTGAAAACCAAATGCCGTTTTATAAAAATGTGCGCTCTGTTTTGCATTTCCTACATAAAGCTCCACGTGGTCGGTCCCTAAGAGCGGCAAAAAATCCTCTGCTTCCTTGAAGAGTTTTTTAAGTGAATATTCCGTGTTTTTAAGGTCTTTAAGACTTTTGATTTCTGCGGGCATCGGTATAATATTTTAGGTAATTAAAATTAGTTTTTTAAAGGTCAGTTAGTTTTCCCCTGGAATTTCCTCAATTTGGTAGGTAGTGCTATCTACCTGCCTGATCACTGTATCAGCATCAACTTCGTTATACTGCCAGTCTTCCGTTGATTGCTCAAGACTGTCATCATAACTTTCTTCCAGATAGTCATCGTTGTTCAGGTTTCTCAAATTATCCCAGTCTCCATCCATAACTTGATAAAAAATAGTTCCAAAAAACAACATTAAAATCAACATGATCAAAGTCACTAATCCCGAGAGGATTGCTCCTACCATATTTATCACTCGTGCATTTTGAACACTCCTGAGGGTATCGTAGCTATAACGGTCGGGCTCATTATGGTACATGGCTATGCTATTATTTGCTTGAATCCATCCTATAATACTTATGATCAATGTAATAATAGCGATCACTCCATAACACCAGCAAAATATAAAAAAGAAGACCAGTGAGACTATTCCCAGCGTGATCGCCAGTGGGTCGCCAGGCAATTTTTCTCCCTCATAGGAATGCCTATGCTGCGGTTGCTTTCTCGATGCATCTTCATCTCTGGACTGTTGACTGCGGGATGAGTCGTAGGGTTCTCTTTGATCCATGGTTGTATTTTAAGAATGTTCCATCCAGCTTTTATGGTAGCTATCGTCAGATATGGCAAGTCCCTCCACGGTAACTTTAAGCGGTTTAAAAGTGTCCACCATCACGGCGAGCTCTTCGGTTTCTGTCTGTCCTATACTGCGCTCTACTGCTCCAGGGTGCGGCCCGTGGGGAATGCCCGCCGGATGTAAGCTTATATGTCCGGGTTCAATATCGTTGCGGCTCATAAAATCTCCATCCACATAATAGAGCACCTCATCACTATCTATATTACTATGGTTATAGGGCGCGGGAATACTTTGTGGGTGGTAATCGTATTTTCTGGGAACAAAACTACATACCACAAAGGCATCAGTCTCAAAAGTCTGGTGTACGGGCGGCGGTTGATGGATTCTACCGGTAATAGGCTCAAAGTCATGGATGGAAAATGCGTAGGGAAAATTGTAACCGTCATAACCTACTACATCAAAAGGGTGTGAGGCATAGACCATGTCAAAGATCTCATCCTGTTTTTTTATCTTGATGAGAAACTCTCCCTTTTCATCATGCGTTTCCAGCGTTTGCGGCCTTCTCAGGTCGCGCTCGCAAAATGGTGAGTGTTCCAAAAGCTGACCAAACCAATTGCGGTACCGCTTGGGCGTATAGATAGGACGGCGGCTTTCAACGATAAAAAATCTATTTACTTCCGTGTCAAAATCCAATTTATAAATAATCCCACGCGGTACCATCAGATAATCTCCATATTTAAAATCCAGATTTCCCAGGTGCGTCCTCAAGATTCCCGTCCCTTGATGGACAAAAATCAGCTCGTCGGCATCGGCATTTTTAAAGAAGTAATCCTCCATGGATTTCTGTGGAGCAGACAGGATGATGCTCACATCACTGTTGGTAAGCACCACTTTTCTACTGTCCAGATAATCGGGCTGTGGTGGTACTTGAAACCCTTTGAGACGGTAGGATTTTAAGTGATTTTCCAGCGCTATTTCAGGCTTTACAGAGTACTGGCCTCTTATTTCCCTGACCATGGTAGGCCGGTGCTCGTGATAGGAATTTG
Source organism: uncultured Flavobacteriaceae bacterium (assembly GCA_963836885.1). Taxonomy (GTDB): domain Bacteria; phylum Bacteroidota; class Bacteroidia; order Flavobacteriales; family Flavobacteriaceae; genus Nonlabens. The sequence goes on along the minus strand of CAWILF010000008.1, from coordinate 87,717 downwards.
TGGACATTCCATCAAATCCTATGGTGCCGAACAGTTGCTCATAGTACAAAGAGCCGTCGGGCTTTTTAAATATCGTATGTCTTTTGGGCGGTATCTTGCCCAGTTTGTGATAAAATGGCATAAGATTTTTTTCAGGTTGCCGTAAATTTCGTTAATTCTCCAGACCATTCCATAGGTTTATGCCGTTATTTTATGATTATGTGAATATTACCTTCCATTCTTATAATTCCCAGACCGATTTTTGTTTTAAAAACTTCATCTATAAGGTTCGGCAGGATATGGGAATGGCACTATATATAATCGTACATCAACCTTGTGTTTTAAACTTTATTGTTGACGGCTATTTACCGGATGCTCTTTTGAGGCCGGTGGTATTATCTAATGGAGTCAACTGCCGTTACATATATTTGGCACTCGATGAAGGAGTAGGGGGTTTGTGAGGTGTAAGCTTTCGCGAAAGCGTAACTAGAATCTGAATCCCACGACCACAAAAAACTCTGCGCTGGGCTGCTGTGGGGAAAAGCTGTATTTGAGTTCTACGGGCCCCAGCAGGGTCTCAATTCCATACCCAAGGGCATAACCGGTGTATTGGGCACTGGTGTACCAGTCGCTCCTTTCAAAAAGACCACGCTCGGCACTTGCAAAATTTGCATGGAAGGAAAGGTGATTCTTCTTAAAGATCTCATAGTCCACGTCCAGAAGGAACTTCAACATACTATCACCGCCAAAGCTGATGTAGTCATAACCATAAAAGGGAATAAAATTAGTAAACTGCTTGTTCCCATAACCGCCCAAAAAGAAACTATAGGTCGCAATCTGTGGCTCTCCGATGGTAACTCCCACATTTCCCGTACCCGTGAAGCTAAATTTACCGGCACTCACGGCGCGAGAAACCTCCAGCTGTGCCACGGAGAACTCGTTGAAGTCTTCATCAAATTCCGTATTCCACAAATAGAGGTGGAAGTCGCCCTTTACCCTCCAGCCCTCGTTGGGATATGCATAGTTGTCAAAGGAGTCCAAAAGAACGCTACCGTAGGCACTGGTGGTACTGTTATTATTAAGAATTGTCCTATCTGCACCCGTGTTTACGACCGCAGCGGTCTGGGTAAAAATGTTCTGGTACTTGAGCTCAACTCCAGTGGTTAGGTTAAGCTGTTTGTAGAGGCTGGTCTGAAAGAACAGCCGCTGGTTCAATTCTCGGTACTCAAGATCCAGCGTATTGATTCCTGGAAAGCTGATAGGCCCCAGACTTGAAACAAGACGTGTGGTAACGTCTGTATCAAAACTGATCAAGTCGCTATGCAATCCCACGGACCAGTACTTCCCCTTATCAATAAAGTAGTCCAGGTTGTACCTAAAGTTGTCACCTATGATCAAGTCTGCCGAGACGGCATCATCTGCAAAAAGTAGGTTTTTGCGGGTAAGGTTCACCAGTGCCGCACTCTTAAAGAGTTCATCATAATGAATCCCCAGGTGTAGGTAGTTGCGCACGTCTGTTTCAATAACATTGAGCTCCAGCGCGGTACCGTCATCCAGTGATTTGAGTTTGTAATTTATTTTTGCAAAGTTGTTGGTCGCTTGTAGATTATTGATCCCATCACTTATCTCATTGTATGATACCTTGCTGGGGGTTTGTATTTTAAAACGACCCAGGATATAGGCGCGTGAGTAGTTCTCGTGCCCATTTACATTTATTTCGGTTATGTAGATACTGTCGTTGACCGCATTTTTGAGCCTAGGCCGACTGTAGTTGTCAGACGCTAGTTCCTTAAGTTCGTTTTTGTACCTCAGGGCAGACTCTGCTCCCAGTTTTATTATGGTTTTTCCCTCAGCAAATGAAACCACACTGTAGCCCTTTATGTCTGGAGAGATGTAGATGTCGGTCTCTGGACCTTTGGACTTCATGGCATTTATCGTGTTGAAGTTGTTGATCTGGGCCAGTACATCCAGGGCGCTCAACAATTCTTCCCTCACTTTAAAATCGTCCTGGACATCTACACCTATTATGATGTCCATACCACGTTTTTTGAGCTTATCGATGGGATAATTGTCGGTGACTCCACCGTCTATGAGCAATCTACCGTCTATTTCAACCGGAGCAAACAATGAGGGCAGGGCGCCACTTGCATTAACAGCTTCTGGTAGATAGCCACTGTCCAGGATGACCTCCTCACCATTTTCAATATCTGTGGCGATACATAAAAAGGGAATGGGAAGTTTTGAAAAATCATCGGTATCCTTGACGTGGGAAAGTAGTCTTGATAAAAGATTGTACACGTTTTGTCCCTTGCTCAAGGAACTGGGCAGTTGAAGTTTAAAGTCCTTGAAGGGAAGTGTTATGGCATATTTTTCAAAATCCTCCTTTTCATTTATCGATTTGGCATTTCTGGGGATTTCATCAGATATTATGGTGGAAAAATCGGTTGTGTTTATAATGGAATCCAGTTGTTTGCCATTGTAGCCCGAGGCGTAAAGCGACCCTATGATCGCGCCCATGCTGGTCCCGGCAACATAATCTACCTTGATCCCCAGCGAGTCAATGACTTTGAGTACACCTACGTGTGCAAAGCCCTTTGCACCTCCACCAGAGAGGACGAGACCTATTTTTGGTTTCTTTTTTAAGGGTTGTTGTTGTGCTATGGATAGTTCCGCTTTCGCGAAAGCTAACACAAAAAAAATCAAAACAATTTTAAACTTCATTCTCTTTGTAAAAATCCATAATTTTTTGAGCCTTTGAAACTCCTACTATTTCTTCCAGTTCTTTTTTGGTCGCAGTTTTTATGCGCTGCACACTCCTGAAGTGCTGTAATAACTGAATGGCCGTTTTTTCACCTATTCCCGGGATGCCGTCCAGCTCTGTCTCGATGGACTGTTTGCTGCGTTTTTTCCTGTGGTGCGTGATGCCAAAGCGGTGCGCCTCATTACGCATTTGCTGGATCACCTTTAAACTTTCTGAGCGTTTGTCCAGATATAAAGGTACGGGATCGTTGGGATAAAATAGCTCTTCCAGCCTTTTTGCAATTCCTATGATAGGAATCCTGCCTCTCAATCCCAGCCTTTCCAGTGCTTTCACGCCGCTGGAGAGCTGGCCCTTCCCTCCATCCACGATAACCAGTTGTGGCAGGGGCTGGTCTTCTTCCTGCAACCTGCGGTACCTTCTATAGACTACCTCTTCCATGCTCGCAAAATCGTCGGGACCTTCCACGGTCTTGATATTAAAGTTACGATAATCCTTCTTGCTCGGTTTCCCATCTTTGAAGACAACGCAGGCGGCTACGGGATTAGTACCCTGGATGTTTGAATTGTCAAAACATTCCATGTGCCTGGGTTCTTCGTCCAGCCTTAGATCTGCCTTCATTTGTGCCATTAATCGGTTCACGTGGCGGTCTGGATCTACTATTTTAATGGTCTTGAACTGTTCCTGCCTGAAGTATTTTGCATTGCGCTCTGAAAGTTCTACCACCCGCTTTTTATCACCCAGTTTTGGAATGGTTACTAGAAGCTCTTCACCTACCTTGACCGGTATGGTGGTATAGATTTCAGTAGATTGCGAATTGAATCTGGTGCGCAGTTCTATAATGGCAAGTTCCAGCAATTCCTGATCGCTCTCGTCCAGCTGCTTTTTAAGTTCTAGGGTATGTGATCTGGTGATCGCACCATGATTGATCTGTAGATAATTCACATAACCGGCCGCCTCATCGCTGACAATGGTAAAAACGTCCACGTTTGAGATATTGGGATTTACCACGGTGGACTTTGCTTGATAGCGGGTAAGAATGTCCAGTTTATCTTTTATGCGCTGGGCATCCTCAAATTCCATTTTCTCTGCATGTTCTTGCATAAGGTCGTGAAAATAACGTACGGCCTCTTTAAAATCACCTTTCACGATACCCCTTATCGCTTCAATACTTCTGTTGTATGCAATCTCATTTTGCAGTCCCTCGCAGGGTCCTTTGCAATTGCCTATATGATATTCCAGACAGACCTTGAACCTGCCCTCAGCGATTTTTTCTGGCTGGAGGTCATACTTGCAGGTGCGTATGGGATACAGGGTCTTGACCAGTTCCAGCAGCGTGCGCACGGTTCTTACACTTGTGTAGGGACCAAAATATTCACTACCGTCCTTGATCATCTTACGAGTTAGGAAAACCCTGGGGAAACGCTCGTTCTTAATGACCAGCCAGGGATACGTCTTATCGTCCCGCAACATAATGTTGTAGCGCGGATTGCGACTTTTGATCAGGCTGTTTTCCAGCAGTAGTGCGTCGGTCTCAGTATTTACCACAATATGTTCAATGCGGTGTATATTCTTGACCATCGTACGTATGCGGAAGCTGTCGTGATTTTTGTTGAAATAGGAGGAAACTCGTTTCTTTATCTTTTTTGCCTTGCCTACATAGAGCAAACGGTCTTTTTTGTCATAATACAAATACACTCCCGGAGACATGGGCAGTATTTTAATCTGTACCTCAAGGGGCGTATTTTCCATAGCTTTCCAAAGGTAGATAATTTGCAATATCCATTGCCCTTGCTACTTGATATTAACTTTTAAATTGATTTAAATTGTGGAGTACAAAGTTTAGAATGGTATATCTGTCATGGTTTTGTAAATTGCAGGTCAAATAATTTGAGATACATGGAATTATACCCACTTAGATTTGACCCTATCTGCCAGTACAGGATATGGGGCGGGCAAAATCTAAATCGTCTTTTAAATAAGAACTGCGAGGGCGATTCCATCGGTGAGTCTTGGGAAATAAGCGCGATCCCAGAAAACGAAACGCTGGTGTCCGATGGAGCTTTCAAGGGAATGACGATCAACCAACTTTCTGAAAAATATGGAAGCGCGTTTCTGGGAAATAGTGTTATTTCTAAAACGGGTAGTGAGTTCCCGTTGCTTATAAAGTTTATCGACTCAAATGCACCACTTTCCATACAGGTTCATCCCAACGATGAACTTGCAAGAAAACGACATAACTGTCTGGGTAAAAATGAGATGTGGTACGTGATGCCATCAGCGACCGACGCAACAATAACCGTGGGATTCAAAAAACCCATAAAATCCAGTGAATACAACGAGCATCTTGAAAACAAATCCATTACCGAAGCTCTCAACACGATCCAGGTAACAGAGGGAGACACTTTTTATATTCCCAGCGGCCGCGTTCACGCAATAGGAGCGGGAGTAATGCTTGCCGAAATACAGCAATCCTCAAACATTACCTACCGCATCTACGATTATGATAGAATTGATAGATCAACTGGTGAGAAACGGGAACTGCACACCGACCTCGCAGTTGAGGCCATTGATTTTCAATTGTTGGACAACTACCAGACTAACTATCAAAAAGATGAGGATCAGCTTAATAAGCTGGTCAATTCTCCCTTTTTTAAGACCCATTATTTAAAGCTCACCAAAGATTTGCAACGTGATCTGCGTACTATGGATTCTTTTGTGATCTATATGTGTGTAAAGGGATCGGTAAGTCTTAATCACAAAGGTCTGGATTATCCACTTACAATGGGACAAACGATATTACTGCCCGCGGCAATAGATAAGGTATCGTTTCATAATCCTGATTTGGTTGAGCTCATCGAGATATTTATTTAAAAGACCCACTCTGCATTTTTTAATAGCATTCTTCAGTTTTGCGGTCTGATGTTTGTATCCTGTTATTCATGAAAAAGATATTTATAGCCCTGTTGATTGTCATGGGATTTATCATGGCATTTGAAAAAACATCAACTCCAGAAACAAACAAGAATACCGTTGAGATTACTGATGATAACGGTATCATTTTACTTGAACTATTTACCTCACAGGGATGTTCCAGCTGCCCGCCCGCTGATGCGCTACTGGGAGAGACACTGGAAAAGAACAAAAAGGTCATCGGTCTATCTTACCACGTTGATTATTGGAATCGCATAGGCTGGAAAGATCCTTATAGTTCCAAGGAATATTCTGACTATCAGCGTTCCTATGCTGGTGCTTTAAACTCTACCTCCATTTATACGCCACAACTTGTAGTTAATGGACAGCGGCATTTTACGGGAAGCAGTTCTCGCAAGTTGAGCAGCGAGTTAAATTCTAAGGTCAATTATCTTAAACAAACGGTGGAGATCAATAACATCAAGAATGCTGGAGGTTACATAACTGCAGACGTATCTTCCAAAGATAAAACAGACCGGCTTACCGTGGTATTAGTCATTGAGGAACATAAAACGCCGGTAAGTAGCGGTGAGAACAGAAATAAGACCCTGGAAAATTTCAACGTCGTAGTTGCACGATCGGTCTATAACAATACGACAGGAGAACAAATTAAGTTGGCAATTCCCAAATTAGTTACTGCTAGGGATAACTTGAAAATAATCGCATATTCCCAAAACTCAGATCTCACCGTTACTTCTGCCGCTCAGGGCGAAATTTAAATACCCGATCAAGTAATAAAAAGTAGATCTTAAATTTAGATGGCCAAAAGCTATCTATTTATTACCTTTAAAATAAAAAACTATGGCGAGCTTTTCAGAATTGACCAGCGGTGATACTCCCGTACTTATAGATTTTTATGCCACGTGGTGTGGGCCCTGTCAGACGATGATGCCCGTCTTGGAACAATTGAAAGAAGATCTGGGCGAAAACGTAAAAATCCTCAAAATCGATGTCGATAAAAATAAACTACTTGCCTCCAAATTTCAAATAAGAGGTGTCCCTGCCTTCTTGATCTTCAAAAACGGCAAACAAGTATGGAAGGGCGCGGGAGTACAACCGCTGCATGAGCTTAAAAAGCTTCTTGCTGCCAGTTGAATGTAAGATCGACATCTATTAATTTGCAAGTCCAGGTCAACCATGGATTGTTATTACTATTATTTGCTGTAACAAACAACTTCTTCTTTCAACCTATCATTACATTAAAAATTCAGCGACTATGAAAAACAGGTTCCTTTTAAACTTTTGCGTTCTTCTTATTTTCACCACCACAATGGTTGCCCAGGATATTGTAGGCAGCTGGGTGGGAGGCATTCAAGGGATGCCCCTGGTTTTTGACATAGCGGCTGCCGGTGATGGCTACACCGCCAAAATGCAGAGCCCTAAACAGAGCAAGGTTTTTCTACCCATGGACGAGGCAACGCTTACGGGAGATGTTGTTACCTTAAAACTCAATCAGTACCAGATTGTTTATGAGGGCCAGTTGATTGATGGGAACATTGTAGGAACTTTTACACAGGGCAGTGCGTCCTTTCCCATGGATTTGGTAAAAAAAGAATTTGACGAGTCAGATTTGAGACGCAGGCAAGAACCCGTTGCACCATTTCCATATCAAGTGGAAGAAGTAGAATTTATAAATGAATCTGCCGGTGGGATTAAATTATCTGGAACACTTACCCGTCCGCCCAGTGTGGTAAATCCGCCGGTGGTGGTATTGATCTCTGGTTCTGGACCCCAGGACAGGAACGAGGAAATTCTTGAACCACAAACCATTTCTTGTGATTGCAGACCACCTGACCAAAAACGGTATCGCAGTCCTCAGGTATGATGATCGCGGCGTAGCAAAGTCCGAAGGTGATTTTGCCACCGCCACCACGGCCGATTTTGCCACGGACGTCGCCGCAGCTATCAAATATCTAAATACTCGTGGCGATATCAATAAGGAGCAATTGGGTCTTATAGGACATAGTGAAGGTGGTCTCATCGCGCCCATGGTCATCGCGCAGCATCCCGATAAGGTCGCCTTCTTTGTCTCGCTTGCCGGCACTGGTGTCAGGGGCGATAAGGTGTTATTGCCGCAAATGATGCGCCTAGCAGAATTTTCAGGCAGCTCAAAGGAAGATCTAGAGTGGGAAGAAAAATTAATGGGCGATCTTTTCAAAATTATCAATAAATCCCCATCGCTCTCAAATGAAGCAATGAATGAGAAATTGCTCAAAAGCATGTCAGAGAACAGTAAGAATGCCACTCCATCCCAACTGGCAAAATACCCACAGGAAGCCCAGACCGCCATCGCTGAGCAGTTTTCGGACAGCTGGATGCGCTACTTCCTGACCCACGATCCCACTGCAGACCTTAAAAAGGTTACGGTTCCCACACTACTTCTCAACGGCTCCCTCGATTATCAGGTCATGGCCGGCATTAATCTTCCCGCGATGGAAAAGAACATCAAGAGCAATGGGAACAAGGAGGTAACGGTCATGGAACTGGAAGGACTCAACCACTTATTCCAGACTGCGGTTACCGGTAGCGGTTCAGAATATGGAACTTTGGAGGAGACTTTTGCGCCCGTAGCACTGGATGCAATGACAGAATGGATCAAGAAAAGATTGTAGGATAGTTACGCTTTCGCGAAAGCGGTCTCCTTAAAAACTTTCTACACAACATAATTCCCTTGTGAGTATTTTTACTCTACTTGCTTAAACTCCACAAGTTACTTTGCCCACTTGAGGGGTTTGCAGACCTTTTCACCCATTGGGCAAATTCCACAACACCCACATAACTCCCACGTGTTTTCCTTCATTAGAACCATTCCAGATAGTATCTTTGTAGTATTCTAACACAATTATGAAACTGGATAAAAAAGAAGTTCTAAAAGCACTGGAAACCATATCTGTTCCCGGAGAGGGAAAAAACATGGTGGAAAGTGGGGCGGTAAAAAACGTCATGGTGTTTGCCGATGAGGTCGTAGTGGATATTACCATAGATAATCCCAGCCTACAGGCAAAGAAAAAAACCGAGGTCTCGATCATGCAGGCCATTCACAAAGAAGTACACGAGAAAGCGCAGGTAAAGGTCAACCTTACCGTTGTTGCGCCAGTTACCAAGGACAACAAGCCCGAGATCAAGGGAAAACCCATTCCCGGGATCGATAATATCATTGCGGTCGCTTCTGGAAAAGGAGGCGTGGGCAAATCTACGGTTACGGCAAACCTCGCGGTGACTTTGGCAAAAATGGGATTCAATGTAGGTTTACTAGATGCAGATATTTATGGTCCCAGTGCAACCATAATGTTTGACATTGTAAACGAACGACCGTTATCGATAAATGTGGATGGAAAGTCCAAGATGAAACCTGTAGAAAGTTATGGAGTGAAAGTACTTTCCATAGGATTTTTTACACGTCCCGACCAGGCAGTGGTCTGGCGTGGGCCGATGGCGGCAAAAGCGTTGAACCAAATGATCTTTGACGCTGCCTGGGGAAACCTGGACTTTTTACTGGTAGATCTACCTCCCGGAACGGGAGATATCCATTTGAGCATCATGCAATCCCTGCCACTCACGGGAGCGGTAGTGGTTTCTACGCCACAAAATGTAGCACTTGCCGATGCCCGCAAGGGAGTGGCGATGTTCCAGCAGGAAAGCATTAATGTTCCAGTTTTGGGCATTATAGAAAATATGTCCTACTTCACACCGCCAGAACTTCCCGATAACAGGTATCATATTTTTGGAAAGGATGGTGCAAAACATCTTGCCGAAGACCTGGACGTTCCATTCCTGGGTGAGTTGCCGTTGATCCAGTCCATAAGGGAATCTGGTGATGTGGGAAGACCGGCCGCGATGCAGGAAGGAACAGAGCTGGAACATACTTTTATAGAAATTACCAAAAAGGTAGTGGCAGAAACTGTAAGGAGAAACGAAAACCTACCACCTACCCAAGCAGTAAAGATCACGACCATGGCGGGCTGTGCTCCAGTAAACAAGAAAAAATGATGAAGACGGGAAAGGAGTTAGAAGATGCGGTAAACAGCGGACTGGAAGAAATACGACCTTTTCTACAACGCGATAATGGAGATATAGAATTGGTTTCCATTACCGATGATAAGTTTGTAAAAGTACGTTTACTGGGCACCTGCGTGGGCTGTCACGTCAACCAAATGACCCTAAAGTCTGGTGTGGAACTTACGGTCAAAAAGCATGCACCTCAGATAGAAACGGTTGTTGATATAAGCGGCATGGATCTAGAAGAAGAGCATAGAGATCATATCGAGGTGTAAAAAGTTAGTATATACCGGGAATCAAAAAACCCCCTATCCATTTGAAAAATGGATAGGGGGTTTTATAATGAAATTATACTGATTGCTCAATCACAATCTCTTTTAAATTACTTTTTAATAATTTTTTTAATTACTCGCTGACCGTTATCTAATTGGAGGTTTAAAAAATATAACCCAGAGCTAAATTCAGAAGTATCAAAAATGTCGCTCTCTACATATTTACCAGACTTAATTAAATTTCCTGCGGTATCAAAAAATTTGTAATAATCAATCTTTTTATTTGTGTTATTATAGATTATGAAGTCATTATCCACAGGATTCTGAGACAACTGAAGATTGATAGAAAGATCATCATCTATAGAAGCTGTTGTACAATCTGTTGAAAATGTGGTAAAACTATCTATAAAATTGGAAAAATTATTTGTCATATAGGTAACATTATCAACATTAATACAAGTAAGGTTATTGGCGAGAATATTGAAACTTCTACCGTTTGGCACAAATGCTTGATTGTTTCCATTTCTAACATCCAAAACTCTTAAGAAATTACTTTGAGCGTTCAATTCTAACAGATTAATATTATTACTCAAATCTAGTTCTAATAAACTATTATTACTTAAATCAACCACACTTAGAGCTATGTTTTGAGACAAGTCTATCTGAGTTAAGTTATTAAAACCTACATCTAAAATTTGTAGAGCTGTAAAGTCTTCAATACCGGTAAGGTCTGAGATGTTATTAAAACTTAAATTTAAAGAGGTTAGGTTTTCTATTTGAGCAGTGTCAACATAATTATCGAAAACGTCATCATAGCCTAAAAACAATAATCTATTCTCAAATGCATCATCGGGAACAAAGGTTCGTTGAGTAGTCTTTATTAAAAAGAATGAACTTTGTATGGGCGTATTACATGATTGATCAACATCTTCCTCATAACTTACCGCAAAAAAAGAATCATCGCTAACATTGTAAGTAGAATTATTTAAAGCAGGACCATATGCAATTCGTGAAGTAGCCGTACAACCGACATCCAATTGTACGTATTGCATTTCTATCATATTATTGGAGAGGTCTAATACTACCGTTATAGGAGTAGTAGATATTCCTGGAAAAACATTAACAGTAAATTCCCTCAAATTTGGAGAGGTGCCTGCTGTAATTGTTACTGTGCTAAATTCAAAATTGCTAGAGTTATTAACCGGGCCATAAGTCGCGGCATTATCATCAATTAAGTAAGTTCCAATCATGAAGCCAGATGGCACTTGGGAACTGGCTTGATAAAAACAGATAGATGCTAGTAGCAACAAGTAAATTTTAATTTTCATAAAATGATTTTTAAACTAAGAGGAAATATCTAATAAGAGTGCGAAAATACTTCAAATTTAATAATCACTGTAAAATCCTATTAAAAAGATACCAAATTGATAGGACTTTATTTTTTAGCATAGTCGGCAAGTTTGTAAAAGTACGTTTACTGGGCACCTGCGTGGGATGTCACGTCAACCAAATGACCCTAAAGTCTGGTGTGGAACTTACGGTCAAAAAGCATGCACCTCAGATAGAAACGGTTGTTGATATAAGCGGCATGGATCTAGAAGAAGAGCATAGAGATCATATCGAGGTGTAAAAAGTTAGTATATACCGGGAATCAAAAAACCTCCTATCATTTGAAAATGGATAGGGGGTTTTTCAAGTAAATTTGAAACAAATTAGATTCTTGTCTAATCTGAATTCAGAAACTGAAGTAATCTCAAGTTCTCCGTTAAATCCATCGATGTAATCTTCTTCAAAGGTAAGCCAGGTTTCAGTAGCAGTGAAACGGTTGATGTTATAAACTTCTATTCGTCCTGAGAGTGTCAATGTCATAGTTACAGTTCTACTGGTATCATTAACGAGTAAATGTCCTAGATTCAGCAATATCTATCAACTTCATCGTCTGTATCATCTGGTTCTCCCGGAGTTTCTGGTAACCTCAGTTAATGCAAAACTACCTGCCGACAGTGATAAGTGCCGTCAGAGTTAAAAGTGCCCATAACTACAGCTGTTGAATGAAGTCTCCGGTGGCTTCGGTAGTTGAGGTTTTAGTAGCCTCCAGAATCGATAAGTGTTTCAATCTCTGCATCTGAACGTGTGAACGAAACAACGTTGTAAATCCCTTCAAAGCTTGTCAGTAGTTAGCTGCAAAATCTTGCGCATCATCGTCATTTCCACAAGATGACGCTAAAACAGCTACAAAGACAATCATTAATAATTTGTAATTTTTCATAGTATTAGTTATAATTTTTAGGTTCAAAAATTATAACCCTCTATCCATTTGAAAAATGGATAGGGGGTTAAATTATAATAAAATGACTAGTTTCTTTGTAATCTTATTTCAGACGTACCCATTATAGTAACATCTCCGTCAACTTCATTTACATCTTGAGTAAACCAAAGTTCATTAGCTGTAAAACGACTAATATCAAAAACCTCAGCATCACCAAAGTCATCTGTAAAAGAAACAGTTCTACTAGCAACATTAATTGCAAATGTTCCCTCTTCATCAAATTCCTCAATACTTGTCATAGTGTTATCTGGAGAACCTGGTGTACGTACCACAAGAGTCTGGCGATAGCTTCCGGACTGAGTATAAGTCCCATTTGCGTTAAATGTAAATGCAGTATTGGTAAATGTGTCGCTAGTTATGGTAAGTGTAGAAGTCACCGTTCCTCCAACGCTCTGCTGTTGTTCAACAGTAGCATTTCCAGTCAAAGAGGTAACTTCATAAGTTCCAGCAAGATTTGCAGTATTAAGTTCAAATCCAGGTCCATCATCATCGTTTCCACAAGAAGTTCCTAGGATGGCAACAAATGCAAGTAATAAAAGTTTGAAATTTTTCATAATAATTGTTTTTTAAATAAGTCCGCGAATTACGGAATAAAAGTTAAATAATTGATTGTTAAAGTGTAAAAAGTTGTGATTATTGTTTTTGTAATTCTATCCTTGCAGTTACCTCATATCGGTAATCGATCTCGTTAATTCTTTCGGATACGTTAAGTTTTAGGCTTTCGGGAGTAAACTCAGTAACGACCACCTCTACATCCTCATCAAAATCAATTGTCAGATTTCCAGCCGTAACCGTGTACGAGCCAAAGAACTCTAGATTTGACCTAGCTACTTCGGTTTCTGTAAAACCAATACCACGATACGTTACTGTCGATAAGAATGAACCCGTTGAAGTGATTCTACCACTTTCTGTGAAAGTGATCGTTGCATTCATATACTCATTGGTAAAAAAGGTCTGATCTTCACGATCCACCTCAACACCATTGTCAATATCAGCCTCAAAACCTTCCCCTTCAAAGGAAATTAGATCGTAAGTCCCTACAATTGTGTTTTGCGCTTCTTCCTCGGTAGCGTCATCATCGTCACCACAGGAAACTGCGATCGTTAGAATAAAAAGTGATAAAAGAATTTTTGTTAGTTTCATTTTGAGATTAAAGTTATTGATTAGTTTTTGTTATTTATTGTCTTACCAATTCATATGTAGCTGTTCCATCCACGCTAAAGTCAGCATCGGTTTCTGAAAAATTTAGAACTAGATCCAATCCATTTTCATTAAAGTTCTCAATGCGTGCACTGGAGGCTCCATCTGCGTTGCCATTAATTACAATCTCGTTACCATTGATTGAGTATGTAGCATTCACATCTACATCTTCCTCATAACTAAATTCTTCAACCACCACGCCATTTTCAGTAATGGTTTCAGTTAATGTGTACGTCCCTGTTGAGGTTACGGTGCCAGCAGCGGTAAAAGTTATTGTGGCATTCACAAAATTGCTTGCGGTAACCGCTGAGTTTTCAATGGTTGTAACTCCGTTTTCAGTATCAGTATAAGTTGCAGTACCCGAGAAAGAGACTATATTATAAGTACCTGCCAGACTATTTGATTGGTTAAGGTAGTTCCACCGTCATCATCGTCGCCACAAGAAACTGCGATCGCAAGAATAAATAGAGAGAATAAAATTTTTGTAATTTTCATAAGATTTGGTTTAAAATAGTAAAGGGACATTTACACAAATTTGCATTTTACATAACGACCCACAAAGTGAAAGACGTGACAATATAGGAATGGTTGCGCGAGAAATAAGTAATTTTTAAAAAAAAACAGCACGCTGAACTATTGGATGCCAATTGTTCATTTGCCCAATTCCATTACCTCATCCTCAACGATTGCAAAGATGCGGTCACCCTTTTTGGGTTGTAGGGAATAAGTGCCTGTAAAATCCCCAAAAGCGGGTAGGATCATTCCACTTTCAGAACAGAAAAAACAGGACAACTTTACGCGCTGCCTGCCTACACCTTCCAAGTTTTACCGAGGGGTGAACGTGACCGGCGATGTTGAATCTATCTTCAACTTCCTGTGGATGGTGCGTCAAGAAAAAGCCACCCATGTCCAGCGAGTCATAGGTTTTCATGCCCAGATCTTCAAATTTTGTCCTACAGATAACATCATGATTACCCATGACCAGTGCAATTTCTATTTCTTGATACCGCACCCATTGCTCAAAAAAATGCCATTCTGCATTCTGGTAGGAATGAAAAAGATCTCCAAGAAACCAAAGCCTTGAGGGATTAAATTCCTTTACAACTTGCGACAGTTTATCGTACTCGCCGTCATCTGCTGCCGATGGAATTGCCATGCCGTGCTTTCTGAAATGGGCGCTTTTTCCCAAATGTACATCGGCAAGAAGGACGACATCCTGTTCTTCCCAGTAGCAAGCTCCCGTGTGGTGCAATTGAAAATGCTGGTGGTGCAGGGTTATTTTGAGAGACACTATTTGCTGTGATTTATATAATTATTGCGGTGATGGGGACTTTTTAGGTGAAGCTTTCGCGAAAGCTAACACCATTCCATAGTACTTCTAGAAAGCATAGTTCATCGCTAGGATAAGATTGCGGCCGGCAGCTGCTATTCCAGATGAATAAGTCCTATATCGCTGATTAGTAATATTTTCCAGACTTGCGGTAAGTGTTATTCCTTCAGTAACCGGGTACTGACCGCGCAGATTGATCGTGTACCAGCGCGGTGAGAATGGGTTGCCGTCATCATCAATGGCATATAAATAATCACGTGACTGCTGGCTGGGCGCAAGGTCTTCAAAATCCAGCTGGCCGTTGAACATTATAAAGGCGTCCAGCTTCAACCTGTCGGCCGTGTAGATGGCGTGAACATCTCCAAATGCAGGAGCAACGTGCCTCACGGCAACCTTACTTCCATCTTCTTCTTCCTGACTCCCGTCGATGTAAGTGTAGTGCGCCTTAAAGTCCAGATGGTCGGTAGCTTTAAAAATCATTGCGATCTCAACTCCATGGATTTCTGCCTCCTCGGCATTCTGTATGGCCTGTACCCTGCTCAACTCGCCCTGATAGATGATGTTTTCCTGACCGTTCAAACTAAAGTCCCGAGCCACCAGCGCGTCCTTCAAATAAGTGTAATATGCAGACACGTCCACCGTCCAGCGGTCCAGAAAGGTTTTCTTGACACCGACCTCATAATTATAGGAATATTCTGCCTCGATATCTGGATTGGGCACGATAACCGTACCCGGTGATGGATCAAAGATCTTCCCGATATCATCAATACTGGGCGCCCTAAATGCGGTGCTGAAGTTAGCGCGCAGTTCCCAGCTTTCATCCGGTCTATAGGTAGCTCCCAGTGCGCCCGTCACTGCCTCTGTATTTACCGTCGCTTCTTGAAATGGAAAGTCAAAAAACCGGTTGTCAAAATCTGCATCTATCCAGATGTGGTTGTAGCGTAGTCCCGACTGTATGGTAAGATCCCTGTGCAATTTCCACTGATAACTGGCGTAGGCAGCAAGTGATCGCCAGCTGGACTCGTCTGGATATCGCGATGCCGCCTCGGCAACTTCTGCTGTTTCTATATCGATAACGCTTCCTCTGGAATCTACCAGGTTATGGATAAACTCAGCACCATAAAACAGCGCATTGTTGTTTGAGTCCCTGCGCTTAAAATCCAGCGAACTTATATTTACATCTACCCTCTCACGGTTGGAAAAAAGATCGGGATCCTGAAAATCCCGGGAGAATCTGCTCTCGCCAAACTGCTGGTAGGATTGTGTGAACATAGCATCATCGTACCAGGTTCCATCTCCCTTATGGTTGATCTTACCGTTGACCATGAGCCATGTCTGAGGCCCGTAGTACCACTGGGCAGATCTGGGTTGTCCGCTTTCGCGAAAGCGGTTCAATGCATCAAATCTATCAAAGTTACTGGTACTGGTATAAATAAGGCTCAGGTCATATTTCCATGAAGTTGACGGAGCATAGCTGAATTTTTGCAGTAGGTTCAACTGGTTGAAACCCGTGGGAGTCTGCACGCGCGGATCTTCATTTTGAACTACAACGTCCTGCCCATTCTGACGGATTACATAGCGATCGCGCAGGTATTCGTCCGGGCCGTGACGTCCCATTTTAAGATCATCAAAGGAGTTGAGGCTTATACTGGTTGCCGCGGCAAATTTTTCAGCACCTATATTAAGGTCGATATGTGCGGTTTTCTCTTGATTTGCCGTGGCATAGCGCACGAGTGCATTTCCTTTAATTGTTGTAGAGTCATTTGAAAAACGAGGCTCTTGCGTATAGAAGTTCATGACTCCACCTATGGCGTCGCTACCATAGACTACGCTTCCCGGCCCTAAAATTACCTCTGTCCGTTCAATGCTCAACGGGTCGATGGATATTATGTTCTGGAGGTTACCTCCTCTAAAAATAGCATTGTTCATGCGCACGCCGTCCACGGTGATCAGTAATCTATTGGTTGAGAAACCCCTGATGAGAGGACTTCCTCCACCTTGTTGGGATTTCTGGACGTACACTTGACCAGACTGCTGCAGTAGGTCTGCACTGGTCTGTGGGTTTTGTAGGATGATGTCCTTTTTGTTAAATGAAATGATCTTTTGCGGGATGTCCTGTTTGCGCTGTTCAAATTTTGAGGCAGAGATTACAATGGGATTCATGCGATCTCCATTACTCTGTAGCTGTACAATCCCATCTCTTCTAGCGATCTGTTTTTTATTGAAAGCTAGGGTTATATAGGAAATACTCTTGAAATAGATAAGCTCTGAACTGCTGAATATGGACAGATCTACCGCTCCATGGACATTTGTGTATGTAGAGCGGGAATTATCCTTATTAAAAACGATTACCGAGGTGAGCGGTTCTTGGGTAAACGCATCCACTACGGTAACAGTCTGAGAATATGAGGAATATACAATAAATAGTAAAAGAGGAAGTAGAAATTTCAATCGTCAAAAAGCTGTTTTAGAATAGAAAGTGAACCAGGTCTTTTAAATGCGTGCAAATGTATCTGAAAATAATCGATAACCAGATGGAGGAGCGCACTACGTTCTGTTCTATTCATTTTTATTTCTGCCAGTCCATCAAACTCTGTGCCTATAAACTGCTTTATCAATGCTGCCTCTCTATCTGTAGAGTGGTGAGGTTGCATGCCGTCATGATCAAAGTTCCCATTGAGCAAATTAAAGTAATCACCACTGGTCTGACCATCGGGCTGAAAACCTAAAAATGTCGTCAGATCCAACAGTACTTTTATAGAAAAATTGGACACATGGTCGGTCTGGTCCAGATAGGTAAATACATTTATTAAATAATCAAATAACTGCTCATCTCCCTGTTGATCTGCTAGAAGCTGGGTGAGAATTTCAGAAAAAAATAGTGCCACGCTACTTTTATAGATATTCTCATGCAGGGAGGTATAAGGATAGGTGATCTGTAGGTTTTTAATGTATTCCAGCGTTCCCTTATTCCTGTGGACAGTTTCAATTTCCACTTGCATAAGCGGCTGGAACATGGAGGTGCGCAGTTTGGCTTTTTTGGACTTGCGTATGCCCTTGAGCATATAGGACTGCAGGCCTAGATCCTTAGAGTATAATCGAGCTATAAGGTCTGCCTCGCTATATTTGAGGGTGGAGATTACCATTGCTGGCGTAGTAATGAGCATAGTGTATTATCTCACGATCATTAATTTGAAAACCTTGGTCTCAATGGTATCATCTGTATTGACCAATAGCAGATAAACGCCCGAGGCGACCTTCTGACCAGAAAAACTTCTTGTGTCCCATGGAATACTTCCTCCCTGTGAAACCGCCTCATAAACTAGATTCCCTTCTATATCGACAATTTTAACCCTGGCACGCTCCGTCAGTCCATCGATGATTACATTACCCTCAAAACCAGGCCTGACCGGATTGGGAAAAGCAAATAAATTATTCAAGTCTTCCTGGGGCTTGCTGGATCGTGTTCCCTGAAAAGCGACAAGACCACCATCGGTCGCAAAATAGATCTTGCCGGTGTTCTCGTCTATGGAGATATCGTTGACGGAATTTGTGGGTAATGGAGAGTTTTCCTTAGTGAACTGAAAAAGTGTTTCCTGACCACTGGGTGACAGCAATAAAGCTCCCGCACTTGATGTGGCAATCCATTTATTGTTGTTCCCATCCACTTCAATATCCACGATGGCCTGATCCTGCAAAAGTTCTCTGGGAATACCATTGATGTCCTCTATAATTATCGCCCTGGCATCCCGTACCTGATCTTCAAACATACTTGAAGGATTGGATAACACCCGTAAACCAAGAAAGGAACCAATCCACAATGTATTGTTTTGGTCGATGCGCAGCGCTCCGACATAATCATTAATAAGATCTCCCTGTTGAATACCCTCGGTCAAACGCCCAAAAGTTTCATTCCTGGGATCGTAGCCGAACAATCCCTGGCTAGTGGTACCGTAATAAATACGGCCTGCTTGATCTATCTCTATTTTAGTAAGTGATAGAGAATCTTCAGTTATAGGAAAAGCAGTGCCAAAATCTACCGCTGACCATTGTCCAGAGGTAGTCCTGCGGTGAAGCGGTACTCCCGTGATGGATTGTAATACCCATAGGTTTCCCTCATCATCAAATTTACTATCTGGGATTCTAAAGATCGTGCCTGCAAATGAGCTGTTACTCGCTCTATATTGTTCTATAGCTACACCATCTTGAAACTGAATGAGGCCATCTACCATGGAATTAATAAAAATCTCAGTAGGGTCTGCAGGGTTTATCGTGATGCTCGCATTACTTCTAGCTCCCAGTATTTCTTCAAAACTGTAATTGATCCATGGCTCATCCGGTTTAAGATTGCTTATGCCTTCACTTTCTAAGGGAAATGGATTATAAAAAACGTCATAATTACCATAGCCTATCCACAAACCACTCTCTGCACTTTCTACTGAAAATACTGCGTTATTTGAGGGACTGTTTGTGTCTATGAAGAAAAAATCTGATGGGTTTTGTATATTTAAACTAATGAGACCATTCCGCTTAGTCCCTATATAAAGTATATTATCGATGAGTTGGGCATTAGTAAATTCAAAGGTTTCCCCATCTATTTGTTCAATGTTAAGAACCTCATTTAAATTACCATCATAAATAGCACTATTAACCCTGCTTGTAATAACGAGTAAATTACCAGAAGTCATTGTATCCAGAGCTAGACTAGGCAAGATCACCGAAGATGTTACAAACCCATTACCGATCAGTTCCCACAAGTTGCGACCAGGATTAGGTGCCAGTAATCTATCGTTAAAAGAAATTATATCATTCCATGGAAAACCGATCACTTGACTCCAGTTCATAAAATCGAGCAAAAAGGGATTGGAAATATCTGCTCTTCTGATTCCCGTGTTGGTTGCCGCATACAACATTCCTTCATAAATCTCTATACCTCTTATATCCAGTTGGGAACCGCCATTACCTATAAAATAGGTGTCGTCAAATTCCAAGGACTCAAGATTATACAGCGCGATCCCAAAACCGGTCGCGATGTACAATAGGTCACCACTTTCCAGAAACTGATTTATTCTCTTATCGTTTGCAGCGATGACCTGTTTCTCATTGATAGCCACAACAGTTGTGATCCTACCGTTATCATCGATGATCTGTAAAATTCCATTTTCATAGCCCACTACCAGTTTTGACTTGGCCTCGCTATAAAAAATTTTACTGATTGCATCGCCAGTCAACCCGTTGATCGTCGATAATGTTTCTGATGTGTTGGTGTTTTGGTCATATTTTAGAATAGCATTTACACCCGCAGCATACACAAACTGGGATGAATGATCTATATCCACAATCTCGGCAAAGGAGAAAAAACCCTCCCAATTATCAGAAAAGTCCTGAGCCTGCAAAGCCTGTGTAAAAAATAGGAATAAAAGAAAAATACGTTTCACGATGTTAGAACGCTTTAAATTAATAGTTATGATATAGTATGTATATAAAAAGCATGAAAGGTACACCTATTAAGATGTAGGTGTTCTTTCATGCTTTTGTTATGTGTTCCGCTTTCGCGAAAGCGTGATCCTAAACGATCCCCTGGGCCAGCATAGCGTCTGCAACCTTTACAAAGCCAGCTATATTTGCTCCCTTGACGTAATCAACAAAGCCATCTTCATCTGTACCATATTGCACGCAGGCCTCATGAATGTCATTCATAATTGCATGGAGCTTGTTATCAACTTCCTCTGCGGTCCAGCTGTAGCGCATGGAGTTTTGGGACATCTCAAGTCCAGAGGTTGCAACACCGCCGGCATTAGATGCCTTTCCTGGAGAGAATAATATTTTCTTTTTGAGAAAGTGTTCCACCGCCTCGGGAGTACAGGGCATATTTGCTCCTTCTCCCACACACATACAGCCATTATCGACAAGGGTTTTTGCCTCATCGCCGTTGAGCTCATTTTGGGTGGCGCAGGGAAGGGCAATATCGCATTTGATTGACCATGGTCGCTCGCCTTCATGATAGGTGGCCCCATCATATTTTTCAGTATATTCTGATATTCTACCGCGCTGGTTGTTTTTGAGATCCATGATAAACTCCAGCTTGTCTTGATCAATGCCGTTTTTATCGTGAATAAATCCTCCAGAGTCTGACATGGTAACTACCTTACCACCTTTTTGGATGATTTTCTCTGCTGCATATTGAGCCACATTACCTGATCCCGAGATGCAAACGGTTTTTCCATCAATGGATTCTCCTCGGGTCTTAAGCATGTTCTCGGCAAAGTAAACATTACCGTAACCAGTAGCTTCTGGTCTTATGAGAGATCCACCGTAGGAACGTCCCTTACCGGTAAGTATCCCTGTAAACTCGTTGCGCAATTTCTTATAGTAACCAAAAAGATATCCTATCTCGCGTCCACCTACTCCTATATCTCCTGCGGGAACATCAGTATCTGCACCTATTACACGCTGCAGCTCCACCATAAATGACTGGCAGAATCTCATAACTTCCCTATCTGATTTTCCCTTGGGGTCAAAATCTGATCCTCCCTTTCCACCACCCATGGGCAGTGTGGTAAGGCTGTTTTTAAAAACTTGTTCAAAAGCAAGGAACTTGAGAATGCTCAGATTAACCGATGGGTGAAAGCGCAGACCTCCTTTGTAGGGACCTATGGCACTGTTCATCTGTATTCTGTAACCTCTGTTCACGTGAACTTCATTGTTGTCGTCAGTCCAAGGAACCCGGAACATGGTTACGCGCTCGGGCTCTGCCATGCGTTCCAGTAATTTATCACTGGAATACTTGGGGTTCTCCTCTATAAATGGGATGACCACCTCTGCTACCTCAGTAACTGCCTGAATGTATTCTGGCTCATTGGGATTTCTTTCTTTTATCAAATTGATAAAATTCTGTACGTTTTTTTCCATTTTCTTTAAACTAATTGATTAAAAACAGTAATTCTATTTTTACACAAATATATTATTATCAAACTAGTAACTTTTAAATATTCATTTTTTTTTAAATGAATTACTCAACATGTCACTTAGTCTAATAATTACCGTGATAATCGCGGGTTAATATAATTAAGAACTGTAAATTGTTATATTTGCGACTTTTATAAGCCAAATTTAATGAGAAACCAATTGAAATATATCATTGTCCTCGTGTTTTTAACAGGTGCTATGCAACTGGGAAACGCTCAGAATGGCTATACTCATGAAATTGGAGTGTTTTTTGGACCATTAGCCTTTCAAAGTGACTACGGAGAGCGTGGAAACTTTGATACTAACAAGGGAAATGTCGGAATAGGTGCTGGATTTGTACATTATTTGAACTTCCCGTATAAATTTGACTCTTACTTCAACGATCATTTTAAGATTAGGACAGAGCTTTCCTATCATTCCACAACACTCAACAATTTTGGCCCGGTTTCAGAAACGCCTAGATTAGGAGGTCAACAGTTGCGGGCGATGACAGGTAAAGCTAAAGTTTTTGAAATAGGTCCAAGTCTAGAGTATCATTTTAACAGCATCAGGGATTTTGAAGCGGGACAGAACAAATTCCAACCTTACATAAGTCTAGGTGTTCATTATGTGAATTTTTCTCCAGAAGCAACCAGTACACTCGGCCCTTTAAATAATCCAGTTACTACTTTTCCTACATTTCTTGATAGAATCGATACTTCACCAGGTAGTACCTTATCTATAGTGGGAGATATAGGTTTCAGGTACAAGATAAACGACGTAAGCGATTTATCACTTAGTTCCAAATGGCATTATTATCTAGATAATTATGTGGACGGCCTAAGCCCGGATAACGTGAATAACAGAGCAAACGACTGGATATGGTGGGTTAACATCGGGTATATTTATTATTTAGATTTCTAAAAAAGTCCAGACCTTGGAATAAACGTTTTCAAAAGCCAGCTTCAACAGCTGGCTTTTTGCTTTAACAGTGATTGGGTCTGGTTAAAATTGATTTGACCTATTGTAGAATTGTGAGGTAAATGTTTGAATATATCTATTAATGACTAATCGATAAGAAGCTGTCTAGGCAATAGGTTCAAGACCCAAGATCATTTATTTCTATAGGATCCCACTTGTGTTCTTCAAAATTTACGATCTGGCTGTTCTCAACCATTATTCCTTCCGACTCGAGTAATTGCTGCATTAAATGAGATCCCGGAAAATGATGCTTTCCTGTCAATAGGCCATTCCTGTTGACAACGCGGTGAGAGGGAATATCGTCCCTATTAACGGCAGCCGTCATTGCATAGCCTACTGCCCTGCTACTTTTAGGCGCGCCTATAAACCGAGCAATAAGTCCATAGGAGGTTACCTTACCATACGGTATTAATTTGACCACCTCATAGACCCGATCGTAAAAATCCTTACCGCCGCTACTCATCTATTGAGTATTCTAATGAGGGTAAATATTACAATTCCCATAGTCAGTACAGAAATAAGGTAGTTGCTGTTCCTAGCAAATTTTGCGCTATCAAATCCAAATCGCTTTACGTACTTCACATACAAAAACAACATAAGAAAGGTTCCCAGCGTTGCTCCAGCTATAAAAAGGTAGGCCTCGGGAAATTGGTACTTGAACAACCCCTTACCTGCAAGAAAGGAACTAAATGCAAGGTAAAATGGTATGGGAAATATATTGAGCGCAGATAGTAAAATTCCCTGACCTATAAACTTAATACCTTTTGTCTTGGTAAAAACTTTGGGCTGCACTGTTGCTTGAGACTTGCGAGCTTTAATAAAAAAGAAAACCGATACTATGATAAATATACCAATGGAAAGATATTCCATCATATTAAGTACGGCATTGTTTTGAACGATGAGTTTAGAAAAAAATACGCCTATATAAACTTGAAACACCACGATAATACAAGCACCAACGATAAAAAACAATGCCGACTTGAAACTCTTGTTCACACTTATTTTGGCTGCGGTAAGGTTGAGCAATCCTGGAGGGATAACTCCAGCAAAACCTACTGCCAGACCATACAATAAATGTTGTAGTAGAACCATTAATTCAATTTGAAACGCAGGTAGGTGATACTTTTACCTTTTTCTAAATATTGCCGTTCATAAAAAGTTTGCGTTTCTATGACATCCCTGGGCGACTCGCTGTTATTATAAATGTTATGGTGTGCATAATCTATTTCTACACCCAGTCCCTCGAGCAACCCTAGTGTGTAACCGAACATAAATTCTGAATCGGTTTTGAGGTTTATAAATGAATCCCTTTTGAGTACTTTTTTATATTTGGATAAAAAGTTGGGATTTGTCATCCGGTGTTTTGTGCGCGTATATTTTATTTGTGGGTCTGGGAATGTAATCCAGATCTCACCCACTTCATCCTCGGCAAAGATGAGGTCGACCAGCTCTATTTGTGTGCGCATAAAACGTACGTTAGGCAAATTTTCTTCAATGGCGGTCTTTGCACCGCGCCAGAATCTTGCACCTTTTATATCTATCCCAATGTAGTTTACCTGTGGATTCTTTCGCGCAAGCGCTACTGTATATTCTCCCTTACCACAGCCCAGTTCTAAACAAATGGGGCGGTCGTTACCAAATTCCTGATCCCATTTTCCCCTTTTTGGGTAACCTGAGGTAATTTCCTCGCGTGTGGGTTGGATAACATTTTTAAAGGTTTCGTTCTCGCGGAATCTCCTTAATTTATTTTTACTTCCCAAAACAGATATTTAATACTTAAATAATAATTACCAAATATACTGGATTGACTTATGATCGTATCTTTATAACGATGTATAAATCTAAAAAGATACTTATAGCTCCTTTGAACTGGGGCCTGGGGCACGCTACAAGGTGCATTCCCATAATACGCGAACTAATCGCTTCCAACTACAGTCCCGTCATAGCAAGTGATGGAAAGGCGCTACAATTCTTAAAAAAAGAGTTCCCGCAGCTCATGTTCATAAAACTACCTTCCTACCGTATTAAATATGCCGTTGATGGTAGATTCCTGAAGTTGAAATTATTTATGGACGCGCCCAAGATATGGAACGCCATCAATAGGGAGAATCGATTGCTTTCCCAACTGGTCAAGCAGTATGAAATAGATCTTGTAATTTCAGATAATAGAATGGGAATGTTTACTCCATTGGCACCGTGCATCTTCATAACCCATCAGCTTCAAGTGCTGTCTGGATCAACCACCTGGCTGAGTACGATGCTGCACTTACATTACATCAAGAAATTTGACTTTTGCTGGATTCCCGATAACAACTCAGCACTCAACTTGAGCGGAAAGCTGTCCATGAATACCAGTACAAACATTGAAAAGTCTTTTATCGGGCCTTTGTCACGATTAATTTACAAGCCCTCACAATCTGCAAAATATGATCTGCTTGTTCTTCTCTCAGGCCCAGAGCCACAGCGTTCAATACTGGAACAACTTCTATTGGAAAAAATACATGCGTTCAAGGGAAGCGTCCTATTTGTAGCTGGCAATATTGAAAAAGATCAGAAAGTAACCAAGAAAGGTCAATTAACCTATTACAACTACCTCACGACTTCTGGACTTCAAAAAGCCTTTGAACGCAGTAAGATCATACTTTCAAGGAGTGGCTATTCTACCATCATGGATGTACAGAAGATGCGTAAAAAGGCATTTTTTATACCTACTCCCGGTCAGCATGAGCAGATCTATCTAGCACAACACCTACAGGACAACAATATCGCTCCTTTTTCAAATCAAGAAGACTTCACATTTGACCAACTGGACAGGGTTCACGATTTTAAAGGTTTTGCCGCAATGGAAGATCAGTCCACGACCACCTCAATACCTGCTATGCTGGAGCGGGTCTTCTCGAGTGTAAAGGAAAACTCTGATCCTATTCCCAGCTCGCTATCTACATAGATACGCTCTCCATGAGCCTCTACAATATGTTTAACGATAGCTAGTCCCAGGCCTGAACCTCCCTCCTTTCTAGAACCGGTACGATCTACGCGGAAAAACCGCTCAAACAATCTGGGAATAAACTCCCTTTTTATTCCCTCTCCATTGTCAGAAACCCGCACAATGACCTTATTGTTGATAAGGTCTTCTACCGCGACCTCTGTAGTACCATTGACCCTTCCGTATTTGATTGAGTTGACGATTAAATTAGAAATGACCTGCTGGATACGTTCTCGATCACCGTAAACCATGACGGGCTGTGGGTATTCCATATCAAAAAGAAGGGAAATTTTATGTTTGGCAGACTTCATCTCAAATTGTTCAAAGATCTGCTCGATGAGTTCAATGATGTTAAAGTCTTCCATTTTGAGACTCATATCACCTACCTCCAGCTTTGTGATCATGTCCATATCTGCAACAATGTAGGTGAGGCGTTCCACACCCTTTTGGGCTCGTTCCAGATATTTTTTCCTGATGGTCTTATCCTTGTGTGCCCCATCGATTAAAGTGTCTATATAACCCTGGACGGTGAATAAGGGAGTTTTGAGCTCGTGGGAGATATTGCCGAGAAATTCCTTGCGGTATTCTTCCCTTACCTTAAGGGTTTCTATTTCGATCTTTTTCTTTTTTGCAAAACGCTCTACCTGCTCGGTAAGTGTTTTCATATCGGTAGCAATCTGGCGATCACTAAAAGAAGAACTTTCCAGCAGACTTACATCCTCATAGATCTTTTTGATCCTCTTGTAGATAAAACGTTGCACTCTGTACTGGATAATTATAAAACTGGCGAGAAATATAAAAATTCCAGTGATGGCAATTGAAAGATAACGTAGGTCTGAGCCCTCAATTACCGCCACCCCAATTAAAATGCCGATGACAGAAACTGTTATATACAAAGAGGATCGCAGGGCAAACCGGTAACTACGCTTATTTGAACCTGGGTTACTTGACATACTTGTACCCTACTCCCTTGACCGTTTTGAATTTTTTATCACCCAGCTTTTCCCTCAGCTTTCTTATGTGCACATCTATCGTCCTGCCTCCCACGACTACCTCATTGCCCCATACCACGTCTAGGATGTCTTCTCTCTTAAAAACCTTTCCCGGCTTAGAACTGAGTAGGGATAACAGTTCAAACTCTTTGCGAGGCAGGATTATTTCCTGCTTTTGATAGATTATTTTATACTGGTCACGGTCTATGGTCAGCTCTCCTATTTTTGAGACATTGGAATCTGTATCCTCAGCAGTCATCTGGCGGCGCAGTAATGATTTCACCTTGGACACGAGCACGCGAGGCTTGACAGGTTTGGTAATATAATCATCTGCTCCCGCGTCAAAGCCGGCTATCATTGAGTAATCCTCACCCCTGGCAGTGAAGAATGTAATGATAGTGCCATCCAGCTCGCTCATCTTTCTCATGCGCTCACAGGTCTCGATCCCATCCATGACGGGCATCATAACATCCAGTATGACGAGGTCGGGCTTCTTTTTCCTAGCTTTTTTTAATGCTTCCTCACCATTTTCGGCAGTATAGACCTGATAGCCCTCATTTTTCAGATTGTAGCTGACGATTTCCAAAATATCCGGTTCATCATCTACTAATAGAATCTTTGCTTTTTGATCGCTCATGACATAGGTATTAACAGGATTTAAAGTTAACAAGAAAATCAGTCTTGCGGGCGATATTGATGTTAGCTTTAGGTTAACTTGAATCAACCGTAAAATGTTATTGCTTATGACGCTTTCGCGAAAGCGGAACACACATAAAGATTTTCCACGACCGTAAAAACTATGTTACCATAATATTAAATACTAATCACCAGTGGCTTACTACCCTATTGAAATGTTATATTTGCAAAAAAACAAACACCATGAAACAAATTTACATTTTAGCAATGCTGTTTATTTCAGCATTTTCATTTGCGCAAGGCCCAATTATTACAATGATCCTAGATGGAGATTGTGCTGGGGGAAATCCTAAACTACTAGAAATATATGCGGACGGTTTAGTCGATTTTGCAAATTTTTCCATTGAAAATGAGACCAATGCAAACATAGGTTTTGGAAGTAATACTTCTCTCGCAGATCTAGGAATTGTGCAAGATGAATTCGTTTATTTAACCACAACTGGCAGTGCTGCTGCTATTGCTTCTGAATTCCCAAGCTTGATGAATGCAAACATTCTAGCTGTAGGCGCTTTGAATGTAAATGGTAATGATCGTGTCAGAATTGTAGATGCGAGCATGAATGTGGTAGATCAATACGGAGTTTCTGGCGTTGATGGATCTGGTGAAAACTGGCAATATGCTGACTCTTTTGCTAAAAGAGTCGATGGAACTGGACCTGACAATGGGTTTACAGAGGCGAACTGGACTTTTGGAGGAAATAGTTTTTTAAACAATGAGGGTACCTGCCAAGGGGGAACACAGTTTGAAACTTTAATAGGCGGTATAGGTACTTATACTACCACGGCATCAACCACCCCTACCATTAATGTAACTGGTGCGGTAAACGACCTGGATTATTTTGAAAATAACGGGCCATCTGGGGAAGGCGATTTTACCGTTTCTGCTAGTAACCTAACCGCAGATGTAGTTATTACAGTTCCTTCTACAGATTTTGAGATTTCAGATGCTTCTGGAGGAACCTTTTCACAATCTATTACCCTGCAGCAACAAGGTGGAGATGTTTCATCCACGACAATATTTGTAAGACTTGCCGCCGGACTGCAGTCTGCGGTCTATACAGAGGATATTTCTTTAGTTTCTGGTGGTGCTCCTACTCAAACCGTAACCGTAACGGGTGAGGTCGAGCCAGATACCCCAACGGTATTTATTTCAGGTGGTGCATCGGGAATGACCTATAACCAAGGTAATGGACCTTCAAGTGAAGACTCTTTTGCAGTATCTGGTAGATTTTTGACCACTGCAACCATCACTGTTACTGTAACAGCTCCATTTGAAATGTCCCTGACCACTAATGGTGCTTTTTCTACTCAGGTAGAGGTCCCGGTAACAAACGGCATGGCAGACTTTGAAGATGTATTTATACGACTTGCAGCAGGTCAGGCAGTAGGAACATACAGCGCAACGGTAACAGCTAGTGCTACTGGGGCGAGTAACGACACTATTACTGTGGATGGAGAAGTTTTTGCCTCTGCAAACTGTGCTAACGTGGGAGATATCATCATTACTGAAATTATGCAGAATCCATCCAACAATGGCGACCCTGCTGGAGAATATTTTGAAGTCTATAATACTACGAATACTCCCGTGGATATGCAATCTTGGGTAATAAGCGATGATGTTTCAACTACTGAAACTCATACCATCGCCATTTCTCTTATCGTTCCTGCCCGTGGTTATATAGTAATAGGAAATGGTAACGCCGGTGCAAACCCTGGTGACGCCACTCTAGATTATGACTATGCAAATGACATCTCATTAGGAAATGGTCTGGATGGCCTAGTCCTTAGCTGTGGTGGCACCATGATCGACCAGGTTATCTGGGATGGAGGTTCTACTTTTCCAGATCCTACCGGTGCGAGTATGGAACTGGCAGTATCTGCCTATGATAGCGTTTCAAATGATGTTGGTTCAAACTGGGGAACAGCTACTAATAATTTTGGTAATGGAGATTTGGGAACACCAGGAGCTATAAACGACTTTACTCTTTCTACTGAAAGTTTGAACAAGGTTTCCTTTAAAATGTACCCTAACCCTGCCACGGGAAGTACGCTATTCATTAAATCTTCAAACGGAGACTCAATGAACATCACGATCTATTCAACCCTAGGCCAGCAAGTGATCAATAAAAAGAATGTTTCCTCAAGCATCAATATTTCCAGTCTTGAATCGGGAATCTATATTGTACAGATCAGACAGGGAACGAGCTTACATACACGTAAGTTGATCGTTGAGTAAGTAATACCCTTTAATTTCATACATGAGCGTCGCGGTAATTACCGCGACGCTTTTTTATTTAAATTTGAATCCAATTTATTGTTGTGAGTTTTCCCATCTTTGAAATATCCAGTAATCGAGAATTTGAAGTAATTGCTCTTGAGATCTATAAATTTCAGCGAGAGAATAACCTTGTTTACAATAAATACTGCAAACTTCTAGGGAACAGAAAAGTGACCCGGTGTAATGAAATTCCATTCTTGCCCATTTCTTTTTTTAAAAGCCACCGCATCATTTCACAGACCGGAAATCCTGAAATGGAATTTACCAGCAGCGGCACAACGGGATCAACTACCTCATCACATTTTATAACCGATCTCAATGTATATGATACGAGTCTGGATCGCAGCTTTGAGCTGGAGTACGGATTACATGAAGATTATACCATTCTAGCCTTATTACCGCATTATCTAGAGCGTACTGGATCTTCACTCGTCTATATGACCCAGCGATGGATCGAGAAAAGCAAACGACCGGCAAGTGGTTTTTACCTCAACGATATCGAACGATTGTCCCATCAGTTGCTATCGTTAAAGAAAGCAGGTGAAAAAATAATCTTGATAGGTGTGACTTTTGCGCTTCTGGAACTTGCAGAAAAATTTCCGCAATCATTAGAGAATGTGATTATTATTGAAACTGGAGGCATGAAGGGAATGCGCAGGGAAATCATCAAACCAGAACTGCATCGGATTCTTAAAGACTCCTTTCCCAAAGTCCAAATTCACAGTGAATATGGAATGACCGAACTGCTCTCACAAGCTTATGCAAAGGACGGTATCCACTTTAACTGTCCACCGTGGATGAAAGTGCTGACTCGCGATACAAACGATCCACTCACCTTGTTAGAAAGTGATCGTACGGGCGGACTCAATATTATTGACCTAGCCAATTATAATTCATGCTCTTTTATTGCCACTCAGGATTTGGGCAAGTGCCATGGCGATGGAACCTTTGAAGTGCTGGGCCGCTTTGACCATTCAGACATACGTGGATGTAATCTCATGGCCGTTTCTAACTGAATCTTAAAAAACCCGTAATGAAGAGCGACAACTTTGTTAGTCAATCCTTCAAAAAAGGTTTTTGTAGTACTTCTACTAGAATTACTACTTCAATACTACAAGAAAATAAGAACGTTTACCGCGTTGTAATAAAATAAAATTATCTGCGATCACATCCTCCTCACCGATCATTTTATCATCATTGATCTTATTTTTGTTGACGCTCAGGCTGTTTTCCTTCAAAGCTCTACGTACCTCACCATTAGAACCTAGAAAACCAGTGATTTCATTACAAAAAGTAACGATATCAACACCATCTTTGATCGTATCGCGGTCTATTTCAACTTGTGGAACTCCTTCAAAAATATCCAGTAAGGTCTCGCTGTCCATCTTTCCCCATTGCTCTGTGGAAACTTTCTTAGCAAACAGAATCTGGGAGGCCTCTACCGCAGTATCATAAGCATCCCTTCCATGAACCATTACGGTAACCTCTTCAGCCAGCTTTTTTTGTAATGATCTGTTTCCTGGATCTTTTTTGTGCTCGGCGATTAAATCTTTAACCGTATTTTCATCGAGAAATGTAAAGATCTTGATAAAGTTGATGGCGTCCTCGTCGGTGGCATTGAACCAAAATTGATAAAATTTATAGACACTCGTCTTATCAGCATCCAGCCAGATGTTTCCCTGTTCCGTTTTGCCAAACTTTGTCCCGTCTGCCTTTGTAACTAATGGTGTAGTAAGCGCATAGGCTTTTCCTTGTGCCTTTCTGCGTATCAATTCAGTTCCCGTGGTAATATTTCCCCACTGGTCGCTCCCGCCTATTTGCAAGCTTGCAGTTGAGGTTCTCGTATAAATGCAGGAAATCATAGCCTTGAAAGAGCTGGTAGGTAAACTCGGTAAAGCTCATTCCATCTCCCTCGCCGTTCACTCGCTTTTTCACACTTTCCTTTGCCATCATGTAATTGACGGTAAGGTGCTTACCTACATCGCGGGCAAAATCAATCAGGCTGAAGTCTTTCATCCAGTCGTAATTATTGACTAAAAGCGCTCTATGTTCTTCGGGACCATTTTTAAAATCTATAAAACGTCCCAGCACACTTTTTACCCCTGCGATGTTCTTGTCCAGTATTTCTTGGGTCAGCAGATTGCGCTCGGCACTTTTACCGCTGGGATCACCTATCATTCCCGTGGCTCCACCTACCAGGGCAACTGGACGATGACCGGCCCGCTGTAAATGCATGAGAAGGATAATTTGCACCAGACTTCCTATATGCAGCGAGTCTGCCGTGGGGTCAAAGCCTATGTAACCGGTAACGACCTCACTGTTCATTAGTTCTTCAGTATCGGGCATGATGTCGTGGATCATTCCTCTCCATCTCAGTTCTTGAACAAAATCGTAGGCCATAGCTTAGTTTTATAGAGGCGCAAAGATATGGCTTTAGCTGTTTTTGAATATCATTTCATTGCCCTTATGCTTACTTTTACAATATGGTTTTAGTCACGGGAGCAACTGGTTTATTGGGTGGACATTTGTTGTACCGCTTTCGCGAAAGCGCACACACCACAATCGCCCTATACCGTAGCGAGGACCGGAAGGAAACGACCCGCACTATATTTGAATCTTATGGCAATGGGCAGGGAAAGCTCGTGGATAAATTTATCTGGATCCAGGCAGATCTACTTGAAATTCCAAGTTTGGAAACTGCCCTGAAGAACGTTACTACCGTTTATCACTGTGCAGCAAGCATTGAGGCAGACTCCTTTGAGCAGATGAAGCTCAACAATATTACGGGCACAGAAAACATTATTAATGTCGCACTGTCCGAGGGTGTGAAAAGCTTTTGTCACGTGAGTAGTATCTCTGCGCTGGGCGAGAGCATCGGTGATCTCAAGGTCAATGAAACCGATTTTTTTAACCTCGATGCGCTCCATACCGACTACGCGATCTCAAAATTTGGTGCCGAGATGGAAGTGTGGCGCGCAGGTCAGGAAGGAATGAATGTCCTCATCGTCAATCCAGGGATCATCATAGGTGAGGGAGACTGGGACCGAGGGTCTGGAAAGTTGTTTTCAAAGACCTTGAAGGGCAACAGGTTCTATACTGATGGAAAAAGTGGCTTTGTAGATGTGAGAGATGTGGCAAAGATCATGGTTGCTCTTGTAGAACGTGAGGTTTATAACGAGCGTTTTATCCTAATTTCTGAAAATCTTTCCTATCAGAAAGTCCTTGAGAAAATAGCACGGTCACTACATGTCGCGCCTCCCAAATATCGGTTATCAAAACTAATCTTAGTAATTGTGTCCATAGGCTCATATATTTTGAAGTTGTTCGGACTGGGAAGAGCATTAAAGCGCAGCACGGTAAAATCTTTGACAGACTCCACGGAATATGACAACGCAAAAATCTTGGAGCAAATAGACTTTAGGTTCTCCTCCATTGATTCCACCATCGACCGTGTGGCCAGATTTATGCGCGAGCAAAAAATTAACTAGACGGTGACTTATCTATTAAGAGTGGGTTTCTAGGACGTTTTAATTGTTTTTGCAGCATAGAATCTATAAGAATGCTGTCGTTTTTTGATTTTATGCCCTCGATAGTTGCCGGTTCGTTTTCTATCTTGTTGATGTCTTTCTGTATATTTTTCAGGCGCTTCTCTACCAGGTTTAGTATTTCTTCATATTCCTCAACACGATCTGAGTAATAGTTGAAGTTTTGTACGTACCCGATACTATCTATTCTATATTTCTTATATAAAAAAGAATCTGGGCGTATGGAGGTTTCCAAGAATGACTTTCTATTGGTACTCATAGATCCCTCCATAAGGTACATGTCAGTAATTATTGAAACCATTTTCTCCTGATCGTAGAACGGAGTGGGCTTCTCAGATTTATTGACCTGTTTACAACAGCAGCATAAAAGAGCAAAAACCATAAAATAGAACAGTTGTCTCATCGCTTAAAGCTTAATTCCTGAGCAAACCTTTGCGGATTCACCTTAAAGTTTTGATATGCAATCTGCCCATTTACAAACGTATGGGTGATCCTGCTTTTAAAAGTTACCCCTTCAAACGGCGACCAGCCACATTTTGCCATTACATTCTCTCTTGTAACCGTCCACGGGTTGTTGGGATCTACTAATACGAGATCTGCCTTATAACCTTCTTTGATAAAACCACGGTCTGGTATATCAAAAAGCAAAGCTGGATTATGACACATTTTTTGCACTACTTTCTCGATTGTGATCTTCTCATCGTGAACAAATTGTAACATGGCAGGAAGCGCGTGCTGGACTAATGGCCCACCACTGGGGCAACTGGCATATTTATTATCCTTTTCCTCAAGGGTATGCGGTGCGTGGTCTGTGGCAATTACATCTATGCGATCATCCAGCAGGGCTTCCCACAACTGGTCTCTATCCATGGAAGTCTTTACCGCTGGATTCCATTTGATAAACTTTCCTTTTTTAGCATAATCCTCATCACTGAACCACAGGTGGTGAATACAGACCTCGGCGGTGATCTGTTTATCCTTTATTGGTTTTTTATTTGAGAACAATTTGGTTTCCTTTCCAGTTGATAGGTGAAATACATGTATTCTTGCTCCCGTTTCCT
This sequence comes from uncultured Flavobacteriaceae bacterium, assembly GCA_963836885.1. Lineage (GTDB taxonomy): Bacteria > Bacteroidota > Bacteroidia > Flavobacteriales > Flavobacteriaceae > Nonlabens. Next base: position 53,391 of record CAWILF010000008.1, on the reverse strand, counting down.
TGGCAAGCTTAATAGCGTTGGAACTACTTAGATAACAGGCTTCCTCACTGCGTATTATGGGATGCTGGTCTATGGGAATATCGTCGCCATACTTATCTATTGCCGACTGCATGTTTGCTCTAATCGTACTTTCATCCTCACAATGCAGTGCGATGCGCAGTTTTACTTTTGAGAATATTTTTTTAAGGACTTCTTTATCATCCACCAGCATGTTACCCGTAGAAGATCCCAGGAAAATTTTCAACGCAGGAACCCGCGAAGTATCTATTTTAAGAATCTCGTCAAGATTGTCGTTAGATCCACCGAACATGAAAGAATAATTGGCAAAGCTTTCTCTGGAAGCTATTTCCATTTTTTTCTCCCATTCACTTATGGTGATGGTTTGGGGGATTGTATTGGGCATCTCCATAAAGGTTGTGATTCCTCCAGCAATCGCAGCGGCACTCTCTGAGGCAATGGTCGCTTTATGAGTGAGTCCAGGTTCTCTAAAGTGCACCTGGTCATCTATCAATCCTGGAAGCAGGAACTTACCTTCAGCATCGATAATGTGGGTATCGCCATTTTTTGCGCTAATGCTGGACGCGACCTCAATGATCGTATCTCCTTCTATATAAACATCACCCTCCATCGTTTTTCCACCGGTAACGATGCGTGCATTTTTTATAAGCGTCTTTTTCATATATCTAAAGTACCTAAAAGGCTTTTAATCTTCATAACTAACACCCCACTTATTGCTTCCTGGATAATACCTCCATCCATTTTGGACTTCCCGCGAGAGCGATCTGTAAAGATAACAGGCACTTCTATAATTTTGGCATTTAACAGGTACGCTTTAAACTTTAATTCAATCTGGAACGCGTATCCTATAAATTTTATCTTGTCAAAATTTATCCTGCGCAACAGACCTGCTCTGTAGCATTTAAATCCAGCGGTCGTATCGTGAATTTGCATGCGCGTTATCCACCTCACATATTTTGAGGCACCGTACGATAGCAATACTCTTGACATGGGCCAGTTCACCACGTTTACACCGGTAACATAACGGCTTCCTATTACAAGATCTGCATCATTATCGACACATGCCTTATGTAGTATCGGAACATCCTCGGGATCGTGGGAGAAATCTGCATCCATTTCAAAAATAAACTCGTAATCCCTCGCTAGTGCCCATTTAAAACCGTGGATATATGCCGTGCCCAATCCATTTTTTCTTGCTCTTTTTTCTAGATGGAGCCTGCCCTCGTATTCTGGCTGCAACTTTTCTACTAGAATAGAAGTGCCGTCCGGAGAGTTATCGTCCACGATCAACAAGTGCAAAAACTCGTTGACATCCAGTAACGCGCATATAATGAGACCTATATTTTCAATCTCATTAAATGTGGGGATTATAACTAGGGTATTCTTCATCTGCGGCAAAAATAACCAATATTTATAGCTGGACTCAAAACGCAGTTTAAAGTATATTATTTTTACAGATTCATGGATGAGGGTTTAAGGGTTGCGATAAATAAGGACTGGATCACGGCCATATTAGTGCTGTGCTTTATGGTTATCGCGCTGTGCGAGTATTTTTCCCAGTTTTCATTTACCCGTTCATGGATACGATTCTCTAAAATGCCCGGTAGTACATCCAGCGAGAAAAGCACGTTGAGTCTCACGTTTTCGGTCATGGGAAGGTTGTTCCTGTTCGTAACGATGTCAAGCCTATTTGTTCTTGAAGCTGCACATTACTATCTTGAGAAGAACGACGACCTTAATCTTTATATGTCCATTTGGATAATTGTGGGAACCTATATGATCGCATTGAACTATCTAACAAAGCTTATCTCTCACGTTTGCAAGTTTGAGGCAGAGTCAGATCAGGTAATAGCCATGCGCAGCTTTCAACGAGGGCTTTTATCCTATGCATTCTTCATTATTTATGTGGTCTATTTTTACTCTTTTTGGGATATGGATGTCCATTTTATATTGATTACCGTACTTGTACTATTCCTTGTAAACTTCGTAATTTTACTATACCGTTTGCGATGGTATATTTTAGGCACGCCGTTGTATTTTATTTTGTACCTTTGCACGCTTGAAATTGCACCCTATCTTCTTTTGTATAAGTATATTATCGTGTGATAGAGCATTGCTAAAAAAGAGTACTATGAAAGTGAAAACAATTTTAGTTTCCCAACCTGAACCTAAAATGGAAAACTCACCTTATCAAAGCCTTGTGGATAGAACTAAGGTAAAGGTAGATTTCCGATCTTTTATTCATGTAGAGGGAGAAACGGCAAAGCAGGTCCGTGAGCAAAAAATAGACCTGGCAAACTTTTCCGCGATCATACTTACCAGTCGTAATGCCGTAGACCACTTCTTTAGGGTTGCCGAGGAGATGCGGTTTAAAATTCCCGACAGTCTCAAATATTTTTGTCAGAGCGAGGCCGTTGCCTTCTATCTACAAAAATATGTCGTGTATAGAAAGCGTAAGATCTATGTAGGTAAAAGAACGTTTCCTGAATTGATCCCGCTCATAAAAAAACACAAGAACGAGATATTTCTTGTTCCCAGCTCTGATAAATTGAAGGATACCGTGCCAGAAGAGTTGAACAAAGTAGGCGTAAAATGGACAAGCGGAGTGTTTTTCAAGACCGTTATCAGCGATCTTTCCGATCTTGCAGATGTTAAATATGACGTTCTCGTATTTTTCAGTCCCAGTGGGATCGAGTCCCTATTTCAAAAATTTTCCCGAGTTCAAGCAGGAAGAAACACGTATCGCCGTTTTTGGTAACACGACCATGCAGGCCGCAAAGGATAAAGGACTGCGCATAGATATCCAGGCACCCACACCAGAGTCACCTTCCATGACCATGGCCATTGAGCATTATATTAAAGAAGCAAAATAGTTTTTTGGGGGTTTCCGCTTTCGCGAAAGCGTAACTCCCATCAAAATTTCATAAAAAAAACGTCCTACTAATCAAAGTAGGACGTTTTTTATTTTGGATAGGCGTTGATTATAGCTTTGCAGGTGGTCCACCGGCAAGCGTCTCTTCAGAAGCCTGATCTTCAAATTGTTTAAAGTTAGAGATAAAATGCTGTCTCAACTTCTCGGCAGTTTCATAATATCCCTTGTCGTTATTCCATGACTGGCGCGGGCTCAAGACCTCGGACGGGACGTTGGGACATGTTCTGGGCTGTGCCACTCCAAACATGGAATGGATGTGGTAATTACCTGCGTTTGCTTCCTCTAGACTCCCGTCCAGAGCGGCGCTTATCATAGCGCGGGTATATTTGAGCTTCATGCGATGTCCGACTCCATAGGGTCCACCCGTCCATCCTGTATTTACCAGCCAGACCGTGACTTTATTTTCCTTCATTTTCTCACTCAACATCTGTGCATATTCCGTAGGATGGAGTGGCATAAACGGCGCTCCAAAACATGCGGAAAAACTGGGAACTGGCTCATTTACCCCAGCCTCGGTTCCTGCAACCTTTGCCGTGTAGCCACTTATAAAATGGTACGCGGCCTGTCCTGGTGTCAGTTTAGATATGGGAGGCAGCACGCCAAAAGCATCAGCGGTAAGAAAAAACACATTTTTAGGATTCTTTCCTCTCGATGGCACCTTGATATTCTCTATGTGATGGATGGGGTAACTTACACGGGTATTTTGGGTGATACTGGTATCGGCAAAATCCACACTTCCATCCTCGGTAAGCTTCACATTTTCCAAGATCGCGCCAGGCTTGATAGCGTTGAAAATTTCAGGCTCACCCTCTGGGTCTAGATGGATTACTTTTGCATAGCAGCCTCCCTCAAAGTTGAACACCTCGTTAGCACTGGTCCATCCATGTTCATCATCTCCTATCAGCGCGCGGTTGGGATCGGTGGAAAGTGTGGTTTTACCCGTTCCACTCAGCCCAAAAAAGATGGCCGTATTGCCATCACTGCCTACATTTGCGCTGCAATGCATGGGAAGTGTTTTCTTAAAAACCGGTAGGATAAAATTAAGAGCGCTGAATATTCCTTTTTTAATCTCTCCCGTATATCCTGTCCCACCTATTAATGCGACCTTTTTAGAAAAATTAAGAATGGCAAAGTTATGCTGTCTTGTCCCATCTCTTTCAGGAACTGCCATAAAACCGGGAGCATTGATCACCGTCCACTCGGGATCAAAGTTTTCCAGTTCTTCTTCATCCGGACGCAGGAACATATTATAGGCAAACATATTGGACCACGGGTATTCATTTATTACCCGTAGATTCATGCGGTAATCCTCGTGGGCACATGCATAGGCATCCCTTACAAAAAGCTCCTTGCCGTCAAGGTATTCCAGTACTCTATCCTGGAGCGCATCAAACTTATCTGACTCAAATGGAAGGTTGATCTTTCCCCACCATACTTTCCCTTCAGTAACCTCATCTCTGACAATAAAGCGATCCATGGGCGAGCGTCCGGTAAACTCACCGGTGTTGACAGATAAAGTCCCATTGTTGGTCTCTACACCTCCGTAGTTTTCGACGGTGATTTCCTGAAGCTTTTCAGGATCTAATTGATAGTGGATGGTGGAATTTTTAATGCCCCACTTTTTTAACGAAATCGATTGCGTAACTAAGGTGTTTGACCCCATGATAAATCTTTTAATTAAGAATTTGGTGCAAAAATATAAATCTTAGACCGCTCACGCTAATTATTATAAGGTTTATAACGCAATACCGTAATAATTATAAAAATCCAGGCTGAGATGAGCAACAGCCCTCCTACTGGGGTGATCGGACCTAAAAAACCTAGATTCATTTCAAAAATCGGAGCTCCCACCAGTAAATAAATACTGCCTGAAAAAATTACAACACCCACACCTATTAAATAGAGCACTACTTTTTTAGACTTAGGCGTCAAAAATTGAGTTGATGAGATGGCTATAAGTGCTAGGCCATGATACATTTGATAGGTCACCGCAGTATTAAAACTATTGAGCTGTTCCATGCTCAAAACTCCTTTAAGAGCATGGGCGCCCATAGCACCCAAGATTACTGCAACTAGTGCAAAAAAGCTACCCAATAAAATAAATTTTCTGTCCATGATCGTGTAAATTATCTTTAAGTCATAACTTGTCACAAAATTACACCTTTTACATGCGTCACATACTTATAATAGGAGCAGGTAAATCTGCCGGAGTACTCGTAGATTATCTTCTCAAAAAAGCAACAAACGAAAAACTATTTATAACAATTGGAGATCTGGACGTTTCCAATGCTCGTTCGTTGACAAATAATCATCCCAGTTCACAGGCCGTCATTCTTGATGTATTCAATAAAGAGCAACGGCAGGAACAAATTAAAAAAGCAGATCTTGTTATATCCATGCTGCCCGCTAGATTTCATATAGAGGCTGCGAGAGATTGTTTATTGTTCAAAAAAAACATGGTTACCGCTAGCTATGTCAGTATAGAAATGGCAGGTCTTGATGAGGAGGTAAAAGCAAATGAGCTTATATTTCTCAATGAGATAGGTGTGGACCCGGGAATAGATCACATGAGTGCCATGCAGGTAATAGATAGAATCAAAAAACAGGGAGGAAAAATGCTGTCGTTCGAGTCATTTACCGGCGGTCTGGTAGCTCCACAGGACGATAACAACTTGTGGCGTTATAAGTTTACCTGGAATCCTCGCAATGTAGTGACCGCAGGGCAAGGTGGTGCTGCAAAATTTATCCAAGAGGGAAAATATAAATACATTCCCTACCACCGCCTTTTTAGAAGAACAGAATTTCTGGATGTAGAAGGCTACGGAAGGTTTGAGGCCTATGCCAATAGAAATAGTCTCAAATATAGGAGTGATTATGGGCTTGAGGATATAAATACACTATATAGGGGAACGATGAGGCGTCCAGGATTTAGCAAGGCTTGGAACATGTTTGTCCAGTTGGGCATGACTGACGATACTTATGTCATCGAGGACTCAGAGAACATGAGCTACCGCGACTTTGTGAACAGCTTTTTACCCTACTCCCCTACGGATAGTGTGGAGCTTAAGTTAAGGCACGAGCTGCGCGTGGATCAAGATGACATCATGTGGGAAAAGCTTGTTGAGCTGGATATATTCAATAATGGAAAAAAAGCAGGTATAAAAAATGCCACTCCCGCACAAATGCTACAAAAAATTCTCGAAGACTCCTGGACTCTAGAGAAAGGAGAACAAGACATGATCGTGATGTATCATAAATTTGGCTATGAATTGAACGGCAAGCACAAACAGATAGACAGCACCATGGTATGTCAGGGAGACGGCGATCAACAGACTGCAATGGCAAAAACCGTAGGACTTCCCCTGGGCATGGCAGCACTGCGCATCTTAAATAAGGAAATTACGGCAACTGGGGTACAAATCCCTTTAAGTCCCAGTATTTATACTCCTATATTAAGGGAACTGGAAGAATATGGGATACGCTTTCGCGAAAGCGAGACAAAATTTACAGGTTACAATACGTTGAGTCTATAGAACATCATTTATGATATCATAACGCAAAGGGTTTCCATGACACTTTGCGTTTTTAATATTATTCCTTGACTGGTTTACAATCCATAAGAGATGTGCCCTGAGCCAGAACATCCCGCAAACCATCATCAGTCAATTTGTAAACAACATGTTGTACCTCAATGCACGTCTTGCCCTCATGAGTTACAGTTCCTAAGACGGTAGATGAAACTTTTACGTCTCTTTGGTATGACGTGTATTTACTTTTTTTAGTCTCAAATTGCCTGTATAATTCTGGGGTCTTTAAAAGTGATGTAAAGCAATAGTCCTTATTATAGCTCATTGTAGGCTGTAAATAATCTCCATTAAAAACCTCGCCTTTGCAATCGACATTACCTGTCTCAATATTACCGGGAATCAATTTAGTAGATAAACTTACATTTCCGTAAGCAACAACTAGATCATCACCACCGTAAAGATTATTAGGTGCAAGAATAATTACTTGTAGTACCACATCGGGATCATCTTTTTCAGACTGCATAGTGACCTCCAGTGTCCACTGAGATAGGTCGGTATAATCAATGGCGTCTTTTTTGGGAGCAGTTGGATCGCTGGATTGAGCGCTCAATGCAGTAATTGATGTTAAAACGAATAGAGTTATTGATAATAAGCTTCTCATCTAGAAAGGAATTTATGACCCCATAAATATAGGTCATTTATAAAAGCTGACCTTAAACCTGCAATGACTTACCTCCTTCTCATAAACATAGAAATAAAATAAAGCAAGGTTGCAAGGGATCCTATGGCTGCAACCACATAAGTACGCGCGGCCCATTTGAGAGCATCTTTTGCGGCATCGTGTTCTTGTTGCGTGACCATGTTTTTTTCTTCCAGCCAAGCAAGAGCGCGATTGCTCGCATCATATTCAACGGGCAGCGTGATGAATGAGAACAAGGTTCCCATCGCATACATGATAATTCCTGCCAGGAAAATCCATTTACCAAAAAAAGTAGATGCCGCAAGTGCGATCCCACCTATAATCACCCATTGTGAATATTTAGAAGCGACACTAACCACGGGAACTAACTGAGACCTCATGGTAAGCCATGAATAGGCGGTCGCATGTTGCACGGCATGGCCTACCTCGTGTGCCGACACCGCCGCAGCGGCGGCGTTGCGCTGGGAATAGACCACCTCGCTCAGGTTTACCGTTCTATCTTTTGGGTTATAATGATCGGTAAGCTGGCCGCCTACTGAAATGACCCTAACGTCTGTAATGCCGTGGTCACGCAACATCTTTTCGGCTATTTCCTTGCCACTCATTCCATTTTTTAGGTGCACTTTGGAATAGTGCTTGAACTTTGACTTTAACTTGCGGCTTACTAGGCTGCTGACCAGCATAATCACTCCCAAAATTATATAATAGCCCATCATTCCTCCTCCTAACATATTTTTAGATTTTTAGCTTAACTAAAATACATATTTGAAGTGCTACAAAGTCACAAAGCTTTGTTTAAAAATTGTAGCAGATCTGGGAATTCACGCCGACTCTCTCAACTGTTTTAAACCATCTGATAGTATTGTACGATTTGAGGGAATAGTTATTTATTTAAGCTTTCGCGTAAGCAGACTTTACCCAACATCCTACAATTTCATAAGAGCAGCCCTAAGATTACCCTAAATGAAAACAAGACTGGGATAGGCATTTGTGGGCACTGATGTTCACTTATGAACTCTCCATTGAAAGCTCACTAAAGCTGAAGTTTCAAGACTTAAAATATATTGCCGACGTATTCTCTTTAGATCAAGATATTCTTAATTATGCATAACTAGGTTGTAGAGTTGTCATGCTCGTAATCATTAAAAAAACAACCTATCTGTCAAATGACCAGTTCATGATATCGGTGCGTATTCCAATATTGAGCCACAGCGTGCTCTCATCGCGCACTACTGCATTATCAAACTCTGGACTGGTACTGCGATAGATCGCCTGTCCGAATACTTTTAACCTACTGGCTGGATTAATCACATAACCCGCTTCAAGATGGCCAAAAAGAAAGGTCGTCGTATTGCCCTGTCCCACTTCATTGCCCAGATCCCTTATTCTATCGTTCTCAGATCGATAGATATTGCCTCCATAATAGGCATTATCTCCATTGGAAAGCACATCATAACCGCGTTTGCCATAAATGGCCTTTGCGATTCCATACCAGCGATCTTTTGTATAACGTGCAATGAAAATCGCCTCATAAAAATTTGCCCCCCATGGGTGCGCTAGTGCCTGATTGCTGTTACCATAATTTAATACGATGGTATTGTGTGAGTAGGTGTAGGGACGTACTTTATTATACTCTGCCTGCAACATCAGGTTGTTCACGCCCAGGGCATTTTGCCACTTTACTCCCAGTTGATAGGCACTTTTATTGCGGAAGCTTCCATCACTGCTCAGCACGCTACCGGTTCTTAGTTCATCCAGCGTCAGTTGACCATAACCCGTGATATGATCTGAAAACTTGTATTTGATTGTCGCGCCCAAAAGTGCATTTCCACCTCTCGAACCTGTCTCTAGCTCTACAACTTGGTAAAAAATTATTGGATTGACATAATTGAAGTCAAAGCCTCGCTGATTATCATCCTGCCACAGCACACTTTCAAATACTCCCAGGGTCAACCTTTTGGTCGCGTTCCAGCTCAAATAATGGTGGGTCATGAATTTAGTCCTGAAAGACTCAGCATCAGTAACCTCTGGCCGCACATCTCTCAGGGAAGTATAGAGTACCGTGTAATCTAGCTTCCAGAATTTTGCGTTCAACTTAAAGTAGGGGAATGGCATGGAATTATCGCTCAACACCAGTGATCTATAACCGTCACCTATAAAGTGCTGACCATGACCCAACTGTAGATCAAAATATTTACTGGGCTTGTAATTTACGTATCCCGTTGCCACTGGATAATCAAAAATGTTCTCTCCACCATCCTCAGCAATCCCCCTACCTGGGAACGATTCCAGGAGTACCTCCATCTGGAGCACGCAGCTCAACCTCTCTGGCAAAATATCCCGGGAATCTAGCCTGTGACTCTTGAATGGTCGCTCCAAAGGTTATCTGTCTTCCTATACCTCCATTTACATGAACCAGTCGGGTATTGTTGAAAGTAGTAATTCCCTCATCGCCATCACGTCCCAACTGAAGGTCAACTCCAGGATCCAACACAAACCAATAATCCCTGCCCGCGACTTCAAAAAAATGTTCATTATGCCATTTGCGACCCAACCAGGTGCTTTTTTCCTTCAGTTGTGATTTGCGTTCTTCCTCAAGGTCAAAGTACTGATCTACATAATTGAAGGAATATGGTTTAACTGCGGTGTGGGCGTTGTTCCCCACTTTGTTCATTGCTGCCTCATACCGGTGGTATCTTTGGTAGGATAAGGGTATGTTTCCGTCAGATCTTAGTTGTTGTCCATTGTACCCGTTTGAATTGATGAGGTCATATTCTTGGTTAGCTTTCGCGAAAGCAATACTGTCCAAACGCTCCTCGCCAGTTTCACGATTCTTTTTATAACTTTTCTTACTGTCCTTCTCTGCCTCAAAAGTCTGGAATTTTCCGGTAGTACTCATGGGCACGGTAACCCGCAGAATAAATTGCATGTATGTGGGCTCGCCATTGTACTTGGGCGGCTCTATCTGGGGAAGTTCGCTGAGGGCACTGGTCATCGCTTCCTTATGACTGGACACAACGGCATCGATCCTGATGGGAACGAACTGTCCATCCTGATTGACCTCAAACCTAAGATTTACAGTAGAATTGCCGTTGACGGTGCTATCAACGGGATGTTTGTACTTATCTTTTAGTTGTTTGTAGAGATTATCATAAAAACACTCCTCTAGATCTTCAAGGTTTACCGTACTACACTCGGCAAAAACGGGAAACTTTTCTTCATAGGATTGAGCCTGCAATTGTCCAATAACGACTAAAGCAATGATACTCCATAGACCTTTCATACCTCAATTATTTTCAAGGCGCTAAGATACCTATATTATGAATGGAGGCAAATAGAACGGCTGCAATCAATTGCAGCCGTTGAATAACTATTACTTTAAGATGCTTAAAATGCCACCTACCTAACCATGTAAACGATGGGCAGGACGTAGGTAACATTTACCGCAACGCCATTGTTTTTTCCCGGTTTCATTTGTGGGAGGTTGTTGATTACACGTAGTGCTTCTTTTTCCAGCGAGGCATTGGGCGCTTTTACCTGAATATCCTTGGGCAATCCATCTGTTCCTATGGTAAAGACTACGGTGATTTTTACTGCGTTTCCACCCTTAAGGTTTTCCGTAAATCTGCATCAAATCTGCGCTGCACAAATCGGCTCATTTTTTCATTAAGGCATTCAATGCGCTCGGTCCTATCTAGGGAGACATCACAGCCCGGGAACAGTGGGACTTCTGAGACTCCATTGATGTGGGAATTTTTGGGAGCTTCGCTTTTAACGGGACTGCCTTTTGCAGCTGGAACATCAACGACTGATTCTCCTTTTCCAGTATCTACGGGAACCAGAGCGTCAATAGAGTCGGTGAGTGAATTATCAACAGCATTATCGTCGATGACCGGCGGCAGGGAAATATCTGGTTGTGGTAATTTTACAGGTGGAATTACTGCTTTGACCACTTTCTGCTTTTCCAGCTTCGGCTGATTTTCTACTACCGTAAATTCTCCCACATACGACTCAATAGGCAGGGTTTCGGTAATTGTGACTGCCGGAAATACCTTCTCAAATTTTTGCGTAGTAATTTCAATGGCCACGTACATAAAAAACAAGGCTGCAATTAAACCCAACTGAAAGTTCATCAGCGGATTTACTTTTGTCTTTGTTTGCTCTTTGAGCTGGAAACGACTGGGAGAATCTGGTGTTGCAGCACCTTTCTCGTTGTTAAAAGATTTCATAATTAATGATTTAAGTGTTATAAATAACACAAATCAAAGGTCATACCATAAAAAAGCCCGAGCAAATTGCTCGGGCTTTCAAAATATCGTTAAACTTTAATTAATCCTGAACCTGGAAAATAATAGGTAGTGCGTAGATAACACCTACTGCTTTACCTCTTTGCATCCCGGGTCTCATTTTAGGTAGCTTATCAATAACCCTAGCCGCTTCAGACTTAAGTCTTGGGTGTTTTGCAGCACTCAAGATATCAACTACATTACCTTTAGAGTCTATCTTGAACTGTACATTTATCTTCTGTCTTCCAGAAAGTCCAAGTTCACTTGCAAGACTTGTATTAAACTCGCGATTCACAAATTTTGTAATCTTCTCGCTCATACACTTTTTGCGATCTGCGTTGTTTTTTTGATCCTCACAACCTGGGTAGATGGGTACATTTTCAATAACGGTAAAAGGTACGTCAGCAATTACCTCATCATTACCCGCTTCAACAGCAATATCCTCGATCTCCACGATCTCCTCTACTTCATCAGTTTCTGTATCTTCAAGGATTACCTCCTCAATTTCCACATCGTTTTCAACAACCTCGATAATTTCGGGTGCGGGTGGTGGTGGTGGTGGTGGTGGTGGCGTGTCGAGCATTTGTGTTATCGGGATTTCCTCTTCCACACCATTTCCGTGATAACAATAGCTTCTTCCTCCTCTTCAATGGTCATCGTCTGGTATTCCAGACCTTGCCATGAGATCAATAACATAAACGCCAAGCCTGTGAGGGCATATAGCGTGATATTTTTTCTTAAGTCTGCCGACTCTGATTTTTTAATCTCCATAGTTGAGTGATTTAAAGGCTAAAAGTAATTAAATAGTTCTTGGTTTAAAAAGAATTTTCTCTATTTCCTTATTTAGTGAATGAAGAAGTTCCCTTGAGCAATAAAACAGCAATTACGATGCCAGATACATTTGCTATCATATCATAGGCATCCATAGTTCTATTTTCAGCGAGATAGCCTTGTGCTATTTCCACGATTCCACCTATTAGCGCACATAAAAATCCTGCTCCAATGGCTATTGACCTGACCCAATTCCTATACATTGTACTAAAATCAAACTGCACATGGCTCTGATAGTAACTATAGCGCTGGTAAAAAAAGAAATACCATAAAATAGTCAAGAGAAAGTATGCCGTACCGTGATAGATTTTGTCAATGTTGTTCACATCTATGATGGGAACATTCGGATTAGAGGTTAAGGAGCCATAAATGATCAGTAAAGTAAATGCTGGTGCAAGAAAATAGAAAACTTTGATCACAACGTTTAACCGATCAACTCTTTATAGGCAGACGCGGTCATTAATTCTTCTACCTGGCTTTCATCACTTAGTGTCATCTTTATCATCCACCCTTCACCGTAGGGATCAGTGTTTACTAGTTCTGGTTGATCTTCAAGTTTCTCGTTGAACTCTGTAATCTCCCCAGACAAAGGTAAAAATAGGTCGGAAACTGTTTTTACCGCTTCCACAGTCCCAAAGACTTCTTCACGCTCCAGCGTTTCATCCACGGTCTCTACCTCAACATATACGATATCGCCCAGTTCTCCCTGCGCAAAATCGGTAATGCCTACCGTTGCCACATTGCCTTCAATCCTGATCCATTCGTGATCCTTGGTGTACTTTAATTCCGTTGGTATATTCATGTCTTTTTTTTTGATTGGGTAAATTTACGTTTAATTGTAGAAAGTATAAAAATTCCAGATTCAAGGTTTTATGATCAGGATCAAATATAAATCCTCAAGTGAAAATGGGTCTGAGGATCGATCGCATTCCTTTGATCCTTAGTTTCCAAATGTATATCTCAAGGTTATTCCGCTCCTTATAGTAGTCTGTGGGAATGCCGTGGAAATCGCAAATTCAGAAAACGTGTGGTCATAAAAGAAAATACCCGTAAACGCACGACTAAAGGCATACTCTGCGGTTAATTTTGCGCCGTAGATAGTCTGTCCCGCAGTGGCGGTACTGTTATCAATGTCTAGGTATCTAATTATAGTTATATTATCCCTTACCCTACCGTCCAGTCTCAAGTTGAGGTCGCTGGTAACTTTTCTTCTTCTGCCTCCAAAGTTGGTAAAAAAGCTTAGGTCAGCAAAGCGATAGCCCACACCTACGATAAGTTCCTGACCGTTGATCTCAGTAAGAAGGTTGTTATCAAAACTCAAAGAAATCACACGATCCGTCCGTACTTCCGTTGCGATGGAGAATCCTAGTTTGGTCTCAAAATCAATCTTGATCAGTGGACTGAACTGCTCTGCGAGATTGATGTTGAAATACAGGTTCTCAGATTTGAAATCGCCATTAGAGTTGAGTGAGGATGAAATCTGATCGTTATAGTCCAGCGCACCATTTCCTGGTACAAAATCCAGATTGGATTGAAAACGGTTGATGGTATAAACAGATTGATAACCGTGGTTGAGCGAGAACCTCTTGAACCTTTTCTTGAACCAGTTAAGATTCATGAGTCCCGTGTACTTTAAGTTCCAGTTGGGCAACGGGATATCCTTGAACGCATTATCATCCTGTTTATTTACATCCCGTCCTTCATACGCAGATAGAAATGCAGGAAGTAAAACTCGCTGGCTATTCCTTGAAAAACCTTCTGGATAACCATCTTCATCCACATTAAAGTTGTTGCCACCGTAAAACTCTCTTGCCAGTCTATTTGCAACATCGAGTCTGTTTTCTCTAAACTGGTCAAACGTATCTGATTGATCAATGGAACTTCCCTGGAATGCCGTGCGTATCATTAAGGTAGAAATACTAAAGTTACCAAAGGTATTGGGAGTTAGCGATTGATAAGTCTGTCGGATAGGATCCACCCTAAAATTCTCGCTAAAAGTTTCTTGATAAGCCCTTCTTCCTATCAGGTCAAGGGATAGATCCTTAATCAGTCCTACCTTCACGTTATAATCAAAGTTTCTGCCCTCGATCTCTGTGTATTGCTGGTTGAAATCTTGATACAAAGTAAGCCAGCCACGCTGGGCAGCTAGATCCCTAATTTCTGCCTGACTACCGAATACAAAGCCGGTAGTAGGTTTTAAAGTTCCCACAAAACCTACGCTAGGTGTATATCCCGGCAAGAATATACCGTTAGTCTGTTGGTAATTGATCTGTGCTCTTTTAACCGCGGTGGCAAGGCCTACAAACGTATTGTACAACTTGTTTCCCAGGTTTTTCTTGGGGACTTTCTTCTCTTTTTCCTCTTCATCGGCACCCGGTTGGGATGGTGGCCTTGTATTTCTAGATCGGCTGCGGGAACGGCCTCTATTATCTACAGGCTGCACTCCCAGTTTTAATTTTTCAAACCCTACGTAAGTGTATAACTTTTCAAAATCTATAGTTCCATTGATCACATGGGTATTTGCATTTTGAACACTGTTTCCCAGGTCTGGAATGTCGTCCAGCTGGATAAATTGTTGCTGGTTACGTTGCCATTGAAAGTCTGCGGTGTATGAATAGTTAGCTTTCGCGAAAGCTAAAAAAGGAAATTTATCAAACGGTAATTGATAGGTGGCCTTAAATTGCTGGGAATGCCTGTCCGGAATCCCCTCATTGAAAAAGTCGGTGTAGAGCGTATAACTCTCATCGATCTCATTATCCTCATTGATATAGTTGCGCACAATACGATCGTTATTTGCAGCAAGATTGAGTTGTAATGATTTAGTCAGATCCCAGTTAATGGAATAACTGTTATCCAGCGTATAATTTCTGTTGGTCAATGGTGCGATACTGATGTTTTGAGCATCTGGAATACCGTCACCATTGAGATCTACCGGATTGGTGTCCAGTTGAAGATCCCTAAATGTTTGGGTATTGAACTGACGGATCACGTTTGCACTAGCCGTAAAGTTATTGGGGAGTAGATTGAAGTTCAAATCTTTAAGAAACTTAAGATAGGCATTGTCAAAGAACGTACTCTTTTGAAAGGGAGACACTTCAAGCTTGGGAAACGCATAGGCGTAGGTTGCTCCCACATTTGTGGACTGGTCCTGAAATTCCTCCACTTCAAAATTGCGCTGATCGGTCTGGTTGTAAGAACCAGAAAAAGTAAAGTTTTCAACATCCCACGGCATGGGTAAAGACTCGCCGGTACGTTCTTTTCTTACACCTATAAGATTGACGCTTTGGCGCTTTGTATAATCCTCGGACTGTTCTCTTATGGCATCACGTTCATTCATCGGTTGCTGCTTCATTCAGACGCCTTTCCAATTCTATATCCTCAAATTGTGGATCAAATTGCGGCGTGATGGTCTCCTCGGCAATGCTGTAGGAGAATGGTAGTTTGATCCCCCATGTTTTGGGCAGCAACATTCCCAGACTCATACTGGTATTAAAATCGTAGGCGGTTGCATTTTCACGACTGCGCTCATTAGGACCTTGTTCAATCGCTCCAAAGCCTATTGTGCTCCTCGATCCATTTGCATTGATACTCGCAAAGTCCGCAAAGTTTGTATCCACATTCATTACCGCTGCATAACCTCCCTGATTTTTAAGTCCCGATAATCTCAATTCATTAAACCATACCTCACCACAAACATCTCCAGTAGATGCATTGCGCACTCCCAGCATCATGGCGCGCACATCACCAAAATTGGGATTTCCCCTGATCAAATAAGTGTGCTGGTTAGGTTCTCCCGCAGAACTAGGATCTAGGTCTGCCTGCTCAAATCTGTTTACCTCATTAATGAGTAAAGCAGGGATCTCCCAATACAATGGCTTTAATATCCTGCAACAAAGAAAGATCGATGTCAAAGTTATTTTCTTGTGGCCATACTTCTTCTTGGACATTTGTACCTGGCTGAGTAATTTTCAAGGGCAAGCGTATCTCGTAATAATTCTGCGTATAATCAACTCCTATGCGTATAAATGCTTCTAACTCATCATCGCCTATAGTACTGGTAGGAAAATTTCCATTATCGGCATGAACGAACATTTGCAGATTTTCATACTGTCGCATGTCGATCCTAATATTCTTGAATACCGCACGCGCATCATCTTCTTCCAGTCCACAAACCCTGAGTGCGAGGGATTGCTCGTTCTGTCTTATGTTTTGGTTTTGGGTTCTCAATTCCTCGCGCTCTACTCCCGGTGGCAATACGTAGGGGACAGGTAATCTGGTAGCATTATTTTCGACATTTACTCCTTGAACCTCAAAAAGAGTGTCATCACTGGTTTGAGCACCGTCAGGTCTCAGCGATTGTGTAAACTGTCGGTAATCTCCTCGTACTAGATCCAGCGTTGCAAATCTTATATAGGTGTCCTGTTGAAAGTCTGACATGTACATCCTCATAAAACGAATCGCTCTGAAATCGTTGATTTGGCCTACTCTGGAAAAGCCTGGATTCTGGGCGCTTTCTGTTTGTCTCAACGGCACCCTAAATTGTACCCATCTTGCTTCTATCGTTTGTCCATTGGGCAATGTTACGGCCGTGGGAGGAATGACGTCAGAGATATACTGATTGTTGGAAGCATTCATTCCCGGCCTTATATCGATATCGTAGGAATAATAACTATCGATCGTGTTCATGGTATTATCCCGGTTGATGTCTTCAACATCGGGCAAGGTGGTAGATCCACGATCATCCTGGCTTACGTTTGTGGGAGAGTTGCCCTGTGTGTTATTAAAACGTTTGTAACGCTCTGGAATATCTCCTGTTGCAGCTAGAAAATATTGATAATTGTCTCCTGCTGGATCTTCTGGTCCGAATGCCGGGAAATCGGCGATTTCCTCTGCATCACTGTAACCATCCAATCCTATATCCTGGTTGTCGCGTTCTTGACCTTCTGTATCAAATGCATAGACCAACGACTGATTTGTTGGAACTTTTCCGTAGGCAGTATTTGTGGTAAGTTGGGTGCCGCCATCATCAGGGAGGCCATTTTCAAACTGTTTCCTGTTATCCTTTAATATATCTTCTGATATACTTCCTAGGTTGATGGTAATCGTTCCACCAGGATTTGTGGTATCATCAAGAAATGGATCCATGATCCAGAATTGGACATATTCCACATTGCTCTGTTCAAAGTCGGTACTGGAAAACTGACGCATGATTCCTCCCCAGTTATCGCTGGGATTAGGTAAAATATTAGTTCCCGCGGCGGCTGGATTGTAATTATATGGGCCGCGCTCATCGGGATAGTAAGCCATATCCAGCGTATTCAGTACCTGTTGCTGACCCTGCTGCACGTCTATATTAGGAAAGATCTCTTCTATAAGAACTCTTCTCGTGCGGTATTCCGAAACATCCTCATCAGTGATTCCAGCGGGTCGCTGGGAGCCATAAAATATAGGATCAATACTGTACCAAGCTACACGCGCGCGGGAATAATTGAATTCCAGCCGGTCTTGATCACTTCCATCCAACCTTCCCGTTCCCTCAAATGCCTGTGGGACACTCGCAAGACTCCATGCCTGCGGATTCAAAATATCGATGGTGGTCTGTGATCCCTCAAAATCATCCACGTAAGCGGCTGCCTGTCCTCCAAAATCATCTCCCTGCGGCGATCCCGGAAACAAATAAGCAAACTCACCCCTTACGGAAAGTCTTGATTCCACATCTGTATCTACATTTGGCAACTTATTAGCCAGTCTTGTAAAAAATGGAACTTCAGTATTGTAAAGGAAATTTGTTCCTATGATCGTATTGTTGATGGGTTCAAAGCCGTAAGTGGATTTTTGGGTAATGGGACGTTCTTTCAGATTAAGAAAAGTACCTCCTATTATAAAGTCTTCACTGAAGGTATGCTCTACATTAATTCCAGTAAAACGCTTTGTCTGCTGATTAAATACGGAGTTGTTCTCGGTAGAGACCTGAATGGGCGTGCTGGAGTTCAACAATGCCTGATCCAGAATTATTACTCTTCCCGCGGCATAGTCCACGGTATAGTCTATACCTTCCTGTAAAGTCCGTCCACCGGCAGTAACGTTGACCGATCCACGGGCAACATTAAATCCACCTATGGGAATTCCCTCCTGTCCAGTTGACTGATACTCACCTTTAATCAAATACTTATTTTTTTCGGCACTTTCTAGGGCTTGTGCTTTTGTGGTGTTGTACATCTCACGGAAAACATACTGCGCCTGATTTGCGTTGTAAGTGGCAGGATTTTCATAATCCTCGTTTCCAGAGTTGGGCGTGTTATCCAGTTTATTAAACAAATGACTCCCAAAAGGTTCAACCGTGGTAAATATGATCCTTCCATTCTCAACATCAATGGTAAGGCCGGGAATAAAGTCAAAAAAGCCGTCTCCAGATGGTTGTGGATCGCCCTGCTGGTTCAATCTATCCAGATTAAATACCCGTATCAACGTTGTCTCATCCACATCGTCCGGTAAAGCTACGGGTGTAGGGTTTGCCATGGTTGCCGCTGCTGGAGTAAGGTAATTCAGTTCGGGCGGGTATTGATAAAAGATATTAAGTTTAAAATCTTCTTGGGAAAGTTGTGATCCACCCAGGTTGTAGATGTTCTTCATCATCAAGTCCCAGATAGGCTCGTTTACATTGGTCAGATTACTTTTAAGTAGTTTTACGACTAGGTTCTGGTTGTTGACTATTTGCTCGCCTGGGTTGGCACCATTCTGCACGTCAGTTGCACTCACGCCGTCGTTTGCAAATTCTCCTACCTGATACACCTTGCCACCTACGGTATATTGAAAAGCTACTGCGAGAACCTCGTCGTTATTTAGTTTTTGACGCAAGGAAATGTAACCCAACTGCGTGTTCAACTTATACTCCTGCGGATTTAACTGTCTAGCATTTTCCAGGGTTACATAGTCAAAACCTTCATTTACCGTAGTTCCAAAACCCTGATTTACCGTTCCTATATCCCGTATCTGACCGTTGAGGATGCTCTGTCCACGACCATCTATTCCTTCTGGATTAAAATCGTTGTTTCTGTTATCGGGAAAGTCTGTGGACGGCACATTTATAAAGCCGCCAGGTATGGCGTCCAGTCCTATATTGGTACGATCTGCTTCTCCTATATCCTGGATGGCAACGAGGTTTCTCACATCCTCAGTTCTGTTACTGCGGTTGGTGATCCATACCTCGGCTCTCGTGATCTGTATGTTGTTGTTTATAAATGGATAGTTCTCCAAGGACTTATCATAATTGTCCCTAAAATAGTGAGCCAAGAAGTAGTGCCTGTTCTCATCATAATCCAAAGAGAAAAAATCAAACTCGTTAAAGGACGCTCCACCAGCTGCCTGTACGGTATTTGCCTCAGACCGTTGCTCAGAAAAGATCGCAGTTACCCTTGTTTTACCAAATTGTAGCTCGGTCTTTACCCCAAATAAGCTCTGTGAACCACGTATCAATTGGGAATTGAGTGGCAAGCTTACGTTACCCAGCTCGATACTTTGTAGAATATCATCCTCGGTAGGCGTGTATTCCAGTTTTACAAGATTCTGAAAATCAAAGGTGCTCTGAGTGTCGTAATTTGCATTTACCTGCAACCGGGTTCCTACTTTTCCGACCATGCTCAGGTTGATACGCTGGTTAAAATCCAGCGTGAAGTTCTGGCGGTTGCGCGGTGAGAGACTGGGATTGTCCGTTCTATTAAAAAGCAGCCCCAGGTCAACCTCAACAGATCCCTGCGGGTCCAGATCTATCTCATTACTACCAAAGATGGAGGTAAAAAGATCAGAATTCACATAAAAATTGGGCAATAGGTCGCGTTGTTTTTCCTTGTCCTCATCGGTCTTGCCGGCAATTGCCTTTGCCTTTTCCCTGAAATATTCGTTCATGCGCTCCTTGAGCACAAGATCCGTGTATTCCTTTCTGGTCAGCAAGAATGGATAGGAAATATTATAACCGTTGAAGTTACTGGAGAACACATACCTGTCCAGGTCTGCATCATACGTGTAGAGGGTCGTAATACTGGGTGGATTGGGCAGGCCCAGGCGACCTAGCTTAACACCTGTTTTAAGACTGTCCTGTTGTGTTTCTTGTGGTTCTTGCGCTTTCGCGAAAGCGAGAAAAATAAAACATAAAACTAAAGGAAGAACCTTTATATTCATAATACGTTGCGCCAAATCCTATAGCTGTTTTAATGCTTGCTTAATGAGCTGTTCTGTA
Source organism: uncultured Flavobacteriaceae bacterium (assembly GCA_963836885.1). GTDB lineage: Bacteria > Bacteroidota > Bacteroidia > Flavobacteriales > Flavobacteriaceae > Nonlabens. The sequence goes on along the minus strand of CAWILF010000008.1, from coordinate 32,861 downwards.
GTTGCATCAGGCTGATTGCCGAGAATCCTGTCCACGATCTTTTGCGATTGCTTGCGCAGGTAACCCAATGTTTCCAGTGCAGATAACGCCTCTTCCCGTCCAGTATTGCTCGACATGACTGTTAATTCTGGATTATCCAGCACCTGCAATATTTTATCCCTCAGGTCGATAATAACACGCTGGGCAGTCTTGACGCCTATTCCCTTGGCACTCTGTATGGTCTTTGCATCTCCATTTGCAATAGCCTGCGCGATGTGGTTGGGCTCAATGCTGGACAACATTGCCCTCGCCGTACTTGCTCCTATCCCTGAGACGGAGATCAGCAGTTTAAATATTTCCCGCTCGTTCTTATCCACAAAACCAAATAATCGCTGGGAGTTCTCACTTACGATAAAATGGGTGTAGATCTTAACCAACTCACTATCTGGAATGGCGGAGTAGGTATGTAAGGAGATTTCAACCAAATAACCAACACCGCCGCAGTCCACGACTACGTTAGTAAGGTTTTTTTCTACAAGTTTACCCTGTAATTGTGCGATCATATTTTACTGTACTTAGGGAGTCAAAAGTAAGTAATTATTTATGGAGGTGTTAACTTAAAGTTAGGATTGAACCTTTCGCTCCTTATTGTGCTTTTCCTTCTGCTGGGCATCAATTACCGCAACCGCGCTCATATTAACAATCTCGTCCACACTGGCGCCCAATTGTAGGATATGAACCGGCTTTTGCATTCCCATCATAATGGGCCCGATGGAGTCGATGTTATTGAGCTCCTTCAACATTTTGTAGGTGCTATTGGCACTTTCCAGATTGGGGAAAATAAGTGTGTTTACCTTCTTCCCGGCCAATTTTGAAAAGGGAAATTTCTTTTCCAGCAACTCTGGATTCAAGGCAAAATCGGTCTGGATCTCTCCATCCACGTCAAGGCTGGGATAATACTGGTGCAGGTATTTTACCGCATCGGTCACTTTTCTTGCGTGCGCGTGTTTTGAAGAACCAAAGTTTGCATAGGAAATCATCGCCATGACTGGTTTGATCCCAAACATGGAGGCCGTTCTACCCGTCATCTGTGCAATTTTTGCCAACTCGAGCGCGTCTGGATCTATATTTATGGAAGTATCTGAAATGAATAACGGTCCCTTTGCCGTGATCATCAAGTTAGTCGTGGCGATTTTATCCACCCCAGCGGCCTTTCCTATAATCTCCATCATGGGCATCACAGATTTGGGATAGGATTGTGCAACACCAGTAATGAGCGCATCTGCATCGCCCAGTTTTACCATCATCGCGGCAAAATAGTTGCGCTGGCGCAGCATTTTTTCTGCATCAAATTTTGTGACTCCCTTGCGCTGTCTCAGTTTCCAAAATTCATACGCATAACGATCCTTGCGAGCGGTTTCCTCATCAGATTTTGGGTCGATGATCAAACAGGGTTCGTCAAAACCCAGTTCTTCCATCAACTCCTCGATGACCTCTTTGCGTCCCAGTAAAATAGGAATGGCAATACCTTCTTCAACCACGATTTGTGCTGCCTTGAGAACATCAAGGTTATCTGCCTCTGCATACACGATCTTCTTGGGATCAGTCCGTGCCCTGTTCAATAACAGACGTACCAACTTATTGTCAGAACCCATGCGGGACAGCAGTTGCTCTGTATATTTATCCCAGTCCAGAATGGGCTCCAGTGCAACTCCACTCTCCATCGCTGCCCTTGCAACAGCTGGCGGTATGGTGGCAATGAGCCTAGGGTCAAATGGTTTGGGAATGATATATTCCCTTCCAAAATTGAGCTTCAGCTCTCCATAAGCGATATTCACCTGTTCAGGAACCGGTTCTTTGGCGAGCTGGGCAATGGCCTTGGTCGCCGCAAGTTTCATTTCTTCATTGATCTCAGTCGCACGCACATCCATTGCACCCCTAAAAATGAATGGGAAACCCAGTACGTTATTTACCTGGTTGGGATGGTCGCTGCGGCCGGTTGCCATGATAAGATCGGGACGCGTTGCTATCGCGAGGTTATATTCAATCTCTGGCTTTGGGTTTGCCATCGCAAAAACAATGGGGTCATTTGCCATGCTCAATAGCATATCGGGATTCACGATATTACCGGCAGAAAGTCCCAGAAAAACATCAGCATTTACAAAGGCTTCCCTGAGTGAAATGGGCTGCATATCTCGGGCAAAAAGCATCTGGTCCTCCCCTAGATCAGTACGATGGGTAGTTATGAGTCCATCGATGTCAAACATCATGATATTCTCGGGTCTTGCGCCCAATTTTACGTATAATTTGGTACAGGAAATGGCTGCACTTCCCGCACCTGAAACTACGATCCTTACTTCACTGATGGATTTTCCCGCTAGCTCCAGAGCATTGAGCAGCGCGGCACTTGAAATAATTGCCGTCCCGTGCTGATCGTCGTGCATCACGGGTATATCAAGTTCGGCTTTTAGACGTCGCTCTATTTCAAAGGCTTCGGGAGCTTTGATGTCCTCTAGGTTAATTCCTCCAAAGGTGGGAGCAATATTCTTTACCGTTCTTATAAATTCTTCTACGTCCTTAGTATCTACCTCTATGTCAAAACAATCCAGATCTGCAAAAATCTTGAACAGCAATCCCTTTCCTTCCATCACGGGCTTAGACGCCAGCGGCCCTATATCTCCCAGACCTAGAACGGCAGTTCCATTAGAAATAACCGCCACCAGATTTCCCTTGGTGGTATATTTATAGGCATTTGCCGGATCTTTGGCAATCTCTAGACAAGGTTCTGCAACGCCCGGTGAGTAAGCGAGGGAAAGATCCCGCTGGCTGCTATATTTTTTTGTGGGAACCACCTTGATCTTGCCCGGTTGCGGCTTTGCGTGATACACTAGTGCTTCCCTTCTCTTACTGTCTTGACTCATCTGCGACGTTCATTTAACCTGCAAAAATAACTCATAGGACTTCAACAATGTAATAAGTTAGAATTAAGATGCAGTGTGAGAAACGGGTGAAGGTTAACGCTTTCGCGCCTGCCTGTCGTGCCTTGGCAGGCAGGAAAGCGGAACTATCTACAAGATTGAAATACAGAAAAAATTCAAGGTAATAAATTCCAAAGTCAATTTACCTTACCAAATCTCAACACCGCATTTTTGGGCTTCAAGGTAATCAATGGATGGATCTCAATCGCATCATTCACGGGACTGATCTCAAACTTCTCCAACATCGCAGAAACCGCGAGCACCATCTCATAAATAGCAAAATTGTTCCCCACGCACATTCTAGGGCCAGCGCCAAATGGGAAATAGTAATCCTTATTCTCAAAAACTGTCGGGATCAAATCGATGCGGCTTAAACTGGTCTGCGTCTTCCCACAGATCTTTCCTGCGGTGCAGCTCGTAAAAAGAAATAAGCCAGATACTTCCTTTTTCCATGACAATATCGCCACAACTATCATCCTCCAGCGTCACGCGATCTGTCACATAAGCTGGTGGGTATAACCTCAAGGTTTCTTCCACGCACTGCTTTACAAAAGTCCTTGCGGCGAGACTTTCAAAAAGAGTTGCCGAGGTGTCATTTTGAACTTCGCTACGCGCTTCTGCCTGGATTTCTGGGTGGTGGGCGAGCAATTGAACGGCAAAACTCAACGCATTTGAAGTAGTTTCATGACCCGCGATAAATAGTACCAAAATCTCATCGATCAGCTGTTCCTCTTCCATGAATGTGCCGTCCTCATAAGTAGAATGGAGCAACATGTCGAGTAGATCCTCATGCTTTTCAGTGCTTTTTCTACGATCGACGATGATCTTTCTGAGGATTTCGCGGGACTCGTCCACCAGCTTTTGATGGAATGGGACGCTGTTCTCTCCCGCGAGCCACTCGCGGTCAAAATACCACTTCATCCAAGGGATGCGCAGTTCCTTGATGAGCATTTGCTGGGCTTGCTCGGTAATGTATTGAAGTCGTTTAATATCTTCTTCCATATCGGGAAGGTCGAAGAGACTGCGGGCCACCACTTTAAAAGCGAGATCGTTGAAAATAGGATAAATATCAACCTCCTGATCCAGCGGAATGCGATTGATCTCCTGCTCGATGGTCTTCTTCATCGTTGCAAGAAGATTTACCAGTGATTTTTTATAAAATGCAGGCTGGATCAACTTGCGGTTTGCGCGCCATTTTTCTCCGTTTTCGGTCAAGTAGACCGTGTCCTATATATTTTCCAAGGTCTTCCGTCTGTAAGGTGGATTTGTGAAAGTTCTTTTGGTTTTTTTGAAGTATGTGTTTGATAATATCTTCATCGCAAGAAAAATGAATGGTGAGTCCAGGCTTGGGAGTGATCTTAAATGTATTCCCAAATTTTCTGAAATTCTCATGGTGAAACGGCAGCGGATTTTTATAGATCTGCCGTGTTTTCATTAAAAAATCTATGGTGGAAACCTCGTGTATTTCTTTCATACGATTACTGGATATCAAATAAGCCACCGTGACGGCTGGCTGGAGTGCGTCCCAAATGTTTAAATGCGTGCTCCGTCACTTCTCGCCCACGTGGTGTTCTTATGATAAATCCCTGCTGGATGAGGAAGGGCTCGTAAACTTCTTCAATAGTTTCCGCACTTTCGGAGACTGCGGTAGCAAGTGTGGTCAGTCCTACGGGCCCACCTTTAAACTTGTCTATGATGGTGGTTAATATTTTATTGTCCATCTCGTCCAGCCCGTGCGCGTCCACGTTTAAAGCTTTAAGCGAAAACTGGGCAATTTTCAAGTCTATTTCACCATTTCCCTTGATCTGGGCAAAATCACGCACGCGGCGTAGTAAGGCATTGGCAATCCTGGGCGTACCGCGACTTCTACCCGCGATCTCAATGGCGGCGTTTTCTTCTATGGGAACATTTAAAATCTCTGAACTGCGGGTAACGATGGTTGACAGCAACTCGGTAGAATAATACTGGAGTCGGGATGAAATACCAAATCTCGCTCTCATGGGAGCGGTAAGCAACCCAGATCGTGTCGTCGCACCTATCAGTGTAAAAGGAGCAAGATTGATCTGAACCGTACGCGCATTGGGTCCGGTCTCGATCATGATATCGATCTTGTAATCCTCCATTGCCGAGTATAAATATTCTTCAACGATGGGACTCAGGCGATGGATCTCGTCAATAAAAAGCACGTCGCGTTCATCCAGATTTGTCAACAGGCCGGCAAGATCTCCCGGTTTATCCAGCACGGGACCCGATGTTACCTTAATTCCCGCACCCAGCTCGTTAGCAAGAATATGGGCCAGGGTAGTTTTACCCAGTCCCGGCGGCCCATGAAAAAGCGTGTGATCCAGCGCATCCCCACGCTGATTTGCTGCTGCAACAAAAATCTTTAGGTTTTCCAAAATCTGATCCTGACCAGCAAAATCATCAAAACTGAGCGGCCTTAACGCTCTTTCAATATCGGTATCTTCGGGAGTGAGGTGCTCGCCGCTGGGATCAAGATTATCATTCATAGTTCAAAGATAGGTCATAGAATAGGTCAAGGTTAACATAGGAAGGAAGATTTATAGCATCGACAATATTGGGAAATAATCAGGTCATTATGGAAACACGGTCTTGGATCAAGAGCTGTCAATGCGTACTTCTTGAGTGTTTTTGAGCCAGGGGTATTATTTTATAGGTGGGGTGGCTGGAGAGGTTTCCGCTTTCCTGCCTGCCAAGGCACGACAGGCAGGCGCGAAAGCGAAATATAAACACACACTTAACAGTAATTAATAATTTCTTGTGAATGACTGACCGAATACCGCACTATCTTGAAAATAAAAATTTATGAAGCCACAGGAAACAATGCCGCAATTAGAACTGGACCTTATCAACGACACAAAATGGTCGCTGGAAAAGCAAAGCCCAGAAAAGTACACGCTATTATTTTTTTACCGAGGACTGCACTGTCCCGTCTGCAAAAAACAACTGGAGGAAGTAAAAAACCACCTTGCGGATTTTACGGATCGCGGGATAAATGTGATTGCCATAAGTATGGATAGCGAGAAGCGAGGTAAAAAAGCCGGTGAGGAATGGGACGTGGAGTCGTTGCCCATAGGTTTTGAACTGAGCGAGGAAAAGGCTAGGGAATTTGGGTTGTATATTTCCAATGCGATAAGTGACAAGGAACCAGACACCTTTTCTGAACCTGGTATTTTTCTCGTGGACAAGGAGAACAAATTGTTTTTCTCCTCTATACAGACCATGCCATTTGCGCGGCCCAGCGTGAAGGACATTATTGGTGCGGTTGATTTTATTGAAAAGGAAAATTATCCAGCGCGAGGAAAAGCGTAGGCATACAGTATTGATTAATTAAAAAACACCCTTGCAGTTGCAAGGGTGTTTTTTTTTGGATAAATGATATGTCGTACGATCTGCTTAAAAATAACCAACAAATATCGTGAACATGAAAAACCCAGATTTCAGTAAGGTCGCTCTCTTTTGGATAGGACTGGTATGAGATTAAAAAGTAGCGAAATAAATATTAACGAGGTTTTAAACTTGAATACATTGGAATATTGAGCTTCTCATCAACCTAAAAAACACACTAACTAAAAAGCCCACTGACGTGGGCTTTTTAAATGCTTTGAAAATCTTAATGATTCATTTCTTCTTCCTTAGGCTGCAAAGGAATATGTTGTGGCACATAGTCCTGTCCTGGAATTACATATTCATCATCCTCATTCAATTTACTGTAATCATAAGGCCATCTGTGCACGTGGGGAATTGCTCCTACCCAATTACCGTGGATATGTTTATCACCAGTCGTCCATTCTAAGGTATTGGACTTCCAAGGATTGGCAGGTGCTTTTTTACCGTAAAATATAGATTTTACAAAATTGTACACAAAGAACAATTGGGCAAAAGCGGTAGCGATTGCAAAATAGGTGATCAATCTATTTGTATCTAACAGATCGTCAAAATAGGGAAATTCAGTATTAGAGTAATAACGACGTGGTAAACCAGCCATCCCTACAAAATGCATCGGGAAGAACACACCGTAAGCACCTATTGCAGTCAACCAGAAGTGAACATAACCTAAGTTTTTGTTCATCATCTTATTGAACATTTTAGGGAACCAGTGGTAAACCCCTGCAAATAGACCATAAAGTGCAGATATACCCATTACCAAGTGAAAGTGGGCCACTACAAAGTAAGTATCGTGAACATTGATATCGAGGGTACTATCTCCCAAAATAATTCCAGTAAGTCCACCAGATATAAATGTGGATACCAGACCTATGGAGAATAACATTCCGGGATTCATTTGGAGATTACCCTTCCAGAGTGTGGTTATATAATTAAAAGCTTTAACCGCAGATGGTATCGCAATCAACAACGTAGTAAAAGTAAAGACAGAACCTAAAAATGGATTCATTCCAGAGATAAACATATGGTGTCCCCACACTATAGTAGAAAGGAATGCAATTGCCAATATAGAGGCAACCATCGCCCGATAACCAAAAATAGGTTTACGTGAATTTGTAGCAATAATTTCCGAGGTTATTCCTAGAGCTGGAAGTAAAACAATGTAAACTTCTGGATGTCCCAAGAACCAGAACAAATGCTCAAACAATACAGGTGAACCACCTTGATTAGCTAGAACTTCTCCTTTAATATAAATGTCAGATAAAAAGAAGGATGTACCAAAACTTCTATCCATGATCAACAACAACGCTGCTGAAAATAGAACTGGGAAAGAAACGATCCCAATAATTGCGGTAACAAAAAACGCCCAAATAGTAAGAGGTAATCTCGTCATCGACATTCCCTTAGTACGTAGATTGATAACCGTTACAACATAATTAAGCGAACCTAACAATGAAGATGCAATAAAAATCGCCATTGACACTAACCAAAGAGTCATTCCCAATCCTGAATTGGGCATAGCTTCCGGAAGTGCACTCAGTGGTGGATAGATTGTCCAACCAGCTGCGGCAGGCCCCATTTCAACAAATAGGGAGCTTAGCATGATTACTGAAGAAACAAAAAACAACCAGTAAGAAACCATATTGAGGAATCCCGACGCCATATCTCTAGCACCTATCTGCAATGGGATTAAAAAGTTTGAAAACGTTCCGCTTAATCCGGCTGTGAGTACAAAAAATACCATTATGGTACCATGTATGGTAACTAAAGCCAAATAAATACTAGGATCCATAACTCCGCCAGGAGCCCATTTTCCCAATAAAGCTTCAAAAACTACACTGGACTCGCCTGGATTGGCGATTTGCATTCTCATTAGTACCGACATCAAAATACCGATGGCACCCATGATAAGACCTGTCACCAGATATTGCTTAGCAATCATCTTGTGATCCTGAGAAAATATATACTTAGTTACAAAAGTCTCCTTGTGGTGGTGATGTCCATCATCATGACCCAAATCAGCTGTTACTGCAATAGCCTGTCCCATATTCTTATTTTTCTGCGCTAGCTAAGGTTGTTTCAAATTTTTCTTGTGAGTCTAGCCATTTTTGGTAATCCTCTTCACTTTCAACTACAATCTTCATCTGCATGTTATAATGAGAAACTCCACAGATTTTATTACAGAGTATGTAGTATTCAAACTCGTAAGGATCTAAAGCCACGTCACCTTTAGCCATTAATTCTTCACTCTTCTGTCGTCTAATTCCGTTAATCTTACGAACTTTTTCAGTCATAAATTCGGTTGATTTATAATCTTCAGAAGTTACGGTAGGAGTAAATTTGAATTGGGTTACCATACCTGGAACGACATTCATCTGCGCTCTAAAATGAGGCATATATGCAGAGTGCAGGACATCTTGACTACGGAACTGGAATAGAACAGGTCTATTAACAGGCAAATGTAACTCTGTAGTTACAGCATCGTCAAGACCGTCTTTGTCGGTTGGATCAATACCTAAAACATTAGTTCCTTCAATAAAACGTACGTTGGCATCGCCTAGAGTATTGTCAGCGCCGCTATACCTAACTTTCCAACCAAATTGATAAGCGTACACTTCAACAATCAAGGGGTCGTCATCTGTATTTGCATCCATTATTTCATTCCATGAGAACAATCCCCAAAGAATTAATCCCGCAAGAACGACAACTGGTATTGCAGTCCATATAAATTCAAGTCTGTCATTATCTGCATAGAACAAAGCACGTTGTCCTTTCTTACCATGGTATTTATAAGAGAAGTAATGTAAAAGACCTTGAGTCAAAAATTGGACAACCATAATCACAATAGTCGTGAGTAGCAACAAATTATCATATTCCTCACCATGAGCAGAACCAGCATCAGGCAGGAAGAAATCTTTGTAACCAATAAAACAAGCTATCATCATCACATACATAGCAACTACAAAAGCCAGCATGAGCTGTCCGTTGCGCTTGTTATCGGTATCGTTAGCGATTTCTGCCAGTTCAACATCCGGACTGGGTGATTTACCCAGATTGACTATTTTTGAGATCTGCCAGATGGAGATCACAAATAAGGCTGCTATTAGAATTATAAAAAATGCTGTCATTGCAGTGTTTTTCTCTTTTGTATTTTAATAATGAAAGTGTTTGCTCTCCCCTATGTATGGATCTTCTTTGACGGATAAAGGTGCTTTAGTTAACGAGAGGAATACAGTTATAATAAACAATCCAGCAAAGAAAAGAAATGCTCCTATCTCTGGAAGCCCAATAAACCATGATTTACCAACAGTTGCCGGCATTATCATTACATAAACGTCTAGATAGTGTCCTAAAATTATAAAGAGACCAGCAGTAACCACAAACCAGTTTTTTCTCTTGAAATCAGAATTCATTAGTATAAGTACTGGCAATAGGAAGTTGATGGCTACCATACCGAAAAATACCAAATTGTAATCTTCAATCCGTGTTACAAAATAGGTAACTTCCTCTGGAATGTTGGAATACCAAATCAACATGAACTGTGAGAACCATAAGTAAGTCCAAAAAATACTGAAACCGAACATGAACTTGGCCAAATCATGAATATGGGAGTCATTCACATATTCTAAATATCCCTGTCCCTTCAAAAATATAGTCACAATTGCTATAGTTGTAATTCCCGTCACCATCATTCCAGCTAATACATACCATCCGAACAACGTAGAGAACCAGTGAGGATCAAATCCCATGATCCAATCCCAAGACATAATTGATTCTGTAACGAGAAAGAAAACCAAGAACATTGCAGAATGCTTAAAGCCTTTTTTATACCAAACATTCCCTTTAGGTTCCTCATCTTGTTTCAAACCAAATTTTCTAATATTCCAACGGTATAAGTTCCATCCTATTAGAAAAGCCGCTGCTCTAGCTAGAAAGAAGGGAACATTTAAAAATCCTGTCTTACCTGCTATTAATTCATCATAATGTGGGTTGGTAGGATCAATAACTTCAGGATCCATCCAGTGAAAAATGTGAGTTACATGAAAGGATGCTAAAAGTAAGAGAATGAACATTACAATACCTCCAGGTAGAATGTAGGAACTGATTCCCTCCATAACTCTATAAAGAACGGGAGACCAACCAGCTTGTGCAGCTTTTTGTAGGGCAAGAAACACTAACGCTCCCAGACCTATCATAAAAAAGAATAAAGCAGCAATATAGACCGCAGACCATGGTCGGTTGTGAAGTTGATGTGTTACGTGCTCAACATCAGTATCGCTACCGTGGTGCGCTTCTGTGCCATGATGATCGCCATCCATAGCATGGTCGCTAGACTCGGCTCCATGATGATCGTCAGCAGTAACGTGATGATCTCCACTTCCTATTTTATTATAGGTTTCTCCGTGATGTTCTTCATCGTGACCTTTAACCATTGCCTCGATTTCCTGATCAGAAGGAACTAATAGAAACCCAGCAGCAGTCATTAACGCGCCTACAACGAGGAGCACTATTGCGAATATCTTTAATTTGCTTGTAAGAGTATACATATATTATATCTTCTATGGCCTATTGCTCGCCGTCAGTTGTTGTCTTAGTTTGATCCCTTTTCATATCTTCAATCTCTCCAGGCTGGAGGGTTGATTGTTCAATCTCTGGATCTTTATCCACCATTTCCATGGTCATGGAAGTATCTTTGGGCTTGGTCATAAATTCCTTCAGCGCCTCTCCTTCCATAAACTCACGTTTAGGCTCGCCCTTGAGTTCTTTGGTCAATGCATCTACATGGTGTGCAATCTGCCATCTCTCCTCGGTAGAAGTTTGTGATGCATAGGAACCCATATAGTTTATACCGTAATACATAACATGATATATTGAACCCTGAGAGATTTCACGGGCATCATAACTGGGAACTCCCAAAATCTTTTCAGTCGTCACTAAATGTCCTTTTCCATTACCATTGGTACCATGACATATGGCACAATAGATATTATAAAGTGCGGCCCCATTGGTCAGGTTTTCTTCTGTATAGGGAAGTGGATTGGTTAAGTTCGCTTTCGCGGAAGCGTAACCCTCATTAGTATCTTCATAATCATAAGGCATCCAACCTCTGGAAACTGTTCCATCAACGGGATTTTGAGCCTCAAGATTTCCTGGGAAAATATCTCCTTCTTGATAGGTTTCATAACCTACAGACTCATACATGTTAGGAAAATACTGAACGCTACGGTTGGACTTTGGAGTCACTTCTTTAGTATCTCCTCCACAGGAAATTAAAAGTGCCGCTACCGTTGTGTAGAGAAAGTATGTTAAAAGTCTATTCATCAGTGGTCTTCATTATCAATTAGTACGATTTCAGTTGCACCGGTGTCGTATATAAATTTAGTGATCGAGTCAAGGTCTTCACCGTGAGCGTCAATTTCCATCAAAAAATGATCATCTGTGGTACGCACATCAGGGTTTTCAGCCGCTTTGAAAGGCCATAAACGACTTCTCAGATAAAATGTAATTACCATAAGGTGAGCAGCAAAAAAGACCGTGAGCTCAAACATTATGGGCACAAATGCGGGCATATTCTCCAGATATGAAAAACTTGGCTTTCCACCTATATTCTGCGGCCAGTCCTCAATCATGATGTAGTTCATCATGACCGTAGCCACAGCTAGACCTACCAGTCCGTATAAAAAGGCATTGATCGCCAGTCTCGTATCTTCAATACCCATAGCTTTCTCAAGTCCATGAACAGGAAAGGGACAGAACACTTCTTCTATGTGGTAATGTTGTTCTCTTATCTGTTTAACTGCCTGTAAAAGGATGTCATCGTCAGTATAAAGAGCATGTATTTTATGTGTTGCCATAATTATATACGGTACTACTCGCTAGGATGTGCAAGAGGATCTCCTGATGCAGCAGCATGGTTAGACGTCATTTTATTTTCCCTTAGGGTCTTGTACTTGCTTCCGCTAGACTTCAGAATTGATTTTACTTCAGCCTGTGCGATTACAGGGAATGTTCTTGCGTACAACAAGAATAATACAAAAAAGAAACCGATTGTTCCAATAAATATTCCAATATCTACAAACGTAGGCGAGAACATCGTCCATGAAGATGGAAGGTAATCTCTGTGTAGCGAGGTAACGATAATTACAAAACGCTCAAACCACATTCCTATGTTTACGACAATTGAGATCGCAAATGAGAACATAATACTGGTTCTTAATTTCTTGAACCACATAAATTGTGGAGAGAAAACATTACAGGTCATCATCGACCAGTAAGCCCACCAGTAAGGTCCAGTAGCTCTGTTTAAAAAAGCGTACTGTTCGTATTCAACTCCAGAATACCATGCCACGAACAACTCAGTAATGTAAGCAACACCTACTATGGAACCCGTGATCATTATTACTATGTTCATCAACTCAATATGCTGGATAGTGATATAATCCTCAAGATGCGCAACCTTCCTCATTACTATAAGCAAAGTGTTTACCATCGCAAATCCTGAGAATACCGCACCTGCCACAAAGTATGGTGGAAAAATAGTGGTATGCCAACCAGGTATTACAGAAGTCGCAAAGTCAAATGATACAATGGTGTGTACCGAAAGTACCAGCGGAGTTGCAAGTCCTGCGAGAACTAGGGAAACTTCCTCAAACCGCTGCCAGTCCTTTGCACGTCCACTCCATCCAAAGGAAAGAATGCCGTATATCTTTTTGTTAAATGGAGTGATCGCTCTATCACGGATCATCGCAAAATCTGGAAGCAAACCTGTCCACCAGAAAACCAGTGAAACCGATAAATAAGTAGATATCGCAAATACATCCCAAAGTAACGGAGAGTTGAAGTTTACCCACAAAGAACCAAACTGGTTAGGAATAGGCAATACCCAGTAAGCTAGCCATGGACGACCCATGTGAATGATAGGGAAAAGTCCAGCCTGGATCACCGAGAAGATTGTCATCGCCTCTGCAGATCTGTTGATCGCCATTCTCCACTTCTGACGGAACAATAATAGTACTGCCGAAATCAAAGTTCCCGCATGTCCTATTCCTACCCACCATACAAAGTTAGTAATATCCCAAGCCCAGCCTATGGTTTTATTCAAACCCCATACGCCGATACCTGTTGAAATCGTATAAGTAATACATCCTATTCCATAAAGAAAGGCCACCAGAGCAATTGTAAACACAATCCACCACTGGGTATTTGCCACACCTTCCACCGGTGCTGCAATATCTCTTGTTACATCAGAGTAAGTTTTATCTCCCGTAACAAGGGGTCTTCTTATGGACGCTTCATAATGAGCCATAATGTCTTGATTAATTTTCCTAGTTAATTATACGTTTCTTACTTTCACTTGATACATCACGTTAGGCTCAGTTCCTACTTCTTCGAGCAAATGATACATACGATCACTTTGCTTAAGTTCATAAATCTCTGACTTCTTATCGTTAATATCACCAAATTTGATTGCTCCCTGACTACAAGCATTGGAACATGCCGTAGCAAATTCGCCATCTTTAATCATCCTGCCATCTTTTTTGGCCTCGAGAATGGTCATTTGTGTCATTTGAATACACATGGAACATTTCTCCATGACTCCTCTGGAACGTACAGTCACGTCCGGATTTATAACCATGCGACCTAAGTCGTTATTCATGTGGTAGTCAAATTCGTCATTTCCGTTGTAAAGGAACCAGTTGAACCTTCTTACTTTATACGGACAGTTATTTGCACAATAGCGTGTTCCTACACAACGGTTATAAGCCATGTGATTCTGACCCTGGCGGCCGTGTGAACTTGCAGCAACAGGACAAACAGTTTCACAAGGTGCGTGGTTACAGTGTTGACACATGATAGGTTGAAAAGCGACCTGTGGATTCTCTGCTGGAATCTCTAATTCTCCAAAACCTTCCAGAGAACCATTATCACTAAACAGCCCTAGACCTTCAAAACCATCTTTTTTTGCTTCATCATCCTCAAAACTATCAGTGGATGAATAATACCTATCGATACGCAACCAGTGCATATCTCTAGACTTACGTACTTCCTGTTTACCTACAACCGGAACATTATTTTCTGCGTGACAGGCAATAACACAGGCACCACAACCGGTACAGGCATTAAGATCTATGGACATATTAAAATGATGACCTACAGTCCTATCAAAGCTTTCCCAAAGATCTACATCTGGAGAAGTAACATCTGTTGGGATGTGATTCAGGGAAACCTCAATAACCGGATTGAATTCATCCTTGTTCCCAGTTCTATAGGTGGCAAGATCGGTTTCTCTAATAATATCGCGACCCATCATGGTGTTTTGCAATTGGGTACATGCAAACTCGTGCACACCACCAGCAGCAAGTTCCACTTGGACATTTTGGACGCTCATTCCGCCCTTATAAAATGGATAGGCATTAACACCTACCTGCATTTCTTCCTGGATAGAAGCTTCCTGCCCATAACCCAGGGCGAGACCTACAGTTCCTCTTGCCTGACCCGGCTGTATAAGTGCTGGAACTTTAAGTTCCATGCCATTCATTTTAACCATTGCATAAGAGCCATCAAGGGCACCATTTGCAACGTGGTAATTTTCTATGCCTAATTCTTCCGCATCTTCCTGAGAGATCGTTAGGTAATTATCCCAAGTAGTTCTTGTAATGGGATCAGGTAGTTCTTGTAACCAAGGATTGTTGGCAAAAGTACCATCACCCATGGATGTTTTAGTATAAAGCACCAGCTCAAAACCGTTTTTTCCAGTCGATGTGTTCATGGAAGAAACTGCCTGGGAATCAGAAATAGCAGCTACCGTGTTGCTCACGGCAACTGTTGCACTAGAGGCATAAAAACCATCTTGCAATGCTTGATTCCAGTTAGAACCGGCACTAGAGGTCATCTCCTTAAGGTAGTCCTTATAATTAGTGTCATTATCAGCCCACTTCAATAAAGTGTCCTGGATTTGTCTTGTTTTAAAAATGGTCTGAATGGTAGGCTGGGTCAAGTACACATGACCTTTCTTGATCATTGTATCACCCCACGACTCTAGAAAATGTGGAGTTGTAGCTACGTAGTCACACAACGCTGCCGTGGCATCCTTACGTGTGGCAAAAGATACTTTAAGTGGCACTTTGTTAAACGCTTTCGCGAAAGCTTCCCCATCTTCATAACTATAGACAGGATCAACACCTGCAACAAAAACAGCTCCCACTGAGCCTGAGTTCATTTCATCCACCAATCGTGCAACCATTTTACGACTTCCCTGGCGAGTCATGATAGGCTCTTGAGTGTCTGTGATAGAGCTACCTAAAGCTTCATTGATCGATAAAACCAATTGCTGTGCTCCCTGATCTGGAATACCACATAAGACAACGGACTTACTTCCACCTCGTTGAAGGGAAATAGCAGCTTGTTCTACGGCTTTTCCTACCTTATCAGAAAGTTTAGGAGAACTTCCTCCGCCCACAACTTTAGAATAAAGTGCGCTGAGGATATTTTTCTGCTCCGAGGGAGTTACTGGATAACGTTTATCTGCATTTGCACCAGAAAGAGACATATTAGACTCAAACTGCACGTGATGGGACATCTTACCATTCTTGGGAACACGCGATTGCGCATAACCTTTATCAAAGCCTCCACCTTGCCAGTCACCTACAAAATCAGCTCCTATGGAAACGATACACTCTGCATCACTGAAATCATAATCTGTCAAGCCGCGCGTACCATACTTAGCCTCAAAAGCATCGAGGGCAGACTCCTCACTTACCGTGTCGTAAGTAACAACTCGTACGTTAGAATAACGTGTTTTAAGCTCCTCTACAATCTTACTGAAAGACGGACTCGCATAGGTTTGAGCAAGAACTACCAGTTCCTTTCCGTTAAGCTGGGTCAATTTTTTGAGAACTTCCTGATCCAGGGTCTCCCACGTGGACTCTTCACCATTAACTAATGGCGCCTTGAGTCTATTATTATCATATAAAGAAAGTACGGACGCGTGCACACGCGCATTTGCATCTCCACAAAACTCTGCATCTCTGTTGCTTTCAATCTTGATGGGACGGCCTTCTCTGGTCTTCACAAGAATGCTTGCAAAGTCATAACCGTTTGCAATAGTCGTGGCATAATAGTTTGCCATTCCCGGTATTATGCGTTCTGGTTGATTAACATAGGGAACGGAGTAGATCACAGGTCCCTCACAAGCTGCTAACGAAGCCGCTGCGGTACTGAATCCTACATATTTCAAGAAGTCACGACGGGAAGTTTTAGAATCCTCCATTGCCGCATCATTCCCTAAAAAATCGTTTGTTGGAATAGGACTGGCAAATTCGTTTTGCTCGAGAGTTTTTACCATCTCGTTACCCTCTGTTAATTGAGCAGTACTTTTCCAATATTTTTTGCTAGTAGCCATAAATCTCAATAACTATATTATTAATAGTGACACTTACCACATTCCAATCCACCTAGGTCAGCAATGGTAAGCTGACGGCCGCCTCTCTTTTCAGAAAGCTCTTTGTGGATCTCCTCGTAATAACCATTGCCCTGTAGATCAACATTTGTTTCTCTATGACAATTAATACACCACCCCATAGTTAAAGGCGAGTACTGATACATTATTTCCATTTCCTGTACTGGACCATGACAGGTCTGACAAGCGATATTACCAGCGGTGACGTGCTGTGCGTGGTTAAAATAGGCAAGATCTGGCAAGTTGTGGATGCGCACCCATCTTACCGGCTGCTCCTCTCCTACAAATGCCTGCTCATCCTCACTCCATCCCGTAGCGGCATAAAGCTTTTGGATCTCCTTATTATAATCGACTCCATGCTCGTCCATTCCTTCTTGATAGGTTTCTGGAGCGACCTCTGCAATTGACTTATGACAGTTCATACACACATTGAGTGATGGAATGCCGGAGTGTTTTGATTCTCTCGCGCTGGAGTGACAGTACTTACATTCTATCTGACTAGTTCCCGCATGGATTCTATGTGAATAATGAATAGGCTGGATAGGCGCATAACCTTGGTCCACTCCTACGCTCATCAATGCTCCATAAGCAAAGTAAGCACTCGCCAGTAGCAAGAAAATTGCAGTTACGAGAACGAGAAATTGATTTTGAACAAAGGATTTCCAAATAGGAGTGCGCTGAACCTGCTCTTCCTCAAACTCTGTTTGTATTCCATTTGCCTCAGCAAATCTTGTAAGCGTTTTGTTAACGACCACTAAAAGAACTACCAGAAGCAACAATACCAGAGCAAGAGCCCCAAGTATTAAATTGTTAGTAGCCGTGTTATCACTGTAACCTCCCGCTGGAGCATCTCCTTCACCTACAACGGCAACCGTTGGCTCAGGCTTGGGAGTATCCGTGTAAGCAAGGATATTATCTATATCGGTATTGGAAAGCTGGGGAAAGGCATTCATGTTAGACTGCCCGTACTCATTATAGATGGCAACCGCCTCAGCATCTCCCGATGCAATAAGTGCTGCAGAATTTACGATCCACTTGTATAGCCATTCACGATCCCGTCTCTCAGAAACTTGAAACAACGCTGGACCAACAGCCTTTTTATAAAGCTTGTGACAAGATGCACAGTTAGCTTTAAAAAGAGCTTCACCCAGTTTTGCATCACCGCCTCCCGTAGTTTCAGAAGGTGCGGCCTCTACCGGCGCCGCAGGTTCACCATCGGACGTAGATTCATCCTGTGCATAAACATTCAATGATGAAAATGTTATAAACAGCGCGGCTAAAAACAATGTCCAATTAGAAAAAGGTAATTTTCTATTTATCATCTACTATAAAGATTATTACAATAACTTTGGCACAATAATTACGGTGTTTTACCGCATCGTTAATGCATTTGCAAAAATAAGTGATAAAACGCTCAATTAAGCAAACGTTAATTTGAACTAAATAATTTATAACAGATCTAAATAAGTAAGCTTTCGCGAAAGCGTAACAATTCAAAATCTATGAAAAATTCCCTATATACCGCGACATTAGGTGGTTTACTCAGTGTCGTATCCATTACTGAATCCTTCTCGCAGACCAATCAAAAAATCGATGAAAGCACACTTAATAAACTGATTTCTACTAAAGTTACCATGGACAAAGAAGGGGTTTTCAAAGACCGCTATACGATCCAAATATATTTTGGCGATAGGGAGCAGGCGACTGCTTCACAAAATAAATACGAGACTCTGAATTTGAATTGGAAATGCGATCTCTACTGGGAATCGCCAAATCTCGCTGTCAGGGTCGGACAATTCAGAAACCGCCTTGAGGCAGATAGAGCTTTAATGAAGGTAAAGGAAGACTTTCCCAACGCTATTGTAATGAAGCCATAATCATTGTATTATCAATTCATATACTAAAAAAAGACCCTTTAAGAATAACTTAAAGGGTCTTTTACATTTATTGATGGTATGTTATTTCAATTTCTTCTTTACTTCAACCTCACGGAAGCTTTCAATGATATCACCCTCTAGCAGGTCATTGTAATTCTTGATCTGGATACCACATTCATAACCTTTGGCAACTTCCTTGACATCATCCTTGAAACGTTTCAAGGCAGAAAGTTCACCGGTGTAAACCACGATTCCCTCTCTTATCAATCGTACGGAGCTGCTTCTATAGATTTTCCCATCGGTAACCATACAACCTGCAATCGTACCAATTTTGGAGATCTTGAACGTTTGACGAACTTCTGCATTACCCGTAATCTCTTCTTTAAATACTGGAGAAAGCATTCCCTCCATCGCATCTTTAAGATCGTTGATCGCATCGTAAATAATAGAATAAGTTCTAATATCAACCTCTTCCTGATCTGCAATGGTTTTTGCTCCTCCCTGCGGCCTAACGTTAAATCCTATTATAATAGCATCAGAAGCACTAGCAAGAAGTACATCACTTTCAGTAATTGCTCCTACAGCCTTATGTATGATATTGACCTGGATTTCTGGAGTGGATAGCTTTTGGAATGAGTCCGTAAGTGCTTCAACAGATCCATCCACATCTCCTTTAAGGATAAGGTTAAGTTCTTTAAAGTCACCCAGTGCAATACGACGCCCGATTTCTTCAAGAGAAAGCGTTTTCTGAGTTCTTACAGATTGTTCTCTCTGAAGCTGAGTACGCCTTGCAGCGATAGATTTAGCTTCTCTTTCATCTGCAAATACGTTGAATTTATCACCTGCCTGTGGAGCGCCATCAAGTCCCAATATGGAAACTGGAGTTGACGGACCTGCTTCTTTGACATCATGTCCACGCTCATCCTGCATGGCTTTAACCTTACCATGTCTAGGACCGGCAAGTACATAATCACCCACTTTAAGAGTTCCTGCCTGAACGAGGATCGTGGAAACATATCCTCTACCCTTATCAAGAAAAGCTTCAACAACAGTTCCTGTTGCAGGCTTATTAGGATTGGCTTTGAGATCAAGTAATTCCGCTTCCAAAAGTACTTTTTCTAGTAGTTCCTTAACTCCCGTACCTACTTTTGCAGATATATCATGGGACTGTATCTTTCCTCCCCAATCTTCAACCAGCAAATTCATTTGAGCCAGACCTTCTTTGATCTTTTCAGGATTTGCAGATGGCTTATCTATCTTATTTATCGCAAAGACTATAGGTACACCAGCCGCCTGAGCGTGAGATATAGCCTCTTTAGTCTGTGGCATGATGTCATCATCTGCCGCTGCAACAATGATCGCAATATCAGTAACTTGAGCACCACGCGCTCTCATCGCCGTAAATGCCTCGTGACCTGGAGTATCTAAAAACGCGATTTTCTGACCGTTATCCAATTGTACCCCATAAGCTCCGATGTGTTGTGTAATTCCACCACTTTCACCAGCGATAACATTTTCTTTACGTATATAATCCAGTAAGGATGTTTTACCGTGATCAACATGTCCCATAACGGTAACAATAGGTGCACGGGTCTGAAGATCCTCTGCAGCATCTACAACCTCTGCAACACTCTCTTCAATATCAGCATTTACAAATTCTACATCATAACCAAATTCCTCAGCGACGATACTCATGGTTTCAGCATCGAGACGTTGGTTCATTGTTACCATCATCCCGAGTGACATACATGCACCGATAACTTGGTTGACAGGAACGTCCATCATGATCGAAATATCACTGACCGTAACAAACTCAGTTACCTTTAATATTTTTTCTTCAGACTGTAATTGCTCAGCCTCAACTTTTTCACGGTGAGTGTCACGTTTGTCCCTTCTATAACGAGCCGCTTTGGATTTAGAAGACTTCCCTTGAAGTTTTTCAAGAGTTTCCCTAACTTGTTTTGCTATTTCCTCCTCAGTAGGCTCTGCCTTGATAATAGGTTTACGCGGCTGATTATTTCCTCCACCCGGCCCGCGTCTATTGCGATTACCGATAGGTCCAGACCCTCCAGGTTTAGAAATACGCTTGCGCTTACTACTGCGGTTGGCATCCGTTTTCTTTTTGGGCTTGGCAAATTTAGAAAGGTCTATTTTCTGACCGGTAACTTTTAAACCGCCTAATTTTTGATATTCAGTCTTGATTATTTCTGGCTCGCCTGTAGCCGTAGCATCACCTGTAGCTGCAGGAGCTTTATCACTCGTTGTCGAGGTTTCTGCTTTGGCTGTACCAGTAGATTCCTCCACTGCTGGAGCATCCTTTTTGGCGACTTCCTGCCTAGCAGCGGGAGCTTGTTGACCTGTTTTGGCTTCTTCTTTCTTGAAGGGCTTTTTGGGAGAAAGATCAATCTTACCTTTTATGGTAGTTCCAGTGACCTTAGGTCGGTTAGAAACTTGCTCACCAGACTTTTTCTCGGCAGCCGCTTCGGGTTCAGTCTTTTGAACGACTTCTTCCTTTTTGGGTTCTTCCTTAACCTCTGGTTTTGCCTTTTCAGGTGTTTCAACTGGTGCAGGGGATGGAGCCTTTTCTGGAGCTTTTTCAACCGCCTTTTCCTCTTTGGGATCAGCTGGTTTTTTGTCTGCATTAAGATTTACGGTCCCTACCTGCTTAGGCCCTGAAAGGTTTGCCTTAGCTCGTACGATTTCCTGCCTTCTCTGCTGCTTTTCTTCCTGCTCCTTCTCGCGCTGCAAACGCAATTCTTCCTGTTCCTTACGTCTTTCAGCACCCACCTCCTTAGAGGCGACTTTTTTACTTTTATCAGTCTGAAACTCATCTGCAAGAGCTTGATAGACGCTGCCGTCTATCTTAGCCGTAGGGCGTGCTTCTATCTCAATACCCTTAGAACTAAGGTGTTCCACGGCACGATCTAGAGAAATATTAAATTCCCTTAGCACCTTGTTGAGTCTCATGTTTTTTACTTCGGCCATAAAATGGTTATGGATTGTCTTTATGTTTAATCTTCAAATTCTGATCTTAGGATTCTAACTATCTCAATGACAGTTTCCTCCTCTAGATCGGTACGTTTTATTAAGTCGGCAACGTCTTGCTCTAGAACACTTTTTGCAGTGTCCAATCCTATCTTGCTGAATTCTTCAATCACCCATCCTTCGATTTCGTCAGAGAACTCAGTTAATTCTACATCTTCTTCTACTCCCTCTCTGATCACATCTATGTCATAACCGGTAAGCTTACCAGCCAATCTTATATTGTGACCTCTTCTTCCTATGGCCTTGGAAACCTCTTCAGGATTGAGTCTAACCTCAGCCTTTTTAGTCTCCTCGTTGATCGTCATGGAGATGATCTTTGCAGGACTCAAAGCGCGTCCTATATATAACTGGATGTTTGAAGTCCAATTGATCACATCTATATTCTCATTACCCAGTTCTCTTACGATCCCATGGATACGTGACCCTTTTACTCCAACACAAGCTCCTACTGGATCAATCCTGTCGTCATAACTGTCCACGGCAACTTTGGCCTTTTCTCCCGGCTCTCTTACCACTGCTTTTACCTGAATAACACCATCAAATACTTCTGGAATTTCCTGCTCAAACAATTTTTCCAAAAATCTAGGAGAAGTGCGCGACATTATAATATTGGGCTTGTTACCTCTCAGCTCAACACTTTCGATAATCCCCCTTACATTCTCTCCCTTTCTAAAAAAGTCGGAAGGAATCTGTCTATCCTTGGGCATAATGATCTCGTTGCCGTCGTCATCCAGCAAGATAATCGCTCTGTGTCTTATATGATGCACTTCTGCATTATACAATTCTCCCTCAAGTTCTTTAAAATGCTTAAAGATGTTTGTGTTGTCGTGCTCGTGTATCTTGGAGATCAAATTCTGGCGTAATGCAAGAATGGCACGACGACCCAACTGGATCAATTTTACCTCTTCGGCGACGTCCTCACCCACTTCATAATCCGGCTCAATCTTTTGGGCCTCTGTAAGTGAGATTTCAGAATTATCGTCCTCGACCTCATCGTCGGCAACGACGACGCGGTTGCGCCAGATTTCTAAATCGCCCTTATCCGGATTGATAATAATGTCAAAATTATCATCTTCTCCATACTTTCTTTTGAGAGCACTTCTAAAAACATCCTCTAAGATCGCCATCAATGTGACGCGATCTATCATTTTATCATCTTTAAACTCAGAAAAGGACTCGATCAATGCGAGATTTTCCATATTCAGTAATTAATTAAATGTTATAATAATTTTTGCCTTTTTGATCTTTTCAAAATCAATATTCCACTCCTTCTCCACCGTCACCTTTCCCTTTCCCACCAGCTTGGGCTCTCTCGCCTTCCACGATATCATCACGCCAGCCTCTGTAACCTCATCGAGACTTCCAGTTTCCTCATTGCCATCAAGATCTTCTATCTGGATAGTGCGACCTACGTGCTTTTTATACTGTCTGGGCAACTGTAGTGGAGTACTTGCCCCCACGCTTGCAACCTCCAGTGAAAAATCATATTCATCCCGATCCAGTTGATGCTCCACAGCACGAGAAACGAACATGCAGTCAGAAAGCATAACGCCCTCATCGCCATCTATCACTATGTTAATGTCGTTTGCAGTACCCATTTTAAAATCTATCAAAAACAGATCTGGGCGCTCCGTAAACGCGTCGTTAAGCAACTCTTGGACTCTTTCTTTCAACATACTTATAAAAAGAGGGGACTTTGTGTCCCCTCATCATTATTCAAATAGGCTGCAAATGTAATACTTTTTAAGCTTTCGCGAAAGCATAAAAAAAATCTAAGAACATGATTATAAATTTCTTACCTTTATATGGAATAAATCTTCCCCTATCATGAAAAAAATTATCGTACCCACCGACTTTTCTGTTGAGGCAGAAAATGCACTGCGAGTCGCTGCTGACATAGCGCGAGAAAACAATGGAGAGATCTTTCTGCTCCACCAACTGGATCTACCCCTGCACCTTTCCAACAATGCGGGAGGGGAACTACCGGAGGCTCTTTTCTTTATGAAACTGGCCAAGGAACGTTTTGACAATCTTATGAAGGTAGATTTCCTTCACGGCGTTACCGTACATGGCGATGTGGCCACTGGCGCTGCCTTTAGCGGGATCATGGATACCGTAACCCGTTATGGTGCAGACCTTATCGTAATGGGTAGCCATGGCGCGGACGGGATAAGAAACCGCTATATAGGATCCAATGCGGAGAAAGTGGTGCGCAATTCTGAAATTCCGGTACTGGTCATTAAAGATCGCAAGGAACGTCTGGACGTGAATGATTTTGTATTTGCGACAGACTTGAACCCCAAGTCCACCAGCGCACTTAAAAAAGCCGATAAATTTGCAAAAAGCACGAACTGTAAGCTGCACTTGCTTTATGTAAATACACCTTCCAAATTCCTAACCACGCGACAAGCCGAAGCTAAAGTAAAGGCATACCTAAAAGACGTAGATGTAACTCCTGAAGATTACAGTATATATAATGACAAAACGATCGAAAAAGGGGTTTTTAACTATGCCAAGGATATCAAAGGAGATATTATCGGACTGGGAATCCAGGGCCGTAGGGGATTGAGCCACTTTTTTGGCGGGAGTAAAAGTGGAGATATGGTAAATAAATCCAGTGTGCCCGTGATTACTTTTAGGATTACCTAATTAATCGCCGCTGGGAAGGCTGGAACTGCTCTTGTAGAACTTGTAGAATTAGATACGGTAAAGTCTGAAAAAGGTGAAGAGCGAGTCCGCAACAAGTGCGGAATGACATGCGAAGCAGTCTAGGCTGATCCACCTACGGTTAGACTTATATAGGAAGCTATTAAAACCAAAAAATCCCGACTCAATTAAGAATCGGGATTCAATCTGTTGTCCCACTAGAACCTATGGGAACTTACACGGCATTTATCGCAACACACTAATTTACAAGCTTAACATTACTGTATTTCAATTGTTTAAACCTATATTATTAATGGTTGAATTAAAACTAATACAAGTTTATTAAAGATAAGTAAAGTAAATGTTCTTACTTTTGTTCTTACTTTATGAAAGGACGGCTCAATTACAGAATTAAGGAAATCAAAGATGGTCGAGGAACTATTCAAATGACTTACAGTTATGGTAGAGGAACTGAAGCCGTTATAGTTACTGGTAAAAAGATCAACAATGTTGCTAACTGGAATAGTGGTAGGCAGCGAGTTAAGAACATTGCAAGTGAAACTAACTCCAGCGCAGTAAACCATTGGTTAAATAAAAAATTTGTTGAAGTAGAAAACGCTTTGAACCAGTTGGAGTTCTCAAAAGAGAGCATTACTTCTAATGAGGTCAAAGCAACCATGAAAAAGGCTCTAGGTAGAGCCAATAAAGAAGATATTGCAATTGCGGTTGCAGATAAGCCCACGATCACTTTGAAAAGCTGCTATGAGTGGTATATCGAGTATTTTAGTAAGAACCCAACGCCTACGACAAAACAACCATTGGCAAAATCTTCTTTGAAATCCCTTAATTCCTGTAAAAAGAAGTTTTTTTCCTATTGTGAAAAGACTGGAGACGTAGATTTTCAAGATATTGATATGGATTTTTACGAAAAGTTTGTCGGGTGGCTGCATTCTAAAAATTATTCCAATAACTACATAGGCAGTCATATTAAGAACCTTAAAACGATTATGAACTATGCTCTTTCCAGGGGATATCATAATAATGTTGACTTCAAGAAAAGAGAGTTTGCAAAACCCACTGAAAAAGTTGATGCGATTTTCTTAGATGAGAAAGAGCTTCTAGCAATTTTCAACCTTGAATTATCTAATGGAATGGCGCAAAGTCGAGATCTGTTTTTAATAGGCGCTTATACAGGTTTGCGGGTTTCTGATTTTAATAATCTTACCGAAAAGAATATTATAGAGGTAGATGGTTCAACATACGTCCAGCTCATGCAAAAGAAAACCAAGGAACTTATAACAATTCCCTGTAATTCCTATGTGATTAAAATTCTTGATAAATATGATGGGCGGCCGCCTGGTAAAAAGTCCGATCAAAATATCAATCGAGATCTAAAAATAATAGGTTCTAAAGCTGGGATTAACGAAAAAATAAACATTACAAAAACCATCGGCGGAACATCGATCGTTCAAACTTTTTTTAAGTACGATTTAATTACAACGCACACGGCTAGACGCTCATTTTGTACCAATGCTTTCAGAGCTGGCATTCCCACTTTTGATATAATGTCTATATCTGGCCATAAGACTGAAAAAGTATTCTACAACTACATACGAGCAACCAACCTAGACAAAGCAAAATCCATATCTAAACATCCATTTTTTAAATAAATGAACTATGACAATCGAAAACGAAAATTTTACGAATTGACAGATCCCAATTTACAGAAATTGACGAAACATTAATCGAATTGTTGCTGATTTATAACGAATCTGAAGCTAGCTCAGATTTAAAGGATCGTGAAGAAAAAGCGTATCATTTTAGGTTGATCAGAGAAACTATTCAATTTGCTGAACAGTATAAAAAGGGATTTACCGATAAGGAAATTCACGATAAGTTCATAGAGGATTTAAATGGCGTAAAAGGTAATTGAATTATGATGACTTGCGTTCCCCATGAAATGGATTGGACTTGAACGGGTTTTTGTATGAAGACTTTTACGACTTTCCACATTGATTCTTAAATTATGGTTCGCTGGGCGTACTATAGATATAGACGATTCTAAAAACTATGTCGCGAAGTGATCAAATCACATTCCCTAGATCGAAAGTGGTATTGTTAACTATGTGGGTTCTAAGTCTGAAAATCAAACGAGGAAGAACTACAAAAGACTATAGCGAATTAGATCTAAATGGTTATTTGCTTTTTCAGGGATATCTTCAATTACACTGATACAATTTTATTGTGAAATGTGGAGCGAATTTGTAGGAAGCCACAATTCCATCCTTATTGATCAAAGTAAAGAAAAATGAAGTTGAAAGTAGATTAAGTAGGTTCAGAACATGTAAGCAATGACAAAAAATTGAATATCTCTTGCAGAAATTACAGATCTTTAAATATCTTTCAACTTAGAAAACATTAAACGTTGAATACGATGTTCATGTAAAACAACATATTTCTGGGGATGTAGAGAGCGCATAATAGACACATTTACGTTTGCACAGATATCTGTAATTATTTAGGCGGGATATCGGAGCGATACTTCTATACGATAATGACTATGAAAAAATTGTATCCGATGATATCGCTAAGTTTAGAGTTTATAAATTCTGGAAACATTAGCTGAGAAAATTCAAAATCAGCAAACGACCCCCAAGATGAAATCACAACAGTGACAAATAAGAAAGCTAATAAGTGAATCCAACACAATGTACTAAAGATTTGCTTGTTAATCCGAGTAAAATCAGGCATTCTCAGAAAACTTAAGATGATCTAACGAACTGTTAAGGCTGGACATATCTAGAGTGAATTATACAAAATTTCGGAAAATCATAGGTAGTGAACTGCCTCACATTTTAAGACGATAATCTAAATGGAATGAAAAGGAAACGCAACAAACTAAGTTCTGATACATTACTAAACAATTGATAATTTAAATATACTTCAATTTGTGGCTTTGATTGTAGCACATTCCATTGTAAGTCTATTACAGACAAACTATAATATTGTACAATCTAAAAACAATATTATGTCTAAAACAATTGAATTATCCGTTAGTGATCCAATTGCCATAGCGGCGATGGATCAAATTAACTAAAAGACTTGACCAGATAGAGAATAAGCTGCCTAAAGCCGTTATCTAAATTAATAAGCAGAAAACAAGTATCTGAACATGCTAAGCGTTTCAGTTGTTACCAATATCGACTGGGATAAGAAAAACATTCTCAAACCCTAAGAATAGGGAATCGAGTCAGATACGCCTTACCGATATTGAAGAGGTTCTAAACAGTAGCCGTTATGAGAATTAAATCTCATAACGGCTATTGTGCTATAAACCTAAATCGATTTGTACTAGAGCTGGTGCAAGTAAATTTAAAAAGATCTGATCATGTCCTAATTTCCAGATCTCTTTATCGCAATCCGCAGCCGAGAACCCCACGCAACTAATTGTAAACTCAAAGCATGAATTTAGAGAATTCCCCAATTCCCTATATATATCATGTATAATCACTAACAATACAGCTACTTACAAAGATATACAATTAATGGAACTCTCCTAATTCCAATAATTTCATGCTACCTATAATCGAATGATTGTAAAGTTTTGTAGGACGCTGTGATACTTCATACTTAAAATGAATAAGGTAGAAACTAAAAAAGGCGTAATCAGCCTAAAGGAATTAAAAACAGATTTAGCTAAGAATTCTAAAGAGACTGGAACTACCATTTTCCACACTACAAAAAATTGGCTTAATGAGAACTATGACATCAGATTGAATAAGATATCTAATGAAATAGAATCTAAGAAAAAAGATGCCGACTCCTGGTCATTACTAAATGACAACGATCTTTATGTAGAAGCAAATGAAAATAACATCAACATTTCACAAGGCAAGCTGCTAGCAATATTAAGAAGTAGTTTTATTGAAGGATATAATCCTATCAAGCAATATTTTGATTCTCTACCTGTATGGGATGGTAAAACTGACCACATTACAAGATATTGCAGCTATTTGGAACTTGCAAAAGATCAAAACGAACATGAGTTTTTAAAACAATTTAAAAAGTGGCTTGTACGCACAGTAAAATGTTCCCTAAATGAGGGCTACTTTAATAAACAAGCCATTGTTTTGAGCGATAGAATGAAAGGTCAGAATATCGGAAAATCATCATGGCTCAGATCATTAAATCCAAATTCTCTAAGCGATTATTATACTGAAAATTTTACAGGAAATGATAAAGATGACCAAATCCAGCTAGCTAGGAACTTCATAATTAACTTAGATGAAATGGATGAAATTCCTAGAAAAAATATCGGTCAAATAAAAAGTATGCTATCAAAGTCATCAATAAATGTGCGTTTTCCCTATGCTAAGACAAGTACGGTTTGTGATAGAGTTGCTTCATTCGTTGGATCGTCAAATGAGATTTCATTTTTATTTGATCAGACGGGAAGTGTTAGATTTATTTGTTTTGTAATTCAATCAATCGATTTTAGCTATCGAGAAAAAGAAAATGTAAACTTGCTTTGGTCTCAGGCATTTGCCTTGAGCAAAATGAAAGATTTTCAATTTGAAATGACAAAAAAAGAATTAAAAGAGAATGAAAGGAGGAATTCAGAATTCTATTCCAGTTCAATTGAGGAAGAACAAATTCAAAAATATTATGCAATTCCAACTAATGATCCTGATGAATTAGTTAGAACTTTATCTGCAAGTGAGGTATTATCGGAATTGAGAAATTACGATCCGTTGTTAAATTTAAGAGCTGGTTCTTCAAAAATGGGGAAATATTTAACCCGCTTAGGATTTGAGGACACAAAAATAAAAGGTTTGAAGAAATATAGATTAAAAGTTATATAGTTTTACCTACCTACCTGCCCCCATCCCTTTCTATGATACTCGTTTAATATTGAGTTTTTAGGAATTCGAAGATCTATTTGAGACCACATAATTTATCTAAAACATATCGTAGGGTAGGTAGACTTAAAATTTACGAATACCTAATTTACTGATATCTAATATTTTAACCTAACCTAAGAAGGGTAGGTGCAATTATGAAATTTTCAAAAAACAGAAATATCGCAAAGCATTGTCCATGCGGAGATCCTAACAATGGGAAATTTGCACCATTTGAGTATCAAACAAAATTTGGACATTGCCATTCCTGCGGTAAAACATTTTTCCCAGACTCCGGACCACTCGTAGATAAAGTAAAAGCTATTCCCAAACCGAAACCAAAAACAACCTATATACAAAGCAAGTACTTAGAGAATTCCATAAACAAGGCTTGTTCTGACTCAAACAATTTTCTGAAGTTTATAAGTACAAATTATGGTGAAAAAAATTCTATTGCAATCGCCAAAAAATTCAAAATAGGCAATTCAAACCGCTGGCCCGGTAGTACTGTTTTTTGGCAAATAGACGAGGAATTAAAAATTAGATCGGGTCAAATTATGTATTACGACATTCATACTGGATCAAGAAACCACAAACGTAACGGTTGGGTGCATTCATCTTTACTCTATAAAAAAATAATTAAGGAATTTCATCTTGAACAATGTTTGTTTGGATTGCATCAAATAAATGGTTTTTCATCTTTTGAACTAACAAAAACTACTGTTGCTGTTGTTGAAAGCGCAAAAACAGCTTGTATAATGAGCCTTTTCGATAATAGTTGTTTATGGATGAGTTGCGGTTCAATGGGAGAACTGAAGTATGGAAAACTCAAACCGTTGAAAAAATGTAAAATCATTCTTTATCCGGATCTAGGTATAAATCCCGATCCATTCATACTTTGGTCAAACACGGCAGCGAATTTAAACAAGAGAGGGTTCAATATGACAGTATCTGATTTAGTTTTGAGAAATGCAACTGATGAACAAAAGAAAAACAAAGATGACATAGCAGACTTTTTTACTCGAATGAGTAAACAAAATTGATAGATAGAATTAATAAGGAATTACCCTAGTTCCTTGTATAATACTTCAATGCCTAATAAGCTCAAAACCCCTATGTCGTAAGGGAATTTCTGTATTCATTAATATAAATGAGTGGAATAGCATAAATTCTATAATAGTTAAACTCTAACCCTGCGAGCTTATCAAGATCATTTAAAATATTTCGGGAATTATTGATTTGACTTTATTGATTTCTTCCATATTTAGTTCTTCAATAAACCATTCGACAAGGGTTAAATTATCGCCTAGCGCATCAAATATTGAGGTTCCGAACCAGTGCAAATAAGGTCGTTTTCCAAAGGCATTACTTACCATAACAAAGTCATTATGGTTTAATCCTCTTAAAGAATCATAAATAGCTTCCTCATCTGTACCACTTTCATTCATGGCTTTATGAAGTCTTTCCGCAATAGTTATTGCTTCAGATCTACTTATTCTAGGACTTTCCTTTGTAGGATCAATCCTTAGTCCATCAGGAAATGCAATTTTATAGATCCTATAACCTACATATATCGCTGCAATTCCTGCAATTCCGTAAAGAATAGGTTTCTTATGATCATTTAAAAAGGTAGTTGCTGTGCTAAGGTTGCTTATCATAATTCAAGACTTAAATAGGTTTGTTGTGTGAAAATTAAAACTGGAATAGGAAGATGATCTTACACCACCTCACTACTCCAGTTAATATTATAGTTCCAGCTCCTCTCTACTTTTTGAATAGTCTCGCCGGAATACCATAATAGGTCGCGTCCACGATGTAGTCATTCCAAATAGGAATATGAGGTTGCACAATGAGATAAGTTTCCCCATCTGGCTTTTCATCGTGCTGAAGCTGGATTAGTTTTCCAATGACTTCACCAGGAGTAAAGGTTTTCTTCATTAACGAGCCGTTTTCATATTCTGGCCAGTACGTGCCGGTAGATTCTTTGAAAGCTACTACTTGAATTGCCATAGTTACAGGGGACTTAACATCTCCAGCGATCTTTACATTTAAATCTTCTAGGTTTAAATGTTTGGGCTTAGTTCCTCGATTGGGTCCCGTTGGAACTGTACCCACCACAACGTCATCTATTACAACTGGTGGGATTTTGACTGGAATGCGCGGCTTAGAAGTTCCGTCGGGATTTTTATCCTTATTCATCAAATAATACGCACCACCCGCAACCGCAATTAGAAGAAATGCGCCTAATAGTAAACCGCCATTATTTACTTGTTCCTTTTGATCTTCCGGAATGACTTCGGCTAACTGATCTTTACCTTTTGTTGCTTTTGTTTCTGTACTCATATCTACTTAATTTATAAATTACTAATTGAATTAAATGGTTGGAATTGTCATAATTCCCTAGGAATTTTTGGAGTTCCTTAATCAGTCGATCGACCTTTATACGGCTTTTAAAAACCACCCTACTTAACTATCAATCAATTGATTAACCATACATTAATTTACGCATTTTAACTGATTAATCAAAGAATTGATCTTAGTGGTTTCAAGAGCTTTGTAATGAAGTGATCTTTAAATTAACTACCTGTACTTCAAAATAATAGGACTTAAAAAAGTATGGATTAAGAAAATTTTCTTTATCTAACGGCTTTTAAAATCATAAAAAGGATTGTCAAGGATTGAGGTTGTAGGCAATATTTCAGCAATTTTCAAGAGCTTAGGCAAGTCTTTTGCTTTAAATTTGATCCAGTTGAGAACTGAATAATGGGGAATTGCTGTAATTCCTTAACTCTAATCTTTAAATTATATGATATGAAATTTACTGACTTATTAATTGATTGCTGCGCACTCGACATTTCAGAGCTATTGAACTATCTACCGATCAGAATGTAAAAAACATCTGCAATAAGGCGATTGAAAAGTAAACCAACATAATCATATATTGTCAAGCCTAGAGATTTGAGACTTTGAATGAGAAAGAGAAACTGTTAGATCTAGAGTTGAAAAACCAATATTTATCTAATGGTCTAAACTCTATTATGGAAATCGTAAAATAAGAACTAACATGAAATTAGACCAAATGACAGTATCTAAAGCTCAGCTTAGAATAATGTATCCGGATTATAGTGTTAGCTATCTAATGGAAATTGTAAACGATGTTTTAACTCGTTACGGCAAAACTCCCAGTAGGAGGCATAAAAAAACAATAAGTGCAATGGAATTTAAAAAATTGCGTGAAGAATATTTAGGCAGCCCTACACATGATGTTTTAGGTAAGAAACTATAATATTATAACCAAAGTATCTCAGATTATAGTTAGGAACTGCCTAAGTTCCTAGATTTATTCCTTTGTGAACATCCATAACATAGCAACAATTTCGCTTGTCAACATCAAACGCTCAATAGGAACTGGCGGGAACTTCACTTATTCCCAAATCAAATATTCCTGATCAAACATTTAGAAAACTCCATTTTATGCTCCAGCTGCTCTAGGCGCAAATCCCTTATACTAAAATAGTAGATGTTCTTACTTTTGTTCTCACTTTGTAAAACCAAAAAACCCCTAACTCGC
>CAWILF010000007.1:0-31902 GCA_963836885.1 uncultured Flavobacteriaceae bacterium | reverse complement strand
AGACAATGCCTAATTACCGTTTTTTTGTAAAATCTTGTTTATTATCATTTAAACATTTCAAACTATGACATGTATTGATGTAATGAACTATTCCATCGAAAATACTTCAATTTTAATAAACTGTTAGGATTTTTGTTGAGCTAGATTTATATTGCGCACTCCCCTACCGATCAAATTGGAATATCATGAAATCAATTTTTACCTTCTTTATTGCATTACTTGCATCCTTACCCACTATCTATGCCCAGGAATACGAAATGGCAGATATTACATACCGTGCTTGTTCGGGAATTTTTACAGACTCGCAGGGAACAATGGGAAATTATACTGCAAATGAAACTTTTACCACTACCATCTGCTCACCATTCACATCTGATAAAATGCAGGTAAGTTTTACGCAATTTGATCTTGCTCCTGGCGACGTATTAATTGCTTACGACGGAGATAGCCCTTCATCACCACTTATTGGTGTTTTTGGAAGTTTTTTATCGCCTAGTGTTATTGAAGGCTCTTTGACTAACACCTCTGGTTGTTTAACCTTTGTATTCACTTCAAATCCTTCAAGTCTGGGAGGTGCGGGATGGACAGCAGGTATTGTTTGTGCTAATGATTGTCAAACGATAACCAGTAGTGTGACCACAATTCCTGCACCTAGTGCCGATGGCATTATAAGAATATGTCAGGGAGATACCGTTGACATAGTGGGTAATCCTAACTTTTCAATGTCGATGGAACTGGATCAACTACAGCATTTAAGATGCCTGACGATACGATCGTAAATGGTTTAAATACCTCACTGACTCTTAATGATGATGGAATATATAAAATTGATTTTATTGTAACCGACTCTACCGGTTGTAGAGATAATACTTTTGAGGATGTAATTATCTATGTTTCTACAATCCCAGACTTCAGAGGTACTGAAGCTGCGAGTAATTCAATTTGTTTAGGAGATTCAGTAGATATAACGGGTGTAGTAGAAACTGTTGTTTCCACGCCTAATTTTGCCCCACCAGTTGCAGGAGTGACCTTTTTACCAGATGGAAATGGAACGAGTTATATAACATGTATCGACGTTAATAAATTTACAGCGGGCACTACACTGAACTCTGGCAGTGACCTGAGAGGCATTTTTGTAAATATGGAACACAGTTATGTGGGTGATCTAGATATTAGAATCACCGCACCTAATGGAGTGACCATTAATTTGTTCGAACAAGCTGGTAGAGGTGCGTATTTTGGTGAACCTATATTTCCAGATGTAACAAACGATCCAGGTGTGGGATACACCTATAATTTTACAGAGGGCTCTAGAGCAACAGAAACATTAATGAATGCTGCAAACAATACTCAACCAGGCACCTCAGTTCCAGAAGGGGATTATTTGCCGCTGCAATCATTTGCAGGTTTAGTAGGTACTGAGGTTAATGGTCTATGGTGTATTGAAGTAACAGATAATTTGTCTCGTGACAATGGTTACATATTTGAATGGGGATTAACCTATGATCAGGCGCTATTTCCGGCAAGTCTTGTATTTGAGCCTCAATCTAACTCAACAAGATGGCTACCGGGAACAGATATTATAAATACCTCAATAGATGGTAGTGTCATAACCGTACTACCTACCTCAGCGGGCTTGTTTTGTTATACTTATGAGCTTGTAGATAGCTTTAATTGTGTGTACATAGAAGAAATATGCATAGATGTAACAGATGCGGTAAGTATTCCTCAAATTGTTAGTGATTGGGATATATGTCGCGGTAGCTCCGGATCGCCTAGCGTTGTACTGGCATTAAACACTCCTTTTATAGAATCTGAAACAAATGCGGTTGTAGAAAATTATTACAATTCTATTGCTGATGCCCAAACTTTATCCAATCCCATAACGTCATTTTTTTTATTTACCAATAGTCCCAGCAGAACGGTATATGTACGTTTTGGAAGAAATGATCAATGTTTTGAAGTTAGACCATACACTGTAAATCTATTAACTAGTCCACCCATAGGTACTCCAGCAAATTTGATGCAATCAGATCTAGATGGGGACTCGCAAGAAGTATTTGACCTCACGCTAAAT
Source organism: uncultured Flavobacteriaceae bacterium (assembly GCA_963836885.1). GTDB lineage: Bacteria > Bacteroidota > Bacteroidia > Flavobacteriales > Flavobacteriaceae > Nonlabens. The sequence goes on along the minus strand of CAWILF010000007.1, from coordinate 29,825 downwards.
AATAATCTTTTATTGGATGGACTTCCATCAAATGATTATGCGATTACTTATTATGAAAATGAGTCAGATGCTTTAGATAGATCCAATGGTATAACGAACCCAGCAACATATTCTAATATAAGTAATCCTCAGACGATCTTTGGTTCAATAATAAATCTAAGTGGCGGCTGTAATGCCTATCGCCCGTTTGTACTATCCTTTGCTGACCAAGCGGCTATAGACTCAGATGGTGATGGCGTATTTAATAATGTTGAAGATTTAAATGGAAATAATAATTTAACTGATGATGATGTTGATAACGATCAAATCCCAAATTATCTAGACGTGGATGATGATGGGGATGGAATTTTAACTAATATCGAAATTTCAGGAATCGGAGCAGGTGGAAGTGCCGCAGGTTATACATTTATAGACACCGATAATGACCAGGTAGAAAACTACCTAGATGCTGATGATGATGGTGATGGAATCGACACAGACCTGGAAGATATTGACAATGACGGAAATCCCATAAATGACGACACCGACAACAATCAAGTCCCCAATTTTCTTGACAATGATGATGATGGAGACAGCGTTAACACCGAGTTTGAAATAGTGGGAATAGGCGCTGGTGGAAGTGCGACAGGTTACACCTATATCGACACCGACAACGACCTGACAGAAAACTATCTGGACGATGACGATGACGGTGATGGCCTAGACACGATCGATGAAGACTACAACCTCGATGGGAATCCATTAAATGATGATACCAATAACAATCAAATCCCAGATTTTCTGGATGATACGGTAACTTTAAGCATATCCACTATAGAAAATTCAGGGGTCGAGATCTACCCTACCATGGTCGATGATCGTATTACCATTAAATTTAATGGATCTACGCTTCAAAATCTTCAAGTTACCATAGTTGACCTCGCTGGCAAACAAATCATTTCCAATCAATTATCAAACTCAAGATCTGAGCAATCCATTGATTTAAGTACTTTAAAGCAGGGAATGTATTTGCTGCTTTTTAATAATGGATTGGGTCAGCAAAGTGTGCGTAAAATTGTGAAAAAGTAACCGTTTTTGGTTTAATTTGATAGTAAAGTCCCGCTTATTTTTTGAGCGGGATTTCTTTTGTTTTTAAGAAGTTTTTCTTTTAAAACTTGAGAAAATGACAAGGTTGTTCAAGAGCTATTTATATTAGGTGTGCTAAGTTTTAAGTTTTAATTAAAAGTAAAATATGACCGATGGAAAAATTATTTTTAACCAGTGATACGATGGTAAAAGCAATAGATTGCTGTTGCTCCATTAAAAACTAATCCAATAAGATCGTAAGTCAAAAAAATCCTTTGGGTCAAATAAACGCCTTGAATTTTTAGCATGATATACTACATTTTAAAGTCTGCTTTAGATAGCAAAATAGTAGGAAAATATCCTCAAGTTGAAAGAGCAAAACATCATTGCCATGTTTATAGTGATGATAGATTCATTGATAAATTCCTATTAAAAAAAATAGAGATCGACCCAATTACCTCAAACGCTATATTGGAATCTCAAGCAAAACCTACCGATCTTATTAGTGCTGGAATCATTGGTTTTCACCGCAAACTACTAATCAGTACCAGGCTAAAAGAACTTATACTCAAATTTCGTAAAAATGGACTCCAGTTTTTTAATTCTAATTTAATTCATAGAAATAAGGTTATTAATGGTTATTGGGTTATGAATATGTATGAAGCTGATATGAATTCTTTAAATTTTGACAAGTCTATTATAGTAAGAGGAATAAACATATTTGATGATCTAGAACAGCTTGATATAAGTACATTTAAGCAGTTTCAAATGAAGACATCCAGAATTGAAGAAATGGGTTATCCAAATAGATGGAGTCTTAAAAGGTTTACCATTAGTGCAGATTGTAACAAAGATTTTTTAATGATATACCGTTCATTTCAAAATCCGCTATTTGTTGTTTCTGAAAAGTTCAGGGAAGAAATTGAAAAATGTGAATATACAGGTTTAGAATTTATGCCTACGCATCTAATAATAAATGAATGGTTGCATGAAGAGCGAATTAAGGTGTATGGTCCAAATTGATAAAATCACAGCAATAAAATCAATCAAATTTCATTAATGTGAAATCAATGTACACATACGCTTAACATACTATTTGACGAGTATAACTCATAGAATAACATAAAAACTCCTATTTAAAAGGCACCTTTTCAACACCCATCCCCCACTTGTTCATAAGTCTATTCTAGAGACATAAATGAGTTCACTATCTTTAAAAACGTTGATTAATTCTTGAAATAAAATTCAAGCGTTTGAAAACCAATTTTTTAAGAAATGCCCCAGCGATACTTTTAAAGCCATCGTGATGGCAGCTAGCGATCCCTGACTTATGTACCTGATTTTTGACACTGAAACTACCGGACTTCCCAAAAGATGGGATGCCCCATTTACTGACGTTGACAACTGGCCACGTGTCATTCAGATCGCCTGGCAACTGCATGACGACATGGGCGTTATGGTGGATCACCAGGATTATTTGATCCGCCCGGACGGGTTTGATATTCCCTACGATGCAGAGCGCATTCACGGGATTTCTACCGCGCTGGCAGAGAAAGAGGGGATCGCGCTGGAAGAAATGCTAGCGAAATTCAATCTCGCACTTTCCAAGGCAAAATTTGTCGTGGGACAGAACCTCAAATTTGACCTCAATGTTACGGGTGCCGAGTTTGAGCGCACGCAAATAGCTAATCAACTTCAGGAAATTCCCGTGCTCGACACCTGTACGGAACATACTGCGCAATTGTGTCAGATTCCCGGCGGTCGCGGTGGAAAATTCAAGCTGCCGACCTTGACCGAGCTGCATGGGTTTTTATTCAACAAACCATTTGATGAGGCGCATAATGCCACCGCAGACGTTGAGGCGACCACCCGCTGTTTTTTGGAACTCATTAGAAAACAGCAATATACAGCAGCCCAATTAAATGTTGGGGCTGATTATTTTGTTAGCTTTCGCGAAAGCAACCCAGACACCATCCCTCCCGCAGGATTAAAACATGTCAACCTTAAAAAAGCCTCAGAAAAACTTAAAACTGACGACACGCCAGAGATTTCCAAGGCAGAAATCAAGGAAAACCTAAACGAGATAAGTGATGCTCCCTTTGCCCACCTGCATAATCACAGTCAGTTTTCCATCCTGCAATCCACCGCTAGCGTAAGGGATCTTGTAAATGCTGCCGCAGCACATGATATGCCCGCCGTTGCAATGACCGATCATGCAAATATGATGGGCGCGTTCCACTTTGTACGTGCCGTGCACGCTCACAACGCAAGTCTTGCCAGCAGTGAGGACACCGCAGACCGCGAGCCCATAAAACCGATCATAGGCTGCGAATTTCAAGTATGCGAAGATCATGAAGACCGCACCCACAAAGACAATGGATACCAAATCGTGATGCTCGCCAAAAACAAGAACGGCTACCACAACCTCGCAAAACTTGCCAGTAAGGCATACACCGATGGGTTTTATTACGTCCCGCGCATCGATAAAAAACTGGTCGCAGAGTTCAAGAAAGACCTCATCGTCCTCACGGGAAACATGTATGGTGAAATTCCATCCAAAATTTTGAACCAGGGTGAGAATCAAGCTGAGGAAGCCTTGGTGTGGTGGAAAGAACAGTTTGGCGATGATCTGTACGTCGAGTTGATGCGCCACGACCAGGAAGATGAAAATAGGGCAAATGAGGTGCTGATCTCGCTTTCGCGAAAGCATGACCTAAAACTAATTGCAACAAACAACACCTATTATATAGACAAGGCAGATGCAAATGCGCACGACATCTTGCTGTGTGTCAAGGATAATGAGAAACAGGCAACGCCCATAGGTCGTGGTCGCGGCTATCGTTATGGACTGCCCAACCAGGAATATTATTTCAAGTCCTCACAAGAAATGAAGGAATTGTTCAAGGATCTTCCCGAGGCAATTCTCAATGTAAAAGAGGTCGTCGATAAAATTGAGGCCTATGAGTTGGCTCGCGATGTTCTCCTACCTGCTTTTGATATTCCCGAAGTATTTGTGGATGCCGCAGATGCTAACGACGCTGCAAAACGCGGTGAGAACGCATATTTACGACACCTCACCTATGAAGGTGCAAAAAAACGATACGGAAATTTAACCGACGAGATTACGGAGCGACTGGATTTTGAACTGCAGACTATTCAGAAAACGGGTTATCCTGGGTATTTCTTGATCGTTTGGGATTTTATAAAAGCTGCAAGGGAAATGGGCGTTGCCGTAGGGCCAGGTCGTGGATCTGCCGCGGGAAGTGTGGTTGCCTATTGTCTGTGGATTACAAATGTAGATCCCATACATTATGACCTGCTTTTTGAGCGTTTCTTAAATCCAGATCGGGTTTCCATGCCCGATATAGACATCGATTTTGACGATGAGAATCGTGGAAAAGTGATGGATTATGTAATTGATAAATACGGTGCTAGTCAGGTTGCCCAGATTATAACCTACGGTACCATGGCGGCAAAATCCTCGATTAGAGATACCGCAAGAGTACTGGACCTGCCTTTAAATGAGTCGGATCATATTGCAAAATTGATCCCGGATTTTGCCAAGCTCAAAAAAATATTTGCCCTAGACCCCAGTAAGATCAGTTCATCCTTCCGTGGGGATGATGTGGGAATGGTGGAAGAACTATTACAGATCGCAGCAGGAAACGATCTTGCCGCGGAAACCTTGAGACTTGCACAGATTCTTGAAGGATCTGTGAGAAATACGGGAGTCCACGCCTGTGGTGTAATTATTACTCCAGATGCACTGACCAATTTTGTCCCCATAGCCGTTGCAAAAAACTCTGATCTCTATGTAACCCAATTTGATAACGAGGTTGTGGAAAGTGCTGGTCTATTAAAAATGGACTTTCTCGGACTTAAAACACTGAGCCAGATAAAAGATACCGTTGCGATAATCAAGGAACGCAACAATTTTGATCTGGACATAGAAGCTATTCCGCTGGATGATGAGAAAACCTACGAACTCTTCCAGCGTGGAGAAACCGTAGGGATTTTCCAGTATGAAAGTGCGGGAATGCAAAAGTACATGCGCGAGCTCAAACCCACCCAGTTTGCAGATCTTATTGCCATGAATGCATTGTATAGACCTGGACCGCTGGAATATATTCCCGACTTTATTGACCGCAAGCACGGTCGCAAGGAGATCACTTATGATCTGGATGCCATGGAAGAATATCTGGATGAAACTTATGGAATTACCGTCTATCAAGAGCAGGTAATGCTCCTTTCTCAAAAACTCGCAAACTTCTCAAAAGGTGATGCTGACGTTTTGCGTAAAGCGATGGGGAAAAAGCAAATGGCAACGCTACAAAAAATGAAGCCCCAGTTTCTGGATGCAGGAGAAGGAAACGGTCACGATCGCACTATTCTGGAGAAAGTGTGGAAAGACTGGGAAGCGTTTGCATCCTATGCATTTAATAAATCCCACTCCACGTGTTATGCATTGATCGGTTATCAGACCGCTTATTTAAAAGCAAACTACCCGGCCGAATTTATGGCGGCGACCCTGTCCAACAACATGAACCAGATCAAGGACGTGACCAAATTCATGGATGAGTGCCGCCGCATGGGTCTGGATGTTTTAGGTCCCGATGTGAATGAGTCCAATTATAAATTTACGGTAAATCCGCGCGGTGCGGTGCGCTTTGGGATGGGAGCGGTAAAAGGTCTAGGTCACAATGCCGTGATGACGATTATAGCCAACAGGGAAAAAGGTCACTACAAGAGCATTTTTGACATGGCAAAACGCATCGACCTGAGAGCTGCCAATAAAAAATCCTTTGAAGCACTCGCATTGAGCGGTGGTTTTGACGGACTGGGCGGTGACAATAGAGCGCAGTTTTTCCATCAATTTGACAACGGACAGATCTTCCTCGAGCAGGTAGTCAGATATGCTCAGAAATTTCAAGAAAATGAAAATAGCGCGCAGGTAAGTTTATTTGGTGAATCCAGCGACGTACAAATTCCAGAGCCGCAGTTGCCCATCTGTGAAGATTGGGGAACCATGGAAAAATTAAAGCGCGAGAAAGAAGTCGTGGGTATTTATATCTCTGGACATCCGCTGGATGATTATAAAAAGGAAATTGAGTTTTTCTGCAATGCAAACCTGCAAAGCATGACCGATCTGGAGGCTTTGGTAAACCGAGATCTAACTTTTTGCGGAGTAATCACAGAGACTAAGCACATGATGAGCAAGGCAAATAAACCCTGGGGAATGTTCACTATTGAGGATTATGAAGAAACCCACGAGTTCAGAATGTTTGGTGAGGATTATTTGAAATTCAGGCATTTTCTTGTCCCCAATACATTCTTGCATTGCAAGATAAAAATACAGCAGGGATGGATGGATAAAAATACGGGCCGCCCCAGAGACCCACGAATTGTTTTTACCCAAATGCAGCAATTACAAGATGTTATGGCTGGATCGGCTAAAAAGCTCGTTGTCAATTTTCACGTGAGCGAGATCCAGGAAAAGAAGGTTGCCTCATTAAAAGAAATGCTGGAAGAACATAAAGGTGAGCACCACCTCAGCTTTAACCTTAAGGATCACGACGAGAAAATAAGCATCGATATGTCCAGCCGACTTCAAAAGGTGAATGTCACCACTCAGTTATTGAATCTACTGGACGAGGCAGGAATAAGTTATGCCGTTAAATAATGCATTGTATGAGTGCATATTATCATAAGCAAGTCCAATGGGAAGTATTTTAACTAACCACTTAGATGGCTTAACTTTGATCCATTAATCAAAATAGAAGAAAATGGCTTTAGAAATAACAGATGCAAACTTTGAAGAAATGGTTTTGCAAAGCGATAAACCGGTATTAGTTGACTTTTGGGCGGCCTGGTGCGGTCCGTGTAGAATGGTAGGTCCCATCATCGATGAGGTTTCAAACGATTATGCTGACAAGGCTGTCGTGGGTAAAATGGATGTAGATGCAAATCAAGAATTTGCCGCCAAGTATGGCGTACGCAATATCCCAACTGTTCTCGTTTTCCAAAACGGAGAAGTTGTAGGACGTCAGGTAGGAGTAGCTCCTAAAAACGCTTACACAGACGCTCTAGATGCTTTGTTGAAGTAGTTATTAATCTCAACAAAATTACAAACCGCTTCATATTAATTTGGAGTGGTTTTTTTGTGAAATTGTTTTTTATGAAGTCCGCTTTCGCGAAAGCGGGATAAAAATAAAGTTTGTGAAATTGCACGAACATTAGGTGCCAGTTCCATCCCCCATCCGATTACTCGTGATCGGAAATCAAGGCTTTCCAATTGTCCTCACTTTCTTAAGGCGAGGAGCTAATTACACTTCGAGAACATTCATTGGCAAATTAATGAATGTTGCGTTTCTTTCAAGTCACCTTAATTTTTACGATCCAGTTTTGAGTTTCAGTTTAGATTTAAGTTTGAATTTAGCATTTCATCCTCTTTTCAAAATAACATTTACTACCCTTATTCCCTCACTTATCACTAACTTCACGACATGGATTTAAAGCAAGAATTACAGAAGACATCGGGTTTTACAAATCTCGCGCTACTTGCTAACCAAGTGGTGGAGGGTTTTATAAGCGGGATGCACAAATCTCCTTTTCACGGATTTAGCGCTGAGTTTGCCGAGCATAAAATATATAATCCAGGAGAAAGCACCCGCCACATCGACTGGAAGTTATTTGCCAAGACCGATAAGCTCTACACTAAAAGATATGATGAGGAAACTAATTTGCGTTGTCATTTTATCATGGACAACAGTGCGTCCATGCATTATCCAAAGGTAAAAAAACAGGAACTGGGATCGCTCAATAAAATAGGTTATAGCGCACTTGCTGCAGCAGCTATCATGAATTTGCTCAAAAAGCAGCGGGATGCAGTAGGTATTAGTATTTACTCGGATACCTATGAATATTATGCGCCTGAAAAAGGAAGCGACAGGCATCATAATATGGTATTGTACAACCTTGCAGAGATGTGTACTGCGTCCAAAATCAGTTCTAGAACAGATACCTACACCTATATCCATGAAATTGCTGAAAAGTTAAAAAGAAGGTCGTTGGTTTTTCTGTTTTCCGATATGTTCCAAGACGACAGAGCTCAGGAAGAAATGTTTGAGGCGTTACGGCATTTGAAACACAATAAGCATGATGTCATCCTGTTTCACACTTTTGATGGCGGTACTGAGCTGGATTTTGATTTTGACAACAAGCCCACAAAATTTACTGATGTAGAAACTGGAGACTTTATCGATCTGTACGCCGACAATGTAAGGGATGAATATCACAAAGCCGTAAGCACCTATTTTGACAAGCTCAAGAAAATGTGCGGACAATACCGTATAAAATATGTTCCCGTGGATATAAACAAGGATTTTGAAGTGGTGCTGACTACTTTTTTACTGGAAAGACAGCTGTTTAAATAGGTTTTCTTAATACTAAATTCTGACGACCGACACATTGACGACCCACGATTGACAAAAGATTTGAAACCTTGCGGTTTCTGAGGTAGGTCAAAAGACTTATAATATGTTCAATCCAGTTCTCCCTTGTGTGCTTTTTCATACTGAATTTCTGACAGCAGGACTGATCGACGACCGACGACCGACAAATATTAGAAACCTTGAGGTTTCTGATGTAGGACAAAAGACTTATAAATTGTTCAGTTCATCCCTGTGCGGCTAGGAGGTATTTCATACTGCTTTCAAAATTGGCTTTTATAACCTTCTAATCTTATAGCCTTTCAGTACTTTAAAAAATCTTTAATCAAAAAAACTCCCGCTGCTATCGCAGCGGGAGTTTTTGAATTTTCATAACTTACAGAAAGTAGATAGTTATGAATTATCGTCTGTTTTCACTTTTTCGATCTCTCCGTTTTCATCGTACTTGATCTTGGTTTCTGAGCCATCTGGGCTTTCTACCTTTATCTTGTCGTCCTTCACTTCTACCTTGTCTGCATCATCGATCATTTGCTCGACTTCCATTTCGGTTTCGGTTTTCTCATCTTCTGCGTCGCGGCAGCTTGAGAGAGTTGCGGTCATTGCCAGTATTGCAATTGACACTTTGATTAAATGTTTCATAACTATGATATTGAGCGGGCAATGTAATACAAATGTTACAATAAAAAAGCTGCGAAAAAATTAAACTTTTCACAGCTTCATTGGCTAATAATGTAATTTTTGCACTCTTTATTTAATCATCAATTTCTTGTTGATTATTTGATCACCATTTTTAATCCTCACAAAATACAATCCACTCTGTAGGCTGCTCACGTCATAATCTTCTAAAGCTGTGTTTAAATCTAAAACCCGCTGACCACTTAAATTATAAATCGAGGCAGATTCTACTTCTTGACTCAATCTAAAGGATGTACTTGCCGGATTGGGATAGAGTGTTATGGAACTATCATCTATCACGGCAAAATCAGCATTGCTCAAAGGTTGCGCTAAGGGCGAGGATGTATATACACGATACTCTCCCGGAGCCAAATTTATAGGTGTACTTTGATTGTTGGAATCAATAGTCATGGTCGCATTATTATTGGCATAATCGTACCACACACCTGTACGGGAAAAATTAGGTGTTACTGGCTGATTGAATACATCAAAATTTGCAACGACTACTGCATCAAAGTTGGGACCGTATAAATTGATACGTTTTTGCAATCCAGCTAGGTTGAGATTATTGTTACTATTATTAAAAGTCTCAGGATAATCTGTTTTAAGATTGATCATTGCCGCCGTTACCCTATACAATCGCAAACGATCCTGATCAGTATCATATCCCAATGTCCATGGAATAGGTTTGCGATCAGTTCTACAGGTGGTACAACTTAGGTTTGACGCGCTTGCATTAATACTAATGTCATAACCCAATTCTCCAAACTGCCATAGCATTTTGGGCCCAGGAATACTGTATAATATTGCTGCGATCGCTTCCTGGCGGTCTAGGGCAATACTGAGGTTTCTAACGTTGTGACTGTTATTGGCCTGATTACCGAATTGGAGGTTTTTAACCATCAACCGTTCTTCATCATGACTCTCTGCATAGGCAACCAGATGTTGATCATTGAAATTGCGTGAGGTAAAGTAGGATCTAAAAACGTTGTTATCCGTATTATACCCCATCGAATTCTGATTGAATTGATCGGTCATTTTACCCCATAACATAAAACCATCATTAGCAAGTTGCGTTTCTTCACCAGCTGTCCCCAGGTGTTCTAGGATCATGTACACTTCATTACTGAAATCTGGGTTGTTCCAGATATGGTTTTTATACTCATTGAGAACGTTAACTCGATTCTGGTCATAACTATCCCATAAAGCCTGATTGTTCAAAGCACTTCTTTGGGAAAAACCTTTAGAAAGATCAAATCTGAATCCATCAAATCGATATTCTTCAATAAAGAATTCCATGGTCTGTTTTACGTACTCTTTGGTAAATGCACTTTCATGATTAAAGTCATCACCTACATTGAACGGATGACGTGGGACTGGATTCAAATATGGATTGTTGGACGCAGGACGATTGTTGGCACTGTCCCACCACATTTGATTCAATGGGCTTTGACTAAATGCATGATTATAGACAATATCAAGAATCACGGCAATTCCTCTAGAATGACATAGATCGATAAGTTCCTTTAACTTTTCTGGAGTTCCATAGGCCTTGTCAAGAGCACCATGAAATTTGGGATTATAACCCCAACTATCCGTTCCTTCAAACTCATTGAGCGGCATAAATTGTAGTGCATTGATGCCCAAATTATCTAAATAATCAATACGGTCAATAATCGCCTGATAGCTATCTCCTTCTGAAAAGTCCCTGGGAAGAATTTCATAAATAACCAGATTCTCGTTGTCCGGCTTTACAAAATTGTTAGTTGTCCAAGGGTATGGAGTCTTTTGATAGGTATAAAGAGTAACATCTCCCGTAGTCTCACCAGCTGGGTATGTAGGAAGGTTCGGGTAATTGCCGGGCTTGATAAACTGGTCGCTACCTGGATCAAGAATTAACTGACTGAATGGGTCTGCAACCTTGATATTGAAATCAACTAAATACTGATACATAAAATCTGTACCCGCTGTGAACTCGGTGGATGGAATGGTTACCCAAAAGTCGTCGCCATCCTTATTCATTTGGTATTGAGTCAATAGATCCCAGTTAGAAAAACTTCCTATAAGCATCACATCACTTTTTAATGGAGCAGTAAGAAGGAAGGTAACACTGCCATCGGCATTTTCATTGACCCCATTTTTGAGATTTGCAGGTTGAGCGATATTCTGGGTAGTTGCAGGTACATAAACATTTACCTGATCTGTGGCTGTATTGTTACCATTGTCCGCAAATACGGAAAATGTATAATTACCAGATGCATTAAAAGTATAGTTAGTACTTATGGTATTTGCGGTCGCAGTTGCAATAGGCGTTGTAGAACCATTTACAGAAAGTTCAAGACTCGTTGAGATGGAACAATCTGCAGAAATCGTAGTTGAGTCACCTACATTAAATATCGAACCATTGGACGGTGCGGTAAATGTTACATTGAGTCCAGGTGCAAATATGGGTAAAAAAATGTCGGGTTGGGTCTGGGCCGTGCAAGCAGCGTTGCGCACCACCAGACATATTTCACTTACTACATCACCAGCTGGAACGTTATAAAATTGCTCGATGCTAGTGGGAATATCTAAGGTATAAATAGAGGTATTCCCCTGTCTTGTCCATGTAGGCCTGCCGTTCCCATTGTTACAAAATGGAGAATTACCAGTAGTCACATTTTGCCAGCGGTTTCCATTAATATTCACACCCGTATGGGCATAGAGAGTACCTGTGTTATTTTCTAGCGCAGTACCCGTTGCATCAAAAATAAGGGTCACGGCATCAGTTTGAGTTGCCGTTGTAGGTGATATTGTTACTTGTGCTTTCGCGAAAGCGGCACCCAAAATAACCAATAATAAAAGTAAATGCTTTTTCATAGTTTCAAATTTTAGAAAAAAAAGGGCTGCAGATTACAGCAGCCCTTTTTGAATTTAATTAATCTAGATAGCTGTCAAAGTATAAGAATACTGTCTAGGTGTACTCAAGTCTAACTCAGCTCTAAAGCGACCTGCTGTATCGTTCATAAGGTCTCCTGCGTTAAACTGTAAGGTACCTGGATCTTCTCCTTGACCAAAATTATATTCATCAGGACTCCATTGTTGTGATCTAAATTTAAACGGTCCCGTTTGCATAGTTAATTCTAGAACCCACACTTTTGCATCTTGATCATAAGTCATGTCAAGCTCATCACCCCACTCGGCCGGATTAGATGGTACAGTCGCTGTTCCAATCATTCCCCAAACTCTTTCAGAGGCTTCGAAAGTGGCATCATCAGTTGCTGGATCACCATCTGGATCAGTATTCACGGTAATATAATAATATCCAGGCCCTGGAACGGTTAGATTTCCACCTGATCCCAAAGAGATCATGCCAGAACCTGCATCACCATAAGCATTATCCCAATTCATTTCGGGAGTAAGCTTGAATTCTGGTGCAGCAACATTCATAAATATAAATCCTTCGAAATACTGTACTTCCAAATTCTACTGCCTCAAGATAAGGAGTATTGTCATTATCCGGTGCCCAGTTAGGACCATAACCGCTATCCTCAGCATAATTTCCAGGTACCCAAAGTCTTGGGGAATCTGTGGTGTATGGAGTAACGGCAAGATTAAGCACATCACTTATCATAGGTTCCATAGTAACATCTGCAGTTGTTCCCACCACCCGTATAGAGATATTTCCCTGAGAAAATGGCGTAAGACCTAACTCTGCAGCTATTTCATTCAAACGCTCTACGCTCAAACTTGCACTTGTAGTGTTAGAAGAAGTTACAGGTATTGCGTTATCAAAATCACTGGGATTAGTAGATGCCTGCAATTCATAATTAACAGAAATAGGAGTATCAAATTCCACAGATGACCAAACAAAGCGTTCTGCTAAGTTATCCTTAGTATCAAATGTCAACAGGTATGAAGGCGCTGCATCAGACACAAAAGCTAGCTGGGTAGCAGGGCCATCAATGAATAGCTCCTCGTCATTATCATCACAAGATGTTATTGCTGCTATCGCTAGAAAAGACAACAATAGGATTGAAAATTTTTTCATTTTATAGTTTTTATTAGATTAATATCCAGGATTCTGGACAAGATTTGAATTAAGATTAAGTTCAGTTGTAGGAATGGGGAACAAGTTTCTAAAAGCTGGAGTGGTTGTACCGCTTTGTACGTTTCCTTTCCATTCCCATATTCCATTGGTAGAAAATTGGTTGAACCTGATAAGATCCTGTCTTCTATGACCTTCCCAGTGTAGCTCTTTGGCTCTTTCGTCAAGTATAAAGTCAAGTGTAAGTTGACCGTCGCTAATTCCATTAAACGTATCTCCGTAAGCTCGCTCACGTAGCGTATTAATATATGCAACAGCCGTACCACGATTTCCACCTGCACCACGAGCTACAATTTCAGCATACATGAGGTAGGCATCTGCAAGTCTAAAAACCGGCATATCAATACTTACAAAATTATCGTTTATCGTACTTGACCCATCACTATTGAGGTTCTGGAATTTAACAATGGCAAAGCCGTCCTGAAATCTTCCTACATCTGCAATACTTTTTGCCTGACCATCAGTGAAAAAGTTTTCCCTTCCATCATTTGAGTTTTGCTCATTAGTAAACAACTCCACAAACTCGGGAGTGGTTCTAATGCCTCCCCATCCAGAATCCAATCCATAATTGGATGGATCCATGTCACCACCTACGGGAGCATGACTTAAGAATGTAGTTCCACCGAAGGTTTGCGTATTTGCTCCATCGTAGTTTAACGTCCAAATAAACTCATTTTGCGCGCCGTTTCTATCGTTATCTGCAAGGAATAGATTTGAATAGGCAAGATCAGTATCAATTGTATAACCATTTGAAATAACCGCATTGGTATAGGTTAATGCATCATCATATCTAGGAGTTCCCGTGTAAACTTCTGCATTAAGATATATCTTAGCCAATACCATTTGTGCAGTTCCCTGACTCACACGACCATACTCAGTCCCACGTCCAGATGGCAGCTTATCTACTACATCAAGTAATTCTGACTCTACATAATTGAACAAGTCCGCTCTAGAGATAAAACTTGGCAACTCAGAACTTTGAGAAGTCTCAGTAGTAAATGGCATCGTTCCAAAAAGATCCATACCGTGATAGTAGGAATACGCTCTTAAGAAACGTGCTCTCTCTGTAACAAAGGCTCTAACTTCCTCTGCTTCAGCTGCATTTAATTGTGCTGCAGAAATTGCCTCATCCTTGAAAGTCTCTAATAAATGCATTACACAAGGTAACTTGATAACCTATTCTTGCAAACATCGCACCAATAAATTCATTTTCTGGAGTCCAATTTTGCCAGTGAAGATCTTTGATAGTACCATCGTTCCATGCAATGATTGCCTCATCAGTAGTTAACTCCTGTAATTTCCAGTAAAGACTCCCATAATTAGAAAAACCTCCATCTATTCCTCGATATCAGCACGCCATCACCACCTTCTTGTCCTCCGATAATCAAACCAGCATAAAGTTTGGCCCATCTACCTTCAAACTGTTCGATTTCAGTAGGAGTCAAGCTGTCAACGCTCTATACCTTCCGGACTCTAGATCTAGCATATCATTACAAGCAGTAAACATGTAGCCGCATGAAATGCACAAAAATTGATTTATATATTTTCATTATTGTTTATTTTAAAATTCAAAATTTAATCCCAGAATTATACCTCTAGAACGAGGATATATAGCTCCATCTATACCACCTGCTATTTCTGGATCAAGACCAGAATAATCCGTAATCAAGAAAAGATTAGTACCTGTTACAGAAGCTCTTATTCACTTTGTCGGTATTGAAGGTATAACCTAACGAAAGGTTGTCCAATCTTAAAAAGTCAGACTTTTCTATATACTCGCTTGAAAACAAGTAAGGGAAGCGAAGCACTTTGGAAACGATCACTAAAACACCTCACTAGTAGCATTATTCAAGAATGGTGTAGGATTTTCAGTTATAGCATCTATATTTTCTCTACCAGCTCTAACATTGTTGTAATTGTAACCTCCAAATTGACCTCTAAATGTTACACTCATATCAAATTTCTTGTAGTTCAATTAGATGTTAAATCCAAAAAATGCATCGGGTTACCGTTCTTATAACGTACCCGATCCTCACTATTGATTACATTGTCTCCATTCCTATCTACGAAAACGCCGTCCAAAGGGTTTCCCTGATTGTCATAAACTTGTCTATAAACCAGAAATGCGGTAGGATCTGCTCCTACTGCCCATTCCTGAATAAAATTGTTAAAACCCGCTCCACCTACTAGCTCACTGGGGTTCGGAGCATCATTATCCCCTAGAGTAAAGTTGTAATTTCTATCTTTTTAAATGTAAGATTACCACCAACAGACCAATTAAAGTTTTCTCCTCTAAATATATCAACATTTGCATCAATTTCAATACCCCTACTTCTTGTAGCACCTACATTCTGCAATGCAAAATTTCCGAATGACCCGACTGCAAGTGGTGCGCATTGAAGTAAATCATTCGTATCTCGCGTATAAAGATCAACAGATACAGTAAGCTGTCATCAAAGAATCCAAAATCCATTCCTACATTGTATTGTGTAGTTTCTTCCCATTTAAGATCTTTAGTTAACTCAGGTCTTATAGTAGTAAAGAATTGATTACCTATTTGTACTCTTGCTTGATCTGACCTACTGTAGTACGCTGGATAAATAAAAAATCTTCTCCTATTTCCTGTTGTCCAGTCACACCATATCCTCCTCTAAGCTTCAACTGAGAAACAAATCCACTATTCTGTACAAAATCTATATTGGTCAATTTTAATGCAGCATTGGCTCCACCAAAAGTTCCCCAACGGTTCTCAGGAGAAAAGCGAACTTCCATCCCTTGAAATACTTCCTGAAAAACTAAAAGATCCTTAATATCAAAAGAAACACGACCGAAAGCAGAAATTAATCTATTTTGATTAAATTCATCAAATACGTGTATCTGGATCACCATTATCATCCTGACCCAAACTTCTGATCTCTCGTCTAAATGCCTGATAGCTACTTCCTAGAGAAACCTCCATATCTGTATCTAGACTTTCCAGATCTTTCTTATAATCAAAACGACCATTTAATAATTGATTCACACGATATCCATCAGAGCTGCTTCTTAAAGCTGTTGGTACATAACCCTACTCCAGAACTAGGCAATCGGCGAGAGAATGAATCAAACTCATTGTAGTCGATACCTGCTGTTCCATTAAAAGTAAGACCTTCAACTCCAGGAATTTTATAATCCGCTTGAAGAGTTGTTCTTATTTGATTATTGTTAGTTTCAGCATTTAAACTTTTGATAAGCCCAATGGATTGCGAGGCGCTTGTTCGTCAACCATTCCATTCCTGAAAGTACTCAAAAAATCCATTAGGACCATTCTCATCAAAAACAGGTTGTGTGGGATCAAAATCAATAGCTGAATTATGGCACCTTCATCCGTACTTCTACATTCTCCGCGGCTCCTTGAACTGAAAGTCAATTTAGATCTCTATTCAACAAATTCTGTATCACATTTCCATTAAAACTAGCTCTTTCATAACCAGAGTCCTCAAGTGTTCCGTTTTGGTTAGTATAGCCTAAGATGTCCTCCAATGACGTATTTTCATAACCTTTTTGTAACTTAAGATTGTGGATCGCCTGGATTCCTGTTGTATAAATTTCTTTTTGCCAGTTGTATTGAAATTACCAACAATGCAATATCCTCAGGATTACCCAGATCATTAACAATGGCTCTAAATTCATCACCGGTCAACACATCCACCTCATCGGTATTCTCGTTGATTGCAAATTGAATACTGTAGCCTACTTGAAGGTCACTACTCATCTTTCCTTTTTTGGTTGTAATCAAGATAACACCATTTGAGCCACGGTTACCATAGATCGCAGTTGCACTGGCGTCTTTAAGAATTGTAAAGCTTCTATCTCAGCAGGGTTAATGGTATTCAAGATTTGCATTTGTTGACATCAAGCGGAATACCATCAACTACATAAAGAGGATCGGCATATGCACTAAGTGTAGAACCTGCTCTACTCTAATTCTCGGCCCATCACCAGGACTCCCAGTTGCAGCAGTAACCTGTACTCCAGCTGCCTTACCCGCAAGTAACTGACCTGGTGAGACGATTGCTCCCTTATTAAACTCCTCGCTTTTTACCGTAGTTTGGGCAGCAGTTACATTTTCCTTTGTAGTCGTACCATAACCTATAAGTACGATAGTATCCAGCTCTGACGCATCTTCCAGCAAGGTCACATTTATTGTGGTATTGTTACCTACGGGCAGTTCTTGAGTCACATATCCTATATAGGAAATGACCAATACCGCATCAGTCGGTACATTACTTAGGGAATACTTCCCATCAAAGTCCGTTGAAGTTGCATTGCTGGTTCCTTTTACAAGAACCGTCGCTCCCAGTACGGGTAGATTGTTTGCATCGGTAACGGTTCCATTCACCACACTTTGCGCCATGGCAAACAGGGGAAGGAGAAATAACAGTATTACTGCTTTAAATTTGTTGTTCATTACAAGATTTTAGTTGTTGTTAATAGAATAAACCTTCTTCTCACACGCCGTAAAATTATGTAAACATTATGTTAACAAACCATTTCCTATCTCAAATACTGCGAAAACGTTTTCGTGATGTTGTCGTGGATTTTATGGGTATCTTAGCTTTCGCGAAAGCGGAACCATCACAATGATCCTTATATTCAAAACATGCCTCAAAAATTAACTCTAAAACAAATTGCCAAAGACCTAAAAGTCTCCATATCAACTGTTTCCAAAGCATTGAGAGATTCTTACGAGATCAGTGAAGAGACCAGGGACAAAATAAAGGAGTATGCAAAAAAGAACAATTACAAGCCCAACAGCATCGCTCTAAGTCTTAAAAACCAAAAAACCAAAAAAATAGGGATCATCATTCCCGAGATCGTACATCATTTTTTTGCAACGGTCATATCTGGTGCAGAGCGTGTAGCTAACGAGAACGGTTATCAGGTCATCATTACGGTGTCTGATGAAAGCTTTGACAAAGAGGTGGTTAACATGGAAATGCTGGCAAATGGGAGTATCGACGGTTTTATAATGAGCCTTTCTAAACAAACCATGGAGAAGCAGGATCTTCACCATTTAAGAGAGGTTTTAAACCAGGGAATGCCCATTGTCATGTTCGATCGCGTCTCAAACGATATATCCTGTGACAAAATTATCATAGACGATGTTGCGGCAGCCCACAGTGCGACCGAATTTCTATTGCGCAAGAACAAGAAACGCCTCGGACTTATAAGTACCGTAGATTATGTGAGCGTAGGCAGGTTGCGTACCCAGGGATTTAAACAGGCATTGAACCAGCGCGGCTTTAACTGTGAGCCTTTCCAGGTCCTTAAAATCGAGGATGCTGAAAGTTGTGAAAACGAAATTAATGATTTTATCGCCTCAAACGATTTTGATGCCATTCTTGCGGTCAACGAACTCTTTGCGGTTACAGCCAGTAAAAAACTACAAAAAATGGGCAAGCGCATCCCGGAAGATGTTGCCATTGTTGCCTTTACCGATGGCATGCTCTCTAAATATGCCAGCCCTACCCTTACCACCATAGGTCAAAATGGGGAAGAAATGGGAGGACTCGCTGCCAAAAAACTTATAGAAAGACTGGAGAAGAATAATAGCGATCATGAATCGTACGAAACCGTTATAGTAGAAACTTCTCTCGTTGAAAGAGAATCTACGCCATAATTTATTTAACTTTACCCCTTTGTTGGAATAATGAATTCTAACATTTTATCAAGACCTTCCTTCTTCACACATGGAGTTTTGATAAGTCATAAGGCTTATCGTCATATAAAGATAACGATATGCAAAAGCCTAAGTTAGGTTTCTGGGATATCTGGAACATGAGTTTCGGATTTCTTGGTATTCAGTTCGGTTTTGCCCTTCAGGGTTCTACCATGTCCCGTATTTTTGAAACGCTTGGTGCAAATAAGGATGAAATCCCCTTGTTGTGGATCGCCGCTCCTCTTGCAGGACTTATTGTCCAACCTATTATCGGGTACTTGAGTGACAACACCTGGCACAAAACCTTGGGCAGAAGGCGGCCCTTCTTCTTGATCGGCGCTATTTTAAGTTCGCTGGCATTAATTTTCATGCCCTATTCTTCAGAGGTATGGATGGCAGCCGGATTACTTCTAGTCCTCGATGCTTCCATAAATATTTCCATGGAACCGTTTAGAGCTCTTGTAGCCGATAAACTTCCAGAATCACAGCGCAGCTACGGATTTGTGGTACAGACCTTAATTATCGGTGTGGGAACCTGGATCGCCAGTAATCTGCCTAAATGGGTCAATAACGGTCTTGAAATTTCAAACGAGGCCCCTCCAGGAGTTGTTCCAGACTCGGTGAAGGTTGCATTTGGTGTGGGAGCAGTTGTATTTATGGTTTCAATACTTGTGACTATTTTTACTACTAAGGAATATTCGCCAGAAGAAATGGCACGTTTTGACGATGCCGGTGAGCCCGAAGAGAAAAAGGGAATGTGGCAAACGATCCTAGGAACCTATAAGTTGATGCCTAAAATCATGAAAAAACTGGGAGTTGTGCAGTTTTTTTCCTGGTTTGCTTTTTTTGCCATGTGGACTTTGGCAAATCCCGCGCTTACCAGTCATATATATAATGCACCAAAACCAGATATCGTGGACTATGCTCAGTTAGATGATGATGGAGAAATAGTTGAAAATACTGATAGGGTAATCCTATTTTTAAGCGATCAATCAGAAAATGAGTATAAAACCCTGGACAAATCCTATAATGAGGCGTCTGATGATGTAGGTTCCAAGATGGGGATCTACGGCCTGTCCTCCATGGCTTTTGCATTGTTACTGACTTTTTACACCGCTTTTAAAAGTATCAATAGAAAGTATGTCCATTTGGTAAGTTTACTTTGTGGAGCAGCAGGTTTTATATACATGTATTACAGCCCGGGCAATCCAGACAATTTATACATCTGTTTTGGACTGATCGGTATTGCATGGGGAAGCATTCTCTCCATGCCGTACGCCATGCTGTCCAGCTCTGTTGAATCTTCTAAAATGGGATTGATGATGGGAGTCTTCAATATGTTTATTGTAATTCCGCAAATCATTGCTGCACTAGGTGGGGTGATACTCTTGCATGAACTCATAGGAGAGGAAACCATACATGCAATGACCGTCGCAGGAATTTTCTTGGTCATTGCAGCAATTTCTAACCTATTGATCACCGATAAACGAGCCATAACCTATAATCCCGAGTTGAGCCATGAGTAAAAAAGGATTCATATTTGATCTGGACGGAGTTATTGTCGATACGGCCAAATTTCATTTTGTCGCCTGGCAGCGCCTTGCTGCATCACTGGGAATTGATTTTGGTCACGAAGAAAATGAGCAGCTCAAAGGTGTTTCCAGAGTGGATTCATTGAAAAAAATCCTGGAATGGGGCGATAAAACTATTTCCCAGGCAGAGTTTACTTCTAAAATGCAACAGAAGAACGAAGAATATCTAGAGCTAATTAAAGAATTGGACACCGGCGATATTCTCCCGGGTGTTCATGATTTTTTATTGGAACTAAGAAAACAAGATCTACCTATAGCGTTGGGATCTGCAAGTAAAAACGCTCGTCCCATCCTAGAAAAACTGGACATCTCCCACCTGTTTGATACTATCGTCGATGGAACTAACGTATCTAAAGCAAAACCTAACCCAGAGGTGTTTATCACCGCTGCACAACAATTGAACATTGCTGAAAATGATTGTATCGTTTTTGAAGATAGCGTGGCCGGAGTCCAGGCAGCAAATGCCGCCAGCATGATTTCTATAGGATTGGGAGATGCAACAAATTTACATGAAGCTGATGAAGTCTTTTCCACATTTGAGGAAATGCCATCAGATTATATTAATATTTTATTACAAAGAAACAAATGAATCAAGAATATATAATCCCCAACCCTTGGTCCATCATTGAAGAAGGATGGAAACCCTCGTTAGTAAAGTCCAGTGAAAGTCTTTTTTCCATAGGAAATGGAGCGATGGGACAACGTGCAAATTTTGAGGAAACCTATACGGGAGAAACATTTCAGGGAAGTTATATCGCGGGAGTTTATTATCCAGATAAAACGCGTGTGGGCTGGTGGAAAAACGGCTATCCAGAATATTTTGCAAAAGTTCTCAACGCGCCCAACTTTATTGGGATCGATGTTTTTATAGATGGTAAAGTTCTAGACCTCGCGCAGATCGATGATGTAATGGATTACCGCCGTGAGCTGAATATGAAAGAAGGCTGGCACGAGCGCTCTTTTAAAGTTTCATTGAGTGGGGATAAATTGGTTCAAATAAAAGCTCGACGCTTTCTAAGTCTGGAAATGGATGAGCTGGGTGTGATCCACTATTCGGTTACCGCGGTCAAAGGAAGTATGAATATAACCTTCCAACCCTATCTCGACGCAGGGATTACTAATGAGGACAGTAACTGGGATGATGCTTTCTGGGAAGTTGAGGAGCTCAAGAGTGAGCAACACCAAGGTTTTATAAGAAGTAGGACTAATAAGACCAACTTCTACGTCGCCACCTATATGCAATCGGAATTGTACAAAAATGGTAGTCATGTGCAGTATGCAGATCACTTTGACACTAACAAAACCGTAGTTAGACATCAGGTTAAATGCCAACTTGAAGAAGGAGAAAATGCCACACTGATCAAATATGCCGGTTACACTTCTAGTTTGAACCATGAGCATTTTGAACTTTTTGAAGCCGCCACAAGCAATCTTAAACATGCAACCGATCTAGGCTACGAGCAATTATTGAACATGCAGATAGACTCCTGGAAAAACATCTGGGACATGGCAGATATTTCCATAGAAGGAGATCTAAAAGCACAACAGGGAATACGGTTTAACATTTTTCAATTGAATCAGACGTACCTTGGCAAGGATTCCCGATTGAACATAGGACCTAAAGGATTTACCGGTGAGAAATATGGAGGATCTACCTACTGGGATACTGAGGCGTATTGCATTCCCTTTTATATGGCGACCAAAGATTCACAAGTCGCAAGAAATTTATTGAAATATAGGTATGAGCAGCTGGACAAGGCCATTGAAAACGCTGAGAAATTAGGGTTTTCTAATGGAGCTGCTCTATATCCTATGGTTACCATGAATGGTGAAGAATCCCATAATGAATGGGAAATCACCTTTCAAGAGATTCATCGCAACGGTGCCATGGTTTTTGCCATCCATAACTACGTGCGCTACACGGGAGACTATAGTTACATTCCCGAGATGGGTCTGGAAGTGATGATTGCCATTGCAAGGTTCTGGCAGCAACGAGCCACTTTCTCCCAGCGAGCGCAGCAGTATATGATCCTGGGCGTTACAGGACCCAATGAATATGAGAACAATATCAATAATAACTGGTACACAAATTATCTCGCACAATGGTGTATCGAGCAGGCCATCAATCATTTAGAAAAAGTGAAAGACGGCTACAATGATGATTACGAGCGCATTGTAGGAAAAACTCATCTAACCGATAGAGAATTGGTTTCGATGAAAGAAGTTGCTCAAAATATGTACATGCCTTACGATGAAAAGTTGGGTGTCTTTTTACAGCAAGATGGATTTTTAGATAAGGAAATCATTCCCGTTTCCCAACTTTCCAAAACTCACAGACCTATCAATCAAAAATGGTCTTGGGATCGTATTTTAAGGAGTTGCTACATTAAACAGGCAGACGTTCTACAAGGTTTTTATTTCTTTGAAGATCATTTTTCTAAAGAAGAATTAGAAAAACATTTTGACTTTTACGAGCCACTTACCGTTCATGAAAGTTCGCTTTCTCCTTGCGTTCACAGCATTCAGGCGGCAAAACTAGGTCGTATGGAACAAGCCTACGACTTTTATTTGCGCACTTCCCGATTGGATCTGGACGACTACAATAAAGAAGTAGAAGAAGGTTGCCACATTACGAGCATGGCGGGAACGTGGATGAGTATCGTGGAAGGATTCGGCGGCCTACAGATCATTGATGACAAACCTAGTTTTACCACACGCTTGCCCGAACAATGGGACGCATTCAGTTTTAAGATCAATTTTAGAAACCAAGTCTTAAAAGTCAAGGTTTCCAAGTCTGGAACTGAAGTGAAATTAGAGGGAAAACACGCTCAGGATGTGATTGTAAATGGGCAAACGATTACGCTGGAACCGCAACTTGTAAATGCGTAAAATATGAAAAGTCGGTGGTTGTTGATCGGTTTATTGTTAAGTTTTGCTTTCGCGCCTGCCTGTCGTGCCTTGGCAGGCAGGAAAGCAGTACAACCACCACATCTAGAGATCAATAAATCTCTAGAACGCATTGAACCTAGATTCTGGTGGTCCGGGATGGAACATTCAGAGTTGGAGATCATGTTCTACGGTGATGATATTTCAAAATATAATAACGTAGAAGGCGATTTTACCGTGTTAAAGGTGAAGAAGGTTGACAATCCCAATTACCTTTTTGTTACCGTGGATGCGGGAATGGAATCGGGCGAATACCAGATTAACCTGTGCAACGGCGATTGCGGGACGGGAGAGGCAATTTCTGTCTCCTACGATTTATTAAAACGGAACAAAGGCAGTAAATACCGTGAAGGTTTCGATTCCAGCGATGTGATCTACCTTATCATGCCCGACCGTTTTGCAAATGGTGACTCCTTCAAATGACAGCACAGACGATACCGTAGAAAAAGCAAACAGAGATTTTAAGGGCGGCCGACACGGTGGCGATATTCAGGGGATTATCGATCATCTGGATTATGTCGATGAACTGGGAGCTACCGCAATCTGGAGCACGCCATTGCTGGAGGATAATGATGAGAAATATTCTTACCACACTTACGCTCAGAGCGATCTCTACAAAATAGATCCGCGTTATGGGACTAATGAAGACTACAAACACCTAGCCGACGAGCTTCATAAAAAGGATATGAAACTCATCATGGATTATGTCACAAACCATTGGGGCGCGACGCACTGGATGATGCAGGATCTGCCTTTTAAGGATTGGATCCATCAATTCGATGATAATGATGGCAAAGATTTTCCTGTTAAAGGGATATGCAAATAGTTCGTATCGCCAGACCACTCAAATGGATCCTAACGCTAGCAAGTGCCATCGACGAGCGTTATGCAGAAAAAGGCTGGTTCGTAAGTTCCATGCCCGACATTAATCAGAGCAATGAAACGGTATTGCGCTATCTTATCCAGAACACGATCTGGTGGATTGAATACGCTGGACTGGATGGTTTGCGTGTCGATACCTATTCCTACAACGAGAAAAAAGGCATCGCAGCGTGGACAAAAGCAGTGATGGACGAATATCCTAATTTCAATATTGTGGGAGAGACCTGGCTGCACGATCAGGCGCAGATTGCGTACTGGCAGAAAGACTCTAAAATAGCCGCAATTCAAGATTACAATACTCATTTGCCCAGCGTTATGGATTTTACACTTCATGATGCGGTTATGGTAGCCTTTAATGAAAATGAGCAGGGTTGGGACAAAGGAATGGTGCGGGTTTACGAGAATTTTGTCAATGACTTTTTATACCCAGATATTAATAATATCCTCGTTTTTGCAGGAAATCACGACACCAACAGGATCAACGGCAACGGTCTATATAATGGCGATCTAGCCAAATATAAATTGGCCATGACACTCATTCTTACCACCCGTGGAACTCCACAAATCTATTATGGCGATGAGATAGGCATGGCGGGAAATCGTGATACAGATGGTGATGGCGACATACGTACGTGACTTTCCCGGCGGCTGGAAGGGCGATACCACAAACGCTTTTTCAAGCCCCACTCCTATTCAGAAAAGTTTTCAGAATTTTACCCGCAAACTTCTCAATTACAGAAAATATAAAGAGGTCATCCACACAGGTAAACTCATGCAGTTTGTTCCCGTAGATAATTGTTATGTGTATTTTAGGTATAATGAGGACAGTAAGATCATGGTGGTGATAAATAATAATCCAGAAGCACAGACCCTAGACTTAACACGTTTTGACGAGATGCTCAATGGTAATACAAAAGGCCGCGAAGTTTTAACTGACACATCCATTACACTTTCTGAAAATCTGAAGATTGAGGGAAAAACATCCTTAATAATAGATCTTGATTAATATGAAGTTCTTAAAAATTACGCTACTTTTTATTGGTCTCGCTTTCCTGCCTGCCCAAGCGCAGCAGGCAGGCGCGAAAGCGGTAACTGCACAATCCTCAAGAACTTATGTGAGCCATGAATTTAAAGCTGACCGATCGCTAGAGGTAGTGGTGAACGATGGGATTTATACTTTTAAATTATTATCAGAAAACAGTATAGAGACTCTTTTTATTCCTAAGTCACAAAATATATCTGAAGTACCTGAGTCTATTGCAATTATCAAACAAAATGTTGTGCCCATTGTTCGCTACGGAGAATCAGAAGAAAGGTTTCATTACGGTTCTACTGATTTAAATCTCACTATGACAATCACCAAAAATCCTTTTAAAATTTGGTATGTTAAAGGAGACCTTCATTATATAGACGAGATAAATGGTTACGTAAAAAACGACAGTCTGCACACTATAGAACTTAAAATTACTGAGGATGAAGTCCTCTATGGCGGCGGCGCAAGAGCACTGGGAATGAACCGTCGCGGGAATAGATTACAATTATATAATCGGGCGCATTACGGTTATGAGACGAGGTCTGAGTTGATGAATTATACCTTGCCCATCGTTATTTCTTCCAAGAATTATATGGTTCATTTTGATAATGCGCCTATTGGTTTTTTGGATCTGGACAGTAAAAAAAACAATACCATTACCTACGAGACCATTTCTGGAGCGATGCGTTATCAGGTGATTGCTGGTAAGTAATTTACAAGAAGTAACCGAAAACTATGTAGAACTCACCGGTAAACAACCCATGCCGCCACGCTGGGCGCTGGGGAATTTTGCCAGTCGTTTTGGCTATCATTCGCAACAAGAAGTAGAAACTACGATCAATAAATTCAAGGAAAACGAAATTCCCGTGGACGCGGTAATTTTGGATTTGTACTGGTTTGGAAAGGATATAAAGGGAACGATGGGAAATTTAAAATTCCACCGCGACTCCTTCCCAGATCCGGATCGCATGATCCAAAATCTCAAAAAACAAAATGTAGAAACCATTCTGATCACGGAGCCATTTGTACTTTCTACATCAGACCGCTGGCAGGAAGCCGTCGATGCCGATATTCTCGCCAAAGACTCCGTTGGAAATCCGTATCAGTATGAGTTTTATTTTGGTAATACGGGACTCATTGACATTTACAGTGAGCAGGGCAAAACCTGGTTCAAAAATATTTACAAAGGTCTTTCTGATCGTGGCGTCAATGGTTTTTGGGGAGATCTGGGCGAGCCAGAAGTGCATCCCTCCGACCTCATCCACGCCACGGGAACTGCAGACGAGGTTCATAACATTTATGGTCACGACTGGGCAAAATTGGTTTACGAGGCCAGTCTAGAAGCAAATCCATACCGCCGACCTTTCGTTTTAATGCGCGCTGGCTATTCCGGTTCTCAGCGTTATGGAATGATCCCGTGGTCGGGCGATGTAAATAGAACCTGGGGCGGCCTGCAATCCCAGCCAGAAATTGCACTCCAGATGGGAATGCAGGGATTGGGCTATATGCACAGTGATCTGGGCGGATTTGCGGGAGATAATCTAGATGACGAGTTATATGTAAGGTGGCTGCAATACGGAGTTTTCCAACCCATTTACCGACCTCACGCACAGGAAGAAGTCGCTAGTGAGCCCGTCTATCGCAGTGAAAAAGCGATGAAATTAGCAAAGCAGTCCATTGATTTGCGCTATAAATTACTGCCCTACAATTACCAGTTGGCATTTGAAAATCATACGAATGGAACGCCACTCATGCGACCGGTTTCATACCTGGATCATGAGCGCAGCGAGGAATCCAGCTCCTATCTATGGGGAAACAGCTTTTTTATCACACCCATTACTCAGGCGGGTTTGAAAACTATAGAGATCGATTTGCCCAACGAACTTGAATTTTCCAATTTCAGCAAGGGCAAAAAAAAATACAATAAAAATAGACTGAGATGGATCGATTTTTATACGGATAAAGTTTATAAATCGGGTCGCAAGATCACTTACGACCTGAAGGAAGATCATATTCCGACCTTTGTCCGCGCGGGTGCTTTTATCCCCATGAGCAAGAATATCCAGTCCACAAAAGAATATGACGGGAGTTCGATTGAGCTGCATTACTACCATCACAAATCCGTTGAGGTAAGCAGACAGAGTTTCTATAACGATGATGGTTCTACGCACGAGGCCTATGAAAAAGGCATGTATGAGATAATGGAGTGTTCCGCTTTCGCGAAAGCGAGAACTCTAAAGATCTATTTAAAGGCAACATCTGGGAAGGATTATCTACTCTCCAGTAAAAAAGTAGATCTCATGGTTCATAATATCCAGCGAAAGCCAAAAAACATCGAAGGTTTTAATAAAAACCAATGGACCTGGAATGCCGATACTAAAATTGTAGCAATCCCAATCGATTGGAATATGTCACAAGAGCAGGAGATCCATATAGAAATGTAACGAAAGCTCTAGGCAGTTTTTAGAAGAAATTATCACTCATATGATGCGTGAAAAAAAATAACCATTATGAAAAATATAATCACCATACTCTGCTGCCTTGCGATCATAAGCTGCAAACAGGCCGAAGACAAGTCTGAGGCAATGGAAAACACAAACCAAGAACAAGTGACATCAAAACCCGGAGAAAGTAAAAAAGTCGTCTATCAAGTATTTACCCGACTTTTTGGGAATACTAACACCACTAACCGACCCTGGGGAACACTGGAGGAAAACGGAGTCGGAAAGTTTGCCGATTTCACGCCAAAAGCCCTGCAGGAAATAAAAGACCTGGGCGTCACGCACATCTGGTACACGGGAGTTCCCCACCACGACGTGATTACCGATTATACAGAATTTGGCATTTCAAACGACGATCCAGACGTTGTAAAAGGCCGCGCGGGATCGCCCTATGCAGTAAAGGACTATTACAACGTAAATCCAGATCTTGCCGTAAATGTCGAAAATAGATTGCAGGAATTTGAGGCACTCATCCAGCGATCGCACGATGCCGGACTCAAAGTAATTATAGACATCGTACCCAATCATGTTGCCCGCAATTACCAGAGCCTGAGCAATCCAGAGGGCGTTACGGACTTTGGTGCCGAGGACGACACGAGCGTTGTTTATGCACGCGATAATAATTTCTATTACAATCCCAGCGAGGCATTTGTCGTGCCCGAATGGAAGAATAACTATAAAGTATTGGGAGGTGCAGAAATGACCTCGGCCGACGGGAAATTTAATGAAAACCCTGCAAAATGGACGGGTAACGGCTCGCGAGCAGCGCGACCAGATATGAACGACTGGTACGAAACCGTAAAAGTCAACTACGGCGTGCGACCGGATGGAACTTTTGATTTCGACGAATTGAGCAGTGAGTTTGAAACCAAATCTATTGAAGAACACGCTGCTTTTTGGGAAGGAAAAGACGTACCTAGTTCTTGGGAAAAGTTCAAGGACATCGCGTTGTACTGGACAGAAAAAGGAGTGGACGGTTTTAGGTACGACATGGCAGAGATGGTTCCGGTGGAATTTTGGAGCTATATGAATTCGCACATTAAAATGGAGAATCCAGATTCATTTCTACTTGCTGAGGTGTACAATCCCAGTCTGTACCGCGATTATATACGCAAGGGAAAAATGGATTACCTCTACGATAAAGTCCAGCTGTACGACACGATCAGAAACGTGATGCACCGCGGTGGGAAAACAGATCATATCCCGGCAATTTTAGACGATTTGAGCGATATAGAACACCACATGCTCCACTTTATGGAGAACCATGATGAACAACGTATTGCGAGCACGGGATTTGCAAATAGCGCAGAAATGGGTAAACCAGCCATGGTAGTTTCGGCAACGATCAGTACGGCGCCTACGATGATCTATTTTGGTCAGGAATTAGGTGAACCGGGTAATGAAGATCTAGGTTTTGGCGATCCTACCCGTACTTCTATTTTTGATTATGGGAGCGTTCCAAGTGTTGTGAGATGGGTCAACGATAAGAAATACGACGGAGGACAATCTACCAAGGAAGAATTGGCATTAAGGGATTTCTATAAACGATTGCTCCATCTAACTCTTGAAAGTCCTGCAATGATGGGAGACTATCAGGATCTACACACCTACAACCGCGAGGTTACGGACGGTTATGACGATAAATTATTATCCTTTGCTCGCTGGAGTGATGATCAAAAGTTGATCGTGATATCCAATTTTAGTGCTGAGAAATCTTATAAATTAGATTACCAAATTCCCAGTGATTTAATCAAAGCTTGGGAACTTGAAGATGGAAGATACACTTTAAAAGATGCACTTTATGGTAAGGTGAAAACCGAGCTGGTTGTCAAAGATGGAAAAGGAATAATGAAGGTTGAGTTGGGAGTTTTGGAGTCTTTTGTTTTTGAGGTGGA
>CAWILF010000006.1:0-163927 GCA_963836885.1 uncultured Flavobacteriaceae bacterium | reverse complement strand
GACTACAAACACCTAGCCGACGAGCTTCATAAAAAGGATATGAAACTCATCATGGATTATGTCACAAACCATTGGGGCGCGACGCACTGGATGATGCAGGATCTGCCTTTTAAGGATTGGATCCATCAATTCGATGATAATGATGGCAAAGATTTTCCTGTTAAAGGATATGCAAATAGTTCGTATCGCCAGACTACTCAAATGGATCCTAACGCTAGCAAGTATGACGAGCGCTATGCAGAAAAAGGCTGGTTCGTAAGTTCCATGCCCGACATTAATCAGAGCAATGAAACGGTATTGCGCTATCTTATCCAGAACACGATCTGGTGGATTGAATACGCTGGACTGGATGGTTTGCGTGTCGATACCTATTCCTACAACGAGAAAAAAGGCATCGCAGCGTGGACAAAAGCAGTGATGGACGAATACCCCAATTTCAATATTGTGGGAGAGACCTGGCTGCACGATCAGGCGCAGATTGCGTACTGGCAGAAAGACTCTAAAATAGCCGCAATTCAAGATTACAATACTCATTTGCCCAGCGTTATGGATTTTACACTTCATGATGCGGTTATGGTAGCCTTTAATGAAAATGAGCAGGGTTGGGACAAAGGAATGGTGCGGGTTTACGAGAACTTTGTCAATGACTTTTTATACCCAGATATTAATAATATCCTCGTTTTTGCAGGAAATCACGATACCAACAGGATCAACGGCAACGGTCTATATAATGGCGATCTAGCCAAATATAAATTGGCCCTGACACTCATTCTTACCACCCGTGGAACTCCACAAATCTATTATGGCGATGAGATAGGCATGGCGGGAAATCGCGATACCGATGGTGATGGCGACATACGAGGGACTTCCCGGCGGCTGGAAGGGCGATACCACAAACGCTTTTTCAAGCCCCACTCCTATTCAGAAAAGTTTTCAGAATTTTACCCGCAAACTTCTCAATTACAGAAAATATAAAGAGGTCATCCACAGAGGTAAACTCATGCAGTTTGTTCCCGTAGATAATTGTTATGCGTATTTTAGGTATAATGAGGACAGTAAGATCATGGTGGTGATAAATAATAATCCAGAAGCACAGACCCTAGACTTAACACGTTTTGACGAGATGCTCAATGGTAATACAAAAGGCCGCGAAGTTTTAACTGACACATCCATTACACTTTCTGAAAATCTGAAGATTGAGGGAAAAACATCCTTAATAATAGATCTTGATTAATATGAAGTTCTTAAAAATTACGCTACTTTTTATTGGTCTCGCTTTCCTGCCTGCCCAAGCGCAGCAGGCAGGCGCGAAAGCGGTAACTGCACAATCCTCAAGAACTTATGTGAGCCATGAACTTAAAGCTGACCGATCGCTAGAGGTAGTGGTGAACGATGGGATTTATACTTTTAAATTATTGTCAGAAAACAGTATAGAGACTCTTTTTATTCCTAAGTCACAAAATATATCTGAAGTACCTGAGTCTATTGCAATTATCAAACAAAATGTTGTGCCCATTGTTCGCTACGGAGAATCAGAAGAAAGGTTTCATTACGGTTCTACTGATTTAAATCTCACTATGACAATCACCAAAAATCCTTTTAAAATTTGGTATGTTAAAGGAGACCTTCATTATATAGACGAGATAAATGGTTACGTAAAAAACGACAGTCTGCACACTATAGAACTTAAAATTACTGAGGATGAAGTCCTCTACGGCGGCGGCGCAAGAGCACTGGGAATGAACCGTCGCGGGAATAGATTACAATTATATAACCGGGCTCATTATGGCTATGAGACGAGGTCTGAGTTGATGAATTATACCTTGCCCATCGTTATTTCTTCCAAGAATTATATGGTTCATTTTGATAATGCGCCCATTGGTTTTTTGGATCTGGACAGTAAAAAAAACAATACCATTACCTACGAGACCATTTCTGGAGCGATGCGTTATCAGGTCATTGCGGGAAGTAATTTGCAAGAAGTAACCGAAAACTATGTAGAACTCACCGGTAAACAACCCATGCCGCCACGCTGGGCGCTGGGGAATTTTGCCAGTCGTTTTGGCTATCATTCGCAACAAGAAGTAGAAACTACGATCAATAAATTCAAGGAAAACGAAATTCCCGTGGACGCGGTAATTTTGGATTTGTACTGGTTTGGAAAGGATATAAAGGGAACGATGGGAAATTTAAAATTCCACCGCGACTCCTTCCCAGATCCGGATCGCATGATCCAAAATCTCAAAAAACAAAATGTAGAAACCATTCTGATCACGGAGCCATTTGTACTTTCTACATCAGACCGCTGGCAGGAAGCCGTCGATGCCGATATTCTCGCCAAAGACTCTGTTGGAAATCCGTACCAGTATGAGTTTTATTTTGGTAATACGGGACTCATTGATATATACAGCGATAGCGGCAAAACCTGGTTCAAAAATATTTACAAAGGTCTTTCTGATCGTGGCGTCAATGGTTTTTGGGGAGATCTGGGCGAGCCAGAAGTGCATCCCTCCGACCTCATCCACGCCACGGGAACTGCAGACGAGGTTCATAACATTTATGGTCACGACTGGGCAAAATTGGTTTACGAGGCCAGTCTAGAAGCAAATCCATACCGCCGACCTTTCGTTTTAATGCGCGCTGGCTATTCCGGTTCTCAGCGTTATGGAATGATCCCGTGGTCGGGCGATGTAAATAGAACCTGGGGCGGCCTGCAATCCCAGCCAGAAATTGCACTCCAGATGGGAATGCAGGGATTGGGCTATATGCACAGTGATCTGGGCGGATTTGCGGGAGATAATCTAGATGACGAGTTATATGTAAGGTGGCTGCAATACGGAGTTTTCCAACCCATTTACCGACCTCACGCACAGGAAGAAGTCGCTAGTGAGCCCGTCTATCGCAGTGAAAAAGCGATGAAATTAGCAAAGCAGTCCATTGATTTGCGCTATAAATTACTGCCCTACAATTACCAGTTGGCATTTGAAAATCATACTAATGGAACGCCACTCATGCGACCGGTTTCATACCTGGATCATGAGCGCAGCGAGGAATCCAGCTCCTATCTATGGGGAAACAGCTTTTTTATCACACCCATTACTCAGGCGGGTTTGAAAACTATAGAGATCGATTTGCCCAACGAACTTGAATTTTCCAATTTCAGCAAGGGCAAAAAAAAATACAATAAAAATAGACTGAGATGGATCGATTTTTATACGGATAAAGTTTATAAATCGGGTCGCAAGATCACTTACGACCTGAAGGAAGATCATATTCCGACCTTTGTCCGCGCGGGTGCTTTTATCCCCATGAGCAAGAATATCCAGTCCACAAAAGAATATGACGGGAGCTCGATTGAGCTGCATTACTACCATCACAAATCCGTTGAGGTGAGCAGGCAGAGTTTCTATAATGATGATGGTTCTACGCATGAAGCCTATGAAAAAGGCATGTATGAGATAATGGAGTGTTCCGCTTTCGCGAAAGCGAGAACTCTAAAGATCTATTTAAAGGCAACATCTGGGAAGGATTATCTACTCTCCAGTAAAAAAGTAGATCTCATGGTTCATAATATCCAGCGAAAGCCAAAAAACATCGAAGGTTTTAATAAAAACCAATGGACCTGGAATGCCGATACTAAAATTGTAGCAATCCCAATCGATTGGAATATGTCACAAGAGCAGGAGATCCATATAGAAATGTAACGAAAGCTCTAGGCAGTTTTTAGAAGAAATTATCACTCATATGATGCGTGAAAAAAAATAACCATTATGAAAAATATAATCACCATACTCTGCTGCCTTGCCATCATAAGCTGCAAACAGGCCGAAGACAAGTCTGAGGCAATGGAAAACACAAACCAAGAACAAGTGACATCAAAACCCGGAGAAAGTAAAAAAGTCGTCTATCAAGTATTTACCCGACTTTTCGGCAATACCAACACCACTAACCGACCCTGGGGAACACTGGAAGAAAACGGAGTCGGGAAAGTTTGCCGATTTCACGCCAAAAGCCCTGCAGGAAATAAAAGACCTGGGCGTCACGCACATCTGGTACACGGGAGTTCCCCACCACGACGTGATTACCGATTATACAGAATTTGGCATTTCAAACGACGATCCAGACGTTGTAAAAGGCCGCGCGGGATCGCCCTATGCAGTAAAGGACTATTACAACGTAAATCCAGATCT
This sequence comes from uncultured Flavobacteriaceae bacterium, assembly GCA_963836885.1. Lineage (GTDB taxonomy): Bacteria > Bacteroidota > Bacteroidia > Flavobacteriales > Flavobacteriaceae > Nonlabens. The sequence continues at coordinate 159,737 of CAWILF010000006.1, read as the reverse complement.
TGCCGTAAATGTCGAAAATAGATTGCAGGAATTTGAGGCACTCATCCAGCGATCGCACGATGCCGGACTCAAAGTAATTATAGACATCGTACCCAATCATGTTGCCCGCAATTACCAGAGCCTGAGCAATCCAGAGGGCGTAACGGACTTTGGTGCCGAGGACGACACGAGCGTTGTTTATGCACGCGATAATAATTTCTATTACAATCCCAGCGAGGCATTTGTCGTGCCCGAATGGAAGAATAACTATAAAGTATTGGGAGGTGCAGAAATGACCTCGGCCGACGGGAAATTTAATGAAAACCCTGCAAAATGGACGGGTAACGGCTCGCGAGCAGCGCGACCAGATATGAACGACTGGTACGAAACCGTAAAAGTCAACTACGGCGTGCGACCGGATGGAACTTTTGATTTCGACGAATTGAGCAGTGAGTTTGAAACCAAATCTATTGAAGAACACGCTGCTTTTTGGGAAGGAAAAGACGTACCTAGTTCTTGGGAAAAGTTCAAGGACATCGCGTTGTACTGGACAGAAAAAGGAGTGGACGGTTTTAGGTACGACATGGCAGAGATGGTTCCGGTGGAGTTTTGGAGCTATATGAATTCGCACATTAAAATGGAGAATCCAGATTCATTTCTACTTGCTGAGGTGTACAATCCCAGTCTGTACCGCGATTATATACGCAAGGGAAAAATGGATTACCTCTACGATAAAGTCCAGCTGTACGACACGATCAGAAACGTGATGCACCGCGGTGGGAAAACTGATCATATCCCGGCAATTTTAGACGATTTGAGCGATATAGAACACCACATGCTCCACTTTATGGAGAACCATGATGAACAACGTATTGCGAGCACGGGATTTGCAAATAGCGCAGAAATGGGTAAACCAGCCATGGTAGTTTCGGCAACGATCAGTACGGCGCCTACGATGATCTATTTTGGTCAGGAATTAGGTGAACCGGGTAATGAAGATCTAGGTTTTGGCGATCCTACCCGTACTTCTATTTTTGATTATGGGAGCGTTCCAAGTGTTGTGAGATGGGTCAACGATAAGAAATACGACGGAGGACAATCTACCAAGGAAGAATTGGCATTAAGGGATTTCTATAAACGATTGCTCCATCTAACTCTTGAAAGTCCTGCAATGATGGGAGACTATCAGGATCTACACACCTACAACCGCGAGGTTACGGACGGTTATGACGATAAATTATTATCCTTTGCTCGCTGGAGTGATGATCAAAAGTTGATCGTGATATCCAATTTTAGTGCTGAGAAATCTTATAAATTAGATTACCAAATTCCCAGTGATTTAATCAAAGCTTGGGAACTTGAAGATGGAAGATACACTTTAAAAGATGCACTTTATGGTAAGGTGAAAACCGAGCTGGTTGTCAAAGATGGAAAAGGAATAATGAAGGTTGAGTTGGGAGTTTTGGAGTCTTTTGTTTTTGAGGTGGAGAAATAAAAAGTGGTTGATTATGAAGTTTTTGTTTTCCGCTTTAGTTATTTTATTTGCACTCACCTCCTGCTCTACTGAAGAAGGCCATCAACTTCAAGCCAAATCACCCGACGGCAATATTCAAGTGCATTTTAATACGGATGAAAAGGGAGTGGCCTATTACACGACCCACTTTAAAAACAAAAAAATCGTTGACACTTCCTATCTAGGGTTTGATTTTAAAAACGCTGCGCATTTAAAAGAGAATCTTGAGATCATCAAGACTACTGCAAACAGCGTTGATGAAACCTGGGAAATGCCTTGGGGCGAGCAACAGGAAGTGCGTAACAACTATAGTGAACTCAAGATCGAGCTTAGGGAAACAACTGAAAATCCGCGGTTGATCGATATTGTTTTTAAGGTGTATAATGATGGTGTGGGATTCCGATATGAATTTCCAGAGCAGGAACATTTGAAAGAAGTTTTTATCACGGAAGAACACACAGAATTCAACCTTACCGAGGATTATAAAACTTTTTGGATTCCTGGCGATTGGGATATTTACGAGCATTTGTACAGTACCACAAAATTGTCTGAAATTGATGCATTGCGCTACAGCGACCACAGCAATCTGGCGCAGACTTATATACCCAATAATGCTGTAAACACTCCGGTAACTATGGTCGGTAAGGACAATATTCACGTAGTCATCCACGAGGCCGCACTGGTGGATTACAGCGGGATGACCCTGGGAGTTGATAAAGAAAAACTAGGCTTTCAAAGTATTCTCGTAGGATCGCGCAACAACGATTATAAAGTACATCGCCAGCTGCCCTTTCACACGCCATGGCGCACGATCCAGATCACCGATAATGCACCCGCGCTTATAGAATCCAACCTTATCGTGAACCTCAATGAGCCCAATAAACTGGGAGATATTTCCTGGTTCACACCCATGAAATATACCGGCGTGTGGTGGGAAATGCATTTGGGTAAATCGACTTGGGATTATGGCATGCTAAGGGATTCCCTGGGCAACTGGAAAGATACCGGCGAGACCCACGGACGACATGGCGCGACCACAGAAAATGTAAAAAACTTCATTGAGTTCTCGTCACGCAACAACATCGGTGGAGTACTGGTGGAAGGCTGGAATACGGGCTGGGAGCGCTGGATAGGTTTTGAGGATCGGGAGGGAGTTTTTGATTTCGTGACTCCTTATCCCGACTATGATCTTGAAGAGGTGGTAGCTTTCGCGAAAGCAAAAAACGTACAGATCATCATGCACCATGAAACCAGTGCCGCCACCGAAACCTACACAAAACAACAGGACACCGCATTTGCACTCATGAAAAAACATGGAATACACGCCGTGAAAACGGGATATGTGGGCAAAATATTACCCAAGGGCGAGTACCACCACGGACAATATATGGTCAACCACTACAACAATACCGTAGAAAAAGCCGCCAAATATGAAGTCGCCATCAACGCACACGAACCCATCAAACCCACAGGATTGCGACGCACCTATCCCAATACGATTTCCCGAGAAGGATTGCGCGGCCAGGAATTCAACGCGTGGTCTAGTGATGGTGGCAATCCGCCAGAGCATTTATCGATTGTGGCCTTTACCCGCATGCTGGCCGGCCCGATCGATTATACACCGGGAATATTCAACATAAAGTTTGATGAATATAAATCTGAAAACCAAGTAAATACTACCCTAGCGCACCAGCTCGCTTTATATGTCGTGATTTACAGCCCGATACAAATGGCAGCAGACCTAGTGGAACATTACGAAGCAAATCCAGAGCCATTACAGTTTATAAAAGATGTAGGCGTGGACTGGCAACAGACCAAAGTGCTGGATGGAGCCGTGGGAGATTATGTGATTATCGCAAGAGAGGAGCGAGAAACTGGCAACTGGTTTATAGGCGGAATCACCGATGAGAACGAGCGTTCTACTACTGTAAATTTTGACTTTTTAGAAGCTGGTACAACTTACGAACTGCGACTTTATAAAGATGGAACAGACGCGCACTGGGATGACAATCCGCTGAGTATTGATATTTCACACAAATCAGTCAAGAAAGGTGATCAGTTAACCCTAGATATGAAGCCTGGCGGTGGTTTTGCGATGAGTTTGATGGTGGTGGATTGAGATTGAAGATCCGTAAACATTTAAAACCGATACTTGGCACTTACGAGTACATTACGCGGTAGCAGTCGATAAGAAACTGTAGATGATGACACATCATTAATAAAGCTGGTACGGAATTGCTGGGTATTGGTCAGGTTTCTACCCTCTACTTTAAATGACCACGGACTGTCTTTTACATTGTAGCGAGCGTCCACATCTAGGAAGTAATATATATTATAACCTTCGTTGCCAGTAATGCGACCAAACCATCAAATGTTTCCATATAATTCAACTTTTTGTTATATTTGCTAAAATATAAACGACAGAGAAACTGAATGAGACCAAAATTTGAAGTAGTTTTTCTTGAACAAGCTATAGACTTTATGAGTAAAATAGATGCGAAAGCTAAAAAGAAAATCTAATATAATTTGGATAAAGCAAAACTCGAAAATGACCCAAAACTGTTTCAAAAACTGACAGACGACATTTGGGAATTTAGAACACTTTACCAAGGAATTCAGTACAGACTTTTTGCTTTTTGGGACAAAAATGACTAAACTGAAACACTTGTGTTATCAACACACGGAATGGTTAAGAAAGTAAGTAAAGTTCCGAAATCACAAATTGAGAAAGCATTGAAGATTAGAGCTGAATATTTTGACGAATAAACATGAAATTATGGCAACGAAAAATGAAAAAATGAAAATGATGACACTTGACCAAATGAAGGACAAAGACATTGGAAAAGTTGGAACACCAGAACGTGATAAATACGAATTTGACTTAAAAATGGAAGTTCTTGGCGATATGATAAAATCTGTCCGAAAAGAACGAAATTTGACCCAAGAACAACTCGGAGAATTAATCGGAGTCCAAAAATCGCAAATCTCGAAATTGGAACGGAATACAAAAAACGTGACTATTGAAACGATTTTGAAAGTATTTCTAGCATTAAAAGCAAACGTCAAATTTAGTGTTGAAATGAATGATTTTGACTTCAAAGTAGCGTAAAGCACTACTGGCAACAACGTATATAGCTCATAGCTAATTAGTTAGTTAACCGAAGTTAAGGTATAGTTGCAAGTCCGCCAAATTTATAACGCTCTGACTTAAAGGAGAAGTCGATGCGCTCATTGATGATATAACTTAGATCCAGAAATGATTTATTATTAGAAAATGAATTGTTAATATCCACCTCCCGCGCATTTGCAAAGCGTGTGTTTTTAAAAGGCATCTGTAACGCCTAATCGACTTATTCCCATGTTTTTATAGAGTATTTGAATACTTCAAAATAGTGATGAACTTAGGATTGTACTACAATCTGTTTTTTAGCTGTATTTGAAACCTCTTCCAGCGCCTGCTCCACATCCCAAATAAGATCTTCATAATGTTCCACCCCTATGGAAAGTCGCACTAAGGAATCGGTCACTCCCATAGCTTCCAGATGATGCTCGTCCATACCGGAATGGGTCATGCTCCTAGGATGTTCTGCCAGACTTTCTGTACCACCTAGACTTACGGCGAGTTTAATTAATTTTAATGAGTTGAGAAATTTAAATGCTTCTGGCTCGCCGCCTTTGATTATGAAACTAACCATTGCGCCAGTTCCTTTACATTGCTCTTTCCAGATGTTGTGATCCTTACTGCCTTCTTTTAATAATCCGAGATATTTCACTTCTTGCACCAGATCACAGGTAGTTAGGAACTCAGCTACTTTTATTGCGTTTGCTTGCATAGCTTCCATCCTCACTTTGAGTGTTTCTAGGCTGCGCAATAACATCCATCCCGTATGTGGTGACGCCATGTTACCTAAAAAGGTACGCAGCGTTTTTACACGAATCATTAACTCTTGATTTCCCAAAACGGCTCCAGCGATGAGGTCGCTGTGACCTCCTATATATTTGGTCGCGCTGTACATAACCAGATCGGCTCCCAGTTCCAGCGGGTGTTGCCACAAAGGTCCCATGTAGGTATTATCTACCGCCAGCGTTACTGGTTGCTCGGTTGTAAAGCTGTCTGCCACTTTGCGCACCATTTTTACGTCGATGAGCGCGTTGGTTGGATTTGCGGGAGTTTCCAGATGAACGTGTGCCAGCTTGTTCGAAATTCCTGTTGCCTCAATCATTTCAGCCAATTCCTCTTGAGTGGTAGCAGCACTAAAACCTAGCGTGTGAACTCCTATTTTGGGAAGGAAATGATTGATAAAATGATCTGTTCCTCCATAAGTGGGCGAACTGTATAAAAGCAGGTCTCCTGGCTTCAAAAATTCCAATAAGACCGTAGAAATAGCGCTCATACCGCTTTCAAAAACTGCACAATCCTCTGCACTGTCCCATAGTCGCAATCTGTTTTCAAGGATCTCTAGATCTGGATTATTGATGCGGCTGTAGATCAACCCCATTTCCTCACCCGGCAATTTCTCTCGCTTGCCGTAGGCTAGCTCAAAATGAGCCTTGCCTTCCTCGGCACTTTTGAAGACAAAAGTTGAGGTAAGAAACACGGGACACTTTATTGCACCTTCAGATAACTCTGGTTTATAGCCGTAGGACATCATCAAACTTTCTGGGCGTAGCGGTCTGTTTTTCATGGGAGAATAATTTGCTGCAAAGTAACATTATTTTCCAGCTACAACGATTGCGGTAGGATTTAAATCAACCTATTATTCACATATCATCAGCTTTCCTGTTTCTAAAAATTTATACCCAAAAAGCTAGGGTTTCTAAATCAAATCAAGACTTGAATATAATTGTAAATACGCTGTGCAACTATTGATTTACCTTGAAGTTTTGATCATTTCTCGGACTTTCTTTGAATTCATCTCTACTTGAAATCCTAATTTCAAACTTTATTTTCAATTACATTTCCCTACTGGTAGGGTTTTAGTATATATTTCTGGAAATTAAAATAACAATATCCTCGATCCTGATGGAAATAATTTAGAATTTATATTATCTCATAAATTGGTAGGCCATGCTATACCAACAATTGTTGGAACTGATACAAGAACTGTTATAGATAATGAAAATAAAGTTAGGAAAGAAGTGAGGACCGCGGGTCAAACAGGAGCAAGTCCTCCAAGAAAAATTGACGTTAAACATAAAGAATGATGGTGCAAAGAATTTTGTTGTTGTTGATGATAGTTTTTTGTTCTTTTTCCTGTAATTATTCACAAATTGATAATAATCAACTTGAAAAGCAGGTTTTCACTATAAATAATAATGAGCTAGATACTATTTTAGTAACTGGAGGTCTTTGGCATATTTTAAGCGAAGAGAAAGATAATGTTGTAATTAAATGTAACGTTTGTCCTGTAATAGAGTTTTTAAAAAAAGGTATGGGTAAGATCACAATGCCATCAAAGAAAAAAATGGATTTTACTTATACTCTAGATATTAAGAAAGTTGAGCTTTTCTTTGAAGTTGACCAACCGTATTTTTATGAAAAGATGTATTTCTATAAAATACAAACAGATGATAATTTTGAGATAATTGAACTAAATTCTAAAAACGGAAAGAGTAAGTACATTTTATCGAGAGAAAAACAGTGATGAAAGCCATCCATAAAAGGGTCTTTTAAACTTCTAAACAGCCGCCACATTTCCATTTAAAGAGGTCCTTGAACTTCATTTTAGGAGTATGTTTCCTATCATTTCAAATACAGTGGACTTGTCGTTATAGCCGCTAAATCTCATTTGTAAAAAGTACTGAAAAGAACAATCATGCGCTGCCGCCAATTTGCACTCGGTGTCCAAACACGTTGCCCACCAGCATCTTATAAGACCAAAACTGTATAACAAACCACCCATTCCCTAAAGAACACTATCTTTCAGAACCTGAAAACAGCCTAAGAAATACAGGTAACTATAAAACAGAAGATGCACACGCAGCATTGACAAACAAATGCTTTAAGACATTATAATATGCTTAAAACTTCATTACTATTTCTGTTGGTTTTCTCGTGTGTAGATAATCAGTTTAAAGCGTATTAATAAATTGAATATAACGTCAAATACTTTGATAAATAACCTGACTTTCAAATGAAGATATGAAACTCTTCAGATAAATTATTGAACAAAAACAGGAATCATGAAAAATTTTACTCATATTATTTTCTTATCGTTCAGTTGCTCTATTGCAGCCCAGAACACATTAGATTTATATAGCCTAGAATTTCACAATCAATTAATTCGTGAAAATCTCAACATGGAAAATGAAGACTTCAAAAAGCTCATTCCAAACTTGAAAGACAAATATGATTTTATAGAGGAGGAGGGTGCTATGGCTTATAGTGCTTTCAATGTTATTGAAATTCTGACGAAAAACAATTGTAAAATCAAAAGGATATTTCTACGTTGTGACGACTGTAAGAGAGAATACTATCTATTTTATCAATCGGCTAATCAAATAGAGCTAATCGAATCAACTACGCCAGAAACGATGCTCATCGATATCATGCGCCTTTTCCTTTCTGATGGACGCTCGTTGTCAGAATCAGATGTCAGTCAGTTATCAAAAGAGACGTATTTTGGTTTTAAATACAATAATTTCTATAAAAATTATTCAAATATCCCTGCATATCTTCCGAGAAAGTGAAAATTTCCCACGATGGTGCGGAGTTGTAATCCGTGGTCGGTCGCTCATGCTCGTTTACAACGAGTAACAAGTATGACTAAAACGCAAAAGTCAAACCCATTCCCCACCCAAATCCATAATAAAATCCCGTTACCCGTTTCAAAGGGGTAGGCTTAAGCCTACCCCTTTGAAAACGTGCGTATATATGCGGCAACAAATCATCAACCGCAACTCCCTACTGATGCCCCAGCCTAAACTTCACCTTGATCCATTCCCTCCATAAAAAACCCATGGCAATTCCTTTCTCAAGATGTCGCTCTTGGACATCGGCTAGATAAAGAAGTTGTTTAAGTTTTGAATCGTTGTCTTCAATAAGTTCTGCGATGTATTCAATAACAGATTTTAGAAATTGAGCAGGATCATCACTTTCTATCGCTCTAAGACCAGACCGTTCCAGATCTTTATTAACCTGATTGCAGTACACAATAAAATTATGTGTTTTCTTGAGCAGTTGTTCTTGTATGGATTGGAGTTCGTGGGACATAATCTCTACCTCACCCTCCCCATCAACTCCAGAGAAAACTCAGTCAACTGCTTTTTATGTTCATCGTTAATCGATAGCTGTTCGATGGTATTCAAGGCTTTATCCGTATAATTTTTTATAGCTTCTAGCGTGGCCTTTGCACCACCGCTTTCATCAAAAAGAACGGTTACCGTTTCCTTTTTTTCTTCCATGGCATCCTCGTTGAGGCGCGATTGATCGATGGCAAACCATTCTTTAAGTTCGGTGGCGCAACCTTCATCCTCGATGCTTTTAAGGTAGAGATAGGTTTTTTTATTCTCTCTGATGTCACCACCCACTTCTTTGCCAAAGGTCTCTGGATCGCCATAAGCATCCAGATAATCGTCCATCAGCTGGAACGCAACTCCCAGGTCGATCCCATACTGATAGATCAACTCTTGTTCTTTTTCATCTGCTCCCGCGATGATGGCGCCCATTTGCAGCGCACAGCCCACGAGAACTGAAGTTTTTAACTTGATCATATTGAGATATTCCTCAATGCTTACATCATCCCTATTTTCAAAATCAACATCATGTTGTTGTCCCTCACAGACTTCTAGTGCGGTACGGGAAAATAGTGTGATTAGCTCTTTAAATACTTCACCATCATAACTATCCAACTGTTGATAGGCAAGAATCAACATCGCATCGCCCGATAATATTCCCGTATTTAAATTCCACTTTTTGTGCACGGTTTCCTGTCCTCGGCGCAGGTCTGCCGCATCCATAATATCGTCGTGCAATAGCGTGAAATTATGAAACACTTCTACGGCAACTGCCGCGTCCATTGCAACAGCTGCTGGTTTACCATACATAGTAGCGCTCATTAAGGTAAGTATGGGGCGCAGTCGCTTTCCTCCCAACTCTAATATATAATAAACAGGATCATACAATCCTGCTGGTTGTTTTTGCGTGATTTTCTGATCCAGGTAATCTAGAAATGACGCTCTGAGAGTTTCAATTGTATTCATGCGGTAAAAATAAATACAACCTATCAATAACCCACCTCAATTTTCATATGCAATGTTAAATAATTGTAAAACTTAGGAAACTTAAAACGTTTTTAAAGTTTCCTAGAAGTATATTTGCACCCTCAAATAATGGAAGTAAACTATTGAAAGAACAAATTTTACATACATCAACCGACCTTTTTCTCAACCTGGGTTTTAAGAGCGTTACCATGGACGATATCGCATCCCACATGGGCATGAGCAAGAAAACGCTGTACAGCCACTACAAGAACAAGGAAGCGCTGGTCCATGACGTTACCTTGAATATTTACACAAATATCTGCTACTGGAATTGACCACATTTGTGAAACTTCCTCAATCCCATTGAGGAATTGTATGATATTAAACGCATGGTCATGTCCACATTGAAAGGCGATAAATCCTCGCCCATCCATCAATTGCAGCGCTATTATCCAAAAGTGCACAGTAAGATTAAAAAATGCAATTTGACTTCATGCAGGAATGTGTCAACAAGAACTTGACCCTGGGAATAGAGAAGGGATTATATATTCCAACGATCAACAGGATTTTGTTTCTCGCATTTACTTTGTTGGAATTCAAGGAATTAAAGATCTTGAGATATTCCCGCCCTCTCATTTTCCCGTTCAGAAATTGTACGATCAGTACCTCGATTATCACTTGCGCGGCATCGTTACCCCAGCCGGTCGACAGATTTTAAATAAAATAACCAATACAAACCACGATTAAATGAAAGAATTAAGATCTATCGTAGGGATTTTTATGGTGTTAGCTTTCGCGAAAGCTTACTCTCAACAATCTCCTCCACTAGAAAAAGACAGTTTCTCCCTCCAAGAAGCCATCGATTATGGACTGGAAAACAACTACCAGGCGATCAACGCAAAAAGAGACATCGCAAAGGCACTCAAGCAAAAGTGGGAAACCACCGCCACGGGACTACCACAAATAAGTGCCGATGTTGCCTATAATTACAATGTGAAAATCCCGGTCGCGGCACTACCCGCAGAAATTACTGGAGGAACGCCGGGAACATTTGTGGTCGTGCCATTTGCACCTAGACAAAGCGCAAACCTTACCGCGACGCTCACACAATTGATTTTTGACGGTTCCTACATCGTAGCACTGGAGGCATCAAAAACCTTTATCGATTTTTCAAAAAATGCCGATAACAAGACAAAACTTGAAGTAAGAAAGGGAATTATCAACGCTTATGGCGGCGTGTTGTTGACTCAGGAAAATATCGCGATCATTTCCAGCAACTTAAAAGCAGTGGACGATAACCTTTTTGAAACCACAAAAATCTATGAGAACGGACTTGCCGAGGAAGAAGATGTCGAACAATTAAAAATCACAAAATCACAACTGGACAACCAGCTCAACAGCGCAAAAAGACAGGAAGAAATCGCGCGCGATATGTTGAAGTTAGCACTGGGAATAGACCTTGAAAACGTAATCATACTTACCGACTCGCTCAAGGATCTTGCAATCGCAAATCTTGACCCCAGCCTGACCGAGGAAACGCTGGACATGGAAAAAAATGCCGATTATCAGATCGCGTATAATTTTACGCAACAACGCAGGCTGGAATATAAACTGGAACGCGCTAAAGCTTTACCGTCACGATAGGAGCGTTTATGAATTATGGAACTCAGGCTTTTGGCGAGGAATTTAGATTTTTTAATAACAATACACCCTGGTTTCAGCAATCAGTGGCTGGTGTGAATATCAACATTCCCATTTTCAGTTCACTGGGAAGACAGGCTCGCACCGACCGCGCAAAAATCGCCTGGGATCAAGCAGAAACTGATCTGAACCGCACCCAGCAAGAAATCAATCTCAACTATCAAAGCGCGATCAATAACTACCAGATAGCCGTGGATAATTACACCACGAGCAGAGATAACCTTGCGCTTGCAGAACGTATTGAAAACAAGAACACGATCAAGTTCAAGGAAGGTATTTCAACAAGTTTTGACCTGCGCCAGGCACAGGTTCAGTTATACAGCACTCAGGCAGAATACCTGCAAAGTATGTATGGCGTGATTACCGAGAAGGCAAATCTTGAGACCATTTTAAACACACCAGAGTTTTTAAACCAACAATAATCCCCAACCTTTTTTTACAGCACCATTATGAAAAAATACAGTTATCTATTTATAAGCATGATCCTTCTCACGGCCTGTGGAGGAGAGGCGCCCACAACTGACGAGATCATCGCCAGTGGAGATACCGCAGCGGTAAACGCAAAGAAGACCGAACTTCTCAACCAGAAAAAAGAACTGGAGAACGAGATCAGTTCGATTGAGAAATACCTGGACAGCAACACAAAGAAGAAAGACGGTGCGCTGGTGAGTATTGAGACCGTTCAGGACACACTTTTTAGTCATTATATAGAACTCCAGGGAAGCGTGGATACTAAACAAAACATCACGTTAATGGCAGAAATGCCAGGCGTGCTGACTAATGTTTATGTTACCGAGGGTCAGAAAGTATCTAAGGGACAACGTCTTGCCCGCATCGATGATGGAGGGGTCTCCCAGCAAATCGAACAGATGAAAGTTCAGTCCCAACTGGCCAAAACCACTTATGAACGACAAAAAAAGCTATGGGATCAAAAAATAGGCTCTGAAATACAGTTTCTTCAGGCCAAGGCAAATTATGAGTCCCAGCAAAGTGCGATCAGTGCGATGCAGAGCCAGCTGGCAAAATCCATCGTTACCGCACCATTTTCTGGAACGATCGACGACGTGATCACAGAGCAGGGAAATGTGGTATCGCCGGGAATGACGCAACTTTTTAGACTGGTAAACCTTGACAATATGTACATAGAAGTCGAGGTTCCAGAAACCTATATCGCAGCGATCAAGGAGGGAACAGATGTGAAGGTTGATTTTCCTGTATTGGGAGAAACCATGGATAGTAAAGTGCGCCAGACCAGCTCATTTATCAATCCGGCAAACCGCTCTTTCAAGATTGAAATCCCTGTGGACAATAAGGCCAAGAACGTAAAACCTAACCTTACCGCCCGTTTGAAGATCAACGATTACACTAGGGAAAACGCTATTCTCGTCCCACTTTCCGTCCTCAGTGAGAACCAGAACGGAGAGCAATATGTGATGATCGCGACAGATTTAAAGGATGGTGGCGAGTTTAAGACCGCTATTGCGAAAAGGAAGATCGTTCAAACCGGTAAGACCAGTAAAAATATGGTCGAGATCACAGACGGACTTGAAAATGGCGATGTAATTATCGTGGAAGGTGCGCGCAGTGTAAAAGAAGACCAACAAATAAGAGTTAAAGCATAACCATTATGGGCAAGAAAAGTGAAAAGGAATTTGGTTTCTCCTCCTGGGCGATCAATAATTCCACCGTTATATGGGTAATTCTGATTTTGGTAATCGTACTGGGAATACAGGGTTATTTTGCCATGCCGAGAGAAGATTTTCCCGAGGTAAAAGAAACCAAGATCTATATTTCCAGTGTTTATCCCGGGAATACCGCTGAGGATATTGAGCGGTTGATTACAGATCCGTTAGAAGATCGTTTAAAGAATATTTCGGGAGTTGCCGAGGTGCTTTCTACCTCGCAAGAAGATTATTCCATCATTACCGTAGAATTTGAAGAAGGTGGGCCTCTGAGCGAAAACCTGACCGTTGAGGCGGCAAAACAAAAGGTAAAGGATGAGATCGACGTAGAAACTTCTAATGAAGACTGGCCTACCTTTAATGGTGCCAAAATCGAACCCAACGTCTTTGACCTCAAGATGAGTGAGGAAGTTCCCATTATGAATATTAATTTGCGTGGAGATTATACGGTACGTGAGCTCAAGGTCTTTGCAGAATACCTGGAAGATGAGATTGAAAGTCTGGAGCAGATCAAAGAGGCAAGCATACGTGGTGCGCAGGAACTGGAGGTAGAAGTTGCGGTGGATATTTATAAAATGGCCGCTGCCAAAGTTAGTTTTGACAACGTCATCAACGCCGTGCGTGGCGGGAATGCGACCATGAGTGCCGGTAACATAAAAACCGAAACCCAACGACGCACGATCAGGATTTTGGGCGAGATTACCGACCCGCAACAACTGGATCGCTTTGTGGTCAAAAATGAAGATGGCCCCATCTACCTCAAAGATATTGCTGAAGTAACGTTCAAAGAAGAAGATAAGACCACATTTGCCCGTGAAACAGGCGATGCCGTCGTCATGATCGACGTTAAAAAGCAATCTGGTAAAAACATGATCGAGGCGTCTGAGAGCATACGTAAGATTGTAGCAGAGTCTCAAGAGTCTGGACGTATTCCCGATAATGTGGAGATCAGTATTACAAATGATAGTTCCAGCCGTACTCTAAATCAGGTGGATGATCTTGTGAACAATATCATTTTTGGGGTAATTCTCGTGGTGGTGGTATTGATGTTTTTTCTAGGATTTAGAAATGCACTGTTTGTAGGTTTTGCCATTCCCATGTCCATGTTGATGAGTTTTATTATTCTTAATGGATTGGGTTATACGTTAAATACCATGATCCTTTTTGCCATGATTATGGGACTGGGAATGCTGGTGGATAATGGAATCGTGGTGGTTGAAAATGTCTATCGATTGATGGATGAAGAAGGAATGCCGCGCATGAAGGCCGCAAAAGTGGGTATCGGCGAGATTGCGGTTCCTATTATCATTTCTACGCTGACCACGGTTGCAGCTTTTGTGCCGATCGGTTTGTGGCCAGGAGTCATGGGCGAGTTTATGAAATACTTCCCGATAACCTTATCCGTGGTCTTGGGGAGTTCGCTGGTGGTTGCCATATTTTTCAACTCGATGCTCGTTTCAAAATACATGAGTATCGATGAAAAGCGCATTCCGTTTAAGAATTTGTTATGGATCACGATCCTTATGGGAGGCATAGGAGTTCTGATCATGTTATTGGGTGGTGCGATGCGCGGTCTGGGGACTATTATGGTAACGACGGTAATTTTGCTTTGGGCCTATAAATACCTGGTAAAGAATGCCACCTTGTTTTTCCAAAAACGAGTGCTCAAATGGTTGGATAATGCTTATGCACGTTTCTTGAAATTTGCGCTGGGAGGTAAAAAGCCCTATTTCTTTACTGCGGGAATGGTGGTCATGTTTTTTGGAGTTCTTGCGTTGTACTTCGGCTGGTCAGTTGGATCTGGAAGGACCAAAGTGGAGTTTTTCCCAGAGAACAAACCCAACCAGATCATGGTTTATATAGAATATCCACAAGGAACTTCCATTGCAAAAACTAACCAAACCACCAAAGAGATCGAGACCATCGTCTATGATGTAATCAACGACGATGAGTACATTGAGGACGGTGAGAACTTTTTAGTAGAAAGTGTCGTTTCCCAAGTAGGTGAAGGTGCTGGAAACCCGCAGACCGACGGAGGTAGCGCTGCCGAAATGCCCAATAAAGGTAAGGTTACCGCTTCCATGCGGGAATATAAATACCGCAATGGAAAGGACAGCGAGGTATTGCGCAAAAAAGTGCAAGAAGCCGTACAAGGGAAGTTTCCCGGTATCGCCATCAGTGTGGAAAAAGATGCCGCTGGACCACCCGCCGGTTATCCAGTCAACATAGAATTGCAGGGCGATGATTATGAAGAGCTGATCGTGACCGCAGGCCGCATGGTAAAATTCCTGAACGAGAAGAACATCGCACCGGTGGACGAACTCAAGATCGATGTGAACAAGAGCAAGCCAGCGCTACAGGTTAAAGTAGATCGTGAGAAAGCAGGTGAGCTAGGAATAAGTGCGAGCCAGGTAGGAATGCAGTTGCGCCGATCGATTTTTGGCGAGAAAGCAGGAGTTTATAAGGAAAATGGCGAGGATTATGACATCTACGTTCGTTTCAACGAGGAAAACCGTTATGATCGCAGCTCGCTGTTCAACCAGCGCATCACGTTCAGGGATATGGCTAGCGGTCAGGTTATGGAAGTTCCAGTGAGTGCGGTAACTACTCAAGAAAATGTATCTGGATTCAGTGCGATCAAGCATAAGGACAATAAGCGTGTGGTAACAGTTTACAGTGCGTTGAAACCAGGTTTTAGTGATGCGGGAGCTGCGGTGGCTCAAATCCAGAATGAGATGCTGGACTTTGAAAATTTGCCAGAGAATATTAAAATTGACTATACCGGACAGCTGGAGGAGCAGAACAAGCAACAGGCATTTTTAATGACCGCACTTTTTAGTGGACTTGCCCTTATCTTTTTTATCCTGATATTCCAATTCAGTGGTGTGTCAAAACCAGCCATTATTATGGTTTCGATATTCTTGAGTTTTATAGGAGTATTCTTGGGACTGATGGCAACGGGATGGCCTTTTGTGATCATGATGACCATGATGGGAATTATCTCGCTCGCGGGTATCGTGGTAAACAACTCTGTCGTATTGATCGATTATGTGGATATTTTAAAATTGCGTAGGCGAGAGGAATTGGGCATTGATGATGACAAACATTTGATCAGCAAAGAAGACTCGTTTAACGCGATTGTCCAGGCTGGAAAAGCAAGGTTGCGACCGGTAATTCTTACGGCGATTACTACTGTTTTAGGTTTAATACCACTCGCGATAGGCTTGAACATTGATTTTTTCAGTCTCTTTAGTGAATTTGATCCCAAGATCTACATGGGAGGAGATAACGTGATTTTCTGGGGACCACTGGCCTGGACGGTAATCTTTGGGTTGATTTTTGCAACATTCTTGACGCTCATTATCGTACCCATTTTACTGTACCTCGTACACCGTGCAAAATTAAGATGGCAACGTTACAGCAGTCCAGAGCTCGCTGAAAAAACTGAAAGCTACAACGACAGTCAGGCGGCTTAATAACCGATCTGTGATAAATGTAAAGTCCGCATCTTTATTTGATGCGGATTTTTTTTGTGGGTTTCGCTTTCGCGAAAGCATAATCAGAATTAAAATCCAGTATTTAAGAAATTGAAGTGCATTTAATCTATATGAAAATACCCCATAGAGGGTATTTTTCATGCGTTTTTGACAAAAACTTAAATAAAAGTTAATTTGCTAATGATATTTAATTGATCTTGTAAATAAATCACCTAATCAGCTAAATATTATCGCTATGCATTTACGTTCTAAAAAGGTCTTTTCTACATTACTAATTTTAACTTTAGTTTTTTTCAATTTTAATCAATCCATAGCTCAATCGAGTCCAACACTGTCAGCAGGATTAGAAACGCTAGTTTTGAATAAAGGTACTATTGACGTTCAAGCACTTACTGAGATTATTACAGAAAAACAAAAGGAATTGAAAGGTGAAGCCTTAAAACGTTTCATGTTTAAAATGTTTCCTTCCCAAAACTATAGCACCCGGTTTTATGTTCAAAATGCATTGAATATATTACTAAATGAAAAGAACCCAATTGTTATAGAAAAAGAAATTCTGGAATTGACTACAAACTATGCTTTAGCGCTAGGAGTAACCTATGCGTTAATAAAGTCTAATGATGATATTTTGTGCGGATATGTGATTAACTCAAAAACAATGAATTGTAGTGAGACTGATAAGAAGATGAAAATAAGTAATGACCAAAGTTCGAGTAGTAAAAAAAGAAAACAGAATCTTACTCCTAATGCATTCCACAATGCCATCGAGAAAATAAGAGGAGACAGATTTTTGTGGCTGCACCTACGGAAAAACTTAGTGAGACTAGAAACAAAAATTAAAAGCTTAGAAAGGAAAGCAAGTTTGGACTTAAAGGTAAATAATACTTATGTCTCAGAGTACGATAATACTACTAGCG
Source organism: uncultured Flavobacteriaceae bacterium (assembly GCA_963836885.1). GTDB lineage: Bacteria > Bacteroidota > Bacteroidia > Flavobacteriales > Flavobacteriaceae > Nonlabens. Next base: position 142,246 of record CAWILF010000006.1, on the reverse strand, counting down.
ATCTTAGCAAGTTGGAGCGCTTAAAAAAGCGTCTTACAACATTAAAATACAAAAGAGGAATTGATAATGGAGATAAGATTTATAATAACGTATCAGGTAATTTAGTAGAACTTAGTTCGTATTTTGAAATCAATAATCTGATTGATAAAGAATATCATCAAATTCAGAAATATATAATTAAAGGAAAAATATATGAAGCTAAAGAATTGGCAGATAAAACGCCTTGTAATTACGAAATAGAAAACGATAATGCAGAACTCTGGAATTATTTTAAATATGACTCTAGTTTTAACACTAAACCTCAAGCGAAAACAACTTCAAAGATATTATCATTTGGAGAACTCTTGGACATCACAAGTAGCGCATTATCTGAGATTAAAGAATTAAGAGAAAAAGGTTTTTATAAAACAAAAGTAGATTACCGCGATGGAGAATACTATCGCGGATTAGAATTTCAAGCCAACGGTGTTTCAGTGAAAGATAGACTTAATAAATTGCAGGTTTCAATTAAAAATAAAATTGAAAAATATGTTATCAACTTTAAGATTATAGAGGAATTTATAAGATTTAATTCTGGAGAAAATAATGATAGCATAACTAAAGTATTTGAAGATAAATTCATTGAAGCGCTAACTATTAAAAATCGCAATTCAAAAAATCTTTACAGCATTGATGAGATTAGGGAGGTTTTAGAATTAAATGAATCCATAGATGCTTTACAAAGTTATCGTATTACTTTTCCAAATAGAGTTAATGATTTTGTCGCAACAAAATCTAAAATATCAAAAGACTCATTACTAAAAGAAAAACTTTTTACATTCAATAATATTAATTTAGATAGCGTAATGAAAATCGCGCAAAAACCGCAAACATCAAATAATTTAGAGAGTTTGATCATGTTTGATACCACAGAGACTAAAACATTTGTAAAAGAATTCTATAATTCACATTTGAAAGATAAAACTAAAGTAGATTTTATTCAATCTATTTTAACTTCAATAATTGAAAACCCTTCGTCAAATACGCAAGAATCTAAGAATGATTCAACAGATGTAAAAAAGTTAAAGAATTGGTTTAATCCCAATGAACATTTAGATTCATCAGTCACTATTCCATCAATAGTTTATGATTTTCTTTTTAAAAATTACGAATTGGAAATGAATAATTATTTAAGTGAAAAAAATGATAGTAGTAAATCGAAACTAGAATTAGATCTGACAAAAGTCGATTCGATACTGTTGAAAAAAATAAATTCGTTGAAAGAAAATCGAAAAGCAAAGTACCTAGAGCTAGTTAAGGAACCTAACATTCACAAAGAAGTAATAAATGGACTTTTATCAAAAATTGAGAATAAATTTAATGATGATAAAAAACAAGACAAATTAATTATACCCTTAAATACGAATGACACCTCAAAAATCAAAAATGAAATGTCAAACCCTATCGCCGATCTCTATTTACGTCTTAAAAGCACTATAAAGAAAGATAGCGTAGATATGAACGATATCATATACATTGAAAATGTTTTTAGGAAAAAACTCGTTACCGCGCAATATAATGATATAGATAATAGGTTTAAAACAATAAATGATGGCCTTGCAGAGGAACTTGATATTCTAATACCCATTCTCAAAATAGAAGCACTAAAGGGTTTGAAACTAGGAAAATACAATGAACAATTATTTACACTTTTTCAGTTTATTTCAAACCTCGACCAACTTAACAAGGCAGAGACATTTACCAGTATTGTTGATATGTTGAGGGAAGGCAGCGCTATAGTGCGTGAAGATTTGCCAGAGGGTGAGTTTAAGGATGGATACTTGATATTTATGAACGCCATAAAAAAATATTCCATTGTCAATTCACAAGAGAATTTTGTGCAGGTAGATGTTGCGTCTTTCCTTACCGAGTTGGAACAATATTTTAATCGTAATGACGAGTCTAATTTTGCGCTCTACTTATCGCTAGGCCTTAACCAAAACATCTTTCTTAAGGACGAGTTTACATTTCCTGGTAGCAATGAAGGAATCGAAAGCATAGGTTTTGCATCGGAAAAACTAGGATTAAAATTCAAATTGAATAATTTCAAAAGATTTAGCGGTTATAATAATGTAATTAAAGATGATCCATACCTTAACACAAAAGCACCGTTTATAAACGAGTGGTATGCTGTGATTTATGGCTCTGGACTTTTATACTCTCTTGCCAACACATCTACAAATGAAAACTTTGACTTTACGCATGTGGGCATAGGTACGGGATTGAGGTTTTATAATTCATTGGATGTCAACTTTACCGTAGGGTTTCCTTTTGTACAGGATCGTGATTTTGGAAGTGATGTTTTTGTAGGTTTTGGTTTTGACATTCCATTAGGTGAGTATTTAGAAAAAATCGGAGGGAAATAACAAACAATTTAAAGACTTATTTAAAATGTTTAACGAGCGCATCGATTTTTTCTTAAAGTCGGAGCGTTATGAATTTGGCAATATTACGGACGGTGATAACGTGTATTATTTTCTGGATATCGACGCTCGTTACAATGTCAAGGACAGCCCGTTTTCCTTTAAACTAGAAGCCAGGAACCTGACCAATACAGAGCAATTCCGCACCAGTTTTATCAACGATGTTTCTACGTCCACGGTTTCCTATAGATTATTGCCGCGCTATCTCATGGCAACGGTGAAGTATCGGTTTTAGGGATGTTACTCCGAGAACTATAAGCTTGTTTTTTGAGATCTAGGATTATCGTTTTAAAAATTCCAGTTTTAGTTCCTTTTCATTCTGACTGGCATCGATCATCATTTTATCATCTTTAAAATAACCTATTCCTATAAAATCAGTGGTATTTGCAAGGTAGCATCCGCCATCGCTTTTTTTCAGGGTTCCTATCATTTCGCCATCCTTCCATACGAGAAAACCCGCTCCGTCCCTTTGAAGTTTGTAGGACGTATTGGGCGCTATAAAATCGTACTTTACAGCAGTTGTTGATATTTTTGATTCAGTAGTTGAGGGTGTTTCTGTAACGGTATTCTTTGCTGTATTGGTGATTTTGGTACTGTTGGATTTTGTTTCTGGCGCTTCAGTAATCTCCTGTTGTTGCGGCAATATTTGAGTTGATGACGCAGTCACGGGACTGTAGTTGTAATCAATATCGTCCAGAGAGGTCATGGCGTCTCTCATAGCTTTTTGGTAGGCGGTTCTGTTATCCTTAATGCGCCCTATTCCCTGTTTGCTGGTAAACATGACGTTTCCCTCACAGTCCTCAAACATCAGGGTAATCCTGCGATCCAGCGTCCCACCAGCCTCTACCTTCATCGCCAGGCTGTTGCAGGCCCCCAGGTTTTTATCAGCGGGCTGTACTTGATTGCTCTTAAATGCGTTGAGACCTCGTTTTTTGAGCTCAAAAATAGCGAGATCGTTGAGCAGGTACTCGTTAGCCTCATCCTGAAACTCATACTGGTTGTCCACCACCACATATTTATAGGCATCCAGTGCCTGTGCATTTACACCGATTGCAATAAATAGCAAGATCAAGGAAAGGAATGATTTCATAATAACAGATTATTTGAGGTAAAAATAGATAATGAGAATTGGTTTACTACCGTTTCACAAATTTGAATTATTTTTACTTTTTACAAATTCTACGCCATACAAATTAATTAAAATGAAGAAACTAGAACTACTCAAGACCCATTTTGGGTACGATAGCTTCCGGCCGTTGCAGGAAGAAATTATCGACAACGTGCTGGGAGGTAACGATCTTATGGTCGTGATGCCCACTGGTGGTGGTAAATCCATGTGCTTTCAACTTCCCGCACTATTGATGGACGGAGTAACACTGGTCGTATCGCCCCTTATCGCGTTAATGAAAGACCAGGTGGATGCACTGCGCCAAAATGGGATCCAGGCCGGTTATTACAACAGTTCGCAAGAGGCACAGGAACAACGTACGTTGATCCATGACCTGGAGCAGGGAACTATAAAACTGCTATACGTTGCACCAGAAAGCATTTCATTGCTTCAAAACCATCTACAGCAAGTTACCGTTCCACTCATCGCCATTGATGAGGCACACTGTATCTCTACCTGGGGACATGATTTCAGACCTGCCTACACCCAATTATCCTACCTCAAGAAATCTTTTCCATCTGCATCCCTTATTGCCTTAACCGCGACCGCAGACCGGGCTACGAGGCAGGATATCAAAGACCAGTTGGGCATTAGTGAGGCACGGGAATTTATCGCGTCCTTTGACCGCCCCAACATAAGCCTTACCGTGCGTCCCGGTACGTCGCGCATTTCACAAATGCGCCGTTTTCTCAATAAATTCCCCAATGAGTCCGGGATCATATATTGTCTGAGCAGAAAGACCTGCGAGAGCATTGCCGATAAGCTCACCGGTTATGGATTCAATGCGGCGGCCTACCATGCTGGACTGGAACACCGCTTTCGCGAAAGCGTACAAGAGCAATTCATCAACGATAAGATAAAGATCGTGTGTGCGACCATCGCATTTGGTATGGGGATCGATAAGTCCAATGTAAGATTTGTGATCCACTACAACATGCCCAAAAACATCGAGGGCTACTATCAGGAAATAGGTCGTGCGGGACGTGATGGTGTCGCCTCAAAGGCACTGCTCTTCCACAGCTATGCAGACGTTATACAGCTGCGCAAATTTGCTGACGGCAGCGGCAATAGTGAAGTGCAGATCGCAAAACTGGAGCGTATGAAACAATTTGCCGAGGCACTCACCTGCCGCCGTCGCATGCTGCTTTCCTATTTTAATGAATATCTGGACAAGGACTGTGGCAATTGTGATGTATGCCTCAATAAACCGGACTTCTTTGATGCCACCACCACGGCCCAAAAGGCACTGAGCGCCGTTTATCGCATGAGGGAACAGGCCTCACTCAACCTACTGGTCGATGTGCTGCGAGGTGCGAGCAATGCCGCGGTAATGGAAAGCGGTTTCAACGCTATAAAAACCTATGGTGAGGGACGTGATATCTCCTGGAACCACTGGCAGCAATATATCATCCAGTTGATCAACCAAGGATTACTGGAGATCGCCTTCCACCTTCAAAATCAACTAAAGCTTACTCCTCAATCCCACGAGGTACTGTTCAAGGATCGCAAGGTACAACTAGCGGTAATTCCAGTACCGGGCACAGATGTAGATAGCGGTTTGCAAACAGGTAACGACCTGCCCGTCCAAGTGAACAAAGATCTTTTTGAGGCTTTGAGAAAACTAAGGTTTCAACTGGCCGATAAAGAAGATGTAGCTCCATATCTTATTTTTAACGATGCGAGCTTAAAGGATATGGCTGTGCGCATCCCATTAAACGATAATGAATTTGCCGACATTACGGGCGTAGGTTCCTTTAAACAGGATAAATATGGAACGGTGTTTCTTAATCTATTAGAGGATTTCAAGATGATGCGGGACACTGAGTTTGATTTCAGGACCGATGAACCAAAGAAAAGGAAACAAGGCAGGACCAAAAAATCAGGTCTTACAGATACGGTCATGGAGACCGTTGAACTTTTCTGGACAGGAAAGAGCGTACAGGAAATCGCCGGGATACGTTCCCTTGCAGACTCCACCATCCTTTCCCATCTGGGCAAACGCTACCGCAGCCATCGCGACGTTAAAGTGAAGGAATTAATAAGCCATGTGAACATGGAAAAGCTAGAAAAACTATGGGATATCCATAAAGAGGAACGCTCTGTAAAACCTGTTTTTGAAGCCTTTGATGGCACTTTGGATTATGGTACGTTACGGCTTGCCATAGATGTAATGGAAGCTGACGTTGTATATGCCTGAATATGAAAGATACTCTTGCCCCTGGGTTTTATGGTATAGGAATCCAAAATGGAAAGACTCCAGAAAATCTGGGAGTGCTGTGGCGCAGTGCTCAAAATTTTGGTGCAGACTTTATATTTACTATTGGAAACCGTTATGCCAGGCAAGCCTGTGACACCCACAATGCGGTAAGCGCGGTTCCCTATTTCCATTATGACACATTTGATGATTTTTATAGCCACCTGCCCAAAGGTGCACTGCTCATAGGAGTTGAACTGGAAGATAGTGCCGTGCTGCTCAAAGACTTTGCACACCCCAGGGCTTGTGTATATCTGCTAGGTGCAGAAGATCATGGACTGAGCAGAAAAGCAAGGGAAAAATGCCATCACCTTATTAAATTCCAAACGCCACGCAGTTTAAATGTATCTATTGCTGGTAGTATCGTGATGTACGATCGTGATATAAAAGGGACATCGATATATCTAAAGGGTCGCGCAAGCCACTGATATAGGCTAAAACTCTAAATTTCTAAAAATTAGTCGGTTATTAATAGTATAGTTCAAATATTGTTCTAACTTTGCTACTTTAATTTTTACATTTATTATAATGAAACAAGGTACAGTAAAATTTTTCAATGAGTCAAAAGGATTCGGATTCATAACTGAAGATGGAACAAATCAAGAATGCTTCGTGCACGTAACAGGTCTTATCGATGAGGTAAGAGAAGGCGATGCAGTTGAGTATGAAGAAAAAGAAGGTAAAAAAGGTATGAATGCTGTAAACGTAAGAGTCGTACAGTAATCAACTTTATATTTTTTTAGAAGATTCAGAAAGCCCGATGTTAACATCGGGCTTTTTTTTGTGGCTATAATTTAGTAGAGAAATGTTTTAACTGGGTGCAGATTATAAACAGTAAACATGTAAACTTTTACAAGACTCAAGCCGTGACCACAAATGAAATAGTAACGTCCTGATCGAAAAACTACTTCATGATAACTCATCAAGTACTATCTTTAAATGTGATTAAAGATTAATCCTAAAGGTGTTTCTTAGCTTCTTAATTTACAAGCAGGTATTAGTTTAGAATTAATACATTTCATGCGATTATCGTAAACTAAAAAAGGGCTGAACCTTCACGTATGAAAGTCCAGCCCTTTTGAATTTAATATATCTCACGCCTGTAAAAGGCATGGAGCTTTGTTACTTAACTCCCAGTTCAGTTTTCACATCTGCTGTGAGGTCATAGCCGTCTGCCATGATGATACCAGTTCCCGTAGTTGAGTCGAGTACATAATCAAACCCCTTTGCACGAGCTACTTTGAAAATGGCTTCTCTTACCTTTTGGTACAACGGCTTTAAAAGATCAGTACGTTTTTGAGACATTGCCTGCTGTGAGTTTTGATAATATTCTTCAAGCTTCTTTTGTCCTTCAGTGATTTCTGCAAGTACACGATCGTTTTCTTCATCGGTCTTGTTAGGAGCCTCACGCTGGGCATTCTGAAACCTCGTTTTTATCTCACGATCCATTTCTGCTAGCTTGGTCTCGTAATTCTTGGCGAGTTTTTTTAATTGTTTATCGGCTGCTATGGCCTCTGGAAGTGATTCAACCAGTGACTGCGATTCTACGTGACATACTTTTGTAGCAGTTGCCTGTGCATTTGCTATATTGAGTCCAGCACATAAGACTACTACTGCGGCAATAAGATTTTTAACTTGTTTCATTATATGTATTATTCGTTTTTAGTATTTATGTTTTAAACGGGTGCAAAGATACGTTCTTTAATTATTAAAAATTGACCGTCACAGTTGCTCGATTATTCGATCAGCCCTTTTTCTTGCGTTGCTCTTCCCTGGCAGCATTGATGCTATCCCTACGTTCTTTGATGACTCTGCGACGCTCCTCATATTCTGCTTTTTTAACAGCTCTAAGGGAGTCGCGCTCGCGTAACTTTGCAGATCTGGCGTCATCTCTCTCCGTTAGTATAGCTTCTCTGGCCTCTTCTTTTTTATCTTTATTCTCTGCCTCTTCCACCGATAGATAAGGTTCTTTCATGTCTTTCTCGTTCTGCTCCTTATCGTCTTCACGTTCTTTTTTGGACAGATCACCTTTCTTGGCAGTTCGTCCTATGGCCTTAAGGACTAGATCACTTATATCATGACGCTCTGCTGCAAATAGTAGAGTCACCTCGTCAGCATTCATTACATAATCGTATTTCTTAAGTTCACTGATTTTCTGGATCTCGTTAAAAACCTGATCCTGTACCGGCTTTATAAGTTGTTGTTGTTGAAGGATAAAATCTCCCGTGGTTGCACCAAATCTTTTTTGTTGATATGCAGACAGCTCTTCTTCCTTGAGCCTTATATCCTCTTCCTTCTCCTCGATCAATTCTTTGGTGAGCAGCACGCGCTCATTTTTCAACGCGCCCTTCATATTATCAATTTCTGCATTCATCCCGTCGATCTCTACTTTCCACGATTGCATCTTTTTTTCCAACTGCTGTTTGGCCGTTTGGTATTCTGGGACGTTTTCTAATATGTAGTCCATATCAATGTAGCCTACTCTGATTCCTCGTTGCGCTTTCGCGAAAGCGAAACACAAAAAAAGCATCAATAAACTAATAGCTATCCTGTTTTTCATAGTCTTTGTGGTATTTGAAATAATCGTGCCATTCTAAAATTGCTGACCGATTATAAAGTGAACGTTCCATCCACTGGGATCATTGCTTATCGCCGTAGGTGTTTTATCAAATCCATAACCAAAATCAATTCCCAGCAGTCCAAATGCGGGCATGAATATACGCAGACCAGCTCCTGCAGAACGCTGGACGTCAAATGGATTGTAACTTCTAAAACGGTCGTAAGAACCAGCAGCCTCTGCAAAGGTCAGTACATAGATGGATGCCGCCTGGTCCAGGGTAATCGGGTACCTCAACTCCAGACTGAACTTATTATACACGGTGTCCCCATCTGCACTAGTGGTCAAGGAACTGTTGTCATAACCACGCATCCTGATAATATCACGACCATCCAGCGAGAATGCCCCCAGTCCATCACCACCTACAAAAAACCTTTCAAAAGGCACAAGTCCACGATCGTTGTTGTAGGCGCCCAAGAAACCAAACTCGGTCTTAGTTTCTAAAATAAGTTTTTGATACAATTGGGTGTACCAGGTTCCTTCAAACTTGATCTTATAAAATTCCAGAAACCTAAAACGTTCCTGATCGATCTTGGCAAGATCTGCAACACCGTTGGTCTGATATTCTGGATCATTTGCTAGATTGTTATAATCGACTCCGTTCCACAGGGAATAAGGCAAAGTCATTTTTGCAGTGAGCGAGAAACGCGATCCATAAGTAGGAAATATAGGATTTACCCCTACATTGTTGCGGCTTAGCCCTGCCGTGTAGGCTAGATTATTACTGAATCCATTGGGGAAATTAAATAGATTGGTTCGATAGTTTTTCAAGTTATAATGTTGAAAGGAAACAGCCTGTGAGAATTGAAAATACTGATCTGGCCACTCCAGTCTTTTGGCAATTCCCACGGTTCCACCCGTGATCAAGAAACGTTGATCTCTATCTACCTCTCTGAAATTTTGAGGATTCACGCGGAACTGCTCACTGTGGGAGAGTGATACGTTCAAGGATACCGGTTTCTTACCGCCCAGCCATGGCTCGGTAAAATTGAGGGAATACGTTCTAAAGATAGTGCTGGCCTGTGCTCTTATGGCAAGGGTCTGACCGTCTCCCATGGGAACAGGCTCATAGGCCTCTCCGTTAAATATGTTGCGCAACGAGAAGTTGTTGAATCGCAGTCCCAACGTACCGACAAATCCACCACCGCCGTATCCACCTTGCAGCTCTATCTGACTGGCTCCCGCTTCTTCCAGCTCAAACTCGACGTCAACCGTACCTTCCTGCTGACTCACGTTTTTGAGCTGAGGATTTATTTTTTCTGCATTGAAGAATCCGAGCGCACCCAATTCTCTAATGGAATTGATGATTTTTTGACGCGAGTATCGTTCTCCAGGTGTTGTTCTAAGGTTGCGGTAGATTACATTGTCGTTAGTCCTTGTATTTCCCGTTATCGTAATATTGTTGAAGTAAGCTTCCTTACCTTCTACTATTCTTATTTCAAAATCAATGGTGTCGTTTTGAACGCGAGTTTCCACCGCATTTACCGTAGAAAAGAGGTAACCGCTGTTCTGATATAGATTGGTAATATCCTCTGAGTCGGGATCAGATGGATCGCTTATGCGCTGGTCAAAGGCTATCCCATTATAAACATCTCCCTTATCAATGGCAAGTAGCCTTTTAAGATACTCATCTGAGTACACCGAGTTCCCTACAAATTTAATATCTCCAAAATAATATTTTCTTCCCTCTTCAACCTTGATATTTAACCCTATACGCTTCTCACTTAACTTAACAAGCGTGTCGGAAATCACACGTGCATCTCTAAATCCGTTTTCCTTATACTTATCCACGACTGAGAGCAGATCGTTCTGATAATCATCTTCCACATATTTAGACCTTTTCAAAACCCTAAAAATATTACGCTGCTTAGTGTTCCTCATTGCACCACGCAGTTTTTTTGCCGGGAGCTGTTGGTTTCCCTCAAAGGTTATATAGCTTATTTTGGGCTTCTTCCCCTTGTTGACATCTATTTTCATGTCCACCTGATTTGAGTCTGTGGTATCTTGAACCTCACGTATGCGTACCAAAGCGTCAGCATACAAAAAACCTTTCTTACGATATTTGTTTTCAATAAAGCTACGGGTATTGGTCACCAGGTTTTCTGTGGCCTTGCGTCCTTTGGTAAGCTTGAGCTCTTCCGTTAGATCTTTGATCTTTCCCTTTCTCAGTCCCGTCATCTCAACATTTCTCAGGCTGGGAACCTCGACAATAAATATCTCAAGATTAATAGTGTCTATGATATCATCAGTTGGGTCGCCCTGTATTCCAGTAGCATAAACTCTTATATCACTGAAGAGCTTTAGATCCCACATTTTTTTCACCACGCCACTAAGTTTTTCTCCAGGGACGTAGATTTCCATTCCCTTACGTAATCCCGTGAAGGCGATCACGGTATTTTCATTATAGGTCTGGCTACCGGCAACGGTTATTTCCCCTATTTTGTATTTAACGGCGGTATCACCTATGGGGGTGTCGTTGACCTGGGCGGTTGCAATAGTGCAGTAAAAAAATACCAGTGCTATAAATAGCGTTGAGGCTAGCTGTCTTGTCATTACTTTATAATTGTTCACTCGTTTTGCCGAATCTTCTTTCCCGGTCTTGATAATTTTTAAAGGCTTCCAGTAGGTGTTCCTTCCTGAAATCAGGCCAGAGGACCTCGGTAAAATATAATTCTGCATAGGCGATTTGCCACAATAAAAAATTACTGATGCGCTGCTCACCACTGGTGCGTATGAGTAGATCTACATCAGGCATAAAATTAGTGTAAAGGTTTTTGTTGATCGTTTCGGCATCGATGTCGGCAACTTCTAGATGACCCTCCTTTACCTGTCCTGCAATATTTTTAATCACTGAAATAAGTTCCTCCCGCGAGCCGTAGCTCAATGCGAGGGTAAGATTCATGTGGGTATTATCTTTTGTGGCTTCTATAACTTCAAGGAGTTCCTTCTGAGCGGTCTTGGGCAATAGATCGAGTGCTCCAACCGCCTTGAGCGAAATATTGTTTTTCTGGAGTGTGCTCAATTCTTTCTTGAGACTTGACACAAGTAGTCTCATCAACATATCCACTTCTAACTTGGGCCGCTTCCAGTTTTCAGTAGAGAAAGCATAAAGAGTGAGGTGTTTCACCCCATTTTCTGCACAGGTAGTAACGGTCTGTCTTACTGCCTTTGCTCCCTTTTCATGACCACGCACCCTCATGAGACCCTGCTTTTTTGCCCACCGCCCGTTACCATCCATGATAACGGCTACGTGCTGGGGCATTTTTGCTAGATCAAGTTGAGTTTCCATCATAATTAAAAATTACAGTAACAGGGCTTGCGACCAAATGTGTACGTCAACGTGGCGCCACTAAATACAAACCAGTCTTTGTTGTTAACGTTACCAAATCTCAGGTCTTCTGTACCCGACCCCTCTGGAAAACTTCCATCAAGGTTATCGGTAAACGTATAGCGCGCACCCACTTCCACAGACCCTATCAGATTGCGGGTGATGTTTGCTTTAATACCAAAAACTATGGGAACGGCAAAATTAAATGACCAGCCGTCAAACGTAAAATCGCTACCACTGGCATTGAGCATGGTCTCTGAATGATAAATTCCAGAAATGCCCGTATATAAATAGGGCGTGAACTGCTGCTTACCAGAGTAGAGCTCATATTCCCAAAAATTATATTCTATACCTATGGAACCCTCAATCAACTTGTTATTAAAATTTAAACCTCTTAATTCTCTGGAGACATCATCACTATCGCGATCATCTCCATTTAAGAAAGTACCTATGAGGGAAGCTCTGAAACTGTGGCGATCACTTCTGTTCCATTTAATAATCCCTCCTAATGCCAGTCCCTTTGGACTGATATAATCTGTACTTCCTACATCTCCTATTACATTGGATCCTCCTGCAAATATCCCTATCTCGTAGGTTTGCGCTTTCGCGAAAGCGAAACAACCCATTGCAATAATCATTACAACGTACCGCATGAAATTTCTAAAACGTGCAAATATAACAATTCTCTTTACCTCACTAGGGCATAAAGCACCCTATTATGAATATAGAAAACTTAGTCTTTGCCAAATTATTGCCTAGTTGCGCTTATCTTCTCCCCACAGCAGTTTGTGCCTTATGGTTCTTATAAAGGTTTGTCGGTGAAGTTCAATGAGATCGATGGTAAAACCTGCTTTTTTGAGAGTGATTATGGTCTCATTGGGATAGGATGCAATGCGGTTGTCCAGGGAAAGTAAAAACTCATCTTCCCTTCCCATTACCTTGAGGGTGATCTCTACATCGTCCGGGATTACCAATGGCCTGGCATTAAGATTGTGCGGCGCTATGGGCGTGATCACAAAGGCATTGGTCCGTGGTGAAATTACCGGGCCGCCGCAGCTAAGACTGTACCCTGTTGATCCTGTCGGAGTCGATATGATCAGCCCGTCTGCCCAATAACTGGTGAGCAGTTCACCATTGAGCCTGGTCTCTATCTGGATCATGCTCGTGGTATTCATCCTACTTACAGAAACCTCGTTGAGTGCAAAGTTTTTATTTTGCAACTGCCCATCGTCCATATTTGAGCATGCCGTTATCAGGCTGCGCTTGCTCAGCGTATAGCGACCTTCAAATAAGTCGGCCATGCTTTCTTGGAGACTGTCCTTTTTTACCATGGCGAGAAATCCCAGACGTCCAGTATTAATACCAATAATGGGAATGTCCGCGCTTCCTATAAACGCTACTGCCCTTAAAATCGTACCGTCGCCACCTATGCTTATAAGGGCATCATAACCGGCATCCAGCTCGGTAAATGGCGTGATGTCCATTCCAAGGTCATGCTGGAGCAATAATTTGTGATACTGCTCCTCAATGGTAACCTCACAGCCATGCTCCTGCAAGAGTTCCAGCAAGAGTGCAATTACCGGTAGTGAACCATCGTGAAGGTACTGACCATATATGCCTATTTTCTTCATTCTATATATTCAAATATTTGTCGAGATAGTCAGACCGCTCCCTGAGTGCATCCAGGTAGCTATCATCTTCAATAGAGCTGAGAACTTCATAACTATACCTTCTAAAGGTCTGTAGGACGCCATTGAGATTTGCCGAGTTGATCTTAATGGTGATCTCCGTCAGGTGGTCGCGGTGACCACTGATGAAAAGTCCATAGATCTTTGCATCATTGGATTCTACGATCTGGGATATTTCACTAAAGCTATAATCTGTGCTGCCCTTAAGAACTACGATCACATTCCCAGACTCATAAAGAAACGGAGCATCAATAAAGTGCTCCATAATATCATGCAGCTCATAATAGCCCAGGTACTTTTTATCTTGATCCAGCACGGGCATTATATTAGTATGGTGCTGTGCAAAAGCTTTCAATATATCCAGCCAGTGTGTGTTCAAGTCCACCTGAAAGGCCACAAACGAGTATCGCACGTCTGCCATGTCCTGATCGTTCTCAAAACAGTGGGCATCTGTCTCTGCGACGCAACCTATGTACATATCCTCGTCCATTACAGGTATGTGGGAATAGGTCATCTGGCTAAAGATGGATTGTGCGCGCTTCACACTGTCCTTGATAGAAAGCGGAGTCACGTCGTTGATAATCAAATCGTGTATTTCCATAGTTGCAAAATAACCAATTCTTTGTTTATGCTTTGATAAGCGTAGTTTGTATTTTTGATCCAAATCTATAAAAATGGCCATACTTAGTGTCAATGTAAATAAAATCGCCACCCTGCGCAACTCCCGAGGCGGTAATGTCCCAGACCTGATCCAGGTATCGATAGATCTGGAACGTTTTGGCGCACAAGGCATCACCATCCATCCCAGACCCGATGAGCGACATATAAAGTATCAGGACGCAAGAGATTTGAAGAAAATCGTCCAGACCGAACTGAACATTGAGGGAAATCCCATTGAGAGCTTTATCAAACTGGTAGAAGAGGTGCGACCTGCGCAAGTAACCCTTGTTCCCGATGCGCCCCATGCGATTACCTCAAATGCGGGCTGGGACACGGTAAAGAATAGAGATTTTCTTACCGAAATGGTCGCACATTTTAAATCACTGGGAATACGCACCAGTATTTTTGTTGATCCCGTGGAGTCCATGATTGCCGGAGCAGCCGCAACTGGAGTGGATCGCATAGAATTATATACCGAAGATTACGCAAAACTTTATACCACAAATAAGGAAAAGGCGATCGCTCCTTATATAAGGGCTGCAAAAGCAGCCACGGAACACAATATAGGCATCAACGCGGGCCACGATCTGTCGCTGGAAAATATCCAGTTTTTCAGCCAGCAGATTCCAGATTTGAAAGAAGTTTCCATAGGTCACGCGCTCATCGCAGAAAGTCTCTATCTGGGACTTGAAAACGTGGTAAACATGTATAAATCCCGCCTCGCTTAATGTTACATTCAATTATTATAGGTGAGGGAACGCCCATGGTGATCCTCCATGGATTCTTGGGAATGGCGGACAACTGGAAGACGCTGGGAACGCAATTCAGTGAAATGGGCCGTCAAGTGCATTTGCTGGATCAGCGCAACCATGGACGCAGTGTGCAGAGCGCCGATTTTGATTATGAACAAATGGCGACCGATGTGCAGGAATACTGTCAGGGTAACGGTCTAGAAAAGATAATTTTGTTGGGACATAGCATGGGAGGAAAAGTCGCGATGCAGTTTGCGGCGATGTTTCCGCAACTGTTGGAAAAATTGATTGTTGCAGACATAGCTCCCAAAACCTATCCGCCCCACCACAGCGACATCATAAAGGCACTGGAGTCCGTAGATTTTGCCAAAGTCAAAAAGCGCAGTGATGCAGACGATGCTCTCGCGGTCTATATAAAGGATACGGGAACACGGTTGTTCTTACTGAAAAGTCTCTACCGTAAAAAGGACAAAACATTTGGCTGGCGGTTTAATCTTCCGGCCCTTGCCCATGCCCAGGGTAAGGTGGGTTTCCATAAAAAAAACGATCAGGTTGAAACGCCCACACTTTTTATACGCGGTGGCTCATCAGGATATATTATGGATGGAGATAAATTGTTGATTGATAACGCTTTCGCGAAAGCGGAACTCCAAACAATCCCTAACGCAGGACACTGGCTACATGCCGAGAAACCGCAAGAATTCTACGATATCGTTGCGGATTTCATAAAATAAATTTACTATGCTTGCATAATAAACACAATTTTTCTTGCGTACTATTAATTTAATATTAAATTTGACTCACTAAAAAACAATCATTTATTTACAAAACATTGACTATGAATAAAATACAAATTTTTGTATTGCTCTGCCTAGTTTCTACCCTTGCTTTTGCGGGTGGATATCGAGTAAGTACCCAGAGTAACCGCCAGCTTGCCATGGGGCACACGGGAGTAGCCGTTGTGAGCAGCGCCGACATTCTATTTTTTAACCCTGCGGGACTGGTTCATCTAGAAAGTAGATTGAGCGTGAGTGCGGGAGGATTTGGCGTCTTTTCTGACGTGAAATACCAGAATGAACAATTGGGAACATTTGCAGAAACTGATAGCCCTACGGGAACACCGGTCTATCTTTATGCCACTTATAAGGTAACGGAAGACTTTTCAGTAGGATTGGGAGTGTACACGCCATTTGGTAGTAATGTGACCTGGCCGACCGACTGGGAAGGATCACACCTCGTTAATGAGATCGAGCTGAGTGCTATTTTTATCCAGCCCACACTTTCTTACCAATTGTTTGACTCCGTAAGTCTGGGTGGAGGCCCTATTCTTGCGATAGGTGGCGTAGAGTTTAATAGAAATGCGTCCCGTACGTTAACTAACGAACAGGGAGAACGCTCCAACGTTGCCATTGAAGACAGCGGTGTTACCGCTTGGGGATGGACCGCAGGTCTTATGTTCACTCCTACTGACAATTTTAGTCTTGGTTTCAACTATAAGTCTATCATAAGAATAGAAAGTACGGAAGGTACAGCAACATTTACTAACTTTCCCAATAGCTCCCTGACACCGGACAATGGTACGCAAGGTTTTGAAGCAACGCTTCCCTTACCAGCTGAAGCAACGTTGGGAATGGCGTATAAGTACAAGAAATTCTTATTTGCCTTTGATTACAACCGCGCATTCTGGAGTGAGTATCAAGCACTTGATATTGCCTTTGAAAACGGTACTGAATCGATCAACCCTAGAAACTACAAGGATTCCTCCAGTTATAGATTTGGTGTACAGTATGAAGCGACCGATAAATTTATGGTAAGAGCAGGTTATTACTTTGATGAGTCACCGGTACAATCTGGATATTTTGCTCCAGAGACTCCACGTAACGATTCAAACGGTTACACGTTTGGTTTTTCCTACAATGTATCTCCCAAATTCTCAATCGATGCATCCTTCCTATATCTAAGGTTCAAGGAGATCAATGAGTCTTATGATTTCTACTCTGATCCAGGAGCTCCCAACGCTTCTTTCGGTGGAACGTACAAGTCCCAAGCATTGATACCTGGTCTGGGCATTACCTATAATCTGTAAAAAATAAACAATGAAAAATACATATATAAAATATCTAGCTTTTTTCCTTACCGGTGCGGTACTGGTAAGCTGTGATAACGATTTTGAAAACTCGGTTGAGGACGGAGAGATCTATACTGCCGGTGAGGCAGATTTCTCAAACTTTGTAACCGTGGGTAATTCACTTACCGCAGGTTTTGCAGATGGCGCACTTTATCTTCAAGGTCAGCAAAATTCCTATCCCAACATCATGGCGGGACAAATGGAACTTGTAGGTGGTGGCCCGTTTATCCAACCACTTGTTAATGACAATGCTGGTGGACTTCTTTTAGGAGGTATTGAAATAGCTCCCAATAGATTTGTATTAAATTCTAATATGGGAACCCCAACTGGACCAGTGGTTTATACAGGAATGGCTCCTACGACTGACATTACCAATAAAGTTACGGGACCATTGAATAACTATGGCGTTCCTGGAGCTAGGGTATTTCATCTTGCAGCTCCTGGTTATGGTTCACTTGCTGGAGTAGCTGCAACTCCAGCTACCGCAAATCCATATTACGCTAAGGTATTAGTTTAGAATTAATACATTTCAAGCGATTATCGTAAGTTTAAAAAAGGGCTGAACCTTCACGTATGAAAGTCCAGCCCTTTTGAATTTAATATATCTCACGCCTGTAAAAGGCATGGAGCTTTGTTATTTAACTCCCAGTTCAGTTTTCACATCTGCTGTGAGGTCATAGCCGTCTGCCATGATGATACCAGTTCCCGTAGTTGAGTCGAGTACATAATCAAACCCCTTGGCACGAGCTACCTTAAAGATCGCTTCTCTTACCTTTTGGTACAACGGCTTTAAAAGATCCGTACGTTTTTGAGACATTGCCTGCTGTGAGTTTTGATAATATTCTTCAAGCTTCTTTTGTCCTTCAGTGATTTCTGCAAGTACACGATCGTTTTCTTCATCGGTCTTGTTAGGAGCCTCACGCTGGGCATTCTGAAACCTCGTTTTAATCTCGCGATCCATTTCTGCTAGCTTGGTCTCGTAATTCTTGGCGAGTTTTTTTAATTGTTTATCGGCTGCTATGGCCTCTGGAAGTGATTCAACCAGTGACTGCGATTCTACGTGACATACTTTTGTAGCAGTTGCCTGTGCATTTGCTATATTGAGTCCAGCACATAAGACTACTACTGCGGCAATTAGATTTTTAACTTGTTTCATTATATGTATTATTCGTTTTTAGTATTTATGTTTTAAACGGGTGCAAAGATACGTTCTTTAATTATTAAAAATTGACCGTCACAGTTGCTCGATTATTCGATCAGCCCTTTTTCTTGCGTTGCTCTTCCCTGGCAGCATTGATGCTATCCCTACGTTCTTTGATGACTCTGCGACGCTCCTCATATTCTGCTTTTTTAACAGCTCTAAGGGAGTCGCGCTCGCGTAACTTTGCAGATCTGGCGTCATCTCTCTCCGTTAGTATAGCTTCTCTGGCCTCTTCTTTTTTATCTTTATTCTCTGCCTCTTCCACCGATAGATAAGGTTCTTTCATGTCTTTCTCGTTCTGCTCCTTATCATCTTCACGTTCTTTTTTGGATAGATCACCTTTCTTGGCAGTTCGACCTATGGCCTTAAGGACCAGATCACTTATATCATGACGCTCTGCTGCAAATAGTAGAGTTACCTCGTCAGCATTCATTACATAATCATATTTCTTAAGTTCACTGATTTTCTGGATCTCATTAAATACCTGATCCTGTACCGGCTTTATAAGTTGTTGTTGTTGAAGGATAAAATCTCCCGTGGTTGCACCAAATCTTTTTTGTTGATATGCAGACAGCTCTTCTTCCTTGAGCCTAATATCCTCTTCCTTCTCCTCGATCAATTCTTTGGTGAGCAGCACGCGCTCATTTTTCAACGCGCCCTTCATATTATCAATTTCTGCATTCATCCCGTCGATCTCTACTTTCCACGATTGCATCTTTTTTTCCAACTGCTGTTTGGCCGTTTGGTATTCTGGGACGTTCTCTAATATGTAGTCCATATCAATGTAGCCTACCCTGATTCCTCGTTGCGCTTTCGCGAAAGCGAAACACAAAAAAAGCATCAATAAACTAATAGCTATCCTGTTTTTCATAGTCTTTGTGGTATTTGAAATAATCGTGCCATTCTAAAATTGCTGACCGATTATAAAGTGAACGTTCCATCCACTGGGATCATTGCTTATCGCCGTAGGTGTTTTATCAAATCCATAACCAAAATCAATTCCCAGCAGTCCAAATGCGGGCATGAATATACGCAGACCAGCTCCTGCAGAACGCTGGACGTCAAATGGATTGTAACTTCTAAAACGGTCGTAAGAACCAGCAGCCTCTGCAAAGGTCAGTACATAGATGGATGCCGCCTGGTCCAGGGTAATCGGGTACCTCAACTCCAGACTGAACTTATTATACACGGTGTCCCCATCTGCACTAGTGGTCAAGGAACTGTTGTCATAACCACGCATCCTGATAATATCACGACCATCCAGTGAGAATGCCCCCAGTCCATCACCACCTACAAAAAATCTTTCAAAAGGCACAAGTCCACGATCGTTGTTGTAGGCGCCCAAGAAACCAAACTCGGTCTTAGTTTCTAAAATAAGTTTTTGATACAATTGGGTGTACCAGGTTCCTTCAAACTTGATCTTATAAAATTCCAGAAACCTAAAACGCTCCTGATCGATCTTGGCAAGATCTGCAACACCGTTGGTCTGATATTCTGGATCATTTGCTAGATTGTTGTAATCGACTCCGTTCCACAAGGAATAAGGCAAAGTCATTTTTGCAGTAAGAGAGAAACGCGATCCATAAGTAGGAAATATAGGATTTACCCCTACATTGTTACGGCTTAGCCCTGCCGTGTAGGCTAGATTATTACTGAATCCATTGGGGAAATTAAATAGATTGGTTCGATAGTTTTTCAAGTTATAATGTTGAAAGGAAACAGCCTGTGAGAATTGAAAATACTGATCTGGCCACTCCAGTCTTTTGGCAATTCCCACGGTTCCACCCGTGATCAAGAAACGTTGATCTCTATCTACCTCTCTGAAATTTTGAGGATTCACGCGGAACTGCTCACTGTGGGAGAGTGATACGTTCAAGGATACCGGTTTCTTACCGCCCAGCCATGGCTCGGTAAAATTGAGGGAATAGGTTCTAAAAATAGTGCTGGCCTGTGCTCTTATGGCAAGGGTCTGACCGTCTCCCATGGGAACAGGCTCATAGGCCTCACCGTTAAATATGTTGCGCAACGAGAAGTTGTTGAATCGCAGTCCCAACGTACCGACAAATCCACCACCGCCGTATCCACCTTGCAGCTCTATCTGACTGGCTCCCGCTTCTTCCAGCTCAAACTCGACGTCAACCGTACCTTCCTGCTGACTCACGTTTTTGAGCTGAGGATTTATTTTTTCTGCATTGAAGAATCCGAGCGCACCCAATTCTCGAATGGAATTGATGATTTTTTGACGTGAGTATCGTTCTCCCGGTGTTGTTCTAAGGTTGCGGTAGATTACATTGTCGTTAGTCCTTGTATTTCCCGTTATCGTAATATTGTTGAAGTAAGCTTCCTTACCTTCTACTATTCTTATTTCAAAATCAATGGTGTCGTTTTGAACGCGAGTTTCCACCGCATTTACCGTAGAAAAGAGGTAACCGCTGTTCTGATATAGATTGGTAATATCCTCTGAGTCGGGATCAGATGGATCGCTTATGCGCTGGTCAAAGGCTATCCCATTATAAACATCTCCCTTATCAATGGCAAGTAGCCTTTTAAGATACTCATCTGAGTACACCGAGTTCCCTACAAATTTAATATCTCCAAAATAATATTTTCTTCCCTCTTCAACCTCGATATTTAACCCTATACGCTTCTCACTTAACTTAACAAGCGTGTCGGAAATCACACGTGCATCTCTAAATCCGTTTTCCTTATATTTATCCACGACTGAGAGCAGATCGTTCTGATAATCATCTTCCACATATTTAGACCTTTTCAAAACCCTAAAAATATTACGCTGCTTAGTGTTCCTCATTGCACCACGCAGTTTTTTTGCCGGGAGCTGTTGGTTTCCCTCAAAGGTTATATAGCTTATTTTAGGCTTCTTCCCCTTGTTGACATCTATTTTCATGTCCACCTGATTTGAGTCTGTGGTATCCTGAACCTCACGTATGCGTACCAAAGCGTCAGCATATAAAAAACCTTTCTTACGATATTTGTTTTCAATAAAGCTACGGGTGTTGGTCACCAGGTTTTCTGTGGCCTTGCGTCCTTTCGTAAGCTTGAGCTCTTCCGTTAAATCTTTGATCTTTCCCTTTCTCAGTCCCGTCATCTCAACATTTCTCAGGCTGGGAACCTCGACAATAAATATCTCAAGATTAATAGTGTCTATGATATCATCAGTTGGGTCGCCCTGTATTCCAGTAGCATAAACTCTTATATCACTAAAGAGCTTTAGATCCCACATTTTTTTCACCACGCCACTAAGTTTTTCTCCAGGGACGTAGATTTCCATTCCCTTACGTAATCCCGTGAAGGCGATCACGGTATTTTCATTATAGGTCTGGCTACCGGCAACGGTTATTTCCCCTATTTTGTATTTAACGGCGGTATCACCTATGGGGGTGTCGTTGACCTGGGCGGTTGCAATAGTGCAGTAAAAAAATACCAGTGCTATAAATAGCGTTGAGGCTAGCTGTCTTGTCATTACTTTATAATTGTTCACTCGTTTTGCCGAATCTTCTTTCCCGGTCTTGATAATTTTTAAAGGCTTCAAGTAGGTGTTCCTTCCTGAAATCAGGCCAGAGGACCTCGGTAAAATATAATTCTGCATAGGCGATTTGCCACAATAAAAAATTACTGATGCGCTGCTCACCACTGGTGCGTATGAGTAGATCTACATCAGGCATAAAATTAGTGTAAAGGTTTTTGTTGATCGTTTCGGCATCGATGTCGGCAACTTCTAGACGACCCTCCTTTACCTGTCCGGCAATATTCTTAATCACTGAAATAAGTTCCTCCCGCGAGCCGTAGCTCAATGCGAGGGTAAGATTCATGTGGGTATTTTCTTTTGTGGCTTCTATAACTTCAAGGAGTTCCTTCTGAGCGGTCTTGGGCAATAGATCGAGTGCTCCAACCGCCTTGAGCGAAATATTGTTTTTCTGGAGTGTGCTCAATTCTTTCTTGAGACTTGACACAAGTAGTCTCATCAACATATCCACTTCTAACTTGGGCCGCTTCCAGTTTTCAGTAGAGAAAGCATAAAGAGTGAGGTGTTTCACCCCATTTTCTGCACAGGTAGTAACGGTCTGTCTTACTGCCTTTGCTCCCTTTTCATGACCACGCACCCTCATGAGACCCTGCTTTTTTGCCCACCGGCCATTACCGTCCATGATAACGGCTACGTGCTGGGGCATTTTTGCTAGATCAAGTTGAGTTTCCATCATAATTAAAAATTACAGTAACAGGGCTTGCGACCAAATGTGTACGTCAACGTGGCGCCACTAAATACGAACCAGTCTTTGTTGTTAACGTTACCAAATCTCAGGTCTTCTGTACCCGACCCCTCTGGAAAACTTCCATCAAGGTTATCGGTAAACGTATAGCGCGCACCTACTTCCACAGACCCTATCAGATTGCGGGTAATGTTTGCTTTAATACCAAAAACTATGGGAACTGCAAAATTAAATGACCAGCCGTCAAACGTAAAATCACTACCGCGGGCATTGAGCATGGTCTCTGAATGATAAATTCCAGAAATGCCCGTATATAAATAGGGCGTGAACTGCTGCTTACCAGAGTAGAGCTCATATTCCCAAAAATTATATTCTATACCTATGGAACCCTCAATCAACTTGTTATTAAAATTTAAACCTCTTAATTCTCTGGAGACATCATCACTATCGCGATCATCTCCATTTAAGAAAGTACCTATGAGGGAAGCTCTGAAACTGTGGCGATCACTTCTGTTCCATTTAATAATCCCTCCTAATGCCAGTCCCTTGGGACTGATATAATCTGTACTTCCTACATCTCCTATTACATTGGATCCTCCTGCAAATATCCCTATCTCGTAGGTTTGCGCTTTCGCGAAAGCGAAACAACCCATTGCAATAATCATTACAACGTACCGCATGAAATTTCTAAAACGTGCAAATATAACAATTCTCTTTACCTCACTAGGGCATAAAGCACCCTATTATGAATATAGAAAACTTAGTCTTTGCCAAATTATTGCCTAGTTGCGCTTATCTTCTCCCCACAGCAGTTTGTGCCTTATGGTTCTTATAAAGGTTTGTCGGTGAAGTTCAATGAGATCGATGGTAAAATCTGCTTTTTTGAGAGTAATTATGGTCTCGTTGGGATAGGATGCAATGCGGTTGTCCAGGGAAAGTAAAAACTCATCTTCCCTTCCCATTACCTTGAGGGTGATCTCTACATCGTCCGGGATTACCAATGGCCTGGCATTAAGATTGTGCGGTGCTATGGGCGTGATCACAAAGGCATTGGTCCGTGGTGAAATTACCGGGCCGCCGCAGCTAAGACTGTACCCTGTTGATCCCGTCGGAGTCGATATGATCAGCCCGTCTGCCCAATAACTGGTGAGCAGTTCACCATTGAGCCTGGTCTCTATCTGGATCATGCTCGTGGTATTCATCCTACTTACAGAAACCTCGTTGAGTGCAAAGTTTTTATTTTGCAACTGCCCATCGTCCATATTTGAGCATGCCGTTATCAGGCTGCGCTTGCTCAGCGTATAGCGACCTTCAAATAAGTCGGCCATACTTTCTTTGAGACTGTCCTTTTTTACCATGGCGAGAAATCCCAGACGTCCGGTATTAATACCAATAATGGGAATGTCCGCGCTTCCTATAAACGCCACTGCCCTTAAAATCGTACCGTCGCCACCTATGCTTATGAGGGCATCATAACCGGCATCCAGCTCGGTAAATGGCGTGATGTCCATTCCAAGGTCATGCTGGAGCAATAATTTGTGATACTGCTCCTCAATGGTAACTTCACAGCCATGCTCCTGCAAGAGCTCCAGCAAGAGTGCAATTACCGGTAGTGAACCATCGTGAAGGTACTGACCATATATGCCTATTTTCTTCATTCTATATATTCAAATATTTGTCGAGATAGTCAGACCGTTCCCTGAGTGCATCCAGATAGCTATCATCTTCAATAGAGCTGAGAACTTCATAACTATACCTTCTAAAGGTCTGTAGGACGCCATTGAGATTTGCCGAGTTGATCTTAATGGTGATCTCCGTCAGGTGGTCGCGGTGACCACTGATGAAAAGTCCATAGATCTTTGCATCATTGGATTCTACGATCTGGGATATTTCACTAAAGCTATAATCTGTGCTGCCCTTAAGAACTACGATCACATTCCCAGACTCATAAAGAAACGGAGCATCAATAAAGTGCTCCATAATATCATGCAGCTCATAATAGCCCAGGTACTTTTTATCTTGATCCAGCACGGGCATTATATTAGTATGGTGCTGTGCAAAAGCTTTCAATATATCCAGCCAGTGTGTGTTCAAGTCCACCTGAAAGGCCACAAATGAGTATCGCACGTCTGCCATGTCCTGATCGTTCTCAAAACAGTGGGCATCTGTCTCTGCGACGCAACCTATGTACATATCCTCGTCCATTACAGGTATGTGGGAATAGGTCATCTGGCTAAAGATGGATTGTGCGCGCTTCACACTGTCCTTGATAGAAAGCGGAGTCACGTCGTTGATAATCAAATCGTGTATTTCCATAGTTGCAAAATAACCAATTCTTTGTTTATGCTTTGATAAGCGTAGTTTGTATTTTTGATCCAAATCTATAAAAATGGCCATACTTAGTGTCAATGTAAATAAAATCGCCACCCTGCGCAACTCCCGAGGCGGTAATGTCCCAGACCTGATCCAGGTATCGATAGATCTGGAACGTTTTGGCGCACAAGGCATCACCATCCATCCCAGACCCGATGAGCGACATATAAAGTATCAGGACGCAAGAGATTTGAAGAAAATCGTCCAGACCGAACTGAACATTGAGGGAAATCCCATTGAGAGCTTTATCAAACTGGTTGAAGAGGTACGACCTGCGCAAGTAACCCTTGTTCCCGATGCGCCCCATGCGATTACCTCAAATGCGGGCTGGGACACGGTAAAGAATAAAGATTATCTGACCGAAATGGTCGCACATTTTAAATCACTGGGAATACGCACCAGTATTTTTGTTGATCCCGTGGAGTCCATGATTGCCGGAGCAGCCGCAACTGGAGTGGATCGCATAGAATTATATACCGAAGATTACGCAAAACTTTATACCACAAATAAGGAAAAGGCGATCGCTCCTTATATAAGGGCTGCAAAAGCAGCCACGGAACACAATATAGGTATCAACGCGGGCCACGATCTGTCGCTGGAAAACATCCAGTTTTTCAACCAGCAGATTCCAGATTTGAAAGAAGTTTCCATAGGTCACGCGCTCATCGCAGAAAGTCTCTATCTGGGACTTGAAAATGTGGTAAACATGTATAAATCCCGCCTCGCTTAATGTTACATTCAATTATTATAGGTGAGGGAACGCCCATGGTGATCCTCCATGGATTCCTGGGAATGGCGGACAACTGGAAGACGCTGGGAACGCAATTCAGTGAAATGGGCCGTCAAGTGCATTTGCTGGATCAGCGCAACCATGGACGCAGTGTGCAGAGCGCCGATTTTGATTATGAACAAATGGCGACCGATGTGCAGGAATACTGTCAGGGTAACGGTCTAGAAAAGATAATTTTGTTGGGACACAGCATGGGAGGAAAAGTCGCGATGCAGTTTGCGGCGATGTTTCCGCAACTGTTGGAAAAATTGATCGTTGCAGACATAGCTCCCAAAACCTATCCGCCACACCACAGCGACATCATAAAGGCACTGGAGTCCGTAGATTTTGCCAAAGTCAAAAAGCGCAGTGATGCAGACGATGCTCTCGCGGTCTATATAAAGGATACGGGAACACGGTTGTTCTTACTGAAAAGTCTCTACCGTAAAAAGGACAAAACATTTGGCTGGCGGTTTAATCTTCCTGCTCTTGCCCATGCCCAGGGTAAGGTAGGTTTCCATAAAAAAAACGATCAGGTTGAAACGCCCACACTTTTTATACGCGGTGGCTCATCGGGATATATTATGGATGGAGATAAATTGTTGATTGATAACGCTTTCGCGAAAGCGGAACTCAAAACAATCCCTAACGCAGGACACTGGCTACATGCCGAGAAACCGCAAGAATTCTACGATATCGTTGCGGATTTCATAAAATAAATTTACTATGCTTGCATAATAAACACAATTTTTCTTGCGTACTATTAATTTAATATTAAATTTGACTCACTAAAAAACAATCATTTATTTACAAAACATTGACTATGAATAAAATACAAATTTTTGTATTGCTCTGCCTAGTTTCTACCCTTGCTTTTGCGGGTGGATATCGAGTAAGTACCCAGAGTAACCGCCAGCTTGCCATGGGGCACACGGGAGTAGCCGTTGTGAGCAGCGCCGACATTTTATTTTTTAATCCTGCGGGACTGGTTCATCTAGAAAGTAGATTGAGCGTGAGTGCGGGAGGATTTGGCGTCTTTTCTGACGTGAAATACCAGAATGAACAATTGGGAACATTTGCAGAAACTGATAGCCCTACGGGAACACCGGTCTATCTTTATGCCACCTATAAGGTAACGGAAGACTTTTCAGTAGGATTGGGAGTGTACACACCATTTGGTAGTAATGTGACCTGGCCGACCGACTGGGAAGGATCACACCTCGTTAATGAGATCGAGCTGAGTGCTATTTTTATCCAGCCCACGCTTTCTTACCAATTGTTTGACTCCGTAAGTCTGGGTGGAGGCCCTATTCTTGCGATAGGTGGCGTAGAGTTTAATAGAAATGCGTCCCGTACGTTAACTAACGAACAGGGAGAACGCTCCAACGTTGCCATTGAAGACAGCGGTGTTACCGCTTGGGGATGGACTGCAGGTCTTATGTTCACTCCTACTGACAATTTTAGTCTTGGTTTCAACTATAAGTCTATCATAAGAATAGAAAGTACGGAAGGTACAGCAACATTTACTAACTTTCCCAATAGCTCCCTGACACCGGACAATGGTACGCAAGGTTTTGAAGCAACGCTTCCCTTACCAGCTGAAGCAACGTTGGGAATGGCGTATAAGTACAAGAAATTCTTATTTGCCTTTGATTACAACCGCGCATTCTGGAGTGAGTATCAAGCACTTGATATTGCCTTTGAAAACGGTACTGAATCGATCAACCCTAGAAACTACAAGGATTCCTCCAGTTATAGATTTGGTGTACAGTATGAAGCGACCGATAAATTTATGGTAAGAGCAGGTTATTACTTTGATGAGTCACCGGTACAATCTGGATATTTTGCTCCAGAGACTCCACGTAACGATTCAAACGGTTACACGTTTGGTTTTTCCTACAATGTATCTCCCAAATTCTCAATCGATGCATCCTTCCTATATCTAAGGTTCAAGGAGATCAATGAGTCTTATGATTTCTATTCTGATCCGGGAGCTCCCAACGCTTCTTTCGGTGGAACGTACAAGTCCCAAGCATTGATACCTGGTCTGGGCATTACCTATAATCTGTAAAAAATAAACAATGAAAAATACATATATAAAATATCTAGCTTTTTTCCTTACCGGTGCGGTACTGGTAAGCTGTGATAACGATTTTGAAAACTCGGTTGAGGACGGAGAGATCTATACTGCCGGTGAGGCAGATTTCTCAAACTTTGTAACCGTGGGTAATTCACTTACCGCAGGTTTTGCAGATGGCGCACTTTATCTTCAAGGTCAGCAAAATTCCTATCCCAACATCATGGCCCAGCAAATGGAACTTGTAGGTGGCGGCCAGTTTATCCAACCACTTGTTAATGACAATGCTGGTGGACTTCTTTTAGGAGGTATTGAAATAGCTCCCAATAGATTTGTATTAAATTCTAATATGGGAACCCCAACTGGGCCAGTGGTTTATACAGGAATGGCTCCCACGACTGACATTACCAATAAAGTTACGGGACCGTTGAATAACTATGGAGTTCCTGGAGCTAGGGTATTTCATCTTGCAGCTCCTGGTTATGGTTCACTTGCAGGAGTATCTGCAACTCCAGCTACCGCAAATGCATATTACGCTAGGTTTTCAAGTTCTGAAAGTTCAACGGTAATAGGTGATGCAGCTGCTGCAAATCCTACATTTTTTACCCTATGGATCGGAAATAATGATATCCTTGGTTATGCAACCTCTGGTGGATCTGGAGTAGATAATAATGAAACTGGAGAAACAAATCCAGGACTTCAAGGAAACAATAGCATTACTAATAATGCAACCTTTGCAGGTACTTATAGAGGATTAGTAGGTGCTATGGTAGCAAACGGTGCTAAAGGAGCTCTAGTCAATATTCCAGATGTAACAAGTATTCCATTCTTTACTACGGTTCCATCCTTAGCTTTAAGTCCAGCAGATCCCAATTTCGGACCACAGATTCCCCTTCTAAATCAGTTTTACGGAGGGATGAACCAAATATTTGCTGCTTTCGGACAGCCACAGCGACAGATCTCATTTTCTACCTCTGCGGCAAGTGGTCTTGTGGTAAGAGATAACGATCTTACAGATTTATCAACCAATCCTGCATTTGTAAATGCATTTGTGCCTCTTGTTCAAGGTGTTGCAGCAGCGGTAAATGTACCACTATCAACTGCTCAGGCTGCAGGTCTTGCTCAAATCCTTGCACCTCAATTTGGTCAAATACGCCAAGCAACTGCAGACGACCTTATTACTTTAAGAGCGGCTTCTTTGTTAGGAGGAAATAATCAAACCATTTTATCAACTCTTACGAGTGTTGGATTACCAAATAATCTAGCCGTAGCGCTTTCAGCAAATGGAGTGACCTTTCCATTAGGTGACGACCTCGTTCTTGACGAAGATGAGCAGGAATCGGTCAGTACAGCTCAAATCTCTTACAATTCAACTATTGAAGCAGTAGCAAATGAGAACAACCTTGCCTTTGTAGATGCACGTGCTGCACTTGCAACGGTTGCAAACGGCGGAGTTTCATTTGATGGTGGTGTGTTGACAAGTACCTTTGCCTCTGGTGGTGCATTTTCGCTTGACGGAGTTCATCCTACAGCAAGAGGTTATGCCTACACTGCAAACGTAATCATGCAGGCTATCAATGCAAAATATGGCTC
The DNA here is from genome assembly GCA_963836885.1 of uncultured Flavobacteriaceae bacterium. Classification (GTDB taxonomy): domain Bacteria; phylum Bacteroidota; class Bacteroidia; order Flavobacteriales; family Flavobacteriaceae; genus Nonlabens. Next base: position 112,947 of record CAWILF010000006.1, on the reverse strand, counting down.
TACACTTCCCATGGTTAATATAGGACAATATCCCAGCGTACAGCCTAGTGATAATTAAATTGAATTAAATAAAATTTTTAAGAGTCCGCTGGTTATTTTCAACCAGCGGACTTTTACTTTTAACCAAAATTAAAAATCATGAAGTTTCTTATAAAATTACTTGTTACCGCGATCGTGGTGGTATTGCTTTCCAAGGTACTTCCGGGAGTGGAGACCACCAGCTATTTTTCTGCGATTTTAGTGGCACTCGCTTTATCTGTGCTCAACTTTATCGTGAAGCCTATTCTGGTAGTACTGACCCTACCAGTAACCGTCGTGACTTTAGGACTGTTTTTACTCGTGATAAATGCTATCATCATCATGCTGGCAGACTGGCTGGTAAGTGGGTTTTCAGTGGACGGATTTTGGTATGCGCTTATTTTTTCCCTACTTCTTGCTTTTGTGCGATCCATACTTTTCAAGATGCTGGATAAAGAGGGTGAATAGGGTTTTGAAATTGAACAACGAATATCGAATATCGAATATCGAATATCAGAATTCAGAATTCAGAATTCAGAATTTAGAATATTACAACCGATTTGAAATCGAAGGATTTTTCCCTTGAGGGAAATGCCGATAGGCAATGGGTGTTTACACTTAGCACAAATATTTAATGTCAAATTCAGCATTCAGTGTTCAATGTTCAGTGTAGTTCAGTAGTTCAGTATTCAGTATTCGGTATTCAGTGTTATTAGTTCGGAGTTAAAAAATTAAAAACAATCTCAGATCAAAGCTCTTTCCCTTGAGGGAAATGCCGATAGGCAATGGGTGTTTACACTTAGCACAAATATTTAATGTCAAATTCAGCATTCAGTGTTCAATATTCAGTATTCGAGAGTTCAGAGTTCGGAGTTTGAAAATCAAAAACAATCTCAGATCAAATCTTTTTCCCTTGAGGGAAATGCCGATAGGCAATGGGTGTTTACACTCAGCACAAATATTTAATGTCAAATTCAGCATTCAGTGTTCAATATTCAGTGTTCGGATGTTCAGTATTCGGTAGTTCAGTGTTCAGTTCATGAGTTCGGAGTTTAAAAATTAAAACCAATCTCAGATCAAAACTCTTTCCCTTGAGGGAAATGCCGATAGGCAATGGGTGTTTACACTTAGCACAAATATTTAATGTCAAATTCAGTATTCAGTGTTCAATATTCAGTGTTCGGAGTTCAGAGTTCGGAGTTCGGAGTTCAGAGTTCTGAGTTCGGAGTTCTGAGTTCAAAGTTTAAAATAATCTCAGATAAAAACTCTTTCCCTTGAGGGAAATGCCGATAGGCAATGGGTGTTTACACTTAGCACAAATATTTAATGTCAAATTCAGCATTCAGTGTTCAATATTCAGTATTCGAAGTTCAGAGTTCGGAGTTTGAAAATTAAAAACAATCTCAGATCGAAGCTTTTTCCCTTGAGGGAAATGCCGATAGGCAATGGGTGTTCACACTCAGCACAAATATTTAATGTCAAATTCAGCATTCAGTGTTCAGTGTTCATAAAATAAAACATCTCATATCCTTTTCCCTTGAGATGCCGATAGGCATGGTTTTACATATCCAACAAGAATACGACAATCAACGGACAAAAAACCCATTAAATTCATGCTCTGTTAATCTTATACCACTTATCTCGTTCCGTTTTTTTGCATGGCATAAATGATTAATTTTGCAGCCCAAAATTACAAGCACTAAAAGTCTATAAATGAATATAAAACGCACCGATGTTGACGCGCTAAATGCCACGCTAACCCTTGAGATCAAGAAAGAAGACTATCAAGGCAAATGTTGACAAAATATTAGCCGACTATCGCAAGACCGCAAACATTCCTGGTTTTAGAAAAGGCCACGTTCCTGCTGGATTGATCAATAAAGAAATATAGCGTGCCGGTTCTTGTCGACGAGATCAATAAAATGATCCAAGAAAAGCTCAACGCTTATATCAATGAAGAAAAACTGGATCTGTTGGGCAATCCTTTGCCACAAGCACAGGATGATATAGACTGGGAAAATGCAGAAGATTTTTCCTTTGACTTTGAAATAGGAATCGCACCAGAATTTGACGTAGATCTTAAGGCAAACAAAATAACTCATTATGAGATCGTTGCCGACGATAAAACGATCAACGATCAGATAGACCGCATAAGAGAAAACTTCGGGAAGTTAGTAAGTAAAAAAGAAATTGCTGAAGGCGACGAGATTACAGGAGTTTTCAGAAATGATGATGAAGGCATTAATACTGATGCTACTTTTAAAACGGACAAGATCAAAGGAAAAACAAACCTTAAGAAATTTGTCGGAGCTAAACCAGGTGATGTGCTCGAACTAAAAACTAAAAACCTTTTTAACGAAGACTAAGACCTCAAATCACTTCTCAAACTAGAAGCCGATAAAGCCGATGGACTGGATGTGCAACTTACCTTTGAAGTTACAGAAGTCAACACCCGCGAGAAAGCAGAGCTCAATCAAGAGTTTTTTGATAAGCTTTTTGGAGAAGGAGCTGTTACAAGTGAGGACGAACTGAAAGAACGTCTTAAAGAAGATGCCTCTAAGCAATTTTCTCAACAAACCGATCAGAAATTACTACTGACGTTACTGAGAGTCTATTGAGAACACAAAATTTGATTTGCCAGCAGATTTTCTTAAAAAATGGATCGCAAACAATGGTGAGAACAATTAACTGCCGAAGAAGCTGAAAAAGAATACAACCGTTCTGAAAAAGGATTGAGATATCAATTGATAGAATCTTATTTATAAAAAACAATGAAGAACTGCAGTTAAAATTTGAAGATCTACAAGAATATTCTCGCGCAATGATCAAACAACAAATGGCACAATATGGCCATATGGACGCTACTGATGAAGAAGTAGATCAGGTTGTTGCCGCATTATGAGCAATGAAGAAGAAGTAAAGCGCATGAGCGAGCAATTGCAAAACGAGAAAATGCTTGCTTTTTTCAAAGAAAATGCTTCTTTGAAAAAAAAAGAAACACTTATGAAAAATTCATAGAAGAAGCTTACAACGCATAGTCACTTCAATAATTCATATCTTTAGGCGTTGACTTTTTATATAGAAGTTAACGCCTTTTTATTAGAACACATTATCATTACTACTATGAATATAGGAAAAGAATTTGAAAATTTGCGGTAAAAGATCAAGGAATCAACTCAAACTATTACGATAAAATTATGGGAGCAGTTGTTCCTACTAATTTACTCCTAATATTATTGAGGAGCGCCAGATGAATGTTCTTGCAATGGACGTTTTTTCTAGATTAATGATGGATCGCATCATTTTTATGGAACTTGGTTAACGATCAGTTCGCAAACATCATACAGGCACAGTTGTTATTTCTTGAAAGTACAGACGCAAACAAGACATCCAGATCTACATTAACTCCCGGTATTCAGTGTTTTACTCCGGTTAAAAATTAAAACTAATCTCAGATTAAAACTCTTTCCCTTGAGGGAAATGCCGATAGGCAATGGGTGTTTACACTCAGCACAAATATTTAATGTCAAATTCAGCATTCAGTGTTCAATATTCAGTGTTCGGAGTTCAGTATTCAGTATTCGGTATTCAGTGTTATTAGTTCTGAGTTAAAAAATTAAAACCAATCTCAGATCAAGACTCTTTCCCTTGAGGGAAATGCCGATAGGCAATGGGTGTTTGCATTTTACACACAATAATTACCGTTAATAAAAAACGGAGAACAGACAACCGTAAAACGCCATTAAATTCATGGCTCTGTTAATCTTATACCACTTATCATCGTTCCGTTTTGTTTGCATGGCATAAATGATTAATTTTGCAGCCCAAAATTACAAGCACTAAAAGTCTATAAATGAATATAAAACGCACCGATGTTGACGCGCTAAATGCCACGCTAACCCTTGAGATCAAGAAAGAAGACTACAAGGCAAATGTTGACAAAATATTAGCGGACTATCGCAAGACCGCAAACATTCCCGGTTTTAGAAAAGGCCACGTTCCTGCTGGATTGATCAATAAAAAATATAGGGTGCCGGTTCTTGTGGACGAGATCAATAAAATGATCCAAGAAAAGCTCAACGCTTATATCAATGAGGAAAAACTGGACCTGCTGGGCAATCCTTTGCCACAGGCACAGGATGATATAGACTGGGAAAATGCAGAAGATTTTTCCTTTGACTTTGAAATAGGATTGGCACCAGAATTTGACGTAGACCTTAAGGCAAACAAAATAACTCATTATGAGATCGTTGCCGACTATAAGACGATCAACGACCAGATAGACCGCATAAGAGAAAACTTCGGGAAGTTAGTAAGTAAGAATGAAATTGCCGAAGGCGACGAGATTACAGGAGTTTTTAGGAATGATGATGAAGGTATTAATACCGATGCTACTTTTAAAACGGACAAGATCAAAGGGAAAACTAACCTTAAGAAATTTGTCGGAGCCAAGCCAGGCGATGTGCTCGAACTGAAAACTAAAAACCTTTTTAACGAAGACAAAGACCTCAAATCACTTCTCAAACTAGATGCCGATAAGGCCGAGGGACTGGATGTGGAACTTACCTTTGAGGTTACGGAAGTCAACACCCGCGAGAAAGCAGAACTCAACCAAGAGTTTTTTGATAAGCTTTTTGGAGAAGGAGCGGTTACAAGTGAGGACGAATTGAGAGAACGTCTTAAAGAAGATGCCTCTAAGCAATTTGCCCAACAGACCGATCAGAAATTACTCACTGACGTTACCGAGAGTCTGATCGAGAACACAAAATTTGACCTTCCCGCAGACTTCCTTAAAAAATGGATCGCCAGCAATGGCGAGAAGGAATTAACTGCCGATGAGGCCGAGAAGGAATACAACCGTTCAGAAAAAGGGTTGAGATACCAGTTGATAGAATCCAATATTGTAAAGAACAACGAGGAACTTCAATTGAAATTTGAAGATCTACAGGCATATTCCCGCACCATGATCAGACAACAAATGGCACAATACGGCCACATGGATGCTACTGAAGAAGAAGTGGATCAGGTCGTTGCGCGCATTATGAGTAACGAGGAAGAAGTGAAGCGCATGAGCGAGCAACTTCAAAACGAGAAAATGCTTGCTTTTTTCAAGGAAAATGCATCTTTGAAAAAGAAGGAAACTACTTATGAGAAATTTATAGAGGAAGCGTACAACGCATAGTCACTCCAATAAATCTTATCTTTAGGCGTTGACTTTTTATGTAGAAGTTAACGCCTATTTTAATTGAACACCCTTATCATTATGACTATGGACTTAGGAAAAGAATTTGAAAAATTTGCGGTAAAAGATCAAGGAATCAACCCAAATTACTATGATAAAATCATGGGAACGGTTGTTCCTACCAGTTTAACCCCCAACATTATTGAGGAGCGCCAGATGAACGTTCTTGCCATGGATGTGTTTTCCAGATTGATGATGGATCGCATCATTTTTATGGGAACCGGCGTGAACGACCAGGTCGCAAACATCATACAGGCGCAGCTTTTATTTCTTGAGAGCACGGACGCAAACAAGGATATCCAGATCTATATCAATTCGCCGGGAGGCAGCGTTTATGCTGGTCTGGGAATCTACGATACCATGCAGTTTATCAAGCCAGACGTCGCCACCATCTGTACGGGAATGGCGGCAAGTATGGGCGCGGTACTGTTATGTGCCGGCGCTCACGGTAAGCGCAGTGCTCTGCCCCACAGTAGGGTGATGATCCACCAGGTTTCTGGCGGTGCGCAGGGACAGGCGAGCGATATCGAGATTACCGCCCGTGAGGTCGTAAAACTGCGTGAGGAACTGTACACCATCATCGCAAAGCATTCTGGGAAAACCTATGAGGAAGTCTATAATGACTCCGATCGTGATTTCTGGATGAAGGCCGAGGAGGCCAAGGAGTATGGAATGATTGATGAAGTACTGGTCAGGAGCTAGAAACTTGTGGGTTGTGGTTGTTGGTTCAGCTTTCGCGAAAGCGGAACACCTCAAAATCTCCACGCAGAATATATCTTTCAGTAACTAGATAAAAAAAGGCATAATTGCCTCATTATAAAATGCATTCCCGGTTTTAGAAAAGGCCACGTTCCTGCTGGATTGATCAATAAAAAATATAGGGTGCCGGTTCTTGTGGACGAGATCAATAAAATGATCCAAGAAAAGCTCAACGCTTATATCAACGAGGAAAAACTGGATCTGCTGGGCAATCCTTTGCCACAGGCACAGGATGATATAGACTGGGAAAATGCAGAAGATTTTTCCTTTGACTTTGAAATAGGAATGGCACCAGAATTTGACGTAGATCTTAAGGCAAACAAAATAACTCATTATGAGATCGTTGCCGACGATAAGACGATCAACGACCAGATAGACCGCATAAGAGAAAACTTCGGGAAGTTAGTAAGTAAGAAAGAAATTGCCGAAGGCGACGAGATTACAGGAGTTTTCAGGAATGATGATGAAGGTATTAATACCGATGCTACTTTTAAAACGGACAAGATCAAAGGGAAAACAAACCTTAAGAAATTTGTCGGAGCCAAGCCAGGCGATGTGCTCGAACTGAAAACTAAAAACCTTTTTAACGAAGACAAAGACCTCAAATCACTTCTCAAACTAGATGCCGATAAGGCCGAGGGACTGGATGTGGAACTTACCTTTGAAGTTACGGAAGTCAACACCCGCGAGAAAGCAGAACTCAACCAAGAGTTTTTTGATAAGCTTTTTGGAGAAGGAGCGGTTACAAGTGAGGACGAATTGAGAGAACGTCTTAAAGAAGATGCCTCTAAGCAATTTGCCCAACAAACCGATCAGAAATTACTCACTGACGTTACCGAGAGTCTGATCGAGAACACAAAATTTGACCTTCCCGCAGACTTCCTTAAAAAATGGATCGCCAGCAATGGTGAGAAGGAATTAACTGCCGAAGAGGCCGAGAAGGAATACAACCGTTCAGAAAAAGGGTTGAGATACCAGTTGATAGAATCCAATATTGTAAAGAACAACGAGGAACTTCAATTGAAATTTGAAGATCTACAGGCATATTCCCGCACCATGATCAGACAACAAATGGCACAATACGGCCACATGGATGCTACTGAAGAAGAAGTGGATCAGGTCGTTGCGCGCATTATGAGTAACGAGGAAGAAGTGAAGCGCATGAGCGAGCAACTTCAAAACGAGAAAATGCTTGCTTTTTTCAAGGAAAATGCATCTTTGAAAAAGAAGGAAACCACTTATGAGAAATTTATAGAGGAAGCGTACAACGCATAGTCACTCCAATAAATCTTATCTTTAGGCGTTGACTTTTTATGTAGAAGTTAACGCCTATTTTAATTGAACACCCTTATCATTATGACTATGGACTTAGGAAAAGAATTTGAAAAATTTGCGGTAAAAGATCAAGGAATCAACCCAAATTACTACGATAAAATCATGGGAACGGTTGTTCCTACCAGTTTAACCCCCAACATTATTGAGGAGCGCCAGATGAACGTTCTTGCCATGGATGTGTTTTCCAGATTGATGATGGACCGCATCATTTTCTATGGGAACCGGCGTGAACGACCAGGTCGCAAACATCATACAGGCGCAGCTTTTATTTCTTGAGAGCACGGACGCAAACAAGGATATCCAGATCTATATCAACTCGCCGGGAGGCAGTGTTTATGCCGGTCTGGGAATCTACGATACCATGCAGTTTATCAAGCCAGACGTCGCCACCATCTGTACGGGAATGGCGGCAAGTATGGGCGCGGTACTGTTATGTGCCGGCGCTCACGGTAAGCGCAGTGCGCTGCCCCACAGTAGGGTGATGATCCACCAGGTTTCTGGCGGTGCGCAGGGACAGGCGAGCGATATCGAGATTACCGCCCGTGAGGTCGTAAAACTGCGTGAGGAACTGTACACCATCATCGCAAAGCATTCTGGGAAAACCTATGAGGAAGTCTATAATGACTCCGATCGTGATTTCTGGATGAAGGCCGAGGAGGCCAAGGAGTATGGAATGATTGATGAAGTACTGGTCAGGAGCTAGAAACTTGTGGGTTGTGGTTGTTGGTTCAGCTTTCGCGAAAGCGGAACACCTCAAAATCTCCACGCAGGATATATCTTTCAGTAACTAGATAAAAAAAGGCATAATTGCCTCATTATAAAATGAGTAAAGAACAATTAGAATGTAGTTTTTGTGGACGGAACAAGGCGGAGACAAACCTGCTTATTGCGGGTCTGGATGCGCATATCTGTGACCGCTGTATTGAACAGGCGCACGGGATCGTCCTAGAGGATAATTCTACGGACGATAAGGGCATTTCAAAATCAGAGCTGCAGCTCAAAAAACCCAAGGCCATCAAGGAATTTCTGGACCAATATATTATAGGTCAGGATTTTACCAAAAGAGTCATGTCTGTCGCTGTTTATAACCATTACAAGCGACTTCTTCAAAAAAACACCGATGATGATGTAGAGATCCAAAAATCCAACATCATGATGGTGGGACAGACGGGAACGGGTAAGACGCTTATTGCCAAGACCATCGCAAGAATGCTTAACGTTCCCCTCGCCATAGTCGATGCAACTGTTTTAACTGAAGCTGGTTATGTAGGAGAAGATGTGGAAAGCATCCTCACGAGACTGCTCCAGGCTGCCGATTATAACCTGGAAAAAGCACAGACGGGCATCGTTTTTATCGATGAAGTGGACAAGATCGCACGCAAGTCCGACAATCCTTCCATTACCAGAGATGTATCTGGGGAAGGCGTGCAGCAGGGACTGCTCAAATTACTGGAAGGGACAGTTGTAAATGTACCGCCCAAGGGCGGCCGCAAGCACCCAGACCAGAAGTTTATCGAGGTAAATACAGAGAACATTCTCTTTATTGCCGGTGGCGCCTTTGACGGGATTGAGAAGGTTATTAAAAAGCGATTAAACATGCAGGCGGTAGGTTTTAGCGCCAGTATGTCCAACGATGATGTGGTTGAAAAGGACAATCTATTACAGTATGTCATTCCCAAGGACATCAAGGATTTTGGGATGATACCAGAGATTATAGGTCGATTACCGGTGCTCACTTATATGAACCCGCTGGATGAACGCACGCTAAGGGCCATTCTTACCGAGCCTAAAAATGCGATCATCAAACAGTATGAGAAGTTGTTTGAAATGGACGATATCAAGTTTACCATCACGGACGGTGCGCTGGATTACATCGTGGGCAAAGCGATAGAGTATAAATTGGGAGCACGTGGACTAAGATCACTTTGTGAGGCCATTTTAACCGATGCCATGTTTGAACTGCCCGACGGCGGCGAGCATGAACTGCACGTTACAAAACCTTATGCAGAGTCCAAGCTCAACAAAAGCGCGATCCAGAAGCTGAAAGCGGTGGGATAGATTTTTCCCTCTTTGATCACTGTGTACGATAAGAGATCATAGATCGCTTACTTTGATCAAGGCGATGATGGAGTATGGAGTATGGAGTACGGAGTACGGAGTATAGAATATAGAATAAAATTGAAAAAGGACTTTTAGGGATTGTTGAATTAAAATTTCAATGAGTTCACATTAAAATGTACTGAAGAAAAAAAAAGCTCCTTGAATTTTCAAGGAGCTTTTTTTGTGGTGTGAATTTATATTTTATGATTAGCTTTAGCTTAAAACCAACTTTTAGGTGGAAACCAAGAGATTGAAACATTTAAGAACTTGGTAGAAAGTGCATGTTCTGAACAGTGAAAAGCTTTGGTTTTCGTTATCTTCTTGAATAACTAAATCCTGTAGTCTGTTATCCTCTAGTAAAACTATATAAAATGGTTTCCAGATAAATTCCCAAAATTCTGATCTTTAAAAGTGTAGGTTATAGACATAGTGAAGATCGATGTAAACTGGACTATCACTAGATCTACTGATGCTTATAGCATTTATAATTGTTGGCACTTTGAGGACGTTAATCCTACAGTTTTTAAATCATCTTTAATGAGTAGTCTATTATTAAAATTAACGCCGAAGCTGATGAAATGATTTTCGTGTAAGTTTTTGGACAAAATCAAATTTGAAATTGAACGTATAAATATCTAACTTTCTTTGTCTGTCAAGTATTAAGTTCTCTGTAGTCATTGAAAAAACTTCCTGGTACAAAACCACTAGTTTCTAAGTTAAGCTGTTCATATCTTGTGCTGAAATTGAATAGAAACCTGCCCGTTGCGGCATAGTTCCAATCCAGACCTAGTTGGAGACTAGGTTTAGTATCAAATGAATATTCGTAGCCTACAGTGGGCTCATTATTAGTCTCGTGAAATTGAACTCCAGTAAGTAGTCCTAAATGAATGGCTCCATCTCTTAGTTGCTGAGCATGTCCACGTGTTTTTTGTCCATAGCAAGATGAGCCAACCAGTATTATAGTAATAAGTATATATTTTACCATTTTAAAAAATCTAAAAATCCCTCGTGAGGAAAGTATGTTAATGACAAGTTAAGATAATTTCCTGTCCATTTATGGGTTGAGGTGCGATCTGCGGCGTTGAGATTTGTAGAGGTAATATAAATAATTTCCATAGTTTGGAAATGATAATGACCAGTAAGGGCAAGTCTGAATTTGCTATAATAATTCAAGTAAATATCACCCGCAATACCTGCATTTATACCAAATGCTAAAGGGACTCTGATACTCCTCATAGTCCGCAATGAGTCTTGTTACATCATCAAAATCCAATATTGATTGTTTGTATCGCCCAGCTGTATATCCATAATGTTGAAGTTTTAGAGCTCCCTTAACAGTAAAGCGGATATTTTTCACTTTTATTGAACCTATCACAGTGCCTCTACGGGTAAGTGATACGTCCAGATAAGGTGAAAAGGCTATACCTCCAGTAAATCCAAAGTCTAATCCCAATTGATCTGGAGTTAATGTGTATGATCTGCTTCTGTGAAATGTTTTTTACGAAAACTCCAGCAGTAACGATCCAGCGCATCTTTCTTATAACTTCGACGTCAATACCGGCTATAAAGGTAAACCTATTTTCATAGTTGAATCAATAAACTCATTTTCATCCGTATTGGAAAAAATATCATTGTGCGCCCCTATTCTCAAACCTACGGGAAAGGATGGGATCAACTCTTTAAGATCATTATCTGTCTGACCATAATTCAAATTGCTTGCACTTATTAAGAGTGCAAGCAATAAATACCCAATATAGCGATTGCCCATTTTCTAAAGTTATTACTAATGAATGAACACTAAATAGTTTATGCATTACAATTTGATTGAACCAATCAAATAAAAGAAAGTTGACTTGTATTGTAATATTTGGATATGCCCCATCTGAAAAATTAAAAAAAAAGTACTTTGAAGTAAGGTGCTAAATGTATTGCAAGTTCGGATTGAAAAATCACCTTTTTTCCCTTCCTCTGTATTTTTATAAAATTATTTTAAAAGGAATTGAATAACGAGCTGCCAATCAGCTGAATAGACTAAAAATAAATTTAAAAATTAACCTAATGTTAACATCCTAAAGTGAAGTAGCTTTACTGGAACGGGATAATGCTATTACTGCTTCCTTTTAATGAGGGATGTCCTGAGGTCAATAAGATATGCGGGTAAACAATTTACTAATCGTACAATACAATCATTTAAAATTGGCAAATCTTTCTACCTACCTCCTACCGTCATACTCTGTGTAGTACTGCTCCACGATCTGCATGGTCTCATTCATGAGGTCGCGGGTCTCTAGCAACAGGCCAAAATACAGGGAGGTATTTTTTGGAGATTCCTCGTCCTTCTTGGTGCGCTGTACCTGTTTATCGATCTTTTTGTTGACCAGTTCTATGAGTTCGCGCTTTTCGGTAATGATGGAATCTAGGTTATCAAAATCTCCTTCAGAAAAGATTTCTTCAGAGTCGTCAAAGATCTCGTAAATACGTAAAATGACTTCCTTAAGATCTTTAATCTGGTTGAATTTAAGGTTCTTGTGATTGTTGCTTATATGTTTATTGCTCGCCTTTGAGATATAGTCCAGTGATTGTGAGATGTCCTGGAGGTTATCGAGAACATCGATGTAGAATTTACTCGCACCCAGATTATTTTCATCGAGATTTTTAATAAAAAAGAAGATGTTGTCCTTGAGATCCTCGATCTCACCGCTCAATTTCTTGCTCTCCTTGCGTGATGCCTTTAATATAGAAAGGTCTTGAGCAATAAGCCCGTCCAGCGTGTTTTTATAGATACGTTTTGAACGTTTAAAAACCGTGGCAACGTTTCCAGAGCTTTCCTCAATAATCCCTTGTATGGTCTTGCTCTGTGCCTTTTGGAGTTGGTCGGTTTCTTTCTGCTTCTCTTCAGATCTTTTATGGCTCAAAAAGCTGCGCACCAGCAATCCCACGGCAAGCAATACCAGCGCGATCACCGCATAGATACCTCCCAGATAGATAATATAGGCAAAAAGTGCCGCTGCGGTAAATGCGCTGAAGGCGGTAAAAAACCATCCTCCGATCACGTTTAGGACTCCCGCAATCCTATAAACGGCACTTTCTGTTCCCCAGGCGCGGTCTGCGAGCGAGGTTCCCATGGCTACCATAAAGGTTACATAAGTTGTAGAAAGAGGCAGTTTATAAGAAGTCGCTACCGAGATCAACACACTGGCAACCATGAGGTTTACCGAGGCACGTACATAATCAAAGGCAGGCTTGTCCGCATGTTTGGGAACAACGACCGGTTCTGGCTTTTTCTCAAATCTTTTGGAAATATAAGCTGACGCCCTGGAAGGTGTGATGCGCTGGATCCCGTCTGCAGCAAGAAGGGAATACCGTACTAAAAATCTAGATATCACATTAGAGTCAAAACGCTCTTTCCCGTGATCCTGTCGCGCAAGATCTACCGAGGTCTTTACAACCGCCTGTGCCTTTGAAGAAAACCAGAGCGTTGCAACCATCACAAGACCGGCAAGCACCAGTAACCATCGGTTGGCAGGCAGTTTCTCGCCCAGTCGCTCCATGGAAATATCGCTGGCCAGCAAGCCCGTTCCTTCGGCATATTCCCAGGCTTGATAAGCCCCTATGGGAACTCCTATAAAGTTGACAAGATCATTGCCCGCAAAAGCCATCGCCAGTCCAAATGTGCCCAATATTATAATGAGCTTGTAAATATCCCACTTTATGACGTACACATAAATAAAGCTGAAAATCAACCAAAACACAAGTGCACCAACTATAAATGTATTGACATTAGTTATGGAAAGCCACTCCGTCAGCATTCCAAGGTCTGCGCCCTTAAGTCCTTTGAAAATGATAAAATAGAACAAACTGGTGAGTGATAAACCGCCAAAAACTCCCGCCAGGTAAGCCGGCCTCTTTGTATAATTAAAGGACAACATCAGTCTGGATAAAAACTGCACTACCGCTCCTATGGTAAATGCAATCACCACGGACATGAGAATACCCACGATTATCGTCACAGCCGTATCTGTTGCGATATAATTCCCTAGATCTATCAACGTTTCAGAATCGTTGTTATTGATTTTAATAATAGACATGCAGACCGCCGCGCCCAGTAGTTCAAAGACGATGGAAACCGTGGTGGAAGTAGGCAGTCCCATGGTATTAAAAAAGTCCAGCAATAAAATATCGGTAATCATTACCGCCATAAAAATGATCATGACCTCGTCAAAGTAGAACTCTGCAGGAACAAAAATACCTTTACGGGCAACTTCCATCATTCCCTGTGAGGACAACGCTCCCAGGGCAATTCCCACACTCGCGATAATCATAATGGTCTTAAAACTGATCGCCTTAGAACCTATGGCGCTGTTCAAAAAGTTGACCGCATCATTGCTTACTCCCACCACGAGATCTGTTATGGCAAGACCCGCAAGAATAAGGAGCATGATGATATAAATGTCAGACATGGGGCAAGTTTCAGTTAATCTGCAAAAGTCGGTCTAAAAATGTTTACCAAGGTTACGCAATTGTTATTAATATGGGAAGGAGATGTTGAGAATTCTGCTTTCGCGAAAGCGGAACCATGAAATGAAAAAAGCCACCCGATGGAGTAGCTTAAATTCATGGCACTAATTTTCAATCGTTAAAACTTTATCCCATAACTTAAAGAAAAGGATTGTTGTGGACTTCTGAACGAGAAAACTTCATTGCCCGTCCCAAAAAATTCATACTCGCTTTCCACATCGTCGCCCAGGATATTCTCGATCTTAAATCCTATGCTGTGTTGGATATCTTCGCCAAAAGTTTTATTGGCGGTCAGATTCAAGGAGTTGAATGGTAATGTATAGACATCTGGAATATCTCCTGACCCGACGATCTCTAATGTACGCCCTTGTACATTGAAAAATGCTCCTATCCTTAGATTAGAATCGGTTTCATAATTGAGGCCTGCATTTACCAAATAAGGCGACTGGCCCTGCAATGGGCGGGTGTCATCCAAAGTCTGTCCTTCCCTCAATGTATCTCTACGGTTGTTTTCTTCGTCCTCACTATAATTTTGCCTAGATTCAATAACCGATACGTTAATCGAGGCGTTAAAATTCTTGAGCGCGGGAATAAAGCCCAGGTTTTTTCTCACTTCAACCTCTGCACCAAATACGGTTGCATTACCTAGGTTGAGTGGCGTAAACTGACCCTCGGCAGAGCGGATAAAACTAAGCTCGATAGGATCTTTAAAATCCTTATAAAAACCACTGATAGCATAAAAGTCATTACCCTCTGAATATTTTTCAAGTCTTAGATCGAGGTTTTGAATATAGGTGGGTTGAATATCTTTATTTCCGATAAAGAAAAAATTTGAGATTGGGTCAAATATCTCTGCTTCTGATGCTTCCCTAAATGAAGGTCTTGCAGTAGTCCTTGAATAGGAGCCCCTTAATTTGAGGTCTCGCGCAGCGGTAAGGTCATAAATAAGGTTGAGACTAGGAAAAAAGTCGGCTTTATCAATAAATCTTTCATCGTTAAAAACATCACCTCGTTGATTTTGACCAGTATAGGCTAGGTCAAACTTCTCAAACCTAACTCCCAATACTGATTTTAAACGATCTGTAACCTGAAACTCATCGGACACATAGGCACTAGCAATAGTGATCTGTGAGTCAAAGTTGTTAGTTATATTAAAGTCAGATCTTACAGCCACACCCGAATTTGTTGCTGGATCATAAATATTTTCTGGTGCAAGAATCTGGTTAGGATCTCCATTAAATGATGTTCCCTGAAAATTTTGAAGAATAAAGGAATATTGATCAACTAGGAAATCCCTACTCTTATAGGTATAGCCCGCACCAAAACTAAACTTTGCAGGTTTACTAAAAAGCATGTGTCTTCTTGTAGCATCTGCTCTTCCCGCAAGGTTAATTTCTTCAAGTTCTCTGTACAACCTTGTTGGATCCCCAGCTTCAGACGGTTCGATAGTAGGTGTACCACTATCTATTCTAAATGGCGTCACTCTAAAATCTTTATCGTCCACCCTTGAAAGTGTAGGAGAAAGTTTCCATTCAAAGTTCCAGTCGCCGTTGACACTATTATGTTCCCCACCTAGCAATAGGTTGGTCAGGGTTCGTTGGGTATAGGTAAGAACATCTTTTTTTACAGTATTGGATCCTCTTTCTCTATTTTGCTGGATGATAACGGCTGCCTGAGACTCCCCATTCTGTATATGAAGGACATTGAATCGGTATTTTGATCGTTCCGTTTTATAGGTGATCCCGGCCAAACCATTTAATAACACATTATTAGTTCCCACTGAACCTCTTTGAGTCCTGTCAATTACAGGAGAGAAGTCTGAAGGGTCTTCTTGGTTCTTTCTATAAATTTGTCCCGCCACAAAATCATCGTAAAATTCCGTCTCGTTCTTATAGGAGAGGGATGCTGTAAATCCCAGGGAGTTTCCCGATTCATAGTTGTACTTATTTCCTCCCGAAAAACTAAAACCATAATCCATAAAACTCTTTTCTCTCATGGCGGCGAGCTCTGGATTGAAACGGCTCGTCAATTCCCTGACCAGTGCACCATCCTGTTGCAACAAAGGTACTGTTGTACCAGTAGCTATAGGTGAATCACGCAATCCATCATCAAATCCTAAAAAATCAGTATCACTTCCTCCATAACTTAAATAGTCTTCATTAAAATGCATGTCAGGATTGTAACCTAGGCTTATGTTGATGGCATATTCTTTTGAAGAAGGTATATCCTTAGTTAGAATATCTACGATACCTCCGGTAAAGTCTGCCGTTAAATCTGCAGTAGCAGATTTTTTAACTTGTAGATTCTCAAGCACCCCAGTAGGAAATATGTCCAATTGTAGCGCATTGCGATCTGGGTCTAGTCCCGGCACTTCCATACCGTTTAATAATGTTTTTGTATATCGATCTCCTAAACCTCTTACATAGACAAATTTTCCTCCTTGAACCGAGACTCCTGGAACAGCTTTAACAGCACTTGCCACTGATGAAGAACCTGCTTTTTTTATGGACTCTGATGAAAGACCATCAAGAACTACCGTTGCATTTTTCTGCACTTCAAGAACAGCCTCCTCAGAATTTTTCCTTCTAGTTACCGTAATGACTACATCATCGAGAGCATCGGCGGCGCTGGAGAGAGTGACGTTAAGAACCGTTACCTTGCCGGCTTTCACAATCACATCGGTGACTTCTTTTGTACTATAGCCTACAAAAGTAAAAACAACTTTATAAGAACCTGGTGCCATGTTAATGGAATATTTTCCTTCAAAATCTGTGGCAGTACCATAATCAGTCCCTTTAACTTCAATGTTTGCAAAAGCTAAACCATCATTAAAGTCTCCATCCGTAATCGTCCCTGAAAGCGTACCATTTTGTGCCCAAACTGATGAAAGGCACAATGCGGAAAATAAAAAGGTGATAAATGTTTTATAGCAAATAGAAGTCATGAGAATATATTATAAAATGGAAAAAATGCCCACCATTATATCATGGTGGGCATAGTTTTGAAAAGCTTTAAAGTTTAGAAACCTAGATTTGCAGTATTGTTTGCATAAGTCCATGCAAAGGCAGACAAGTTTGCTCCTCCAGTAGTTCCAGCAGTTGCCCATGCTGTAGCATCTGCGGTAAAAGTCGTTATAAATGGCTCGTTTATATCATCTCCATTAATATCTTCACTACCTACGTTATCGTCACAATTTGTTGCACAACCTACTTTTTCAACAAATCTACCAGCAGCGGCGGCATCATCTGCTACATCAAGAACCCAACTTGAAAAGGTAAGGTTACCGTCTAGATAGTTTTGAGAAACACCATTATTGTCCAGTTCTATATCGCTTCCAGTTTTGAAACCTGTAGCATAAACATTGTTCGTGCTGCCTTGGGCTCTACTGCGATAATCTGCGTACTCACCATTGGGAGTATTCATATTGCCAAACATGGTAAGACCGTTAATTGTAAATTCCCCCTGCAATGAACCTTCTGGACCATCTATCTCAAGACCATGATCAGAGATATCCCCCAATACTATTCCAGCATTTGTGATTGTTCCAGAATATGCTTGATCTATGTCTATTGAGTCATCACCTACAGCCCATACAAAAAGATTAGAAGCATTAACAGAACCTCCAAAAAATTCAATCCCGTCATCAACATTTGCAACTACCTCGATGTTTGAGATTGTAGTTCCATTACCTACGCCACCTAGAGTCAGACCGTTGATCTCATTTCCTTCACCTATGTTGGTACCACCATGGCGAATGGATACATAATTTAAAGTACCCGAGCTGTCTGCATCATCAGTACCACCGTAAAGACCATTAGTGTCACTTGCAGGTATCCCCTCTATTTGAACAGACTCAACATCTCCTCTGAAAGAACCTCTTGCGTTTCCTAAAATAATCAATCCTCCCCATAGACCTCTGTCGTTTTGGTTAAGGTTGGTTCCAGCAGTCTGACCTAATAAAATATTGTCCGCAGTACTGGTAAATACGATGGGTGATGCCGCAGTTCCATTAGCATTAATTTGTGCCCCTCTAGCGATAATCAGTACAGATGCATTTGCGCCCTGACCTGGAAAACCTTTTACGATAGTACCAGGCTCTATAGTCAAGATGGCGTTGTTAGTAACGGTAGTTCTACCTCTCAACTCCCAAACGCGGTCATTAGTTAAAGTCATACTGGTAGTAATCTGACCAGTAATGATATTACTGGTGGGCTCTACTACAGGAGTTCCAGTATCGTCATCGCTATCACAGGAGTTAAAAGATAAAGCTGCGATAGCCAACATTGAAAGAATTAATTTTTTCATTTTATTTTATTTTCAGTTTGTGGTGCAAAGAAACAGACACTTTCCAGTTTTAAGGTTAAACTAACTTTATCATAATGATAGGGTGGATTAAATTAATGTTACCAACCTATAGTTAACATGAAGCGATTATAAAACAAAAGCAGCAACTCTTATCTTGCGCAAAAAAAGGTATGCACTGGGAACAGTTACTTTCTTTAAAAAGACACGGCGACACCACATTAAGACCTCGCGCAGAACAAGATGAGTTGCGACTGGGGTTTGAAGTAGATTATGACCGCATCATATTCTCTCAATACTTCCGTAGCCTGCAGGATAAGACACAGGTTATTCCTCTCAGCCAGACTGGTTTTGTGCATACCAGGCTCACCCACAGTCTGGAAGTAAGCGTGGTGGGAAGGTCACTGGGACGCATGGCGGGCAAGTTACTGTTGGAAAAACACCCGCATCTTCAGGAAAAGGGCTACCAATTTCAGGATTTTGGGGCGATCGTAGCGGCGGCGGCACTGGCGCACGATATAGGCAACCCACCATTTGGCCATAGCGGCGAGAAGGCGATCGGGAGTTATTTCTTGACAGATCGAGGAAGTAATTTGATAAGTACGCTTTCGCGAAAGCAACAACAAGACCTACTCCATTTTGAGGGAAATGCTAACGGCTACCGCTTACTCAATCTAGATCGTCCCGGTACTCCAGGAGGATTGAGGCTTTCTTATGCGACTTTGGGAGCGTTTATAAAATACCCCAAAGAGTCGCTTCCCGTAAAACCGACGCCACATATTTCCCAGAAGAAGTTTGGCATTTTTCAGGCAGATTGGGAACATTTTAAACTCGTGGCAACTGTGTTGGGGCTGGAAAACCCGACTGGCAGTCCAGAAGCCTTTATGCGACATCCCCTCACCTATCTCGTGGAGGCGGCAGATGATATTTGCTATACGATCATCGATTTTGAGGACGGTATAAATCTGGGCTGGATAAGTGAGGACCATGCGCTGGAACAATTGCTCAATCTGGTGAGGGACTCCATGCGTACCGAGGTCTATTCTCAATTATCCACAACATCAGAGCGCATTTCCTATTTGAGATCACTGGCAATAAACACGCTCATCAACGATTGTGTACGCGTTTTTATGGAAAATGAAGAGGCCATCCTCAACGGTACTTTTTCCAAAGCATTGATAGACAAATCACGATTCAAAGCTCAAATAGACGATATTTTATCGATTACCATTAGCAATGTGTACCAAAACCAGGAAGTTCTCGAGAAAGAAATAGGTGGTTACAAGGTCTTGAACGATATTCTCGATAAAGTACTGCACGCTTCCATGAATGAACTCCATGGTACAGAAACTGCCTACGATAAACTTATATTGAGAACCTGTAAGGGTTTGCGCCTACTTTCTAAAAATCCCTATGACCGCTTGCTCGATGGTTGTGGATATGTAGCCTCACTTACCGATAGCAAATCGCTCGATCTGTTCCATGTGATCAATGGTGTTGTCTAGATCGTACCCATAAATATGTATATTTAAACCCAAAAATTTCCACAATGAAATACAAATTGTTTTACCTCACAGCTCTTATAACTATTATGAGCGTGGTGGGTTGTCTGAGCCCCAACGAAGATTCCACGTTACAAAATCCAGAGACCAGTGAAGCAGAGCAATTAAGGCAGCAGCATGAGCAGTTTTTTGCCACCAGCCCATTCCATGAAACCGTAAAACTGAGCAAGGCAGAGCGAAAGGCACAAGGCCTGCCGCCCAACAACTACAATGAGCGCATGTGGGAGCTCACCATGAATCCACGCCTGGGATTCCCGACTCCGTTTATCGTGGAAACTATAGACATAACCGGCCCCATCACCAATAGTGTTCCAGGAAACTCCCTCCGGCCCTGGGTAGATCGAGGCCCCAATAATGTGGGAGGAAGAACCCGGGTCACCTTTTATGACCCAAACGATGTAGGTGCAAATAATGGTGATGGTGTAGATTACAATCGGGTATTTGCCGGTGGCGTGGGCGGTGGCCTATGGGTAAATGATAATATAACCTCTGCCAATTCTCCATGGAATCTGGTAACTGGAATAGCGGCAAACCTCAACATAAGTTGTTTTGCAATAGATCCCAACGACCCGCAGACCTTTTATCTAGGGACTGGAGAGCAATATACCTCTGGCGCGTCCGTAGGTAACGGAGTCTATAAATCTACGGATGGTGGAGTGACCTGGGCAAGTGTAAATATTAACGCCGCTGGTGGAGGAAACCTGAATGGTAGTAATGCCATTTTCTCTTCGGGATTATTTTTTGTGAACGATATCGCGGTAAGGAATGTTGCTGGAAGTAGTGAATTATATGTAGGAGTCGGAGCGGCGATCTATTATTCGCCCAATTTCAATATTTCCAATCCCACTAATGTCCTTGGGGCTCAAAGCGCAGGTCTCTATCGCAGTACCGATAATGGAAACAACTGGGCTAGAATAGAGAATCCATCGATGAGCTACAGCTTCTCGGGCCAGACTTTTTACGTGATTCCCAATGATTTTGAGATAGGTGCCGACAACACGCTTTATTTTGGAAGTATAAGTACTCCGGGAGCAAATCAGGGCGGTGGCCGCATCTACAGCAGTACGGACGGGCTCAACTGGTCTTTGATGAGAGCTATAGGAGGTGCAGATCGTGTTGAGATAGCAGCATCGGCAACAGACCCAGACCTCTTTTATGTCGCGGCACAGGTAAACGGCTCACAGGCCAATGTCTATAAGTCCACCAATGGTTTTACCTCATTGCCACAGATAGCAGAGCCCGATGATGCCGACCTAGGTATTCCAAGCACGGACTTTACCAGGAACCAAGCGTTTTACGACCTTGTGATCGAGGTCGATCCTACTAACGATCAGATCGTATATGCCGGTGGGATCGATCTACACAAATCAACCAACGGTGGCAATTCATGGACACAGATTTCAAAGTGGTCCAACAATCCCAATCTCAATACACTCAACGTGTCGTTCATTCATGCAGATGTGCACTGGATGTCCTTTCACCCGACCGATCCCAATCAAGCGATCATAGGAAGTGACGGTGGAATTTCCTGGGCTTCAAATCTTGTTAACGCGGGTGTCAGCTCATCGGCAATTAGTACCCGCAATTTAGATTACAACGTGACCCAGTTCTATTATGGAGCTATTTCATCAAGCCAGACACTGGGCGGACTTTTAGGGGGCGCCCAGGACAATGGAACCCAGGGAGTTTTTAATCCCAGTGCTGGAGCAAATAGTTTTCAGGAAGTATCTGGTGGAGATGGTGGCCATGTAGATATCGATGCGGCAAGTAACTACGCGATCACAACCTTCCAGTTCAAGAATCACCAGTACCGGACGTTCCCTGGATTTGGATTTAGATACTGTATCAATGGAAACAATTGCAGTGATAATTCTGAAGGTGACTTTATCAACGTGGCCGAACTGGATAAGAACGTGGACTACTTTTACGCCAACTCTTTCGCTAATGGAAGTAATGTTATTGAAGCCTGTCAACTCCTATCAACTTCTGCCAACTGCAGGGATCTGAGCAACGGGATGATTTCTGGGAACAGGCCTACGGCGATGAAGGCGTCACCTTTTAATCCAGCCACCTCTACCCTATATGTGGGAACTGAGTTTTCAACCCTGGCAAGAGTGGCAAATGCAAACACCACTGCTCCCGTCTGGACAAATATTACAGGACCTAACTTCTTGGGAAGTGTTTCTGATATCGAATTTGGCGCTACAGAGCTGGAAATTTTTGTTACCATGCATAATTATGGCGTAGAGAACATCTGGTATTCCAGCAATGGAGGAACTACTTGGGTTGGAAAAGAGGGTAATCTTCCAGACCTTCCCGTTAAGAGCATCTTGAAAAATCCATTATTGCCCAACGAAGTAATGATAGGTACCGAAATGGGAGTCTATGCCACAGGCAACTTCAACGATGCCTCTCCCAACTGGGTGCCGTTGATCAATGGAATGACTAATGTTAAGGTGCTGGACCTGGATTTACGTGAGTCCGACAACACGATCCTAGCAACCACCCACGGCAGGGGAATGTTTACGGGAACTTTTGACACCTTGGGACTAACTGATATAGCAGCAGACGCAGGAGTTAAATTATTTCCTACTGAGGTCAAGGACGGGAAGATCTACATAGAATCTGTCAAGGCGTACAATAATGTAGATGTACGCATCTTCAACCTGTCCGGCCAGGAATTGTACAATCAGAAAAGAGATTTGTCCAATTCTCGCAGCGAGGTCAATGTACGCAGTTTAAGATCGGGATATTACATCGTCCAGCTTCAGGGCAACGGTATCAAAAAATCCCAAAAAATATTAGTGCGATAACGCATTGAGCGTTTTGATAAGTTCCCATACGGTCCCACGGTCTATTCCTGCCAGTTTGTGCAGGTCGGCAGTGGGGCCGTGTTCTATGAAGGAATCTGGTAGGCCCAGTTTGTGGATGGTGCCTTTGTAAGCTTTCGCGAAAGCGAGATCCATAACAGCACTACCCATACCGCCCACTACGGTGCCGTCCTCAATGGTGATGATGTGATCATGGTTGCTGAAAATTTCAATCAGTGCTTTTTTGTCCAACGGTTTTAAAAATCGCAGGTCCAGATGGGTGAGGTTTAGATCTTCATGGGAAATCAGTTCCTGAACCATCGCACCTATCGCACCGATGGAAATGATAGCGATGCTCTTACCTTTAGAAATCACTCTAGAACTGCCCATTTCCAGTCTCTCAAAAGGTTGTTTCCAGTCCAG
Organism: uncultured Flavobacteriaceae bacterium; assembly: GCA_963836885.1. Taxonomy (GTDB): domain Bacteria; phylum Bacteroidota; class Bacteroidia; order Flavobacteriales; family Flavobacteriaceae; genus Nonlabens. The sequence goes on along the minus strand of CAWILF010000006.1, from coordinate 89,878 downwards.
GATCCTGCCGCGGCCGCGCGGGTAACGTATGGCGATGGGAAGATCCAGCCCCAGTGACGCCGTGTACATGATATTGCGCAGTTCTACGGCATCCATGGGTGCAGCAATAATAAGATCTGGGACACAGTTCAAAAATGCGAGGTCATAAGATCCATGATGTGTCGCACCATCCTGACCTACAAGTCCAGCACGATCCAAACAAAAAATGACCGGCAGTTTTTGCAACGCAACGTCGTGGATTACCTGATCATAGGCACGCTGCAAAAAGGTGGAATAAATGTTACAGAACGGCACCTTTCCCTGGGTTGCCATTCCTGCCGCAAGAGTTACTGCGTGCTGCTCTGCGATACCCACGTCAAAGGCACGGTGCGGCATGGCATCCATCATGATCTTGAGCGAACTTCCCGTGGGCATCGCCGGTGTGATCGCGACAATGTTGGGATTCCCGTAAGCCAACTCCAAAATCGTATGACCGAAAACATCCTGAAATTTAGGCGGAAGTGGCATGCTGTCACTGGGCGTAAGATCGCCGGTAATCTTGTCAAATTTTCCCGGTGCGTGATAGCGCACCTGGTCTTTTTCGGCCTGGCGCAACCCTTTTCCCTTTGTGGTCCTTACATGGAGAAGTCGCGGTCGGGTCAAGGTTTGCTGGTGTTTGAGCTCTTCTAGTAATTTGGGAAGATCGTGGCCGTCTATCGGGCCGTAATAATCAAAGTTGAGTGCTTCAAAAATATTGTCCTGTCCCGTTTCCTTGCCTGATTTTGTTTTGGTCAGATATTCTTTCAAAGCTCCGACGCTAGGGTCTATTCCTATTGCGTTATCGTTGAGAATGACGAGAAGATCTGCACCGCTCACGCCTGCATGATTTAAGGCTTCAAAGGCCATCCCGCTGGCTATACTTGCGTCACCTATGACTGCGATGTGCTTTTTGGGATCCTGGTTGAGCGCACTCGCCATCGCCATTCCCAGCGCCGCACTTATGGAGGTGGAACTATGTCCCACGCCGAAGGTGTCATACTCGCTCTCCTCCCTTTTGGGAAATCCGGAGATACCACCTAGATCCCGATTGGTATGGAAAACTTCCCGCCTTCCCGTCAGTATTTTATGACCATAAGCCTGGTGTCCCACATCCCAGACCAGTTGATCCACTGGCGTATTGAACACATAATGTAAGCGCAATGGTAAGCTCGATTACTCCCAGACTTGCGCCCAGATGCCCTTCTTTTACGGCAACAATATCAATGATGAATTTTCTTAGTTCCTGGGCAATTGTCGGGAGTTCGCTTTCGCGAAAGCGTCGTAAATCAACGGGACTATCGATACGATCAAGTAGGTTCTCGGACATGATTCAAAGGTAAGCGGTATGGAAGTGAAAATGAAAGTGAACTCGAAATCGAATTTGAAATGATATGAATATGAATATGAATAATAAGATTTGCAGTTAAGCACTTCGTTCAATCAGTTTGAACTTCAACATGTACCTTTTGACACTTGGGCTGAGCCCGTCGAAATAGAGAAGCTTGGGAGAAGATTCTAAATGTGCATGAAATCATCCTGTAAAAGTCATGTAAGTAACTTTTCTCCAACAAGCATTAGATTAACCAACTTAGAACCATAATAATAAATATTAGCTTTCAAAAACCTTAAATCCGCTTCATTTATAAAATAATGGGAATGGAATAAGTAGTTAAAACATTTTCTCCGTCCACCTTAGCAGGAATAAATCGAGGTAATAGCGAGATCACTCTTTTTGCTTCTTGAGAGAGAATATCATTGTCAGACCTAACTTCAATATCATCTACAAGACCATTTGCTAACATTGAAAAGGTAACGAATATTTTGAACCTATCAGATTTTGATGATTTTGTTATAATCGAATCGCTAAAATGCTCGACGATAAAGTCGCTAAGTCGATTATTAAAGTACAAGGTTTCCTCTTGTGCAGATGTAAAGATGGGCGAATCTTTGAACCTAGGTTTAATATCTACGCTATGATAATTATAGTTGTAATCGCTGTAGTCGTGAAAATCTATATCGCCTTCAACCACTATAACCTCACCAGATAATGGCGGTGGAGGTGGTGCTGTAAAACCACCTGTGATAGGAATGTCTTCAACAAGGCTGTCGTTGAAAACTTGCGTTGTTTGAGCGCAATTTGATTTTAAGATTGAATCCTGTACGACCGTGTCAACGACTTCCACCGCATCTATTTTGTGTCTGGTCCCATGATCTGAAACACAGCTGAACAGAGTCGTTCCCATCACTACCAATAGCATCAGCGCAAAAAAACGGGAACTAAATCGTTGCTCCATAAGAACTTCAACCGGGATCTTTAAGACTATCTGGTCCAGTTGGGATTTTTTGATATGTCCACAAACTCCGCTGGAAATATGCTCTTTAAGATAAGCACCTATTTCCAACCGACTCATCCCTGTGAAGTCAATAACGGTTTTTTCACAGGAAGAACAAAATCTGCCTTTTGCAGAAGGCGACATGGTGTTCCAGTCCTCGTTGCAAGGCTCTGGAATTTTAAAAGAATAATACCTACTCATGGCTAGTGATTTTTATGTGATAATTTTTACCTGATCAAAGTCCCTGCCTTAAAATTTATAATCACGTAGCTCAATGCCGTACAAATTATTTTTACCTTTATTATTCATTTTATTCTTCATCCATGTTAGAACCTTTTGACCACGATTATTTTATGTCCCGCGCCATCGTCGAGGCCGAAAACGCGCTGGATCGCGGAGAAATTCCCGTGGGTGCGGTCATTGTGATCGACAATAGAATCATCGCAAAGGGCCACAACCTTACCGAGACCCTAACTGATGTTACCGCCCATGCAGAGATGCAATCCATTACTGCTGCAGCAAATTTTCTAGGCGGGAAATATCTCAAGAACTGCACGCTCTATGTTACCTTAGAACCTTGCCAGATGTGCGCGGGAGCTTTGTACTGGTCACAGATCTCACACATCGTCTATGGTGCAAGCGATGGACAGCGAGGCTATAAGACCATGGGAACTCAATTGCACCCAAAAACTACCGTTACCAGCGGTATAAAAGAAATGGAATGCGCCCGTTTGCTCCAACAATTTTTTATCAATAAGCGCAATCTGAACTAGTAGAAATTTCTGAAGTTATTTTCCGTTTGTAATTGTTTGTATATTTAGAGCCTATAGTACTTAGTATTAAGTACAAAGTATTAAGACCTTATAGAAATCATGGGGAGTCTAATTGCTGAAATTTATGATTAGGTGCTATTAGACCCTAACATTATTTACATAAAAGATTACCGCAGTTAGACAGATATCATCGGAAAAAACTTCCAATTGATTGATGCCAATTGATTACCTGTAACTGAAAATCTACAAAGAATGAGCGAAAAGAAAACGTGTCCCGAGTGTGGAGAGAAGGTTCAGGGACGAGCGGACAAACGTTTTTGCAGTGATTATTGCCGTAACGTGGCAAACAATAAATTGAACAAAGACAGCTCTGCGCTCATGCGCAATATCAATAACCGTCTGCGTAAAAACTACCGCATTCTTGATGGGATCAATCCCGAGGGAAAGACCAAGACCACGCGCAACAAACTGCTTTCCTTGGGGTTTGACTTTAATTTTTTTACCAGTATTTACACGACCAAGAAAGGAACAATATATTATTTCGTTTATGATCAAGGATATTTGAATACCGAAGATGACTTTTTTTTATTGGTAAAAAGAGACTAACTAACTTTAAAATCCGTTTTTTGAAGACAATCATTTTCCACGTTCCATAATTGCACTTATGAATTTAAACAAACATACCAATGCATTGCGCTGGGGAATTATTGTAACAGCCTTAATAATCAACTCCCTTATTCTTTGGAATACCTATTTGTTTTTTACCGAGTTGAAAAAAAGCCAATTGCGCGATGTTGAACTATGGATCGCTGCGCAAAAAGAGATAAATAATTCTCCCATCGACGGTGATTTCAATCAACTCGAAATCCCATTACAGATTATAAGAAATGACAGTACCACGCCACTAATATTAGTCTCTTCAAAAGGTAATATTAAAGCAAGAAATATTCCCGAGGAAATTGAAAATGACTCACTAAAATTACAGCAGCTTATTACACAGTTAGCGCAAGAAAATGAACCCATAGTCTCAGAACTGGATGGAAAAGTTCTTACCACCTTATACTATGGAGATAGCACTATTCTCACAAAATTAAAATATTATCCGCTGGCGCTGGTATTGATTTTAATACTCTTCGGCGCGGTGATCTACTTCTTTTACCGTTCCACAAAATCTTCTGAACAGAATAAATTGTGGGCGGGAATGGCCAAGGAAAGTGCACACCAGATAGGCACACCACTTTCTTCACTCGTAGGCTGGACGGTGATTTTGCGTGATACAGATGTTGACCCTACCTATATTGATGAGATGGAAAAGGATGTTAAACGCCTCCAGATGATCACCGACCGCTTTTCAAAAATAGGTTCCATCCCAAAACTGGAAAAACTAGATGTGGTCGAGCAAACGGTCATGGCGACAAATTACATTTCTTCAAGATCCTCAAAATTGATCAACTTTAATATAGATGTTCCCGACCAGCCTATTATGGTAAAGATCAACGAACAGTTATTTGCCTGGGTGATAGAAAACCTCATTAAAAATGGCATCGATGCCATGAAGGGAAAAGGGAACATTTCCGTTTTTTTAAAGGCAGATGTGCGCAACGTATATATAAGAGTCTCCGATACCGGAAAGGGCATTCCCAAAGGCAGTTGGAAAAAAGTCTTTACACCGGGATATACGACAAAAAAACGCGGCTGGGGCCTCGGGCTATCGCTTGCCAAGCGTATCATCAACAATTACCACAACGGTAATATAAAAGTGCTGGAAAGTAAAAAGGATGCAGGGACGACGTTTGAGATCATGATGGATCGAGATATTTGATTTGTTTTCACTAAAAACTAAATAGCGATTTGTTGGTGATCCTTCCAAAAATTAAAGAAAGTTTAGATAATTCTAAATCGGTACGTATCGGTTTCTAATTCTTGAATACGTTTCTCAATAACTACCGAAAAACCCATTTTTAAAAGGCAGGATCAAACAGAAATAAGCACCTATCTACCAAGTTTTAAATGTTAGAAAAATTAAAATGACTCCTGCAGACCAACTAGAATTTTGTAAAATATGCAAGAAAAGGACTCTTGACCCAGCAAGAGGCATCGTTTGTTCTTTGACTTTTAAAAAGCCCGCATTTGATCTAAGCTGTCCTGATTTTGAAAAAGAGATCTCCAGACAACAAAGAATGGCAGGCAGAGAAATGATGAATGATAGGATGCGCGGGAAAGATAATCGTCCTAGCGAAAGCTTCTCCTGGAAAACACTCGCTCTGATAATCTCAATTTGCTACAGCTTATATGGTTTAGTTAGTAATGTAATGACCACAACTTCACGGGACGAAATCAGATCTAAACAAAATACCATCTCCACAGAGTTAGCTAACGAGAGTAAGAGGGAAAGAATAATTACCACCGGTTTTGTAAAAAGACAATTCAATGGTATAGCTATACCAGACACCACATTTCAAATTAACGATGTAATTACACTCAAATTCCCCAATGGATTTCACCTTATCCCGTCCAAAAATGGAAGTGATGACCTATCTCTATTTGCCAATAGATACTTTGTTGAGTTCAAACGTATGCCCGTTAATAACCAAATCACTGCTTATAGTCAGTGGCTAGTGATGGAAGATAGTCGTCAGAAACTATCACCCGTCATTAATTATGCTACTCTACAGATACACTCGATGGGTAGAAGAACGATCACGACCAATAACCTTCTCGTTCATTCTGCGGACTTTACCTATGACGGAGCATTCGGTACGAGGTATGGTGTTTTGGAAATTATCGAGCATGAAGGTGAGCTGCTCATTTTTACGATTTCTGGTTCTGAAGAAAAATATGAAGCCTTGAGAAAGTACCTCAAATATTATTTGAAATATTAATGTTCAGCTATAAATCTGACTTTTAGGAGCATTTAAATGTTATCCTGCTTTCGCGAAAGCGGAACTACACAAATTATTTTTTCCACGGCATAAAAAACCCCTCTTATTGCTAAGAAGGGTAGATTAACGTATTAGTTTACTCTCAATGATCTACGAGCCGCACATGTCGCAGTCGTCGCCGTTGCTGGCAGCTTCTTTGGCGCGTTGCAGTATCTCGCGATACTCGTCTGCACTCATACTTTCATTCTCGACGATAACTTTTGTTTCTGCCACGTTACTGTTTGCAGTCATCACTTTTGCAGCAGCCGTATGGTCGTCTTCTATGGTTATAGAATTGACGGCATCCAGAGCTGGAACTGGTGCTTTTGCAACTTCCTTGGTAACGGTAAATTTAATGGCATCCACGGCTGCTTTGGTTCTTAGATAGTACATACCGGTTTTGAGACCGCTCTTCCAGGCGTAGAAGTGCATGGAGGTGAGCTTAGAAGTATTCACGTTTTCCATGAATAGGTTGAGTGACTGCGACTGGTCAATGAAATACCCTCTGTGGCGGGACATATCGATAATGTCCTTCATCTTCATTTCCCAGACGGTCTTGTACAGCTCCTTAATATCTTCGGGAATACCATCGATCGCCTGGATAGAACCATTATTGCGCATGATCGCGTTTTTAAGGTTATCATCCCACAATTCCAGATCTACTAGGTCTTTCAACAAATGCTTATTGACGACGATGAATTCGCCAGAGAGCGTTCTTCTCGTATAGATATTGGAAGTATAGGGCTCAAATGCCTCGTTATTCCCCAAAATCTGTGAAGTACTTGCCGTAGGCATGGGAGCAACCAGTAATGAGTTGCGCACGCCGTGCTCCATCACATCTTTTCTCAACGCTGACCAGTTCCAACGACCGCTCAGTTCCTCATCCTTGATGTTCCACATATTGTACTGGAATTCTCCCTGCGACATGGGCGATCCCGCAAATGTTGAATATGGGCCTTCTTCTTGAGCCATTTCCATACTTGCCTCACAAGCTGCAAAATAAAGTGTCTCAAAAATCTCTGAATTAAGTGTTTTTGCCTCTTCACAGGTAAATGGCAAACGCAGCATGATGAACGTGTCAGCTAGTCCTTGAATACCCAGTCCTACCGGGCGGTGTCTCATGTTTGAGTTCTCAGCCTCTTTTACCGGATAGAAATTGCGGTCGATGACCTTGTTAAGATTGCGGGTAACTCGCTTAGTTACTTTATAAAGTGCCTTGTGGTCAAAAGCGCCATCTTTTACAAACATGGGCAATGCGATCGATGCCAGGTTACATACCGCCACCTCATCTGGAGAGGTATATTCCATGATCTCTGTACAGAGATTTGAAGAACGAATGGTTCCCAGGTTCTTCTGGTTGGACTTGCGGTTTGCAGCGTCTTTATACAACATGTATGGAGTCCCGGTCTCGATCTGGGATTCTAAGATCTTATCCCATAATTCTCTTGCTTGAATGGTCTTGCGACCGCGACCTTCTTGTTCATATTTAGTATAAAGTGCTTCAAACTCATCACCATAAACATTATAAAGATCTGGACATTCATTGGGACACATGAGCGTCCAGGTAGAATTAGATTCCACACGTTTCATAAAAAGATCTGACATCCACATGGCGTAGAACAGATCGCGCGCACGCATTTCTTCTTTACCATGATTCTTTTTGAGTTCCAGAAAGTCAAAAATATCTGCATGCCATGGCTCCATGTAGATAGCAAAGGAACCCTTACGTTTTCCTCCACCTTGATCTACGTATCTCGCCGTATCATTAAAAACTTTGAGCATGGGAACGATCCCGTTAGATGTTCCATTTGTTCCACCTATATAAGAACCCCTTGCTCTAATGTTGTGAATAGACAATCCTATTCCTCCAGCGCTTTGGGAGATTTTTGCAGTTTGCTTTAAGGTGTCGTAAATACCTTCAATACTGTCATCCTTCATGGTAAGCAGGAAGCATGAGGACATTTGTGGCTTGGGCGTACCCGCATTGAATAACGTAGGCGTAGCGTGGGTAAAGTATTTTTTGGACATCAACTCATAGGTCTCAATGGCAGCGTCGAGATCGTTTAAATGAATTCCAACAGAAACACGCATCAACATGTGCTGTGGACGCTCTGCAATCTTACCGTTTACCTTCAATAAATAACTACGCTCCAAGGTCTTAAACCCAAAATAATCATACCCAAAATCACGATTATAAATAATGGCAGAGTTCAAACGGTCTGCGTTTTCCTGAATAACCTTGTACACCTCATCACTGATCATAGGTGCTTTCTTATCCGTCCGTGGATTTATATATTCATAAAGATCGGTCACGACGTCAGTAAACGTCTTCTTAGTATTCTTGTGCAGGTTAGAAACAGAGATACGTGCTGCAAGTCGTGCATAATCTGGATGTGCGGTGGTCATTGTCGCAGCAGTCTCTGCCGCAAGATTATCCAGCTCACTGGTAGTAACACCATCGTAAAGACCGTCGATAACACGCATGGCAACCTTAACCGGATCCACGTGGTTACTAAGTCCATAACATAATTTACGAACCCTTGCGGTAATCTTATCAAACATTACCGGCTCTTTCTGGCCATTTCTTTTTACTACAAACATATCGTGAGGCGTTTTTTTGGGTTATGAAATGGGACGTGCAGTCCCATCTCTTGAATCGGTTTATATTTTCAGACAAGTTTTTAAACTTGTTTAGTTGTTTTATAGATTGCAGCGAGTTACCGCCAGCGTTACTTTAAAGGCTTAGTTGATTAAAAATCAGCATCTAGGGAGAATGTATCCATCTCTTCCTTTCCTTCTTTTGTACTGTTCATCACCCCAGCTTTTTGATACTCGCCCACTCTTTTTTCAAAAAAGTTGGTTTTACCCTGCAGGTTGATCATGTCCATAAAATCGAACGGATTAGTCACATTGTACACCTTCTCACATTCCAATTCTACTAACAAGCGGTCTGTAACAAACTCAAGGTACTGTGTCATTAATTTTGCATTCATTCCTATAAGACTGGCAGGAAGGGACTCGGTAATGAATTCACGTTCTATGTTGAGTGCATCAATGATGATTTCTTGGATACGTTCTTTAGGAACTTTATTGACCAAGTGATGGTTATGTAGGTGGACTGCAAAGTCACAATGCATTCCCTCATCACGAGAGATCAATTCATTGGAAAAAGTAAGTCCCGGCATCAGTCCTCTTTTCTTTAACCAAAATATAGAACAAAATGCGCCAGAAAAGAAGATCCCCTCCACCGCAGCAAACGCAATCAATCGCTCGGCAAAAGATGGACTATCGATCCACTTCATCGCCCAGTCTGCCTTTAAGTTTAATGGCTGGAAAATTCTCAATAGCCTTAAAGAGCATGTCCTTTTCCTTGTCGTCCTTCACATAGGTATCGATCAATAAAGAATAGGTTTCAGAATGGATGTTTTCCATCATGATCTGGAAACCATAGAAGAATTTTGCCTCAGAATATTGAACTTCATTTACAAAGTTCTCAGCAAGGTTTTCATTAACAATTCCATCACTAGCGGCAAAAAACGCGAGAATGTGCTTGATAAAATACTTCTCGTCAGAGTTGAGTGAGGATGACCAGTCGGTAATGTCCTGGTGAAGGTCTATTTCTTCAGCCGTCCAGATGCAGGCCTGCTGTTTCTTGTACCATTCCCATAGATCGTGGTGCTGAATAGGGAAAATAACAAATCGATTGGGGTTTTCTTGTAAAATAGGTTCTTGTGTCGTTTGTGCGTTTTCCATGTGAGTTATTAAATTGTTTGCTTAATCGGGTTAACAAATATGAGACATCATTAGCGTTGTGCCATGCAATTGGAAAATTTATAAAATGGAGTTTTCAACAGCAAAAACAATGTTAAATAAAATAAAATATAATTTTATAATATATTGATCAATAAGACTTTAAGCCAAAACTACGATAATTGTCCCTAAACCTAAACAACCCTATGTTTTACAGGTTATAGCGATGGATTTATACATAGTTTCCTACCCTTCAAAAAAAATTCTGAATGAGAAAGTTATCCACGTGTCTTTGTGAAATAGTTTGAAAAAACTAACTTTTAAAACATCAAATGCATAGAGAGCTGCTAAAAATCCTCTGCAATTTTTTCAAGTTCTTGATACCACTCAGCTCCAAATTTTCTGATCAGGGATTCCTTTAAAAATTTATAGACGGGAACTCCCAGCTCCTCGCCCAGCGCACAGGCATCATCGCAAATTTGCCATTTGTGATAATTTACCGCTTTAAAATCAGTGTAGTCCTTAATTCTAACCGGATATAGATGGCAGGAAATGGGCTTGTAAAAGCCAGTGGCCCCATCGCGGTATGCTGCTTCAATACCGCAGAGTGCGGTACCATCTTTTTTGAAGGTAGTATAGGCGCATTCTGCACCGTTAACTAAGGGCGTTTCCAGCTCTCCATTTTCTCGTTCTACCCAGGTTCCCTGTGACTCGATGGCTGCAATTCCCTCAGGTCTCAAATAAGGTTTTATATTCTCATATTCATCTTCAAGGATGTGAAGCTCATCCTGTTCCAAAGGTGCTCCAGCCTCCCCAGCTACGCAACACACTCCCTTACAGGCGGTAAGGTTGCACACAAAATCCTTTTCAAGAAGATCGTCAGAAACAATGGTTTTTCCCAGTTGGAACATAAATAATGTAATTGTAGCTGGCAAAGATAGTGAGTCTTTGAATTAGTCGGTGAGTCGGTGAGTCGGTGAGTCGGTGAGTCGGTGAGTCGGTGAGTCGGTGAGTCGGTGAGTTGGTGAGTTGGTGAGTTGGTGAGTTGGTGAGTTGGTGAGTTGGTGAGTAAAGTTTGTTTTTTATTTTATTTCCGCAAGGATTATAACTTTATTATTGAATTTCCATACTTGGTTGAGCGTGTGCTGCTTCATTTTTCATTTAGATTTAGATTCGAGTTCAAGTTCGAGTTCAGGTTCGAGTTCGAGTTCGAGTTCAAGTTTAAGTTTGAAAGTTGTCTCGCTTTCGCGAAAGCGTAAACATTCTTCCATCCCCACTTTTCAAATATTATATTTGCAGGACACGCAAGGAACTTATGAAATACAATCGCATTTTACTTAAACTCTCTGGAGAGGCCCTAATGGGTAATCGTCAATATGGAATCGACCCGATCAGACTGGCAGAATATGCCCAGGAGATACGAGAGGTCATCGACCTGGGGATCGAGGTCGCCATCGTCATAGGCGGTGGAAACATCTTTAGAGGAGTGGCTGGAGCGAGCAATGGGATGGATCGCGTACAGGGCGACCACATGGGAATGCTGGCCACGGTGATCAACGGCCTTGCGCTGCAAAGTGCGCTGGAAGATGCTGGAATACAGACCCGCTTACAGACCGCGATACGCATAGATGAGGTTGCAGAGCCCTTTATAAGACGCCGCGCGATGAGACACCTTGAGAAGGGACGGGTCGTGATTTTTGGTGGAGGGACGGGAAATCCATATTTCACCACTGACAGTGCCGCGGTATTGAGGGCCATTGAGATCGAGGCCGATGTCATTCTTAAAGGCACGCGTGTGGACGGCATCTATACCGCTGATCCCGAGAAGGATGAAAACGCGACAAAATTTGACTTCATCACCTTTGAAGATGTTCTTAAAAAAGGATTGAAAGTAATGGATACGACCGCCTTTACTTTAAGTCAAGAGAATGAGTTGCCCATTATCGTATTTGACATGAATACAAACGGCAACCTTATAAAGTTATTAAAAGGTGAAAATATAGGGACTAAAGTCCAAATGTAACCGAGTAATAATATATTTGCGATCAAAGTCCTAATCTAGAAAGCCATGAGCGAAGAAGTTGATTTTATTATAGACAGTGCAAAGGAAGACATGAACAAGGCCATAAAACACCTTGAAAAATCCCTACTCAACATACGTGCCGGTAAAGCAAGTCCAGCAATGCTGGGCGGTGTTATGGTAGATTATTACGGTAGCCAGACACCATTATCACAGGTGGCAAACGTAAATACTCCAGACGCCCGCACCATAAGTGTACAACCGTGGGAAAAGCAAATGATTACTCCCATAGAAAAGGGGATCATGTTTGCAAACCTGGGGCTCAACCCCATGAACAATGGCGACATGATCATCATCAACGTACCTGCGCTTACTGAGGAACGTCGTATAAGTCTTGCAAAACAATCCAAGGCAGAGGGCGAAGAGGCAAAAATCGGAGTGCGCAACGACCGCAAGGTGGCCATGAACGAACTGAAGAAAATCGAGATTTCTGAAGATCTCCAGAAAAGTGTCGAAGAAGAAATTCAAGCGCTTACCAACAAGCACATCGCAAAGATTGACGAAATGATTGTAGTCAAAGAGAAGGAAATCATGACCGTATAATTTCTTGAAAAAAATAAAAAACCTGCCGTCACCAACGGCAGGTTTTTTATTTTAAATAGTTTAAGGTCATAATCTTATCTTAACGCACCCGTGGAGGTCTAACCGCTTTCTTTAATTTTGGAAGATTCCTAAAACACCCTACTTGTTAAGAATATCACTAGTATTCATATTATGTTGCGCTGGACACTCATGTTGGTCACAAGTCATCCAGGATCAGAACGCCGTGCAGCTTATAGAAAGTGCCATAGCGCGCAAAGCAGAAAATGATCCCGCCCTGAAGCTGTCCTATTTGAGCTATGAAGCCTACCAAAATCTAAAAGTAGCCGGTGACCCAGAAGCACTTACAGGACCGGGATATAAAAAAACAGAGCTGCGCAAGACATTAATGAGGACTAAGGTCTTGTATGCCGAAAAGACCTCCATACACCTCAACGATCCCGATGAAGGTTATAAGGAAATGATCACGGGAACCAATATGCCCGGATTCAAAGCACCGGTCTATCCCATCTATACGATCAAGTTCCAATCAGAAAATGTTTACGATAAAAAGTATGTCATCCTAGACCTGGAATTTATGAATCCGTTGAGCCAGGCAGGATTAAAGACATACACCTATTCCATTTCAAAAGATTCCGTCATCCAGGGCAGGGCAGTAACCAAGGTTTCCTTTTATGATCAGAACAAGAACAACAAGAACACCCTTAATGGCGACCTCTATATAGATAATGAGAGCGGTGCAGTTGCACGAGCCCGTTTTTTGAGCGAGGGAATCCTAAATATTGCAGCCAATCACGGGTATGAATTTAATGAAGAATTTGACCTGTGGTTTCCCACCAGCCGCGAGCTGTTCATTAAAAAGGAAAAGGATAAAAAAGAACTGGAGATCTTTGGAGCTCGTTTGCAGGTAGGGACCGAAAAGGAAAAGGCTCTCAAAAATCCAGAGGACGATCTCTATCTCATCCTCAAAACAACCAATTCCAATTTTAAAAATGATCCGGACCAGGAATATGGTAGAGAGGCCGTTGAAATAGACATTCTCGATAGTGCGCTTGAAAAAGACAAAAACTACTGGACACAATACCGCGATAAAGATGCCTTGTCCAATGATGATCTAGCAAGCTTCATGCAGCTGGACAGTGTTGTTCTCGCCTCAAATATTACCCGTAAACTAGAGACCCTAGATAAGTTCAAGGTAGGTTATTATCCCGTTGGATTCTTTGATATAGACCTTAAATACCTTGTTAAGTACAATGATTATGAAGCCTTTAGACTGGGAATAGGCGGCACGACCAATGAAAAGTTGAGTGAAAGCTGGAGGCTGGGCGGCTATCTCGCCTACGGTACCAAAGATCGTACGTTCAAGTACAAGATGAACGTGGGCTATCGCATTGATAAAGATAAAAATACGTGGTTGAATATTTATAAACAGGACGATATCAACGAGTTTGCGGCAGAAAGTTTCTTGACCGACGCCCGCGTATATTCGTTATTTGAACCTCGATTGATCAACATTCCCACATTTTATCTATTCAAGGAACACGGTATCTCCATCCAGCAACGTCCATTTGCCACGGTTATTGGGGAGGTCTCGCTTTCGCGAAAGCGGATCGTTCAAACCACTTCTTACATCTTCCAGCCAGAAAATGATCCATTTGCAGAATATGCGCTGACAGAAGCCGCCCTGGGAATACGGTGGAGTCCCTTGAGCAAGTTCATGCGCACGCCCAGGGGTTATCAAGAAACCACTGCTGGTTATCCAGTCATGAGCGGTCAGGTTACCAAAGGAGTGAGCAACGTGCTGGATTCTGATTTTGATTACCTGAAGCTGTCGGGAAAAATGCTCTACGTTATAGACGGCAGGGACAACCAGAAGACAGAGCTGAGCGTTGAGGGACATTTTGCCAGTGGTGATGTTCCACTCACCCACCTGTATCATGCCTATCCCAACGCGCCCAATAAGGATGAAGTCCTACAGCGGTTCTCGGTAGCGGGACGACGTAGTTTTGAGACCATGTACTTTAATGAATTCTTCTCAGACCGCTTGCTGGTCTCACAGGTGAAGCACCGCTTTGATGCCTTTAATATTGCCTCGTTTTTAAAGCCTGAACTCGTGCTTATCTCCAAATTTGCCATAGGAGACCTGGACGATAGACAGCAACATATAAATGTGGACTTTGACACCCTGGAGCACGGTTATCTGGAAAGTGGTTTTGAGCTCAATAAATTGATCTTTGGTTTTGGGTTGAGTGCCAGTTATCGATATGGCGCTTACCACCTGCCGGATATTGAAGATAATATTGCCGTAAAGTTCACATTTTATCTGGAGCTGTAGCGTCATAAGTTGGATGGCATGCCTATTTCTGGCAACTCTGGGTTTTTTAAAATAACTTTGCAGGCTTAGCCCACGCATGAAAAAATTATCAAGTTTTCAGTTTTGGAATGGTGTTGCCCGGTTGATCCTGCGCAATCGCGAGGTCGTTCTGGGCCTGTTGATCCTCGCTACGGTTTTTATGGTATTCCAGTGGCGACACATAGAATTTACTCATACCGAGGCAAACCTGCTGCCTGACGACCACCCAGTTAACGAGGAATACAATGAATTTGTAAAACGCTTTGGCGAGGAAGGAAACCTGATAATCATTGGGATTCCCAACAAGTCTCTCAGCACCTACCAGCAGTTCAACGCCTGGAACGAGATTGCCGACTCGCTGGAAACTTTTCCCGAGATAGATTTTGTCCTTTCCACTGCAAACCTTCCCGACCTCAAAAAATCTGAGGACAATAAAAAGTTTATCATCGGTGAGGTGCTGGATAAAGAACTGACTTCTAATAACGAACTAAAAAACTTCAAGAAGAAACTCTTTTCTGAACTTCCATTTTATAAAAACCTGATCTTCTCTGAGAAGGATAGCGTGATACGCACCGCGATCTACATGAAGAAGGAGGTGGTAAATACGGTAGATCGCAAGACGTTTATTCTGGAAGATTTTGAACCCTTGATCGAGTTTTATAAAAAGGAGTACGGCCTCGACATCAAGATTTCTGGAATGCCGTACATAAGAACGCTCAACGCAAAAAATATCGTTGACGAGATCGGTTACTTCTTGCTTGCCGCGTTGTTGGTAACCTCTGGGATTTTCTTCTTCTTTTTTAGATCTGGTAGGGCGACATTTATATCTATTATCACCGTTGTGGTAGGTGTGATGTGGGCTTTTGGAATCCTGGGGTTGTTGGGCTATCAGATTACGGTGCTTACCGCGCTCATCCCGCCACTTATCATCGTTATAGGAATTCCCAACTGTATTTTCCTGATCAACAAATACCAGCAGGAAATCAAGAATCATGGCAATCAGGCCAAATCGCTGCAGCGGGTGATTACCAAAGTCGGCAACGCAACCCTGATGACCAACCTGACCACCGCAAGTGGTTTTGCCACCTTTATTTTTACCGACAGCACCTTGCTCAAGGAATTTGGTATCGTTGCATCTATCTGTATCGTGTCGATATTCTTGATCAGTTTAATGATCATCCCCATAATCTATAGCTATCTACCAGTGCCAAAAGACCGGCATCTGGAGCATTTGAGAAAGCGCTGGATAGGGGGTTTTGTTTCCTGGACAGAACTTATGGTGCGCCGTCACCGCATCGCGATCTACATCACCAGTGTGCTTTTACTCATGGCAAGCATGGTGGGAATGTACCAGATCAAAGTGTCGGGAAGCATGATCGAGGACATGCCCAAGAGCATGCAGTTCTATAAGGACATCAAGTTCTTTGAGGAAAGCTTTGACGGAATCATGCCATTGGAAATAGTAGTGAATACTCGATCAAAAGAAGGAGTAAGCAAGCCCAAAACCTTAAAAAAACTTGATAAGCTGGAAGAACACATCCTTGAAACTCCAGAGCTTTCCAGACCTATGTCCATCGTATCCATTATCAAGTACACAAAACAGGCATTCTACGGTGGCGATCCCGAATTTTATGACCTGCCCACGAGCAATGAGCGCATTTTTATGGCACCGTTACTCAAACAGAGCGGTGGCGATGTCGCGCTCATGAAAAGTTATGTGGACAGCACCGGTCAATACGCGCGCATTACAACCTTTATGAAAGATATGGGGACTGATCGCATGCAGCGTGTGGAGGAAAATCTCCGGACCGAAATCCAAAATGTTTTTCCAGATCAAGACTATGAAGTTACCCTCACCGGAAAAGCCTTGATCTTCCAAAAAGGAACCAATTATCTCATCAATAATCTTGTACTGTCATTGAGCCTTGCGGTTTTATTGATTGCATTATTCATGGCGTGGATGTTCAAATCCTTTAAAATGATCCTCGTATCCCTTGTTCCCAATTTGCTCCCGCTACTCATTACCGCTGGACTCATGGGCTATCTGGGAGTTCCCATAAAACCATCGACTATTCTGGTATTTTCCATAGCCTTTGGTATTTCGGTGGATGATACCATTCACTTTCTGGCAAAATACCGTCAGGAATTGATTGCCAATGACTGGAAGATCAAGCGATCTGTTTATGCGGCATTGCGGGAAACTGGCGTGAGTATGTTCTATACTTCTATCGTATTGTTCTTCGGGTTTTCCACGTTTACGATCTCTAGTTTTGGCGGAACGGTCGCGCTGGGAGCACTGGTAAGTGCAACTTTATTGTTTGCGATGCTGGCCAATTTATTATTACTCCCCAGCATGTTGCTTTCCCTGGAACGCAGCATCGCAAACAAACAGACCTTTAGGAAACCTGCACTGCCCATCATACCGCGAGAAGGTATGGATGAAGAAGAATGAATATCGAATACCGAATATTGAATATCGAATATTGGATTTTGGATTTTGTGATTTGTGATTTGTGATTTGGAATTTGGAATTTGGAATTTGGAACTTGGAACTTGAAATTTTAAAATTGTTTTTTCCATTCCGCTTTCGCGAAAGCGAGATCTTCAACATTGCCTATCCACTACAATAAAATTATATTTGCCGCTTGTTTGATATCCTATGAAAAGAATAGACGCAATACTTAAATCAGAACCTAGCTTGATAGAAATGAGCGTGAGGGGCTGGGTGCGCAGTTTTAGAAATGATCGTTTTATTGCTCTTAACGATGGTTCAACGATCCATAATCTACAGTGTGTGATCGAGCCAGAAAATCATGATGCGGGCGTGTTGGACAAAATTACCGTTGCTGCAGCGGTCATGGTTACTGGTACTCTGGTAGAAAGTGAAGGAAGTGGGCAGAAGGTGGAACTTCAAGCCACTAAAGTTAAAATTCTTGCCACCGCAAATCCCGAGGACGTTAAACTGACCGTTTTATCTCCCAAAAGACATAAGCTAGAAACACTGAGAGAACAGGCGCATTTACGGGTGCGTACCAACACCTTTGGCGCGGTGATGCGTGTGAGAGCGGCGCTTTCTTTTGCGGTACATAAGTATTTTCAGGAACAAGGTTTTTATCAAGCGCACACTCCTATTCTTACTGGTAGTGATGCTGAGGGCGCGGGCGAGATGTTCCGTGTTTCTACGCTGGATCCTAAAAACCCGCCATTGAATGATGATGGAAGTATTGATTATCGCGAGGACTTTTTTGAAAAAGAAGCAAATCTTACCGTGTCCGGTCAGCTAGAGGCAGAAACCTATGCGATGGGACTGGGACAGGTATATACCTTCGGCCCTACTTTTAGAGCTGAGAACTCTAATACTTCACGTCACCTTGCGGAGTTTTGGATGATTGAACCGGAAGTAGCTTTTAATGATCTGGATGCAAACATGGATCTCGCAGAGGATTTTCTAAAATATGTGATCGATTATGCGATGAAACATTGTGCTGATGACATTGAGTTTTTAGAAAACCGTCTGGAAGAGGAAGATAAGTCCAAGCCGACTGCAGAGCGCAGCCCCATGCCGTTGCGCAAAAAACTGGATTTTGTCCTTAAAAACAATTTCAAGCGCGTTTCTTATACCGAGGCGATCGATATTCTTAGAGATTCCAAACCCAACAAAAAGAAGAAGTTCAAATATCCCATCGATCAATGGGGCGCCGATCTTCAATCAGAACACGAGCGTTTCTTGGTGGAAAAGCACTTTGAATGTCCCGTAATATTATTTGACTATCCGGCAACGATCAAGGCATTTTATATGCGATTGAATGATCCCGATGAACAAGGTCGCGACACCGTGCGCGCCATGGATATTTTATTCCCGGGAATCGGCGAGATGGTCGGTGGATCACAGCGTGAGGAACGTTATGACGTGCTCAAAGAGAAAATGCAAGCGATGGATATCCCGCTGGAAGAACTGGGCTGGTATCTGGACATGCGCAAATTTGGTAGTGTGGTGCACAGCGGTTTTGGACTTGGTTTTGAGCGGCTGGTCATGTTTGTGACCGGTATGGGAAACATACGCGATGTAATCCCCTACCCACGTACTCCTGGCAACGCAGAGTTTTAAGGGAGAAAATTAGATTATAGAATAGGGAGCATAGATTTCAGTTTTGGCTGGGATTTGTGCTTTTTTTATTTTGACATGAAGTGTTGAGGTTGCTTAAACCTTTTGTATTTAAAGTTGTGATGATTGATTATTGGGAATTTAGCTTTCTTGCCTAGCCGGCAGGCAGGCGCGAAAAATTGCAAACCACAGACATCTCGATTTATTACAAACTTTGCCTTGCTGCTTTTTTAGTTATGTGTGGATAACGATGGCGACTCGGTGGTAGTGTGTGGGGTATTTTTAAATGTTTATTGAACACAAATGCAGTGCAGAGCTAAATAATTGGAAGAGTTTCATCCTATTTCTTTTAAAATAGATTTGATAATCTTTATTGAAAGAACCATCATAGCAATAATTGCAATTAGTTTAGGTAAATCGTTTTCTATCACCGAAGTCCAAAATGGGATACGTGGAGATTTATTGAAAAAGTCAAATAATCCAGTAAATGACATTAAAAAAATTGCGTACATCAATGCTAAAAGAAAAAGTATTTTTAATATGATTTTCATTATCATTGCTTTTGAGACTGCATCCAATCTATTATTTTTTGATCTAGATTAGCCCAATCCAAAAAATCATCAACTCATTCATTGGAGTTGAAAGGTAGTATAATTTTGAATATCGATGGTTTGTTAGAGGTTTTTGATTTTAAGGTTTAATATCGTGCTAAGTGTGCGGACACCGAGTGCAACTCGGCGCCAGCATTCGAATTTTTGCATCACTGATATTCAGCGCATATTTCCAAAAATCTTGTAAAAGTCCCAGTTTAAAACATTACCATAACTCTACACCATTTCTTTTGAGAAGCCTGTGAATTATGCCAAATAGACAAAAACCTAATGCTAAATAAAGAAAATACATTGAAACTTTGTAATAATCAATATCAGATAGATCAGTTGTAAATTCATAAAATCTCAAACCAAAAAATATAATGAATGATATGATTGCAAAATAAAATAAGATATGTTTATTATTTGATCTGAACTTTTTGATGAATAGAATTATTAAAGCAATTACAATTATAATTAATAAAATAGATATCATTAGTTTTCAATTTTTTCTAATATTACAGTTGTATGTTCGGTTGCCACTTTTTCTGCTAATTTACCTATTGCCGTAGTAGCTTCGTCTTTATTCATTTTGTTATGACTATTTGGCGAATCTTTATTTTCGTGAAATGGATCGAAATCAATAAATTCATTATCCATAAAATTAAAGGTCTCTGTTCTTAAGTTATCTTTTAAAATTGATTTAAATATAGGATCATTAGATCCATTATTTTCTACATCATAGATTGGTACTGATGTTGGCATCTAACCACCATTGTTATTTTGATAATATTCAACATATAACTCTACATAATTAGAATGAGCATAAAAATCTTGAACAGTATGTAATTGCTTCCCCAAAGCAATAACATCCAAGCCTCCAAGAGCTCTATTTCCTAAACCTATATTACCTGTTGTTTCATTTATTTTATTATTTAAATTTGTCCAAGTGTTATTTACTTCAGCGAAATTTTCACGTCCATCAAAATGTAAATCTGCCGCAAATTCTACATAATCTGCTCCTTGGATACCTAATTGTAAGTCGCTTCTAAACAACAATGTATTTGCAAATTTCATTTTAGCCATCGCGTTTTTTGTAATTCTTGAGTGAATTGGCACTTTAAATTTTCCTGTTGGATCTGTAAAACTTATAGGATTATTTCCCACATAAGAATATGGCTCCTTAGTTTGCTCTGCTAATGGATCCACGCTCAACCAAAAACTAAACTTGGGATCATAATACCTCGCGCCGTAGTAGTAATTGCCCGTCTCGTCGTCCAGCTCCTTACCATTGAACTTATACGGCGTGTCATTACTGTTTTGATGCTCCTCTACCAGCGTTTCTCCAAAGGGCAGGTATTCTAAGTGTTGCGTTACATTACCCGTATCATCGGTAATGTAGCTACTACTGCCCAGATGATCAGAATGAAACCAATAGGTGGCCACGCCCTCGTCCAGATTATGTGACCAGTCGTCATTACCATTATTTGTGACTGGAGCGGATAGTTCAAACGCCTCTCCGATAAGTTCATAAGTGTGTTGCAAGGCAGCGTGCGCATTTGCAGTTTTGTCATTGCCTAAAATTATCAATTTATTCATTGGAGTTGAAAGGTAGTATAATTTTGAATATCGATGGTTTGTTGGGTATTTTTGATTTTAGGGTTAATATTGCGCTATGTTTGCGGTCGCTGGGTGCAACTCGGCGGCAGGGTGGGATTTAACGAGTGCGACTCGGTTGCAGTGTATCCTTAAAATATATTATTTGTCCATGTAAAACTTTTCATTAAAGTACTTAACATGAGCTTTTATATTATATTTTAAGCTATCTGGATTAATTTTAATGACCTCTACATACTCCTCTACAATTTTACCCTCTAATTTTTGAATTCTATCTTGATTAGCTAAGAATCCTATTTTGATATTTTTATTATCCGGATCTGCATAAAACGTGTCACTAGTTTTTATCCCATTTATAGACTCATTCTCGATTACATCATAAACAATTTTTGATCTACTTTCAATGTTTTAATTGTACCTAATGAATCCAATATTTTTACCTTCCGTAATTTTTTCGGGTAAGTTTACATTATAAAATGAACTTCTTGAACTATCTACCTTTTTTGAAGTTTTATAATGAATAGCTTGATTTTTATGTAAGGCATTATCCTTTATAATATATTCATTTCTTTCAATTAAATTATTCTCAGTGTCATACACGCTCCACCATCCATTTTTTTTTCCATTAATTATGTTTCCTGTTTTGTACAACTCCCCATTGGAATGATAAGCAGATAGGCTATCGATTAAATTATTATCGAAATAATAAATACTTTTTAAATAACCTCTTCTGTCATAAAACTCACTTTTAAGTGCATTACCTCCAAGGGAATAAGAGGTTTTCAATTTAATTTTTCCATTTTCATAGTTTTTTATTCTTACATCTCGATCTTTACAAGAAATAAACAACATTGATGAGAAAAGCAAAGTATTCAATCCAAATTTATATTTCAAAACCATTTATTTTTCCTTTCAGCTCGTTGTTGATTAATAACTTTAATAGAGTCAATACTTTTATTTACCTGTTCTATCGAACCAGAAAACTCTCTAGGGGCCAGGGTAGAATCCACAGAACGTGTTGGAGTATCATATGAATATTGAACTTCCATAATTTGACGAGTTGTTCTATCATCATCATTTTTAGCTTGATCCAGCATTGAAACAACCTGTGCCTAGTAATCAACAGTTCCAATCATTTGATCTGCAAGCTTACCGCCTTTTTCAAAACCATCTGCAAATTTTGCAAAGAAATTTACACTCATTGTCACTGCTTGATTGGGTTGTTGCTTGCGTAAACATATGCTTCCATAGTTTTCTCCGCCAATGGATCAACACTCAACCAAAAACTAAACTTGGGATCATAATACCTTATGCATTTCTCTCCATCGCTTCTTAGGTCGCTCAGTCGTCGGATGCAAGAGCAGTAATTGCCCGTTTCATCGTCCAGTTCTATATCGTGTCTTATTAATTGTAGCATATTCAGATAATTAAAGATAGTATAATTTGGAAAGTAAAACGTTTATTGAGAAATTTCGATTTTGAATAACGGCCGCGAGCTAATTCTAAGTCCAATCGTCAATCGACACTCTCACAAAAAATCTGAGACGCGTTATTTTTTTAACAAATTGAACCAACTTAAATAAGTCATTTGTTATTTTTACCTATAACTCAACGCCATGCTCAAGCAATCATTAAATTTTAAACTTTCCCAAAAGCTCTCGCCTCAGCAAATTCAATTGATGAAATTGATCCAGCTGCCCACACAGGCATTTGAACAACGTGTCAAGTCTGAGCTGGAAGAAAACCCAGCGTTGGATGATGGCAAGGAAAAGTCTGAGGATGAGTATGATGAGTTTTCGAACGAGGATGATTATGACGATGGCAACGAGACCATCGAGGCCGACATCAATGTGGATGACTACCTGAGCGACGACGAGGTTCCCGATTACCGCACCAGAGCAAACAACTACAGCGCGGACGATGATGAGAAGAGCATTCCCTACGCTTCGGGAAAATCATTTACGCAGACGTTAAGGGATCAATTGAACACCATCAGATTGAGCGATGAAGAGTTCCAGATTGCCGAATATCTTGTGGGAAGTATCGATAACAGCGGTTATATAAGACGTTCGCTGGAGGACATTACGGACGATCTCGCATTCACGCAAAATATTTATACCGAAGTCTCGCAGGTTGAAAAGGTACTCAAAACGGTTCACTCATTAGATCCTGCCGGCGTAGGTGCCAGAGACTTGAAGGAATGTTTGTTGATACAGCTTTCGCGAAAGCGGAAAACAGAAAGTAGTGAGCTCGCCATTAAATTGATCCGGGATTCTTTTGACGCCTTTAGCAAGAAGCATTATTCCAAGTTGATGTCCAAATATGACATTACCGAGGATCAATTGAGAGATGCCATTGAGGATATTGAACATCTCAACCCAAAACCTGGAAGTTCCTATGCTGGCGGTAGTACGCGCATGGTGGAACAGGTGGTTCCCGATTTTGTGATACGCATTAAAGATGGAGAACTGGAACTGACCTTAAACGGTCGCAATGCACCAGAGCTGCACGTATCTCGTGACTACTCTAACATGCTCAAAGGATATAAAGAGGCAAAGGAAAAGACCAAATCCCAAAAGGATGCCGTGATGTTCATCAAGCAAAAACTGGATGGTGCAAAATGGTTTATCGAGGCTATAAAGCAGCGTCAAGAAACTTTGTTCATGACCATGTCCACGATCATGCACTATCAAGAAAAATATTTTCTTACCGGCGATGAGCGCAACTTGAGACCGATGATTCTTAAAGATATCGCCGACAAGATCCACATGGATGTCTCCACCGTGTCGCGTGTCGCCAATTCAAAATATGTGGACACTCCCTACGGCACTAAATTGATCAAATTATTTTTCTCGGAGTCCATGACCAACTCGGACGGTGAGGAGGTTTCCACCAGAGAGATCAAAAAGATTCTCGAACATGTCGTAAGGGACGAGAACAAGAAAAAACCCTATACCGATCAAAAACTGGCCGGAATGCTGAAGGAACAAGGTTATCTTATAGCAAGAAGGACGGTAGCAAAATACCGGGAGCAGCTCGACATTCCCGTAGCGAGATTGCGTAAGGAAATATAAGGTCTATGCAACGGTTTCTAAGGCTGTGGAGTTATCTGGCCAATCCCGTTTTTGTGCCTTCCCTGGTCAGTCTGTGGTATTTTAACTATGCCGATATACTGGACGGAGAGAACGCACGCATCAAGATGTACTTGATCTTCCTGCTCACGGCAGTTATACCAATCCTATTCTTTTTGGTTCTCAAAATTTTAAAACTGGTGCAGAGCATCCATCTGGAAAGCCCAAGGGAACGCATTTTACCGCTGGTTATCTACGGATTGCTTATTCTAATCGTATTGCGTGGCGTGCTCAACGATGGAGCTTACGTGTCTTTGTATTATTTCTTTATAGGGGTTTTTATTGCGAGCATCATTGCGATAGTTTTATCGCTTTCCAGATACAAACTGAGTTTGCACATGATGGCCATGGGCGGGATGTTGGGTTTTGCCATCAGTATATCGATGTTGATGGGATTATCCCTTATTCAACTAATAATCGCAATTGCCATAGCCAGTGGTCTTACGGCAACTT
Organism: uncultured Flavobacteriaceae bacterium; assembly: GCA_963836885.1. GTDB lineage: Bacteria > Bacteroidota > Bacteroidia > Flavobacteriales > Flavobacteriaceae > Nonlabens. Next base: position 65,214 of record CAWILF010000006.1, on the reverse strand, counting down.
CTCGCTTATCCATGAAGGCTCACGCTGGACATGAGTTGGTTTTTGGCTTTACCGTAGGACTCGTCTGCCAGATCGTTTTTATCGCTCAATGGATTGCTCTTTTACAATAAGTAAAATTCGATCCCAAACTTTATAGGCTGCAAACCTATACTACTTCCATCGATCAACCTGCTATCTCCGAACAAGGGATTTAAGTTGTACTGAAAAAAAGCATTGAAACTTCCATTACCTATGGTTAATGTTGCTGAGTACCTCCAGCGATCCAAACCGTCTGGATTTCGCACTTCTATATTTCCGTTGGGATTTTGAAAACTGGACTTGAATCCGTAGAGATAGCCCAATTTTAATCCAGTATAGATGCGCCAAAAGCTTTCCTCGGTCGTGGTGGAAGTACGCCAGCGGTACTGGATGGGCATTTCAACAAGATTGGTGTAAAACCGATTGGAATCAGCCTCATCATCTTCTTCTACCAGATCAAATACCGTGTTGTTAGAGCTGTCCTTAGTAATCAGCAAATTAGAATTGTAGGTATTTGCAGACCATCCCAATCCTACTCCTATGGCTTTATTACGTCGTTCATTAAATGGCATATCCCTTATGAATCCCAGATGCAAACCTCCAGAGAAGCCATTTTGTGAGAATCCGTCTGGTTCGTTATTTATGAGATTGAAAGACAGACCTATATAAAATTGATCTTCTCGATAAAGTGAATCTACTACCTGGGGTATGGCATTACCTTCCTTTTCCTCGTTTTGGGAAAAGGAAGGCATTGTGAGCAATAAGCCTACTAGAAAAAAAAACAGTTTCATAATTATATAAAGATATATAGAATGATATACAACATCTGAAAAAATAGAGCATAAAAAAAGCCACTTGAGATCAAATGGCTTAATGATATTTTAAATGCTGTAATTACTTGCGCAGATTCTTCATCGGGTCACCCTGACTAGCGGTGTAATTGATCTTTAAGGCCATCGCTTCTCTCAGTTCCTGCTTCACATCAGTAAGAATACCAACTTTAGAATCACGATCTACTTTCAAGGAAACCATCATCTCATCCTGCAGATTTTCTGGCATTGCATTGCGCTTAGTGTTCACAAATGTTTGAACATCTGATACCTGCGCTATCTTATCACCCAGTTGCACGACTTCACTGGTCCCATGCTGTCTCTGGTAACTTGCACCCGGCTTACCGATATAGATATACATCAGCTTTTCCTTAGACTCCAGCTTTTCTACCTGGTTAGCTTGAGGCAGCGTATTTTGAATCATCAACTCATCCTCACGCATTACCGTGGCTACCATGAAGAAGAACAATAACATAAAAACGATATCCGGCAGCGATGCTGTAGATACCGGTGGAAGTTCTCCACTCTTTTTCTTTTTGAATTTAGACATTTTTATTCTCTGTTTTGAGGTTCGGCTTCAGAAAGAACTCTTGGAAACAAATCCTGCACTTCCTTGATATCAGCTTTTAATTGCTCCGTTTCTGGAGATTCTTTATCGGCTGTTGGTACATCTGCAAGTCGCTGTACCATGGACTCATAAGTTTCTCCAAACAATCTTTTAGCCTCCCTATTACGTAGGATGGTATATGCCCTAACTAACTCGTTGGTTACGGTCAGGTACATTCTATAGGAAGCCTGTCGATCGTTAACTAGGGAAATTACCGCAGTTTTGGGATTGTCTGACGACTCGGGATCCTTATCGCCCTGACAATAGTTACACTGCTTACCTGGCTCAGTTCCTCCTCCATTATCTAAGAAATCCACTGCTATTTGAGTAAGATCCTTGATTTCAGTCAAATCATCATTAACCTGTAACTGATCGTTCTGATTAACCAGAACCTGAAGAATATTCTTCTTTTTCTTGGGTGGTGGAACAGCATCATCTTCAAGCGGCGGCGGCAGTTTGCTTGCAATACCACTATCTATTTCTATCGTAGTTGTAACGAGGAAGAAGATCAATAACAGGAATGCGATGTCTGCCATCGATCCCGCATTAACTTCTGGTGCAGATCTTCTAGCCATAGTTTTATTTCTTAATTAATTTAGTAACTCCAGCCCATATTATAGAAGCAACCGCCAGAAAAGCCATAATATAAAAAGTGTATATGGAAGCTCCTATAATCTTAGAATTGGCCTCTGATAGATACTCGCCGTCGTCCAATTCTATGGCGTTGTTTGCGGCATCGCTACCATCTGCAAATACAAAATAAGCTATCGCACAAATTACAACAACTATGCCAACAGAAAGCAGTGCCTTTTTCAAGGCCGCTGGGTTAGCAATGAGATTTGCCACTAAAAAAATAAGAACTGCCGCAATTATTATTGCGAGCATAACGTATGACATATACATTAAAGGAGTAACGGTGGAGGCCTGTATGCCTCCTTCGTCGATCTTGATAGAGTCATCACCCTGCGATATCGTATAGATAAAGAAAACAGCGGTAACGACGCTAAGCAAAAGCACGAGGTACTTTAATACTTTATGAATAACCATTATAGTAGGTTTTTAAAAATGAGGAAATATTACAGTTTGTTGTTCTTGTAATCTACAAGGATATCGATCAAAGTAATGGATGCATCTTCCATGTCGTTTACGATACTATCGATCTTAGCGATGATGTAGTTATAGAATACTTGAAGAATAATAGCTACAATAAGACCAAAAACCGTTGTCAAAAGAGCCACTTTAATACCACCGGCAACCAGTGCAGGTTCCATGGCACCAGCCGTCTGGATATTGTCAAAAGCATCGATCATACCTAGTACCGTTCCCATAAATCCCAACATGGGAGCAAGAGCGATAAACAAGGACACCCAAGAAACGTTTTTTTCCAACTGACCCATCTGCACTCCACCATAGGCGACAACTGCTTTTTCGGCAGCCTCAACACTTTCATCAGCGCGATCCAATCCTTGATAATATATGGACGCTACAGGCCCTTTTGTATTGCGACAAACATCTTTTGCAGCTTCTACTCCACCACTTTTAAGAGCAGCTTCTACATCTGCTGCAAGTTTTTTGGAATTTGTGGTAGAAAGGTTTAAATAAATAATTCTTTCAATAGCAATGGCAAGTCCCAAAATCAAACAGATAAGTACAAAGGACATAAAAACCGGTCCACCTTCAATGTACCTGTTCTTAAGCTGTTGGTGGAAAGTGATGTTCTCCGTAGTATCCGGAGCTGGATCTTGCGTTACCGTAGTTGCGATTGCAGCCGCATTGATTGTCGTTGTTGCAGCTGTTGCCGTGTTAGATACACCCAACATCATTACTACTGCCATGAACAAAATAGAAAGTGATTGTTTCATTTGAAGATTTATTGATTTATTTAATTTCTATGTTAAGGGGTAAATATATAAACTATTGGGATAAAAGTGAAGTGATAATGTTAATGATTGATATTTTAAGTAAAAATTTGCGCGCTGACCATCTACTCATACGAATGTAATTCTTGGTGGGCATTGATTAATTACCTGGACTATATTTTACTAAACTCCTGTAAACAAGATATTGAACCCAATCGGAATATCAAAACTGAGCCCCTAGATTTATTAAAGCGCATTTTAAAATCCCTCAATAAAATAATCTAGACAGAAAACCAAAATGAAATTTTATGATTTCTTAACTAAGTGGGGGCGCTCGATTTCCACCTTTGTCAGGGTAAAACGATCTCAGCCAGCAACTACTCATCACTTTATGAAATAAAAAACCCGACTCTTTTAAAGAACCGGGTTTAATATCTAGTAGTGAGGAAGGGATTCGAACCCTCGAAACGTTTCCGTTTACACGCTTTCCAGGCGTGCGCCTTCGACCGCTCGGCCACCTCACTATTTTTGGGACTGCAAAAGTAATCATTATTCTAAGATTACATAAACTACCTTTTCCTTAAAAATAAAAATTATCCTGCAAACCCTTAAATTAAGGCTGTAATATAATTGGGTAAAGTCGCCATAAACTTTTATGCTCCAGTATAAATCAACAGGTGACCCCATCCTTGATCCTCTTCACGGAAAAATACCTCAAGATTCCGTTCCTTTTGAATTGATGAGGATTGCCATCATAAATACAGGTTGAAACAAACATAACTTTATTTAACTATTGCACGACCGCTTTATTGACCTTACTATGTAAGTAGCAATGCAGCTGGAGTTGATGGCCCAGTTACTCGGTAAGCTCACCTTTTAGGGACATTTCAAAAAAATGCTTGAACTCTGGACGGTTATCTAAATTCTTGAGCAGGAACATCATTTTTGCCACCGCAGCTTCGGTAGTGATATCCTTGCCAGATACCACACCTATTTTTTCCAGCTCGACACTGGTCTCGTACTTCCCCATATCGACCGAGCCGCCCCTGCATTGTGTAACATTGACGATCTCTACGCGATTATTGATCGCTATCTTTAGTTCATCTATAAACCATTTTTCGTTAGGCGCGTTTCCGCTACCATAGGTTTCCAGTATCAATCCCTTGAGATTATTGATATTACAGATGCTATGAACCACCTCTTTGGTAATTCCCGGGAACAATTTTAAAATAACGATGCTGCTTTCCAATCCTTGAACGTAGGTCATCCCGTCCTTGTGGATTGAGTGGGTTTTTTTAGAGTCCGCTTTCGCGAAAGCGTAACTACCATCATCCCTCCACAACAATGACCGGTCGATGTTGAGATGCACACCACTTATTGCGATGGGCGGAAAATTAGGTGAACTGAATGCCTCAAAATGCTCTGCATTCATTTTGGCGGTGCGGTTAGCCCTATACAATTGGTATTCAAAATAAATGCACACCTCCTGTATGAGCGGTTGGACACCATCATTTTGGCAAGCGAGCTGTAAACTGGTTATGAGGTTTTCCTTTGCATCGGTACGCAAATCACCTATGGGAAGCTGTGACCCAGTTAAAATAATGGGCTTTTTGAGTCCATTGAACAAAAAACTAAGCGTGCTGCCCGTATGCGACATGGTATCGCTGCCGTGAAGCACCACAAATCCATCATAATCATCATACTTGGTATCAATAACATTTCCCAGCATCTGCCAGTATTCCAGGCTCATGTTAGATGAGTCGATGGGCTTTTCAAATGAAAAATTGTCCACCTGGCAATCCAGCAGTTTGACCTCGGGCACATGAACGAGCAATTCGGCAAAATTAAAGGATTTGAGCGCTCCCGTTTCCGGGTCCTTGATCATTCCTATGGTACCGCCCGTGTAGATCAATAGGATCCTAGACTTCATGCGCTTGTTTTATCTGTTCCTTGTTGGAAACCGGCCTTGCATACATATTAAGGAAGCTCGCCACGGCATCTGTCTCGGTAACATCGACCCTTAGTCTCAAGCGTCGTTCAAATTGCTGTTTATCATGTTCGGTATAGTTAGCGGCATATCGATCTGTTTTATGGAGCAGGTCGTAAGCGATATAATTTGTAGGCCACAGTTGATAGTTCATCTGTATGGTGGTATCTAGAGTGGTCACTAATTGCTTGAGTACTTGATTAGTTCCCATTCCCGTATCATTGATGATGGACAACGGCCTGCCCGCGGTAATATGTATGTGCTTTTTCTGGCCCAGTGCACCGCTCATGATGCTGTTGAAATCCTCGTTTTCAGATTTGACGTAGTCTTCCTGAGCATTTTTTGCGAGAAGCTCTGGAACTTTTAGTAGGTCGGTGGGGTCATATTCATAGGAAATGGAAACGGGTACGATGCGCAGGTCATTCAAGTATTGATCCAGGGGTAGTTCTCCAGCGGCGAGCGCCAGCATTTTGAGCACACCCTGTTGGGTTACATCATTTCCATCCTTTGTCCTTCCCTGGCGTTGTGCAAGCCACACGCTCTGTCCATCCTGCCTGAGCAATTTTTTTATGTAGTTGCTCAGTTTTTTACTGCTCAAAAGGGTCTCTCGCGGTCCCTCGCCCCTTTTCACGATAAAGTTGCGGGTAAGTTTGCTCAATGCATTTACAAAAGGTCGCTGTACAAGATTATCGCCCACCGCACTTGCCGTGCGTACCAGTCCCTTGTCAAACAGTACAAGGTTGAGTATGCAGGTGTCCAGCACGATGTCCCGATGATTGGAGATATATAAGTAGGATAGACGCGCATCCAGATCCTTGAAACCCGATGTGGACAGTCCGGCCGAGGAGTCCGTCAATATACGTCCCACGGTATTACAGATCACCTCTCGCTGAAAATCATCAATGGACTTGCAGCCGTTTACTATTTCCTTTATCTGGGCATATTCCAGATGGGGAAAGGAGTATTTTAATAAGGTTTTTATCATGGGATGTCTTACCGCGCTCAACAGCGCAACCTGTACTTCCTCATCGTTGAAAAACCTGATGTCGTCGTAGGTACTTTCTTTTTCCATAGCTAAGCCACAAATGTAACCAACTCAATTTTATACACCGAATACTTCAAAAGAATTTAAGGTTGTAGCGCTGGCAACATCCTCGATGCCCAACCGGTAGATCTCTGCGACTTTCTCTGCGATGATGCGCAAGTGGGCACTTTCATTACGTTTACCCCTATAGGGTGCTGGTGCTAGATAGGGCGAGTCTGTTTCCAAAACAATGTTTGAAATCGCTATCTCACTTAAAAATTGGTCAATCTTGCCATTTTTAAAAGTCACCACTCCACCTATACCTAACTTAAGGTTGAGATCAACTGCATGTTGAGCCTGTTCTAAGCTTCCCGTAAAACAATGGAATATCCCTTTTAAACGACTTCCTCTATATTCTTCCAGCACCTCAAAGACCTCGTTAAAGGCATCCCTGCAATGAATGGCAATAGGCAGGTCTTCTTGGATGGACAGCTCTATCTGCTGTTTAAAGGCGTCGCGCTGCTGCTGTTCATAAGACCTGTCCCAGTAGAGGTCTATCCCTATTTCGCCGATGGCAACGACCTTTTCATCTGCAACCATTTTTTTAACGAGCTCCAGTTCAGCTTCAAAGTCTGCCTTGACGTGCGTGGGATGCAAACCTGCCATGAGGTGAACATTTGAAGGGAATTTTTCTTGCAGGGCCAGCATTGCCGGAATGTAGGTGGAGTCTATCGCGGGAACAAAAAAACGTTCAATTCCCAGTTGGATGGCATTGTTGATCATTTCTTCTCGATCATCGTCAAAGGCCTCACTATATAGGTGTGTATGGGTATCGGTTAAAATCATGTGGCAAAAATAGAGATTGTGGTTGAGTCAGCTTTCGCGAAAGCGTGATTATCTTTACCTGCTCAATCACACTTAATGTCCTCACTTAAAAAAATACTTTTGTCGCAAGGCTACATCGTGCACACCATAAGGCTTTCCTCAAAGAGCGGCCACATCGTTACCAAAGCAAAGATCAACGGCCATGAAGGGAGGTTTATTGTAGATACGGGCGCGAGCGCAAGCTGTATCAATCAAGAAATGTACAAGGAATTTAAGCTGGAGACCCAGTTCATGGATCGCAGCATAGGAACGGCGAGCGGTAGTTTAAGACCGCGCATATCCCACAACAATACGCTGGAACTAGGTGACTGGAGCGATCAGGACAGTACGCTCTTGAGCATGGATATGAACTACATCAACAATGCACTAAAAACGGAGGGAATGAAATCCATTCAGGGATTACTGGGCGCGGACTTTCTTATCACCGCCAAAGCAGTGATCGACTACAGGGGTAAAAAAATCTATCTGAAACCTTAGTACTCGACCGCAAAAACACCTTCTGTAACCTGAAAATTACCAGGAGGTCCTGTTTCAAAACTGAAGGTTCCCTCCACCGTCGCAGCTGTTACATCTACTGCGGTAATTTCCAACGTGCCTGAAACTGCGGGCAAAACGCCTGCACTTTCAGGATCATAGCTCGCCTTATAGCTGCCTGCACGTGCAATGGGATAGGTACCCACAGTGATGTTTACCGGAAAGATAAGTCTTATGAAATCGCGATCATTATTTGCCGCATTGAGGGTTAGAACACCGTCGGTAGAGATGGGGACCACGCCTACTGGATTCAAACCTACTCCATTCACGAGAGCGTTGAACGAGGATGTAAAGTCAATGGGAGTCGTATCATCAATGGGATTACCGAACGGCACCTGGTAGATGATCCCCTCGCGCATGTAGAGGGAGTCTGCCTGACCTGGAAGATAACTAACGAAGTCAAATGAGCCGGAAATGCTATTGGGAACCTGGCTGGGAGTAAGCCTCACCTCTCCACGACCAAAGCCCCTGGAGGTTGAGAACGCGTTAGTATCATTAAATATATAGACCGCATCATTATCGGTTCCAGGACCCAATAGGTAAGTTCCCAGTGCATCAGAGGATAGATTGATGCTCAAGGTCTCCAACGGATTGACTCCAGAAATGGTAAGTGTACCATCTGCATTCTTTACCGCTACCATTCTATCTGCACCATAGAATGTACCGTTGCGCACTGCCTGTAAGGCTGGTGTACTGTCCACATCTAGGTTCTTCTCACATGAAGTAAGCGTAATGCCAACAAGTGCCGCTACCAAAACTTTATTTATAACTTTAAACATATTTTCATATTGTTTTTAAGACTTCCAAATGTAAATAAAATAATAATAACCTAGCGGAGTGAATAAAAAAATATACTTTTGCAGCCTTAATTAATAATCAGGGTCGGGAACCCGCAAATTTAATGATATGCCCGTAAAAATAAGATTACAGAGACACGGTAAGAAAGGAAAGCCTTTTTACTGGATCGTAGCAGCAGACGCGCGTGCTAAGAGAGATGGAAAATTTCTTGAAAAATTGGGAACCTATAATCCCAACACAAACCCAGCAACGATCAACCTAGATGTTGATGGTTCTGTAAAGTGGTTGGAAAATGGTGCACAGCCTACTGATACTGCCCGTGCACTACTTGGTTACAAAGGAGTAATGCTCAAGAAACACCTTAAGGGTGGAGTGACTAAGGGTGCCCTTACCGAGGAGCAGGCCGAAGAAAAATTCAATGCTTGGCTAGAAGAAAAATCTGCTAAGATCTCTGGTAAGGCTACCGGTCTTCAAGATCAGGCAAAAGCTGATGCTGCAAAAGCCCTAGAAGCTGAAAAAGCTGTGAATGAAGCTCGTATCGCTGCAAACGCACCAGTTATTGAACAAGCCGCAGAAACTGTGGTTGACGCAATATCTGACGCTGGGGACGTAGCCTCTGAGGTTATTGAAACTGTAACTGAGACCGTAGAAAAAGTGGTGGATAAAGTTACAGGAAACGAAGATAAATCAGCAGAATAACTATTAAAGGCTGTCATGCGTAAGGAAGATTGTTTTTACGTAGGAACAGTTGTCAATAAATTCAGTTTTAAAGGGGAGTTGCTGGTCAAACTAGACACCGACGAACCTGAATTATTTTTAGAAATGGAATCAGTTTTTATCGAGATCGGTAAAAAATTGATTCCATTTTTTATTTTAAAGAGCCAGTTGCACAAATCCATGCTCCTGCGTTTAAAAATAGAAGATGTAGATGATGAGGCCGCCGCAGATGCACTCATGAAAAAAGAACTCTACCTTCCACTCACCAACCTGCCACAGCTCAAGGGAAACCAATTTTACTTTCACGAGGTGATAGGTTTTAAAATGATCGACTCCAGTTATGGCGAGGTGGGAACAATCTCTGGCATCAACGATACTACCTCACAAGCACTTTTTGAGGTGGAGAACAATGGCCGCGAGGTTCTTATTCCCATGATCGATGATTTTATCGATAAGGTAGATCGAGAAAACAAAACCATCTTTGTTACCACTACCGATGGACTTATTGATCTATACCTGTCCTAACGCTTACAATTTATTCATAAGCACTGCTTACTATTTAATGTCGTGCTGGTTAATCTTACAAATCTCACTTAGGGCGTGTGTTAATTATTTGAATATGACAAATCCCAATAGGTTATGGATTCACGTGAGAAGCACTGGTAACAATTACACTATTAACTAAAAACCACTTATGTCCACCTTCAAGTTTAAAAAGTTTGAAGTACTGCAGGAAAGCAGCGCCCAAAAGATAGGCACTGACTCCGTCCTGTTGGGAGCCTGGTGCAGTGCAGCTCCCGAGGTTTCCAGCGTACTCGATATAGGAACTGGCACAGGTGTACTTGCACTTATTCTTGCCCAGCGATTGGGACATGCGCAAATAGATGCCCTAGAGATCGATGACGGAGCATTTGAAGAAGCGGCGCTCAATTTTGAAAACAGTCCGTGGGCAGATCGCCTGTATTGCTATCACGCAAGTTTTCAAGAGTTTTATGAGGAGGAAGATCTTGAATATTATGACCTTATCATAAGCAACCCACCCTATTTTAATCAGACTGCCGACGTTCACCTACCGGATTCCCGGGCTATGGCACGCTTTGACGATCACCTGCCCTTTGAAGAATTGATCTATGGCGTCTATAAATTACTGGCGCCGGACGGTAGATTTGCCTGTATAATCCCGAAGGATCGCGAGATCAGATTATTGGAAATTGCAGCCCATTTTCAGCTGGCACCGGTAAGAACAACCTATGTACGTGGCAATGAGGATAGTGAAGTGAAGAGATGTTTGTTGGAATTTTGCTTTCGCGAAAGCATACACCACAACAACACTCCCGTTATCAATGAGCTTGTACTGGAGAAGTCCCGCCATATCTATACCGACGATTATTTAAAACTGGTCAAAGATTTTTATCTAAAACTGTGAGAACGGTAAATATTCTGCCATAATTTTATGCATAATACGTATTGCTATGGCTATTTTTACGACCTATTACCTATTTATCAATAAAAGCACCTTTTAACCCAAAGCTATGAAGCCAGATTTATTTGAAGCACCCGACTATTACCAGCTTGACGACCTTCTCACGGAAGAACATAAAATGATACGCGATACGGCGCGGGCATGGGTAAAGCGTGATGTTTCACCTATAATCGAAAAAGCTGCACAGGATGCCCAATTTCCCAAAAGTATTATTCCCGGTCTTGCAGAGATAGGAGCCTTTGGCCCCTATATTCCAGAGCAATACGGTGGCGCGGGCCTTGACCAAATAAGTTATGGACTGATCATGCAGGAAATAGAGCGCGGTGATAGTGGCGTGAGATCTACTGCTTCCGTGCAATCCTCACTCGTCATGTATCCCATCTGGAAGTATGGAAGCGAGGAGCAAAAAATGAAGTTCCTGCCCAAGTTGGCCAGCGGAGAGTTTATGGGATCATTTGGGCTTACCGAGCCAGATCATGGATCAAATCCAGGAGGTATGGTGACTCGGTTTAAAGATGCCGGTGACCACGTAATCCTCAACGGTGCTAAACTATGGATCTCCAACAGTCCCTTTTGTGATGTTGCCGTAGTCTGGGCAAAGGATGAGGATGATCGCATTCATGGAGTACTTGTAGAGCGCGGTATGGAAGGTTTTTCCACCCCAGAGACCCATAATAAGTGGTCATTGAGAGCCAGTTCTACCGGTGAGTTGATCTTTCAGGACGTTAAAGTTCCCAAATCAAATATTTTACCGGGCCGCACGGGTCTGGGCGCGCCGTTGAGCTGTTTGGACAGTGCCCGTTTTGGCATAGCCTGGGGAGCGATAGGTGCTGCCATGGATTGTTATGACACGGCACTGAGGTATGCAAAGGAGAGAATCCAATTTGGCAAACCGATTGCCGCATTCCAACTGCAACAAAAGAAACTTGCCGAGATGATTACCGAGATTACCAAGGCGCAACTGCTCGCCTGGAGACTGGGAGTTCTTAGGGAACAAGGAAAAGCAACGAGTGGCCAGATTTCCATGGCCAAACGCAACAACGTAGAGATCGCAATAAAAATAGCCCGTGAAGCCCGACAGATTTTAGGTGGTATGGGAATTACCGGTGAATACAGCATCATGCGCCACATGATGAATCTGGAAAGTGTCATCACCTATGAAGGAACCCACGATATTCATTTGTTAATTACAGGAATGGATATCACTGGGGAGAATGCTTTTAAATAAAATGGAACTGCTCATCCAGTTGTTTTAGAAACCGATTATAATTTACATCGCGATCTGTAGAGTTGATCATCTCCGTTTATAATTTCTTATTAGGATTATATGGATTGTCACTTGTGGCAAATAATGTTTACTCTTTCATAGATAATTCCACTTTCTACGCTGGATTGATCAATGTTTATAAGTGCATCATCCAGCGTGGTTTTGCGGTTTTAATTTTAGGTAAAATTCGTTTGATATGAGTTTTCCAAATTGTTATATTTTGAGAACGTAATCTCGATGAAACGTTCAAATTATAGTGAGATGGGATTGTGGCTGCTCCGCTTTCGCGAAAGCAAAAACCCACAAAAAAACCGCTCTCAAAATGAAAGCGGTTTCTTAAATGAATACTTGACTATTTTCTACAAATCAAACTTAATTCCCTGCGCGAGTATTGGAGAAATGTTGTAAGTTAATCATTTGCGCATTGCAAATGCGCTTCTTATATGAACGCATTGCAAACAAGCGCGACGTGGTTTTACACCAATCATAAACCATCTAAATCTTCCTTATGATACTGATCTGGGCATATCTAGGAAAAACCGCAGTACGATAATCAACTACTAAAGTAGTATTAAAACTCGTTCTAGCATTAACTTGATTTCCTGTTAAATTATATAAGGATAGGTCAAACGTCCATAAGCTATCTTCTGCGTGGTATTTAACACTCGTACTCAAATTATCAAAAATTGTGTCAGAATTAGTAGCACCTGAACTGCTAAAAGAAGTAAATGTATAGTCAATCTCGAAATCCCAACTATTATAATTGTAATAAGTGCCGATGTCCAGCGATAAATTGTTCTGCCTATTTTCTAAACCATCAATTCTATTATTATAATAGATTTGTGCGAACGTTACATCAAGATTAGGTTTTTTCTTAAAAACGGTTTTGAAAGAAAGTGCGTTGTCAATGACATTTCTAACGGTAAATACCTTTAAAAGGTTAATTAAACCTACAGATGTTGAATTACGATAAGAACTGATAAATCTTAAGTTCCAGTAAGGTTTGATATAAGAAGTCTTCCATTTTATATTAAAACTATTATTACCCTGATCTAACTGTATGGGTATGGTGGTTCTGTAAACAGAATCAACGATAAAACTATTTACTGCCACATGCGAGAGGTCTCGATAACTGGCAAATATTGAAAAACCTAATCCATAAGTCTTGTTATAGTTATAACTAAGGCTAACCACATTACTACCCTGTATTTCCAAATCATCGTTTCCACTAATGATGGAAGAGTATCCCTGTAAGCGGTTACCTAGCGCAAAGCTTAGTGATTGTGGCATCAGGTAATTACGCTCATAATTAGCTTGCAACTTATTACGCTTATTTATTTGCCATTCTATTATTGCAGATGGAACAACATTATGGAACACTTTACGACGACGACTGGAAGGGTTTTTAACTTTCAAGAAATCGTTGCGATATCCAGCATTTAAAGAGACTATGAAATCTCCCAATATCCTCTTATAAGTAACACCTGTTATAAGATTGTTATGAATATGGTCCAAATCATTTCTGAAATCATCAAAAGAATATAGCGATCCAGTTTCTAAATCCTGTTTTACTTGTGATTTAAAATTGAGATGTTGCGATACATAAGAGGTCTTAAAATAGATGTGATTCTTCCTATTCACTACCCAGTAGTAGTCAGCATCCAGTTTCAGTTGAAAGTTTTGGGAATTAGATTGCTGAAGTATATCGTAACGATTAGAACCTATAACAGGTAGTCCATTACTGTAAATATTTGATGAACTAGAGGTTGAAAAACCGCTCTCATTGTCAGTATACCCTAACGTAAATTTACTTTTCATAACGTGATTCTTATTGAACTTCTTGCTGAACCACGTACTAATAAAGGCGTTGACATCATTACCAGTATTAAATTGTTCAAATGGTAGTGAATTGTTTAGAAATGTGGATCGAATATTAGTCTCTTGATCCTGTTGTGAAAGTTCCGTAGTTATTTGGGATTTGAATTCAGTATTTTCATCAGGTAAATATTTATATGAGAGATTTGACACAAAAATGGATTGATCCGATTCTATATTACGATTTTGATTATCTACGATATTTTCTTGCAAAAAATCTAAAACCGTACTATTTTCATATCTGTTATTATCATTTAAACCAATAATAAACCCTCTAAATTCAGATTTTTCAGTAGGATTATATTGCGAATTTATAGCGGCGAAACGATGCTCGTTGCTTATGTAATCGCGATCAGTAAGATTTTGATAGATACTACCACTCGCTAATTCTCCTATATTATCCAAGTCGTCACTAGCTTTTAATTTTATATAATCTCGAGCGGTAAAAGATTTAGTTACAGTATTGTTAGCATCTGCAATAACGTTGAAAGTAGATTTATCTCCATATTTAAAAAGAGCGGGATGAACTACATATCTATTTTCAATACCTCCACCAACCTCTATATCGCCGAAGAAGAAACCTTTGGCATCTTCTTTAAGTTTTATATTCATAGCTATATCTTGCGATGATTCTAATCCTTTGAGAAAAGCTGTTTCATGATAATCTTCAATAACTTCAACCTCATCAGCTACACCAGCTGGAATGTTATTGACCCCCATTTTTGTATCGCCGTTAAAGAATTGTTTTCCATCTACCAGCAATTGTGTTATCCTTTTGCCATTGAATTCTACATTGCCATCTCTATCCACAGTCATCCCAGGAAACTTTTTTAGTAATTCCCTGAGTTTTCTTTCCCTACCATTGCTAAAAGCGTCTGCTCTAAAAACAGTTGTATCTTGTTTTACTACTATTGGAATACGCTCGGTAAGAATTATTTCCTCTAATGCATTCAATGCAGGTTTCATCACAAAATCATAGTCGTGAAGATGTTTATCAGCTTGTAAAGTGGCTTTGTAAACTTGATAACTAATGTGTGTAATGGAAAGATCATACGGCTCATTTTTTTCTATTGAAAAAGAATAGTGACCTTCCAAATCGGTACTGGTAAATTGGGTTTTTAAATCTTTATTTAACGGAACGGCCAGAATGGTGGCGCCAAAAACTGCTAATTGTTCAGTATCTGTAATGTGTCCATTCACAGCTACTTGCCCTTGAGAGAGCATAAATGTACTAATAGTGATGGATAAGCATAAGATATATCTATGCCAAGAAAGGATTTTTTGATACTTGTCGTACAACTTTTTTAAGTAAAATATAGGGTAGAGTATAATCGAGCGTTATGTTATCGCTACTAGCGTGGATAGAGCCTAGTCTGGAGTTACTTTGCGAGATGCCCTACTTAAATCCACAAAATCTTGAACTGATATGATTTTATGATTAGGTAGTTGAGGAATCTTGATCCTTTTTGGGTTGAGGACAATATTATTAGCGGTAAATATGCTGTTTTTAAACTCTAATTGTAAGATTAATCCTGGAAGGCCACCAAATCCAACAGGGCCATAGCTAGCAGGAATATCCACAGTAAACCAAGCAGTTATAATTTCAATTTTATTAAGTTTTTTATTCTCCCTCTTATAAATTGCTTTATAACAAGTAAATTCATTGATTTTTGCAGTTTCACCAGTAATGTCCCACCCATTTAAATAAAAACTATAATCAGTCAAGTAGTTTTTTCCAGCAATTTCTACATTTTTAAAAACCTTTTTATCCAATTGAAAATAAGACCCATCAACATTCAACGCTGACCGAGCAACATTATAATAGATTTGTGCAATGGGTATACTTTTTTCAATATTAAAGTAGGAAGAGTTTTTGTCATAACTCAAAGTAAATTCCATCAAATCCAACTCATTTTCCATTTTTTTTGAAAGTTCATTTTCCACATTTGGTAAAAACTCGATGGTATATGTTACCATTCCAGATTGAGCCATTGAAAAATAGCTTAACATTATAATTATCACTAAAATTAATTGTCTCATAACTTAAAATTAAGAAGCCTAAACCGTTAAAGGTTTAGGCTTCAATTAGATAACTGTTAAAAATTAACGTGGCGTCAGCTCTCTGTTACCGCCACCCATCTGACCCATACAACTATTGTACATATCATCATAAACTGCTTCAGTTGTATTTGAGTCCATATCAACAACTGATTCAACCATGGCGACAAGTTCACAGGCCTGTGCATGACATTCATCTTCTGGGGTTACTGTCGTAAAACTTACTAAACCTGTGATCATAAATAGGCCAACTACAAACATTGATAATTTAGTTTTCATAATAATTATTTAAGATTAGAACTCAAATCTAAAAAAAAAAAACGAATTAAACAACATATTGCTGAAATATCTGTAAAAATGTTAGGGATTTAACAATCTAAAAACGCGTCCTACAAATCAAACTTAATTCCCTGCGCAAGTGGCAATTCAGTAGTATAATTAATAGTATTAGTCTGTCTTCTCATATAGACTTTCCAGGCATCAGATCCAGATTCACGGCCTCCACCGGTGTCTTTTTCACCGCCAAAGGCGCCACCTATCTCTGCGCCACTGGTTCCTATGTTCACATTTGCGATTCCACAGTCAGATCCTGCAACCGAGAGGAAATGCTCTGCCTCCCTTAAATTGTTTGTCATGATGGCACTGGACAATCCTTGTGCAACTCCGTTTTGAAGTTCCATTGCATTTTCAACATCTCCCTGAGTATTTCAATAAATACAATACGGGCGCAAAAGTCTCGTGTTGTACTATTTGCATATCGTTTGAGGCTTCGGCAATCGCTGGTTTTACATAACAACCACTTTCATAACCTTTACCTTCAAGAACGCCACCTTCTACGATAAGTTTACCGCCTTGTTTCACGACTTGTTCCCTTGCATTATTATATCCTGCAACAGCATCAGTATCGATGAGTGGCCCTACATGGTTGTTCTCATCCAGCGGATTCCCTATTTTCAGTTGGTTGTATGCTTTTACCACCGCATCTTTTACTTGGTCATACATAGACTCATGTACGATCAATCGACGGGTTGAGGTACAGCGTTGTCCCGCAGTTCCCACAGCGCCAAAAACAGCACCGATTACGGTCATCTTTATATCAGCATCTGGAGTGACGATGATGGCATTGTTACCGCCTAGTTCAAGCAATGATTTACCAAGACGCTCGCCTACTTTAGAAGCAACGATTTTACCCATGCGGGTAGAACCGGTAGCACTAATTAAAGGAACTCTTTTATCTGTAGTCATCATCTCGCCCACTTTATAGTCGCCGTTGATCAGACAGGAAATTCCCTCTGGAAGGTCGTTGTCCTTGAGGACTTTGGCAATGATATTCTGACAGGCAACTCCACAAAGCGGAGTTTTCTCACTAGGTTTCCACACACAAACATCTCCACAGATCCATGCTAGCGCGGTATTCCACGCCCATACGGCAACTGGAAAGTTAAATGCACTTATAATTCCCACGATTCCCAAGGAATGGTATTGTTCATACATTCTATGACCAGGACGCTCAGAATGCATGGTAAGACCATGAAGCTGGCGGGATAGTCCCACGGCAAAATCACAGATATCGATCATTTCCTGTACCTCACCCAGACCTTCCTGATAGGATTTACCCATTTCATAAGAGACCAGTTTCCCTAGAGGTTCTTTAAGACGGCGCAGCTCATCGCCAAACTGGCGAACAATCTCTCCGCGCAACGGTGCCGGCTTAGTTCTCCAGTCCTTAAAAGCAGCCTGTGCAGACTCCATCACTTGATCATAATCGGCTTGGGTCGTGGTAGAAACCTTTCCTATAACAGATCCATCCACCGGCGAGTGCGAGGTAATCGCATCTCCACTACCGAAGTGGTGGTTTCCCGTTGAAGTTCCATGATTCATTTCCTTGAGACCCAGTTGCTCCATGGCAACATCCATCCCAAAGTCTTTTGCAATTTGTGACATAAATATTATTTATTATTAGTCCAGCTTTTCAGCTAGTTTTTTGAATACTTTTTTTGGATTCTTGTTTTCGTATAAAATGCTGTACACCGCATCGAGAATGGGAGTTTTGGCTCCCTGTTCCGTATTGATTTTATAGGCACTGTTTGTCGCATAATATCCCTCGGCAACCATACTCATTTCCAGTTGCGCACTACGCACGGTATAACCTTTCCCCAGCATGTTCCCGAACAATCTATTGCGTGAAAAAACAGAATAGCCCGTCACCAAAAGATCGCCTAAATATGCGCTATCGTTGATATTGCGTTTCATCTTATGCACTTTTTTGATAAAACGTTTCATCTCGCGTATGGCGTTGCTCATCAACACGCTTTGGAAATTATCGCCATAACCTAGACCGTGGGCAATCCCGGCAGCGATGGCATAGATGTTCTTGAGCACCGCCGCATATTCAGTTCCTATGATGTCATCGGTAGTTTTACAGTTGATGTAGTCGCTGCTCAGACGCTCTGCCATAAAATCGGCTTTTTCTTCATCGGCACAAGCGATGGTGAGGTATGATAATCGCTCCAGCGCAACTTCCTCAGCGTGGCAAGGCCCGGTAATGACTCCTATATCGTCAAAATCGATGTCGTAATGCTGGTTGAAATGCTCTCCCAGAATCAATCCAGTTTCTGGAACGATTCCCTTAATCGCGCTAAAAATGATCTTCCCTTTCAGCGGAATCGTAAGCGCCGATAATTCCTTAAAAACAAAGGCACTGGGAATTACAAAAATGCAGACATCGGCATAGGCGACGATCTCATTAATATCACTGGAAAGTTTTAATTGTTCATTCTTGAACTCCACAGAGCTGAGGTAACTTGGGTTGTGGTCGTTGCGTTTAATGTGTTCGATCGCGTATGCGCTGCGCATGTACCAGCCCACTTCATCGAGGTTCTCACACAGCATTTTTACGATGGCCGTCGCCCAGCTTCCTCCTCCTAAAACAGCTACTTTTTTAGCCTGATCCATTGAATTTTATATAAGCGTTAAAGATACCATTTTTTAAAAGTTCCTTTTGCATAATTCTCAGTATTCTATCGTTTGAGCAAGAGAATCTTCATTGTTTGTTCCAGCACACCATCTTTAAATAAGGAAGGAGGTTATGAGATGGGTCAGCTTTCGCGAAAGCTAAACTTAAAAAAACTCCTCCGTTCTAAATAATTATAAGCGTCAATAATTGGAATCTTTAGGTTGTTATTCTACCTGAATGCTCTAATGAATTATATTATTCTCAAATTCTAGCTTTTGACAACGAATTTTTATCACCTTTTAAATCCGCTTAATGAGAATTACTCAAGGCTTAGTTAATTATGTCACAATTTGATTTTGAGAGCTGTTTTTATTACTTCATTTGTAGGACTATGCTGCAATCGCAGTTGATTATCGCGAGATCGATAATTAAGCAAAAACGATCATTTAAAGAACAACCTTAGAAGATGAGAACAATAACTTTTAAAAGAAAAAAAGGCTTCACAGATATGTTGTTGTCCTACAAAATCACGGTAAATGATGCGGTTGTTGAGTTGAAACATGGTGAAAGTATTGATCTACAAATAGAAGAAGTGCCGCTAGAAATCAAGGCCAAAATGCAATTCTACAAATCCCGAACCATCCATTTGCCAGCACAGGGAAACTTCTCCATTGACCTTTATAGCTTCCTTCCTAAGTACGAACTGTTGGCATTACTCGCCATGACGATCATAGGTTTCTTAGCAACTATATTTATTCAAGGAATGAACGACATTTTGATTTACATGATGCAAATCCTCAGCTATTCTGCGCTCGGTTTTATAATTTATACAACGACAATAGGTTATCATAAATACATTAAAACAGAAGTCAACGGCTTCTGATCTTGCGCTAAATCCATTATTATAAAAAAGCCCTGTAATTTAAATTGCAGGGCTTTACGTTTATTGACATTAAGTTAAAAAAATAAAAGGAACTCAAATTAAAGAGTTCCTTTTCAATCTATTACTTAATTACGTTCCAAAAAAGGAAGAGGCTTTATCAAGTCTGTATAATACAAAAATACAAAATAATTCGCATATTGCGTACTATATGAATTATGAATTACGGAACAAATATCTATCTAGTCCCAGGTACAACCGCTATCTGTCAGCAACTGATAACTGCAAGGATAGAGCCAAACGACTTTATAACGGTAATATAAGATTAGCACAAGCAATTCATCCACTTTTGACACAATTTGAAGTGATTTTGAGAAATAGCCTGAATTCACAATTGACAGATTATTTTGGAGATACCGATTGGATAATCAATCAAAAGAATGGATTTATGAGGAACAGTTCCTTGAGTAATTCTAATTATTTTTTGCGACGTTCTGTAATGCAAGCTGAGAAAAAATTAAATCGACGTGGGATTCCCATTTCAAGTGGCAAAATAATTTCTGACCAAAATTTTGGATTTTGGTTAGCTTTGTTTTTGAGCCACCATTACGCACTAATTGGTGGTCAACCAATTCAGGTTTTTATAAACAAACCTAATTTCGAAGATAGAGCGAGTATTTATTCAAAGCTCGATGAATTGAGGAAATTTCGGAATAGAGTCAATCATTGTGAACCTTTGTGTTTTAACGGGAACGTTATTGATTGTAGCGAAATTTTAATGATAAGAGAGATACTTTATGATTTATTAAGGTGGATAGACCCAGATATTGTTTCGTTCTTTACGTCAATCGATAATGTCAAAAACAAAGTTGCAAGTGTGTTGCGCATATGACCAGTTACCAAAAACCTATGCATCTCAGCTAGTATGTAATTAATTGAAAGTTAATGTATATCTGGAAGTTCACCAGGTTTTTCAATTAAGCTTAACTGGTTGTGACCTGCCTGTCGTGCCTCTGGCAGGCAGGTGACTTTAGCAGACAGGAATTTAAAAAACGACTCGTGCTAAACCTTAAATTTATCACTAATTCAAACGCCACGCGAGCTCTATACAAATCAGTTAAAAAGTACAACTTTTGCGAAAGAAAAATTTACATCAACCCTTTTCTTTATTTTCCAATTTGGATGGGGATGATTTTCCAGCCAAACAATAGCTTCATCAAGATTGGCAAAAATCTGTTCTTTGGGTACAATGTCCGGGACGATATCAATAGTTTCTAGACGATACAGGGGTTGTTCCTGCACGCCCACAAGAATAACGGTGATGTTCTTAGTCCTCAAACTGAGCAGTACTTCCTCAAAAGCAAACAGTCCGGACTGGTCAAGAAACGGCACCCGCTCCATACGGATCAATGCGTGGGTGCTGTCTGCTGGAATGTCATTGGACATGGCCTGAAAATCCCTGGTTGACCCAAAAAACAACGGCCCAGTCAATTCTTTTACGTAAAGCCTATTGCGCAGTCTTGACGGTATTTTAGCGTATTCGGGAAATTGAATGTCATTATCATTGGACAGGTTTTTTATGGAAGAGTTTCTGGTATTCACATCGCCCATTTTTTTCATAAAGATCAAACTTGAAATTACCAATCCTATTCCTACCGCATACACAAGATCCCAGACCACGGTAAGCACAAGTACCACAAACATGACGACCACATCACTCTTGGGAATGGATCTCAAGGCTTTTAGACCTTTATAATCCATCACGCCTATTCCCACGGTGATCAAGATACCGGCGAGTACCGCACTTGGGATATTCTCTGCAAATCCCGCCAGTGCGATCACAATGATGAATAACAAAATCGCGGCGATCATCCCAGAAAGCTTGGTCTTTCCACCAGAGTTTATATTTACCACTGTTCTTATGGTCGCACCCGCTCCGGGAATACCACCGAAGAGTGCGGCGACGCTGTTCCCTATTCCCTGACCTATTAATTCCTTATTGGGATCGTGTCGGGTCTTGGTCATGTTATCTGCCACCACACTGGTAAGCAACGAATCAATCGCTCCAAGAAAAGCAAGGGTCAAAGCTGTAAAAAAATAAGGTGTAATAATGCCAAAATCAATACTTGTAAAAATATCTAGGTTGGGTAACGGCAGTGAGTTGGGAATCTCACCGATCGTACGCGCTTCCCAGCCCGCAAAATAAACTACCGCCGATACTGAAAGCAGCGCAATCAAGGTCGATGGTATTGCGGTCGTAATGCGTTTGAAACCGAAGATTATAAAAATTGTAACCAGGGTAATCCCCAGCTCCAGTGCGTTAATGTTGTTGATCGCGGTGGGAATGGTTTTTATAGTTCCCAGGACTCCACTGCTTTTCTTTTTTGCGATGGCACGAGCCTCGATCTGAACATCTTCATTGCTAAGTGCTGTTCCCTGCTCGACCGTTTTTTCAAAACTGTTCAGGGTAAGAACACCATCCTGTGTCTGGTCGGCGAGATAGCCGTTCAATACCGACTCCGTAGCTTGTGGAATCATGCGATCTACAAATTGCTGATCTTCATTGGGATAATAACCTACTGCGGGAAGTAGTTGCGTGATCAAGATAATCACACCTATTCCCGTCATAAATCCAGAAACTACGGGATATGGGATGTACTTGATGTATTTACCAAATTTCAACGCTCCCAGACCGACCTGCATCATTCCCGCCATAATAAAAACAGCCAGGATTGCCGGAAGTGCATCTTCAAGACTTCCATTATATACGGCAACTATTCCTGCGATAACGGTCATACTTACCGCCGTCATGGGCGCGGTGGGGCCAGAAATCTGCGTGTTTGTCCCACCGAACAAGGATGCAAAAAATCCAATAAAGATCGCTCCATAAAGTCCCGCAATCGCTCCCATCCCAGACTGTACTCCAAAGGCAAGTGCCAGTGGCAATGCTACGACTCCAGCGGTAAGACCTCCAAAAAGATCTCCTTTAATGTGTTTAAATAGTGATTTCATAAGGCTTAATGGTTAGGTATAAATGACGAATGATCGGGATCATCGCTATTTTGATTAAAATTAAGCAATATATAAAGAAGGAAGGAAAAAAGCGATGGACCTGAAACCGAAAGGTTGCTATAAAAGTTCTCTAGCGATCAATTCTCATTATCACACGCCGTGGTTTACCGTAGTGCAAACGTAATTATTGGGCTATCCATTTACTTGCATACATGTCCTTCAATTCCATGAAAGCTGCCTGCGTTTTAATCTCCAAGAGTTCCCTGGTTTTACCATTTTTCAATTGGATAAAGAATCTGTCTTTGCCTAGAAATTCTTTTACTTTAAACCCATCGATCATGTGTAATGGAATCTGTTCCAAGGATGATTTCTTAAAAATAAAATAACACAAAACTGCTAAGGAAAAAATGCCAAATCCAAGCCATATCACTTCTATAAAGCCCACTCCAGTTTCTATTAATGTAGAATAAGTTTAAAATTGCATTGATCACATTTAAACATAGCAGGAACTTGATTACTAAATATTGAAACTTAACACCGTCCTTAATTTCTAACGCCTGGTTTTCCGAGTTTAATTTTATATTCACAGCTATTTTTTTTAATCGGGTTGTAAATTCTTAAGATAAGTTTATTCCCTTCCATCAATTACCGCACAGTCCTACAATTTTTTGACCGTATCCTTGAGCATCCAGGCCTTACTGCCGTTAGCTAATCGCACCTCGTACCAGTCCTCAAACTCTGAGAGGATTTGAACCTTGGTCCCTTCGTGAATGGTAAAACTAGCTTCTGAGCTTAATTTGGGCTCGGTACGGGTTTTAAACTCTTCATCAAAAACAATGGCAAACTGCTCACTGTTGATGCGGTCTTTTGCATAAAATGCAGCGCAAATTGAAAGCACAGAGAAAATAATACCGATAATTGTCAGTATAAAAAACAACCTCTTCTTACCAGGCGTTCCCGCATAGATATATAATATGGAAAGCAGGATGGTAATCAATACAAGAACAATACTTACATAAGCCCAGTTATCAATGCTGAGACTACCCACAAGTTCATCCACCCGCGAGCCTATGGCATTTTCTGGAAGGGAATCTACATCGTCCATTTTCATACGGTTGGCAAATTTGAGATTGTTCAACACATCTTCATTTTCTGGATCTAATTGCAATGCTTTTTCAAAGTTGTAGATCGCCGGCCCTACCTCGTTCATTTTATAATGCGCATTGCCTAGGTTAAAATATACCTCAACGCTGTGTTTACCCGTTTTCAGAATTTCATTATAACCGACAATTGCCAACTCATAATTCTCTTCAGAATAGGATTTATTTGCATTTTTAAAAAGGTTTGATGCTTGGTCATTTTCGCCCTGAGCGAAACCCAACATACTAACGAATAAAAAAAACGATAGGATTATACTTTTCATATCTATCTTTTTAATTGTTTATCGATGGCGTTGAGTACGCGACCGGCTTTTTCATAATCTCCCGTCATCGTGGCTTCTGACGATGGGGTGTAGCGGGCAAACTCGCAACTGGCCAGCAGTTCAATAAATTCTTTTCGGGTACTTTCTTCCGCGCCGCGCTCTGCGAGCAGGACGTTGACCCGATCTTTTGACATCTCGGTGGTTTGGATATTAAGTTTTGATTTGAGGTAATTGTGCAGCGATTTTTCTAGCGAAATATAAAATTGCTCGTGGTTGCCCAGATTCTTTTTGGCAGCACTCAAGAATTTCTTGCTCAACTTATTTGCCCTTCTCAATCGGTTACCGGTTACATCGAGACTGCGTTTTTCCTGCTGTCCACGCACCAGCATTACGATAGGCAAAAACAACAGCGCACCGCCCAAAATCCCCCAATAAGCCGTCGTATTGAAAAAATAGGTCTTCTCCTGTGACGTGAACTCGGTATCGGTTTTTATAAAGGCAAAACGATCTGAGGCGGTGATCACATTTTTAGTACCGTCTGTAGCAGCGGCATTGCTTCCTGCATCCGTGCTGGGCTGGCCGTCCACCATGATCAAGGATTCACCGCTATTAAGGGTGATGTATTTTTCTTGCGCGGGATCAAAATAGGAAAATTCCACCGGCGGGATGATGTATTTTCCACCGTACTGGGGGACGATGGTGTATTGATCTATAATACTGCCCTTCATGCCGCTTATGGAAGTATCCACCTTATCAACACGCTCTGGCTCGTAAACCTCGAGGTTTTTGGGAGTCTTTATCTTGGGCAGTTCCATTAATTTAAGATTGCCCGAACCACTCACCTCAACCGAGGCCAGTAAGCTCTCGCCCGCCTGGAGCTGGGCGCGATCTGTTTTTACGGCAAAGTCAAACTGTCCCACCGCTCCCGTAAAGCTCGTCGGTCTTCCCTGCACGGGAAAATTTTTCACATCTATTTCCCGTTTGCCAGCACTTACCTTTATGGTTACCGTTTTTGTATATGGCCTGCCAAAAAAGTCTTTACGATTGGTAGGAATCTGTACATCAACGTCCATGGTAAGAGGTTCGATCTCTAATTTACCCGTTTTTTGCGGATATAAAATTGCCTCGCTCAACACTAGATAACGATAGGGCTCTCCCTGGAATGTACCATTCTGGATCTGCCGGTTTGCATTGTCTATGTTGAGAGACCAAAAATCTGCATATTTAGGATTTTCTAGAACCCGGGTTTTGCTCACGCCCGTATTATCCTTAACGTACAATTTATACACTACTCTTATGGGCTCGTTCAAATAAGGGTTTCCTTTGGAAATATCGGCCACGAGGTGGACATTATCGACGGCCTCTGGCGAGGTGTCGTTGATATCTTTGGGTTGGGAAACCGCACCGGTAACATCTATCGTAATAAAATCGGTTTTATAGGGACGCCCGTCGTAGGTCATCACTCCATGCTGAATGGTAAGTCGTCCAGTACGGCTGGGCTGGAGCACATATCTATAGGACTTGGACATACTGCTCTGCCCGTTGATCCAGCGCTGGGAAACCGACTGGCTAGGCCCGGCAACTACCTGAAAGCCCTCAAAATTGGGCGGTGTAAAATTATCACCATCCACGTTCATCTTGAACTCTATACTCAACCGCTCGTTAAGTGCCAATCTATTTTTGCTCACGGTACTGGTAAATTGTACCTGTGCCGCAAGCCATCCACCCATTGTAATAAATAATACGCAAAAAAATTGTTTCATTACCAGTCTTTCTCTGATTTAATGGCCTTGCCCTTAGCTTTCTGGCCGTTGACCTTTTCCTGTATTTTCTGCTCCTCGTTGCTCATCGCCTCCAGCAGCTGCTTGACCTGTTGCGGTGTTAGCTTGCCCTCAACACGTTGTGGAGCTTTGCCCTGTTCCTCCTTGGGTTTTCCGTCGCCCTGGTCACCTTCTTTTTTATCCCCTTGGTCACCTTCCTTTTCATCACCCTTATCGTCCTTTTTATCGTCGCCCTCTTTTTCGTTCTCGTCTCCTTTATTATCACCGTCAGATTTCTCGTCCTTGTCGCCCTCTTTATTATCGTTTTCCTCGTCGCCGTCCTCCTTTTTATCGTCCTTGTTCTCATCGTCGCCGCCACCGCCACCGCCGCCCTGCTTTTCTTCTTCTTTTTTGGCAAGTGCTAGGTTGTATCGGGTCTCATCGTCCGTGGGATCATTGCGCAAGGCATTTTTATAGGCTTCCACGGCTTCTTTAAATTGTTTGTTTTCATAAAAAGTATTGCCCAGATTGTGGTAGATCTTGTGCTTTTCTTCTTTGGAGGTTGCGACCTCTGCGGCCTTCTGATAATCGGCGGCGGCTTCAAAACGTTTTTCCTTTTCAAAATGCAGGTTTCCCAAGTTGTATGCCGCCCCAGAGGATGCCGGGTTCAATGCCAGTGCTTTTTTGTAGGCTGCTTCTGCTTGATTGTAGTTGCCGTCCAAGGATTCTTTTTGAGCGGTCTTTAATGCTTTCTCGTAGGCTATATTTTGTGGAGAAGGTTCTTGTTGTTGTTGCGCTTTCGCGAAAGCGGAACCCAAAAAAACCAAAATAACAAGTACTGACTTCATACCATTTGCAACGACCTCAGTGCTAGTCGAGATCCCACAAATACTCAAAGCCCGTCTTGAATAAATAAAAAATTGAGCGAAAACGCGATCAACCAGCGCAAGCACATTCTCTTTATTTTTAATTTTCATTTTACTTTTATTACTGCTATTCATTGAACAAATTGAGTTTTTTGAGCCAACCGGTCTTTTTCTCCAGGTAAAAAATATCCAAGAACAAGAAAAACAGCCCAAACCCAAGAAACCACTGGAACTGGGACTCAAAATCGGCATATTGCTGGGACTCAAATTCTACCTTATCGATGCCTGACAGCTCTGCCTTGAGCTGCTCGATAACCTCCGCAGTAATTGTGCCGTCTATGTAGATGCCGTTACCGGCCTCTGCGATGGCTACTAGATTTTCTTGATCCAGTTTTGTGATGACGGTCTGTCCTTCATTATCCTTTTTAAACTCCTTGACGATGCCGTTCTGTTTTAAGGGAATGGTAGCACCCTTTTGAGTTCCCACGCCTATGGTTATGATACTTATTCCCTTCTCGGCGGCGGTTTCTGCCACACTTATGGTCTCTCCCTCGTGATCTTCCCCATCGCTGATGATGACCAGGATTTTGGCGGCCTCGCTTTCTTCTCCATAATAGCTTTCTGCCAGCTGGATCGCCTCGCTTATGGCCGTTCCCTGGCTGGAAATAAGTTCTGTATTCAGGGATTGGAGGAACATTTTTGCACTTCCATAATCAGTGGTAATGGGCAGTTGAGGTACTGCGCTTCCCGCATAGGCGATCAATCCTATGCGATCGCTCGCAAGGTTGTTGATGACCTGGGTTACCAATTGCTGTGCTTTTTCCAGTCGGTTGGGTGCGATGTCCTCAGCAAGCATGGATTTAGAAACATCTACTGCAAAAACGATGTCCACTCCTTCTCGTTTCACGGTTTCCAGCTTAGTTCCCGCCTTGAGATTTACCAGTGCAAAAACCAAAAACATGATCCCAAAAGAAACCGTGACCAACTTCAATATAGGTTTGAACCACGAGCGGTCTGGGATCAAGTGATCCAGCATGTGCTTCTCGGCATATTTCTTCTGCGCGCTATACCTCCAGTAGGACAATGCGATAAACAGCACCACCAGCACCGGGATGATGCACAGCAACCAAAAGTATATTTTTTCCTCGAGTAGTAGGTTCATTGTTATTTTTGTTGGGTACTTAGTAGTTAGTATTAAGTATTAAGATTTTCTGATTGATTGTTTTTAGTTTTTATTCTAGCTTCAAGGAATTGTACTAATTTATATCTATCTTCTTCCTCAACATATTTTAAATTTATTTCATGTTCCTGATTATACCCACAATCCACAACTATTAAGTCCTCTTCTAAGATCACTTTTTTAATTGTCTTAAAACTAATAATGCTGCGTCGTTTGAATCTTTTGGTAACTATTACAACTACTTTATTTGTATAACTTACTCTAAACGAATACCAAAATGCCTGACCAATAAGAAAAAACTGGGCTATCACAGATCCATATTGAAGCACTTTATACGCAGTCTCAGTCAACTCAAACAATCGCATAAATCCTACCACACCGCCCAAAATAAATAATAAAGGAATAATTTTAAATAACAAATGGTCACGCTCCACAAACTTCAGTGGTTTGAGCACGGCAGTAGTATCATTTATTGATTTTACTTGAGTCATTTCTAACTTTTATTCTCTTTCTATTTTAATACTTACCGACTTTCAATACACCTGTCAGGTTCTTCCAAGCACTTACTTAAACTTAAAAAAAAAACCTCTCTCAAAGGGCGAAACCTTACAGGAGCATTTTACTAGGTTCAAATTCGAGTTCGAGTTCAAATTCAATTTCATTCCAAGACACCTGTCAGGTTGCCCTAATAACTTTAAATTTAATAAAACCTCTCTCCAAGGGCAAAACCTTACAGGAGCATTTTACTAGGTTCAAATTCGAGTTCAAGTTCAAGTTCATTCTCAAAACACCTGTCAGGTTGCCCTAATCATCTATTACTATATTCTCTCTAAATCTAATTCCAACAGAGTTTTTAAATTACTGTTCAATAGGTATATTTCGTCAGTGGTCAACTCACCTAATTTACCTAATACCAATTTTTTATCTATCGTTGCGATTTTTGCCAGTTTTAAAATTGACACCTTTTTTAATCCATTAAGCTTTGATTTTCCCAGCTCTAGGTCAAATTTATCTTTACGATGTAATTGAGTCGATATAAAACAAACGACTATGTCTAGAGAATCTGTATAAAGTACCACCGCAGGGCGTCTTTTTGATCCTGATAAATCAGTAAACGGAAATGGTAGTAATACTATATCTCCTTTAAACATATTTAATAAATTTCCTTTAAATCTTTTACCGAGTAAAGCTCTTCCTCTTCATTTAAAAAACTGAAAGATTGGGATTTATCTACTAGTGTTTTAATTCCCTCACGTATGGCATCATTGTCATTATATTTAACGCTTAGAAACTCTATGTAGTCCGATACCTCAACCACCTTTTCTATCGGTAGCTTATTCAATGATCTCATGCTCTTCTCAATAATTAAGTCTTTAGTCATAACATATTTTTTAAACGGTCTAAATTTATAGCTCTTTTTTAAGTCATTAATTTACAAGTTGCAATTAAATAATCCAACTTTTCCTCAACAACAGCTTTTTAACTCATTCCAAAACACCTGTCAGGTTGCCCAATGCACCTTAAACTTAAAAAAACCTCTCTCAAAGGGCAAAACCTTACAGGAGCATTTTACTAGGTTCAAATTCGAGTTCGAGTTCAATTTCATTCCAAAACACCTGTCAGGTTGCTCTAATAACTTTAAATTTAATAAAAACCTTCTTCACTGGGCGAAACCTTACAGGAGCATTTTACTAGGTTCAAATTCAAGTTCGAGTTCAATTTCAAGTTTCATTCCAAAACACCTGTCAGGTTGCCCTAATAACTTTAAATTTAATAAAACCTCTCTCCAAGGGCAAAACCTTACAGGAGCATTTTCAACTACATCTCCACCGCCCCATACTCACTATTAACCGATAACCCATTAACTAATAACTTTTTAACTCCGCCACACAGTAACTATTAACTAATAACCATTAACCATTAACCGTTAACCGATAACCGATAACCATTAACCAACTACGCTGCCGTCCTAAAAACCGTATATCTCAAAAACATCTCAAAACCGATCAATATCAACGCGAGTAAAACCAAATCCCGATACTTTTCCTCTACATTGAAAAACTCAAATTGCTCGATTTCGGTTTTTTCCAGCTTATCGATTTCTGCGTAGATCTCTTCTAGTTTTTTATTGTTGTCTGCCCTAAAATATTTTCCATCGGTATCTGCGGCAATTTGCTGCATAAGTTCTTCATCGATTTCCACGGGCATCATTTGAAAGTTGAAACTCCCATTGGCATTGCGAGAGTATGGCGACGGTGCATTTCCATTGGAACCTATTCCAATAGTATAAACCTTGATCTCATATTCTACGGCGAGTTCGCTGGCAATTTTTGGGTCTATAAATCCGCTATTGTTGACACCGTCGGTCATTAATATGATGACCTTGCTCAGCGCTTCACTTTCTTTGAGCCTATTCACCGCGGTGGCAAGTCCCATTCCTATCGCGGTTCCATTTTCTAGCACATCACTGAAGACTATTCCATTTATTGCGCCCAGAGACACGGTCTTATCTGTCGTTATCGGAGTTTTTGTATAGGCTTCTCCAGCATAAACCACGACTCCTATCCGGTCATTAGGTCTTCCATTGATAAAATTAGAGGCTACCCGTTTTGTAGCTTCCAGTCGGTCGGGTTTTAAATCCCGGGCGAGCATACTGGCACTCACATCGATGGCGAGGACGATGTCGATACCCTTGGTGGTTTTGGTCTTAGTGGTAACGTCTGTTGTTTGTGGTCGCGCTAGGGCAACTATAATTAAAGATAGTGCTAGTAACCTAAGTAAAAAAAGCACGGGTTTGAAAGTGACCAGCATCGACTTGCCCGCATTAAATCCTTTTAAACTGGAGATTTTAACTCGCGCGTTTTGACGGCGTATCGTCCATATATACCAGGCAATTGCAATGGGCAGCAATAAAAACAGCCAAAACATCTCCGGGCTCAAAAATTCTATGTCGTTGAACCAACTCATTGTTCAGGTTTCTTTTGAGGTTCCAATCCCGCAGGAACTTTGATTTTGATCGATTGCTCGATGCGTTCTTTGATCAAACGACCGTATTCACGGGCGGAATCTTCCTCATCATCTTTTTCCACGACTATGGTGACCATTTGAAGACCGCCTATTTTAGAGAATAAAATAATGGCATATTCATATTCATCGCCTTTATAATCCAGCGTTCCCGCAAGTTCTATTCCTTTTGAACCGTTGATTTCCACTTCATTGTCCAGCATCACGATGTTGGTCGCCCCACGACTTTCCATACTGGCAAGGACTGGCTCGATAAACACGTGTGCGTCGGTATCTTCGGGCAATTGTTGCATGAAATTGATCGTAGAAATCTGCACGGTAAGTACCTCTCCCAGCTCACCATATTCAAAATTGTTGAGCAGCCCGATGGCATTTTTCAGTGGAGCTGGCAACTCTAGACTGTCGTTTCTGGTCAGTACATCTGGCGCATCCACACTTACTGATGGAACTCCGTAGGACGTTGTGATCCAATCCTGCTCATATAAATCCCTCAACTCATTACCAAAAACCTGATCTTTAACCTCATCCCATCCAGAAATGTAGATCCAGCTTCCTATCGCCGCAAAAATCGCTACCACACCTATTCCCACCGCGATTGCTGTACGTTTTGCCTTTCTTTTCAATTCTTGCTTGCGACGGTAGCGTGCGTCCATCATCAATTCTTCCTCCGTGGGTGGTGGCAGTACTTGGTGGATGTTATAAATTATATCGGTTGCCCTGTGACGGTCTTCCTTGGCACTTATGGCGTCTCCACCAGCTCCCGCAAACTTGACCAGATCGGCTTTTTGAAGGATGCTCTCCAGGCTTTGCTGACTGTTATCGGTAATGTGCATGCCTTTTTCAGACATCGCAATTTTAAGCTCTCTGATCAATTGTCCGGTGGTACTTTCCAGCGTCTGACCGTACACTTTGGAGTCGATATATCTTCTCAGGATGTAGGTCAGCTCGGTATAATATTCCTTCCATTGACGATTTTCCAGCAGCCCGCTTTCATCCAGTTTCTGCAATCTGTATCGTGACCACTCATAGGGCTGTAAGGTTTCTTCATAGCTTTTCTGTTCCCGCTTTCGCGAAAGCAAAAACACAACTATCCCCAAGGGAATCAAGAGCAATAACCACCACATCCAGCTGTAATCTGGTGGGACGTTTGTCTCGATTTCCAGCGCAGGTTTGATGTCGTAGAGCAACTGTTGGGTCGTGTCCACCTCAACCTCGCGCACGCTTATCAATAAGGAGTCGGACAGGAATTGCGTGCTGTTTTTAAGGATTTTGAGCTGTGGCACCCAGTAGTCGCCAGAGTCAAACTGGGTGATCCCGTATTGTTTGAACAACGTCAATTTATCCTCTTGGCGCACGCTATCGACTGGATAACTGTTGATTACCTCAAGACTTCCCATGGTCTGTTGCTCGGGAAAAACCACGAGATCCTTGAGCGTTGCCTCGATCGTGATGCCCAGTTTTACTTCCTCGCCTATCTTGATAAGATCGCGATCAACGGTTGTTGCCGCACGACCGGGTTGCGTGTTTTGGGCAACACTCCATGCCGAAATTAAAAACGCTAAATAAAAAATAATGTGTCTCATCGCGCTTTGAAGTATCCTAATAGTTTTTTTGTGTAGTTCTCTCTCGTTTCAAGGTCGATCGCTCCCGCATCTGACCGGTTGAACGTGCTTTTAAAGTAAGCAGCAGATTCCCTGTGAAATGCCGCATAATTATTTCGTACCGATCTGGAGCTGGTATTTATGGTTTGGGTTTTGCCAGTTTCCTGATCTTGAAATTGTACCAATCCTATATTGGGCATCACGGTTTCCCGCTCATCATAAACGCGCACTCCCGTAACATCGTGCTTGCGACCTACGATCTGGAGGGCTTTTTTATAATCGGTATTCATAAAATCTGAAAGTACAAACACGATCGCCTTTTTCTTTAAAACGCCACCTAGGTATTCCAGCGCACCCTTTATATCGGTAGTTTTATGGTTGGGCTTGTATTCTAATAGCTCTCTTATGATGCGCAAAATATGGAACCGTCCTTTTTTGGGCGGCACAAATAATTCGGTCTGGTCAGAAAATAGTAGTAAACCTACTTTATCATTGTTTTGCAGCGCACTGAATGCCAGTGTCGCACAAAGTTCTGTAATGATCTCTTTTTTAATTTGTTGTTGTGTTCCAAACAATGTAGAACCACTCACATCTGCCACCAGCATAAGGGTCAGCTCGCGTTCTTCCTCAAACACCTTAATGTGTGGATCTCCTGACCGCGCGGTCACGTTCCAATCAATATTGCGCACATCATCCCCATACTGATACTGGCGCACTTCACTGAAGGTCATCCCGCGGCCCTTAAAAGCACTGTGATACTCGCCACCAAACACCGCGTCGCTCAAACGGCGCGTCTTGATCTCGATCTTGCGTACTTTTTTAAGTAGTTCTTTAGTATCCATGGGCTCGCTTTGCTCGCGGTTATTGGTTATTGGTTATTGGTTTTGGTGTTTAGTATTTAGTATTTAGTATTTAGTAAAAGGTACAAAGTATTAAGTATTAAGTATTAGGATTTTTATTAGTGCCGGTCTGAGCCTGTCGAATACGATTAAAAGGTTTGAAATCTTTCGTCATTAAACCAATTCGACAAGATAGGTTAGACATCTTAAATAGAAATCCAGTCATTATTATTGTAAATAAACCCTTCCCACAAATATTCTTCTTCATCACAGAAAATCATTAAAAAACTTTCATTTGATGATAACATCTGAATTTTAAAAGAATCAATTAAAATTGAAAGCTCTGAACTCACAACTATTAACTAATAACCGATAACCATTAACCATTAACCAACCTATGGTACCTCAATCGTATTCACGATCTTGTTCACGATATCTTCACTGGTAAAATTCTCGGCCTCGGCCTCGTAGGTAATTCCTATACGGTGTCTCAACACGTCCAGTACTACGGCACGTACATCTTCTGGAACTACGTAACCGCGTCTTTTTATAAAGGCGTAGCATTTTG
The DNA here is from genome assembly GCA_963836885.1 of uncultured Flavobacteriaceae bacterium. Classification (GTDB taxonomy): domain Bacteria; phylum Bacteroidota; class Bacteroidia; order Flavobacteriales; family Flavobacteriaceae; genus Nonlabens. The sequence continues at coordinate 31,163 of CAWILF010000006.1, read as the reverse complement.
CGGCTTTGGCAAGGTTGATCGATCCACGTGGCGATGCGCCAAAACTAATCAACGGTTTTAGATCCTCCATTTTGTATTTTTCTGGATATCTGGTCGCAAATATGATGTCCAAAATATATTTCTCGATCTTCTCGTCCATATACACCATTTCTACCGCATCCTGAGCTCTCAAAATCTGCTCTGCCGAAACTACCGCATTAGGAACAGGGAAGTCTTTTTTGAGGTTTGCCCGCATGATGAACTGCTCGTCTTCAAACTTGGGATAATCGATGACTGTCTTCAACATAAAACGGTCCATTTGCGCCTCTGGCAATGGATAGGTTCCTTCTTGATCGACTGGGTTTTGGGTAGCCATTACAAGAAATGGACGCTCCAGCTTAAAAGTCGTGTCTCCTATGGTAACCTGCTTTTCCTGCATCGCCTCCAGGAGCGCAGATTGAACCTTGGCCGGCGCACGGTTGATCTCATCTGCAAGAACGAAGTTTGCAAAAATGGGTCCTTTTCTTATGGTAAAATCGGCTTCCTTCACGTTGTAGATCAATGTTCCCACGACATCTGCGGGAAGAAGGTCTGGAGTAAATTGAACCCTTGAGAACGAACCGCTCACACACTGGCTCAATGTATTTATCGCGAGTGTTTTTGCTAGTCCTGGAACTCCTTCCAGCAGAATATGTCCACGTCCCAAAAGACCTATGAGCAACCGCTCGATCATGTATTGCTGGCCTACGATTACCTTATTCATCTCGCCTATCAGTAAATCAATAAACTGACTTTCCTGCGCCACGCGCTCATTTATACTGGCAATATCCACCTGCGTACTTTGATGCTCCATTTGAAATTATTTAGGTTGTATACAACTAACTCGCAAAATCCAGTTTTCTTGCCGTTTCAACTGTTAATCAGTCGTTAAAAAAGTAAATGAGTGTTGATCTAATCGACCGATTTTATTGGCTACACGAGATAAATTCTCTATTAAAGGGATTATAGCGGTTTTAGTAAGTTTTGCCCTATAGGATTTAGTTTTTATTTCAAAAATATGCGTGCTGTTGATTTCGTTTTGTTTTTCATTTTATTTTTCATTTTATTTTTATTAGAACCGCTTTCGCGAAAGCGTAACCATCACAATCACCCTAGCACATATTGCTTATTTTTGTAGAAAGAAGCTTCATGAAAACTGCATTTATAACCGGCGCAACCAGCGGCATCGGACTGGCCACCGCACAAACACTCGCTGAACATGGGTTCAACCTCATAGTATGCGGTCGCAATACGGATAAATTGGCCGAGTTGAAAAAGGATCTTGGGAAAAAAGTTGCCGTCCACACGCTGGTATTTGACGTTAGAAATCGGGAAGATGTGGATCGTAAAATTTCAAATTTACCGGCCGACTTCCAAAAAATAGACATCTTGATCAACAACGCAGGAAATGCCCATGGCCTAGATCCTATAGACCAAGGAAGCGTCGAGGACTGGGACGCGATGATGGACATTAACGTGAAGGGATTGCTGTACGTGAGCCAGGCAATCATTCCCCAAATGCGAGAACGCAAGTCGGGACATATTATCAACATAGGATCCACCGCTGGGAAGGAAGTCTATCCCAACGGCAACGTGTACTGCGGCTCAAAACACGCCGTGGATGCGATCACCACGGGAATGCGACTGGATCTTAATCCCTACAAAATACGCGTGGGAGCGGTAAATCCCGGACTGGTACAGACTAACTTCAGCGAAGTACGATTTAAGGGCGACAGCAATCGCGCAGAGAAAGTGTATCAAGGCTACGAACCCTTACAACCACAAGATGTAGCTGACGTTATTTTATTTGCCATCACGCGACCACCACACGTTAATATTGCCGATCTTACCGTGATGTGCACCGCGCAGGCGAGTAGTACGGTGGTGTTGAAGGAGTGAAAATTATTACGTACCTTTGAACGTACGTTAAAACGTCTTGATTTATGAAAGCTCTTACAATTACCACATTGCGCAATAACATTAAAAAACATTTTGATGAAGTTATAACCTCTTCGGAAGTTTTAATAATCCCTAGAGGTAATGAAGATGAAGGAATAGTAATTATGTCCATGGCAGAATACAACTCTTTAAAAGAGACGGAGCATTTATTATCTACTAGTTCCAACAGAAATAGATTGCACGAATCCATGAAGCAAGCAGAAAATGAAACCTTAATCGACTATGATGAAGAAATCGCTGCTGCATCATGATTGTTGTGTTTACCGCACATGGATGGGAAGAATTTGTGTATTGGATAGAAAACGATAAAGGCATAAGCTTAAAACTTAAAGAGCTAATCAATAATATAAGGCAAGACCCGTTCAAGGGCATTGGAAAGCCTGAACCGTTGCGACACGGTCTCAAAGGCTATTGGTCCAGAAGAATAACTAACGAGCACCGACTTGTCTATAAAGTGACCGGCTCAAAAGGAGTTGATCAACGATGTATTATTATCCAATGCAGGTTTCACTATGATAAATAGATTACTGATCCTTTTTACAGGCATATTCCTACTCACCTCCTGCCAGCAAGAAGTAGATCCAACCATTGAAAACATTAACTCGATATTTGAGACCAAAGACTTTTCAGTGGAATTTGTGATGGACGGAGATCGCTCGTATCGATTGAGTTTTAGGGATGATTTTATGACCTACGTTGCTCCAGAAGAAACACAGCGAAAAACCATTTCCTACAACGAGGCGGTTTTGGTAAATTCGTTTGTTCAAAACCAATTCGGCAAACAGGACTCAACCACAACAAATCCGCAAGAGTTGCTCATCTATAACGACACTAAGAAAGTCACCTTGCTCGTTCCAGAATACGAGGAAGAATTGGCGCAACTTTTAAACACATTGAACCTCAATTATGTTCCCACTCCAGAGAAATAGAAGATTAAGAACCAGTCCAGCACTAAGAACTTTAGTGCGAGAAACCATTATTTCCCCAGCCGATTTTATCGTTCCCCTGTTTATTGTAGAAGGTAAAAACATCAAGGAAGAAATCGCTTCCATGCCCGATTATTATAGATTTAGCCTCGATCTACTCAAAGACGAAGTGAAAGACTTATGGAATATGGGATTGAAAAGTGTACTGCTATTTGTAAAAGTAGAAGATCACTTAAAAGATAATAAAGGGACTGAGGCGGTCAACAAGGATGGATTGATGCAACGAGCCATAAAAGCCGTTAAAGATGCCGTTCCCGAAATGTACGTCATGACCGATGTTGCGCTGGACCCGTATTCCAATTTTGGACATGACGGAATTGTTGAGGATCATAAAATTGTCAACGATGCGACCTGCCTTGTTCTTGCTGAAATGAGTGTTTCACACGCCCGCGCCGGTGCAGACATGGTCGCTCCCAGTGACATGATGGATGGCCGCATTTTTCACATCAGGGAAACTCTGGAAGAGGAAGGATTTACCGACACCGGGATCATGAGTTATTCTGCAAAATATGCGAGTGCTTTTTACGGGCCATTCAGGGATGCGCTGGATAGTGCGCCTGGTTTTGGCGATAAGAAAACCTACCAGATGGATCCCGCAAATAGAACCGAAGCCGTGAAGGAAACCCTTATGGACATCGATGAGGGCGCAGATATCGTTATGGTAAAACCTGGATTGTGCTATCTGGACATCGTTCGTGACATTAAAAATGCCGTGAATGTTCCCGTAGCAGTTTACCAAGTCAGCGGCGAGTACGCGATGCTCAAAGCGGCTGCCGAGAAAGGCTGGCTCAACCACGATGCCGTTATGATGGAACAGGTTACCGCCATTAAACGAGCGGGCGCAGATCTAATTGCCAGTTATTTTGCCAAGGATGTGGTTAAGTTATTGGGATAGATTTTCCTGTTTCGCTTTCGCGAAAGCGTACTCATTTACATACCTAAAATTTTACTAATGAACTCAACTTTGACCTCAACACCTATTTCTATGAAAAAAGTACTGTATCTAATACCTCTCCTACTCATCCTATTTTCATGTTCCAGCGGTGATGATGCTGATGAAGATATAATTGTCGATCCCATAGATCCAGTTTTACTGGATGTCACTAATGATGTTCTAAGCTTTGAATTTACTCCAGACACGGGAAACAATACCAGTAGATTAACCTATGAAATCAGATTCACTAACCCCAATGATGTTGGAATACAGGGATTTCCAAGAGTTACACTCAATATAGACGGTACAGTCTCCACACGTATAGTCTCCAGTGGAAGTCCATGTACCGTAATCGCTGCTGATTCTTCCTGCAACATAATATTTGACGAAGAAGAATCACTGAACACCGCAGTGATCAATTCCATAGAACTCGTGAGCGTAGAATACGTTATCACTCCATAAATTAATAATTCGTAGTTGCTTCCATGCAATACCTGCTTACAGACCTAGAGACAGATCGATTGAGATTTAGATTGCTCCAGCAATCAGATTTTAAGACTCTGTTGCCGTTCTTTGGCGATCGTTCCATCTATAGATATTTGTGCCTGGATGAGTCTAAAAGTGATGAAGAAATCTGTCAGTTTTACGTGGATAAATGTTTAGGTAGATACCGCGAAAGTCGTGGCGGACTCATGGTCGTGATGGATAAAAGCTCCAATGAGTTTTTAGGACTATGCGGTCTATTGGTACAGAAAATAGACAATGAACCCAGACTAGAGGTAGGTTATTCTTTTCTAAAAGAACATCGCGGTAAAGGCTATGCTACCGAAGCCGCCACCTTTGCAAAAAACCACGCTTTTGAGATGGGATATGATCTGGATTTTGACAACACTATTGTTTCCATGGTTCACGTAGAAAATACATCTAGTGCAGCCGTTGCCCTACGCAACGAGTATGACTCACGAGAAGCAAACGACAGAGTTGAATCAGCTTTTTGACATATTTAGTGTGTCGAGAAAAGAATGGCTAGCGCAGCATGGAGCATAAATCCTACACGGTCGAAGAAGCCACACGATCCATAGAGAGGTATTGCGCGTATCAAGAACGCTGTCATAAAGAAATCCAGGATAAGTTGCGCAGCATGGGAATGATCCAGCTCGCAATCGACCAAATAATCCCGCACCTGATCCAGCACAATTTTCTCAATGAAACGCGCTTTGCCGAGAGTTTTGCCCGTGGAAAATTCCGTATTAAAAGTTGGGGTCGGACACGTATCGTACGCGAACTCAAAATGAAAGGACTCAACGAGCGCACGATAAAAGCTGGTCTTATGGAAATCTCAGATGCCGACTATGAGATTGTATTTGACAAGCTTTCGCGAAAGCGGTTACAACAACTATCCAAAGAAAAAGACAGCTATAAAAAACGTAAGAAATTTGCCGATTATTTATTGTACCGAGGCTGGGAATCGCACTTAGTCTATGATAAGGCGAGGGAGTTGATACCGCTTTAGAGATCTTCAATTTTAGATCCTGTTCTAAATCCTATCGGAAGGAAAGGACTCGAAATAACATCTAGCAAAACTCTTAATTATTGAGGTTTTTATGCGTTCTTACAATTGCTTGTTCATTCTTATAATCGATCCATTCCTGACCTTTACGTTTGCGCATAAAGTTGTCATAATGGCGCATAAAAAGCAAGTTATAAAGCGCTTTCCCCAAGTTTTTAATTTTACGTGGGTATGATCGCAAACTGATTGAGAAACCGGGCGTTAAATAGTGCATAAAATGCCAGTAACCTTCTGGCATATAGAGCATTTCACCGTGTTTGAGATCACATACGTAGCCTTTTGCCTTTTTCAGTGCTGGCCATTTTTTAAGATCTGGATCGGTAAAATCGATGTCCTCACGAGCGATCAGGGAATGTGGCACTCTATATAAATATTGAGTCTGATCTGGCGGATAAATCACACAGCGCTTTTTACCGTGAAAATGAAAGTGCAGAATATTGGTAAAATCGATGTCGTAATGCATAAATACCCGCGAGTCCGTCCCACCGAAGAACATCATGGGCAATCCCTTGATCAATCGCATTCCGAGTTTTGGATATTTGTAATCCCCTTGCAATGCCGGAACTTCCTGCAATAAATTGTAGAGAAAAATCCTGAAATTGGTCGGTTTTGATTGGAGCAGATCAATGTATTCGCTCATTTTCATTTGAGCGTGAGCCTCATTAAAACCCTCATCATGTTTTACTGGGCGATCGTCGTAAAGCGGGACTGTTTTATCACCCGCTTTCTGCTTAATATATTCAAGATTCCATTTATCATAAGCCGGCCAGTCCTCCGTCAGTTTTTCAATAACAACGGGACGCTGGGGCTTGAGATAATCGCGCACGAAGTCTTCCCTAGATATAGAATGAACGCGCGGTATGTCCTGTAGAATGAGCTGCATAGTAGTGATGCAAACTTAACGTATGGTTATAAAATGCAGTGTGATTTTTTTAAACCTTTAAGGCTTTAGCAGCCTGTTTTGCCTGCTCGTTGCGCTCGATCTTGTGATCTGGACGCGTCCATTTGGGCTTTTCACCCATTTCCTGATATTTGGAATACTGGGCTTCCACTGTTTCTGGCTGTGATTTTTTTACAAAAGGCTTCATGGGAACTAATCCCAATAACTCAAACATCTTCATGTCTTCGTTCACATCAGGATTGGGAGTCGTAAGCAACTTATCACCTGCAAAAATGGAATTTGCACCCGCAAAAAAGCACATCGCCTGTCCTTCCCTACTCATATCGGTTCTTCCCGCGCTCAACCTCACTTGGGTCTGTGGCATCACGATGCGGGTCGTTGCCACCATCCTGATCATTTCCCAGATAGAAACCGGTTGTTGCTCCTCCAGCGGAGTTCCCTCAACGGCAACCAAAGCATTGATAGGCGTACTCTCTGGTTGTGGGCTCAATCGTGCGAGTGCAACCAGCATTCCTGCGCGATCCTCAATTGCTTCACCCATTCCTATAATACCACCGCTGCAAACCGTAACATTGGTCTTGCGCACATTACCTATCGTGTCCAGTCGATCCTGATAACCACGCGTAGAAATCACTTCCTTATAGTACTCTTCAGAGCTGTCGAGGTTGTGGTTGTAAGCATACAGTCCAGCCTCGGCAAGTCGCTGCGCCTGGTTTTCAGTAATCATGCCCAGCGTACAACATACCTCCATATCCAGTTTATTGATCGTGCGCACCATTTCCAGCACTTGGTCAAATTCTGGCCCGTCCTTGACATTACGCCACGCAGCACCCATACAGACTCGGGAACTCCCGCCAGATTTTGCGCGCAACGCCTGAGCTTTAACTTGGCTCACGCTCATTAAATCATTTCCCTCAATATCAGTATGATAACGAGCCGCCTGCGGACAATAACCACAATCCTCCGGGCAACCACCCGTTTTAATGGAAAGTAGCGTCGAGACCTGAACCTGGTTGGGATTGTGCTGTTGCCTATGAATAGTTGCCGCGTCGTATAAAAGATCCATTAAAGGCCTGTTATAGATTTCCAATACCTCTTCTTTTGTCCAGTCGTGTCTCATGTAATGCTTAATTGAAATGCTTTATTAAAGAGTAAAAATAAGAATAAGTTAACGATGAGTTAAGCAAAAACAAGATTAGTCTTTAAGCTGCTGATTGCTAATTTTTTGCAGACACCATAAGAACAGCGAAGTTTCTGTATTCTAGGAATAATGGAAGATTTCATGCACTTTCTTATGTGGGCAGTTCCCTTAATAACTTTAAATTTAATAAAAACCTCTCTCAAAGGGCAACACCTTACAGGAGCATTTTACTAGGTTCAAATTCAAGTTCGAGTTCAATTTCAGTTTTCCAAAACACCTGTCAGGTTGCCCTAATAACTTTAAATTTAATAAAACCTCTCTCCAAGAGCAAAACCTTACAGGAGCATTTTCAACTACATCTCCACCGCCCCATACTCACTATAAATCGATACCCATTAACTAATAACTTTTTAACTCCGCCACACAGTAAATATTAACTAATAACCAATAACCATTAACCGTTAACTGATAACCAATAACCATTAACCAACTACGCTGCCGTCCTAAAAATCGTATATCTCAAAAACATCTCAAAACCGATCAATATCAACGCGAGTAAAACCAAATCCCGATACTTTTCCTCTACATTGAAAAACTCAAACTGTTCGATTTCGGTTTTTTCCAGCTTATCGATTTCTGCGTAGATTTCTTCTAGTTTTTTATTATTGTCTGCCCTAAAATATTTTCCATCGGTATCTGCGGCAATTTGCTGCATGAGTTCTTCATCGATTTCCACGGGCATCATTTGAAAGTTGAAACTTCCATTGGCATTGCGAGAGTATGGCGACGGTGCATTTCCATTAGAACCTATTCCAATAGTATAAACCTTAATTTCATATTCTACGGCGAGTTCGCTGGCAATTTTTGGGTCTATAAATCCGCTATTGTTGACACCGTCGGTCATTAATATGATGACCTTGCTCAGCGCTTCACTTTCTTTGAGCCTATTCACCGCGGTGGCAAGTCCCATTCCTATCGCGGTTCCATTTTCTAGCACATCACTGAATACTATTCCATTTATTGCGCCCAGAGACACGGTCTTATCTGTCGTTATCGGAGTTTTTGTATAGGCTTCTCCAGCATAAACCACGACTCCTATCCGGTCATTAGGTCTTCCATTGATAAAATTAGAGGCTACCCGTTTTGTAGCTTCCAGTCGGTCGGGTTTTAAATCCCGGGCGAGCATACTGGCACTCACATCGATGGCGAGGACGATGTCGATACCCTTAGTGGTTTTAGTCTTAGTGGTAACGTCTGTTGTTTGTGGTCGCGCTAGGGCAACTATAATTAAAGATAGTGCTAGTAACCTAAGTAAAAAAAGCAGGGGTTTGAAAGTGACCAACATCGACTTGCCCGCATTAAATCCTTTTAAACTGGAGATTTTAACTCGCGCGTTTTGACGGCGTATCGTCCATATATACCAGGCAATTGCAATGGGCAGCAATAAAAACAGCCAAAACATCTCCGGGCTCAAAAATTCTATGTCGTTGAACCAACTCATTGTTCAGGTTTCTTTTGAGGTTCCAATCCCGCAGGAACTTTGATTTTGATCGATTGCTCGATGCGTTCTTTGATCAAACGACCGTATTCACGGGCGGAATCTTCCTCATCATCTTTTTCCACGACTATGGTGACCATTTGAAGACCGCCTATTTTAGAGAATAAAATAATGGCATATTCATATTCATCGCCTTTATAATCCAGCGTTCCCGCAAGTTCTATTCCTTTTGAACCGTTGATGTCTATTTCATTATCCAACATCACGATATTCGTCGCCCCACGACTTTCCATACTGGCAAGGACTGGCTCGATAAACACGTGTGCGTCGGTATCTTCGGGCAATTGTTGCATGAAATTGATCGTAGAAATCTGCACGGTAAGTACCTCTCCCAGCTCGCCGTATTCAAAATTATTGAGCAGCCCGATGGCATTTTTCAGTGGAGCTGGCAACTCTAGACTGTCGTTTCTGGTCAGTACATCTGGCGCATCCACACTTACTGATGGCACTCCGTAGGACGTTGTGATCCAATCCTGCTCATATAAATCCCTCAACTCATTACCAAAAACCTGATCTTTAACCTCATCCCATCCAGAAATGTAGATCCAGCTTCCTATCGCCGCAAAAATTGCTACCACACCTATTCCCACCGCGATTGCTGTACGTTTTGCCTTTCTTTTCAATTCTTGCTTGCGACGGTAGCGCGCGTCCATCATCAATTCTTCCTCCGTGGGTGGTGGCAGTACTTGGTGGATGTTATAAATTATATCGGTTGCCCTGTGACGGTCTTCCTTGGCACTTATGGCGTCTCCACCAGCTCCCGCAAACTTGACGAGATCGGCTTTTTGAAGGATGCTCTCCAGGCTTTGCTGACTGTTATCGGTAATGTGCATGCCTTTTTCAGACATCGCAATTTTCAGCTCTCTGATCAATTGTCCCGTGGTACTTTCCAGCGTCTGACCGTACACTTTGGAGTCGATATATCTTCTCAGGATGTAGGTCAGCTCGGTATAATATTCCTTCCATTGACGATTTTCCAGCAGCCCGCTTTCATCCAGTTTCTGCAATCTGTATCGTGACCACTCATAGGGCTGTAAGGTTTCTTCATAGCTTTTCTGTTCCCGCTTTCGCGAAAGCAAAAACACAACTATCCCCAAGGGAATCAAGAGCAATAACCACCACATCCAGCTGTAATCTGGTGGGACGTTTGTCTCGATTTCCAGCGCAGGTTTGATGTCGTAGAGCAACTGTTGGGTCGTGTCCACCTCAACCTCGCGCACGCTTATCAATAAGGAGTCGGACAGGAACTGCGTGCTGTTTTTAAGGATTTTGAGCTGTGGCACCCAGTAGTCGCCAGAGTCAAATTGGGTGATCCCGTATTGTTTGAACAACGTCAATTTATCCTCCTGGCGCACGCTATCGACTGGATAACTGTTGATTACCTCAAGACTTCCCATGGTCTGTTGCTCGGGAAAAACCACGAGATCCTTGAGCGTTGCCTCGATCGTGATGCCCAGTTTTACTTCCTCGCCTATCTTGATAAGATCGCGATCAACGGTTGTTGCCGCACGACCGGGTTGCGTGTTTTGGGCAACACTCCATGCCGAAATTAAAAACGCTAAATAAAAAATAATGTGTCTCATCGCGCTTTGAAGTATCCTAATAGTTTTTTTGTGTAGTTCTCTCTCGTTTCAAGGTCGATCGCTCCCGCATCTGACCGGTTGAACGTGCTTTTAAAGTAAGCAGCAGATTCCCTGTGAAATGCCGCATAATTATTTCGTACCGATCTGGAGCTGGTATTTATGGTTTGGGTTTTGCCAGTTTCCTGATCTTGAAATTGTACCAATCCTATATTGGGCATCACGGTTTCCCGCTCATCATAAACGCGCACTCCCGTAACATCGTGCTTGCGACCTACGATCTGGAGGGCTTTTTTATAATCGGTATTCATAAAATCTGAAAGCACAAACACGATCGCCTTTTTCTTTAAAACGCCACCTAGGTATTCCAGCGCACCTTTAATATCGGTAGTTTTATGGTTGGGCTTGTATTCTAATAGCTCTCTTATGATGCGTAAAATATGGAACCGTCCTTTTTTGGGCGGCACAAATAATTCGGTCTGGTCAGAAAATAGTAGTAAGCCTACCTTATCGTTATTCTGTAATGCACTGAATGCCAGTGTCGCACAAAGTTCTGTAATGATCTCTTTTTTAATCTGTTGTTGTGTTCCAAACAATGTAGAACCACTTACATCTGCCACCAGCATAAGGGTCAGCTCGCGTTCTTCCTCAAACACCTTAATGTGTGGATCTCCTGACCGCGCGGTCACGTTCCAATCAATATTGCGCACATCATCCCCATACTGATACTGGCGCACTTCACTGAAGGTCATCCCGCGGCCCTTAAAAGCACTGTGATACTCGCCACCAAACACCGCGTCGCTCAAACGGCGCGTCTTGATCTCGATCTTGCGTACTTTTTTAAGTAGTTCTTTAGTATCCATGGGCTCGCTTTGCTCGCGGTTATTGATTATTGGTTATTGGTGTTTGGTGTTTAGTATTTAGTATTTAGTATTTAGTATTTAGTAAAAGGTACAAAGTATTAAGTATTAGGATTTTTATTAGTGCCGGTCTGAGCCTGTCGAATACGATTAAAAGGTTTGAAATTTCAATACTACCATTTCAAGTTGGATAGACTTAGTTTAACATCTTGATTTTAAAAGAATCAATTAAAATTGAAAGCTCTGAACCACAACTATTAACTATTAACCATTAACCAACCTATGGTACCTCAATCGTATTCACGATCTTGTTCACGATATCTTCACTGGTAAAATTCTCGGCCTCGGCCTCGTAGGTAATTCCTATACGGTGTCTCAACACGTCCAGTACTACGGCACGTACATCTTCTGGAACTACGTAACCACGTCTTTTTATAAATGCGTAGCATTTTGCGGCTTTGGCAAGGTTGATCGATCCACGTGGCGATGCGCCAAAACTAATCAACGGTTTTAGATCTTCCATTTTGTATTTTTCTGGATATCTGGTCGCAAATATGATGTCCAAGATATATTTCTCGATCTTCTCGTCCATATACACCATTTCTACCGCATCCTGAGCTCTCAAAATCTGCTCTGCCGAAACTACCGCATTAGGAACAGGGAAGTCTTTTTTGAGGTTTGCCCGCATGATGAACTGCTCGTCTTCAAACTTGGGATAATCAATGACTGTCTTCAACATAAAACGGTCCATTTGCGCCTCTGGCAATGGATAGGTTCCTTCTTGATCGACTGGGTTTTGGGTAGCCATTACAAGAAATGGACGCTCCAGCTTAAAAGTCGTGTCTCCTATGGTAACCTGCTTTTCCTGCATCGCCTCCAGGAGCGCAGATTGTACCTTGGCCGGCGCACGGTTGATCTCATCTGCAAGAACGAAGTTTGCAAAAATCGGTCCTTTTCTTATGGTAAAATCGGCTTCCTTCACGTTGTAGATCAATGTTCCCACGACATCTGCGGGAAGAAGGTCTGGAGTAAATTGAACCCTTGAGAACGAACCGCTCACACACTGGCTCAATGTATTTATCGCGAGTGTTTTTGCTAGTCCTGGAACTCCTTCCAGCAGAATATGTCCACGACCCAAAAGACCTATGAGCAACCGCTCGATCATGTATTGCTGGCCTACGATTACCTTATTCATCTCGCCTATCAGTAAATCTATAAACTGACTTTCCTGCGCCACGCGCTCATTTATACTGGCAATATCCACCTGCGTACTTTGATGCTCCATTTGAAATTATTTAGGTTGTATACAACTAACTCGCAAAATCCAGTTTTCTTGCCGTTTCAACTGTTAATCAGTCGTTAAAAAAGTAAATGAGTGTTGATCTAATCGACCGATTTTATTGGCTACACGAGATAAATTCTCTATTAAAGGGATTATAGCGGTTTTAGTAAGTTTTGCCCTATAGGATTTAGTTTTTACTTTAAAAATATGCGTGCTGTTGATTTCGTTTTGTTTTTCATTTTATTTTTCATTTTATTTTTATTAGAACCGCTTTCGCGAAAGCGTAACCATCACAATCACCCTAGCACATATTGCTTATTTTTGTAGAAAGAAGCTTCATGAAAACTGCATTTATAACCGGCGCAACCAGCGGCATCGGACTGGCCACCGCACAAACACTCGCTGAACATGGGTTCAAACTCATAGTATGCGGTCGCAATACGGATAAATTGGCCGAGTTGAAAAAGGATCTTGGGAAAAAAGTTGCCGTCCACACGCTGGTATTTGACGTAAGAAATCGGGAGGATGTGGATCATAAAATTTCAAATTTACCGGCTAATTTTCAAAAAATAGACATCTTGATCAACAACGCAGGAAATGCCCATGGCCTAGATCCTATAGACCAAGGAAGCGTCGAGGACTGGGACGCGATGATGGACATTAACGTGAAGGGATTGCTGTACGTGAGCCAGGCAATCATTCCCCAAATGCGAGAACGCAAGTCGGGACATATTATCAACATAGGATCTACCGCTGGGAAGGAAGTCTATCCCAACGGCAACGTGTACTGCGGCTCAAAACACGCCGTGGATGCGATCACCACGGGAATGCGACTGGATCTTAATCCCTACAAAATACGCGTGGGAGCGGTAAATCCTGGACTGGTACAGACTAACTTCAGCGAAGTACGATTTAAGGGCGACAGCAATCGCGCAGAGAAAGTGTATCAAGGCTATGAACCCTTACAACCACAAGATGTAGCTGACGTTATTTTATTTGCCATCACGCGACCACCACACGTTAATATTGCCGATCTTACCGTGATGTGCACCGCGCAGGCGAGTAGTACGGTAGTGTTGAAGGAGTGACAATTATTACGTACCTTTGGACGTACGTTAAAACGTCTTAATTTATGAAAGCTCTTACAATTACCACATTGCGCAATAACATTAAAAAACATTTTGATGAAGTTATAACCTCTTCGGAAGTTTTAATAATCCCTAGAGGTAATGAAGATGAAGGAATAGTAATTATGTCCATGGCAGAATACAACTCTTTAAAAGAGACGGAGCATTTATTATCTACTAGTTCCAACAGAAATAGATTGCACGAATCCATGAAGCAAGCAGAAAATGAAACCTTAATCGACTATGATGAAGAAATCGCTGCTGCATCATGATTGTTGTTTTTACCGCACATGGATGGGAAGAATTTGTGTATTGGATAGAAAACGATAAAGGCATAAGCTTAAAAATTAAAGAGTTAATCAATAATATAAGGAAAGACCCGTTCAAGGGCATTGGAAAGCCTGAACCGTTGCGACACGGTCTGAAAGGCTATTGGTCCAGAAGAATAACTAACGAGCACCGACTTGTCTATAAAGTGACCGGCTCAAAAGGAGTTGATCAACGATGTATTATTATCCAATGCAGGTTTCACTATGATAAATAGATTACTGATCCTTTTTACAGGCATATTCCTACTCACCTCCTGCCAGCAGGAAGTAGATCCAACCATTGAAAACATTAACTCGATATTTGAGACCAAAGACTTTTCAGTGGAATTTGTGATGGACGTAGATCGCTCGTATCGATTGAGTTTTAGGGATGATTTTATGAGTCTTCGTTGCTCCAGAAGAAACACAGCGAAAAACCATTTCCTACAACGAGGCGGTTTTGGTAAATTCGTTTGTTCAAAACCAATTCGGCAAACAAGACTCAACCACAACAAATCCGCAAGAGTTGCTCATTTATAACGACACTAAGAAAGTCATTTTGCTCGTTCCAGAATACGAGGAAGAATTGGCGCAACTTTTAAACACATTGAACCTCAATTATGTTCCCACTCCAGAGAAATAGAAGACTTAGAACCAGTCCAGCACTAAGAACTTTAGTGCGAGAAACCATTATTTCCCCAGCCGATTTTATTGTTCCCCTGTTTATTGTAGAAGGTAAAAACATCAAGGAAGAAATCGCTTCCATGCCCGATTATTATAGATTTAGCCTCGATCTACTCAAAGACGAAGTGAAAGACTTATGGAATATGGGATTGAAAAGTGTACTGCTATTTGTAAAAGTAGAAGATCACTTAAAAGATAATAAAGGGACTGAGGCGGTCAACAAGGATGGATTGATGCAACGAGCCATAAAAGCCGTTAAAGATGCCGTTCCCGAAATGTACGTCATGACCGATGTTGCGCTGGACCCGTATTCCAATTTTGGACATGACGGAATTGTTGAGGATCATAAAATTGTCAACGATGCAACCTGCCTTGTTCTTGCTGAAATGAGTGTTTCACACGCCCGCGCCGGTGCAGACATGGTCGCTCCCAGTGACATGATGGATGGCCGCATTTTTCACATCAGGGAAACTCTGGAAGAGGAAGGATTTACCGACACCGGGATCATGAGTTATTCTGCAAAATATGCGAGTGCTTTTTACGGGCCATTCAGGGATGCGCTGGATAGTGCGCCTGGTTTTGGCGATAAAAAAACCTACCAGATGGATCCCGCAAATAGAACCGAAGCCGTGAAGGAAACCCTTATGGACATCGATGAGGGCGCAGATATCGTTATGGTAAAACCTGGATTGTGCTATCTGGACATCGTTCGTGACATTAAAAATGCCGTGAATGTTCCCGTAGCAGTTTACCAAGTCAGCGGCGAGTACGCGATGCTCAAAGCGGCTGCCGAGAAAGGCTGGCTCAACCACGATGCCGTTATGATGGAACAGGTTACCGCCATTAAACGAGCGGGCGCAGATCTAATTGCCAGTTATTTTGCCAAGGATGTGGTTAAGTTATTGGGATAGATTTTCCTGTTTCGCTTTCGCGAAAGCGTACTCATTTACATACCTAAAATTTTACAAATGAACTCAACTTTGACCTCAACACCTATTTCTATGAAAAAAGTACTGTATCTAATACCTCTCCTACTCATCCTATTTTCATGTTCCAGCGGTGATGATGCTGATGAAGATATAATTGTCGATCCCATAGATCCAGTTTTACTGGATGTCACTAATGATGTTCTAAGCTTTGAATTTACTCCAGACACGGGAAACAATACCAGTAGATTAACCTATGAAATCAGATTCACTAACCCCAATGATGTTGGAATACAGGGATTTCCAAGAGTTACACTCAATATAGACGGTACAGTCTCTACACGTATAGTCTCCAGTGGAAGTCCATGTACTGTAATCGCTGCTGATTCTTCCTGCAACTTAATATTTGACGAAGAAGAATCACTGAACACCGCAGTGATCAATTCCATAGAACTCGTGAGCGTAGAATACGTTATCACTCCATAAATTAATAATTCGTAGTTGCTTCCATGCAATACCTGCTTACAGACCTAGAGACAGATCGATTGAGATTTAGATTGCTCCAGCAATCAGATTTTAAGACTCTATTGCCGTTCTTTAGCGATCGTTCCATCTATAGATATTTATGCCTGGATGAGTCTAAAAGTGATGAAGAAATCTGTCAGTTTTACGTGGATAAATGTTTAGGTAGATACCGCGAAAGTCGTGGCGGACTCATGGTCGTGATGGATAAAAGCTCCAATGAGTTTTTAGGACTATGCGGTTTATTGGTACAGAAAATAGACAATGAACCCAGACTAGAGGTAGGTTATTCTTTTCTAAAAGAACATCGTGGCAAAGGTTACGCTATCGAAGCCGCCACCTTTGCAAAAAACCACGCTTTTGAGATGGGATATGATCTGGATTTTGACAACACTATTGTTTCCATGGTTCACATAGAAAATACATCTAGTGCAGCCGTTGCCTTTCGCAACGAGATGACTTACGAGAAGCAAACGACAGAGTTGAATCAGCTTTTTGACATATTTAGTGTGTCGAGAAAAGAATGGCTAGCGCAGCATGGAGCATAAATCCTACACGGTCGAAGAAGCCACACGATCCATAGAGAGGTATTGCGCGTATCAAGAACGCTGTCATAAAGAAATCCAGGATAAGTTGCGCAGCATGGGAATGATCCAGCTCGCAATCGACCAAATAATCCCGCACCTGATCCAGCACAATTTTCTCAATGAAACGCGCTTTGCCGAGAGTTTTGCCCGAGGAAAATTCCGTATTAAAAGCTGGGGGCGGACACGTATCGTACGCGAACTCAAAATGAAAGGACTCAACGAGCGCACGATAAAAGCTGGTCTTATGGAAATCTCAGATGCCGACTATGAGATTGTATTTGACAAGCTTTCGCGAAAGCGGTTACAACAACTATCCAAAGAAAAAGACAGCTATAAAAAACGTAAGAAATTTGCCGATTATTTATTGTACCGAGGCTGGGAATCGCACTTAGTCTATGATAAGGCGAGGGAGTTGATACCGCTTTAGAGATCTTCAATTTTAGATCCTGTTCTAAATCCTATCGGAAGGAAAGGACTCGAAATAACATCTAGCAAAACTTTTTATTATTGAGGTTTTTATGCGTTCTTACAATTGCTTGTTCATTCTTATAATCGATCCATTCCTGACCTTTACGTTTGCGCATATAGTTGTCATAATGGCGCATAAAAAGCAAGTTATAAAGCGCTTTCCCCAAGTTTTTAATTTTGCGTGGGTATGATCGCAAACTGATTGAGAAACCGGGCGTTAAATAGTGCATGAAATGCCAGTAACCTTCTGGCATATAGAGCATTTCGCCGTGTTTGAGGTCACATACGTAGCCTTTTGCCTTTTTCAGTGCTGGCCATTTTTTAAGATCTGGATCGGTAAAATCTATGTCCTCACGGGCGATCAGGGAATGTGGCACTCTATATAAATATTGAGTCTGATCTGGCGGATAAATCACACAGCGCTTTTTACCGTGAAAATGAAAGTGCAGAATATTGGTAAAATCGATGTCGTAATGCATAAATACCCGCGAGTCCGTCCCACCGAAGAACATCATGGGCAATCCCTTGATCAATCGCATTCCGAGTTTTGGATATTTGTAATCACCTTGCAATGCCGGAACTTCCTGCAATAAATTGTAGAGAAAAATCCTGAAATTGGTCGGTTTTGATTGGAGCAGATCTATGTATTCGCTCATTTTCATTTGAGCGTGAGCCTCATTAAAACCCTCATCATGTTTTACTGGGCGATCGTCGTAAAGCGGGACTGTTTTATTACCCGCTTTCTGCTTAATATATTCAAGACTCCATTTATCATAAGCCGGCCAGTCCTCCGTCAGTTTTTCAATAACAACGGGACGCTGGGGCTTGAGATAATCGCGCACGAAGTCTTCCCTAGATATAGAATGAACGCGCGGTATGTCCTGTAGAATGAGCTGCATAGTAGTGATGCAAACTTAACGTAGAAACCTTACAGGAGCATTTTATTAGGTTCAAATTCAAGTTCGAGTTCAAGTTCATTCCAAAACACCTGTCAGGTTGCCATAATAAGTTTAAATTTAATAAAACCTCTCTTCAAGGGCAAAACCTTACAGGAGCACTTTACTAAGTTCAACTTCGATTTCGAGTTCATTTTCAATTTCATTCCAAGACACCTGTCAGGTTGCCCTAATAACTTTAAATTTAAAAAAACTCTCTCCAAGGGCAAAACCTTACAGGAGCACTTTCAACTACATCTCCACCGCCCCATACCCATATTAACCGATACCCATTAACTAATAACTTTTTAACTCCGCCACACAATAACTATTAACTAATAACCATTAACCGATAACCATTAACCATTAACCAACTAAGCTGCCGTCCTAAAAACCGTATATCTCAAAAACATCTCAAAACCGATCAATATCAACGCGAGTAAAACCAAATCCCGATACTTTTCCTCTACATTGAAAAACTCAAATTGCTCTATTTCGGTTTTTTCTAATTTATCAATCTCAGCGTAGATTTCTTCTAGTTTTTTATTGTTGTCTGCCCTAAAATATTTTCCATCGGTATCTGCGGCAATTTGCTGCATGAGTTCTTCATCGATTTCCACGGGCATCATTTGAAAGTTGAAACTCCCATTGGCATTGCGAGAGTATGGCGACGGTGCATTTCCATTAGAACCTATTCCAATAGTATAAACCTTAATTTCATATTCTACGGCGAGTTCGCTGGCGATTTTTGGATCAATAAAGCCGCTGTTGTTGACACCGTCGGTCATTAATATGATGACCTTGCTCAGCGCTTCACTTTCTTTGAGCCTATTCACCGCGGTGGCAAGTCCCATTCCTATCGCGGTTCCATTTTCTAGCACATCACTGAAGACTATTCCATTTATTGCGCCCAGAGACACGGTCTTATCTGTCGTTATCGGAGTTTTTGTATAGGCCTCTCCAGCATAAACCACGACTCCTATCCGGTCATTAGGTCTTCCATTGATAAAATTAGAGGCTACCCGTTTAGTAGCTTCCAGTCGGTCTGGTTTTAAATCCCGGGCGAGCATACTGGCACTCACATCGATGGCGAGGACGATGTCGATACCTTTAGTGGTTTTGGTCTTAGTGGTAACGTCTGTTGTTTGTGGTCGCGCTAGGGCAACTATAATTAAAGATAGTGCTAGTAACCTAAGTAAAAAAAGTACAGGTTTGAAAGTGACCAGCATCGACTTGCCCACATTAAATCCCTTTAAGCTGGAGATTTTAACTCGCGCGTTTTGACGGCGTATCGTCCATATATACCAGGCAATTGCAATGGGCAGCAAGAAAAGCAGCCAAAACATCTCCGGGCTCAAAAATTCTATGTCGTTGAACCAACTCATTGTTCAGGTTTCTTTTGAGGTTCCAATCCCGCAGGAACTTTGATTTTGATCGATTGCTCGATGCGTTCTTTGATCAAACGGCCGTATTCACGGGCGGAATCTTCCTCATCGTCTTTCTCCACGACTATGGTGACCATTTGAAGACCGCCTATTTTAGAGAATAAAATAATGGCATATTCATATTCATCGCCTTTATAATCCAGCGTTCCCGCAAGTTCTATCCCTTTAGAACCGTTGATGTCTATTTCATTATCCAACATCACGATGTTGGTCGCCCCACGACTTTCCATACTGGTCAGGACTGGCTCGATGAACACGTGTGCGTCGGTATCTTCGGGCAATTGTTGCATGAAATTGATCGTGGAAATCTGCACGGTAAGTACCTCTCCCAGTTCACCATATTCAAAATTGTTGAGCAGCCCGATGGCATTTTTCAGTGGAGCTGGCAACTCTAGACTGTCGTTTCTGGTCAGTACATCTGGCGCATCCACACTTACTGATGGAACGCCGTAGGACGTTGTGATCCAATCCTGCTCATATAAATCCCTCAACTCATTACCAAAAACCTGATCTTTAACCTCATCCCATCCAGAAATGTAGATCCAACTTCCTATCGCCGCAAAAATTGCTACCACACCTATTCCCACCGCGATTGCTGTACGTTTTGCCTTTCTTTTCAATTCTTGCTTGCGACGGTAGCGTGCGTCCATCATCAATTCTTCCTCCGTGGGTGGTGGCAGTACTTGGTGGATGTTGTAAATTATATCCGTTGCCCTGTGTCGGTCTTCCTTGGCACTTATGGCGTCTCCACCAGCTCCCGCAAACTTGACCAGATCGGCTTTTTGAAGGATGCTCTCCAGGCTTTGCTGACTGTTATCGGTTATGTGCATGCCTTTTTCAGACATCGCAATTTTAAGCTCTCTGATCAATTGTCCCGTGGTACTTTCCAGCGTTTGACCATACACTTTGGAGTCGATGTATCTTCTCAGGATGTAGGTCAGCTCGGTATAATATTCCTTCCATTGACGATTTTCCAACAACCCGCTTTCATCCAGTTTCTGCAATCTGTATCGTGACCATTCATAGGGCTGTAAGGTTTCTTCATAGCTTTTCTGTTCCCGCTTTCGCGAAAGCAAAAACACAACTATCCCCAAGGGAATCAAGAGCAATAACCACCACATCCAGCTGTAATCTGGTGGGACATTTGTCTCGATTTCCAGCGCAGGTTTGATGTCGTAGAGCAACTGTTGGGTCGTGTCCACCTCAACCTCGCGCACGCTTATCAATAAGGAGTCGGACAGGAACTGTGTGCTGTTTTTAAGGATTTTGAGCTGTGGCACCCAGTAGTCGCCAGAGTCAAACTGGGTGATCCCGTATTGTTTGAACAACGTCAATTTATCCTCTTGGCGCACGCTGTCGACTGGATAACTGTTGATTACCTCAAGACTTCCCATGGTCTGTTGCTCGGGAAAAACCACGAGATCCTTGAGCGTTGCCTCGATCGTGATGCCCAGTTTTACTTCCTCGCCTATCTTGATAAGATCGCGATCAACGGTTGTTGCCGCACGACCGGGTTGCGTGTTTTGGGCAACACTCCATGCCGAAATTAAAAACGCTAAATAAAAAATAATGTGTCTCATCGCGCTTTGAAGTATCCTAATAGTTTTTTTGTGTAGTTCTCTCTCGTTTCAAGGTCGATCGCTCCCGCATCTGACCGGTTGAACGTGCTTTTAAAGTAAGCAGCAGATTCCCTGTGAAATGCAGCATAATTATTTCGTACCGATCTGGAGCTGGTATTTATGGTTTGGGTTTTGCCAGTTTCCTGATCTTGAAATTGGACCAATCCTATATTGGGCATCACGGTTTCCCGCTCATCATAAACGCGCACTCCCGTAACATCGTGCTTGCGACCCACGATCTGGAGGGCTTTTTTATAATCGGTATTCATAAAATCCGAAAGCACAAACACGATCGCCTTTTTCTTTAAAACGCCACCTAGGTATTCTAGCGCACCTTTAATATCGGTAGTTTTATGGTTGGGTTTGTATTCTAATAGCTCTCTTATGATGCGTAAAATATGGAACCTTCCTTTTTTGGGCGGCACAAATAATTCGGTCTGGTCAGAAAATAGTAGTAAACCTACTTTGTCATTGTTTTGCAGCGCACTGAATGCCAGTGTCGCACAAAGTTCTGTAATGATCTCTTTTTTAATCTGTTGTTGTGTTCCAAAAAGCGTCGAACCACTCACATCTGCCACCAGCATAAGGGTCAGCTCACGTTCTTCCTCAAACACCTTAATGTGTGGATCTCCTGACCGCGCGGTCACGTTCCAATCAATATTGCGCACATCATCCCCATACTGATACTGGCGCACTTCACTGAAGGTCATCCCGCGGCCCTTAAAAGCACTGTGATACTCGCCACCAAACACCGCGTCGCTCAAACGGCGCGTCTTGATCTCGATCTTGCGGACTTTTTTAAGTAGTTCTTTAGTATCCATGGGCTCGCTTTGCTCGCGGTTATTGGTTATTGGTGTTTGGTGTTTAGTATTTAGTATTTAGTAAAAGGTACAAAGTATTAAGTATTAAGCATTAGGATTTATATTAGTGCCGGTCTGAGCCTGTCGAATACGATTAAAAGGTTTGAAATTTCAATACTACCATTTCAAGTTGGATAGACTTAGTTTAACATCTTAAATTTTAAAAGAATCAATTAAAATTGAAAGCTCTGAACTCACAACTATTAACTAATAACCATTAACCAACCTAAGGTACCTCAATCGTATTCACGATCTTGTTCACGATATCTTCACTGGTAAAATTCTCGGCCTCGGCCTCGTAGGTAATTCCTATACGGTGTCTCAACACGTCCAGTACTACGGCACGTACATCTTCTGGAACTACGTAACTACGTCTTTTTATAAATGCGTAGCATTTTGCGGCTTTGGCAAGGTTGATCGATCCACGTGGCGATGCGCCAAAACTAATCAACGGTTTTAGATCCTCCATTTTGTATTTTTCTGGATATCTGGTCGCAAATATGATGTCCAAAATATATTTCTCGATCTTTTCGTCCATATAAACCATTTCTACCGCATCCTGAGCTCTCAAAATCTGCTCTGCCGAAACTACCGCATTAGGAACAGGGAAGTCTTTTTTGAGGTTTGCCCGCATGATGAACTGCTCGTCTTCAAACTTGGGATAATCGATGACTGTCTTCAACATAAAACGGTCCATTTGCGCCTCTGGCAATGGATAGGTTCCTTCTTGATCGACTGGGTTTTGGGTAGCCATTACAAGAAACGGACGCTCCAGCTTAAAAGTCGTGTCTCCTATGGTAACCTGCTTTTCCTGCATCGCCTCCAGGAGCGCAGATTGAACCTTGGCCGGCGCACGGTTGATCTCATCTGCAAGAACGAAGTTTGCAAAAATGGGTCCTTTTCTTATGGTAAAATCGGCTTCCTTCACATTGTAGATCAATGTTCCCACAACATCTGCGGGAAGAAGGTCTGGAGTAAATTGAACCCTTGAAAACGAACCGCTCACACACTGGCTCAATGTATTTATCGCGAGTGTTTTTGCTAGTCCTGGAACTCCTTCCAGCAGAATATGTCCACGTCCCAAAAGACCTATGAGCAACCGCTCGATCATGTATTGCTGGCCTACGATCACCTTATTCATCTCGCCTATCAGTAAATCAATAAACTGACTTTCCTGCGCCACGCGCTCATTTATACTGGCAATATCCACCTGCGTACTTTGATGCTCCATTTGAAATTATTTAGGTTGTGTACAACTAACTCGCAAAATCCAGTTTTCTTGCCGTTTCAACTGTTAATCAGTCGTTAAAATAGTAAATGAGTGTTGATCTAATCGACCGATTTTATTGGCTACACGAGATAAATTCTCTATTGAAGGGATTATAGCGGTTTTAGTAAGTTTTGCCCTATAGGATTTAGTTTTTATTTCAAAAATATGCGTGCTGTTGATTTCGTTTTGTTTTTCGTTTTATTTTTCATTTTGTTTTATTAAAACTGCTTTCGCGAAAGCGTAACCATCACAAACACCCTAGCACATATTGCTTATTTTTGTAGAAAGAAGCTTCATGAAAACTGCATTTATAACCGGCGCAACCAGCGGCATCGGACTGGCCACCGCACAAACACTCGCTGAACATGGGTTCAACCTCATAGTATGCGGTCGCAATACGGATAAATTGGCCGAGTTGAAAAAGGATCTTGGGAAAAAAGTTGCCGTCCACACGCTGGAATTTGACGTAAGAAATCGGGAGGATGTGGATCGTAAAATTTCAAATTTACCGGCCGATTTCCAACAAATAGACATCTTGATCAACAACGCAGGAAATGCCCATGGCCTAGATCCTATAGACCAGGGAAGCGTCGAGGACTGGGACGCGATGATGGACATTAACGTGAAGGGATTGCTGTACGTGAGCCAGGCAATCATTCCCCAAATGCGAGAACGCAAGTCGGGACATATCATCAACATAGGATCCACCGCTGGGAAGGAAGTCTATCCCAATGGAAACGTGTACTGCGGGTCAAAACACGCCGTGGATGCGATCACCACGGGAATGCGACTGGATCTTAATCCCTACAAAATACGCGTGGGAGCGGTAAATCCCGGACTGGTACAGACTAACTTCAGCGAAGTACGATTTAAGGGCGACAGCAATCGCGCAGAGAAAGTGTATCAAGGCTACGAACCCTTACAACCACAAGATGTAGCTGACGTTATTTTATTTGCCATCACGCGACCACCACACGTTAATATTGCCGATCTTACCGTGATGTGCACCGCGCAGGCGAGTAGTACGGTGGTGTTGAAGGAGGAAAAAGAGTAGTTAGTAGTTAGTACAAAGTATTAAGACTTAAATTTCACGAAGAAGTCAATTCAAGCTTGATAAAATAACAGATCCCTCTCTTTTGGAGTGGGTTGGGGTGAGGTTCAAAGAGTTAGAACTAACAATAAATATTGAAGTTAAAATAAGAGTAGTTAGCATATAGCATTTATTACAAAGTATTAAGAATGAATTTCACAAAGAATTCAATTTTAGCTCGCTAAAATAACAGCTCCCTCTCTTTTGGAGAGGGTTGGGGTGAGGTTCAAAGAATGAAAACAAAACCATAAAAACAAGAAGTTTAGCGCTATTTACTCTATCATATTCCTATTATCCAGTTGCGCTATTGAGACAGACACAACTAATTTTAATGCTGGCCTTTAAAATAACACAACAAGATTTTGGGAATGCGCATGTATTACCCTAGCTGAATCCTTAAATTTATTCTAGCACATGTTACATTTGTCATGGAACAATCGTTTTAATACGCTATGACTTTCAATAAATTACTCACACTCATAATTAGCGCACTGCTATTTTACTCCTGCCAGCAGGAAGTAGATCCAACCATTGAAAACATTAACTCGATATTTGAGACCAAAGACTTTTCAGTGGAATTTGTGATGGATGGAGATCGCTCGTATCGATTGAGTTTTAGGGATGATTTTATGACCTACGTTGCTCCAGAAGAAACACAGCGAAAAACCATTTCCTACAACGAGGCGGTTTTGGTAAATTCGTTTGTTCAAAACCAATTCGGCAAACAGGACTCAACCACAACAAATCCGCAAGAGTTGCTCATCTATAACGACACTAAGAAAGTCATCTTGCTCGTTCCAGAATACGAGGAAGAACTGGCGCAACTTTTAAACACATTGAACCTCAATTATGTTCCCACTCCAGAGAAATAGAAGACTTAGAACCAGTCCAGCACTAAGAACTTTAGTGCGAGAAACCATCATTTCCCCAGCCGATTTTATCGTTCCCTTGTTTGTCGTAGAAGGTAAAAACATCAAGGAAGAAATTGCTTCCATGCCCGATTACTATAGATTTAGCCTCGATCTTTTAAAAGTTGAGGTTAAAGACCTGTGGAATATGGGATTGAAAAGTGTACTGCTATTTGTAAAAGTAGAAGATCACTTAAAAGATAATAAAGGGACTGAGGCGGTCAACAAAGATGGATTGATGCAACGAGCCATAAAAGCCGTTAAAGATGCCGTTCCCGAAATGTACGTCATGACCGATGTTGCGCTGGACCCGTATTCCAATTTTGGACATGACGGAATTGTTGAGGATCATAAAATTGTCAACGATGCGACCTGCCTTGTTCTTGCTGAAATGAGTGTTTCACACGCCCGCGCCGGTGCAGACATGGTCGCTCCCAGTGACATGATGGATGGCCGCATTTTTCACATCAGGGAAACTCTGGAAGAGGAAGGATTTACCGACACCGGGATCATGAGTTATTCTGCAAAATATGCGAGTGCTTTTTACGGGCCATTCAGAGATGCGCTGGATAGTGCGCCTGGCTTTGGCGATAAAAAAACCTACCAGATGGATCCCGCAAATCGATCAGAAGCCGTTAAAGAAACCCTTATGGACATCGATGAGGGCGCAGATATCGTTATGGTAAAACCTGGATTGTGCTATCTGGACATCGTTCGTGACATTAAAAATGCCGTGAATGTTCCCGTAGCAGTTTACCAAGTCAGCGGCGAGTACGCGATGCTCAAAGCGGCTGCCGAGAAAGGCTGGCTCAACCACGATGCCGTTATGATGGAACAGGTTACCGCCATTAAACGCGCGGGCGCAGATCTAATTGCCAGTTATTTTGCCAAGGATGTGGTTAAGTTATTGGGATAGATTTTCCTGTTTCGCTTTCGCGAAAGCGTACCCATTAACATACCTAAAATTTTACAAATGAACTCAACTTTGACCTCAACACCTATTTCTATGAAAAAAGCACTCTATCTATTACCTCTCCTACTCATTCTATTTTCATGTTCCAGCGATGACGGCGAAACCATAATTGAAGATCCCATAGATCCAGTTTTACTGGAAATCACTAATGATGTTCTAAGCTTTGAATTTACTCCAGACACGGGAAACAATACCAGTAGATTAACCTATGAAATCAGATTCACTAACCCCAATGATGTTGGAATACAGGGATTTCCAAGAGTCACACTAAATATAGACGGTACTGTTTCCACACGTATAGTCTCCAGTGGAAGTCCATGTACCGTAATCGCTGCTGATTCTTCCTGCAACATAATCTTTGACGAAGAAGAATCATTGAACACCGCAGTGATCAATTCCATAGAACTCGTGAGCGTTGCGTATGTAATTACTCAATAAAGTAATAACTTGTAGATCGCTTCCATGCAATACCTGCTTACAGACCTAGAGACAGATCGATTGAAATTTAGATTGCTCCAGCAATCAGATTTTGAAACTCTGTTGCCGTTCTTTGGCGATCGTTCCATCTATAGATATTTGTGTCTGGATGAGTCTAAAAGTGATGAAGAAATCTGTCAGTTTTACGTGGATAAATGTTTAGGTAGATACCGCGAAAGTCGTGGCGGACTCATGGTCGTGATGGATAAAAGCTCCAATGAGTTTTTAGGACTATGCGGTCTATTGGTACAGAAAATAGACAATGAACCCAGACTAGAGGTAGGTTATTCTTTTCTCAAAGAACATCGCGGCAAAGGCTACGCTACCGAAGCCGCCACCTTTGCAAAAAACCACGCTTTTGAGATGGGATATGATCCGGACTTTGACAACACTATTGTTTCCATGGTTCACGTAGAAAACAGGACCAGCGCAGCCGTTGCCCTACGCAATGAGATGACTCACGAGAAACAAACTACAGAGTTGAATCAGCTTTTTGACATATTTAGCATATCGAGAAAAGAATGGCTAGCGCAGCATGGAGCATAAATCCTACACGGTCGAAGAAGCCACACGATCCATAGAGAGGTATTGCGCATATCAAGAACGCTGTCATAAAGAAATCCAGGATAAGTTGCGCAGCATGGGAATGATCCAGCTCGCAATCGACCAAATAATCCCGCACCTGATCCAGCACAATTTTCTCAATGAAACGCGCTTTGCGGAGAGTTTTGCGAGAGGAAAGTTCCGTATTAAAAACTGGGGGCGGACACGTATCGTACGCGAACTCAAAATGAAAGGACTCAACGAGCGCACGATAAAAGCTGGTCTTATGGAAATCTCAGACGCCGACTATGAGATTGTATTTGACAAGCTTTCGCGAAAGCGGTTACAACAACTATCCAAAGAAAAAGACAGCTATAAAAAACGTAAGAAATTTGCCGATTATTTATTGTACCGAGGCTGGGAATCGCACTTAGTCTATGATAAAGCGAGGGAGTTGATACCTCTCTAGAGATCTTCAATTTTAGATCCTGTTCTAAATCCTATCGGAAGGAAAGGACTTCAAATAACATCTAGCAAAAACTCTTAATTATTGAGGTTTTTATGCGTTCTTACAATTGCTTGTTCATTCTTATAATCGATCCATTCCTGACCTTTACGTTTGCGCATAAAGTTGTCATAATGGCGCATAAAAAGCAAGTTATAAAGTGCTTTCCCCAAGTTTTTAATCTTACGTGGGTATGATCGCAAACTGATTGAGAAACCGGGCGTTAAATAGTGCATGAAATGCCAGTAACCTTCTGGCATATAGAGCATTTCGCCGTGTTTGAGATCACATACGTAGCCTTTTGCCTTTTTCAGTGCTGGCCATTTTTTAAGATCTGGATCGGTAAAATCGATGTCCTCACGAGCGATCAGGGAATGTGGCACTCGATATAAATATTGAGTCTGATCTGGCGGATAAATCACACAGCGCTTTTTACCGTGAAAATGAAAGTGCAGAATATTGGTAAAATCGATGTCATAATGCATAAATACCCGCGAGTCCGTCCCACCGAAGAACATCATGGGCAATCCCTTGATCAATCGCATTCCGAGTTTTGGATATTTGTAATCACCTTGCAATGCCGGAACTTCCTGCAATAAATTGTAGAGAAAAATCCTGAAATTGGTCGGTTTTGATTGGAGCAGATCAATGTATTCGCTCATTTTCATTTGAGCGTGAGCCTCATTAAAACCCTCATCGTGCTTTACTGGGCGATCGTCGTAAAGCGGGACTGTTTTATCACCAGCTTTCTGCTTAATATATTCAAGACTCCATTTATCATAAGCCGGCCAGTCCTGCGTCAGTTTTTCAATAACAACGGGACGTTGGGGCTTGAGATAATCGCGCACAAAGTCTTCCCTAGATATAGAATGAACGCGCGGTATGTCCTGTAGAATGAGCTGCATAGTAGTGATGCAAACTTAACGTATGGTTATAAAATGCAGTGTGATTTTTTTAAACCTTTAAGGCTTAAAATCCATATAAATTCTATGGATATGTTGAGATGGTAAATAAAATGTACAACTTTGGAGATCCTATCATGAATTCTCCAAAGTTGATACACCCACAAACTTTTGAATCTATCTAATAACCAGCGCCATATCCTAAAACATAGGTTATAATCTGTAAAACAAGACCTAGCCCTATTCCCCAAAGTGCCATGTTACATGCTTGTTTGGCCTTTCGAGGACTTTCATTTTTACTGGTAAAATAAATGATTGCTCCTGCCAGCGGTATACAAAAAGATAGAACTTTAAGACCTGTGCTTAGCTCATCGTGGTGGTTTTGCGGTTGTTCAAATGGATCTGCCATAATTTTATTTTTTTAATTGATTAGTGTTAGTATTTGTTTTCCTATAAATATTCCCGTTATCGAAACTAACGACATAGTAGCTATCCCGCTCATCAATCCTGTAATAAATCTTCTTGCGTTATTACTTTCAATATTGCAGTAGGCTTGTACAATACCATCGATATATGTGGGGAAAATCATCAAAATTGTCCACAACAAAGGTATTTCTATAAATCCCATGATAAAGAACGGTAAAAAAAAGTAACCTAAATTTATTCCCGTGCACCTCGAACATACCGGAAACTGTTTTCCCTTCCAATGAAATGAACGTTCTGGCTTTTGATGACAGTGACTAAATTCTAGGTTTGCACCTCTTATTTTAATATCCTTTACTCTCTTCATCGACTTTTTGAAATGCAGTTGAAATTTACATTAAAATTTCTAAAATCCATAACTTTCATTTAAACGAGAAACAACCGTTCGCACTCAACATTTATCAAAATTGAGTTGATCGGTTCTAGCTTTCCTTTGTCTTATAAAAGTCTAGGCAGTATTGAAATTAAACCTTTAAGGCTTTAGCAGCCTGTTTTGCCTGCTCGTTGCGCTCGATCTTGTGATCTGGGCGCGTCCATTTGGGCTTTTCACCCATTTCTTGATATTTGGAATACTGGGCTTCCACCGTTTCTGGCTGTGATTTTTTTACAAAAGGCTTCATGGGAACTAATCCCAATAACTCAAACATCTTCATGTCTTCGTTCACATCTGGATTGGGAGTCGTAAGCAACTTATCACCTGCAAAAATGGAATTTGCACCCGCAAAAAAGCACATCGCCTGTCCTTCCCTACTCATATCAGTTCTTCCCGCGCTCAACCTCACTTGGGTCTGTGGCATCACGATGCGGGTCGTTGCAACCATCCTGATCATTTCCCAGATAGAAACCGGTTGCTGCTCCTCCAGCGGAGTTCCCTCAACGGCAACCAAAGCATTGATAGGCGTACTTTCTGGTTGTGGGCTCAATCGTGCCAGTGCGACCAGCATTCCTGCGCGATCCTCGATCGCTTCACCCATTCCTATAATACCACCGCTGCAAACCGTAACATTGGTCTTGCGCACATTACCTATCGTGTCCAGTCGATCCTGATAACCACGCGTAGAAATCACTTCCTTATAGTACTCTTCAGAGCTGTCGAGGTTGTGGTTATAAGCATACAGTCCAGCCTCGGCAAGTCGCTGCGCCTGGTTTTCAGTAATCATGCCCAGCGTACAACATACCTCCATATCCAGTTTATTGATCGTGCGCACCATTTCCAGCACTTGGTCAAATTCTGGCCCGTCCTTGACATTACGCCACGCAGCACCCATACAGACTCGGGAACTCCCGCCAGATTTTGCGCGCAACGCCTGAGCTTTAACTTGGCTCACGCTCATTAAGTCATTTCCCTCAATATCCGTATGATAACGAGCCGCCTGCGGACAGTAGCCACAATCCTCCGGGCAACCACCCGTTTTAATGGAAAGTAGCGTCGAGACCTGAACCTGATTGGGATTGTGCTGTTGTCGGTGAATGGTTGCCGCGTCGTATAAAAGATCCATTAAAGGCCTGTTATAGATTTCCAATACCTCTTCTTTTGTCCAGTCGTGTCTCATGTAATGCTTAATTGAAATGCTTTATTAAAGAGTAAAAATAAGAATAAGTTAACGATGAGTTAAGCAAAAACAAGATTAGTCTTTAAGCAGCTGATTGCTAATTTTTTGCAGACACCTTAAGAACAGCGAAGTTTCTGTATTCTAGGAATAATGGAAGATTTTACGCACTTTCTTATGTGGGCGTTCCCT
>CAWILF010000005.1:0-208588 GCA_963836885.1 uncultured Flavobacteriaceae bacterium | reverse complement strand
GTTTTCATTTCGCCATAAAAATCTGCGAGAGTAAATTTTGCAGTTGATGAGTCAAACTCGCGGAGATCAAAATATGATATTCACTAATAATCTAACTCTGGAGATTGAACCGCGGAAATTCATTTTCGCGTGATTATAGGTACCGGTGTCGGCTATGTGGTTTGTTGCGTGGTTTAGACACCTAATTTAGCAAATAAAAACCAAATAGAATAATCCGCGAGGATTTTCGTAAGTAGGCTGAGAACTAGCAATAAATTATATACGGTGTTACCACACGTTTTTTATTTTATTTCGATTTCAATTTCTTTTGACATTTTCGAATAATAAAACACCTGAATTTTATACTTTCCTTTCGGTAAAGTGCTTTTCGGATTAGATTCAGTTTGTTTTAAAATTGGAATTTTTAATAAATCAACAGAATATTCTTTTGTTTCGTTTGGCTCATTCAAATTTCATGCTATTCTTTTAAGTCGTCTGGTGAAAATAATTGAGAACTTAATATATGACTTGAAATTTGGCTTGTTAATTTTACATTATTTAAATCCGTTATTGATGCTCGATTCCGAATTGGATGATCCCAATAATCTCTAATCATTATTTTTTCGTTTTTATCAGATTCGTTTTTCCAAATCAGTTTTATTTCAATTGGTTTTCCCGCATAATATTCTTTTCCCGCTTTAATATTAAATTCAACTTTGTCGGAAGTCGGATAACCAGAAAATTGAGTTTGAGCATTTAATCCCGCATTCAGATTTTCTTTTTTCGCATCTTCTTTAACTCCTTTTGCAAAGCCGAACATTTCAATTCCGAAATAAGCAATTCCGATAATTATAATTACAATTATTGTTATTAAAACTCCTTTTTTCATTGGTTTCGTCTAATGTGTGGTAACGTGCTTGTGTATGGTTAGTTGCGTGTTTAAGCAACTAATTTAGTAAACAAAAACGAACGCGAGAAAATTCCGAAGGAATTTTCCAAATAAGCACTTGCCAAAGCAATTAATTATACACGGTGTTGGCACACGTTTTTATTATTTAACAATTTTTCCAGATTTAATAACATTACTAATAGATAATGTATTTTCAATTTTTTCAATCGGATTTTTATCAAAAATGATTAAATCAGCCATTTTATTAACTTCAATTGTTCCATATTCTTCTGATATCTCTAAATAAATTGTTGGATTTAGCGTTGCCATTTTTAATATTTCAAATTGAGATATTCCTATACTTTCTAACAATTTCATTTCTTCGTGTAAACTATAACCTTGGTATACAAAAGGCATACCAGCAAAATCAGTTCCTAAAAGAATAGGTATTTTATTATCGTGGAATATTTTCACAAGCTGTTTTTGATTATCTAATCTATTTTTTGCATTTTCAATCTCAGTTTAGTTTAGGTACTGTTAAATTTTTTGATTGTTCCCATTCAGTTTTCAAATCACTGTCCAAAGACTCATAAAGTAAATGATATAAATACTCTCCTTTAACGAACTCATATTTTCGTTTATATATTATTAAAGTTGGACATATCCAATTTCCATTTTCTTTTACAATTTCAATGAATTTTTTTAGACGAATTGGATTGGTTTTTAACTCTTCCAATTTATTAAGGTGCTCAAAACTTTTTTGCCCCAATTTTGAGGCATTTTCAGGCGTTATGTATTCAGAGATATGCCCTGAAAAATTGATTGCGTTCTCTTTTGAATATTTGGCAATACTATCCAAAACATTATTTTTTAATAGTGAGTAAGTTTTAAAAAAATCAACATTTTGACTAGTTAGACTGTCTAAAATATTTCTAAAGTTTTTGTTGTTTACAGAAACACTAAAAGCTGGATGAATAGGATTTTCTCCATCGAGAGTTGGGGGAGTTCGATCCATACAAATACGGATATGAATAAGATTAATTTTTAGCTCTATTTTTGAAAGTGTTTAATATATCTAAACTTCCTCCCATATCTCGAATACCAGTAATTCCAAATTGTAAAAAAGTTGGATATATAGTTTTATCTAAACCATCTTTCCAACACGAATGGACGTGCATATCCCAAAACCCAGATGAGATAAACTTATTTTTTCCATTTATTATCGTATCAACGATTTCTTTTTCAATTATTTTTTCAGAAGAAATTTTTTTTATTCGACCATTTCTTATATAAATAGTTTGGTTTGAAAGTAATTCTGAACTTTCAACATCTATGATAGTTATATTAGTTATAGCAATATCATATTTTTCAGTATCATTCTGACAACTGAAAATGCAAAAAAATAGTATGAATATTTTTGGGAATTTCATTTTTTTTAAATGTTTGCCAACGGTTTTGTGTATGATTAGTGGCGTGTTCCAGACACCTAATTTAGCAAATAAAAACCGAATAGAAAATCCGCGAGGATTTTCGTAAGTAGGCGAGAACTAGCCATTAATTATACACGGTGTTGTAAAACGTTTTTTAATCGATTGGGATTTCAATAAATTCCGAAATCACTTTACCGTTTTTCTAGAGTTTATCTTAATCACTTTCGATTGGTTATTTTTCAGTTTGCTTTTTAATGTCCAAATCAGTTTCCTTTTCTCATAATCAATGTCCCAAAAATATATTTCATTCAGTCCATTTTCATTTCCGATTTCAAGTGCTTTTTTCAAGTCAATTTTTGTCTTATTCTGTAAAACTTTTCAAATAAGGCTCTAAAATTTCTTGAGTGTCTTTTTTACTCCAAGGTGTTGTGCAATTCAAATTAAAAGGAATCAATAATTCCGTCAAATCAAGGTTTTGATAAGTGATTTTATAATTCAGCCAAAATTGTATCGCAGGATATTCAGATTTTTTGAATTCAGCCAGACTTATCCGTTCCAGTCCTTTTTCGGGATTATGAATTTCTACTATTGTTTTTGATTCCTCAAATTTAAAGGTTGTTTCCAGTATGTCTTTATCAACTATAAATTTAAGTTTCTCTTCAACTCGGTGTTCCGCACAAGAAATTATTCGATGGATGAAGACTTTGTGAGTTAGAAACTCCAAAATTCAGCAGTAGTAAAATGGTTAGCAGGATTTTCATTCAAATGTTTTACAACTGTTTTGCATATGAAAAGTAGCGATTAAATGCACTTAACTTTATGCCTGTTATGATTCTAAAATTACAATTAAACTTTGAAGTCGGAACGACTTTGGCAGCTATTTTTTATATGCGTTGTTCTATGTAGTACAGCTTGCACGATCTTTATAATCGGCCAAGATCTATTATGCTATTTTTTTCGCCGACACGTAACAAGACGATCGTGATATAAATGTAACCCGATATTTAGCAACCAGATGAATTTGGAAACGTCTTTTAATTCAGCATGTAAAATAAAAGTTCATTTAAGTCGAAAGTATTTTCGGCTTTTCAAATTCCTTCAAGTCAATCAATCATCGCTGCTTATGGTTTTGGTTTTTCAGATCGTTTTGGTAAAAACACGAACACGAAATATTTATAATTCGTTGCATCGGTTTCTAGTCAGCTTGGAGATGATCTATAAAATTTTCGCGCTCGCCGATTATACTGGAGTGGAAATAAAACACGGATTGAAGTTTTTGGCTAGCTACAAATCCTTTCGTGTTCTAAGGTCTAAAATTTCGAATGAAAATGTGCCAATTTTTAATTGGCGTATTACATAGAACGGTCTTGCATATGAAAAGTAGCGATTAAATGCACTTAACTTTATGCTTGTTATGACTTTAAAATTACAACTAAACTTTGAAGTGGACGACTTTGGCAGCTATTTTTTATATGCGTTGTTCTCTATTGTATCGCTCGCACTGGTTTTTCGCCATGATTTGTAAATTCTTTCATTGGAAAGATGTAATATTTCGCTTATTCAAATCTTCTATTTATTGAATTTGGTTTAGTAATGTACTAAAAGCATCAATTTTGTCTTCAGTCTTTTTCTGCTTTCCAAACAAGCTAGAAGTATTTCTAATTGCTATTTGGCTGTCTCAAGAGTAAATGGTATTCTCAATAATAATCAAAGTACTTTTTCGCAAAAAGATCTGGATGAATTCTAATTTTAGCGTCAAATCTTTTTGGCTGACCATGGTATAAATTCTGTGCTTCCATATTATTAATATGCAAGAGAAGGTTTGGAGTAAATTTGGCAATTTCGCAGAGATTAAAATATCTAAATAATCTATTATTGAAATGATTAGTTAGAACCGCGGAAATTCATTTTCGCGTATAATAGAGAACGTTGATGTGTATGGATCGGACTGTGCGCGTCTCACACACGAACCAATCCAAATATAGGCAAACTTTTGGGCATTTCCATAATGTTCCAAAAAAATCACAGACCCAGCAATGGTCTATACACGGTGTTGGCAACCGTATTTTTCTCTGCGTTCTGTTCGTAATTTTTTATTTCTGTCAGTTTTATTTTGGGCAATTGGCTCAAGTCCGATGTTGCTTTTTGGTTTCTCCAAACCGGCTCAAATCCGACATTAGGATTCTGTCCGCACGAGTAAAATCCGACGTTGTTATTTTATTTCTCCAATCTGGCTCAAATCCGAGGTTATGATTCCGTCCGCACGAGTAAAATCCGACATTGTTATTTCACTCATCTTGCTCAAATCCGACGTCAGGATTCCGTTCTCGTGATTAAAATCCGACGTTGCTATTTTAGATTCCGCTTTTTCAATTCAGATGATATCGGGTTTCAATTTTAGGTCGAGATTGTCAATTTCAGATATGTATTTGTCGGGAAACTTGTCTTTTGAATTTTATGCTTAAAAAACCAAAAAAAAATTTTCGATTTCGATTCCGCCAAAATTTACCATTTTTTAATTTTTTATTCGTTCAGTTTTTCAATTTCAGCCGATTTTTTGTGATATGGTTGCCAACGTGTTTGTATATGAAAAGTTGCGTGCAAATAAGCGCAAAATTTTCGGATTAGTATTGACCTTAAAAGTAAAAAAAGCCAATGGATTAAGCACTTACCAGCAATTTTTTATATACGGTGTTGGCATTAGTTTTTCCATCTCTCAAGTCCAAAATTCGGCCAATATTTTCCTCTTTGAACTATTGCTTTATCATCCCAATATTCATAATCCGCTAAATCT
Source organism: uncultured Flavobacteriaceae bacterium (assembly GCA_963836885.1). GTDB lineage: Bacteria > Bacteroidota > Bacteroidia > Flavobacteriales > Flavobacteriaceae > Nonlabens. The sequence continues at coordinate 203,496 of CAWILF010000005.1, read as the reverse complement.
CTTTCAGAAGTCAATTCAGAGTTGGCGTAGATTTTTTTCTTGCTGTTAAAATCCTTATTATCTAATTGTCCATTTGTTTTTGTTAATACGAGATTTCCTAAAAAATGCGTGTTTGATAAACTCTTTTCTCCGGGAACTGAATTTTGTGAGTGAATATGTTCTATCGAAAATCCCTTTGTATTAAAGAATGGTATTAATTCTGGAAGTTTGAAACTCGACTTGTTTTCCTTTGTCCTTTGTAACTCATATTCATAAAGAAAATACTTAATAGTATCGCTCTCTAATTTGTTGTAAGCAGTTTCGGTAACTATTGCGTTTTTGAATTCGTTATTTGAAATATTTTTATTTAATAAGTGCCTAATTTCTTTTTTTACTTCTGTGAAATTTATTTTGTCTTTACGAATTTTAAATGCTATTTCATTCAACGATGTCAGACCTGTATTTGATTTTTTGTTACCAATAGAATAAAGTCGAACTGCGAAAATTTCCAATATGTCAATAATTGTTTTGAGGTAGTGTGTTTGAAATTTGGGATTTGTGGCAACAGACAACAAAATAGGGACAAAAACGTCCAATTTATTTAAAATGCGAAGTCTTGTTAGTCCGATATTTATTTCTTCGTCATCAAAAGATTGGTTGAGAATTTTCACATATTCCTTTGAAGATTTGACTAAAAAGGAATTAAATTCTTTAATATCGTTGATTTTGGACTCTTTAAGTTTCTCGTTCGTATCGAACAAATCTTTGTCTCGATGAATTACCTTTTTAGGAATTAAATTAGTTTTTACTTTTTTGTGTATATCGATTAAATCTTTAGTTTCGCCTGTGTAAATTAAATAAGAATTTTTAAGAATTGGTTTTCAATTTTGGTTATGTTACTTCTTAGAAATTACTATATTATGCGAGATTCTCTCCGAATTTTCTATTAGTTGTCCTTTGCAAGTTTGTTGTTATTTAAGCGATGACAAACATAGACTAAATAGTTATTTGATTTTGTCAATATCAGATAGTGGCAAAACTCTATCATTCATTGTTTCGAAAATTAACCCAACTTCAGCCTTTTCATTTAGTTCGAAAATGTTGACTTTAAATTTTGAAACCAAATTGTTATATAATTGAAGAGCTTTTTTTTCTTTAATTCTTTCCAAAAATCTCTCCAAAATATTTACGAGCAAAAAAAATTAAGTTTTTTTGTGTTTTGTTTTCAGAAAGTGTGATTTGGTCTAATTTGGATATGTCTTCTTCGTTTATTAGATAACTAAAAAATTCCTGATTGACAGGATTGTTTAAGCGCAACAAATTCCTTCCTGAATACGCACTTTTCAAAGCAATACTTCACTTTCTTCTTCACCTAAAAGTCTAAATACTGAACAAATAACTGTCGCTAACGTCTTTGAATCGACCGTAACAATACTACTTAGGACGAACTTGATCAAAGTGATTTCCGAGTAATATTCATGTGTTTTTATTCATCTTGAAACTAATTTGTTCAATTTATCCAGAAAATTTGATATGAATTGAAAAATTTTTTCCCAAATTGCCTAGAACGGTCTTGCATATGAAAAGTAGCGTTTTAATACACTTAACTTTATGCCTGTTATGACTTTAAAATTACGACTAAACTTTGAAGCAAACGACTTTGGCAGCTATTTTTTATATGCGTTGTTCTATGTAGTACAGCTTGCACGATCTTTATAATTCGGCCAGATACTATCATGCTATTTTTTCGCCGCCACGTAACAAGACGATCGTGATATAAATGTAACCTGATATTTAGCAACCAAATGAATTTGGAAACGTCTTTTAATTCCGCATGTATAATAAAAGTTCATTTAGGTCAAAAGTATTTTCGGCTTTTCAAATTCCTTCAAGTCAATCAATCATCGCTGCTTATGGTTTTGGTTTTTCAGATCGTTTGGTAAAAAATACGAACACGAATATTTATAATTCGTTGCATCGGTTTCTAGTCAGCTTGGAGTTGATCTATAAAATTTTCGCGCTCGCCGATTATTCTGGAGTGGAAATAAAACACGGATTGAAGTTTTTGGCTAGCTACAAATCCTTTCGTGTTCTAAGGTCTAAAATTTCGAATGGGAATGTGCCAATTTTTAATTGGCGTATTGCATCGAACGGTGTTGTGTATGATTATCGGCGTGGTAAAGCACCTAATTTAGTAAATAAAAACCGAATAGAAAATCCGCGAGGATTTTCGTAAGTAGGCGATAACTAGCCATTAATTATACACGGTGTTACCACACGTTTTTTTCTTCCGATGAGAATTTTAAATTTTATTTTTTTTTGATGTAATTGAGATAATAAACCAAATAAAACCAATGATACAAAAAACAATTCCACTTAAAAACAAAACAGTACTTATCGGATGTCCATTTTAGTAGTATATCCAATTCCTATCATTAGCCAACCTGATATTAGCGTTATTATTGATGCTCCAATTTTTGATATTCTACTCATTTTTTTCGGACTAAAGTCAATTAGGAATGTTGGTTTTTCTTTATCGTTTTCTGTGGTGAATTATCCCAAACTTGGGTTAATATATAATCATTCAATTCCGTTTTCGGATATATTCCGCCAAAATTCCAAATTTCAAGATTGTCAATTATGCCATTTGAAAAGAACAAAGTACAATTTGCTCCAATTTCCAATTCTGATGATTTTATTTCTACTCCGTCTAATATTAAGTCATTTTTTCCGCAACGATATTTTTCAATTCCTTTTTTATGCTCAAATCCGATAAATACTCCTGAACCTGTATATTCATAATCAGATTCATTTATAAATTCGATTTGAGACTTAGCCTTTATTCCGTCTTCATCTCCATCTAAGAGAGTAATTCTAGTATATCAGATATGAATTTCGATTTCAGCATTTTTTTCAAATGTGTGGTAACGGTCTTGTATATGGCTCGTAGTGTGCAAATTATAAAATTATTTTCGGATAAGCACAAGCCGAATTTTTTAATTTTTCTTATTATTTTTTCTCAATAAGCCAAATTAAAAAATTTGGCGGACTAGCAAATATGCCTTAACTTCGATTAAGCAACTGACTAGCTATGAGTTATATACGTTGTTGTGCGCAGTATTTTTATCCGCAATCTTGGTATAAGTTAAAATATATTCAGCATTAAATATCTTCATTTTTTTGTTCAGTTCATCGCAATCTTTCTGTTCAGCTTTCGGGACATTTAGCTTTTCACAAATTCCATCAAATAGGCTAATATCATCCAATCCGTCAATGCCATAAATTTCGTGAATATCATCTTCAGGATAAATCGAGAAATCTTGGTCTTTCATAAATTCGTTGATTTCGTCAAAGACAGCTTCTGCGTGATTTTGAACGTAACCTTTATCAACTAGTTTTTTTACATATTCTGTCCGCGATATATTCGGTCTGCTATCGTTCAGTTTTTGGATTTTGATTTCGCTACGTTTCAACATAATTTTCATAAAGAAAAAAAATGCAAAGCCTAAAATTACGATGATGATTAGTGTTGTTTTCATTATGCGTACAACGGTTTTGTATATGGCTCGTAGCGTGCAAAATAGCAATAACTTTTCGGTTAAGCACGAGCCGAATTTTTTAATTTTTCTTATTATCTTTCTTACTCAATAAGCCAAATTAAAAAATTTGGCGGACTAGCAAATATGCCTTAACTTCGGTTTAGCAACTTATTAGCTATGAGCTATATACGTTGTTACCAGTAGTACTTTTTTATTCGCGCCAACTTGATTAAATCCACTAATTTCCGCAATGGCTTGAAAAACGTCATCTTGGTCAGATTTTTTATTCCATCCTTTTTGAGCTAATTCAGCTCTGACTTCGCTTTCCGATTTTTCCATTTCGAAAAGGTATATAGCATATTCGAGAACGTTATCTGGAATTTTTTCTATAATACTTTTTTGCGGAAGAAATTCCCACTTTACCAATTGCTAAAAAATAAGGAAATACAATCTGAAAAATCCAACTTAAGCAGAAGCCAATCCAACCAGTATTTAAACTTTTTATGGTTAAACCATTTTCAATTCGGATTTTGATAAACTCAAAAAAACCAAGGTCAGAAATGTTGTTTTCCGAAACTATTAGTTGGTATTGAGTGAATTGACTTGTGATAAACATTACAATGATTATTCCGCCGACCATAAGTTGAATAGGACAAAATTGTTTATAAAGTTTGTTGCTTTTAACTTAGACTGAATGATATTCCAATTCCAAAACCGATTCCAAGTTCATTAAGAAAAACTCCAATGAAATAAGTAATTTTAACAGAAAGAAATGCAATTATAACTCCAAACCAAACTTGCCATTCAAGAACTGCAATAATGGAAAGTGCCCAATTTTGGTCGCCAGGATTACTTTTGGTTTAGGTAATTTGAATAGAATTCATAGTCTGCCCAACTATTTTCTTTTTCAATTCAGTTTCTAACTCTTTTAGTTTTCCATTTTGCTGATATTCTGTCGCTAACTTTTGAAAAAGCGCAATAAATAAACCTCTTCTTTTTAGAGTTTTTCCAAAATCAATGAAGTTTCCCTCGATTGTTTTGCTATGTACTTCAATTGGTCCAGATGCACTTTTTGTAACCGTTATTTTTTCGGTTAATTTATTCCAATCTCCTTTTCTTTTCGCTTCAACAGATTTTATCACGATAAACAATTGGCCATTCCAGTTTTTCAAAGACCTCGATAGTTAATGGAATTATTTGACTGTCTTCAATTTCCGTTTTGAACAATTCAGAAAATTCAGGCTTGTATTTGAAGCTGTATTTTCTCTTGATAGTAGATTGTAAATTTTCGTATTCGATGTTCATTTCGGTATTACTGGCAACGGTCTTGCATATAAAAAGTAGCGATTAAATGCACTCAACTTTATGCTTGTTTCGTCTTTAAAATTACGAATAAACTTTGAAGCTATCGACTTTGGCAGCTATTTTTTATATGCGTTGTTGCCTATAGTCACACCGGCACTCCAATTTGGCGAAGATTTTTTTATTTGAACTGATTAAAAATTCGCAGAGTTAAAAATTTTATCTCCAGTTCAATTTGACCAAATGCTGCTAGAAAAGATAATTTCGTTGTCTATACTGATGTTTTTTTGGCTGAGAACTTATCCACGAAGGAGTTCTATATTTCATTTGGCTGTCGATGATATCCTTGGAATTCAATCATAATTAAGAGCTTCAAAATTTCACAGCAATTCTTAGCTAGAAACTTATTTTGACTTTCCAGCATTTTTGGTGATCGTAGAAACTAGTTTTCATTTCGCCATAAAACTCCGCAAAAACGATCAGGAGTGGATTGGAAAAATTGGCAGAGATCAAAATATAGCAAGGATCAATTATAAAAATCCGGAGATTGAACCACGGAAATTCATTTTCGCGTGATTATAGGCAACGGTCTTGCATATAAAAAGTAGCGATTAAACGCACTCAACTTTATGCTTGTTATGACTCTAAAATTACGACTAAACTTTTGAAGCAAGACGACTTTGGCAGCTATTTTTTATATGCGTTGTTCTATGTAGTACAGCTTGCACGATCTTTATAATTGGCCAAGATCTATTATGCTATCTTTTCGCCGGCACGTAACAAGACGATCGTGATATAAATGCAACCTGATATTTAGCAACCAGATGAATTTGGAAACGTCTTTTAATTCCGCATGTATAATAAAAGTTCATTTAGGTCGAAAGTATTTTCGGCTTTTCAAATTCCTTCAAGTCAATGAATCCATCGCTGCTTATGGTTTTGGTTTTTCAGATCGTTTTGGTAAAAACACGAACACGAAGTATTTATAATTCGTTGCATCGGTTTCTAGTCAGTTTGGAGGTGATCTATAAAATTTTTACGCTCGCCGATTATTCTGGAGTGGAAATAAAACACGGAATGAAGTTTTTGGCTAGCTACAAATCCTTTCGTGTTCTAAGGTCTAAAATTTCGAATGGGAATGTGCCAATTTTTAATTGGCGTATTACATAGAACTGTCTTGCATATGAAAAGTAGCGGTTAAATGCACTCAACTTTATGCTCGTTATGACTTTAAAATTACGACTAAACTTTGAAGTCGACGATTTTGGCAGCTATTTTTTATATGCGTTGTTACCTATAATCACACCCGTACTGTAAATTCGCCACAATAATATTGGATTTTCATATGATTGGATAATATTTCGTTTAGAATAAATCTTTCATTATCGCTGATTTAAAATGCAGAATAATTTTAGGGTTTTACCAACTTACGCGTGCCATTCGCTTTGAATTTGGCTATTTATAAAATTTTGGAATGCATATTTATGTTAGCTATTATATTTCGCAGCAAAGAGTAGGGGTGTTCCAATCTTATAATTGTCTATTTGGCTAACTATTGATGATAATTTTCATTTCGCCATAAAAATCTGCGAGAGTAAATTTTGGAGAGCAGCAGCCAAATTTGCAGAGATCAAAATATGACACTTACCAATAATGTAACTCTTGAGTTTGAACCGCGGAAATTCATTTTCGCGTGGTTATAGGTAACGGTCTTGCATATAAAAAGTAGCGTTTAAATGCACTCAACTTTATGCCTGTTATGACTCTAAAATTACGACTAAACTTCTGAAGCAGACGACTTTGGCAGCTATTTTTTATATGCGTTGTTCTCTATAGCCACCCACGCACTGTAGTTTCGCGACGAAGTTTTTAATCTGCACCAATTAAAATTTCGCGCTGCTATTATTTCTTTCAGGGCATTTTGGCATCAAAACAGATAAAAAAGGTAAATCGTAAATTTTATTGAGGTTATTTGGCTTAGAACTCATGAATTAAGGAGTTCATTTTTTCTTTTGGCTGCCAATAAGATCCATTAGAGCCGTCAATCATTATTTAGCGTTTCCAAATTTCGCAACAAGTCGTCATAAAGTTCTACTGATATCTTTTAGAATATTTCGTAAATCTCAGAAATCATTTTTTAGTTCAGCGTCAAATCCGCACGAGTTTTCATGAGTAGATTTAAAATTTCGCATAGATCAAAATATTGTAAAGCTAAAGTGTGTAAGTCAATAAATTGAACCGTGAAAATTCATTTTCGCGTGGTTATAGAGAACGGTTAGTATATGAAAAGTAGGCGATTCAAAAGCATTAAACTTTGGGGTGAGTAAAAAGTTTGATACTAGCCTAAACCTTTGATTTTATTACTGTTTCGCCTATTTTTTATATACATTGTTAGCTGCTGATTATTTTTACATTAACTGCACATACTCCTTTACTATTACTTCCTTCTTCAAAAGAAACAAGTTGACCTTCTTTTACTTTTTTTAGTTCATTTGTAAAGTTCTAATCTCAGGGAAATCTGTGAAGTGAGCAAAATACCTTTCATTTTCTGATTCTATAAATACATATGAGTCATTTTGAGTCTTAATGAGATTACCAATTCTATTACCATCACTTAGGTGATTTTCAATAATATCATTTAAAGAATCATCTTCAAATTTTTCTGCATATTTGAGTATGATTTTTCGGTTTAGATATATAAGACTTATTTGTTTTTTATTATTCTCAATAATTTGTTTTATATATGTGTGATTGTTCTCTAATTCAGTTGTAGGTAACATACTTATGAAATTGTAAATAGCATCACAAAAATTCTTTAGCATTTTAATATCAACAATTCCTTTTTTCACACACGTTTCAAAAACTTCAAATGATTTTTTGAAATGACTTATACCTGCGTTTATGTCGCTCTCAACTTTTAAATAACTTTGGCCGCTGTTTGAATACAGCGATATTAACTCTGTATAAGCAACTCTAAGATTCAAAGAATCAAGTTCAGTATTTGATATTAAATTTCTTATTATTTGAATAGCCTTATTGAACTCTTTCATAATATTATAGCATCTTGCAAATAAAAATGAAGAGTATGGATGTTCTGGTTTTAATTTATATACTAATTCAGCACATTCAAGTGCTTTATTAGTGTCTTCAAGGTGAAATAATAAGAATTGAGCATAATAGTATAACAAACGTGGATTATTTGGAGCTATCTCTAGTCCAAGTAAATAATCCTCTTCGGCACTTAAAGTATCACCTTTTGTCGCTTTTAAGAATGCTCCAACTCGATATACTTCATAATAATTTGGGTCAACTCCTTTTGCTTCATTTACTTTTTTAAATGCTTTTTCATAATTATTTGCTCTTGAAAAACTAAGAGCTTCTGAGAGAAGTTTTGCTGCAATTCTCTGGTTTGGAGTCTCGCAAGAAAGTGCATTTATAGAGAACTCATTATAACTATTAATTTTTTTAATATCTTGAATTCCAGAGGTTAATTCTTTAGATTTTTTTGTTATTTTCTTTACATATTCAGTTGGCACAGGGTGTTTATGAGATAAAAACTCTTTTGCAAAATCTGGGATATAATAATAAACTTCTTCTAAGTTTGAAGCGTCAACAATTTCTCTACTAATCAGGGTTGTTTTAAATAATTCTATCAGGTATTTTCTAGCCTCAATAGTATCGTAATCAGATAAATATAATATTTCTGCACTGCTTAATTTTCGTCTTGATGAACGAATCGAATTCAAAACTGAAATAGCACCTTCACTTAATTTTTCATAAACATTTGTTAGGCAAAAATTAAGTAAATCATCTTTGTTATTTAAAACTTCTTGAGGAGAAATACCCATTTCAACTGTGCTAACAAACCATTTTATTGCTAAAGGATTGTAATATAATTTAGAAGCTATTTCTGCAAGTGTAGGTTGAGGAAGACCTAAAAGAATATCACTATTTCGAATTCGTGCTATTTCACGAATTAGTTTTGCACATTCATTTTCAGTTAATCCACTTAATGTACGTGGATATTCTAATTCACCTAAACCTATTCTTGATGTTATGACAATATTACATTTAGTTTGAGCACGTCTTATAAAATCCCTAACTTCTTCACTTTGTATTGTTTCTAAATTGTCAATAATTATAAGTGTCTTAAATAGCTCTAAATATTCTAGTATTGATTCTGAATTTATTTGTTTCTACACTGTTATCGATACTATCAGATATAACATCTATTAAACCTGTGTAATCAGTTATTGCAGAATAAATTTCTTCAATTCCTTTTGAAGTCAACATTGTAGTTTTTGCAGAAGTCCAAATGATTAATTCAAAAGGACATTTATCCCCCATATCTACTAAGTCGTAAGCTACTTTTACTGCTAGTGCTGTTTTACCTATACCACCATCACCAAGTATGCTCACAACCTTATTCGAAAAAACAAGTTTTTTTATTTCTTCAACATCTTTTGTTCTACCAATGAATCCTGTATCATCAAAATCGGGTAAAGGTAAATTATGTATAACATCACTAGATTTTTCAAAATAATTTGTAGTTGGTAGTCTTAAAGTAAGAAGATAAGAAGGGTCTTTTTCAATCAGTTCTCTGGTTTCAATACTAAATTTCCAATCGATAGGGGAGTTATATTTTAATTTTTGAATGAAATCATATACAGCTGAAAAATCACCGCCTAAGAGCGGTCTAGTATGCATTACTCTGTTTCTAATTGGCGTTAAATCACTTAATTCATTATAGATTTGATTTAAATAATCCGAAGTTATTTTTGGAAGAAACACATTATTTTTCCTTAAAACAACAAATGAATCTTGAAAATCAATAAAGTCAATTACTTCATCAATATTTTTTTTATAGTCAATACCACCGTTTTCTTTTTTAAATCTATCAATAACTTTATCAACTAAATCAGTATTTTGAAAAAAATGAATATCTTCCTGAAACGGTGTTATATATTTTTTAATCAAATTTTTTAAGTCGGTTTCAATACCATATATAAAAGCTGCTAATGTGATTCTCGTTTCAGTAATTCTTGCCATATTATATTTTGTTTTTTAATTTGCAGCTAACGGTTGTGTATAAGAACAGTAGGGCGGATTTGCACGCTATCCATTCGGTTGAGCACAAGCCGAATTTTTAAATTTTTCTTATTATCTTTTCTTTGTCAATAAGCCAAATTTAAAAATTTGGCGACCACGCAAATGCGCCCGAACTATTCGGTTTTGCTACAATTGCCCTATTGTTTTTATACGTTGTTAGCACCAGTTTTTATTTCGCTGCCTGTTTTTACGATATAAACTCCTAATGGATAGAATAGGGAAGCTACAAACAAGCATATTTTTTTTCTAAATGAAACGTTTCTATTATTTATTTCATTAAACACTATATAGTAATTCCCAACTATCGAAATGATAATACAAATAATACTCAAATAAAATATTGGTTGATATAAATATGCCAAAAATATTCTGAATGTAAATGAAATTGAGAGAAATATAATTAGCAAATCAACTATCAAAATGCAGATAGTTATAACGTTTATTTTTGCAAATATTCTGTATATCCTATAATCATTTTTTGATGATTCAATAACTTTATTAGATAAAAGTGTTATCCATAATATTTGTAAAATTAAGGTTAAGATTAACCAATCTTCAAAGCTCGCAATGTAAATACCAAGCAGGCTAAAGAGAAATAGCGAAGTAAATATTATTTTCTGAAGCATTTCATTCTTTCAATCTTTCCTGAACTAACTTAATCATTTCCATATTATTACTTTCCTTTGCAGCTGTAAGTACTGTATTTCCCTGGCTATCATTATCATTGATATTAGCATCGTATTCTAACAGCAAATTAAGCATTTTTGTATTTCCACTATTAGCTGCATATAATATTGCAGATGTTTTAAATCCGTCTTTCCAATTCACATCGACATTATTATTCAGTAATAATTCCGCAATTTCTGTATTTCCGTTTGTAACAGCTGTAATTAGCATACTTACTTTCATCCAAGGTCCTGATTCTTTAATGAAGTTTACATCAGCTCCTTGTTCAATTAATTTTTCAGTCTTTTTATAATCATTGGCTACTATTGATTGATAAAGCTCATCACTTTTGTCTTGGGCAGATACCAAAAAAGAAATTGCAAATATCAATAAGTATAAAATATTTTTCATATAAAGTTTGTCTTTAAAATTGGTGCTAACTAGTTATATCTGCAACAATATAATCAATATCCATGATTATTGTCTGGATATGTGAATATATTTAGTGTTTTTATCCGTTAGTGATATGGATGCAATTTACATGTTTTATTCTTATTGTTGATAACTTTTCGCGAAAGCGAGATCCTACCACCCGTCATTTTCAACCTATCGACTTTATAATTCCGTCATCTTTTGTAGTTCCAACGCTTAGTAACAAAGCCAGACCGATCGTTAGAAATGCCCCCAGCGGATTCAACCACAGGAAGGGCAGGATTTCTATACCTTCCACAAACTCGTGGAGTATGGCGCAGGTCGCAACGATAACCTGCGAAATGACGGCAGCGATGAAAATCGCATGTCCCTTGATTTTTTTAAGGTAAAATGCCACAAGAAAGATTCCCAATATCGTCCCGTAGAAGATGGATCCTATAAAATTGACCAGCTGGATCAGGTTATCAAAGAGCGAGACAAAACTGGCAAAGGCTATGGCAAGGATTCCCCAGCCCAGCGTGAACCATTTGCTCACGCTCACATAATGGTCGTCGTCACGCTCCTCCCGCTTAAAACGCTTGTAGATATCGATGGTCGTGGTGGAGGAGAGCGCATTGAGCTCTGAGGCGGTGCTGCTCATCGCAGCACTTAGTATCACGGCCAGCAACAAACCTATCAGGCCTTTGGGCAAATGGTTGAGGATAAAATGTATAAAAACGAAATCCTTGTCATTGGTCTCAATAATTGGATCTGCCTTTTCTATGAGATCGCGGGCTTTTTGGCGGTTGTTTTCCTCGATAAATCGAAGTTCCTTGAGTTGGTTAGAGTAGGAGGTCAGTTCATATTGTTTGTGTTGAACGTCGCGGCATACTTTTTTGGACGCTGTTGTTTTTTAGTTAATATCTCATAATGTTCGGTATTCAGTTCTTCATATTCCGCTGCATACTCACTTTCAAGGACGGCAATTTCTCCCGCCGGATTAAAGTTGAGCGGCGTATTGTTGAACTGGTAAAAAACGAATACCATAACGCCCACCATCAGGATAAAGAACTGCATCGGTACTTTGAGCAGTCCGTTGAACAAAAGTCCTATGCGCATTTCTCTGATGGAGCTTCCCGATAGATAGCGCTGCACCTGGGACTGATCGGTACCAAAATAGCTCAACATTAAAAAGGTCGCGCCAAAAAGCGCACTCCATACATTATAACGGTCGTCGAGGGAGAAGTCAAAGTCGATCACCTTCATCTTTTCCGCATCGCCCGCCATTTCCAGCGCATTGCCAAAGGTAACATTATCCGGCAACTGGTTCACGATCAGTACAAAAGCGGTGATCATTCCCGCCATGATCACGATCATCTGTTGCTTTTGGGTAACGTTCACGGCCTTTGTACCGCCAGAAACGGTGTATATAATCACCAGGATCCCGATCACCACATTAAGATATTTCAGTTCCCAGTCCAGCACCGCGCTCAGGATGATGGCGGGCGCATAAATGGTAATCCCGGCCGCCAGCCCACGCTGTATCAAAAACAGGATGGATGCCAGGGATCTGGTCTTTAGATCAAACCGATTTTCCAGAAATTCATAGGCCGTATAGACCTTTAGTTTATGGTAAATGGGAATAAAGGTCACACATATAATGATCACTGCAATGGGCAGCCCAAAGTAGAACTGCACAAATTCCATCCCGTCCGTATAGGCCTGTCCCGGCGTGCTCAAGAACGTGATCGCGCTCGCCTGCGTTGCCATGACCGACAGTCCCACCGTCCACCATCTTGAATCGCCGCCCTTGATATATTGCTCGCTGGTCTGCTTGCCGCGCGTCTTGTAAACGCCATAGAGCACGATAAATGCCAGGGTGGAGAACAGGATGAACCAGTCCATTCTTGAAAGCGCGCCCATGGTCTCCAGCAACCAGTTGGAATCATTCATAATAACTGCCCATTAGGTAAAAAAGGATCGCATAGACGAGGTTTGCCGCCAGCACGAGTAGGTAGAAATTGCGCCACTTTTTAGAACTTGCCATCTTCCTCCATATTTTCAACCGGTGGATCTACTTTTCCTACACTTATCAGGTTGGCCAGCAATCTATACGCACCGGACACTCCTGCGGGAAGTTCCCTGAAAAAGCTGAGTCCCGTATAGATCACGTGGCCTTTTCCATAGGGCGCGACGATCAGGCTGCCCTCGGTCATCGTCTCGTCGCCATCGCTCATTCCCAGGATGGGAGTAAAGGCAGGATCCCACGCATCGGGAAAGTACAGACCGCGTTCCTGTACCCAGCCCTGAAAATCTGCCGTGGTGATCTTATTGGGTGCATTGAGGACGGGATGGTCTGGAGCCAGTAGGGTTACAGGTGCATCTTCATTGGTTACCCGCTTTCGCGAAAGCGCAATCGTCAACGGCCCCACATCGTTGTTTCTCACCCCACGATTCGTATTATACTGCATCAAGAGTGTACCGCCACCTTGCACAAAGTCATCCAGTCGCGGCTGTAGGTTTGCCATGTCTGCCTCGGCCACGTTAAAGGCGCGTATTCCCACCACAACGGCATCATATTTAGAAAGATCGGCAGGGACATCGCTGGGTTCGTATCTAAAAACCGTACTTCCCATTGCCTCGATCGCGGTCGCGACTTCATCACCAGCGCCGTTGATGTACGCCACCGTGGTTGCCTTGTTTTTAAGGTTGGGGTTAACCACTTTTGCCCTCGTTTCCTGCATCAACTGCTGGTTGGGAATGTGGTCATAATCCAGGGCAATCACTTCCTGGTCGTAGGATGTTCCATTTACCGTGGCAACTGCCTTAATAAAGGCCTCAGACTTCCCGGCGGGCGCGGTGAGTTGGAACTGGGTGGTGAACTGCTGTCCCTTTGCAAGGTCAAATTTGTTTTTTTGGCCGGTGGAGACCTTCCAGCCATCGGGAACTTCTAGTTGGAGCGCTACATTTTTAAGATCGGTAAAGGATTTTGTGGTCACCTCGATCACCTTGGTCTGCCCAGAGTTAAAGATATACACCGGGTTTTCAATCGCCACGGAAACTGGAGGGACTATATGCAGGGGCTCGTTGATCTCACCGCGCACGGGATCGGTACGTTTATGGATGATGGGAACCTCGACGGTTATCGGACGCCCCATGATCATTACCGTGAGCGTGATTTTATAGGCGGTAGCGGTTTCTGGCTTTCCTATAAGGTCGCTGTCGTCCACGCGGTACATTCCCAGTGTTCCTTCATTTTTAAGGTAGTAAGGTGTGGTGGGCTGGGCGCTTTTTGGTACGTTGAAAGAAAGTTTTTTGGTCTCGCTGTCGGTTTCCTTCAGTTTCCATGACTTCTCGTCATATTTTAACCAGTAAACGTTTTGCAGTTCTATCTCGATGGAACTGGATGATCTGTTGGTGGTCTCCAGTTCGATCTGAGTAGTTTCACCGGCGGTGATGTAGGTTTCTGACACGCTGGCTTCTGCATAGAAACCTGCGATGTCCAGGATGATCTGGTTAAGTTCTTTGGTTTTTATGATCTTCCAGTGATCGTCGTCCAGTATATCGATGGCGTTGCGCAACTGGAAAAGATCCTTGATGCTGTTTTCTGGATTTTTAAAGTCGTAGTTCTCGATCACTTCATCCAGTAGTTCCTGTACTTTATCTGCACCTTTTACCCGCGTCCAGGTGGTATTGATACCCGAGAAAAGATCATCTTTATCTGGAGGAAATGATCCCTTGAGAAATTCCAGGTATTCCACTTGTTTCCCTCGACTGCCACTGCTGCCAAAACCCTGTGATTTGTGCTCGCTTCGGCTCATTGCCGCGATCTCATTATTTGACAGGCCCAGATAATTGTAATAGGATCCTGCGTCCAGTTCCAATAAATTTGTTTTGTCCGCTTTCGCGAAAGCTTCCTCACTGCCATAGAACCACCAGCTGGTATTGAAGAAAATACGCTCGGGACTCCAGGGTCTGGTCAGTCCAGTTTTATAATCTGCATCGTTGACCTTTTCAAAAGCCATCATGCTCAACATGGCGCTGCTGGTGTGATGACCGTGCGTGGAGCCGGGAGTGCGGTGGTTGAACCTGTTTATAATGACGTCGGGACGCAGTTTGCGCATGATCGCAACCACATCGTTGAGGACTTCTTCCTCGTTCCATATCGCCAGGGTTTCATCGGGATGCTTGGAATAGCCAAAATCATTGGCGCGGGTAAAGAACTGCTCGCCACCGTCACGATGCCTGGCCTCCAGCAGCTCCTGCGTGCGTATCATTCCCAGTTTCTCGCGCAGCTCTGGCCCTATAAGATTCTGGCCGCCATCGCCACGGGTGAGCGATAGGTAGGCCGTGCGCGCCATTTTATCGTTGGCCAGCCACGAGATCAACCGCGTGTTCTCATCATCGGGATGCGCTGCGATGTACAACGCGGTTCCCAGGAAGCCCAGTTTTTCAATCTTGTGAAAGATCTCTGCAGTATTGGGTTGCCGTTGAGACAGTCTATTTTCTTGAGCAGATGCAGCCGCTGTAATCAACAAGACCGCCATCAGTAAAGGGAAGTTTTTCATATAGAGCGTGAAGATAAAAAGAAATGGGAAGATGGGGTTGGGGAAGTTCCATAATTTGTGGGAACCCATCCAGTAGTTGCAATTCTTGCTGGTCCAGGTAAGGTGGTATCATTTATCCCAAACTTTTTCTTCAGGAGTTTCCCTAGATCGGATCTTTAAAAATCTAGTTTATAAAGAAGGAGTTTTTGAGAATGGTTCCGCTTTCGCGAAAGCGTAACCCAAAATAAAAATAAAAAAAAAAATGAAAAAAAACAATGGTGTTTGAAATAGATTCAAGACCGCTAGCGCTATAGAGCGTAATTGTTATGCCACGCTGGCAACCATACAATTCATAGCTTATTATTCAATCATTTTGCGTGATTTACAACACGTTCAATAGGCAATTCAATAGCATGTTATCCTCTAAGCTAAAGTGTTTTAACTGCGGTTCAACTTTGTATTAAGCACCTAAAACAGCTCATTGATCGAGCGTTTATCAGAACAAAAACAAAAACAAAAAAAGCGGCACTTATAAGGTGCCGCTTTCTGAAATAATAGGTGTTCTATTTATTTGATAACCAATTTTTTGGTCATTTGCTCACTTCCTGAAACGACTTTTACCAGATAAATACCTGCATCGAGTCCCTGTAGGTCGATGGTCGCGTTATCTGCGTCTATACTGCTGGTCAACACTTGCTGTCCCAGGGTGTTGAAAAGGGTCGCAGTCGTTGCTTTCCCATCAAACGATCCACGTATGGCAACCTGCTGATCCACAGTCGGGTTGGGATACAACTGGAATGAAAATCCATCTACCTGGGCGATGCTTAGGGTAGTATCAACAAATCTTAGTTCAAAGCGTGATGGATCGATGCTCTGAGCGTCGTTGAGATCAAAAGTAAGTGGAACAGCGTTCATGCCTGCGTTGAGAACCGTGTCCGTATTGTCAAAATTATCGTGCATAACGGCGTCAAGACCTTGGGTCATTGCATTAATCTCAATATTCAACATATAAGTGCTTGCAGCGATATTTTGAAAATCAAGTTGGATCACCTCATTATGAAGAGGCATTGCTCTATTCTCGATACTAAGCAACGTACCTCCAGAATTTACTGCCAGGTTTTCTTCAAAGTTTCTTGCTTTTACCGCATCGTTAATGTCAACGGCGTTATCCCCATCCAGATTTATGGTTAATCGATCATAAACTGTATCAACTCCGTTTAGAGCCTTGATCAAGGTAAACTTTAAGCTAGGTCTAATTGTAGGGGTAGAGAAAAGGCCAACAGCGTTTTGGTTTGTATTTTTATCTGTTGCTTTAAAGTCCAGACTTGCTGCTCCAGCTGCCACCGTAGTAACAAAAAACGCTTGTCCCGGTTGAATATAGCGCTCGGCAGGAGCAGTGCTTGTAAAGTCAATGGTTTGATAAAGACCATTAGAACCCGACATTGGATCCCAAAGATAGATAAAATTGGGATTAATGTTGTTTTTAGTTATTGTAGTCCAGTCTACCGTAGCCTGATATGGATTTCCTACAAAACTAAATTCGCTAGCGTTAGGATTGAGTGCACCTGAGTTCACGGTACTCGCTAATTTTAAAGTACCTCTACTAGGAATTCTTACATCAGCATTAGGCGATAAGTTTGTACTTAAGTTATAATTTCTATCACCTCGTACATAAACATTGAATGCTTCTCCAGCAGTGAACGTTTTAGTGTCGGTGTTATCTATGAACGTCCATTTATAGGTATTGTCAGAACTATCCAAACCGTAAGTCAATACGGAGCGATTTCCAGAAACGGTCTGGTCAAATCCATTAGCACCAGTACTAGATCCCGTGATGTGGATACCTATTCCAGGAAGCGACGCCCCACCAGTTTGCCAGTTGTTATAAATAGGCTGCGATGCATCTACAGAAGAGGTTATAAATCGATATGCCTTTCTATGACTAGAACTACCGCTACCCGTAGGAATAAAACGAGCAACACCTACTTCTCCAGTAATAGTAGCTGATGTACCGTTTAAAAACTGCGCACTACCTGAGGAATCACTATTAAAACCAAAGTTAGAAAGAGGAGCAACTATAAGATCTCCATTAAGTGTGAACACTCTGCTACCTTCTACTCCCATGATAGTACCATTACTGGCGGTAAGTGAGTTTTCAATGGTAACATTTGTATTTATAGAAACGTTGTGATTAATAGTAATCTGATCGTTAGGAGAAGGTGGATTTCCATTACTCCATGTAGAATCCATATTCCAAAAACCTGGCGCAGATGTAGTAGCAATACCGTATTTATCACCAGTAGGGTAGTTAAAGTATGTGGTGAACGTCATGGCAGCAGTGCCTATATTATTATTCCCGTTTCTAATATCCATCACCATAGCCTTCATTGGAGCTGAACATTTCTGAATTATTATTTGCACCCGCATTAGGATTCCCATAAATAGCAACGAAGCTAAAGTCATCTGATGAAGACAGGCCTATTTCTGACCAGTCAAAAGTCAAGGTGAAAGGATCTGCGGTAGAATTTCCTACTGATCTTATAAAAGGAAGTGCATTATTACCTACAGTACCCGTTGAAGGAATACTCCATATTCCACCGAAGCCATTGCTCACGCCTATTGCATGAGTAGCCTCAAATCCTGGAGGAAAATTAAGATCTCCAGAACCTACATTTGAAATAGCGCGTCGATTGGGATCTTGAAAATCGTTAATATCTCCATTAATCACCGTGCGACCTGTTGAACCGTTATCTATATAGATGACCATGTTATCATTGAAACCGGCCGGTCCTTTGGTCATTGTTATAGGTAATAGTGGTTCCATCATCATTTATGGACATGGAGCCTTGACCAACTGGTCCACCAAAACCTCCTCCACCATTTGCGGTGTAGCTCACCTGCGCTTGGGTGAGTGATGCTGCCATTAAAAGCAGCAGGAATGAGTATATTTTATTCATTGTATAATAGTTTAAATATATCACAAATTTAAACGCTACCTATTGAATTTGAAAATACGAGGCGATCAATAGCGAAAACGTTTTCGCAATACAACAAATTCATTGCTAGCAAGGTGGATCGTGGGTTTTGGCTCGCTGAAACCATTTAAAACCAACTTCCAGTGCGTAAGAAGAATCGGCATTCTTATAGATTGCCTGTGTTTGCCGGCGTAATATTGAAATTTATTTAGTATTGGAATTTATGGAAAACCTACTTTACTCCGTGGTTTTTTCATTTGCTCTGGAAGCAATTAATACAGCCTTCAATCGCTCTTTCCGGGATTTCTTATCCTCTCGCAACTTTTTCTTCTTGCGCTCCATAAGTTTGGAGTGCTTTGCTTTGTTCTTGGTATTTTTTTGTTTTCCCGCCTTGGCCATGTAAAAGATATCAATGTGCAAAAGTACCGCTTACCTTTGTACTAAATAAAGAAAGCATGACCCTTGAGAATCTTATCGGTGAATTTACTATTCATGGAAGCAATCAAGATGCCACTGGAACAAAATATACGGGTAAACTGCGATTGTCACTCGATGGAAATGATAGGATTGCGGCACTATGGAACATCAGCGGTACCCAAATCCAGCGTGGCTCCGGTTTTTTTAAGGACAACATCCTGGCGATCAACTTCAATTATAAAAACGAAGATCAACAAACCTTTAAAGGAGTAGTCATTTTCAAATGCATTACCAAGGATTTTCTCGATGGCTTCTGGTACGAGGAACATGGCGATCCCGATTATCTGGGCTTTGAGAAAGCGTATCGGATTAACTTTGATAATTCCCTGTTGAATTAATCTATGTAAAATTATTAATCAAGTTTCCCCAGTGTCCGCTCTTGCTACCGCTCACTCGTAATGAGAAAAATCACGCAAATCAAGATTTGGTATGCTGTTCACTTCCCGATACAAAACTGACTGAATATATTCCCCAGCAGTTCATCATTGGTGATCTCACCGGTGATCAGTCCCAGCGACTCTGCGGTGGCGCGTATGTCGATGGCTAGAAACTCGCTGGAAACATCTTCCTCTATCCCTGACTGCACTTCGAGCAATGAGGCATAAGCTTTTTGCAGCGCATCATAATGTCGGGCATTGCTCACGATGGACTCATCGTTGGAGAGTGCGCCGCTATTGAAACTCTCAACCAGGGCGGTTTTCAATTCTTCCACACCATTACCGGATTTTGCACTAAGCGAAATCAGTATAGTCTCCGGAGATTTTTTCTGGATACTTTTGGTGAGTTCTGCATGTTCCAGTCCCGAGATCTGATCTATTTTATTAAGAATGACCACGAGCGGTTTATCGGGAAATTTCTCGCGCATGATCTGGATGCGCATGAGACAATGGATAATGCGTGGCGTGGTATTGATTTGCGTGGCGTCCAGCAGGTAAAGAACCAGCTTGGATTGCTCTGCCTTGCTGTAAGACCGCTGGATTCCCATTCCCTCGATGGTGTCGGTGGTTTCTCGGATTCCGGCGGTGTCTATGAGCCTAAAGCGAACTCCCTGGATATTGATCTCGTCTTCAATGGCGTCGCGGGTCGTGCCGGCTATATCACTGACGATGGCTTTGTCCTCGTTGAGCAGTGCGTTGAGTAGGGTAGATTTTCCAACGTTGGGCTCACCTACAATAGCGATGGGAATACCTGTCTTGATCACGTTCCCTAGCGCAAAGGAATCGATCAATTTGCGCATCGTTTGCTGACTTTTACCCAATAAAGCCCTTAGCTCATCCCGATTTGCAAACGCCACATCTTCCTCGCTGAAATCCAGCTCCAGCTCGATGAGACTGGCAAAATTCAACAACTGTGCTCTTAGATCTTTGAGCTCACTGGAAAAACCACCACGCATTTGCTGCATCGCGATCTGGTGGGCGGTGGCACTCTCGCTGGCAATGAGGTCTGCCACGGCCTCGGCCTGTGAGAGATTCATCTTTGCATTGAGAAATGCCTGCATGGTAAATTCGCCCGCATTTGCGGCACGCGCTCCATTATTGAGGCACAGTCCTATGATTTCCTGTTGGATGTAAATACTTCCGTGACAGGAGATTTCCACCACGTGTTCTCCAGTATAGGATCGCGGCGCCACAAATTTTGTGAGCAGGACTTCGTCCACAATGCGATCACCATCAATAATATGACCTAGGGTAACGGTATGTGACGCTAGGTTTTTATAAAAATTTGGATTCAGTGATTTATTTGTTTGTGATAAAGGCCTGAAAAGGGTTGACGCGATATCATGGGCATCCGGCCCGCTCAACCGTATCACGGCGATGGCGCCACTTCCTGATGGTGTCGCAAGGGCTACAATGGTGTCATTTTTATACATTTTGTAAAGGTAAAGGGTAATTTTGGGATTAGGAAGTTTTGATCTCCCTTGCGCCCGGCCATATTTCACGGTTGGGGTTGGTATGTTTTGCAATGATGCGCAGCGATTCCTGTTCGTTTTTTAGGGCTTTTTGAATGCCGTAGAGTGTATCTTGGGCACGCTTTCGCGAAAGCGTAACCTCAACAATCCTCTCTACATAATCACGGTCTATCCTGAAATTATAGAGTTGCTGCTCCATGGCGGTGATCTTCCAGGGTTCGTGAATGTAGGGCAGGGGCAAATGGGCCAGTTCTGGAAGCCATTTTTTAAGAAACAACGCCTCGGGATCGTGTTCCAGACTATTTTTTACGGGACTGTAAACGCGTACGATATTTATTCCCGTTTCTCCCGCCTGCATCTGCAATTGCGGATAATGGATCCCTGGTTCAAAATCCAAAAATTGCCGCGCGAGGTGCACGCTGCCATCCTGCCAGGGCTGCCACAGATGGTGGGTGAAAAAGCTCATCAACAGTGCCCGGATCCTAAAATTTACAAATCCCGTTGCGTTGAGACAGCGCATTCCAGCATCTACCATGGGATAACCGGTTTTTCCCTCGCGCCATGCCTTCTGAACGATCGCATCACTTTCCTTGTCCAGATTTCTATAAGCTTTGTGCACGCTGCGGTATTCCATGGCGGGCTCCATTTCAAATTTTTGGATAAAGTGTGCCTGCCACCGCAATCTGGATAAAAAGGAGTCCAACACCCGATTTTTCACCTTGCTGGATGATCTGGGTTGGGCGGCTTTTTTAATTACCATGCGCACGCTCAGGTTGCCCCAGGCAATGTATGGCGACAGGCGGCTGCTGTATTTGCGACTGGTAAGTGGTTTGGAATAATGTATGTTATATCCATCGATGCGATCTGTCAAGAAGCTGTCCAGATATTTCAATGCGGTGGAAGTCCCGCCCGGCTGCATGCTGGCATCATTTTCAACATCTAGGTTGATGGTGGTGAAGCTCTTTTTGAGCTTATTGATAAATCCGATTCCAAAAACACATTTCTCATTAAAATCGGGCTGGTCGAGCGGCTGGTTCATAAAATCTACCCAGGTATCCTTCCATTCCCTGCGGTTGCGCAGTCCGCGCTGCACTCCATTCTGCACGCTCTCTGTCCAGGTGATATTTTTGGTTTTGAACCACGCGCCCATTTGAATATCTCTTTGAAATGTAATTCCCAACCCAGTTTCCTGATAGGAAAAGACCTGTCTTATATCAAATAAATTATTTAAACTGTCGAAAACTTCCAACGCACTTCCCTCAACGCTCAATAGACAGGTCTTATAATGAGCTAGTTGCTCGTTAAGGTCTGATAAAGATTGCTTTATAAACGTAAAATGACGCTCACTATAATGGGCGTCATTTAAAATAATGGGTTCTAAAAGATATAAAAACAGCGTCGGAATTTGAGGATGGAGCGCATTTTTAATGGGCTCATGGTCTATAATCCTCAAGTCCCGTTTGAACCAGACTATATGAATCGGGTTCTTCTCTTGCATTTATTTTACTATGATGTTTACCACGGTAACAGCATCGCTCATAGGTTTTCCCTTAGTAGATCTATCGTCAGCTTGCAATTTCAGCGAAATCTGGTTATCTATTTTCAAATCGGTTGTTGAAGTGGTTGAACCGAGGTTGGGGTAGGTAGCTTTCAAACTTCCAAAATTTGTTCCCACGCCGGCCATGTTATTGGGCGTTGAGTTGGCTCCTACAAACATCATTTGGGTAATTTTATCACCTGTCGGAATTAAATGTAAAACGGCAACACCGCCCTTGGTAATTTCAAAGGCTTCATAACTGCCATTTCCGGTTTTAATCATTTTACGTTCTAGATTCTGATTGGCCTTGATATTAAATTCTTCCAGTTCCTTGACCGCCATACCGATCTTAAGACCTTCCAGTTCTAAAAATTTCAATGCGCCTGCTGTTGAAAAGGGAACGAGGCTATTGTCGATGGTGACTTTTCGGTTGACCGGAGCTACGTCATTCTTTTGTTTGTCATCATTAGTACCTGAGCGGGTAGGAGTTGGATTTTGTGATTTATTCCCAGCCTCAACATCGTTAGTATCCTCAGTCAATTCTCCATCCGGAGAGGAATCATCATCGCTGGAAGAACCTTTTTCATAAGTCCATTCGTCCACGGTAAGATCTGCATCTGTATCGCTGTTTTTATCTGATTTGCAACTTATTGAGAGAACAATTATCGCGCTTAGAAGAAATGCATTTTTCATAATTCTGTATTGAATTATAAATATAGATTTAGTTAAGGGCTTCTTTATAGGTTTTAAGACATCTTTCACGTGCCTCTTTGTGATCTACCATCATTTCTGGGTATTCATCGGTATCGTGTTCGGGAACAAATTCACTGATGTATTCTCGTTGTTTGTCAAATTTATCCTTTTGCGTGATGGGATTGAAAATCCTGAAATAGGGAGCCGCATCCACACCACTTCCCGCAGCCCACTGCCAGTTGCCCACATTGCTGGACATTTCATAGTCCAGCAGTTTCTCTGCAAAATAGGTTTCTCCCCAGCGCCAGTCTATCAATAGATGTTTGCAGAGAAAGCTGGCTACTAACATCCGCACCCGGTTGTGCATGAAACCGGTAGTGTTGAGCTCGCGCATTCCCGCATCAACAAGTTTATATCCAGTTGTTCCAGTTTTCCACTTTTCAAATTGGCTCTCATCGTTGCGCCATTCGATCCTGTCGTATTTTGATCTAAACGATTTATCTTTTGTATGCGGAAAATGGTATAGGATCTGCATAAAAAACTCCCGCCAGATAAGTTCGCTCAAGAAGGTTTTGTCCGTGGCCTGATCTGCCTTTTTAACCATTTTACGGATGCTCACTACTCCAAATCGCAGATAGACTCCCAGTCGGGAAGTCCCGTATTCAACTGCCGGGAAGTTTCTCGTCTTGTCGTACTCCTCGATAAAGGTAGGAGTGACTTTATACTCGGGAACGCTTATCGAGGATTTTTTAAAACCCATATCGCTCAATGAAACATTGGGCAGGCGGCTATTTTTAATACAATTGTCTAGATCTTGGCTGGTATAGTATATTTTGAGGTCTTCGCCAGCTCCATGTTCATCCCTAAAGTGTTCCAGCCATTTATTTTTATAGGGCGTATAAACTACATAGGGATCGCCATCGTTTTTTACAACTTCATCCTTCTCATAGATTACTTGATCTTTGAAGGTATGAAAACCTATATCGTGCTTTTCAAGAAAGTTTTTTGACTTGAGCATCGCGCTCCTTAGCATAGGGTTCATAATCACGATTGGTAAATACTGCATTGATGTTATGGTCCTTGACCAGACTTTTCCAAATATGTTCTGGTTCACCATAATACATCGCAATGGAACTTCCCACGGTCTCTTGAAGTTCATCACGCATCTTTTGCAGCTCTTCATAAATAAAGGTAACCCGTGCATCGTCCTCAGGTAATTTATCTAGGATATTCCTGTCAAAAATAAATATGGGTAAGACCGGCAAATCTGATTGCAGTGCTTTTAAAAAGCCAACATTATCGTCCAGTCTTAAATCCCTACGGAACCAAAATACATTTACTTGATCTGCCATTAAGCCATGTTAAGGGTTGATTTACCACCGTCCACGCCTATTACCTGACCGGTAATCCATGTAGATCTATCGCTCAGTAAAAATTGTGCGATGGATGCAATGTCCTCTGGAGTTCCCACACGTTTCAATGGGTGAAGGTCTGCCATTTTTTCTTTTTTGTCCTCGCTGCTCAGCAATCTGCCAGCGAGCGGTGTATCCACAAGTGACGGAGCAATGACATTGATGCGCAGGGTAGGAGCGTACTCTGCCGCAAGTGCTTTTGAGAAACCTTCTATGGCGCCTTTTGCAGCAGCAACGCTGGTATGGAAATGCATCCCACGACCTACGGCAACCGTTGAAAAGAAAACCACGCTTCCCTCACCAGATTTTACCAGCAATGGCAATACTTCCCGACATACTTTTACCAGTGAGAGAAAGTTGATCTGTAGATCTTCCTCAAAATGTTCCTGTTTGAGCATTTTAAAGGGCTTTAAATTGATGCTGCCCGGACAGTAAACAAAACCGTGAAGTTCTTCAGGCAATGTGCTGGTGTCCAGGGTGTCCGTCAGCGCATCAAACGCGATGTGGGTAACGCCGTCCGGGAGGTTTTCATTCTCTCTGGAGGCCACATAGATGTTGTTGCCCTCATGCATGTTCTGTACGATGGCGTTTCCTATTCCGTGGCTTCCGCCTATGAGTAATATATTTTTTGACATGTTAGTTAAGTATTTCGTGTTTGAGTGTAGGGTCTGGATCAGGTTGTTGTTGGTGCTTTGTTTCCCGTGATTGTTCAAATGGCCCGAAGTGTTTGATAAGTGCGCTTTCGCGAAAGCGGAATATTTCTTCCAACTTTTTCCTGACCAAAGGCAGCGCGATTTTTCCAAAAATACCGAACGGTAACCTATAATGCACAATATCTTTCATAAGGGTGCCGCCGGGAATCTCGGTAACAAAATGCTTGTGGTGCCAGGTGGCGTATGGGCCGTACATCTGTTCATCCACAAAATAATCCATTTCCTTCACCTGCGTGATGTGCGTGACCCAGTTGGTCTTGTAAAATGGCAGCGGTTCCAGGGAATATTCAATAAGCTGACCTGGATAGATATCGCGATCGTTGCCGTAGAGCACGTTCATGTTGAGGTCGTCTGGTGTTAAAAGTTTTAGGTTACCGGGATTGGTCAGGAATTCCCAGGTTTCTTTGAGCGAAATGGGAAGTTTTTGTTCGGTCGTTATGGATTGTAGATACACCTCTTTTTGTTTAAGGTATAAAATTAAAGATTAAACAAGATGATTAAGGTAAGATGATGTTAAATGACACATTTATACGATGAATAATTACAGCGGAAAATAGCAATCGCATCCTGCCTTAATGAAGCGTTCCATTTTTATGGTCGGGAGTGGAGCCTCTGTTCACACTTAACGGCTCATCTGAAACATAAAAAAGCTCCTTATAGACAGGAGCTTTTTTTAAAATCAAGTTAGGCTATTATTAATCCAGCTTGGGTCTATCATCCCCATTTACCAGTTCCCAGGCCGTGTAAAAAATGAGTTGGGCGCGCTGCGCGTACAGTTCGTATTCTATCTTATCGGGTGTGTCCGTTGGTTTGTGGTAATCCTCATGAACGCCATTGAAATAAAATATCACCGGAACATTGTTTTTTGCAAAATTATAGTGGTCACTGCGGTAGTAAAAACGGTTGGGATCTTCTTTACCGTTGTAGGTGTAGTCCAGTTGTATGGGACTTTCATACTTGTTGTGCGCATATTCTGATACGTTGTGCAAATCTGATGAAAGCATGTCGCTACCTATTAAATAAACGTAGGACGGATCTTTCTTTTTTACGGGATCTATGCGGCCTATCATATCTACATTGAGGTTTGCAATGGTCATGTCCAGGGGATAGACTGGATTTTCTGTATAGTAGCGACTGCCATGAAGTCCTATTTCCTCTGCGGTGACGTGAAGGAATAGAATGGAACGGCGCGGGCCGTAGCCATCTTTTTTTGCCTGTTGGAAAGCTTCTGCAATTTCTATTAAAGCGATCGTGCCACTACCATCATCGTCTGCTCCATTATAGACGACGCCATCTTCCATGCCCACGTGATCTAGGTGCGCAGAGATCACCAGTACCTCTTCCGGCTTTTCTGAGCCCTCAATAAATGCCAGTACATTTTGTGAGTCTTTTTCAATTTTCTTAAAATATTCCTGCGGTATGATCTGGAAGTATGACTTATCCATCATTCCACCTTTTACCTCCATATCCTGGTACTGCTTCCTGATGTATTCCACCGCACGCTGTTGGCCTTCAGTCCCGGTGGCTCTTCCCTCCATCTCGTCACTCGCATAAAAATAGAGCTGTTCCTTCAGTTCATCTTCGGTGATTGAAGCTGCATAGGTTGCCACTGGGGCTTCTTCGATATTTTTTTTCTCGGGAACTGGTGCCGCCTTTGCCTCGTTAGAGTCTTTCTGGGTGCCACAGGATGTGGCAAGTGTCAGCGCAAGGGCTGCGATAAATAGTATATTTCATAGGAATTGAGAGTTTATTAGGGATGATCTACAACTTGTGATCAAGAGCAAATTTAAGCATCTTTCAACAATACCCCACGGGTGGTGACTGCCTAAATAGATTCTTGACAGCATCATGGCCATTTGAACCAGGTGGCACGACCCATCCGTACCATAATGACTCGGGTTTCCCATAGCTTTTTGGAATTACATATTTTATAAGTGTTCCCTTCCTTTAAATCGGTATTTTTGAAGTGTGTTTTGAACCGTTTTTATCACTTAAAGCCACCTTTGGATTAATCGATTAAAAACTAAGCCATACGGTTAAAATTTTTTAAACTTGCAGGCGTTAGACTACTACAGTTTCATTTCCCCTTGATGCGTTATTTGATCGTTATTATTTTGTTTAGTTCCGCTTTCGCGAAAGCGCAAATAGGAGGAAGAACTACCTACCAGTTCCTAAACCTTGTCTCTGGCACAAAGCAGGCGGCACTGGGCGGCAGGGTGCTCACGGCGGTAGATTACGATCCCACATCAGGCCTGTACAATCCCGCGACCATCAATAGAAAGATGGATAACCAGCTGCAATTGAACTACGTCAACTATCTGGGAGATGTAAATTATGGTACGGCGAGTTATGCCTACACCTGGGACCAGCACGTACAGACTTTTCATGCAGGGGTCACCTACCTTAATTATGGGACTTTTGACGGCTATGACGAGATGGGACAGGCGACGGGCGAATTTGGCGGTAATGAGGTAGCGGTTTCCCTGGGCTATGCCTACAATATTCCATGGAGTGATTTTTTTGTGGGAGTAAATGCAAAGTTCATCAGTTCCAAGCTGGAGCAGTACACCTCATTCGGTGGTGCGGTGGATCTGGGACTGTTATATTATGACGAGGATAAATGGATCAGGGCGGCGGTGGTCGTGCGTAATTTTGGTACTCAATTTACTCCATATAATGAGATCTATGAAGATCTACCGCTAGAGGTTGCGGCGGGTTTTTCAAATACCATGAAAAATCTTCCCGTGAGATTGCACGTGACTTTGGAAAATCTCCAGCAATGGAAATTAGCTTTTTCAAACGACGCAAATAATCAAACCGATCTCGATGGCAACGTGATCGAGGATGAGCCCGGTTTTATAAACAATGCGTTGCGCCATACGGTGCTGGGAGTAGAGTTTTTTCCAGAAAGCGCTTTTGAACTGAGATTGGGCTACAGTTTTAGAAGGGCAGAAGAGCTGCGCATCAATGACACCCGTGCATTTTCCGGACTGAGTGGTGGATTCTCGCTCAAGATCAATAAAATGCGTTTCAGCTACACGCATGCACGATATTCACTTGCCACGCATACCAGTATATTTGGCGTCAATATAGATTTAGACTAGATGGGAAAAATTACTATTGCAATAGATGGACATTCCAGTACGGGAAAAAGCACCGCAGCACGGGAGCTGGCAGGATTATTATCCTACGTTTATGTGGATACGGGAGCTATGTATAGAGCCGTCACCTATTTTGCGCTACAAAATGACCTGCTCCACGATGGTCAACTTAATATAGATGCGCTGATAGATCGCCTTGAGGAAATCAACATCACCTTTAACCTGAACAGCGCTACCCAAAACGCAGACGTGTACCTCAACGGTAATAATATTGAACAGGAAATACGCACCCTGGAAGTAAGCAGCCTGGTGAGTAAAGTGGCAGAAATTTCTGCAGTTCGCGCAAAACTCGTCGAGCAACAACAAATTATGGGAAAAGAAAAAGGCATCGTAATGGACGGTCGCGACATAGGCAGCGTCGTTTTCCCAAATGCAGAACTCAAGGTGTTCATGACCGCCGCTCCCGAAATACGTGCAAAACGCCGCTATGACGAGTTGATCGAACGCGGTGATTCTGTGGATTATGATCAAGTGCTAGAAAATGTACTCGAACGGGATCATATAGATTCCCACCGTGAAGACAGCCCATTGTTCCAAACTATGGACGCGCTTCTTCTGGACACCTCACACATGAGTCGGGAGGAACAATTACAGCAGCTCGTGGAATGGTCAAAAGAGCGGATGAAGTTATGAACTTGAAACTGAATTTGAACTCGAACTTGAATTCGAACTTGAAATACAATTTAAAAAATAAATTGAAGCATTGAACTTGCGCACTTAATGTTAAGTCTTTTTGTGATGGTTGCTTTTTTGATTTAGAGGATGGTGAACTTCCGCACTCGATGCGGAGTTTATTCTATGATTGTTTCCATCTAGTTTCAGCTTGTTTTTACATTTAGTTTTACATTTCATTTTATCTTTACCCAATGAATAAACTACTTCCACTATTCCTGCTTTTGCTGTGCATTTCCTGCAAACAAGAAAATCAAGAATCCATAACTGAAAACACTCCCACAGCCGATCTAAAAATTATAAACGCTACCATTTATACGGTAAACGAAAACTTTGATACGGCAGAGTCCATGATCGTTCACGATGGAAAAATCGTAGCCGTGGGCAGCGCAGAAGAAATCGACGCGTTGGACTATAAATTTACAGAAATTGTAGATTACCAGGGCAAATTTATCTACCCGGGATTAATTGATGCGCACTGTCATTTTTATGGTCTGGGACAGCAATTGCAACGCGTGGATCTTACAGGAACAAAAAGTTTTGAAGAAGTCATTCAAAAAACTGTTGATTTCCAAAAGGCAAATAATAAATCCTTTATTATAGGAAGAGGATGGGATCAGAACGATTGGGAAAATAAAAATTTTCCAACTAATGAACGATTGAATGAACTTTTTCCTAACACATCAGTCGCGCTAACAAGAGTCGATGGTCACGCCATGCTGGTAAATGAAGCTGCATTAAAGTTGGCTAACATAACTACTTCAACTCCGGTTTCCGGAGGAGAAATCCAACGTAATAACGGAAAACTTACCGGTATCCTCGTGGATAGCCCCATGGCACTAATAAAAAACATGTTCCCTAGGGAATCTAGAAATGAGACGGTAGAATCTCTTATGGATGCGCAAAAGATTAATTTTAGCTACGGACTGACTACCATTGATGATGCAGGATTGTACCGCAATACCATTGAGATTATAGACAGTTTACAAAAAGCTGGAGATCTTAAGATCAAGGTGTACGCAATGGTAAGTAATTCACCAGAGAATCTGGATTATTACTTGAGTAACGGGATTATTAAAACAGATCGGCTCAATGTGCGCTCGGTCAAGTTTTATGCCGATGGCGCTTTGGGAAGTCGAGGTGCGGCGATGAAAGAAGAATATAGCGATCAACACGATCATTTTGGTGCGTTGCTGAGCAGTGTGGAAGATTTTAAAACAATTGCAGCTCGGATTGCAAAATCTGATTTTCAGATGAATACTCACGCAATAGGCGATAGTGCCAATTATGTGGTTTTGGAAACCTACAAAGAACTCCTGGGCACTATGAAAGACCGCCGTTGGAGGATCGAGCACGCGCAGATCGTGAGTGAGGCAGATTTTGAATATTTTGACGATAACAACATCATTCCGTCAGTTCAACCTACGCACGCTACGAGCGATATGTACTGGGCAGAGGATCGAGTGGGAGCAGCGCGTATGGAGGGAGCTTATGCCTATAAAAAGTTATTGGACAAATCAAAACGTATCGCCCTGGGAACGGACTATCCCGTAGAGCAGGTAAATCCGTTTTTGACATTTTATGCGGCGGTTGCGAGGCAGGACACCACAGGTTTTCCTGATGGCGGCTTTTTAGTGGATCAAGCACTGACCCGAGAGGAAGCCCTAAGGGGAATGACAATCTGGGCGGCTTTTTCAAACTTTGAGGAACAAGAAAAAGGCAGCCTGGAAAAAGGTAAAGCTGCCGATTTTATCGTGTTGGATCAGGATTTAATGAAGGTCGAGATCATAAAGGTTCCCGAAATGACAGTTGCCAAAACTTATGTGAACGGTGAGCAGGTTTACTCTTCCACATATTATAAATGAGTTGCATTTGCTTGTTTTTAAAATGCAGTTATTATTTATCGAGATGTAGGTGTTAGTTGGCTCACACCAACTGACGGCTATAATCATTGAATAATCATTTTTTGACTAAGTCAATTTCCATTACAAAACTTGTGAAAAACCTGTTTTGTCATGCTAAAATTTACGCGAAGTATTAATATTCAATAAGTTGAGTTGTAAACCTTGCTCATTTTACAATCTAAACGTTACTGAAAAATGTGTGAAGTTGAAAAAATCCTGTACTGATGGCCTCACGGTAAAACCTTCAGCGTGCTCAAAATTTGTGGAATTGGAATGGTAAGTTAGGAAGTCTTTGAAATGCAACGACACATCGATTTTACTACTCGCTCTAACCCTAATACCAATGTCTAGATAAGATTTAAAATAATTGATGGTTTCTTCTGTTTCTAATAAAATGCTGGAACTCTCGTACAAATTGAAATTTGAGCCTAGTTCTACATAGGGACGCAACCCATAAAATTTCCAGATTTCATACTGTATTTGCCCGCCTATCTTAAATAATTTGGAGGTAACTCTCTGGTCATTTCGTTCTTGGATTTTAAACGACTCATAACCAAAGCCGAGATGCGCGCCTACGGAGAACAGTTCATTATATGGTAAAAATTGTATTTTGGGAATGATTTGAAAGCGAAAGTAATCTTCAGGTTTCAATTCTTGAGGTAGTATTTGTTCTTGATTAATAATTGCAATGGACTCATTGTAAAAATTTAATCCTATTACCGTTTCGAGATTGACACTTGGATTGTGAGTGGTTTGAGCCCGTGCGACTATAGTTAAAGAGAGCGCTATTATGACTATAAAAAGTTTCATACTTTTACCTAAGTCCGTTGTTAATTTTGCTTCTAATATAGATCAAAACCTTTTAATCTCTTGAAATTCCCATGTTGTAAAGATTAATGATCAGTCGCATCGCTTTACCGTGAACATCCTACATTGAAGTTTTCGATAATAAAAACAGCAGCCTCAAAAGACTGCTGTTATTATCTTTAATTTAAAAATTAAATGATCCCCAATATTCCTGAAATTTTATATTTCAGTAAACACATAAATAGAGAGCAGGTTTACTCTTCTATCTGAGCATTATTTTTCAATTTCCAGTCCAGATAACGGTGCAGGTCGGACTCGATCCATCCTGTCACAAAGGAAATAACGGTTAGATCATCTATAAAGCCCAGCCCTGGAATAAAGTCTGGAATAAGATCAATGGGACTAAAAACGTAGAGTAGGGAAGTAGTAACCGCGGCAATGGTAAACCACGGGATATTGGTATAAATCCCCCTGCGGTAGTCCTTTATCATCATAAACATGATCTTGCCCAGCTTAGCGTACTTCCGCAACATTCCAGAATTGTTGATCTTATCTACAATGGATTCTTCCTTTGCGATGGCGTCATCCACATCCTCAACGGTGGTGTTTTCTATTTTTTCGAGGGTGTAGTCCTCATCGGGCAATTGTTTTTCTTTTCTGAATAGTCTCATGATGCAAATATTTGATTAAAGTCTTTGAATGATTTAAATTCCAGCGCATTACCGCTAGGATCTTTGAAGAACATGGTCGCCTGTTCCCCAGGTTGCCCCTCAAATCTTGTATAGGGTTCTATGATAAATTCCACTCCTTTTTCCTGTACCGCTTTCGCGAAAGCGTGAAACTGTTCCCACTCCAGTACTACCCCAAAATGGGGCACCGGCACTGATTTACCGTCCACACCGCTGTGAGCTGTCTTGCCCGCATTTTCAGAAATATGGATTACCAACTGATGGCCAAAAAAATCAAAATCAACCCAGTGATCGGAACTACGACCTTCCTTGCAGCCTAGAATATCCCGATAAAAATCGCGCGTGGTGGTAATCTCTTTAACGGGAATCGCTAGGTGGAATGGGGTTAGGCTCATAAAGTAATAAGTTTGAAAATGGGTCATTAAAAAACCAGTCTAAAAATAGACTGGTTTTAATTATTAGGGTAATAAACTTGTTATAAAATCCCGTCCACAATACCATATTTAACAGCTTCTTCTGAGTCCATCCAATAATCGCGATTGAAATCCTTCAGCACTTTATCAAAATCCTGACCACAGTTATCGGCAAGGATCTGCGCGCTTATTTCTTTGGTCTTTAAAATTTCCTGAGCGGTAATTTCAATATCTGATGTTGTTCCTCTCGCTCCACCGCTAGGCTGGTGGATCATCACACGACCGTGCTTTTGAATAAAACGATGTCCTTTTGTCCCGCCAGAAAGTAGGATGGAGCCCATGGAAGCTGCAAGACCGCTGCAAACGGTGCTCACGGGACTGGAAATTTCCTTCATGGTATCATAAATAGAAAATCCCGCGGTCACATAACCACCGGGACTATTTATTATAAAGGTGATCTTTTCATTACTTAGAGAATCGAGGTACAACAATCTGTCCACACAGTGTTTTGCGGTCTTGTCGTCCACCATTCCCCATATAAACAACTTGCGTTGCTCCATGTAATTCTCGTCTATTTTATCCTGAAGTTTATATACTTTACTCATTCAATTTATTTTGTTGCTAAAAATACGCAATAACCGCGCAATCATGAAAAGGGAAAGCTTAAATCTTCTCGCCCTGCTCTCCATATTCATCCCTATAGATTTTTATTAATAATAATACCGAACTCACCAACAGCGGTCCAAATACCAAACCTATAAACCCAAATAAAGGTACGCCCACTATAACACCAACTAAGGTAATCAACGGGTGAATATCTGCGAGTTTGCGCTGTACCACAAGTCTAAATAGATTGTCCGTAGAACCAACCACCACAATACCATAGATAAGAAAGCCTATCGCAGTACCTGTATTTCCCTGTGATAACAAGATCAGAAAGACCGGTAAAATTCCCAGCGCAGTTCCCACAAACGGAATCATACTTCCTATGGTCGTGATCACAAACCAAAAAAATGGATTTTCGACCCCAAAGATGTAATAACCTATAAGTGCGGTAATTCCCTGCAACACGGCAACTAGGGGTATTCCTATTGCGTTGGATCTTACCAGTCCCGTACTTTTGGTCCCCAGTGTTTCAAGGTTATGTTTCTTGAGCGGTAGGTAGGTAAGGGCCGCTTTTTGCCATGTTTCCCTGTAGATCAACATAAAATACAACATGAAGAACATAAGCCCCAAAGCGATGAATATAGTTATGCTTGATCCCGCTAGTCCTTGTAGAAAACTACTTGCCCAATCACCTATTTTACTGGTATCTACTTGAGAGCTAAGATCATAATTGACCAATTCCTCGATCTTCTCGATCTGTGACATAACCGCTTTTTCAATACTTTCCCTGTTGTTGATCGCATCTTCAATTTTTGAGGTGAACATCGCAACGATTCCCGCTAGGGGCAGGAGAATTATAATTGATGATAGAATGATCAACGTGGTTGCGGCAAGAGCAGGTTTCCAGTGCCATTGTTCCAACTTTATTTGGATCTTAACCAACAGGACGTACAGCGTTATAGCACCCAAAATTCCACCCAGATAGGGAAGAAGTTCGCGGAATATCGTAATCAGTAGGGTAAGAATTAATAATAATACAAATGACTGTCTAACGATGTTTGTAGGAATTTTTTGAGTCATTTAATTATTCCTTAATGCTGTTATTAATTCGGATTTGTTCATTGAGGATCGTCCCTCAATTTCCAACTCCTTGGCCTGATCGTAAAGTTCTTTTTTGGTGCGGTCTTCATAGTTGGAGGCCTCACCTCCTTTTTTGCCTGCATTTTCTGTATTTGCTATGCGGGCAGCTTTTTCCTGACTGTATCCTTTGTCTCTTAGGGCGTCGTACTGATCTTCATTTTTAATACTGGGTCTGGACATGATGTTTTGGAAAATTTAAGATGGTACAAATTAAGTTAAGTCCTACAATTGTAGCGTTAATTAATTTAAAATGATCTGATTAATTTTTAAACGCTTTAGCAGCAAGATTTTTTTTGCTCTTAAAATTGGCGTTCACTATAATTAATCCAAGAATTCTAAAATCCTTTCCACCACCTCCTCGGTGTGTAGGCTGTGACCACCTGTTTTGGCTTCAAATGTCGTTACATCGGGCATGGCTTCGGCAATTTGTTCCATGGATTTGAACGGCACGATGGCATCTTGCCGATTGTGAATCAATAGGGTGGGAACTTTTATAGCTTTCGCGAAAGCGGAAGTATTAAACTCCTCGATCTTCATATCAAAGGTCTTCTTGAGTAAATTGTTGAGGTTATCATACACCTTGTTATTGAACCCGGTCAAGGTCTGATAGCCCCTCATGATAACTTCCAACGAATTGGGACTGCCCAGTAGGACTATTTTTTCAATGCACTGGTGAACGTCCTGGGATTCCTGATAGACCGTTGCCATCGCACCGACGCTGTGCGAGATCACTATGGCCGGTTCATAGAGGTCTATCGTGGTCTTTATGATCCTGGAATATTTAACCGCGGTAAATAATGTACCGTCGCTAGCTCCATGTGCGGGAGCATCGATAGCGATAATGTTGAAGCCTTTTTTTTGCAAGGGTTCTATCAGGTGCTTCCACCTCCAGGCATTGGACTCCCAACCGTGGTTGAGCAGGACGGTCTGGCCAGTTCCCTTCCAATGGTAGAGCATGAAAAGTCCATCCTCAAACGCTATTCTCTGTTTTCTCGCGGTATCAAGAAAATCGGTCTGGTAGGGAAGTATTTTCCCCTTGCGCGGAAAGCTAAAAACCTCTAGAGCCTTATCTGCAGCTTTATCACCAGAAAAGAAATTGGTAATATTAAAATAGTAACCGTAGAGCTTGGGCACAATTTTTTGAAGTAATTTCTTCATAGCAGGTTGTTACCAGGCCACAAACACGTATTGGGGTTTTGTAGCGTCAGGAATCATGGTTTTTTCAACGGTACTGTTCATATCGTATTTCACCTCAGAGGGTAGGTTTTCCTTACTTATGGAAAAATAGAAATTCTCACCATCGACCCAGATGATGGCATCATCGATCATGTTGTCGATCCCGGTCACCTTATAGGCGGTGTCTATTTCCTTGAATGTAGAGTTGATGGTGATTCCCTTTTCAGTCTTATAACGTGGATCCCTAACGATTACATTTTCTATAACAGCAGTACTGTCCAAAGCCTCGCTAGGTGTGAGGCTCAACAAATGTTTGCCACCTTTTTCAAAAATCTCGATCTCATTAGCCCCATTGCTGAACTCGTCTCCCTTGATGCGGTTGACAATGCTGTCATTACTATAAAGGCTGTCCAGTTGGTACACCTTAGTTTCTTTGGTAATATGTCCTATCTGATCTTTATTCCATAAGAAATGGTCGGGTTCTTTGGAACAACTAGAGAAAGCTAAAACTGTGGCAAGTATAAAAAGTACTTTTTTCATGTGATTTTTTGAGATTGCAAAATTACGATTGTGCAACGGACTGGAATAGGATTTAACGTGATATTTTAAGGAGTGGAACATTGGGACAAGAGTGCCAGGAAAAATTCCGGACTTGTTAATTTTACTCCCGATTATTGCTAAGATCTATAACCTCGATAATCTATTCGAATTTATGGCTATCGCCCAAATCCTGTGTTCCTTGAAAAGCAAAGTAGCCGGCTTGAAAAACAAAGATCAAAGGTTAAACATTGATAAAAATTTTATTCATATGGCAATGCATTATCGCATCCTAATTAATAAAGCGCGTGGATCATTTAACGCTGAAACTTCATTTGGAGAACTCAATACTTTGGAATTTGCGTCCGAGTAAAAAAGCTCCTCGCCTTATGCAGGCGAGGACGATTTGGTGCCAAAGGCACAAAATTAGGAGTGGTTGGCCAGGGGATGGAACAGGTTTCTAAAATTTGTACAGAACAATAATCTATGAGGAATAAATTCTCAACAATTACTTAAAAGCCTTGCCCAAAATCCCCATCACACCACGTATAAAAGAGGCACTGGTAAGTACCTTGATTATCGGATTCTGTCGCGTGCTTGCCCTCGGCTTTCTACTTGAAGTTCGCGAAGTTTCTTTTTTGGATTTTTCTTTGATTTCTTCTTCGTGAGCTCGTTCTATTTTTTCCTGTAGCATTTCCTCGGCGCTACGGCGATTGATGCTTTCATTATATTTATCATTCAGCGGGCTGTCTGCGATGAGGTCGCTCAACTCATCATCTGTCAAAATATCCATGCGGCTTTCTGGAGCACGCAACAAGGTAGCGGCAAGTGCACTGGGTCTTCCTTTCTCATCCAGCGCGCTGATGAGTGCTTCACCTATTCCCAGCGAGGTCAACACTTCTGCGGTATCATAATAATCGGTTTCTGGGTAGTTTTGGGCCGTTAGTTTTATCGCTTTGCGATCTTTTGCGGTAAATGCGCGCAGCGCGTGCTGTACTTTTAATCCCAACTGACTTAGCACAGCTTCTGGAATATCGGTTGGATTTTGCGTGACAAAATAGATCCCGACTCCTTTAGAACGTATCAATTTCACGATGCTCTCTATCTGATTGAGCAATGCTTTACTGGCATTATCAAAGATCAGGTGTGCCTCATCTATAAATAGGACAAGTCGCGGTCGGTCGCTATCTCCCTGTTCTGGAAATGTGCTGTAGATCTCTGCGAGCAGACTCAGCATAAATGTCGAGAACAATTGGGGACGGTCTTGGATATCAGTTAATCGTATTATATTGACTATTCCGTCACCGTTTTTATCCTTGCGCAATAAATCCTCTACCTCAAAACTGCGCTCCCCAAAAAACAGATCTGCACCCTGTTGTTCTAGCGCGATCAATTTTCTCAATATTGCACCCGTTGAGGAAGTGGAAATGCGTCCGTATTCTTTTTGGAATTCCTCTTTTCCGTCACCAGTGGCATAGCTTAACGTCTTTTTTAGATCTTCAAGATCTAAAAGTGGCATTTTATTATCGTCACAATACTTAAATATCACCGATATTATTCCAGCCTGGGTTTCTGTAACATCGAGAATGCGAGATAGGAGCACAGGGCCAAATTCGCTCACGGTCGCACGCATTTTAATCCCATCTTGTTCAGAAATCGTCATGATCTCAACGGGCGATTTGCGACTTTTAAATTCCAGACCTATTTTCTCGTGTCGCTCATCAATTTTTATATGACCTGCACTCGCAGCAGCAATTCCGGAAAGATCGCCTTTGATATCCATAAGTAAACTGGGAACACCGTGCTGGGATAACTGTTCTGCGATGATTTGCAGCGTTTTGGTTTTTCCAGTTCCCGTTGCTCCGGCAATTAAACCGTGGCGATTCATGGTCTTGAGCGGGATTTTTACAAAAGCATTCGTTAGCGCTTCTCCATCCAGCATGGCAGCACCCATTACAATATGGTCACCTTTTGGCTGATAGGAATCGGTAATATGTTTGAAAAAATCTTCTTTGCGGCTCATGTTTGGGAATTTAAAGCTGTAAAAGTAAGTTTTTGAGCTTAAAAGAAAGCAAGTTCATTCACGTCTGTTGCGATAAAAACCGCCTAAAACGTATCTTTGCGCCATGCTGGAAAAGAACACGACGGACTTAGTAAACGAGGGCAGGATGCTTCCTTTAATGGAGGAGTTTTATACCATACAGGGGGAGGGATTTCACACGGGCCGCGCTGCCTATTTTATACGTGTGGGCGGTTGCGATGTAGGTTGTCACTGGTGCGATGTCAAAGAAAGTTGGGATCCAGAAAAACATCCTCCCACTAACATTGAGCAGATCGTAGAAAATGCGGCAAAATACAGCAAAACTATCGTAGTCACTGGCGGTGAGCCACTTACCTGGAACATGAAACCGTTGACGGATGGACTGAAGGAAAAGGGGTTGCAGGTACATATTGAGACCAGTGGTGCGTATCAATTGACAGGAACTTGGGATTGGTTTTGCCTAAGTCCCAAAAAGCTGAAAATGCCATTGCCCGAGTGTTATGATGCAGCACAGGAGCTCAAAATGATCATCTATAACCGTCATGATCTCGCTTTCGCGAAAGCGGAATCCCTCAAAGTCTCCCCAGATTGTAAGCTATACCTACAGCCCGAGTGGTCGGTGCGCGAAAAGATGATTCCCATCATCACAGAATTTGTCATGGCAAATCCCGAGTGGCAGGTCTCCCTGCAAACGCATAAGTATTTGAATATTCCTTAGGAAATAGATGTGAGGCTATTATGGTTAATAAATGAGCTTTCGCGAAAGCGGAACCATTATCCAGCAACCTTAATCGGAACTTGCACAATAGTCTCATCCCAACCCAGAAACATGATCACGCCCTGATCCTGATCAATAAATGAGATGGAGAAATTCTCGATCGTTGAAGGCGCAGACATGGGCTCAACCGCAAGTTCAAGTATGTTTTTAGATGCGTCGTATTCCGTTCCCCATTGCGTGGTGGAGCTGTTCAATATAAAAGTCCAGTTTTCCTTATTGGGAATGGTATAGATGGAATAGGTGCCTGCCTTGATCAATTTGTCATCAAAAGATACATCCTTATAAAAAGTAATTTCGGTAGCTTCATTGGCTCCGGTGCGCCACACCTGACCATAAGGAACTAAGTTGCCAAAAACCTCGCGGTCGCGCTTTGCGGGACGGCTATAAATGACCCGCGCGATGGCGTTGTTGTCCGCATTTCTAGTGATTACCACATCCAGCGGACTTTTATCGAGTCCAGAGAAGATTTTGCCATCGTTTTGAGCTTGGGTAAAACCCAATGAAAACGCAAGAATAAATAGGAAGAAATACTTTTTCATGATCTTTATTTTAGAAACTCAAATGAACCGCTTAAAGTGTGTTCTTGATATTAATAATCTGTTAATAACTTAAACCGTGCCAAATTGCCACAACCTTGATGGCTACTAGGGTTTTCGTATATTTGTGTAATACCGATTTTACAGTAAAAATCATTAGGATTTATGAGCGAAGAAAATAAGAAGAACTACGGTGCCGACAGCATACAGGCACTGGAAGGAATGGAGCACGTACGTATGCGTCCATCTATGTATATAGGTGATGTGGGAAGTAGGGGATTGCACCATCTGGTCTATGAAGTGATCGATAACTCGATCGATGAGGCGATGGCAGGTCACTGTAATACTATTGATGTGGTCATCAATAAGAACAATAGCGTTACCGTCGTTGACGATGGTCGCGGTATTCCCGTTGATATTCACAAAAAAGAAGGCGTCAGCGCATTACAGGTCGTTATGACCAAAATAGGCGCGGGTGGAAAATTTGATAAGGATTCCTATAAGGTTTCTGGAGGTCTGCACGGAGTAGGTGTGAGTTGTGTGAACGCACTTTCTGACCATTTAAAAGCTACGGTCTATCGGGATGGTAAGGTGTACGAGCAGGAATATGAGAAAGGTAAGGCGATGTATCCCGTGAAGCAGGTAGGAGAAACTGATAAGCGCGGTACCATGGTTACCTTCTTACCAGACCCGACAATCTTTGAACAGACAACAGAATACAATTATGACACGCTCGCAAGCAGACTGCGCGAACTTTCCTTTTTGAACAAAGGCATCGTGATCACATTGAGAGATGATAGAAAAGCCGATGAGGATGGAAACTTCCCTACGGAGACGTTCCATTCTGA
The DNA here is from genome assembly GCA_963836885.1 of uncultured Flavobacteriaceae bacterium. Taxonomy (GTDB): domain Bacteria; phylum Bacteroidota; class Bacteroidia; order Flavobacteriales; family Flavobacteriaceae; genus Nonlabens. Next base: position 162,919 of record CAWILF010000005.1, on the reverse strand, counting down.
AGAAGGCCTCAAGGAATTTATACGCTTTCTGGACTCGACGCGCCATCCCATTATTCAGGATGTAATTGCTATGGAGGGTGAGAAAAACGGCATTCCCGTTGAGGTTGCGATGATCTATAACGATAGTTACAATGAGAATCTACATTCCTATGTGAATAATATTAATACGCATGAGGGAGGAACCCATCTAGCAGGTTTTAGACGTGGGTTGACTTCTACGCTTAAAAAGTATGCGGACGGTTCTGGATTGTTGGATAAATTGAAATTTGACATTCAGGGAGATGACTTTAGGGAAGGTCTTACGGCAATTATTTCAGTAAAAGTGGCCGAGCCACAATTTGAAGGACAGACCAAAACTAAACTAGGTAACAGAGATGTTACTAGTGCTGTTTCGCAGGCAGTTTCCCAAATGCTGGAAGATTATCTGGAAGAACATCCCAATGATGCCAAGACCATCGTTCAAAAAGTAATCCTTGCCGCACATGCAAGACACGCCGCTAGAAAAGCCCGGGAAATGGTGCAACGTAAAACCGTGATGAGCGGTGGAGGTCTGCCAGGTAAATTAAGCGACTGTTCGGAAACTGATCCTACTCTATGCGAAGTATTCCTGGTTGAGGGAGACTCGGCAGGTGGAACGGCAAAACAGGGACGTGATCGTGAGTTCCAAGCGATACTGCCTTTGAGAGGTAAGATCCTCAACGTTGAAAAAGCCATGCAGCACAAGGTTTTTGAAAATGAGGAAATACGTAATATATATACTGCGCTAGGAGTAACCATAGGAACGGAAGAAGATTCCAAAGCTCTTAATCTTACAAAATTGCGTTATCACAAGGTAGTCATCATGTGTGATGCAGATATTGATGGTTCGCATATTGCAACCCTTATTCTTACGTTTTTCTTTAGATACATGAAGGAACTGGTGGAAATGGGATACATCTACATCGCCACACCGCCATTATATCTAGTGAAAAAAGGTGCTAAAAAGCGCTATGCGTGGAGTGACAAGGAACGTGATCAGATTGCAGACAGCTTCGGCGGTGGAGTAAATATCCAGCGATATAAAGGACTGGGCGAAATGAATGCTGACCAATTATGGGACACGACCATGAATCCAGAATTTAGAACGCTGCGCCAGGTAGGAATAGACAGCATGGCAGAAGCTGATCGTGTGTTCAGTATGCTGATGGGTGATGAAGTACCGCCCAGACGTGAATTTATCGAGAAGAATGCGATCTATGCAAATATTGATGCGTAGGTCAACCACACAATTTTTAAAAAGCCGTTTCTGTTTAGAAACGGTTTTTTTATTGCTATTATTTTTGATCCTCGTAGCTTCTTAATTACACTTTATTTGCTTCATTATCGTTAATAGAATATCGGAATTATCTTATATTTCAAACCTATAATTTGCCTATGAAAGCAACTATTATATTATCTGGATTATTTCTTATTTCATTTTTCGCGAAAGCTCAAAATAATGTGTCAGAAATTATAGGTGCCGGTCTCGTCGCTGCACAGGACTACTCTAACTCCTACATGACTCCCGCGGGCGAGTCCTTTGCATTTAATCTTTCTACGGGATGGTACGATGATGCAAAGTCACTGGATCAATGGGAGTTTTATATAGGTTTCAAAGCACAGGCAACCTTTGCACCCGACGATAAAAAATTCTTTATACTGGATCCAGCTGATTATGAACGCATGATTCAGCAGGATTATGACAGATCCAGTAATGCGCCCGCTAGGGTTGAGGTCACATTTGACGATGGATCTAGAACACCGAGAGAAATAGCAACTGCGCTGGGAGCAAACAATCCGTCGCAGTTTTTAATACTTAGAGCGTTGGATCAAACGACGGGCATAGAACTTAACCGCAGTAGGATAGAGCTTGCACAGGGACTGGAAAGTGAGGGAGTAGATGTTGTACCAACCATTTTCCTACAGGGTGGAATTGGGCTGGGCGGTGGTCTCGAACTTAAAGCGAGATTTGTGCCCAAAACCCAAGTATACGAGGCTGAAACTGCACTCTACGGTGCTGCGATCCAGTGGGAAATTACTAGGTTATTTGAGAATGATGGAGCATCTGAGCTACCTTTTAGATTTGCTGTTCTCGGAGGTTACACTAAGGTGGATGCAGAGTACGACTTTGAGGATGGAATTGTTGTGGATGGAGTTGACCAAAAGATCGAGACCAGGTCTGGAAGCCTTACCGTTGCTGCTATCGCAAGTACGCGCTTCAGAATATTGAATTTTTATGCAGGTGTTAATTATGCCCGTGGTACTACCGAGAGTGATTTGTTGGGAACTTATACGATCAGGAACAACTCGATCATCTACCCGGTAAGTACGTCGTTTCAAGATCCGATCACGGTCAGTACAGATCAGACAGCCATCATGGGAACGCTGGGAGCACGGCTTAGTCTCGGGTTCTTCTCGATGAACGGTAGTTTTACTCTGGGAGAGTTCAGTACTGCAAGTGCAGCGGTGGCTTTTAGGTTTTAGTACTTAGAATTCCAAATACCATTTCTGGTGTTTGATACGTCTTAAATTCTTGAAATTCAATATCAAATTCTCAACCTTATAGTTACATCGCGTAAACCAAAATGCCACTTTTAATACAGGTTTAAAGGAAAAGAGCAGATTTAGGATTATTTTTACGTGAAATCAATAATAACCATAAAATACAACCCAATGAAAGTTACCGTAGTAGGAGCAGGAGCAGTAGGCGCCAGTTGCGCAGAATACATCGCCATTAAAAATTTTGCAAGTGAAGTAGTCTTGCTTGATATTAAAGAAGGATTTGCCGAGGGTAAGGCCATGGACTTGATGCAGACCGCATCGCTCAATGGCTTTGACACTAAGATAACCGGTGTGACTAACGACTATTCAAAAACTGCCGACAGCCATATCGCGGTGATCACTTCAGGAATCCCACGCAAACCCGGGATGACTAGGGAAGAACTTATAGGCATCAACGCAGGTATTGTAAAATCTGTAGCCGCTAGCCTGGTAGAGCAGTCGCCAGAGGTAATCCTGATCGTGGTCTCCAACCCGATGGACACCATGACTTATCTGGCCCATAAGGTAACGGGACTTCCCAAACACAGAATCATAGGAATGGGTGGCGCGCTAGATAGTGCACGTTTCAAATACAGACTTGCCGAGGCTCTGGAAGCTCCCATATCTGATGTGGATGGAATGGTCATAGGCGGGCACTCCGATACGGGAATGGTGCCACTGACAAGACTGGCTACCCGCAATTCTGTGCCGGTAAGCGAATTTCTATCGGAAGAGCGACTGGATCAAGTGCTTCAGGATACCAAAGTAGGTGGTGCTACGCTAACAAAATTATTGGGAACCAGCGCGTGGTATGCACCTGGAGCAGCTGTTTCTGGACTGGTACAGGCCATTGCGTGTGACCAGAAGAAAATATTTCCATGCAGCGTACTTCTCGATGGAGAATATGGATTATCCGACCTGTGCATAGGCGCACCCGTGATCTTGGGCAAAAAAGGTATTGAAAAAATAGTCGAGATCAACCTAAGTGATTCGGAAAAGAAGGCGATGCATGAAAGTGCAGAAGGTGTGAGAGCTACCAATGACCTGATCTAGAAAAAGTTCACCATTTAAAAGTGTGAAATTTAAAGTTACAAGCCGTCCTTATTATAGGACGGTTTTTTTGTGGAGATTTCTGGAGTTCGCTTTCGCGAAAGCGGAACAATTTTAAAACATTCTCCATTAATGTTAAATTTTAAAGTGTCCTTATTAATGGACGTTTATTTTGGTTGGGGTTGTTAAAGTAAGCTTTCGCGAAAGCGTAATTGTTCAATCTATCCTCAACGATTTATAACTTGATGATTGTCAAAATATTACATATTTATTTAATTTATGGTGGCAATGGTATAAGTTTTATATTTGCCGCGTGATTTTTAAGACTTTCATAACAACTGTTCTAGTTGCGCTATTGCTTCTTGTGATGGGCGATTATCATGCGGGCCAACCTAATCAAGAATTGGTGATAGGTGGTTTTCATACCATTGATCTTGAAGAGCGGGAAGTTTTTATAGCTCATATCAAGGAAGAGCTCAAAAGTACGGGTGCAGAGGATCTTACTGCACGCATAAATGAAGCGGGCAAGTTGACCATCAGTTATAAAAGTAATCTGAACGCAGCATTGGTACTTCAATTAATACAAGTACCGTCGGATTATCTAGTCGAGGTACAGCCGTTAAAAGAACTACTCGCCTCCTCCCAGTTATCGGTAAAGATCACTGATCTTACTGAAAAACGTGGACAGTCCTCCGGCTGTAACGGTGTTCTCAACTTTGAACTAAAAACAGATCTTGAGTACAGAGCTGTTGATAGATTATCTACTGGAGTGGAGCTTTGCGGCATAGATTATATAAGTGAAATTGCACTTAATCTGCAATCCAGTCCAATTGCTCTCAAATTTATTCCAGTAAAGGACAGCTCTTTCATTCCCGATTCTAGGGCTGGACCGTGGTCCTAACTTTGAAACCGTATATTTCTCAGGTTTGCATAGGTTTCTGATTATTTAAAGGTAACCCTGACTATTTCATGTTCTATAAGGACACAAACTAAATTTTTAAAATTTTCAAAATCATGCCGAATAAAGGATTGATTAAATTTTTTGCAATCATTTTTGCAATCGTAAGCATCTATCAGCTTACCTACACATTTATTACAAACGACGTCGAGTCAGATGCTGATGTCTATGCCGAGCGCATGGTTGAGTCTGGCGTCGATAATGAAAGCGTTTTAAAGGAAGAGGCTCGCAAGAGATACCTTGACTCTGTATCTTCTAAAGATATATGGGGCGGATTTACCGACTATGCAAACGCTAAGAACCAAGAACTTAAAAAAGGACTGGATCTTAAGGGTGGAATCAACGTGATTCTCCAGATTTCTGTAAATGACCTGTTAGTAGGTATGGCAGACGATTCCAACGATGCTAATTTCCGCACTGCGCTGGACAGGGCAGATGAACGCGTCAAGGACGGTCAGGACTCATACTTCAACTATTTTATTGAAGAGTTCAATGATATAGAAGGAGCAAGGCTTGCCTCTCCAGATATCTTTGCAAATCAAGAAATGTCGGACCGCATCAACTTTGATATGTCCAACGATGAGGTCGAGCCTATTCTTAGAGATGAACTAAAGGAATACATGACCAGTGCCTTTGATGTATTGAGAAAGCGTATCGATAAATTTGGTACCACACAGCCCAATATCCAGCAGTTAGGTGAGTCCGGTCGCATTCTTATTGAATTACCGGGAGAAAAAGACGTGAAGCGTATAAAGGATATACTTACCAAAGCGGCAAAATTAGAGTTTTGGCACGTGTATGTAGGCAGTGATGTGCTGCCTTACCTACAGTCTGCAAATACCTACTGGGCTACAAAACTTGCTGCGACCAATGATGTAGCAATCGATAGTACCATGGTAGATGGCGATGACATGGCGGTGGCACAAGATTCCACGCAGGTAGAAGCTAGCGATAACGATCTTACCGATCTTTTAAATAATGAAAATACGGATGCTCCAGCAGATGAAGATGAAGTATCGATAGGCAACGATGAAAACCCCATATTTTCAAGAATATTGGGTCTGGGCAATGGAACGGGCCCGATCGTAGCTACTTTTCGCGAAAGCGATAAAGATCTACTGGACAATTATTTGAACGATGCCCAAGCTAGAGCAAGCTTACCGGCCGAACAGCGCAACGTTAGATTTGCCTGGGGATTACCGGTATTGAACGAGGAATTGGGTTATGAACTAACCGACCTTTATGCGATACGCGGAAATGCGCAGAATGAAGCACCACTTTCTGGAGGTGTCATAACCAATGCAAGACAGGATTATGGCCAGCTTGCTGATGTAGTGGTAAGCATGTCCATGAATGGTGAAGGCTCTAAGATCTGGGAAGAAATGACCACTGAAGCTTATGCAAACCGCACGCAGATTGCTGTGGTACTCGATAATACAGTTTATAGCGCGCCTGGAATTACAAGTGGTCCTATTTCTGGTGGGAACTCTCAGATTTCGGGAGATTTTACAGTGGACGAGGCTAAAGATCTTGCCACAGTTTTAAGAGCTGGTAAACTTCCTGCAAAAGCAGAGATCATTCAAAGTGACGTGATCGGGCCATCATTAGGTCAGGAAGCGATCGATAGCGGTTTGATGTCTTTTGGTATCGCTCTATTGCTCGTACTTGTATGGATGATCTTTTATTATGGCAGGGCAGGAGCTTATGCAGATATTGCCTTGTTGGTAAACATCTTGTTTATTTTTGGAGCACTTGCTTCCTTAAAAGCGGTTCTAACACTGCCTGGTATTGCGGGTATCGTACTGACCATAGGTATCTCCGTAGATGCAAACGTTCTGATATTTGAACGGATCAAGGAAGAACTTGCCAAAGGAAAATCTCAGGCTGATAGCATTAAGGATGGTTTTAACAATGCCCTGAGTTCTATTCTGGATGCAAACATTACCACATTCCTGACGGCTGCGATACTCTATATTTTTGGAACAGGACCCATTCAAGGTTTTGCGACGACTTTAATGATAGGTATTGCCACCTCGTTATTCACGGCGATCTTCATCACACGTCTGTTTGTGGATGGTTACGTTTCCAACGGTAAAGCACTTACTTTCTCAACGGGAGTAACCAAGAACTGGTTTACTAACGTACATGTGGACTTCCTTAAAAAGAGAAAGATGGCATACATTATTTCTGGTCTATTGATCGCGGGTAGTGTAGCTTCATTATTTATCAATCAGTTGAATCTGGGAATCGACTTTACTGGAGGTAGAACTACCATCGTTCGTTTTGCAGACCCGGTAAGTGCGACACAGATCACCAAGGAGTTGAGTGCCGCAGATGTTTTCGGTAGCGCTGAGGCGAAAACGTACGGAACCGACAATCAATTGAAAATAAGTACCAAGTATGGAATAGACCGTGAGGAAAGTGAGGTGAGCCAAGAAATTGAGGACAAACTTTTTAATACATTGAAGCCTTACCTACCCGCAGATCTTACCCAAGAACAATTTGCTGACGTTAGTATCGAGGACAAGCAATATGGAATCATGTCCACGTTTCAGGTAGGAGCAACCATCGCAGATGACATACTTACGGGATCGCTTTATGCAATTATCGGTTCACTCGTTGTTGTATTCCTTTATATATTACTGAGATTTAGAAAATGGCAGTTCTCTCTGGGAGCGGTTGCTGCGGTGTTCCATGATGTTATTTTAGTTTTGGGAGCATTCTCATTGTTCTACAAAGTATTGCCGTTCAACATGGAGATAGATCAAGCATTTATCGCGGCAATCCTAACGGTAATAGGATACTCACTCAATGACACGGTGGTTGTTTTTGATAGAATACGTGAGTTTATCAATGAGCGCACGGGTGCAAAATTTGATGTTACGGTGAACAGTGCGATAAGCAGTACTATTTCCAGAACCTTGAATACCTCGCTAACGACTTTAATCGTATTGCTTGCTATATTTATTTTTGGAGGGGAATCCATTAAAGGATTTATGCTAGCATTGATCATCGGTGTCGTTGTGGGAACCTATTCCTCCGTATTTATCGCGACACCGGTTATGTATGATACGATCAACAAGTTAGGCGGTAAGATTGAGCCTAAACCTATTGCTGAGCCGGTAGAAAAGGATGTAGTCTAGAAAGACCGGACATTTCACATTCTTATTAATATGAGTTAAACCGCTGAGCAATCAGCGGTTTTTTATTTTTATAAACTAATAGTTCATTATTCATTAAATATTTTTGATTATTTTTAACCGTAAATTAACGCGTTTGATTATTTTGCGGGTTGATTGTACGATTACTCCTAAAATTGTTTACTTATGAAAAAAATTATCTTTAGTCTTTTCTGTGTACTGCTTTGCAGTTTCACATTAAGCGCACAAGAATTCCCGATGGCTGAGGATGTAACCTACACGGGTTGCTCAGGTACATTTACTGATTCTCAAGGGGCAATGGCCGATTACTTACCTGATGAAACATTAACAACTACTTTTTGCTCTCCTTTCCCAACAGATAGAATTCAAATTAGTTTTACTCAATTTGATCTCGCCCCAGGCGATATTTTATTAGCCTATGATGGTGATGATATATCTGCTCCTTTCATTGGTGCGTTTGGGTCTTTTATGGCACCTGGTGTGGTAGAAGCTTCTACCACCAATACCACTGGATGCTTAACATTTGTATTTACTTCACCTAACAGTCCGGGTGCTGCTGGATGGGAGGCAAATATTATCTGTATAGATGATTGTCAGTCCATTTCTAGTAATCTTGTGGCAATACCCGCGGCAGATCCTTTAGGAGTTGTTAGAATTTGTCAAGGGGATAGCGTAACATTAAATGGTTCTGCAAACTTTTCGGTAGATAGTTCTGGAGCTACATTTGAAATTAGATTACCTGATGGTTCAATAATTCCTGGTGATACAACCACTCAAGTACTCGATGATGCGGGAATTTATTCATTCGATTTTATAGTAACGGATCCTTCTGGATGTAGAGATAGAACATTAGAAGACATTTTAGTGCTAGTTTCTACTACCCCAGATTTTACGGGTACTGAAGCCGATAGTGACATTGTTTGTTTTGGAGAAACAGTTGATATTACTGGTATAGTTGAAAGCACTCAGTTTTTTCAAGAAGTTGCACCACCCATAACCGGTCAAACATTTTTACCTGACGGAAGTGGGGTTTCTTATGAAACCTGTATAGATGTTACAGGTTTTGGTCCAGCAGCTACACTTCAAAATGTATCTGAATTAATTGGGATATTTGTTAACATGGAGCATTCATATACTGGGGATTTAGATATTGATATCACTGCGCCAAATGGTTCTACCGTGCGACTATTTGATCAAGCAGGTGGTCAAACTTATCTAGGTATTCCTGTATTTCCTGATCCTATTGCTAATCCAGATATTCCAGGAACCGGGTTTGATTATAGATTTACTGAAGGCCCTACAGCAACTCAAACTTGGGCACAAGCTGCTCCAGGTGGTCAGATGCCAATTCCGGCAGGAGACTATCTTCCATTTGAGCCTTTCGGTGCTTTGGTCGGTACTGAATTGAACGGATTTTGGTGTTTAACAGTAACGGATAATATTACTAGGGATAACGGTTATATTTTCAGTTGGGGATTACAATTTGATCCCTCTATTATTCCAGATGCGGGAAGCTTTACTCCTGGGGAGGTTGCTGAAAGTTTTGCGGCAAATCCTGATATTATAAATACAGTAGTCAATACAGATGCAAATGGAAAGACCATCAGCACCGTTATTACTGTACAACCCTCAGTAGTTGGTCAAAATTGTTATACGTTTGAATTTACTGATGACTTTGGTTGTACTTACTTTGAAGAAGTTTGCGTTGAAATGGCAGCAGATATTATAACCGCAACACCTACACCTATTGAAGCTTGTACGTCTCTCGGGAATACTCAAATTAATTTGAGAACTTCGGGCACACAGGCTTTAGCAGCATTGCCTCCATTAAATTACAGCATCACTTATCACAGGTCACAAACTGGTGCAGAAGATGGAACAGATCTAATCACAAATCCCAACATCTACGATATAGTTAACAGTGACGATGTATTTATAAGGATATTGAATAGAAGAACCAATTGTTTTGAAGTTGAAACTCTTTCCATAACCTTTTCCGACGTTACGGCAAATACTACGGATAATTTGGAAATTTGTGATGATGAACCTTTCAATAGCTCTGAAACTTTTGATTTAACCTCTGATCAAGCTTCCACACTTGGATCACAGACGTTGGGTGATGTAAACGTCACTTATTACCAGTCGCAAGCCGCTGCTGACGCTGGTGTTTCTGGAACAGAAATTACTAATCCAACATCCTATGTAACTTCATCTCGTACAGAAGAGATTTTTGTAAGGGTTGCAGATGCTGACGATCTAGGTTGTTATGACACCACATCGTTCATATTAACGATAGTGGATCTACCAGATCTAGGTACGGCAATTGATTTAAATATATGTGATGTAGATGTGGCAGGAAATGCAACAACTTTTGATCTTACTTCCCAACAGGGCGCATTCTTGGGAGCTATCCTTCCTGGAGACGTTGATATAACCTACTATACAAACTCTGCCGATGCAGAAGCTGGAGTTAGTGGAACGGAGATCAGTAACCCGACTGATTATTTATCTATTGAGGATTCAGCGACAATATTTGTAAGAGTACAGGAAAGAAATGCAGGTTGTTTTAGTACAGCTTCATTTGCTTTGAACTATTCTGATGTTGCCTTTGATGGAGCGTTGCCGTATGAACTTTGTGATACCTTTCCATACGATTCGACTGAGGTTTTTGACCTGACGTTGTTAGAGGCTGAGTTTTTATCCTCTATTGATGCAAGTGACGTTAATGTAACTTATTATACCACGGCCGCCGCAGCAGCAGCGGGAACACCAGGTACTGAGATTTCAGATCCAGCTAATTATACAAATACTGCAGTTGATGAGACTATTTTTGTTCGTGTTGAGGATGAAGAGAGTAGTGCTTGTTCCGTAACAGGAGAGATCAATTTGATTTTATTGGATGCGCCACCTATCGGAACTCCTATGGATCTGGTCGAATGTGATGAAGCTCCATTTGATCTAAGGTTGGAATTTGATCTTAGCCTACAGGATGACTCTGTTTTAGGTGGTTTGAGTAGTGCTGATTATTCCGTTGCTTATTTTATTAGTGAGCAGGATGCAGTGGATGACAATAACCAACTGAGCACATTATATACTGCTGGGACTGGTGATGTGATCTACGCCCGATTAACCGACAACATGACTGGTTGTGATAATATTACAACATTCACTATCACCGTTGAAGGGTGTGAGGTAATCTTCCCAGAAGGTTTTTCTCCCAATAATGATGGCACTAACGAGACGTTTGAAATTCCAAATATCGAGCAGTACGCTAACTTTGAACTGAAGGTATTCAATCGTTTGGGTTCTGTGGTTTTTGAAACTACAGCTTCTAATTATACTGAATTTAATGGTGTTCCTAACACGGGATTAAATTCCGGTGATGGTCTCTTGCCCGTAGGTACTTACTTCTATGTTATGAAGTTTAATGAGCCAGGCTTACAGGACATCGCTAGCTGGTTGTACATCAATTACTAGACATTATATAATTGTAATAAAAAAGCCTCTCGATCGAGAGGCTTTTTTTGTGGTTAAAATTTAAATCGCTATTCTTTATGGCCATGGCGGTTGCACAGTAGAATGCAAGCTATGACCCATAATTAAATGTTATCTGGATTTCAAATGAGGTTTTTTAAAACTTACCAATTATTTACAAGCGCGATGAAAAACCTTACTTCAGCGCTCCCAATGGAATAGGGAGCTTGTGAATCGTTGTTTCCTCCTAAAGTTAATAGACGAAATAAGAATGATTGTTCAGTCGGTTAAAGTTTATAACAGCTTCTGCCGACGCCATAATCTATCTAGAAACTGCTGCTTTGCGCCAAATCCAATCTTCTGCGAATATTAAAAGCGCAGTTGAATGAAGTTGCAGAGATAGTAAGATTGTTTCACTTATGGGTTGGACATAGACTACGTTCCATAGCATAAATGTTTAAAGCGCTATTGCTGGTAATGCTTTCGCGAAAGCAGAGCTACAAGAACAAAATCATGTTACAGACACATTAACCTTTAAGATCAGGAAACCACTTTATCCTCCTTGATCCACCCACCGGGTCTAAACATGAGGTAGAGTCCTAGAAGTATAAAGGGTACACTCAACAACTGACCCGTGTTAAAATGGAGTCCGAAAAGTTCAAATGCATCCGTGCTGGTCTGTGGCTCTTTTATTCTCTCAATAATCAAGCGTACGGTAAATAGGAGTACAAAGAAAAAACCAAGGATATATCCCAGTTTCTGACCTTTATCCGTCTTCCAGTACACGTAGTATAGAATTATGAATACAAAAACATAACATATCGCCTCGTACAACTGTGCGGGATGTTTATAGGGAATACTTGCAAGAAGTTCAGCATATTGTGGCTGATTCACCAGTGCGTCTATGGCATCGTCGGTATTGAGAATCCCTGTTTGCTGTAGAGCTGCCCTTACCGCTGGATCGCTGGTGTCGCGCACAAACTTAAAACCGCTCCACATATCTGTCACCTTTCCATTGATCTCACTGTTCATAAGATTTCCCAATCGCACAAATGTTCCACCTATAGCGGTAGGAATAACGATCCTGTCCAGTATCCAGAACATGTGCTTTCCAGTATGTTTGCGGCTGTAAAAATACATCGCGATAATAATACCTATGGCAGCACCATGGCTAGCCATGCCCGAAAAGCCGGTCCATTCAAACTCGGGCTGCATTCTAAAGGGAAGGAAAACCCGTGCAGGATCGGTGAGAAAGGTAGAAGGTTCATAAAACAGGTAATGCCCCAGTCTCGCTCCCACGAGACATCCCACGACCGTGTACATAAACAGGGGATCCAGCTTATCAAAGCTCATCCTGTCGTTCTTGAATATAGGTTTGATAATGTACCAGCCCAGTGTAAACGCAATCACGTATGAAAGGCTGTAAAAATGTAGGGTAAAAAATCCTAGATCGAGACCCTCTAAAGGATTCCAGATTACTTTTAATGAAAACATAGTGTGTACTTGATAGGTGCAAAATTACATTTTATACAAACAACGGTTGCATTTTACTACTTCCATTTAATATTGCAGCCCATGCTCGGCTTTTGGACGGCTGGCGCTTTTTTATTATTGAGCAGCGCGTCCATGGCTTCTCTCAACGATCGCCCGGACTGCGGTATGCCGTTACCCGGTCTGGAGTCGTCCAGTTGTCCTCTATAAAAGAGCTCATCCTCACTGTTAAAAAGAAATAGATCTGGAGTACAGGCGGCGGCATAGGCCTTTGCCACCTCTTGAGTGTCGTCGTATAGATAGGGGAAGGGATAATCGTGCTCATAGGCGGCATGGCGCATTAACTCTGGACCATCCTGGGGATATTTAACAATGTCGTTGCTACTTATCGCAATAAAACCAAAACCCGCAACTCGGTAATCGTTTGCAGTCCTCACCAGTTCCTCGTTTACATGCAGCACGTAGGGACAATGATTGCAAATGAACATCACGACCGTACCCTTGGCACCACGCATCTGCTCATAACTTTTGAAACGGTCGTTTACGGTATCAAGTAGTTCAAAACTGGGTGCTTTAGTTCCCAGTTCCATCATTGAAGAGGCAGTTAGAGACATGGATTTTGTTTAGTTAGTAGAAAAACTCTAGGTAAAGTTACGCTTTCGCGAAAGCAAAACACATAATAACCTCCAGTATGCTAAACTTATTTTAAAGCGTCTTAAACCCCATGGGAAATGGGTTACTTTTAAAAGAAAAATGAAAAAATCATACGATACTTTAACGGAAGCAGTGGAAGGATTGCAGGGGCAGGGATTTACGATCGATTTTGACCTTGTGGAAGATGGAGTTCATTCTAAAGATCTAAAGAAAAAATGGCTCGCAAACGAGTTGACCGTTTCAGAATTCCACAGGTTTGAGGGAATGACTAATCCTGGGGATAATATGATCCTCTATGCTATTGAATGTGAGGATGGTCGCAAGGGTCTGCTGGTAGATGCCTATGGTGCAGATGTCTATATCTCAAGAGAGATGATCGAGAAGTTGAGGATGAACGATCAGGAATAAAGCTCAAAAATTGATTGGATCTTGATTTTTCTGCGGATTATATAAACTAAGGTAATATTTGACGTGCCTATTTGGTTTTGTTATAAGAATTAGCTTTTCTTCAGTCATTCAATCGCTTTAAACTTTTAAAGTATTATTTTCCAAGCTCACTATACAAAAAGCTATGGCAATCACTTGGGAAGATTTTGAAAAGGTAAAAATGCACGCTGGCACCATTCTGGACGTCATGACCTTTCCCGAAGCCCGCAGACCGGCCTATAAATTAAAGATCGATCTGGGCGATTTGGGCATCAAATGGTCCAGCGCACAAATAACAGATCTATACAGACCTGCCGACCTTATAGGCAAGCAAGTGATCGTGGTCACGAGTTTTCCCAAAAAGCAGATAGCCAACTTTATCAGCGAATGTCTGGTTTTGGGCGTTGTAAACAAGCAAAATCAAGTTTCTCTATTAACCGTGGATCGACCTGTTGAAAATGGTGATGCCGTTGCTTGATCAAAGTAGCAAAAACCCACTTCACATAGAATTCCTACTTTCAACATAGCTTTTAAAATTATTCAGTATGGCCTGCCACCCATTTTTTTGTTGCTCGTCGGTATGCGTTCCCTCAGCTTCAAATGATTGAATTACTTCAACATGATCAGGCTTATCCTTAAAATTAATACTGACCAATCTATGATCTTCCAGCCTATAGGTAATCAATTGGTTAATGATAATGTCTTGATAAATTCCCTTAAAGTCAAAGCCAAAACTGCCGTCTTTAGCTTCCATTCTCCAAACGAACTCGCCACCCGTTTCTAAATTATTCTCTACTTTGGGACAACACCAGTCGCTGGAAGCAAAATTCCATTGGGTGATGTGGTTGGGTCGTGTCCATAATTCCCAAACCTTTTCTATGGGTGCATTGATCTTGGTACCTATGGTAATTTGGTTAGTCTTCATTAAAATTAATTGTATCAGTTTGAAATCACCGCCAGCTCTAGTAAATTTTTCATTTCAATGAAAAATTAAACTCAAAAACTCAAAAACTCAAAAACTCAAAAACTCAAAAACTCAAAAACTCAAAAACTCAAAAACTCAAAAACTCAAAAACTCAAAAACTCAAAAACTCAAAAACTCAAAAACTCAAAAACCAAAAACTCAAAAACCCAGAAACTCACATCATTTTTGAGAAAAACACCGCATTCATCAACAACTTATTAGTCCCGAACCAAAATGCCCTAAACTGCGTATTGTCCGTAAAGCCTATAACTTCCCCACGCCCATAACCTTGGTGCTGAAAAGGCACGGTGTTACTGAGTGCTTTTAGATTTGCTTCTGAAATATAGCCACTCAATAATGGATCGTTGGTGTACTTTATGGGATTTCTAAAACCATCTTCATGCGCTTCAATAAATATCTCTGTATTTCTGAACATGGGCAGAGTATTGTCATGATATCCAAAAGCTATGGGGTGGGAGAGATCCAGATTTGTTTCAAATATTGCTCCTCCTATATTTTGGGCACCATAGAGATCATCGCGCTGCTCAAAAGTAATGTTGGTCTTTAACTTTTCGGCTTTTTTAAAGGTGAGCGGCAGCAACTTTGAGGATTCCATCCATCTTAAACTGTTGCGGTAACCGATCAAAGTACCGCCGTTGCGGGTCCATTCTTTCAACTGGTCGATCACCTCGTTCTCTGGACTTCCGTAAGTCGATGGTGCGATGATCGTGGTGTATTTGCTCAGATCTTTGCGGTTGAGGTCTTTTAGATCGATTTTGGTTATTGTGATATCGTAGCGTTGATCCATTAAATGCCATATCTCGCCAGCATCGTAAGGGCTTATTCCTTCACCTGTCAGTATTGCAATCTGTGGTTTCACAATATTGCGAAATTGTCTTGATCCCAGATCAATTCCTGATGTAAGTCCGGTTGAAACCTCATCTATTTCTATGTTATATGCGTCTCCCAGTTGCATGAGGAGCTTTACCAATTCATCAGAATTTAAGGCTTGATTCTGATTAGAAATGAGCAACGACCCGTAACCGTATTTTCTATTTTCCAATTCAAAAGGCTGCATGGCTACCTTAACCCTTAGGTTTTTATCTAATAACTTATAAAGTAGGGCTGGTGCGTTATATTCGTCCCATTCCACAAGAAATGCATAACTATCTGGACTTAGTTCCTGCTTTTCAGATTTAAAATAATCGATATTGGAAATTACTTCATCGGCAACATTAGCTGATACATTTTCTTCATAGTCTAGATTGAACGCCAGCGGCAGGGTCCACGCGCTGATGTCATAAAATAGGCTGTCTTGAAATACGGTACGTTTTTCAAACATGGCTTGGATCAAGCGACTGTTTTTTTGGGCGTAGGGAATGAAAAATGAGTGTTTCTTGATATAGTTCTTGCCGTCCCGTTCCATATCCTTTCTGAGCGATTTTAGCTCGATTTTATGTTGCATCAATAAGTTGGCGAGTTCTTTGACCTTGTTTTGGTCATTTGAATCTCCCACTAGGATTCCATTGGTTGAAGTCCCGGATGTTTTGCGAGCA
This sequence comes from uncultured Flavobacteriaceae bacterium, assembly GCA_963836885.1. GTDB lineage: Bacteria > Bacteroidota > Bacteroidia > Flavobacteriales > Flavobacteriaceae > Nonlabens. The sequence continues at coordinate 146,626 of CAWILF010000005.1, read as the reverse complement.
TCGGCGTAAAAACTGCTCTGGTAGCTGAGGAGTTCCTCACGCATTTCTAGGGACGCTTTCAATGTACTCAATGCTGCCGTAAACTGGTTGCGTATGGTGAAGGGAAACGTTAGCGTACCATTATCGGATTCCTGGGCGTGACCCCTAGAACTTGCCTGCTCAAATAAAATACCTATCCCACCATTGATGTCTGGAAACGTGCTTCCCTTTCCATAATAGAAGTCATCATAATCCTCCTCCGTATAATATAGAGAGCCTATCTTATCAAAACCCTTTGCCAAATAGTCACCTATTTTACGAGTTAATTCTTGATTCATTGCCGGAGTGAGTGGATGCGTTCTGGTAGGTATTCCCGGCTGGAAGAAAAATGTGGAGTTCGTTCCCATCTCGTGATGATCGGTAAGCACGTTGGGCTGCCATTTATGGAAGGTTGCTATTCGAGCCCTGGATTCTGGAAGTTGCACGGGCAACCAGTCGCGGTTCATGTCAAACCAGTAGTGATTTGTTCTCCCGCCAGGCCAGACCTCGTCGTACTCGCGATCGTAGGAGTCTGCCGTAATATTTTTATTCTTGTGTTGGTTCACCCATCCGGCAAAACGCTGCAGGCCGTCCGGATTCAAACTGGGATCTAATAATAGTACCGTATTCGCTAGAAGCGTATCAATTTCCGATCCCTGCGCTGCGGCAAGGTGGTAGGCAAGTAGCAGTGCTGCATTTGAACCGCTTGCCTCGTTGCCGTGGATGGAAAATCCCTGATAGACCACCACTGGGTCTGTTGCCTTGGGCTTGAGATCTGATTCCGTGTTTTTCAGGTGCGACTGCCTTATTTCATCGATACGGGAATGGTTTGCGGGACTGGTTACCGTGAGCAGCAATAACGGCCTGCCTTCATAGGTCTTACCTCGATTTTCTATGGTGATGCGATCAGTACTAGCGGCGATCACGTTCATATAATTTACGATCTGGTCGTGGCTTACGTGCCATTCTCCCGGTATGTAACCGAGGACTTGCTGGGGCGTGGGAATTTTGGGATCGTAGGTTACTTCGGTCGGTAGGTAATAAGCCATGGTGGGCTCATTTTGTGTGGGGGATTGCTGTGGGAATACTGCTTTCGCGAAAGCTAAAAAAGCAACGATTATAATCTTGTTCATAAAGTCCATCTATAAAAATAGCAAAAAAAAAGCCCTTCTCGTTCGAAAGGCTAAAAGTTATTTATTAATCCTGACTATATATCGTCAAAATCTAGGTTTGTGAAGCTTGCTGGATGATTGGGCTCGGCAGCGTGATCACTGGCAACATCGGCTTCATCTTTTTTGAAATCCTCCTGATGCTTTTCAGAAATTACTTCATCTCCCTTCTTGTCAATTATATAGTCCGTGATTTCTTTTAAAGTCTCACCAAATTCTGCAAAGTCTTCTTTGTAAAGGAAGATTTTATGTTTTTTAAAGTGAAAGGTGCCATCATCGTTGGTAAACTTTTTACTTTCTGTGATTGTGAGGTAATAATCGTCTGCCTTTGTGGAACGCACGTCAAAAAAATAGGTGCGCCTGCCAGCTCTTACTACTTTTGAAAATATCTCATCCTGTTCCTGGTAATCTCTATCTGCCATGATCTTTTGGGTAGGTTAGTACATGGTCAAAAATATAAAAAAATGCGAAGTAAGTCGATCATGGGATCGATTATAGCCATTTATTTTTAAAATGGCTGCTTAATATATTGATCTTTAAAGCCCAAGAGGTTTGATAAACGGCACGTGAAATCTTGAAGCCCTATATTTATGGTGGTAAACTTACAGAAATGTCCGACCACTTGTGAGCTTTGAATGTCTTGGAAAGAGCTATTCTTCCTCGATCATTTGATTTTTGTAAAGTTCTGCATAATAGTTGTCAGCGTTGAGCAGGCTGTCGTGCGTTCCCTCTTCAATGATCTTACCATCATCTAGGACAATTATAAAATCAGCATTTTTTGCACTGCTTACTCGATGGCTTACGATAATCGTGGTGGTGTTTTTTGTTACCATTTTTAGATTATTGAGGATCTGCTCTTCAGTTTCAGTATCTACGGCACTCAAGCAGTCATCCAACAAGAGGATCTGTGGAGATTTTATAATTGCCCTCGCTATGGATACCCGCTGTTTTTGACCTCCACTCAAGGTTATGCCTCGTTCACCGAGTACGGTATCGTATTTATTGGTAAATTGGATGATGTTGCCGTGAACCACAGCGTTTTTTGCGGCCTTTTCAATCTCCTCTTCACTCGCATCCTTTTTACCAAATGCAATATTATTTCCTATGGTATCTGAAAACAAGAATGCTTCCTGCGGTACATAACCTATGGACTGCCTCAGGTTATCAAGATTAACTTTAATAATATTTCTGTCGTCTATTAAAACCTCACCATCACTCACGTCGTATAACCTGCCTATAAGTTCTAGGATGGTTGATTTACCACTTCCCGTTTTCCCTAAAACTGCCAGGGTCTTACCTGCCTCAATTTTAAAGCTTACATTTTTTAGAGCATGGATATTTGTATCCTCATAGATCAGATCTACATTTTTAAACTCTATGCTTCCATGTATGGCAGTGCTTTCCTCGACAAGATTCTGGATTTTTGGTTCAATATCAAGAAATTGGTTGATTCGCTTTTGTGAGGCTTCTGCCTGCTGGATCATGTTTGCAACCCATCCCACAACAGCCACTGGCCAGGTGAGCATATTTACATAAATTAGGAATTCGGGAATGGTTCCTACCTCGATCACGCCATCGATGACCTGACGCCCACCTATATATATGACCATTATATTGCTCAAGCCTATCAACAATACCATGAGGGGAAAGAAAAGCGCCTGAATACGTGCCAAATCGATATTCTTGTCCTTACTATCATTGGCAACTTTACTGAACTGCTCATACATGGTGGGAGCGAGGTTATAGGCCTTGATAACCGCAATCCCACTGAATGCCTCTTGTGAGATCGTGTTAAGTGCCGATAAATATTCCTGGACCAGAGTCGCACGCTTATTTATCTCGCGGCTTATGACATAAATAGCGACCGATAGAATAGGTAATGGAATGATCGTGTAGAGCGCAAGGTCTGGAGCGGTAATAAACATTTGCGGGATGACAACCGCAAAAAGAGTAAGCATATTGATACTATACATAATGGCAGGTCCCATGTACATGCGCACCTTGGACACATCTTCACTGATGCGATTCATAAGGTCTCCTGTCCTGTTTTGCTTATAAAAAGAAAGAGATAATCGCTTGGTATTGCTGGTAAACGATATTTTTAAGATCATATTCCAAATGTCGGGAAACTACAATGATCAACTGGCGCATCACAAATGTGAGACCTGCGGCGATGAGTGTTGCAGCCAGTATAATTACAATGTAGATAATTAATAAATTACCTATAACATCATCATCCACGGTAACATTTGCGCTATTTTCTTCAATTAGATTGAAAGATTGCCCAGCCAAAGTGTTAGAGGATCATCTAACAGCGCTGAATACTCAACGTTTTTTCCATCATAATCGTTGAGAAGATTGATGATCTTGCCTACGTACTTAGGCAGGACCAGTGATAGGATTCTGGAAATCACGGTAACAATAAGACCGCCTATAAGTTGCCATTTATATTTGGCGATAAGTTTGTTTAACTTTTTGAGTTCTTTCATGTAGTTAGATGGGGTGCAATTTTATTTGAAATAACAAGGTGTAAAATAACTTGGGTAAATTGCCAAATCCCTAAAATGACGTTATTTTTGCACCCTTATTTTTTTAGATTTTCAGTAGTTAAATATAAACTTCATGTCCACAGATTACGGTTCTTTACAGCAATTGATCCACGCAGATCCCGTGTTCGGTCAGGTATCCTTTGACGGCCACGAGCAAATTGTTTTTTGCAACGACAAAGATACGGGATTAAAAGCCATCATAGGAATCCATAACACCGTTCTCGGCCCAGCTTTGGGCGGCACCAGAATGTGGAATTATGAGAATGAGTGGGCAGCCCTCAACGATGTATTGAGATTGTCCAGGGGAATGACCTTTAAGAGTGCGATTACCGGCCTTAACCTAGGTGGTGGCAAGGCAGTAATTATTGGAGATGCAAAAACCCAAAAAACTCCAGAGCTCATGAGACGCTTCGGTGATTTTGTCCATTCATTGAGTGGCAGGTACATTACCGCAGAAGATGTGGGAATGACGACTCAAGATATGGATACCGTGCGTGAAGTAACTCCTTATGTTACGGGAATTTCCCAGGACAAAGGAGGCGCTGGAAATCCATCACCCATAACAGCCTATGGCGTATTTATGGGGATGAAGGCCGCAGCCCAGTTCAAGTACGGCAGCGACGTGCTGGAGGATAAGCGCATCTATGTGGAGGGAATAGGCAACGTAGGCGAGAATCTAGTAGAATACCTGACCCAAGAAGGAGCAGAGGTTGTAATCGCAGATATCAACCAAGACCGTCTGGAAGAAGTGCGCGATAAATATGGAGCTACCATTTATGGTGGTGATGATCTATACAGTGAGCGCATGGATATTTATGCACCCTGCGCCTTGGGAGCGACCATTAATGACCAAACGATCAACAAGCTACAGGCAGCTATCATAGCCGGTGCCGCAAACAACCAGCTTGCAGACGAGAAAAAACATGGGCTTATCCTAAAGGAGCGTGGTATCGTCTATGCCCCAGATTTCTTGATCAATGCCGGTGGAATTATCAACGTTTATGCTGAACTTGAAGGTTATGACCGCTCCGAGATCATGAGAAAGACGGAGAATATCTTTACCACCACCATTGAAATATTAAACAGGGCTCGTGAAAACGATGTCACCACCCATACGGCGGCTTTTGACATTGCTCTGGCCCGTATAGATGCTCGCCGCAGGGAGCAGCAACAATAAACGGCCTACTTTTTATAGCTGATTATTATCTAGTAAGAGTGGGATGAAAGTTCCGCTTTCGCGAAAGCGGAATTACCATTAAAAACTCTCTGGAGTCATAAAAAAAACGTTCTTATGCTTACCCGTCGTCAATTGCGCATCAAAGTCATGCAGGCCATCTTTTACTTTCAGCGTCAGCAGAACGATGAGTTGAAAGAATTGGAGCTTTTCCTCAACAAAAGCATGACACAGACGTTCACGCTATTTCTATACATGGCGCAGCTTATGGTGAAATTGCATGAACTCGCGGTAGATCGGCATAAAAATCTGCAGGTCAAGCATCTTGCCACCGATATCGAGCGCAATGCACTTCCCATATTTGCCGACAATAGGATTCTAATCCATCTCAGGGAAAGTGAGGTTCTTGTTGACGCCCTTAAAAAACGCAAACTTGACCCGTGGGAACTGGATTTAAAGTACATTGAAAACCTCTACGATAAGATTGTGAAGAGTCCCACCTATGTGATGTATGCCAGCCTTGAGGAGAGTTCGCTTAAAAAGGATCTTACGTTTCTACTGGATATCTATCAGGATATAATTGCACCCAGTGATGAGATTATGGATTATCTGGAGGATATAAATATCACATGGACAGACGATTATCCCTTAGTCAATACATCAATGTTGATGTTTTTGCGTAAGTTAAAACCATCGAGGGAAGTTGTTTTGCCTGAACTTGTAAAAGAACCTGACGATATCAAGTTTGCCATGAGCCTTTTCAGGAAAACGGCTCTCAACCTGGATGAATTGGTAAAACGCATAGACGGGAAAACACCTAATTGGGATAAGGATCGCATCGCGCAGATCGACCAGGTATTGATCGTCATGGCACAGGCCGAATTCCTTTACTTCCCGAGTATTCCCGTGAAAGTAACCTTGAACGAGTATTTGGAAATCGCCAAAGATTACAGTTCGCCCAAGAGCAGCATATTTATTAATGGTATTTTGGACAACTTATTAAAGGAATTTGAGGCAAATGATCAATTGAACAAGATAGGCCGCGGACTTTTGTAATCATGTTTTAATTTTATTATGCGAACTGTTTTATTTATATTTGCAGCTCAAAAATTTACTACTATGAAAAATGTTGTTTTATTGGTAGCCATTGCTGCTACACTTGGACTTACAAGCTGTAATGAAAAAGCTGGTGCTACTATTAACGAGGCAAATCTTACTGCTGCGGCAGAGAACAAAGAGGCTTCTGAGAATTATCCAGTGATGAGTTTTGATACTGAGGAGTACGATTTTGGAACTGTGGATGAAGGTACCGTCGTAGAGAAGGAATTTACCTTTACAAATACTGGAAACGCGCCACTTATTGTAGTGGATGCAAAAAGTAGCTGTGGTTGTACCGTGCCTACGTGGTCTAAAGAGCCCATTGCTCCAGGTGCCAAAGGTTCTATGATGGTCAAGTTCAATACTAACGGCAAGCCCAACGCACAGACTAAGGCAATTACCGTTACCGCAAATACTGAAAAAGGTACAGAATCTGTAAGAATCAAAGGTTTTGTTACTCCTAAAGCTAAGGCAGCAGTGCCTAACGCATAAACAAGCCTTATGGATGTTAACCAGTTAATTAGCTTTGCTCCCTATGTACTTGTCATTGCGATCTTTTATTTTTTGATCATAAGGCCACAGTCCAAGCGCAGAAAGGAAGAAAGAGAATTTACGGAATCCCTAACGGTGGGCGACAAAGTGATTACGACCAGTGGAATCCACGGTAAGGTTGCCCAGATCAATACTGAGAAGGCAACGGTACTTATTGAAACGGGTGCTGGTAAAATGACTTTTGAGCGATCTGCAATCTCACAGGAAATGTCTAAAAAGTTGACTGAAACTAAGTGATCCACACAAGTGATAATAATCTCAAAGCCTCTGATTTTTCAGGGGCTTTTTTTGTGAGTGATTTTTAAGTGGTACGCTTTCGCGAAAGCGAGTCCATCATAATGCTGTACGCTCAATACAAAAAACGGAAAACGCTTTAATAACTCTTTTTCATACCTTCCAGTTCTTTCCACTTACCATTTTCTGCAGTTTGCTTTAAAGCAAGATTGCGGATTTCCAGCAGTCGCGTCATATATTTTTTCAAGAACAGCAGGTCGGCTAGCGTTCCCAGGATCCAGAGTGGCGATTTATATTCAAATACATCGGTCATTAAGGTAGATCCATCGGGAAGTTTTTCAAAACGGTGTTCATGCCTAAATGATTTAAATGCACCACGATCCATTTCATCAGCAAAGAAGTGATGTGGTTCTACATCTGTTATAAAGCTAGTCAGTTGCTGGGTGATGCCAAAATGTGTAGCCTCCCAGGTCACGGTCTCTCCTTTTTCTACCAGACCGCAAGTCCTGCCAGCAACAGCTTTTTCATTGGTATGGTCCAAAGAAATAGCGTGAAGATCAATACTGCGCGCCAGATCAAAGACCAGTTCAACGGGAGCGTTTATAGATGTGGATAAATATATAGAAGGCATACGTGCGAAGTTATGTATTTTTCTTGTCCGATGCGGTTTAAGGGTTTTATAAAAAATTTGGAGTTTTAAAAAGTAAGTTGACTTTTGCAATAACCCCTTTGTAAAACCATTTTATGGATACCCACGCAATCGCTTTCGTAGATTGCTCGCAAACAAAGCTTTGCATTTCTTACATTTGACCTTAATAAAATGACCAACATGAATCAAGAACGCGTTATTATAGAGTCCATAACTCCACAGCTGGAAGGAGGTCGATATGCCATTAAAAGAATTGTCGGCGACCAGGTAAATGTCTCGGCCACAATCCTGACCGACGGTCACGATATACTGCAGGCTTCGGTGGAATATAAACACGAGAGAGCTAGAAAATGGCAAGAAATACGTTTAAGTCCAGAAATCAACGATCAATGGGTTGCCAGCTTTCCGATAGAAAAGATCGGAACCTATGAATACCGCATTACCGGCTGGGTAGATGAAGCACTCAATTGGCAACACGGCATCATAAGAAAGATAGAGGACGGCCAGCACGTCAAAAGCGAATTGCTGGAAGGAATCGATTACCTAAAAACGATTACGAGCAAAGTCAACAAAACGGAAAAGGCTTTTTTAAAAGCTGCCATTGCCAGTTTTTCAAAGGAAGCTGATTATGATGCTGCGGTCCAGATAGCAGTGTCGGATGAGCTTCATAATCTATTTTATAGGTATCCCGAGAAAAATAACGCTGCCGTCAGTGACCCATTGACCTGCATTGCAGACCGTGAGAAAGCCAGATTCTCTACATGGTATGAGTTTTTCCCGCGCAGCAGCGCAAATGGTTCTGCGCATGGAACTTTCAAAGACTGCATCGCTCTTTTGCCCTATGTGAAGGAAATGGGATTTGACACCCTATATTTCCCGCCCGTCCATCCCATAGGAGAGGTGAACCGAAAGGGTAAAAACAATACGACCACCGCAAATGAGGGCGATGTAGGTTCCTGCTGGGGAATAGGAAGTAAGGACGGTGGCCACATGTCCCTACATCCTCAACTGGGAAGCGAGGACGATTTTAAACTACTCATTCAAGAAGCGAAGTCCATGGGAATAGAGGTTGCCATGGATTATGCGCTGCAGGCCGCACCAGACCATCCTTGGGTCAAGAAACATAAGGACTGGTTCCGATGGAGACCTGACGGTACGGTGCAATATGCTGAGAATCCGCCGAAGAAGTATCAAGATATCCTTCCCATATATTTTGACTCTAAGGACTGGAAAAACTTATGGAAGGAACTGTTGAAAACGGCTTTGTACTGGGTAGAAGAATTTGATATTAAAGTATTTAGAGTTGATAATCCACATACCAAACCCTTTTTATTTTGGGAGTACTTGATAGGTGAAGTGAAGAAAAAACACAATGACGTGATTTTTCTTGCCGAGGCCTTTACCAAGCCAAAAGTGATGCAACAACTGGCCAAAGTAGGCTTCCAACAATCCTACACCTATTTTACATGGAGAAACAATAAACATGAACTTGTAGAATACGTAAATGAACTAACTAAAACCGATCAGGCGCAGTACATGCAGCCCAACTTCTGGCCCAACACGCCCGATATCAATCCGTGGATTTTACAGGGAGGCAATGAAAGTGTTCATTTGCAGCGTTACGTACTCGCGGCCACACTCAGCTCAAGTGTAGGGATTTATGGGCCAGTGTTTGAACAAATGCTGTCGGACGCGCTACCGGGAAGGGAAGAATATTTAAATTCGGAAAAGTTTCAGATCGCTGATCATGACTGGGAGAAACGCAATAAACTCACAGCTATGATCACAAAGGTCAACCAGGCAAGGAAGGATCTTCCCGCATTACAGCAGACTAATAATATTCAGTTTGCCTATAACGAGAATGATCAGGTACTGTCCTTTTATAAATGGAACAACGATCGCAGCAGTGAAGTACTTGTAGTCATCAATCTAGATCCACATTATGAACAAGAAGCGTGGATTGCGATGCCACTGCATCAAATGAAGCGTAACGAGCATGATTCCTATGTAGTTCATGATCACATTACCAATAGCAGCTACCAGTGGTCGGGAAGTCATAATTACGTGAAATTGCCGGCGGTGCTGCCCTTTCATATTTTTGAGTTGAAGTAACATTAAATCTTGTTTAGATATTTGATACTCAAATTGCTTATAAAAAGACAAGGTTTTGGCAACTCCAGGCTAGAATCTTGTCTTCTTAGTTTGTGGTTGTATTCGCTTTCGCGAAAGCTGAATACCGCACCAGATCATTACTGATGGTCAAATAATTTATTTATCTTTCAAAACTGATAATCGTTGCAATGGCGGTATCAATAACCAACTAATTTTTGCACGATAATGGAAGAAGAATACCAACCCATACCTGCCCGGGAGCCAAATAATAAATTCAAATTTGATTTTAATATAGAGATCAACGACGAGCAAGAAGAAAGGTTAAAAAAAGCCGGAGAACTGTTTAAGACGTTCAGCAATCCAGTGAGCTTGCTCAAAGACGCTGGAAAACACGGGATTCATGGAGTCAAGCGTGTGGTCATTGTGCTGTTGTTATTTGTAATCGTCAACATCTTCTTTCTCATTTATTCACTAGAGCAGATCGCTGTACATGATTTTAGCGCCATCAACCTTTTTGCTCCATTACTGGTATTGATTGTAGGCATTGTTTTTATAATCAAGGCTTTTAGAGGAGCAATAGATTACTTGCGTAGGGAAGTGATCAAGGCACTTTATACCCAGCTCAATTTTATTGTTGAAAAAATCAGCAATGCCATAATGGATAAAGTAACACCCATTATTGCGGATAGAGCAAATACAATAAAAGACAAGCAGTTAGCTCCAGCAATAAATGTAGCTGCTATCATAAATGAGAATTATAAGAAAATGCCACGTTTTCTTAAAAAAGGACTTATTAGAATTATAAGCATGGTCCCCATCGTAGGAATGGTCAAGGATACGTATGACCAAGTAATGGAGCATCGGGAAGCACTGGAAAATGAGGACGACCGAAAAAAATTGCTCTACAACAAGATAGATGGACATATATCAAATAAGATTTTGGCAGAAAACAATATTAAATGGATCTGGTGGATGTTGCTGGGGAATATCGTCCTGACCTTTTTATTGATCACCTTGATCATAGGCTGGTAACTGTTGGTTAAAGAACGATTTGGTTTTAGTTTAATTTTTAAAGTTGATGTAGCGTCTAAATATGTGTTTCTGGATTTAATATTTTTTTAATTTGGTTTTTTCTATAAGAGTTGAGATAAGCTTACTATCTTTTTACCCTAGATAACCAGTAGTCCAAAATCGATAGAATACTATGCCTAAAAACCTTCTGACCAATCCCACGGCTTGGGAAAACTTATTGAACGACGCCGACTTCAAAAAACAACTTACCGAAGATGTTCTGGAAAAGTACATTGTAGAACAGCGCTGGTATGGTGGCAAGAGCAGCACGCTCAAATATCTGGAGATAACAGAATTTTTTACCATCGCCCACAAAGGCGATCATTTTTACGGCCTCTTGCTGGAAGTTAATTTCAAGGAAGCTTTTTACCAGCATTATTTCCTGCCTCTCGGCTTTGTAGAAGATAAGACCGTTGCGGGAAATGGACTTATCGCACCTATAAAACTTGCCGACACTAGCGGTTATCTGGTGGATGCACTTTTTTTGGATTCTTTCAGGAAGGTACTTTTTGAGAAAATACTGGAGTCAGAACCGGTCGAGGGCCTGGGTACCATAGCCTTCCATGCGGGAGAGGACTTAAAAGAAACCGAGTATAAATCCAGCCGGTTTCTGGGTGCGGAACAGAGCAACACCAGTATCATCTTTAATGATGACTACATCATAAAATTTTTCCGTCGTATTTACAGCAGTACAAATCCCGATTACCAGATATGCCGCTATCTGACCGAGCAGACCACCTTTGATAGATCGCCCACCTATACGGGATCGATCAATTTAAACATTGTGAAAAAGCACGATGTCACGCTGGCTCTCATGCAAAAAATGGTTCCCAATGATGGTGATGGCTGGGAATGGATGTTAAGGGAATTGAAGACGGTATTTGGCACGCTTTCGCGAAAGCGGATCGACATAAAATCCCTGCCCGACGTAACATTGTTCAAGCGGTTAAAGTTGAATGAAGTACCCATGGAAATCATCGACTGGACGGGACTGGAACTGCTCAAGAAAATTAGAACCCTTGCCCTGCGCACCGCACAATTTCACGTGGCCATAGGAGCAGAGCGCAACGACCTGAAATTTACGGCAGACAAATATAACGGAGATTACAACGTGTGGCTCAAAAACAGACTGCTCTACATGTTCCAAAACCGATTGAACACGGTCGAGAATAATCTGCATAAATTAAAGGGCGAGTCGCTTGCCCTAGCTCAGGAAATGCTGGAGCGCAAGAATGAGATCCGGGCGCGTTTTATACAATTTGACTGGCATCACATGAAAGGTGAGCGCATACGTATTCATGGAGACTACCATCTGGGACAGGTATTGCTGGATAAACATGATTTTTATTTATTGGATTTTGAGGGCGAGCCAGAAAGTACGATTAGAGATAGGAAGGTAAAACAGATGCCGCAGAAGGATCTTGCGGGAATGTTCCGTAGTTTTCATTATGCGATCTATGCCACTATCTTTGAGCAGCAGACCACTTTAAAAATAAGCAAGGAAGATCTATATACCGCCGGTGAACTGTTGTATAAATACTTTATTTCCATATTTTTGGACACCTACCTCCATCATGTCCACAACCACAACCTGAATATAGGTTATGAGAAGGAAGTCAATTTTTTGCTCCAGTTCTGCCTTTTGGAAAAAGCGATCTATGAGTTGGGCTACGAGTTCAATTCCCGCCCCAGCTGGGCAATTATCCCGCTGCGCGGTATTCAAAGTATCATGAACCATAAGCAGGAGAAAGTTTAGTTTTTGGGTTTTTGAGTCTATTAGTCTATGAGTCTATGAGTTTTTGAGTGTATGAGTCATTGAGTTTTTGAACTGAATGAGTGAGGATTGAAGGTAGGTAGGCTGTAGATTATGATTGAGTTGTTGGAATATTAGAAACAATAAGTTAATTGAAGGAAATGAAAATTGAAATTGAACCATTGTATATTTGCCACTGTTGATATTTAATATCAAATTTTCATGGTAACATTTTAATTCTCAAAAGGAAAGTTTTGATAAATGCCTTCTTTTTTGGGGAGGGTTGTGGTGAAGTTTATACGAATTGTAAACTAGAAATTTGAACATCCCATAATTCGTTTGATCGGTTAAAATCGACTAATATTTTAGAGAGCCTATATTTAATAAATGACTAAAAAATCTTCATCTCAATCAATAGAAGCTTCTGTAAATTATACGGGTCTCAAGAATGGTATAGGTGTTTTATTATTAAATAGTAGAAAAAATGCTGCCCGTCAGGTCAATCAAATTCTTATTGACACCTATTGGCAAATAGGTAAGTACATAGTTGATTTTGAGCAAGGTGGAGAGGGGAGAGCTGCTTACGGTGAGGGATTAATCAGCAAACTTTCGAAGGATTTAACCTTAGAATTTGGCAGGGGTTTCAGTCGGACAAATCTTAAAAACTTTAGATCATTTTACATTTTATTTCAAATAGGTCAGACACCGTCTGACGATTCAGTAAAAACCGTGACACTGTCCGGACAATTACAAAAAGGTCAGACGGTGTCTGACCTATTAATTCCATCTTCTATTTTATCCTACAAATTGAGTTGGAGTCATTATGTCGAGTTAATAAAAATAGATCAAGAACTGGAACGATCATTTTATATAAAACAATGTGAAAAAGAAAACTGGAGTGTACGGGAATTAAAACGTCAAATGAAAAGCATGCTGTTTCATCGTCTAGCCTTGAGCAAGGATAAAAATCAAATAATCACTTTAGCAAATAAGGGAGCGACCATTCAAAAAGCTGAGGATTTAATTAAAGATCCATACGTATTTGAATTTCTAGGCCTGCCACAACAAAAGACTTTCCATGAAAGTGAACTTGAAGAGAGGCTTATTCTGAATCTAGAAAATTTCTTGTTAGAATTAGGAAAGGGTTTTGCTTTTATAGGGAGACAGTATAAAATTACCATAGGTAGCAGGCATTTTTATATTGATCTAGTTTTTTACCACCGTATTCTCAAATGTTTTGTCCTTATCGACCTCAAGCGAGGAGAGGTGGAGCATAATGATATAGGTCAAATGAACTTATATTTAAATTATTTTCAAAAAGATGAAAATCAAGAAGATGATAACCCGCCTATAGGTCTAGTGTTGGGAGCTTATAAAGATCATATTTTGATGGAGTATGCTACAGCTAATCTTGATAATCAATTGTTTGTAAGCAAATATCAACTCTATCTACCTGATAAGGAAGAGTTGAAACAGGAACTAGAAAAACTCTTGACTTAAAAATTAAAACCTGACTAAATACTATTACAGTTAACTTGATAACACCACAAACTATGACCACAGTAATCCCACATTCCCTATTTACAGATTTTGATATAGACTTGTTCAAAGCTGGAAAGCATTACCGACTCTATGAGAAAATGGGTTCGCACGTGATAGAAAAGGACGGCGTTAAAGGAACTTACTTTGCGGTGTGGGCGCCAACTGCCAAAGCCGTTTCCGTCATAGGTGATTTTAATTATTGGGTAGAAGGATCGCATTCACTGCAGGTACGTTGGGACAGCAGCGGGATCTGGGAAGGCTTTATTCCCGGTGTTGAGCATGGAGCGACCTATAAATATAAGATCCATAGCAGTAATAACGATATAAAAACAGAAAAGGCAGATCCCTACGCGCGACGCTGCGAGCACCCGCCCAAAACTGCCAGTGTCGTCTGGGACTACCAGCCCGAGTGGAAGGATAGCAAATGGATGAAAACCCGCTCAAAGCATAATGCGCTGGATGCCGCATACTCCGTGTATGAAGTTCATCTGGGCAGCTGGAAGCGCAAGATCGAGGAAGACCGCAGGCTCAGTTATCTAGAACTTGCCGTGGAACTCGTAGATTATGTGAAGAAAATGCAATTTACGCACGTGGAATTTATGCCCATTATGGAATATCCCTACGATCCATCCTGGGGATATCAATTGACCGGGTACTTTGCGCCCACGTCAAGATTTGGCTATCCAGAGGAGTTTGCCCAGCTCGTTGATGCCTGTCACCAGGCGGGAATAGGAGTTATATTGGACTGGGTGCCATCACATTTTCCAGAAGATGCGCACGGTCTGGGACTGTTTGACGGGTCGCATTTATATGAACATCCAGATCGTAAAAGAGGCTACCATCCCGACTGGAAATCATTGATTTTCAATTATGGACGCAATGAGGTGAAGAGCTTTTTGATCAGTAATGCGTTGTTCTGGATGGATCAATACCACATTGATGGACTGCGGGTGGACGCCGTGGCAAGTATGTTATTTTTAGATTATTCCCGTGAAGATGGAGAATGGGATCCTAATGAACATGGCGGTCGTGAGAATCTGGAAGCCATGGCCTTTCTACGGGAAATGAATGAGGCAGTCTATCTTAATTATCCGGACACACAGACCATAGCCGAGGAAAGCACCAGTTTTCCCATGGTCAGTAAACCTACTTCCATCGGTGGTCTGGGATTTGGCATGAAATGGATGATGGGCTGGATGCACGACACACTACAGTATTTCCAAAAAGAACCCGTGTATAGAAAACACCACCAGAACGACCTTACGTTTTCCATGACCTACGCATTTACAGAAAATTTCATGTTGCCGTTGTCCCACGATGAGGTGGTTTATGGCAAGAAATCCATTTTGGGAAGAATGCCTGGCGATGACTGGCAGCGATTTGCAAACCTGCGATTGCTCTATGGATATATGTTCACCCATCCCGGCGGAAAGTTATTGATGATGGGATCAGAATTTGGACAGCATGAAGAGTGGAAATTTGATGGAAGCCTGGACTGGCACTTGACCGATTTTGAACCACACCAGGGCATACAAAATTTAATTACAGACCTCAATAAACTTTACAAAAAGAAAGAAGCACTTACCGCAAACCAGTTCACGGCCGATGGTTTTGAGTGGATCTCCCACGACGATGCAGAAAATTCGGTAATTAGTTACGTGCGCAAGGGAAAGAACTCCCATCTGGTAGTGGTCTGCAACATGACTCCCGCGCCACGTGAAAATTACCGTATAGGATTGCCCGATGGTTCAAAGATGAAGTTGCTGCTCAATAGTGATGATGCAAAATATGGCGGGTCTGCGCTGAAGGTTAAAAAGTCATTCACGCCCCAGACTGAGAGCTGGAATCACCGCGAGCATAGTGTTGAGTTGACTTTGCCGCCGTTGGGAGTCTTAGTTTATGGGTAGGATTTTTGGGATTCCGCTTTCGCGAAAGCGGAATTTTTATAAGCATTGAAACATTAAATAGTTACTCAGATAGATATCTAACATCCATACTCATATCCCCATCAAATCTTTTAAGATTAGGACTTTGTCTATGAATCGATAATAATCGTGAAGATCTTTTCAATATTTCAAAGTCCTATTTTCTTCAAGGAAATAGTACCATTTGTTTACTCATCTTAACGTTTCCCTGGTAATTCTAATTCTTTGGAGCCAAGTTTTGTTAAGCTTGTTTCAATTAAGGTTTTTGTAAGAAGAGTGGATCATCATGTTCTCTATATTTAAGCAAAAACAGCTATGAAATCTTTAAAATTAAGTGCCCTATTGGTAATTTTAATAACCATTTACAGTTGCGGGCCGGCGGTAACCACCACTAAACCTACTAATGCAAACCTCAATAATTACAAAACTTTTTCTTATTTGCCCAACGCCGCGATTGAAATGCCCACCGAAAATTTCAGTACCGAGACTGTAAATTCTATGGTGATACAGCAAATCAACGATCAAATGATAAACGCTGGCTATAAGCTAGATCGTGACAAGCCAGATTTATTGGTACTGGTCAGCACAAAGGTCAATCAGGAGACAGAAACTGACACCGATCCTATCTATGCACGATATGGCGCCTACAATAGACCCAACTTAAGGGTGAATAATTACTACAATAATTACTACTTTAACGGTTATAATACCTATAATACCGTGATCGGATATGACACCGATACCTATACCTACAAGGAAGGCTCGTTGATAATTCAACTGGTTGATAGAGATACCCGTAAGACGGTATGGAAGGGATTCAGCAACACAAATATTTATCAAAGTAATAGTACTGCTGCCTTGACTACTTTGGTCAACGCAATATTTGAAGAGTATCCATTGATGCAGAATTAAAATTAAAAGATGATTAATCCCAGACCGATCTGCAAGGATCGGTTTTTTGGTGTAAAAGGGATTCCTGTTTATGAAGATGTGTTTGATAATGCCGCTTTCGCGAAAGCGTGATAGCTCATTTTTCATCCTGCGAATAACAACACCATCTAGCGACTTATGATAAGTACATTGCACTTTACAAATGTATATTCAACTAAAAAATGGCAAGAGGTTGCGCCAAGATGTTGATTTATACTCTAAAAGTCTCCCAGTTGTTCCCATATCCCTTCCCATAGTTAAACTATATCCAACACTCGCGATTTTATGAGGGGATCTTCCTAACTTTAGTAAAAATTATAAAAACTATGAAGAATCTAGGATTATTGGCCACATTACACGCAAAACCAGAACAAGCAGCCACCGTTGCGGCATTTATTAAAGGAGCGGTAGATCTCGCAAAGAAAGAAGAGCAAACGCTTACCTGGTATAGCTTCAGGATCGACGCAACTACTTTTGGGATTTTTGATACTTTTCAGGATGAGTCGGGTAGGGAGGCACATTTAAATGGTGAGATCGCCAAAGCACTTATGGGAAAAGCCGACGAACTGCTATCCCAAGCACCAGACATTAAAAAAATCGAAATACTTTCTGCCAAATAATAAACTAAAAAACAAACTTTATGAACATCACATTAAAACATGCCGAAGCAATTATTGAAAAAGCAAAAGCCAAGGCGCGAGAACTAGATACTAAAATGAATATAAGCGTCGTAGATGCTGGAGCAAATCAAGTGGCATTTGTACGCATGGATGGCGCGTGGCTGGGAAGTGCAGATATAGCATTAAAAAAGGCAAAAACCGCACGATTCTTTGACATGCCTAGTGGAGAGATAGGAAAATTGTCCCAACCTGGATCACCGCTCTTTAACATTGAACATTCAAATGGCGGCTTGATTTCCTTCCCGGGCGGGATCCCACTGGAGGATAAGGACGGGAACGTTATCGGTGCCGTGGGAGTAAGCGGCAGCACGGTCGAGAATGACCACGCCGTTGCGGAGGCCGGTGCTTCTGCAATCTAGGTCTCAGATAAATTTTAAAAGCCTCCTGAAAGGGAGGCTTTTTATTTATGATAAAATTTTCTGACGGTCGGCAGGGATGCCTTACGTTCCAGTAAGAGTAGCAATGATTGTATTTCTTCCAGGGTTAAGGAATCACAATGAGTTAATGAAATAGTCAGTTATCGCTTTATTGTCGATAGGTAAAGTTCTCATGGATTTAGTTGTTGCCATTCTGCTTTCGCGAAAGCGGAAACAAACCAAATAATTTTCCCAACTTTACTTCAATTCTTTAAGTTGATTGCGTTCACGTTCCTTCCGATTTGATACCCTTGTTCCAAACCTAGAAAAATGGCCTCATCATAGTGGATGCCTCCGTATAGCCTTGACAGTGCGGCCTCATTTGCCATGTCATAAAAACTATCATAAGTCCGTGGCGTTCCATCGATGTCGGTTCTATTTTCATGGGTACGATCGGTGAATTGATAATTGCTGCCGTACATGTCGGTCATCAACTCCGCTAGTGCGCCAGATTGAACGGAGTGTCCTGACGTGTATTCTGGAAATGGTGGTGTTTCAAGTATGGTATTCCAGTTGGGATCTATATTTTCTCTTATGTAGGTAATGGGTCTCAAATAGTTGGTGTCATATTTTACTTTCCAACAAGAAACGAATGCATCTGAAATAGCAATTCCCAGTTTTCCAAACGCCTCTGCAGCTTGTGCTAAATCTGCATCATTATTCAACAACAATTGATTTAAAATGGAAATAGAATGACCAGGTGGAGTAGCGGTGGTCACGGGATCATCAGACCAGAATTGTGCAATTATAATTTCCTCGCTAGTTGCATTGTTCACCACATCATAGACTTCTTGCGCCCTAGCGTAGAAAACGCTGTTGGGATCGGTAGAATAGACAGGTGGGTCAACAGGTATCGCATTTTCCACATTTGCCATGAGAAATGGTCTATTATTGCCCCAGTATGGCTGAAGAGCGGGAAGAAACGATGGGGCGGTGGGCTTCCAAAATTGTGGGCCGACTGGTGGTTGATAGCTGGAGGGGAAATTATTAAATTGTGCATTGTGGCCGCCGTCCGATAGGGAATATGTGATTACTTGATTGGTAATATTTCGTGCAAGAGCGATGGAACTTTCAAAGGACTGAGCAGAGATTATGGATCTTGCCTCATCGTTGAGTCGGGCTTCTAGATCGAGCACCGCTTGATAGCGCTCTGGCGAAGTGTTGTTATAGAAATATTTGGTCATCTCGGCAAGGGTTGCATTTGCAACTAATGGCCAATAAATAGCTTGTCCTTCAATGTCAGTTTCTATAATGGTAAAATCTGTTATCTTTCCAGATAACGAGACGTTATTGGGCATTCCTTTTTGAATGGATTCGTAAAGCGCAATTCCGGTATATCCAAATGCCCTCGCCGCTACTGGTGGCGTGTAGCCTACGGTTTCAGTAGTAAGCGTTGCAATGAGATCATACCATTGGGTAACTACTGATGCGCTAAAATCCTCAGCGAGGTCTAATTCACTATCTGTAAGATCATCATCATTGGAACAGGATAGAACGAACAAAGCTGCAAAAGCTAGGGTTAGAATAGTTTTAAAATTGATTACCGTTTTTTCATTTCGTAACATAGCGTCTATATAATATGGTGTAAAGGTTTATATTTTTCAAAAATAGATAATATTATTTATTTTTAATAATTTCACAAATACTTCACATAAATCAATACTTACTTCACAGGTAGATTTATTGGTTGACGTTTGAAATGGTTGAAGCTTTACTATTTTCTTATTTCATCCGGATAGAACTATTGTAATTTTGAACTTGAATTTTACGCTTTATACCTAAACTCCAACGCTTGCGTAACTATATGTGGGCGGACTTCATAATGAGCCGCGATTTCATTATTTTACGCTCCCTTAGAAGTAATAAGTTTACTTAATCAAACAACTGAACATCATTATTTTATGATTACCAATACAGAAGTACACAGCGCCGGTAATGTCTTTCCCGGTAAATTAGTTTCCTTTAATCATGTCGTTGATACGCTCACCTTTAATTCTGACAATGGGGTTATCCTGCGCGTACAAGTGCTGCGTGATAGCGTTTTGAGGTTTAAATATGGAACCGGAGGTAAATTGAACAAGGATTTTTCCTATGCCATCGCCGCAGACGGTAATCGTGGCTATAACAAGCTAGAGGTCAAGGAGCATAAGGAAGATTATGAGATCACTACCGCAAAGGTGGTCTGTAAGATTTCAAAAAAAGACCTGACTTCCAAAATTTATGATCTAGCCGGAGATATTATCTGTGAAGATGAGCTGGGCTTTCATTATGAAGAAAGTTATGAGTATGGCGGTGAGGTAGTTAAGATGTCAAAAAAAGCCCAGCAGGGCGAGAGCTATTATGGACTGGGTGATAAACCAGCTGACAACAACATGCGCAGCAAACGTTTTGAGCTATGGGGAACGGATCAATATGCCTTTGGTAAAAATACCGATCCGCTTTACAAGAATGTTCCTTTTTATGTAGGCTTGCAAAATAAGAAGGCATACGGGATTTTCTTCGACAACACGTTCAGGTCTTTTTTTGACTTTGCAAACGAGCGTCATCACGTGACCAGTTTCTGGGCGCAGGGTGGGACAATGGACTACTATTTTATTTACGGGCCCGATGTCAATAGTGTCGTGAGCGGTTATACGGAGTTGACAGGAAAACCTGAACTCCCACCATTGTGGGCGCTGGGTTTCCACCAGTGTAAATGGTCGTACTATCCGGAAAGTAACGTAAGGGAGATCGCAGCAAAATTCCGTGAGCTGCAGATTCCCTGTGATGCGATCTATCTGGATATTGATTACATGGACGGTTTCCGTTGTTTTACCTGGGACAATGAGAAGTTTCCCGACCCGACCAAAATGATTTCAGACCTCAAGGCAGATGGTTTCAAGACCATTGCAATTATAGACCCAGGGATCAAGGTTGACCCAGATTATTACGTCTATCAGGAAGCAATGGCAAACGATTATTTCTGTAAACGTGCCGATGGTCCTTACATGAAAGGAAAAGTATGGCCTGGACAATGCTATTTTCCGGATTATACAAATCCCAAAGTACGGGAATGGTGGGCAGATCTTTTTAAGGGACTCATCGCAGATAATGGATTATCTGGGATCTGGAACGATATGAACGAGCCCGCGGTGATGGAGGTTCCCAACAAAACATTTCCCAATGATGTGCGCCACGATTATGACGGACATCCTTGCTCCCACAGGAAAGCGCACAATATCTATGGTGCACAAATGGCACGTGCCACCTATGAAGGCGTCAAGAAGTTTATTTATCCCAAAAGACCTTTCGTCATTACACGATCGGCATATTCTGGAACGCAGCGTTATACCAGCAGCTGGTTTGGAGATAATGTGGCGACTTGGGAACATTTGAGCATTGCAAATATCCAAGCGCAGCGCATGGCACTGTCGGGAATGTCGTTTGCAGGATCTGATATCGGTGGTTTTGCAGAGCAACCTACCGGAGAATTGTTTGCCAGATGGATCGCGCTGGGGGTTTTCCATCCGTTTTGTAGGGTACATTCCAGTGGAGATCACGGTGATCAAGAGCCATGGACCTTTGATGAAAATGTGACGGATATTACCAGAAAATTTGTTGAGCTTAGATATAAATTATTGCCTTATTTATATACAACATTCTGGCAATATGCAGAGGAAGGTACGCCCATGCTCAAGTCATTAGTGATTTATGACCAGGAAGATGCGCAGACGCATTACCGCAATGATGAGTTTTTGTTTGGAGATAAAATTCTTGTCTGTCCGATCTTAGAACCCAATGCCAAAGGTCGTAGAATGTACATCCCGCGTGGGGAATGGTACAACTTCTGGACTCGCGAGACGGTTACTGGCGGCAAGGAAACCTGGGTAGATGCAGATATCGATGAGATTCCATTATTTGTAAAATCCGGCTCAATTATTCCACGCTATCCCGTGCAACAGTATGTAGGGGAGAAAAAGATCGAGTTCTTGACCCTAGATGTCTATTACACCATCGGTAATGATAAATCGGTTATTTATGAGGATGCAAACGATGGTTATGATTATAAGAAGGGACGTTTCAGTCTAAGAAACCTCAAATTTAAGGGTAAGGAGAAGGAAATGGTCATCTCTCAATATAAGGACGGGAAATTCATTACCGAATATGAAACCTTGCGTTTCAACTTTATCGGCTTGCCGTTTGATATTGACTTCGTTGAGGTGGATAATGTAAAGATTTCCTTTGACGACCTGCAGTATGACCTTAAGACCCAAACCATGTATGTGGACAAGAATTTTAGCGAGCTTCATGTGGTGGGGAAGTGATACATTAATTCCCAAACCTCAAATTTCAAGCACGATAGTAAAGCGTTGAAATTATTGATTTATAAAATCCGATGGACTTATGTTTATCGGATTTTTTGTGTGGGTTCCGCTTTCGCGAAAGCGAGACCCTTACCATGACCTCAAAATACCAAAAGTGAGATAGTATTAACTAAAAGCTATATTTTTAAAATTATTTTTAGAAAATGACAAAAGCATTGAAAATAGGGTTGGGGATCGTTGCAGCTCTAGGAGTAATTTATATAGGATCGACTTTTTATGTAAATCACAGAATTAGAGATTTTATAGAGAACGACCTGTTGACCTCACAGGTTTCAATAAGTGATGTCAGCACTAATTTATTCACGGGATCTGTCACGGTAGAAGGATTAAAGACCAGTGAAAGCGACAATTTCAACTCAAAGGTGGGACATTTTGAGATCAATGGGCTTAGTTACTACGATCTATTATTCAGGGGTAATATTTCAATTGATGAAGTCCAGGTTTCTGACTTTCAGATTTATTTTCCCTTGGAACAACAATCTGGCGGCAAGAGCAAAGACCGCAAGATTATGCTCAAACAGATTACGCTCAATAACGGAGCGATTTTTAATTATAGGTCGGACACACTTTCTTCCCGGATTCATGGTCTGACGGCAGATCTTGGTGATCTAAATTTCAGTACGGAAAATTTCAAAAAATCGCTGAAATACCAGATCAATAACATTAGTGCAGATAGTAGTTTTTTAAAGCTGAATGATTATGAAGACCTCAAAACCAATGATGTGACCATCGGATCTAAAAGCGTCGAGATCAACAAACTAATGATCAAGACCAATTTTGAAAAAATAAAGGAGATTGAGGCAGATAAGGTCAACAAGGATCAATTATCGCTGGTAACGAGTCATATTTCTATTGAGGATTACAGTATTTCTATAGAACCCGATATGCTTTTCGCTGCAAATAAGATCTCTATCGATAGCGCACAATTTAAAATCACTGCCAATAACAATCTTGAAAAAACAGAGACCGTACGCAGCTATTCGGAACAATTGAGAAGTATGGGTCTAAAGTTGGACATAAAAAATATAGAAGTAAATAATTCCAAAGTTTCATACTCAGAGCCGAATAAAGAAGACACTAAACGAGGTGCAATTACATTTGAAGATATAAATGTACAATTTTCAAATGTCAACAATATTGAGGGAAATGGTGCCATCACGGCAAAGACTACTGCGGTTTTTATGGGAGCCAGAAAATTTGAAACCGATTTTTCAATGAATCCCTATGATGCAAACGATGCTTTTGAATGGTCGGGCTCCATCAGCAATTTTGATCTCAATAATATAAACCCATTTTTACGTCCCGTAATGAATATGGAACTGCAAGGGTCTGTAAATCAGTATTATTTCAGTATCTATGGGAATAAAAACACCTATAGAGCAGACATCAAGATCAATTACAAAAAAGCCAAAATTAAATTTTTAGAGGAAAAACTAGGTCTGAACTCGATACTTTCCGGTTTGGCAAATCTTATGGCTACCAATGGATCGGACGGTAAATTAATGGATAAAACGGCGACATTGCCACGCAATAACAAAGCAACTTTTTTTAATCAAGTGTGGAAGGTCCAGCGCAAGGCATTGATTGAGGTTTTGAAATAGGGAAAATGCAAGCAAAATAAACTGTTTATAGTTAGACATGATTCAAACTAAAACTTGATTAACTCAACAAAAACCTTGCCAAGGATTGGATTCTTAAACTTTTATTTATCACGAAGTAGGATGGTCATAAATGAACTTACCATACAGTCTTAATAAGGGCATTGTTGAAGTTATATTCGATTACTCCGTTAAAAGACGCCGTGAAATTCATTGAAATGGTGGTTACTTTTTGTTGATCAATTTGTTCTACAGATAGAATCGTGAAACTGCCCGCACAGTCATAATCCTTCCAGTCTGGAGCAAATAAATTCGGGTCAGCGGAATAAAATCGAGGCGCGCCGATATACTGACTCAAACTAATTTTTGTATTACTATTCTCATCAAAATTATAAGTGCCTAAAGGCAGATTAGATATAGTTTCATTAAAAGTTCCTAAATTGAAATAATAGCCTTCTAAGGATAAAGAGTGGTAATTAACTTCTCGACCTAAATTATAGCCTTGACTACTTCTTACAAGATTGTAGAAAGTGAAGTCTTCATTATTTAATTGAACAAAATCTTGAAATACATTACAAGTGCTTTTTGAAAATTCTTCAATATCAAAAGTTACAGAGAATGATTTGGTCTCGGACTGATCTAAAAATCCTTCCGATCTTTGTAATAAATGTCCGGATAGTGTAAAACTTAGTTTTTCATTTTCTATGAAATTAAAATTTTCAATGTTCAGAGTTGATCCAGGGATAAAATCGGCAGATTTATATTCTTTAGTAGTAAAGTTTTCGGGATGATAATATTTCGCAAAAATTATTTCACCAGTTTTCAAA
This sequence comes from uncultured Flavobacteriaceae bacterium, assembly GCA_963836885.1. Lineage (GTDB taxonomy): Bacteria > Bacteroidota > Bacteroidia > Flavobacteriales > Flavobacteriaceae > Nonlabens. The sequence continues at coordinate 121,965 of CAWILF010000005.1, read as the reverse complement.
AGCTCTAGATTAAATAACGCTGATGTTACCGAATCTTCCTTGGACATTATATTTAAAGATATCCGTTCTTCACATATATAAACTGCATTAACACTCACGATCTCGCTATCAACAGGGTTATCGTCAAAATTTAATTGCGCCGTGTTTTTTGGAACGACTTCAACTGTTTCAGGTACTGTGGAATCGTCTGAGGTACAAGAAATTATTAATATTAATAATAGTAAAACCGATATTTTCATTGGGTATATTGAAATTTGCTCACGCAAATATTATATTTTTAAAGGTTTATTTAAATAATTTAAACCTTTTTTTATATCGCCAAATTACCCGTTTTTTCTCTATGATGAACAGACTCTTAGAAGTCAAATCATATTTGTACCAATAATAAAAGCATAGTTCATATCATAAAAACAGATAGCTGAAAGAAAGTGGTTGAGTCAACTACTTGTTTAAATATTCACAAACACCACAATCATTCAATTTATTAGCGGTTATTTTGCCCGTTCTATTTGAATTTGAACAATAAAATTCTTTCAGAGTGTAACCAGCTTCATTCATCCCACAACGATGTTATTGAATGATCAGATTACAATACTTATGAAAACCCTAAGAATTAATTCCATGAAAAATTTACTTTTGAAACCGTTTTTATTGATTTTGTTTGTATTAAGTAGCGCGGGAAATAGCAATGCCCAATCCATGGATCGGGAAGCATTTGAAAAGTCAATGAATGACCTTCCCTATTTTTCGGTTTTTAGAAGTAATTATTTTATTTCGGGCGTTCCAACCAATACCACCATCGACCGCACTACTGCCGATGCGAAATATCAAATAAGTTTCAAACAATTTATTACTAAAGATCAATTGCCGTGGGACACGCATGCCTATCTTTCCTATACCCAAAAGTCGTTTTGGAATATTTATGATGAGTCGCTACCATTTCAGGATATAAATTTCAATCCCGCTATCTCTATAGGAAAACCTATTTATAATTCAAAGGAAGAACTTAAAGGTTTTGCAACCCTGTCGTTTGAGCACGAGTCCAATGGTAGGGACAGCATTGCATCCCGTAGCTGGAACAGGCTTACCGCCAGTTATGTAACCAATGTAGGAAAGCATACCAAAGCAAATTTCAAGGCTTGGTTGCCGTTTGCCTATAAAGAGGGAAATCCAGATCTATTGGAATATGTGGGAGTAACAGAAATCAACTTGGATCACCAGTTCATTCCCAACCGATTTTACCTCAATTTCAGGATGCGTAAGGGACTCAATTTTGATGGGAAAGGATCGATTAGATCAAGAGTTTTATACAATCCCTTTAAGGTAAATAAATCAGACCAATACATCATGCTGGAATGGTTCATCGGACAGGCAGAAGGCCTACTCAATTATACCGAAACTACCAGCTATATACGTATAGGTTACGTTATAAAAACCACAGAATTTGACTTTTTCAGGTAATTAAGTTTTGGGTTCAAAGGTTTGTGGTGGAATGTTTCACCAGTAATAAATTTGACTATTCACACAGCAAACACCTAACTCTTATCTTTCCTCAAGGAAAGACGGTAATTTTTGTCTTTTCATTGTCGAAGTACTTTAGCTAGATGTTTAGGTTTTCCCTTCCTGCATCCGACGAGTTTTTACGAGAGGAATGCATAATGCCGATAGGCAAAGGGTGTTGCGCACGAGTGGTTTGCCAGTAATAAATTTACTATTCATAGCAAACACCCAGCTCTTATCTTTCCTCGAGGAAAGACGGTAATTTTTGTCTTTTCATTGTCGAAGTACTTTAGCTAGTTGTTTAGGTTTTCCCTTCCTGCATCCGACGAGTTTTTACGAGAGGAATGCATAATGCCGATAGGCAAAGGGTGTTGCGCACGAGTGGTATCGCCAGTAATAAATTTGTTGTTCACACCGCAAACACCTATCTCTTATCTTTCCTCGAGGAAAGACGGTGATTATGGTCTTTAATTCATCAAAGTTCTTTAGCTAGAAGTTGCTTTCCCCTTCCTGCATCCGACGAGTTTTTACGAGAGGAATGCATAATGCCGATAGGCAATGGGTGTTGCGCATGAGTGGTTCGCCAGTAATAAATTGTTGTTCACACCGCAAACACCTATCTCTTATCTTTCCTCGAGGAAAGACGGTAATTCTGGCATTAATTCATCAAAGTTCTTTAGCTAGATGTTGCTTTCCCCTTCCTGCATCCGACGAGTTTTTACGAGAGGAATGCATAATGCCGATAGGCAATGGGTGTTGCGCACGAGTGTATCGCCAGTATTAAATTTACTATTCACATACCGCAAACACCTAACTCTTATCTTTCCTCGAGGAAAGACGGTAATTTCGGCGTTAATTCATCAAAGTCCTTTAGCTAGAAGTTGCTTTCCCCTTCCTGCATCCGACGAGTTTTTACGAGAGGAATGCATAATGCCGATAGGCAATGGGTGTTGCGCATGAGTGCATCGCCAGTATTAAATTGACTATTCACATAGCAAACACCTATCTCTTATCTTTCCTCAAGGAAAGACGGTAATTCTGGCATTAATTCATCAAAGTTCTTTAGCTAGTTGTTTAGGTTTTCCCTTCCTGCATCCGACGAGTTTTTACGAGAGGAATGCATAATGCCGATAGGCAATGGGTGTTGCGCCCGAGTGTATCGCCAGTAATAAATTTACTATTCACACCGCAAACACCCAGCTCTTATCTTCCCTCGAGGAAAGACGGTAATTTTTGTCTTTTCATTGATCGAAGTTCTTTAGCTAGTTGTTTAGGTTTTCCCTTCCTGCATCCGACGAGTTTTTACGAGAGGAATGCATAATGCCGATGGCAATGGGTGTTGCGAATGAGTGCATTGCCAGTGTTAAATTTACTATACACACAGCAAACACCTATCTCTTATCTTTCCTCGAGGAAAGACGGTAATTTCTATCCGTCATTAATGCATCAAAGTTCTTTAGCTAGAAGTTGGTTTTCCCTTCCTGCATCCGACGAGTTTTTACGAGAGGAATGTATAATGCCGATAGGCAATGGGTGTTGCGCATGAGTGGAGCGTTTATTTAATATTTGCTATTAACTCAAAACCGCAAACACCTATCTCTTATCTTTCCTCGAGGAAAGACGGTAATTTCGGCATCAATTCATCAAAGTTCTTTAGCTAGAAGTTGCTTTCCCCTTCCTGCATCCGACGAGTTTTTACGAGAGGAATGCATAATGCCGATAGGCAAAGGGTGTTGCGCACGAGTAAGCCCTACATAACCTCATAGTTTAGTGATCTATACTTCAGTCTGATTCCCATTTTTTTTAATTTTAAACCTTAAACCTTAAACCTTAAACCTTAAACCTTAAACCTTAAACCCAAAACCCAAAACTTTCAAACCCTTAATAATTCATAAACTGAATCCTAGCAATCCGCAGATGGCCTAGGTTTATTATCTTTGCAAAATCATTTGAAACCTAAATAAATACACCTTATGAGTACCTACGACGTTGCCATTATCGGCTCAGGACCTGGTGGCTATGTAGCCGCGATACGATGTGCACAACTGGGCATGAAGACCGCAATTATTGAAAAGTACAATACACTGGGCGGGACATGTCTCAATGTAGGCTGTATTCCATCTAAGGCATTGCTGGATTCCTCACACCATTATGACGATGCCATGAAGCATTTTGAAGAACATGGTATTGAAATTCCTGGCGAGATCAAAATCAATTTTGAGCAGATGATTGCCCGCAAAAAGCAGGTTGTAGATCAGACCTGTGACGGAGTTGCTTATTTGATGAAGAAGAACAACATCGATGTGTTTACGGGAATGGGATCTTTCAAGGATGCTACCCATATTAAAATTGAAGGTGAAGAGTCACTTACTATTGAAGCAAAAAACATCATTATCGCAACAGGTTCAAAACCTGCCAGCCTGCCATTTATCAGTCTGGACAAAGAACGCGTGATCACATCAACTGAGGCCCTTAAACTTAAGGAAATTCCTAAACACATGATCGTTATAGGCGGTGGAGTGATAGGTCTTGAGTTGGGTCAGGTATATCGCAGACTGGGTGCTGAGGTTACAGTGGTGGAATATATGGATCGCATTACTCCAGCAATGGATAAGTCACTTTCTAAAGAATTGATGAAAGTGCTAAAAAAACAGGGTGTGAAGTTCCATCTTTCTACGGGTGTCAACAAAGTGGAAAGAAACGGCGATGAAGTAACGGTTACTGCCAAGGATAAAAAAGGCGAAGAAGTAGAATTTAAAGGAGATTATGTTCTCGTAAGCGTAGGTCGCAGACCCTATACCGATAAACTCAACGCAACTGCCGCTGGGGTTAAAATCAATGAACGCGGCCAGGTAGAAGTAAACGATCACATGCAGACTAATGTAGATAACATTTATGCGATAGGTGATGTGGTGCGAGGGATCATGCTGGCTCATAAAGCAGAGGAAGAAGGCGTTTTTGTGGCAGAAACCATTGCAGGTCAGAAACCACACGTCAATTACAATTTGATACCCAATGTCATCTACACCTGGCCAGAGGTTGCCAGCGTTGGTAAGACGGAGGAAGAATTAAATGAAGCAGGTGTTGCATTCAAATCCGGTCAGTTTCCCATGCGAGCACTGGGTCGTTCCAGAGCATCTGGAGATACAGATGGTTTTGTAAAAATCCTTGCCGACAAGGAAACTGACGAAGTTCTAGGTGTTCACATGATCGGTGCTCGCGTGGCAGATTTAATTGCAGAGGCGGTCACGGCCATGGAATATCGCGCCAGTGCTGAGGATATCGCCCGCATGTCCCACGCTCACCCTACCTATGCCGAGGCAGTTAAGGAGGCTGCACTTGCGGCAACTGAAGATCGCGCCCTGCATATTTAGAAACCTATTAATTTACTTTTTGACCGCTGGAGCATTCTTATATGAACTAGCGGTTTTTTTGTGCGTTAACATTTTTTTAGCGTCCGTACGATTGGTTACATACGTAATTTGTGAAATATTAAAATCCAACCATGTTGTTTAAGAGTTCCGCTTTCGCGAAAGCTACCACCACCGCAATCTTCCTACTATTTTCTTTCATTTCCCTCGCACATACCATCACTGGTAAGGTAGTGGATGAGGATGGAAAACCTATCAAAGACGTGTATGTGCTGCACGTCACCACTGGAGTTCATTCTCACACAAATTCCAAAGGATTCTTCGAAATTCAAAATGCAGAGGTAGGGCAGGAGTTGCGTTTTACTCATTTAGGCTATGAGACTATATCTATAACAATCAATAGTGAGACAGAGTTTATTGAAGTCATACTGAAGACGGCCTCGCTCGATCTTGAGGCAGTGACGATAAGTAATGATGTGGACACGCAACAGATTATTACTAGAGTAGATCTTGCAGTTAATCCAGTAAATTCTTCTCAGGAAATTTTACAGACCGTACCTGGACTTTTTATAGGTCAGCACGCTGGTGGTGGAAAGGCAGAACAGATTTTCCTAAGAGGTTTTGACATAGACCACGGGACGGACATAGCGATAAACGTGGATGGAATGCCTGTAAATATGGTTTCTCACGCCCACGGACAGGGTTATGCAGATCTGCACTTTATAATTCCAGAAACCATCAACAATATTAGTTTTGGCAAGGGAAGTTATGATGAAAACGTGGGAAATTTTGCCACTGCCGGCCACGTGGACTTTTCTACCAAAACCTATTTGAGAGAAAATAGAATAGGAGTGGAGATCGGCGATTTCAACCATAAACGAGTATTGGGAATGGTTCAATTACTGGACAACGCTACGACCAGTGCCTACATCGCTACGGAATACTTATCTTTTGATGGACCTTTTGACAGTCCACAAAATTTTGATCGGATTAATTTATTCGGTAAGATTAATCATACTTCAGCATCTGGTAATGTGTTGAATTTAAGTGTTTCACATTTTGATAGTGAATGGGATGCCAGTGGCCAGATTCCTCAGAGAGCAGTAGATCGTGGGTTGATAGGAAGATTTGGAGCTATTGATGACACGGAAGGCGGTTCTACCTCGAGAACCAATTTTAATTTGAATTATTCGCACGAGATCAGCGATAATGAGTATCTAGATACTAATGTTTTCTACTCACATTATGATTTTCTTTTATTTTCCAATTTCACCTTTTTCCTGGAAGATCCTATCAATGGAGATCAAATTAAGCAAGTAGAATCTCGTGATATGGCGGGTTTCAGGACTCAATACAACTATAAAACCCAGCTATCCGGAAATGATTTAAAATTTTCTGCCGGAATAGGAATGCGCAATGACCGCACCGACGGCAGCGAACTTTCAAGAACACTCAATCGCAGAACAACTTTGGAAAATATACAGTTGGGAGATATTAATGAAACTAATTACTCGGCTTTTACGGGAGCAAGTTTATCCATTGACAAGTTATTGATCGACGCAGGATTGAGGTTAGAGTATTTTGATTTTAAATATAAAGATCAACTGACTACTTTATATAGCACGGAGTCACAAACGGCAAGTGCATTGCTTCCCAAATTAAATTTCAACTACACGTGGAGCAACAACTTTAAAGTCTATCTCAAAAACGGAATAGGTATCCATAGTAATGATACCAGAGTCGTTCTTGAAAACTCAGCAGATGAGATCCTGCCAAAATCGTACGGTTCTGACCTGGGAACGATATGGAAGCCTAGCGATCGTCTCATTGTGGATGCGGCACTTTGGTATTTATTTCTAGAACAAGAATTTGTATATGTAGGAGATGCTGGAATTGTAGAACCTAGCGGAAAAACAGAGCGTTACGGGTTTGATCTTGGCGCTAGGTATCAGTTGACAGATTATATTTTCCTCGATGCCAATGTAAATTATGCCCATGCTCGTTCCCTTGAAGATCCAGATGGTCAGAATTTTATCCCACTCGCTCCAGAATGGACTTCTACAGGAGGTTTGAGCATTAAGGACTGGAATGGATTTAATGGTGGATTGCGTTATCGCTATATCGCAGACAGACCGGCAAATGAAGACAATAGTATCGTTGCAGATGGTTATTTTGTTACTGACCTCAACATAAATTATGACCTTACCAAAAGCTTAAGACTGGGAGTTGTTGTTCAAAATCTACTCGACATTGAATGGAACGAGACCCAGTTTGCTACTGAATCTCGATTAGCTAGCGAAACAAACTCGGTTGAAGAAATTCACTTTACACCTGGAACACCTTTCTTCATTAGAGGAACTTTACAGTATCGATTTTAATGTGCCTAGTTGTAATACTATAATTTATAGAATCCGCCGTCCGGCGGATTTTCTTCTTTTTTAATGAGCAGGAAGTGGTGGAACGTTTGTGAATGTTGTTAGTTTAAAAGCTCCTCGCCTTGGCAAGGCGAGGACAGATTGGAAAGCTTTGCTTTCAAATCAGGAGTGGTTGGGCGTGTGATGGAACTCGGTTAAAAGGTTGTTTAAGATTTATGGACTTTGCAACGAGTTCCACCACCGCGATTACCTAACCGAATTTGTTGCTATCGCGCAAAATCCATCATTCCTTGAAATGTGAAGGAGCCGAGCACGCTGTTATTCTTTCAAAAGCTACCACCTTCACCTGTTTTCAAGTTATAAAGATTGTGAAAGGATGGAAATTTTAAAAATTAGCACGGTTTAAAAGCTCCTCGCCTTGGCAAGGCGAGGACAGATTGGAAAGCTTTGCTTTCAAATCAGGAGTGGTTGGCCGGGTGATGGAATAGGTTTTTTAAGTAAATCATGGTCTCTTAAACCTAGTCGCTCTATAAAAACTATCAGCGCTGCCCAAATACACAACTCACCCAAGTAAATGAGTATTTTCGCATTCCTAAAACTTGCATTTATTTTACTAATTAAAAAATATCAAAAAGATGATCTAGCTCAATGGAATCTATTTATAGAAAATTCATTGAACGGCACTTTTCTATTAGATCGTGAATTTATGGAGTATCACAGCGATCGGTTTACAGATCATAGTTTGATGATTTTTGATGAAAATATCCTGATTTGCTGCATTCCTGCACATGAAGTTGATAAAAAATGGTTCAGTCATCGAGGACTAACTTACGGTGGTTTAATTTTCAAAGAAGTTAAGAAGGGTAATGAAATAGTTGAGGTTTTGAATGCGATAACTAAATATCTAAAAACAAATAACTTCAACTCATGCGAGTTCAACCTTTCACCTCCCATATATAATGATGCTCATGATGAGATCCTTGAAACATTGATAAGTAATGGCTTTGAAATAACGAGAACTTTTGATAACATGCACGTAATGTTGGAAGATCGCTCAACGGTTTCTTCTAAAAAGACCGCGGGTTACCGCAATGGTACTTTTTCAGATTTGGTTTTCTCAACTACAGCCAGTATAGAAGTTTTTTATAACGAGGTACTTGTTCCATCGCTCAAGTCCAGACATGCTGCAGCTCCGGTTCATACACTTAAGGAATTGGAGAAACTTAAAGAGAATTTTAGTGATGAAATTATTGTTCATGCAGTTTATCAAAATAACCAAATGATCTCTGGGGTTCTGTTTTTTATAAAAGATAACATCGTCAAAAGCCAATATGCCGCAAGCACACAACAGGGTTTTAAAATGCGCGCGATGGATTTTCTATACATTGAGTCCATGCAATATTTTAACACCGCCGGCAAGAAAATTATGGACTATGGAACGGCTAACAATCCTGACGGCTCAATAATAAGCGGACTCAAACGTTTCAAAAAGGAACTGGGAGCGGTGTCAGCTCCTATGTTACGACTATCAAAACCATTATAAAATATCTTTAACTAGTGAAACACTCTAAACGTTCGTATCATTTCGCTATATTTTCAATCATTTTAATGATTGTATTTTTATCGCTATCACTCATTAATCGTACGGAAGCAAATACTGGGATGGATGATGTAACTGGCTTTTTAATCACTTTATTTTTCATCACAGTTTCTGGCGGTTTTATTTTTGCGCTGCTCAGTATTAAAGAGCCTAATAATTGGAAAAAAATACTGGGATTGGTCGTTAACGTGGGGCTTTTTATAGTATTGGCGTTTAATGTGTATTTGAATATCAATGATTTTTGATCCAATTTTAAACTTCAACTTAAACTTAAACTTAAACTTAAACGTAAATTTAAACTTAAACCTAAATCAGAACCTATTACCTAAATAACCAACTCACTAACTCCAACTCACCAACTCACCAACTCACTAACTCACAACTCACCAACTCACCATGACCATTCCCTATCTAGATCTTCATAAGTTACAGGACCGTTTTGCAACGGCCGATAAACAGGCTTTTGCAGATTTTCTTGAAACCGGTCAGTATATAGGAGGGAAGCTGGTAGAAAAATTTGAAAATGAATTTGCAGAGTTTTGTGGTGTGAATCACGCTGTAGGAACTGGAAATGGACTGGATGCACTCACGGTACTATTATTGGCTGAGGTGGAATTGGGAAATCTGCCTGAAAAAGCCCGCATTCTTGTTCCGGCACATACCTACATTGCTACATTTTTAAGTATCTACAACGCTGGACTTACCCCAGTTCCCATTGATGTTGAGGAACTTAACCTTACGGTAAACGCGATTATAAAAAGTGAAAAGCCTTATGATGCCATTGTATGTGTGGATATTTATGGAAAATTAGTGGGTGATGATGTGTACGCTTTCGCGAAAGCGAAAAACCTCAACATCTACACAGACACCGCACAGAGTCATGGTGCAATAAATGAAAGCGGACAGCGCAGCGGTTCTATCGCAAGGGCAAGCGCATTTTCATTCTATCCCACAAAAAACCTGGGCGCACTGGGCGATGCGGGAGCGATAACCACAAATGATGGACGACTTGCCGCGATGTGTAGATCCATTGCAAATTATGGTCGCAGCACCCGTCACGAAAACCCGGTCAAGGGCATCAACTCAAGACTGGACCCACTGCAAGCTTCCCTGTTATCCAACCGACTTCCCTTGCTGGATGCTGATAACCAAATAAGAAACGAGATTGCCAGAAATTATTACAAAAAACTGAACAGTTCAAAAGTCAGTTTATTACCGACGGATTTCCTGAAACATAATGCCATGCATGTTTTTCCAGTATTTGTCAACGATCGATCCCATTTTCAGGAATATTTGTTGAAAAACGGTATAGGTACAAGTTGTCACTACGAGATCCCACCGCACAGACAGCAGGCGTTCAAAGAATTTAATGACCTTGAATTTCCTGTTACCGAAAATCTCCACGCCACAGAGGTAAGCCTTCCCTGTCACCCGCTCTTGAGTAAGGAAGACCAGGCTCACATTATCGCGGCCGTAAATAACTACCGTTGAGAAGGCTTCTCAACAGACTCAATAAAAACCTACTGCTCAAGGTCGCGGGATTCAACTCGATCTATGTGCTCATTAGGATCGCGATAGGAGCGGTGATGTCCTGGGTGATTGCAAATTTTGTGGGTGCGGCAGGAATGGCGGTCATGGGGAATCTGAGGGATTTTACCCAGGGAATTTGGTCATTTTCTGTATTGGGGCTTGAAAATGGGATGGTTAAAAACACCGCTCAATTCCAGCACGATCGGCCTCAGCTTAAACGGGTTTTTAATACGGCATGGACTGCCTGCCTGGTCGTGAGTATCCTGTTGGGGATTTTTATTTTCTCCGCAGCAAGTTGGTTGGACTCAGCCCTTATCGCTCAGGATGTTGATTTCAGTGGGGTTTTTCGCGTTCTGGCGATATCTCTGCCGTTTCATGTTTTATTTATGATGTTTTCAAGCCTGCTCCAAGGTATGGAATGGTACAAAAAGTTCATTTCTATAAATATCGCAGTAAGTGTCTTGATCTTCATGCTATCGGCAGTATTGATCTATAATTATAATCTCACGGGTGCGCTATATGCCATTGTAATCGTCCCCATCGCACAAACTTTTGTCGTGCTTATCGCGTGGAGTAGATTAAAGGTAGAAGTAATTTCATTAAAGGAGCTGTTTACCTTCAAGATTGAAAAACCGGTGCTGCGCAAGCTGTTGAATTATAGTGTCATGGCGCTTTTTAGTGCCTTGCTTATTCCCGCGGTACAGATCATGGTGCGTGGTAAGATCATGGTGGAGGTGAGCGATGAAGCTGCGGGATACTGGGAGGCAGTCGTGCGTATTTCTGGTTATTACATGATGTTTGTCACAACGCTCATAAGCCTTTACGTGCTGCCCAGCCTCAGCAAGGATTCATCGCCGTTCAATTACCGCAAGACCATCTGGTATTTTTATAAAAACATCCTCCCCTTAGTGTTTGCTGGACTTACAGCCATATTTTTGAGCAGGGAGTTGTTGGTACAGTTTTTATTCTCGGAAGAATTTATACCCGCTATACCCTTGTTCAAGTGGCAGCTCATTGGGGATTTTATCAAGATAATCACCACGGTGCTGGCGTTTAGATTCATTGCCCTTAATGACCTAAAACGTTACTTAATTGCAGAAGTCCTCAGTATAGTATCGTTTTTTATTTTAAGCTATCTATTGATTCCGATATACCTGGAAGAAGGTGTGGTCATAGCTTATGTGCTCAATTATATTTTTTATTTGTTCATATTGCTCATTTTATTGCGCAGGGAATTGTTTAATAGTAGTCACGATAAGTAACTTTTCTAATTCATTCTCTGAGAAATCCTTATAGATAGAACTACTGCTTATCTTTGTTTTGTGATGGTGTAGAATTACGCTTTCGCGAAAGCTTATCCACAATATAAAATTACCACATGAAACTTAATTTGAGACGTCCCATTTGCTTTTTTGATCTGGAGACCACGGGAACCAATATCTCCAAAGACCGCATCGTAGAGATTTCTATACATAAAGTCCTGCCGGATGGAAGTGAGAAAACCTATACCTATCGCGTAAATCCAACGGTTCCCATTCCCGCAGAAACTACCGCCGTACATGGAATCACATCCGCAATGGTAGAGAACGAACCTACGTTTAAAGAACTCGCCCACCAGATCAATAACCTGATCAGCGACTCAGACCTTGCGGGATTTAATTCCAATAGATTTGACATTCCCTTACTTGCAGAGGAAATGTTGCGCGCGGGAGTGGACTTTGATATGGGAAACAGAAACGCGATCGACATCCAAAATATATTTCATAAAATGGAGCAGCGCACCCTGGTCGCTGCCTACAAATTCTATTGTGATAAAGACCTGACCGATGCCCACAGCGCAGAAGCGGACACCATCGCAACCTATGAAGTTTTAAAGGGCCAGTTGGATAAATATCCCGAGCTGGAAAATGACATGAAGTCACTTGCAGAGTTTTCCACACGCCGCAAGCCGGTCGATTTTGCGGGCATGCTCGCATACAATGAAAAAGGGGAGGAGTGTTTCAACTTTGGAAAGCACCGCGGCAAAAAGATTGTGGATGTGCTGGAAAGCGAGCCAGGTTATTACAGCTGGATCCAGAATGCTGACTTTCCTTTATACACTAAAAAGGTACTCACCGCAATTAAATTGCGATCGCTCAATGGTTGAACGTTGTATTATTAATTTTATATATTCTAAACGATTTATTTGTCTATTAGGCAGTTAAATCGTTTTTTTATTGCATAATTAATTGTTTGTATAGGTTGATATGCTACATTTGGATAAATGTATAGTCCATGAAATCATACCTACACTTTATAATTTTCCTGTTCTGCGTTTTTGGGAAGTCCTTTTCACAAGAACTACCACCATTCAAGAACTTCTACCCCTCTGACTATGCCGCTGGGAATCAAAACTGGATGATAACCCAGGATGATGAAGGTGTTCTTTATTTCGCAAACAGTGAGGGACTGCTTTCCTATAATGGCTCTCAATGGGATCTGTATAAAACTCCCAACGGCAGCATTATGCGATCCGTAAAATTTGATGACGGACGGGTTTATACGGGATGTTTTATGGATTTTGGGTATTGGGAAACCGACCAGTTTGGGCGATTGGGCTATACATCTATCGTTAAGGAATCTGGATTGTCATTAAAGGAAGATGAGCAATTCTGGAATATTATCAGTACGGCCGATTATATCTTGTTCCAATCCCTTTCCAACATATACTCCTACGACCGCGGCTCTAAAAAAGTGGAGCTTCTAGTAAATGAACCTGGAATCACCAAGTTTTTTAAAGTCGATAACAGCTATTATTACCAAGTCCAGGGCAAAGGACTTTTTCAGATCATCAATAAAAATTCCGTTCCATTAAACATGGATGGGAAACTCGATAATAATAGGATTATAGAAATTTTTAATTATAAGGGTTTTGTTCATATTCTAACTGAGGACAGTACACTTTACTTGTTGGATGTAGATGGTTATAGGGAGGTTACGACCTTTCAAGTGGATGGTGTTGTTAATATCTACCATGCAACTTTTGTAAAAAGTGAAGAAACTTTAATCCTGGGTACTATTGCAAATGGAGTATGGAGCGTGGCCATGGATGGAACCTCTAGGTTTCAAATAGACCGTTCCAATGGTCTTGCAAATAATACAGTTTTATCAACCTTTACCAAAGATAACAACAATGTATGGCTAGGGCTGGATAACGGGATCGCATTGTTGAATATTCAATCTAGATTTAGTAAATATGTAGATCAGATAGGGATTTTGGGCACTACTTATGCCTCAGCTTACTTCCAGGATATTACCTACTTAGGGACTAATCAAGGACTTTTCTATAAAAAGAAGGAAGAAGTCGATTTTAAGAAGGTGGCAGGTACCACCGGACAGGTATGGTCACTAGATGTAATAGATGACAAGTTATTCTGTAGTCACGATGCGGGTATTTTTATTATTGACGGGATCAATGCAGAGAGAATAACCTCCTCGCGAGGAATGTGGTTTGTGAGTAGTATTGATGGTGATCCCGACCAGCTCTATGCGGGCTCTTACAATGGGATACATTTTCTCCGTAAGACCGATGGATCATGGAAGTACGATCGCAAGCTTTCTGGTTTTAATATAAGTTCCAAGGATGTCGTTCTCAGCGACGATTCCTTCTACGTAAACCACGAGTACAAGGGAATATACAAGCTATTGATGGATAAGGAGAAATCAAAAGTTCTTGAAACTGTTAAACTGGACGGCGTTGACATGGGCAATAACTCTGATCTTATCAAATACAAATCGGATATAATCTACACAAATAGTGGAGGAATAAGTATAATTGACACTACTACCAATAAGTCTGTAAAAAACGCCGAGCTAAGTGCGCTGTTTGCAGATGATGAATTTGTTTCAAGCAGAATGCAAATAACCGAGGACGGGTATTTGTGGCTATTCACAAAGAATTATTTGGCAAAAATATCCAAAGAAGGAATTGACGGCACTTATAGAATAGATCGCATTGCTATCAATGAGGACATACGCAATGAGATGAAGGGATTTGAGAACATTTCGCTTCTTGATCAACAAAATTATTTGATGGGAACATCATTCGGTTACATGATTCTGAATTCAAATGCTCCCGAGGTTTCATTTGAGCATAGGATATCCATTCAATCAATAAAACATTTAAGTGGTGAGGATTTGATTGCCCAGCCGCTCGATGCCAGTGTGGACTTATCGTTTGCAGACAATAAGATCATTTTTAACTACAGCAGCAACTCTTTCAAGGCTTTGCATCCTACACTTTTTCAATATCGATTGAAGAAGAACGCTCAATGGAGCAATTGGTCCAGGTCATCCAGCGTTACTTTTGAAAATCTGGATCACGGAGATTATGAATTTGAAGTAAGGTCCAAGGTCAATTCAGAACTTTCAAAGAATGTGGCCTCCTATTCATTTAAGGTAAAAAGGCCGTTTTACATATCAACGGTTGCGATTCTCTTTTATATTGTTGCAATTGTATTGATCGGTCTTGCTATTAATTATGCCTACCTCTGGTATTTCAAGAGAATCAATCAGCGAGCCTTGAATAGACAGCAAAAAGAATTGCAGGTAATCAACCTCAAGACGGAGAATGACCTGATCCAACTGCGCAATGACAAGCTGCGCGCAGATGTGGAACACCGCAATAAAGAACTTGCGGTGGCCACCATGGGCACAATAAAGAAAAATGAATTAGTTAACGAGATAAGCGATATCGTTAAAGATCTACCCGACTCTCCGGGAGCAAAAAATTTGAAAAAGCTGGTCAAAAAAAATATGAGCAGCAAACAGGACTGGATCACATTTGAAGAAGCCTTCAATAATGCTGACAAGGACTTTTTCAAGAAGGTGAAGGAAATGCATCCAGGTCTTACCACAGGTGATCTTAGACTTTGTGTCTATTTGAGGCTCAACCTCAGTTCTAAAGAAATCGCACCACTTTTACATATATCACCACGCAGTGTTGAAATTAAAAGATATCGATTGCGTAAAAAAATGGAATTGGATAAAGAAACTAATCTTAACGATTACATAATTCAAATATAGTCTCACAACAGGTACTCGTTACACCACAACATCACTACAACAACCGGTAGAGTGCCGCAGCATTATACCGGATAGAACTGTCGATTACTGAGACTATCAAAAAATAAAACTTGTAGTAACAAAGGGCTACTAGGTGATCTAGTCGTTTTGGCACGTCTTTAATTAACCATGTTGACTTTTTGATGGGTTTAACTTTTCTATAAGAAAAAAAACAATCTCTATTTTCGTCTGGCACAACTTTAAAGGTTGACGTGATTTTTTTAATGAGTTCAAATTTTGCTCCCAACTACATCGAGGTAGTGTCCAATCAAAACTATTATGAGAAAACATCTATTTAAATTTTTCTTGATATGCGGCTCGTTGCTTTTTGCACAGTCTAATCAAGTAAGGGTCGCAAACGATGCTGACGGCTATCGCTTAAAAGTGGACGGCAAGGATTTTATGATCAATGGTATGAACTGGGACTATTTTCCCATCGGTACAAATTTCACGTACAGTCTCTGGGAACAGCCAGACGATGTTATTAAACCCGCGCTGGATGCAGAGATGGGACTTCTCAAAAATATGGGGGTCAATACCGTTAGAATGTACACGGGAGTGCCACAAAAATGGATCACCTACATATATGACAACTATGGGATCTTCACGATGTTGAACCATTCCTTTGGTAGGTATGGACTCACGATAAACGGTGTCTGGGTTCCCAATACAGAGTATGCTGATCCCGCGACCAGAGAGCTGTTACTCAAGGAAGCTACTCAAATGGTTGCAGATTATAAGGACACTCGCGGTTTGTTGTTGTTCCTTTTAGGTAATGAAAATAATTACGGACTTTTCTGGGGAGGTGCAGAGACAGAGGATGTTCCCGTAGAGGACAGGAAATCTACCACTCGTGCGAGAGCGATGTATAAAGTCTTCAACGAGGCAGTCGTAAAAATGAAGGCTATTGACACCACACACCCCATGTCCATCTGTAATGGAGACCTCTTGTTTATGGACATTATTGCAGAGGAGTGCAAGGACATTGACATCTTCGGAACTAATATGTATCGAGGTAGTTCTTTTGGTGACGCTTTCGCGAAAGTGAAGGAAAAACTAAACAAGCCCATCATGTTTACAGAATTTGGTGCAGATGCCTTCAACGCCATCGAGAATCAAGAAGACCAGAAATCTCAGGCCTATTACATGGTGAACAACTGGAAGGATATTTATGCAAATGCCGCTGGAGTAGGTGGTGCGATGAATTCCATAGGTGGTTTTACCTTCCAGTTCAGTGATGGATGGTGGAAATTTGGCCAGACTAAAAACTTGGACATTCATGACAGCAATGCTTCTTGGTCTAATGGTGGTTATGCACTAGATCTCGCTCCAGGCGAAAACAACATGAACGAAGAATGGTTCGGTATCTGTGCCAAAGGACCTACGAACTCACGCGGTCTTTACACACTTTACCCCAGGGCAGCTTATTATGCGTTGAAAGAAGTTCACGATCTAGATGTCTATTCTGAAGGTATGAGTGTTGAAAAAGTAGATAGCTTTTTTGATGAGATCCAACTTATGGATGCCGTATTGAGGGCCAGAGGCGACAAGGCTGCCCTCGGCGGTGGGGGATCTGGAGGCAAAGTTAGGTTGAGTCAGTTGCGAGCAGAGTTTACAACATTCAATACCGGAGGTAGTTTAATCACAACTCCAGAAACCGCAGATCCTGATGCAAATATCTATCCAGATGAACTCGGTTTTGACCACATGCAATCCTATTATGTAGGCGTAGAAGGAAGCCCATCTGCAAATATGCGTGCAGAAGTTACATTCAATATCCTAGGACGTATTGCAGAAAATCCTATCAATGAAATCTTTTATGAGAACAGAGGTCGCCAGGTGCGTGCGCTGGACGAGAACAATGCACAGATCCAGTTTGATGATGTTAATCGATTAAACGTGTACCAGGCAGAGTATGAATGGAATACTAAAGAGTTTGATCTGAGGGGTTTTTATAGAACGGGTCATTATCACTGGGCGTATGAAGGAGATGTATTCAATTTATATCCCGAGGCAAATTATGGTCCCAACCTAGATATTTATGGTGGAGAGATCCTAGGGATGGAATTTGATGGGAAAAAAGAATTGGAAGGTTTTAAGTTTGCTTTTGGCCCGCAATTATGGTGGGGCGCAAATCCTACGATGTTATTTAAATATAGTAGAACGGTTGGAAAATTTGATCTTACCGGAATTTATCACCGTGACGTTGAAACTGAGCTTGTCATTGATGAAAATGGAAGACGAGAACTAGATCCCAACCAATTGCGTAGTGGTATAATTCCAGCGTACCCTACGGAGCGTGCTTCTATTGCCGTTGAAAGATCTATCGGGAAATTTAAATTGGTGGCAGGTGGACTCTGGGGCGGTAGTCCTTTGAATGGCAGTACCTATCAAGATGTTTTTGGCACACCAGGAAACTACACGGTTGTTAATGATAGAGTGCAGTCCAGCGATAATTGGGGTGCAAAGGGGAAGATCGAGTTTGCAGGCGGTCGTTTCAATTCCTATGTGCAAGGTTCTGTTATGGGACTTGTAGCTGGAGGAGGTTTTGATCAGACGCAAACCTTTACGGGATGGAGGTTAAAGGACTCGGGCAGCGGGAATATGACAAATGCGCTGGCAGGTTTTACATACGCTGTTGGAGATTTTGTAATCGCACCTAATTTTATGTGGCAACAACCTCTGGTAGATCCTATACCGGCAGATGTAAGTGCTCCCGGCAATGTAAGAAATGTAATCGATGATCCCTTTGCAGTGCGCAATGGCAATCGCGAGATGACAGCTGGTGAGATGTTGATTACTTTTGATCCCACACCTGGTACCTGGATGTATGCTTGGGATAATGACAGGACTGAGGATGCACGATTTGCAGCAAGCCTGGGGTTTGTGTACCGACACCTGCCTACAACTATGGATGGCGCCATCGGTTTTGGCCCAGACCGTTCATTTTTTCCCTTTGCCGCATCTGCTCCCGCTGAGGATCTGTGGGAAACTAATTTAAGAATGGTCTCAAAACTTTCTCCTGAATGGGGCATCATCGGTAATTTTTATTATGGGAATGGACAGGCAAATGGTGACAGCGAGCGTTTGATTGAACGTTTTGGAGGTGATATTAGAATGTTGTACAAACAGATTAAAGTCCAGGGACAGGTAATGATCAACGACTGGGGTCCTTATGATTACCACAGGGATTTTAACCTTACATACCCTACACAGCTCATGTTGGATATTTCTACAACCTTAGGTAAGGTAGATTGGTTCATACTTCCCGATACTCAACTGGGAATACGAGGTACCTGGAGGTCTCTCGATCAATTTTCTCCTAGGTATGCTCCTAACGCGGCGGCAGAATTTGCAACATCACCCATCATTAGCCCGGTAGGTTTTGGCAATGGTAGCGAGTGGGAGATTAGGACTTATCTACATATTAACATTGGTAATTAAAAAAAGCTTGAAAATGAAAAATATAAAATATTTAAATAAAAGTGCCCTTGCGATCATTCTGCTCCTACTTGCAGTAGGTTGTGAGAGGGACATTTCTGATGATGCCGTGCTGGCTACATTTCCCAATACACCTGATATTTATACGGACGCACCAGTTGGACTTACCGATGCCTTTTTTGTTTCCTTTGATCCCAACGGTGGTGCAAATCCCGAAGGTTTTGGTACAACTACGGACGAAGCGTTTGAAGGTTCAAGTTCTATAAGAATAGATGTTCCCGCTCCAGACGATGCAGATGGTGGTTTTATAGGAGGTATATTTTTAGATCGAGGTGCCGGTAGAAACTTGACCGATTATGATGCGCTTACCTTTTGGGCAAAGGGTTCAATCACTGCAACCATTGGACAGGTGGGATTTGGAACCGATTTTATGACAGATACCTACGCAACTTCCCGCAATGGACTAAGACTTTCCACAGATTGGAGAAAGTACATCATTCCCATTCCAGATGCTTCAAAGCTGACTCAAGAACGAGGAATGTTCTTATTTTCAGCTGGGACTGATGATACTGGCGGCGTGGGCTATGTATTCTTTATGGATGAAATAAGATTTGAAAAGTTGGGAACTATTGCTCAACCTAGACCGGCGATATTAAATGGTGAGGATGTAGTTCAACAAACTTTTATAGGTGCTAATGCACAAATTACTGGGCTTACCCAAACTTTTAACACAGCTAGCAATGGCGATGTTACGGTAAATGCTGCTCCAGCCTATTATGAATTTACCAGTAGTAATCCAGGGGTAGCCATCGTAGATGATAGAGGTTTTGTTCAAGTAGTGGGATCTAGTCCTACTGATGTTAATGGCGATCCCATTCCAGCTGTGATCACTGCTACACTGGGAACGGATGAAAGTGGTAATCCCAGACCAGCTTTGGGATCACTCAGCATTGTATCCTTAGGCGACTTTGTACTTGCGCCAGTACCAACGGAAGATCCAAGAAATGTAATCTCAATATTTAGTGATGCTTATACTAATGTACCTGTGGTTCATTATAATGGATATTTTGCACCATTTCAAACTACGCAGGGCCAGGACGATATAAATATAAATGGAGACAACATTATTCGATATACAGAACTAAATTTTGTTGCCACAGAGTTTTTTAGACCTACGGTAAATGCCTCGGACATGACTCATTTTCACGTAGATATTCAAGTACAGGATGAGAATATCGTTAACGGTGATTTTATAAGAATACAGTTGGGGGATTTTGGTCC
This sequence comes from uncultured Flavobacteriaceae bacterium, assembly GCA_963836885.1. GTDB lineage: Bacteria > Bacteroidota > Bacteroidia > Flavobacteriales > Flavobacteriaceae > Nonlabens. The sequence goes on along the minus strand of CAWILF010000005.1, from coordinate 101,764 downwards.
CGATTCTGCATTTGGTGGAGGTAATGACTCAAGTGGTTCTTTCACACTTAGTAGAAATGATATCGATGATGGTGGCTGGTTGAGCTTTGACCTACCGCTTTCCTCTTTTACAGGTCTGACAAGCCGTCAGAATCTAGCCCAGATCTTTTTTATCTCTGATGCTACGGTATCTGATATTTTAGTTGACAATATGTACTTCTACAAAGAAGTCGTTGATCCCACGCCCAATGTTGACGACGCTGCAAACACACAAGTCCAATTGCCCATAGGCTTTCAATCCACTACGCTTTCTTATAACCTGACCGACTTTGGTGGAGCAGAGTCTGTTGTAGTTGCAAATCCGGTAGCTGGAGGTATTAATCCTACTTCGAGAGTACTGCAAACGACTAAGACTACGGGAGCAGATTTCTTTGCGGGAACCTTTATGGATCTTGATGCCGCCATTGATTTCTCAACTTCGCAAAAAATGAGGCTAAAGGTGTACTCGCCCAAAGCCAATATCCCAGTAAGAATGGCTCTAGAACTCGCAGGTGGCGGTGGACAGGTGTTTGTGGATGCAAACGTGACCGTGGCAAATGAGTGGACCGAGTTGGAATTTGATTTTGCCAGCGTCATTAATCCAGCGGCAAATTACCGCCGTGTGGTCGTCTTTTATGAATTCATTCCTGGACGTCCCGGCGATGGTTCCGTCTATTACTGTGATGATGTGAAGGTCTTGAATTAGTAAGCTTTGGTTAATTTAAAATTGTTATTAATACGATGGGGTGTGATGGGAATTTTGCTTTCGCGAAAGCAGAACCCACAACCATCTTATCCACAAAATAAATAAATATGAAAAATTTAAAATATATAATCATAGGTGCCGTGTTTGCCGCGGTGGGAGTTTCCTGTGAGGGAGATGAAAATCAGACCGTGGCCACAAAGAGCAACCTGGTGTTTGAAGACAACTTTGACGGCAATGGTGCGCCAGACCCGGCAAACTGGGGATATAACATCGGGACTGGACAGAATGGATGGGGAAATAATGAATCCCAGTTTTACACAGACCGCCCAGAAAATGTGCGCGTGGAGGATGGAATCCTCAAGATTACCGCGCTCAAGGAAAATTTTCAGGGCTCTAATTATACCTCTGGGAGAATACTGACTAAAGGCAAGGTCCAGAAACAGTTCGGTCGTTTTGAGGCACGTATTAAATTGCCTTGGGGACAGGGATTATGGCCGGCATTCTGGCTACTGGGTGATGATAGTGATGGTGCGATATGGCCACAGATAGGCGAGATAGACATCATGGAATACCGCGGTCAGGAGCCTACCATCGTTCATGGAAGTGCACACATGCCAGGTAATTTTGCAGGGAATCCGCTTACTAAAAGCTACGAGGTTGAAAATGGCAGGCTGGACACAGATTTCCATGTCTATGGTATCGAGTGGAGTCCTAATGAGATCAATTATTATATAGATGATGTTCTATATCAACAAATTACACCGGCAGACATGGATGAAGGGTCGGAATGGGTCTTCAATGATGGTCGGGAAATGTTCATGATCCTCAACGTTGCCGTGGGAGGAAGTTTTGTGGGAGCTCCAGGAGTTGATACCGTTTATCCACAAACCATGGAAGTAGATTATGTAAGAATCTACGAATAAGAAATCCCCTATGAGAACCAGTCAGAAATTTGCTGACTGGTTTTTTTATCCTACTATAAGAACTAGACCAAATGAGTACTTTTAACTTCCCCCATCTTCCAAAATACATTCTAATCGCCGCAGTCATGGCGTTTACATTTTCTTGCGATCAGGGAAAAAAGGAAGAGAAACAGGGTGTCGTGGAAACTCAACCGGTTGTAGAACCACCCAAATCCATCGATATGGAAAAAGCCTCAGTTTACAGCACCGCCCATAACAGTGATCTAAAACTTCAACTTACTGACACTATTGATTTTGGAAAACTCATACAGCCCACCGAGGTTGATGCCTCGATTACCGTAGATGTTCAATCTTCATTTCAAGAAATACTGGGTATAGGTGCTGCGCTAACGGACGCATCTGCAGAGACTTTTTACAAGCTTTCAGAGAAGAATCAAAAAGCCTTTATGGAAGCCTATTTTGATCAGGAAAACGGAATCGGCTATTCACTTGCCCGCACCATCATTCACAGTTGTGATTTTTCTCCGTATAGTTATACGTATGTGGATGAGGGAGATAAAGAACTCAAGACCTTTAACATTGATCACGATAGGGAATTTCGCATTCCGTTTACAAAACTCGCCATTGAAAAGGCTGGTGGATCGCTGGTAACTTATGCAAGTCCATGGAGCCCGCCCGCGTTCATGAAGACTAATGGGAATATGCTGCAAGGTGGCAGCCTGAAACCAGAATATCGACAGGCATGGGCAAATTATTACGCAAAATTCATCAAGGCTTACGAGAAAGGAAGGAATCCCCATCTGGGGACTTACCATTCAAAATGAACCCATGGCAGTCCAGCGCTGGGAGTCCTGTATCTATACCGCCGAGGAAGAACGTGATTTCCTTAAAAACTTTTTAGGGCCTACGCTGGAAAAAGAAGGTCTGGGCGATAAAAATATTATTGTCTGGGATCATAACAGGGATTTATTGTTTCAGAGAGCAAGTACAATATCTCAATGATCCCGAGGCTGCAAAATATGTCTGGGGAACTGGATTTCACTGGTATGAGGACTGGAAGGACGGCGTTCCCATGTATGAAGCGGTAAGCCATGTAAATGAAGCATTTCCAGATAAAAAATTAATCTTTACAGAGGGATGCAATGAGGGTTATGATCTGCAACGCTTAATGAACGATGATCCCAAACTAGCCGAGCGCTATGGTAAATCCATGATCAACGACTTTAATAATGGAACGGTCGCCTGGACAGATTGGAATATTTTGCTCAATCAAGAAGGTGGTCCCAACCATGTAGGCAATTTGTGTTTTGCTCCCGTTCACGGAAACACCATCACGGACGAACTTACCTTTACCAATTCGTTCTACTACATAGGTCATTTCTCAAAATTTGTGAGACCTGGTGCAAAACGTTTGTCCAGTGTTTCCAGTACCAATAATCTGCTGACTACCGCTTTTAGAAACCCAGATAGCTCCATCGCGATAGTTGTGCTCAACCAGAGCGATAGGGAAGTCAACTATTCCTTGAGTATGGCGGGTAAAACCAGTAGTCTCAGCATGCTTCCTCATTCTATCCAAACCATCATAGTAGGTAAGTAGCATGTCCAAAAAACTAATCCTTATATCATTTGTTGTATCGCTGGGAGGTTTTCTCTTTGGATTTGATGCGGGAATAATATCTGGGGTTATGAACTATGCCGGCCCGCAGTTCAATCTGTCCGAGGGCGAGTTGGGCTGGGTAGTTAGCGCACCATCTTTTGCCGCCATGTTTTCCATGCTATTTGCTGGGAAGTTGAGTGATCGCATCGGGAGAAAAAAGGTATTGCTGTATGTTGCCTTTTTATATGCGATCTCGGCACTATTAAGTGCGATAGCTACAGATTATCACATGCTTTACATAGCAAGAATGATAGGTGGAGTCGCATTTGGCGCTGCACTTATTCTCGCACCCATGTACATTGCCGAGGTTTCCACCACACAAAACCGAGGAAAGCTCGTTGCCATCCAGCAGCTCAACATTGTACTCGGTTTTTTTGCCGCGTTTTTAAGTAATTATCTGTTCAATGAGTGGAATAACGATAGTACAACATGGTTTACTGATGACACGGTCTGGAGATGGATGCTGGGCGTGGAGATTGTACCCGCCTTGATTTATTTTGTTATGCTGTTCTTCATTCCTAGAAGTCCGCGGTGGTTGTTTCTTAAAAATAACAGGAAGGATGCCGAGAAAGTCCTGCACGAGATTCACGGTAATAAAATTGCGACCCAGGAGTTAAATGCGATCAGTTCAAGTATTGATAATAATTCCGCTTTCGCGAAAGCTTCACTAACCACCATCTTCAAGAAATCACTGAGATTTATTATTATCGTAGGGCTAGTAGTCGCCATTCTACAACAGATTACCGGTATTAATGCGGTCTATTTCTATGCAACCTCCATTTTTAAACAAACTGGTATAGGTACGGACGCATCCTTCTATTCAGGAGTGTTACTGAGCAGTGTAACGGTAGTTTTTACAATACTTGCCATGTTGCTCATTGACAAAATAGGTCGCAGGCCTTTATTATTAATAGGTACGGCTGGCGTTGCTATAAGTTTACTCACCTGTGCCTACGGCTTCAATGAGGCGACCTATACATTGAAGAGGGAACAAATTGCGAACTTTAAATTTGAAGAAAGCGCACAATTGCAGTCCATCGCTGGAAAAACTTTCAATAGTGACGTAGCATTCAAGAACGAACTCAAATCATTACTGGGCAACAAAAGCTACCTAGCAAACGACGGAGAGATTTTAGAAGCCGCTACCACGGTAAATGCGGCATTGGTTTTTGGTGGGATATTAGGATTTATAATTTGCTTTGCGTTCTCTCTAGGCCCAGTAATGTGGGTGTTGCTATCAGAATTATATCCGCTTCAATACCGCGGCGTGATCATAGGCTTTATCGCATTTGTGAATTCGCTGGTAAGTTCCATCATCCAGTTTATTTTCCCGTGGGAGTTGGCCAATCTGGGAAACGCCTTAACTTTTTTCATATTCGGAGCTATTGCATTTATAGGATTTTTAGTTTTAATCAAGATCTTACCAGAAACAAAAGGAAAGTCATTAGAAGAAATAGAAGCAGAGTTTGTGTTGGGATAAAAAAAGAGGAAAGAATAAAGAGTCTAGAACAAAGTTAGAAGAGCCAATTAAAAAAAATCTCTTTGCAACGGATGAGTTTTCCCCCTTTGGGGGTTAGGTGGACTTTCAAGAGGAAAGAAGAACTGAAAAGAGGTAAGATTAAAACTTAACGGTTTTTAATGTAGGACAAAAGACTTTTCCGGTTGGGAATTTCCCCTCCTGCATCCGACGAGCCGCCGCGGTGGAGTGAGGAATGCATAAAATGTACGTAGGACAATGAGGGCGTACACCTAGCACGAGCAAAAGCAAAAGTAAAAGTAAAAGTAAAAAGCAGATCAATTACTATCAGAAAATCAAGTAGTGAAAAGCAGAACAAAAAAAATACAGATTAAAAATAAATTCAATGAATACTGATTTATATATAGGCAATAGTAAAATAAAGACCACGCAAAATGAGGTCAAGGGAAAACTCGTAGATCTGGACAACGAGAAGTTTTACAAGATCTCAAACAGCGATAAAATGCGCCCATTTTTTATGAGTATCGTCAGTGATTCAGACCACTGGATGTTTATTTCCAGCAACGGCGGCCTGACCGCTGGTAGGAGAAACTCAGAGTCGGCATTGTTTCCCTATTATACAGACGATAAAATTACCGAGGCGGCAGATATTACAGGGAGTAAAACCATCATGAAAGTGCAAAAAGATGGAAAGACCTATTTATGGGAACCTTTTTCACAACGCTACAATGGTATATATAGGACAATGAACAATCTTTACAAAAACCAACTGGGCAATAAGGTAGTTTTTGAAGAAGTAAACCACGACCTGGAACTTACCTTCAGATACCACTGGAACTCTAGTGATGATTATGGTTTTGTAAAGAAATCTGAAGTGATCAATACTTCTGAGGATCACGTGAAAATTGATATTTTAGATGGAATCCAGAATATTTTGCCTTATGGAGTTGGATCTGCATTGCAAAACAGCAGTTCAAATCTTGTGGACGCCTACAAAAAATGTGAGCTGGAGAAAGATAGCGGCCTGGGAATTTTTGCCCTGAGCGCTATCATTGTTGACAAGGCAGAACCTAGCGAAGCCTTGATGGCAACCACGGTCTGGTCAACGCTAGGAATAAATGCAAAACGCCTGCTTTCCTCCAGGCAGTTGGATCAGTACCGCCAGCGGTCAGGAAGTCCACGAAGAATTAGATATAAAAGCGGAGAAAGGAGCTTATTTTGTTAATGCAACCATTGATTTAGCTCAAGGCGAAAGCAAAGACTGGCTCACCATTGCAGAACTCAATCAATCCATGAGCGATGTCGCAGCGATCAAAAGACTGGTCAAGCACGATAACAATGCTGCTCAAAAGGTTGAGAAATCCATTCAAAAAGGATCTGCGGAATTGTTAAAACTCAACAGTTCCTCTGACGGGAAACAGCTCACAGCAGATAAATTGCGCAACACCCGCCATTTCTCAAACACACTCTTTAACATCATGCGAGGTGGGATTTTCGATGATAATTATACCATTGAAAAAGCTGACTTTACTACCTACATCAAAAAGGCAAATGTAAATGTCCATAAAAATAAAAAAGAAACACTCGAGCTACTTCCAGAAAAATTTCAGCTGGAGTTGCTTAAAGAGCTCATAGACAAGGATACAGATCCCGATTTTCAAAGACTGGCCATGGAATACATGCCACTCAAATTTAGCCGCAGGCATGGAGATCCCAGCCGACCGTGGAATAAATTTTCTATCAATACAACCAGCGAAATAGACGGTTCCAAGATCTTGGACTATGAAGGAAACTGGAGGGATATTTTTCAGAATTGGGAAGCGCTCGCTTATTCATATCCCGAGTTCATCGACAGTATGATCCATAAGTTCTTAAATGCCAGTACATTTGATGGGTATAATCCGTATCGAGTGACTAAGGATGGATTTGATTGGGAAGCGGTTGAGCCTGACAATCCTTGGTCGTACATCGGTTACTGGGGCGATCACCAGATTATTTATTTATTGAAGTTTTTAGAAATTATTGAACGTCACGATCCCAGTCGCCTTTCCAGTTACTTCACACAGGATATTTTTGTTTATGCAAACGTTCCCTACCGCATAAAATCCTACGAGCAGATCGTAAAAAATTCCAAGGACACGATCGTCTTTGATGAAGAGCTGGATCATAAGATAAGAAGTCTGCGGGATGAGATAGGTGCTGACGGTGCGTTGATCAGATCGCAAGATGACAATGTGTACCGCGTGAATTTTATTGAGAAAATTCTAGCAACAGTTCTTGCCAAAGTCTCCAACTTTATTCCAGAAGCAGGAATATGGATGAACACCCAGCGACCAGAATGGAACGACGCAAATAACGCGCTCGTAGGTAACGGAGTTTCCATGGTGACTTTGTACTACTTGCGTCGTTTTGTCACATTTTTTGAAAAAGTAGTTCAACGATCTGGAGAAGAACGCTTTGAGATCTCTATAGAACTGGTTGATTTTTTCAATAGCACGATGGGTGTGTTGAATGATTTTGGGGATACGCTTGCGCGCCTGCCTGCCGGCGAGGCAGGAAAGCGTAACAATAAAGAGCGCAAGAAAATTACAGATGCTCTGGGAACGGCCGCCAGCAAATACAGGACTACCATCTACGAGCAAGGTTTTAAGAATAAAAAAACAGCTATTTCAAAAAACGAATTACTAAGTTTTTTACAGGTAACCAACAAACATTTAGAGCATTCCATAGATGCAAATAAGCGAGGGGATGGGTTGTACCATGCCTACAATCTAATGGGATATAGCCAGGAACACGGTATTGAGGTTTCTTATCTATCAGAAATGCTGGAAGGTCAGGTGGCCGTACTGAGTTCTGGATTTATAGATGCAAAGGGTTCTCTTGAAGTTTTGGATGCGTTGAAATCCAGTGCCTTGTTTAGAAAGGATCAGTACAGTTATATTCTTTATCCAGATCGTGAGTTAGCTCGCTTTACCGATAAAAATAATATTTCAAATGTAAAAGTGGAGCGTTCTTTACTCTTAGAACAACTCGTTCAAACGGGAAATACCCAGATTGTTGAAAAGGACGTTGATGGCAATTATCATTACGCCGGTAAATTCAACAATGCCAACTCACTTATCGACGCCCTTGAAGAACTTCCAGAAGCATATCAAGAGTTGGTAAGCCGCGAGAAAGAACAGCTGCTGGCAGATTTTGAGGAGCATTTTAACCACAGGGCGTTTACGGGAAGATCAGGTACATTTTATGGCTATGAAGGCCTAGGTTCCATTTACTGGCACATGGTCTCAAAATTATTGCTCGCGGTACAGGAAACCTGTCTGGCTGCAATAAAGGCAAATGAGTCTGAAGAAGTTGTGGGAAGATTATTGGAGCATTATTACGAGATCAATGAGGGAATAGGCGTGCACAAGTCGCCACAACTTTACGGCGCATTTCCCACAGATCCATATTCGCACACTCCCGCAGGAAAAGGCGCTCAACAACCGGGAATGACCGGTCAGGTGAAAGAAGATATTTTATGTCGTTTTGGCGAGTTGGGTGTTTTTGTTCACGATGCACAGATTGTTTTTAATCCGCGATTATTGCGTAGGGAGGAGTTTTTGAAAGAGTCCAGAGATTTTATCTATTATGATCTGGACGATAACAAGCAAACCCTAAAACTGGAGAAAGACTCACTTTGTTATACCTACTGTCAGGTTCCCGTAATCTATCATCTTGCAGACCAGCCGGGTGGCAAGGTTCTTATGACCGATGGAAGCGAGGAAATCGTGGGAGCAGACTTAAAATTGAGCCCTGCAACCAGCAAAAACATCTTTAAACGCAACGGTGTGGTTGCTCACATCATCGTTAACGTAGCTTATTAGACAATGAAAACGATTCCAGTCACATTCTCAACAAGCAGGCTCGGCATTTTATGCCTGGGTCTGTTCTTGATGTCGTGTAAGCAGGATAAAGTCAGTGGTCAAAATAATTTAGATCAAAGGGTTGAGGTCGATCAGAACGAGATTGTTGAGCAAAAAGTGGACTCTTTATTAGCGTTGATGACGCTGGATGAAAAGATAGGCCAGATGAGTCAGGTGCGCCATTTTTGGGACTTGGAGTCGGACGATCAGATCACAGATTATTTTATAGGATCGGTCATTCACACAGAAGGACCACTGCCTGGAAAAAACGCTAGAGAGTGGCAGGGTCGTTTTATTGAATTACAGAAAAAGGCATTGAAAACCCGTTTGGGAATTCCGCTATTGATAGGAGTTGATGCCGTTCACGGTCAGAATACCTTTAACGGAGCAACTATTTTCCCGCACAACATCGGGATGGGAGCAACGGCAAATGCAGACCTTGTGGAGCAGGCCGCTAGAATTACAGCGATTGAGGCACAGGCAACTGGGTTCAATTGGGTTTTTTCTCCCTGTATTGCGATACCGTTCAATGAGAAATGGGGAAGAGTTTATGAGGCGTTTTCAGAAAGTACCGAGCTCACCTCACAACTAGCTGCGGCATCTGTGCGCGGTCTTCAGGGGGATTTGCGTGATCGCAATACCGTGATGGCGACAGCAAAACACTTTGTGGGCGATGGAGCTACCCAAGACGGTCGTGAAGGCGGTAAATCCATTCTTACCGATCAAGAAATAAGCAATCTGTTATTACCTCCCTATCGCGCTGCGGTGGACGAGGGAATAGGTGCCGTGATGGCATCTTTCAATGAGCTGAACGGCATTTCCATGCATGCAAACAAGACCATGATAACCGACACGCTTAAAAATGCGATGGGCTTTGACGGCATTGTGCTGACGGACTGGAAGGGTTACACGAGATTTGGTAGAAATGCCATCATCAACGCCGGTATCGATATGGTCATGGCGGTGGACGGAGATCTACCTAAGTTTCAGGAAGGAATTAAGCGCGGCATTGCAACCGATACCGTTTCTATAACTAGAGTGGACGATGCGGTCAAACGTATTTTAAGACAAAAATTCAGACTGGGACTTTTTGAACATCCATTTCCCGATACGACGCTTGTGAACCTAGTTGGAATAGAAAAGCACAGGACTATTGCGCGTCAGGCGGTGCGGGAAAGTCTGGTTTTATTGAAAAATGACGGTGTGTTGCCCATTCAGAAAGATGTTAAAAAAATAGTCGTCGTTGGCGAGCACGCAGATAATGCGGGACTTCAAAGTGGTGGCTGGACGATAAAATGGCAGGGAACACAAGAAAATTACAAGGGCGCAACGACCATTCTGGATGGGATCAGGGATATAGCTCAAGGCGAAATTATCTACGACACAAACGCCACACAACAACACAAAGATGCAGATGTTGCCCTCATCGTAGTGGGAGAAACGCCCTATGCAGAGTTCTTTGGTGATGTGGGAGATGGAGAGGGTCAGTATAAGTTAACGCTTTCGCGAAAGCATCAACAATACATAGCTCATTATAAAAAACAGGGAGTTAAAACCGTGGTCGTGCTTATTTCTGGAAGGCCGCTGGTAGTTACGGATGAGATTTCAAAATCGGATGCATTTGTAGCCGCATGGTTGCCAGGATCAGAAGGAAAGGGAATTGCAGAAGTGCTTTTTGGACAAGAAAATTTTAAGGGGAAATTGCCACATTCATGGCCTAGATCCGTGGAGGATTATGAGGGTATTTATGGTCCCAATCATTGGGATGGAAACATCAAACCTCTATTTGAACTAGGCTACGGCCTCACTTATTAAAAAACTAAATTATGAACCATGGACTTAAATTAATCGCCTTTTGCCTTACACTAATTATCGCAGGAGGTTGTAGGGAAGAAGAAAAATCGATGGCGTCATCTAATCAAGAAACAAGACCAATAGTGGAGAACAATATACAAAGAACCGCATCTGAAATTTTTGGGAACAAAGAATTTCAGGCCATTTCTTACGGAGGTTATCGTGGCAAGGCAAGAACCGAGCAGCCCACGATCGCAATGTTAAAAGAAGATATTCTTCTCATGCACGCCATGGGGATACGCATCCTGCGCACCTATAATGTTCAAATGGCCCACGCGCCCAATGTTGTGGAAGCAATCCACCAATTGAAAAAAGAAGATCCGACTTTTGAAATGTACGTGATGCTGGGCGCATGGATAGACTGTCTAAATGCCTGGACAGAATTACCGCCAGACCATTCTATAGAAAGTCCACAAAATAAGGATGAGATACAGCGAGCGGTAGATCTGGCCAACAAATACCCAGACATCATTAAGGTAATAGCCGTAGGTAACGAGGCGATGGTAAAATGGGCCGCAAGTTATTATGTACAACCGGCCGTGATCTTAAAATGGGTCAATCACCTTCAGGGCCTTAAAAAAAATGGAAAGCTGGACAAGGATCTATGGATCACAAGTTCAGACAATTTTGCCTCCTGGGGTGGAGGAGACCCTGTTTATCACGTAGAAGATCTTGATAACCTGATCAAAGCGGTAGATTATATTTCCATGCACACCTATCCCATGCACGATACGCATTATAATCCCGTGTTTTGGAAAGTATTACCCTCAGAAAAATCACTGAGCAAAAAAGAGCAGTTACAGGCTGCGATGTTGCGTACCAAAGGATATGCGATCTCCCAGTACGACAGCGTGAAAGCATATATGAAAGGAATGGGAGTCGATAAGCCCATCCACATAGGAGAAACCGGCTGGGCAAGTTTTTCCAACGAACTTTATGGGCCAGAAGGTTCAAAAGCAAATGATGAGTACAAAGAAGCCTTGTTCTACAACCATATGAGGGACTGGACCAATGCGGCTGGAATGTCCTGTTTCTATTTTGAGGCCTTTGACGAACCTTGGAAAGACGCAGCAAACCCAAAAGGATCAGAAAACTACTTCGGATTATTTACAAGTGACGGGAAGGCAAAATACGTGCTTTGGGATCAAGTAGATCAAGGCGTATTTGATGGACTGGGAAGAAACGGAAAACCCGTTACCAAAACCTTTAACGGCGATAAGGAAGCACTCATGGAAACGGTATTGTTACCGGGTGTGAAGAGGTAATAGTATGCTTTAGACGTATTAAAATAAGTTGTCATGAGTTGAACAACTAACTTTAAAAAACAATCTATGTTAATGCTGTAGCTCATGCAAAAAAGCATAGTGCCCTTTGGTAAAAAAATTGCCTTTGGATTAGGAATGCTTGCTAACCAAATGTTTCCTGCGGCATTGGGGATTTTTATGGTTGTTCTCGTTCACGGCCTGGGGGTTTCCATTATGGCTGGATGTTGGGTGTTTGTTTTCTACCTAGAATTTTTGACTCGATCACAGACCCGATCATGGGATTTATATCTGACAATACTAGATCTAGATGGGGTAGGAGAAGGCACTATGTAATGATAGGGGCGATTATTATGGGCGTTCGTCTTTCTTTATGTGGCAACTATATAAATGGAGTCTGGATTATAACTTTGGTTATTTTTTGATCTGGTCAATTTTATTTTTAATGGAATTACCATATTCAGTGTTCCATTTGTTGCGATGGGTTATGAAATGAGCGACGATTTCCATGAACGTACCAGTATCATGGCGGTCGCGCAATGGAAGGACAGTGGGCATGGGTGATTGCCCCATGGTTTTGGGTCATTATTCCAGACTGTTTCCAGTGCTTAGATACTCAAACACGAGTTAGGACATATGGGGAGGAGTGGGATGTGCTATTCTTGCCATGATACCCGCCATATTTTTAAAGTATAGCACCTCCTCATAACGAAACCAGTCTCTCACCTCTCACATTTAAGGAAGTGGGCAGGAGCTTAAAGGGAATTGTTTCTAAGGAATTGTATAAAGCCTACAAATTAGTACCATTTAGAAAACTATGTATTTCCACATTCTTTATTTTTAATGGGTTTCATTTATAGCCATTTGGCTTTTCATTTATAATTTTTTATATTTACACGGTGGTTACGAACGAGCGGGATCTGGCCTACCTGGTTCGGTACTATAGGTGCATTGGTGACTACGTTTTTAGTAATTCCCATTGTTGCCGCGATGGCTAGCAAAATTGGAAAGAGAAATGCGTTTTTAGTCTCTACTTTTCTTTCAATTGTAGGGTACATTTTGAAATGGTGGGGATTTGACTGTCGAACTGTAACCAACAATTCAATGAAACAAGTTTAGGGATGAGCCTTACTAATTGGCAGGGAATTTCTATCGTGGGATATATTAATGTTGTGGTTTCTGTTTATTCCCGGTAAGCCATGGTTGTTCTTGTTTGCGCTTCCCTTTTTCTCTTTTGGGATAGGAGGTTTATTTACATTGATGATGTCCATGACCGCAGATGTTTGTGATCTTGACGAACTTAAATTACGGTCAGCGTCGCGAGGGGATTTTTGGTGCGATTTACTGGTGGATGGTAAAATTTGGTCTTGCTATCGCGGGTTTATTGAGTGGGTTAATTATGTCCATGCTGGATTTTACCCCAAGAGCTGCGACGCAACCTGAGGGAGCGGTTGACGGTTTGCGCATTTTCTTTTCGGTTTTTCCCATCTACTGCGGGACTAGCTACATGTGGGTCATGCGTGATTATGACATTACTGAAGAACGGGCTCTTGCCATCAGTGCAGAATTAGAGCAAAGAAAGATCAAGAAAAAGATCGCACAAACCTCATCGGCTTATGGAGCTGAATATTTGAAAGGTTCAATTATTTCAGATCTGAACCTTGGAAATTATGTAGGAGTAGATTTAAAACAAGCAGACGCTGGAACGATCAAAAAACGATTTACCAAAGAACTCGTAGAAGGTATCTACGGTTTGTGTTTTAGTCCTTACGGAGAAGGACAGGATGCAGACGATATTTTGAGCCAGGAACAAGTAGATCGTCGTATGAAGATAATTGCACCCTACACCAGCTGGGTGCGTTCATTTGCCTTACGGGAGGAAACGAATTTATACCACAATCTGCAAAAAATGCCGATAAGAAAACTATCGTTGGAGCGTGGATCAGTGGAGACCGCAAACGCAACGACCAGAAAATAGACAGTTTGATCAAGCTTGCCCTTAGTGGTAAAGTGGATATTGCCGCGATAGGAAATGAAGTGCTGTTACGTGGAGATATTACCGAGGCCGAATTAATAGCGTACATTAAAAAAGTAAAAGCTGCTGTTGCTCATTTAGACGTTGAAGTAGGCTACGTTGATACCTATTATCAGTACTCAAAACGTCCAAAACTAGTAGAAGCCGTAGATGTGATTCTAGCCAATTGTTATCCATTCTGGGAAGGTTATTCGATCGAAGACTCGTTATTGCATTTGAGACAAATGCACTCCATTGTTAAAAATCATGCAAAAGGCAAGCGTCTGATCATCACAGAAACAGGATGGCCCAGTCAGGGACAAGCAATTGAAGATGCACATCCCTCAACGGTTAATGCGATGAAATACTTTATTCAGACCCAGGATTGGGCAAAGAATGAAAACGTAGAACTCTTTCATTTTTCCTCTTTCGACGAAAGTTGGAAAGCAGATGTTGAGGGTGAACTGGGCGCCCGTTGGGGAATATGGGACAAGGATGAAGAGCCTAAGTATAAATAATTGTGCTGTGAAAGATCTTTGATGTAGTTCAGCTTTCGCGCCTGCCTGTCGTGCCTTTGCAGGCAGGAAAGCGCAATACTCATAACAAACGACGTTCAACAAAGTAACTCAAGTCAACATACTAATAACTAAATAAATATAATATGTCATACAGAGAAGGCCATCATTTTTCTCCAGAAGAACTAAAACACGCGTCATATTTCAAGGATATTGACTATAACGGTCTTGAACTGGACAATTATACCGAGGAGCAACTTAACTCGCTATGGAACAAAACTTTACAGGGTGGAATGCACGGGATCTGTTTCAGTCTTTATGAAGATGGGCAGGAACCTGGTGATGTAATTACCGAGGCTCAAGTGGAACGCAGGATAAAAATCCTCAAGCCGCACACAAAATGGATCAGGTCTTTTTCCTGTATTGAAGGTAATGAGCATATTGCCCGCACAGCTTGCAAACACGGACTCAAAACCATGGTCGGTGCCTGGTTGAGCGACGATCTAGAAGCTAACGAAGAAGAAATCCAGGCTTTGATAGGACTTGCAAAAGAAGGTTGTGTGAACATCGCTGCGGTAGGAAACGAGGTCTTGTACCGCAATGAACTTACACTGGAACAACTGCTGGATTATATACAACGTGTTAAAGATGCGCTAGGTCCAGAAATTCCCGTGGGATATGTGGATGCCTATTACGAATTTACCGTGCACCCCAGACTTTCTGAGGCCTGCGATGTGATCCTGTCCAACTGTTATCCCTACTGGGAAGGCTGCCCGATTGAGTATTCGCTTAATCACATGCGTGCGATGTACGGTCAGGCGGCAGATGCCGGCCTGGGTAAAAAAGTCATCGTTACTGAAACCGGATGGCCCAGCCACGGCGGTGGGTTGAAAGGAGCACTTGCTTCTGAAACTAATGCCATGAAATATTTTATCGATACCCAAAAATGGTCTCGTGAGGCAGGAATAGAGGTGTTCTATTTCTCATCCTTTGATGAATCCTGGAAAACTGGCGATGAGGGCGATGTGGGCGCTTACTGGGGATTGTGGGATAAAGATGAAAAGTTGAAGTTTTAGGGATTGCTTTTGCTTAGGTAATGCAGTTTAAGTGCAGTGTGCGGTATTTTACCACATTAATCTACAAACAGACAAATTACTGATCATTTAAAAATATCTTGAAGTAAGAGATAAAAAAACGGCTGCAAGATTAATTTTGCAGCCGTTTAATTTTGAGCTATGTAAGTTTTACAAGAGCAACTCGGTATCTACATTTGCAATTCGTCATGTTTAGGATTTTCTCCCCACTTGTTAGCACCGGGTTGACTATCTGTACACATCAGAACGATTATCCATATGGCTCCCGCAATAGGTATAAATGCTACTAAAAACATCCAGCCGCTCTTTCCTATATCGTGAAGTCTCCTTACTATCACGGCGAGCCCTGGTATAAGTACTGCCAATCCATATAATGCATAAATAGGTCCATAACCAATCGACTCCCATGCAATACCTAGCATATTGTCCAAAACCATTGCAACTACTGCAAAGATTAAATTGAATAGAATAAACATCCAATATTCCTTCCTTCTCGCACGACCGCTAAAGTCTGCATACTGTTTTAATACTTTTAAATACCAATTCATAAATTCTCTAGTTTAAAGTTTTTTAGTAAGTTGTTTATCGACGGTAATTTACAATAATATTTAACATTTTATTAGTTTTATGGAATCTCACATTTCAACTTGATTTAGACCGAATTAACTTTAATTAAAGCAAGGTATATAGATATTGATGTGTCCAAAAGCAGCGCGTAAACATATTTAACTTACTTAATTTTAAAATCTTTATACAAAGGGAGTAATCCACTATCCTTACTTTCTACAATAATTGAAAATGTTTTCTTGCGCATGATTATTTCAATGGCTTCAAAATCATCTGTCTTGACTTCTATAAAATCCCGTTTTTCTTTTCCTTCAGTAAATACATTACGGTATTTGTATTTGAACCTTACCATTTCTTTTAAACCACTGTCCTGTCGCGGATATATTAAAATTTTCATCTCATAATCATTAGTTGCTTGATTATAGATTAGATCATATTCTATAGATCGAATATAGAAGCTCACGAGCTCTTTCTTATGATCTGATGCATACTTGAAAAACTTTTTAGGCAATGTAATTAAGGTATTTTTTTCAGAGAATTGTAGATCTCCGCTAGGTAACAGCGTACTATTAATTTTCTCTTTAAAATTTATTGGACTTAAACTTCTATAAAAAGTAGATATATTATTGCGTGTATTAACAACTGTATCAGTATGAATATATGTATTGTAAGCAGCCCAATAATAATTGAAGTCGGGCATTTTCTTTGTTATTTCTTGACTTACATCCTTCAAATTCATGTCCGCACTATAATCTATATCTATCTTATTTTTTGCATTGAGATCTAAAATGAAACGTTCTAGGGAAGCTTGATTATCATCAGGGACGGTAAACGTATTGATGAAATTAGCCAATACTTGCTCCCTGCTCAAAGATAAAAGCTGGCGCATCACAAGAAATGAATAAAAGTCATCTTCTGGATCATAAGTATCTAATTGAACATCTATGCCATAACTTAATCCTTTCCAATAATGACTGTTGGTAATCCTTATATTGCTGACCTTTTCTTCCCCTGTTTCAAATGAAATTTTCAAACCACTCCTGAGGAATTCAAATTCCTTTTTACCTCTTAAAACTAATCCTAGACTCTTAAAAGTAGCAGCATTTCTTGAATCCATAGAATGCTGGAAATCCCTATAGAATATACTACTTACGCAGTCATCGTACCAGTTTTTTAAATACTGTAAATCCTTTGGAATACTGGACTGATCTTCCAGCATGACCAGGTTTGAAAGACTGGGATAAAACCTGTTTTGAGAAATTACTGTTGTTGTCGTTAATAGGATTATTAAAACAAAAATTGATTTTTTCATGCACTAAATATAGTAAGATCTTAAAAAACAAACATGACCTATGAAGTCAACAATATCAATGGTATCATGTGATGTAGGAATTTAAAACCAGTTGGTCTGTTGTGTTTTAGCGATGCGTGATCAATCTTTCACGAACCCACTAAAAAATTATAACAGATATAATTTACTGGATATTATCAGGTATTCGCTTTCGCGCCTGCCTGCCGGCGAGGCAGGAAAGCAGAAATCCAAAAATAAATATACGGCAATTGCCCTATGGTTGGTCAGGATATTCCGAACCATATTTGACCATGATTGATGAGATGCCTTTTCAGGAGTTGGAATTGAGTGCGCAGGACAGTGCAAAAATGTCAAGGGCGATGCTGTTGACCTTCTGCGTGCCTTTGATATTTGGTGTATTCGTGTATTTTGCATTTGGCGCGGTGCGTGGAAGGCCGCTCTATGGAGGGGAATGGGACATGATGGAATATGGTGTGCTGGTATTCATGTCCATAGTGACAGGTGGTTGTATGTACGTCGCCTTTCAAAAATTTACAGATGTCAGGTCTGGAATAAAGCACGTTTATACGGGAATTCTACAAGATAAGCGCAAGTCGATTACCAAATCCAGGTCAACATCTTCCGGCAGAAGCGGCTCATCAACTACAAAAACTACCGTCACTTATTATTTGAGGATCAATGATAAGGAATTCTCTGTAGCGGCGTCCCAGTTTAATTCCATTCAAATGGATGATCTGGTCTGCCTGGAGATCGCTCCCAAAAGTAAGTTGATCTTAAAACTGGAGGTTTTAAAAACGGCGTCTGCCCTAAAAGATCACACCGCGCCAAAGAGCCGACCAAAGTCAGTTCACAAGGTGAGCAGGGCGAGTCTGGCTCGAGAAGATCTCAAGAGTTTAAAGAAGGCCTTGAACAAGAAAATCGGATCCAAGTTTTTGTTCATGGCAGTACCCCTGTTTATCATTGCCGGACTGGCATCTTCTGGATACTGGGGTTTATTGGTCTTTCTTTTCCCTATTCCGCTTATAGTTATCTGGCAATTGATCTCCCTATTGAGATGGTACTTGAAATACCGCAGGATCAAGACCGAAAATTCCAAGGAAGTCATCGTTACTTCCATACTGGACAAGCAGACCATCACCAGTAATAGCAGCAGTACTAAATATAGACTCACGACAACGGCAGGAGTGGTTACCGTAGATGAGGACTTTTATGGTCAACTTCCCGACCATAAAACGATCGTGATTGAAAAGGCTCCCTATCTGGATCTTGTATTGAATACCAGAGTGGCCGTTTTGAGACCTGAGTAGGATAGTTAATCTAACGGTTCTTTTTACAATCCCATTCTCTATCCTCAATAATACGTTATCACCCGATCGTAATACATAATTTCGGTTTCATTCATAACATTTGATGTCACCTTTTTTCGTAACCAATTTCCGGCTGAATCAAATTCTAGATACACAGTCAAGTAATGTTGCTTTAATTGCCACTCTGGCTGCAGGCCCATGGTG
This sequence comes from uncultured Flavobacteriaceae bacterium, assembly GCA_963836885.1. Taxonomy (GTDB): domain Bacteria; phylum Bacteroidota; class Bacteroidia; order Flavobacteriales; family Flavobacteriaceae; genus Nonlabens. The sequence continues at coordinate 82,949 of CAWILF010000005.1, read as the reverse complement.
TATAATCTTGAGTCTGTTGGTCGGTTTTGGGTGTCGTACTCAAAAATATATTTCTGGTGTATGTTGTAAGAGCCTTTTATGGCATGATCATAAATATAATATTCTATAATTCTGCCTGTGGAGTCTTTGATTGCCCGACGTTCAATGGCTAGTGTAGGATCTATTTTTAAAACTGCTGGCACTTCCTGATCTTTGAGATTTGTTGCATTGATGCGCTTGTTGTTGCCTTCAAACGCAAAGGAGTGGTCTGTGTGTCGTACATAATGGGTTGCATCAGTCTTATAGGTGTATTTTAAAGCTACCGAGTCGGCTTTCTTATTCCAGGTATAAACCAACTCATAATCAAAAATGTTCTTCTTAAATTCCTCATAGGTCCAATCCTTCTTTTGGAATTGTTCAAAAATCTCTCTAGAGGCCAGGCCACGGTTATTGAAAAACAGAGTTCGCTTAGAGTTGACTCCTGCCGCACCATTTTGATAAACAATTTTTATTAATGAACTATCGGTTTTGGAATAGGTGTAGTTTTCTATAACAGCATTTGAGTTGATAAATACCTTTGCGGTGTCTTCCACATAACTAAGTAGTTTTTTGTTAGTAAGGAATTGGTATTCTGAATGTTTGGGTGGTTTGTCTAATTCTTGATAGTAGATGGTTTGTTTGATTGTTTTTACATTACCTAATAATTGAAAATCGGCCGTTGATCTTGTGAGTTTTTCTGCCTGTAATTTTTCAAGATCAGTAAATGGTGCTAGAAAGGAGCCGGGCAAATTAGGATTTTCCAGATACCTAGGATCATATAAACTTTGAGAATGACAGTTTAAGGAACATATCACTGCCCAACCAAAAAGGTAAAATGTATAATTTATTGATCGCATCCTAATATTAAATTGAACTGAAAGATAACGCAATAAGCAAGGCTATGGTCCCGATTTGCAGTTATTAGCCTTTTAAGAAGCTCAAAACAGGATTTCAGCAGAAATTTCTAGTAGTTAAAATTATTATAATTACATTAGTTAACGATTTGTAATACAGATTAATAAAATCACGGTTTAACCTACAATTATGTCAAAGAACGATAATTCCCAGTACAATCTTAGAAAAGCAATAGGTTTTTTGGGGATTGCGTTACCCATTTTATTATTGGCAATCCACAGGGAATTACTGGCTTCCATGAGCCATTATTATTATACGGCCTCGGGAGTGTTCTTTATCGGGATTTTGTTTGCATTTGCGCTGATCCTTTTCACCTATCACGGTTATGATAAAGATCCTTTGAAGAAGGAGATTTTGAGCGACAACCTCGCGACAAACATTGCGGGTATCTGCATATTTATTACCGTAATGATCCCGACAGAGCCAGCAGATGCGCTGGGAACGATCTGGTTTGAGGGCGATCCCAAATATCTTTTTGGTCATGAAAGTGCGTTACTGGGAACGATCCATCTCGCAAGCGCGGGTATTTTTCTGTTCCTGCTGGGTTATATGAGCCATTCCAAGTTTACCTTGAGCCCCAAGATTACTGAGTCCAAGCGTGCGTTCTACAAATGGTGCGGCAGGATCACCTGGATCTCCATAGCCATACTGGTCGCGCTTATCGTCGTGGACGATTATGTACTGGACGGCAAGCTCAACGAGAGTTTCCCGGCCTATGTATTCTGGATGGAGCTGGTCGGTGTCTGGGCGTTTGCCATAGCATGGCTGGTCAAGGGCAAACTGGACCGGGATCTCAAGAACATGACCAAAAGGTTGACCAGTTAGCTCCATGCTCATTAGATGTTGATAGGTTAAGAGTTGGATTATAGTTCCGCTTTCCTGCCTGCAAAGGCACGACAGGCAGGCGCGAAAGCGGACTCACTCAAAAATTCTTTCAATATTCTTAACTCTGGATAAGCCATTATGTCCATTTTTCCCAAACAAATACCGCAAAAATTCCCAGTGTGTACATCAACATATCGATCCAGGAAAAACTCGTTCCCAGCACAATGCTGAAAAATGCGTTGTCTTCCAGACCCAACAGCTCCACCATCCTAAAATATTGGGCAAACTCCACCAGATAACTAAAAGCCAAAGTCGCGATCATTGCCACAACCGGCCTCACCATTGAAACCGACATTACAAACGCATAAATAAGAACCACGACCAGCGCATCGCCCAGATAGGGACGTATGAAAGGATCATCAAGGAAACGCTCGATAAGGATTTCAAGGATCAGGACGACCGCGGTGATTGTCATATAGGTGCTGCGTTTTTTACGATCTTGAAGTGACATGGATCAGTTTTTCAATGGTGATGGATAGCAAAATAAGGAACAAACTAAAACTACATATAAACACCCATGATTGTAGATGCTGCACCGGGTGGATGAATAAATGTAAAAGATCTAGAGCCAGGCCCTGGGGTCGGTTTAAAATATTCCAGGAGTTCCAACGCAATATTCTACCCAGATAAACCCCCAGCGAACAAAGTACGGTCACACTTATTTTAAACAATAGTGAACCAAGATCGTGAGAAATATAATTATTTGACTTCAAGTGATTTACAACTTTGTGGAAACTGGAGAGCGCCATCAACATACCGCTAAGACTGAACGCACTCAAAACTATTACATCTAGAAAAAAGAACGGATTTGACTGAAGTCTTAAATGGATAAAATCTGTCAAGATATAGGGAGCGTTGGGCAGGAATAACAACCACGTGCTTAAAATAGCGATGAGGAATATTGGATTTCTGCTTTCGCGACTGCCTGTTGTGCCTTTGCAGGCAGGAAAGCGTAACAATCCAACCACCATTAAAGGAACAGCTGCCAGAAATAAGTTCCAGATCAAAAATCCATAGGTAAGTTCTCCAGAAAGTACCATTCTCAACATCAAGAATCCAAGACCCGCACCCGTCGTATAGATAATACCTCGCTGATAAAATAATTGTTTGAATAAGCTATGCATAAATCTGAGTTTATAAGAACAGTAATGAATAAATGACCGTGGGAAAGACCAGTAGGTAAATAATTAATCCGACCTCCCTTAGCGGCAAGCGATGGATCAATGCATTAATTATATTGCCCAAAAGCATGATACTATTTATACTGAACGTTATAAAATAGATCAAATAAACAAGGAAGATAAAATCGCTGACCTTAAAAAGTAGGGTCATCATAAGCAGCACCATTACTATTAAAATATTGATCTCAAACATCTTGATACAAGCTCGCGTGCTGGGATTTAAATGGGTAGGACTATTCAGAAACATGGGCCTGGGTCTTTTTCATTTTATGGGCGATGTAATTAAAATCCTGCCAGCTGCGATCTGTAAAATTTTCTTCCTTAAAAATATTGTAGAAACGCATATCAGATTGGGCCGTAATATCCTCATATCTACCCAATTCCTGCAGTACCAGAATGTTTTGGGGCAGTAATAGTTCCAGCTGCTGTTCATGAACAAAATTATTCTCAATGTTATAACGGGTAATCACCGCAGACCAGTTAAAACAGGAATAGACCATCACGATGCCAAAACCCACCGCCACATTCTTCCTGAATAAATAGGTAAGATTATAGCGATTGTTGATTTTTAGGTACGTGGTGATGAGTCCTATTACACACAATAACAAATACACCATGACACCCAATCGTTTAATGGAAAGTCCATAATTTTCCATATACAAGAAATGTTTTGTATAAAATACTTACAATCAACACGGTATTGAGAAGTATCCATAAAAAGGACAATCCTTTGAGAGACCTATTTTCTTTGATAAAATTTACGCTTCCGCGAAAGAGGAACACGATAATCACCACCGCCAGCACGATACTCGCAATACTGGCATATACACCGCTGTGAACCGCACTGGATAAGGTCGAGGCCTTAAAGTCGTCCAATCCCAATATAAAAACCAACTCTGATACCAGTACAAGAACCAGTAGAACATTAAGGGCGATCAATGAGAACGTTCCTATTTGGATTTCGTTTTTTGCGCGTTGTATTTCTACCTTGTCGATCTGTCGGTGTTGAAGTTCGTCCGGAGTTTGTAGATCCAGTTGTGTCGTACTTTCAATGGAGTGTGGTGGGGCGACATTGGCGATTAGAAATCCGCCCAGGATGGCAATGAACAACCACCCGATATTGATGAACGAGAAATCAAATTTACCCAACCACGCCTCAAAAACCGGATTTGTCTGACTGTACAGCAGTATAAATAGAAACAACAGCGCAATGGGGATAAAAATAAGCTTGAGCAGCTGCTCGGTCTTGATTGTTGCCGTTGCGGGCTTTTCAGGTTTGGGCTTATTATAAAGAATGTCATGGAAAGAACCGATGACCGCACTATAGATCCCGTTCATCCACGCCACATAGAGGCTAGAGGTATCGCTGGCGGTATAACCTATAAAACTGAAAATACTTATAAAATAACAGACGACTGCCAGCGAACTTCCATGCATTATAATCGCCACACTCGTTGAAATCATGGCAACTGCCGATAAAATGATGGATCTTCTCAATAATAGATCCTTGCGGTAGATTGCGAGAACTGCCATGAGAAACAAGGCGTATAGAAAACAATTGAGACCTAGGCCCTTGTTATGGAATAATGTGGCAAAGCAAATGCTGCCCAGTAAAACGATGATGTTCTTTTTCATAATATTAGTTTTTAAAAGTTGAGTTATTAATGGAAGGGTAGAGGCTACTTACCTCTAGGTTCAATCGAGATTGATAATCTATTGAGTGAATGGGACTGCTATGATTTCCCCTAAGAAGCGAATTTTTAAATAACAAATACTTATCTGGGTAAAACATGACGCCACTTAGCATGGCAAGCAGCACAAAGAGACTGCGTTTCCCATTTCCCCAAAGCCAGTATTGCATGGCAATTTCTTGAGCAGTATCTGTATTAAAGCCCGTCAGCACATGGAACACGTCATGATCCTCACACGCCGCCTGTGGGGAAAAATCATGCTGGGTGAGAAAGCAGCCCAGATGAAATCCCAGGCTGGACTGCGGGTAGGCGAGGAGCTGCCTTCTATTTATGTTCCACGCAGTGCCCCTTTTAAATTGCACATAAAGCTTGCGCGAAATATCAAAGCCAACACTCACTGCAAACTCTCTTACAATATTTAAAGTACTTTGAATTTCAAAGTTAATAGGTAAAAAAAAACTTTTTTTCATTTTTAGGTTTTTTAGGTTTTTGGACTATTTCTTTAGTATTTAGTATTTAGTATTTAGTACAAGGTACAAGGTACAAGGTACAAAGTACAAGGTATTAAGTATTCGGTGTTCGTTATTCAGTGTTTAGTGTTCGGTGTTTAGTTTTGCATATTCCAAACTACTATATTCTAAGTATTCGGTATTCGGTTATTCGTTATTCGTTATTCAGTGTTCAGTGTTCAGTGTTCAGTGTTCGATATTCGGTATTCGGTATTCGGTATTCGGTGTTCAGTGTTCGATGTTCGGATGTTCGATGTTCGGTGTTCGGTGTTCGGTGTTCAGTGTTCAGTATTTCATATTCCATATTCCGTACTCGATATTCCATATTCCATATTCTAAACTCGTTATTCGTTATTCGTTATTCGTTAGTTCAGTTCAGTTCAAGTTCAAGTTCAAGTTCAAGTTCACTTTCTTTATCCTCCCAGCAATTTCTCCAGCGCATCCACGTGTTCTTTAAAGGCGGCCGTTCCTAGTTTTGTGGCGATGTATTTTGTATTGGGTTTACGGTCTATAAAACTTTTTTCTACTTTGATAAAGGCTTCTTTTTCCAGTGCCTTTGCATGGCTCGCGAGATTCCCATCCGTGACGTCCAGTAGTTCCTTGAGCGTTTTAAAATCGGCATCATCATTCACTACGAGTATGGACATGATGCCCAGCCGTATGCGGTGATCAAATGCTTTATTTAATTTACTTATTATTCCCAAGACAACTTTTTAAGTATTAAGTACAGAGTATTACGTACAAAGATTATAACTTTTATTAATCACAAATCACAAATCACAAATTCCAAAATCTCAAATCTCAAATCTCAAATCTCATCAAATTCCAAGGATAAAACATGGTCTATTATCTATTACTCCAAACTTCTAATCTCAAATCTCAACTATCATGTTCAATACCTCAATTTCCACGTCTTTATACTTTGTACATAATACTTTATACCATCAATAAAAAACTCTGAACTCATAACTAATTTTCTAACTTTAAACCTTGAACCTTGAACCTTGAACCTCAAACCTGTTCCTTCATCGATCATACTTGTAATACATCACCGCACCATAGATAATGTGACAAACCCCAAAACCAGCTGCCCAAAAGTAAAGTCCGTAACCTATAAACTGCGTGTTGATCAATCCCAGTAATGCACAGGTAATTCCTAAATACCTCACAGTTCCCAGCGTGTAGGGAGCTGCGTGAATACATGCCAGTCCGTAAAAGACCAGCATAGCTGGCGCCACAAGTCCGATCAGTCCGTACTGGATCAAGGCTAGAGTAAACAGTCCACCTATATGTAATGGCAGTAAAAAATGCTTGACCAGTCTTATGGATTGAGCGTTCCAAATTTGTTGGCGGTGTTTTTTAGCTTTTGCCTTGGTTAAAAAGTAGGCGGTTATTACCGCCAGAAACAACACTCCAGCTGCAACGACAAGAATTTTCAGTGACGGATTTTCGTCCCACGGAGTAGAAGTGAGTCTTTGCATGGTTTCATACTGACCTCTGGATCGTGCATCTCTAATAATAAAGAAACCTATCACACTTCCCAGGAGCGCATAGATACCGGCCATCACGCCGCTCATCCCTGACAGTGATATAAACCGGGTAGATTTATTCATCAGGGATCTGATCTCCTTGATATCTTGTATATACTTTGCGTTATCCATATTAAAGTACTTTGAAATACAAAGTAAAACTATTTAATTCTTACTGGCAAGTGATTTATCGAAGTTATTTTCCTTTAAATGATACCTCGTAAAAATACCTGTTTTTAAAACACAGGTATTTTTACCTTTAAATAAACGTGATTTAAGTGTAATCTTTGTCAAGAACATACATGTTATTGATCTGGAAAAAATAACCGTCGCTATGGCTTTTAACCAATCAAAACTACAATCTGGATTAGTAACATGTGTTCAAAATGCTAGGTGCGCTACATATCGTATTTTAGCCTATCAATCATAATTTGAGTTTAACAAATAACTAACTGCTATGGACAACGAAAAAAATACGAAAACAGTCAATCCTTCCACAGTTCAAAACTGGAATGTGGAAAGAACCAGTAAGACTAGCGTGCAAGATATTTTATCCAGTAATGGTAATAAATTTACTTTTCAATTTGACAATGAAAACGTGAGCGCAGTTCACATTTACATAGGTTATGATAAAATTTCCGGAAAGATCAGTTTTCAAGTCATTAAATCTGCTGATGACACCAAAGAAAACACAAAGGCTGTAGCCGTTGTAAATGTGGACGCTGCCAAATCACAACTCCCACCACTTGACATAAGCTCAGGTGAGGATCCACATTTTATTAGCTATGAGGACGCAAATCAACGTATCAATGATTACATAAATTCGACTAAGCGAGATGCTTGGATTGAGGAGACACTGTCAGGTGGAAATGAAATCTGGCAAGCTTTTGTAGTTGATGAGATTGATTTTGAACCTAATAGCTCCTACGATTGCTATTTAGCTCTAGACACCAAAGATGAAAAGCATTATATAGATTTGATCGTTTATAACACGAGTGCTGGAGTTGAGAATGGTTTGAGGGATATGTCAATGCCTTGTCCACCATATGGAATAAGCGGTAAAACAGCAATAGATAAATTTGGACTTTTACAAAATTTATAGTCGAGATTAAAAATGTAATTTTACTTTACAGTCCTGCAATAATATTAATTGCTGGAATATTTATAGGCATTGCCAATTATAGGTATTTGTCCATAATTTTTAGAATTATATTTTATTATTTATTAATGTCTTTATTTATTGATGGTTCTTCTAAGAATAATGATGTATTGCTAGGTATGAATAATCTAATACTTTTTAATGTTCTAAGTTTTTTTGAAATAGTAATTTTTGGTTACCTCTATTTAAGGTATTATAAAGGATCAAATGTTACTTTCATTTTAAGTTTATTAGGTTTGTTTTATATTGTTACAGAAGGTATTTTAATCGATCATAACGATTTAGCATCTTTTCAAACGTATTCTAGAATTGTTAGTTCCTTCATTATTGTGGTCATGGTTTTAGATTACTTATTTAATGAACTTAAAACAGGTTCTATACTTAAAAATGAGGTTCTGCATTTTGTAATTTTGAGTTATTATTCTATCGAATTTATGCTCTTGATCCCGTTCAATTTTTTGATCAATCATGATTCTACGTCCATTATGTATATATGGATGGCGCGAATTTTTTTAAACATTTTTCTTTACGGGTACTTAACTTTTTTTATATGGAAGAATGGCAGGATCCTAACGTAATATTGGTCTGGATATCATTAGGAACGATATTCCTGTTAATATTGCTGGTTTTCATTATCGTCTTAACACGCATGATTATACGCAATATGGTTAGAGCGCGATTGAAAGAATCCCAAATGCAACTGGAAAACCAACAAAAGTTGATAGAAGCAACCATAATCGCTCAAGAAGTAGAGCGTGAACGTATAGCCGCAGACCTTCACGATGAGTTGATAGGTAAGTTAAATGCGATAAAAATGGAAAGTGAGATAGGTACACGTGAAAATTTTGATGTGGCTAGTGGGATTAATAGATGTATTCAGACCGCTAGACGTATTTCACATGATCTAAGCCCACCTTTAATTGAATATTCTACGATCAAGGATATAGTGTTAGAGTTGGTCGAAGTGTATGAACTTAATTATGACGTTCAATTATTCATCATAGAGCGAGATCCAAAGTTAGAGATTCGGTTTTCAAGATTCAGTTTTTGAGAATTATACAAGAACTTTTAGTGAATATCCATAAGCATTCAAATGCAGGTAAAATAACCATTTCCTTAAAAAACACGGATAAGGGTTTATTAATAAATGTTACCGATAATGGTACGGGCTATGATATTTATGACGTTGAAAGTGGTCTGGGGCTACAAAATATTCAGACGCGTGTCAAGTATTTACGAGGTACGCAAAAGATTCAAAGTAGCATAGACGCTGGTACATCGGTAACTATTTATTTTAAAAATTGAGGTTATGAAAGACGATATTTTGATTGCCATCGTAGATGATGAAACGTTGATCGTGTCTCTATTATCTGCATTTTTTGATAAAAATGAAGGTACTAAAGTTGTGTTCCAGGCAGAAAGTGGTGAACAATTAATTGATTATTTAAAAGATAGCATTAACGTCATGCCACATATTCTTCTGCTTGACATCAATATGAGAGGATTGAGCGGTATAGAAACTATGCCTATTATTAAAGAATTAAGTCCAGATATTCATGTAATAGTAATGTCATCGCATTATAAAAAGAATTTCACAGGCTTCATGCTGAAGACTGGGGTAGCGGCCTTTCTTCCCAAGGGGATTTCTCCTTTCAAACTCAAAGAGATAGTTGAAGAAGTCTCAGAAAAAGGCTTCTATTTCCTGCCAGAGCAACTTGCCGTTGTGCGCAATCAGATATCCGGGCGTTCACCTAAAATTGTGTTAGATGTTCATAATACATTGACAGAAAGGGAACTGGAGGTTCTGAAACTTATTTGTAGGCAGAATACTGCTAAAGAGATAGGAGAAACTCTATGTATCACACAACGCACGGTAGAAGGTCATAAGAAAAATCTATTCAGCAAAACCAATACTAAAAATACCGCTGGATTAGTAATTTTTGCGGTTCAAAATAACATTATAGATTTGGACAATTTCATTATTGATTGAATCAGGTGAAATCCAGTAATTTTAATTTCGCTTTCGCGAAAGCGAAATTCCACCTTCAAGATCACAATAATTATAAAGTTCACGGGAAATTGATGTTTTTTCAAATCATGCGTTCTCCAAGTTTGGGACTGAAGAGTATGTTTTGTTTATTAAAATAGAAAATCATGAACAATAAAATTGAGTACACCATACACCCCAGGGATACTATTAAAACGTACGCTTCTGGTAAAATCACGTGCCTTACAAATGCCGCTTATCATCAAAAGGCGGCAATAATACTTACTGATGCTGATGGTAATGTTGTGGTTGAGGGAACATTTACTGGACAAGGTGAACATAATATGGCAGCAACGATTGAGGGTAAAGATGGTAAGAGCTCATTATCTTATGATGGAGTTAAACTACCACTCAAACTTACCGCAGTACTGTCTTTTTCCGAAGATGGTCATCACTTTACTACTCACGCTGCAAATAAAGTAAAATTAGTAGATGTGGTTAACAGTAAAGGATTGGAATATGTCGTGATACTATCAGAAGACTCTGACGACCAGGATTTTAATGACATGGAGATAAGCTGTATCACTTATACGTCACAACTCAAATAGAAATTAGATCAAGGAATTTTGAATAATAACGAAATCAGTAGTATTACTTTTTAATTGAACATTAACCAATCTGTACATGTTTTGAATTACTTATTTTTAAGCTTTATTCCAAAGTTTTTAAACAATAGGGCGCTATGAAAAATAATCTGGAAATGTGGGTCAATATTGTTTTAATAATTATTGGTTTAGTAGGAGGAACCCTATTTTATCTCAATAATAGCCTGGACCTTTCACTTATTTTTTTTTCAATTTCCTTAGCCTCCATTTTGTATCAATTTTTAGGGGGCATAAGTTCACAGAATGAATTTAACCTCGGAGCGATAAAATTTGGAAGCTCTGCTGCAGTATTAATCGGGTTTATGTTTTTTTTCAAAAAAATTATTTTCACTTCGAGCCCAGATGATTTAAAGATTGAATTTTCAGAACAACATTGGATTCCGGTGGATAAAAAAACGGGTGACGTTATTACTGTTGATATAAAAGCGGGCAACGAAATCATCACGATTCCCAAAGACAGTTTAGATAAACTTCCTTCATTTAAACTAAATGTGACGGAAGATAATGGCATCTTTCAAGTAGGGATCAATAAATCAGTATCTACTGATGATGGAAAGAGTGTTATCCGTACGGTCGGTGATTTTACCGTTAAAGAATTAAATTCTCAGTCTCTCTATAACAAAATAGATCTAGGCCTTCAAGAACTTCAGATTTTCACCTTGTTTAAAGATAGAGTTTCTGAAAATAGCACGAATGAGGTGGTTTTAGAACCTGCCTTGCCATTTGAGATAACAGTCTCTCAACGTGGTAATTTTTCAATAATGGATAAGAACGATAAGTCAATTGTTTATTTATCAAATAGGCCGGTAAATAGCCGTACCAGTTATTTTTTAAAGGTAAGTCCTACCGAGCAATACCTCGTAATGATCCTACAAGCACACCATCAAAAGGTCGATCTATCTGACAATTATTCTAAATGGTTGGTGAAAAAGGTTGAACCTACCTTAGCTTACGATAAATAGCACTGTCATCTGACTAGGAATCACTAATTAATTTTTTTTACTAGTTAATTGCGAGTGTTTTAAAAATTACTTTAAAGAGTTTTTATTCAATGTTCAGCAACCCATCACTCTCTTTCTTTCTTCATAAAAATCGCCGTTAATTAAAACGTTCTATTCTCGATTTACACATTGGATATAATGATAAGTGTTTATACACAATAGCTGGTGTTTTCCGTAAATTTTCAAAACCAGTAATTATACTTATTTGAAATTCAGTAAGTTAAGTTAATTTTGGAATGTAGAGTTATAAAATTGCATGCTCAGTCAATTTATATATTTCTATAGACGGTATCTGAAAAGTCTTATATAGAGTAAGAAAAATTAATACATTTATTATGGAAGCTCAACAAGAACAAAAACTATTACAATCGCTGTATGACAGGATCTTTGAAGCGGTTACGTATTCACCTGATGGAAATTCCGATAATTTTGACCCATCCACGACTTTGATTCAACTATCAAAAAATGAAGCTATCAATCCAGCTGATTTTTTAGACCAAGTGAATCCTAACAATCCCAATGGGAATTTAAATGCTGCAGAGCAGTTTTCTGCGATGGTTGATACTGTTCCAGCAGTACAAGCTGATTATGTTCCTAGCACTTTAAAGTTGTCAGATACATTTAAAGAAATTGTTGATGGAGCAAATACAAAAGCAGAAGAAAATCCAGACCAAAAGAAAACTTATGATGCTGCCTATGCCTTTTTGAATACGGAAAAATCAATTCCTAATTTTGATGGACCACCCACGGTAACAACTGTTCCCTCTGGAATAGCTCAAACTTACAACAACAATCAACAATCATATGTAACCGCGGTCTGTGGTTATAGGGTTGCCCAGAATGGCTATGATCTATCAAAACCAGCAGATCAACGTGCGTGGCAGGCTGTCGCGCCTAAGCTGCAACTTAACATTGATCAGGCCTGGAACAAATGGAATCAAGAAGGTAAGGCTAATGTTGAAAAAGCTAAGAATGCCATGGCGGCCACAATAAATGATATAACCTCTTCTATCATTGCCGATTCCCAAAAGGCCATGTCACCTGCTAATTGGAAATCAGAAGGTCCTGCGGGAGGAGGTGATTGGATTTTATCCTATGCACTACCTTCTGACTGGGCTCAAGGTAGCGTAGGAGCTACTGATTTTAGTCTTAAAAGCTCTACTTTAAACACTCAAGAAGATTCCAACTTTACCAGCTATGGCGGTGGCGCTGCCTGGAGTGGAGGTCTATGGAGCGTGGGCGGTTCATTCAACCATTCTGAAGGTGAAAAAAGCTTTCACATGGACGCTGACGATCTTGAGATTAAAGCTAAGCTGACCATCGTACGAGTTATGAGGCCTTGGTTGAATTCTTTATTGTTTAGAACTAAGGGATGGTGGTTGGATGATCAACCCATAGATGGAATTTCCAATGGTAAGCTCAAAGGTAATTCTGCTGGAATGTTACCCTTGATGCCTACTGCTTTTGTAGTTATGAGTGATGTGGAAATCACCGCAAACTTCAGCACAGAAGATAAAAAACATATTGAAAGTGCTACAAGTGGTTCTACTAGCGTAGGTTGGGGTCCGTTTTCCATAAGTGGACATTATTCCCACAGTGAGTCACACGATTCATTTAAATCTACAATGGACTCTGGAACAATTAAAATTCCGGGAATGCAAGTTGTTGCTTGGGTGAGTGAAATAACTCCTGCATCTGCACCGATGGTTGAGCCGTCATAGAAGTATATGGTCACATCTCAAAAGGGAGTTCATTGTTTGCATTATGCAGGCAATGACTCCCTATTTAAATTTTAAATTATGAATTTATTTCAAGTTTTATCAGAGGATATTAAAGTAGCCAAAACAATTCCAACTTTGGGAAAGCCAGTAAGTAGCATGCCAGTATCAAAAAGCATGGATACATTGATATCATACAAAAGCGATATCGTCGATTTTCAAAGTGTTGCAGTGGTCAAGCCTATACTTCAACTCAATGCATTGCCCATGACCATAAACCCTGAGGAATTTGAAAACGCCCGTTCTTCAGAAAATCCTAATGGTAGCCTCAACTCACTCTGGGCATTCAGACAACTAGTAGACCCCATTCCCACATTTTCAAAATATTACAATCCTGGCAATAGTTCCACGGAGTCCACCTACATGAACATCGTGAATGGTGCTTCTGCAGATAGAAATTCAGTGTTTACACAGCAAGTAATCGCAGATGCCAAAAAAGATCTAAACAACATTAGGTACAATAATATGGACGGTACACCTGGCACATGGTCACCTGTTCAAGTAACGCCCAGTGACTGGTATGATGTTAAAAATAACCGTTATAGGAAAATTAACTTCAACCTGAGTAAAGCAGGAGATCCAGACAGTCCTTTTTCAGTGATAGGAGGTACTGAGATGTCTAATGAGCTTCAGTTTAAAGTAAATGAAAATAAGATGGAGACTAAATCACTGGATAAAAGTTCAGAGGTTAAAAATATAACGATGAAATACTTACAGGTATCTTTAAGCAGGGAATGGTATAATGAGTTATTATTTAGCACTAAGGGCTGGTCACTGGGTGGACAGTCTAAAGGTTTTTGCTCATCGGGAGATATAGATGAAAATGCCGGCGTATTTTCCCTCGTCCCCTCTAGTATAATTTTTGGTCATGATTTATCCATTGAGGCATCTTGGAGCGCAAAGGATCAAGAATATATAGATAGATCAGTAAAAAATGGTAAGCAGGTATCCATTGATAATCTGGTATTTCATCCTGAACAAGGTAAAAGTGACTTGCAGGTCATAGGTTGGGTCACCACATTAATTCCATACTCTCCTACAGTTGATGGATGATATAGTTCAAGTGATTATTCTCAATTTTAATTTTCTTAATTTAAAGAGTTTCAAGTGAGTTTTATACATCATTCGGTTTACACGTAAAACTACCTGTTTTTTAAATACCGTTATAATTACGCTTTCGCGAAAGCTTAAATACATATAGTTTTATAACATCATTAATCTAACAAGTGATGTGGTTTATAGAACCATCGATAAAAATTCAACAGCAACTAAAACAATTTATCATGTACACAATTCATGTAATCAACAACTTCTCTTTTGACATTAAAATGGGTAAGGGAAGCGTTGTCCAACCCGGTAAAAAGGAATCCTTTGAGGGAGGAAATCTCATGTTCACTATCAATGGTATGGGGCAAGGGTGTTGTCTGGATATTGAAACCAACAAGCTCCCAGGTTTTGATGAAGCGATTGAGGGTGATAATGGTATGATCATCAGGTTCAACACCAGCGAAGCCTATTATAGGTACAATAACAAAGGGGAGATTACCATGACGGTAGATGAATTAGGAACCGTCCATTTACAAGCTTCCACAGGAGTTGTGAAATGGGTACGGGTGTCTGAGTTATCTACAGAATAGTATGGACACTATGAAAACCCTTCAAATAGGTTTACTTTTTCCATACTCGTCCATAACTAGTATGAGTAAGAAATTTGAAAAAGGTCTGTGTGACTGCTTAGATACATACGCTCCTAACTTAAATTATAAGATAGTTCCAGAGTTTGTAGGGGCAGGCGGAGTCAAAGAAGTAACAGTTGCTCTAAACAAACTTACCGGTTATCATGATGTTGACCTTGTGACAGGTATCCTGGCAAATAAAACAATAAATGAAGTAGCTCAAAATTTTAAAAGTAATGTTCGTTACCATTTTGGCAATCTCGGAGAGCAACTCATAACAATGGATAAAGTAGGAGATAATGTAGCTATTTATTCCCAGGATATGTGGAAGGAAATTTATGCATTGGGAACCTATGCGATAGAGCATATTTCAAACAAAGGTGCTTTTGCTAGTTCGATGTACGATACAGGTTATTGCTTTTACCAAATGCTTGATCTAGCGGCAAAAAAAGCCGATAGTCAAAATCACATCAACCTCTATATTTCTCCCATGCCAGAGGCTAAGGAACTGTCAGATGTAAATGTTGTTTTGGATGATATAGAGCGAGATCAACCAGATTGGGTTTTTGCCGCCTACTGCGGCACTGAGGCTACCGCATTCATAGAAGAATGGGTGAAGCGTGGCTTACATAATAGAATTACCCTATTGGGTCTGCCATTTTTATTGGAGAAGTTAGAGAACGTAACGAGTGAAGAGTTTAAGCTCATTACTGTTGACAATCAACAGGCGGGAGAAATCAAAAGAAGAGTTCAAACTTCAGATGTTTTGAACATTTATAAAGTTTTTGAAGCTATGGGAAGCGACGTGGCAGCAGGTATCGCAACATCCCTAGACTTAAAGGAACGGCCTAATAATAGCATTGACACTTCTCAGCTAAAACTTAAAGTACTGGAAACTAGTTATAAGATAGAGAATAAACATTTTTTAAATAAACAGCTGTTTGAAGGTAAACATCTCATTGATTATTGTGACAATCAGATTCAAAAATTAATGGAGCAGCCTATGGCGACTTGGCAAAATCCCTATTTGGCCATCTAGTTGGTTTTATGGGTATTATAAATGAAGCGAACGCTCGTTTTTTTTTAAATGAGCTTATAGATTATTAATTAACTAAAATAAATATTATGGATGATTACATTGGACATATTATCATGTTCGGAAGCAATTTTACGATACGAGGATACTCAACGTGTCAAGGACAGCTACTTGCGATAAATAGCAACACTGCGTTATTTTCATTGCTCGGGACTACTTTTGGAGGAGATGGCAGGACTACTTTTGGCTTGCCCGATTTTAGAGGAAGAACGCCTATAGGTATGGGACATGGACCAGGGCTTCAAAGTTATGGCTGGGGTGAAAGAGGCGGTATTGAACATGTTACACTTAACCAAACCCAAATGCCATCACACAATCATATTATTGTTGCAAATCCATCCGGTCAAAAGGCCCACGTGCAACTGAGCGCTACTTCTGCTGTGAGGTCGGTGCCAGTAGCAGGGGATGTTCCCGCTGCGGCAAATTTTTCCAATGCAACACCTATCGCTACACCTGTGAATAATTTCGGTCCACCTACAGATCCTGTACAAGGACAGGAAATACCTAGTGTAGCTCCTAGTTCACTAACCATGGGAATGAGCGGCGGTAATTTATCTCATATCAATATGCAACCATTTCTAGCAGTTAGTTTTCAAATATGTATGTATGGAATTTATCCGTCTAGGAGTTAGATTTGTGAATTTCTATTATAAACCACACTTCTTATAGAGGTGTGGTTTTCATTGGGGTTAAATTTTAAATGAGCAATATTTTAACGCATAAGAGGCGATTCTCTAGCCTTAATAGTTCATGTTTAATACATGATGTTTAAGGGATTATAAATAAATTATTACCTGAATCACTATTTTTTTTTAAAATACTAATTTCTAATGCAGCTTTTAAAACTAAAACTTATTCAAATCTGCTCGTTACTAAACTCAATGAGATCATATGAGTCAAAAGGTTTTTGACAACTTTTAAGATACTATATTCATCCATAATGAATGGGAAGCTTTGCTTTTTTATAGTACTTCACTTCACTGCTTGTTATAAATGTAATTTAAAACTATAGATTTTTTAATCGATTGAAGTATCTTTAAAAAGCCTTTTATAACTCACTATGTTTTTAATTCACATGCATTTAAAAATTGTTTGCTACCTTTAAAATATGCTAATCATTTAATTCCTAAAGAAAGACCGATAATATTTAATTAAATTGCAAAAAAATAATTTATATGAAAAATTTTACTAATTGGCTTTTACCCTTTTTTTTAATGGTGGTATCTATCGCTAACTCTCAAAATTTTGGGTGGGAGACGGCGACGGATAATGGAGCAACGGTAACTGAAACGATCAATGGAGTAACTGCCACGGTATCAAATTCATCGAGTGACGTGCAGCTCAGATCTGATTTTAACGGTTTTGGTGGAACTTCGGGAAATATCGTTGCTCGACAATTCACTTTTGTCACTACATTTTACGACTTCGATTTTAGTGCGCCTGTAAATATAATTTCCATTTATGTAGTAGAGGCTGATGGAACTCAAGGCCCGTCTAACTGGGTACTTACACCCACTGGAGGTTCAAATAGTGCAGTAGTGTTCCCAATAACCGATATTCAGGGCAAACAGGTAACAGTTAACTGGCAGGGAGTTACTAGCTTTAGACTAGAGAGACAAGATGGCAATGTTGATACATTTGCGATTGATACCATTGAACTAGGAACATCTGTTAGTGCGCCTACGGTCTCAACGACCGCAGCCACCGGTGTGGGTACGACCACTGCAACTTTTGCTGGAAATGCAACTGATGATGGTGGTGCTGCGATCACTGCACGAGGTACAGTTTACTCTTCTACGGTTACAAATCCCATTGTGGGAGGTGCGGGTTCAACCACCACTAATGGTACGGGAACAGGAACTTTTTCAGAAAGCATCTCAAACCTATCGCCAGGAACTACCTATAATTATAGAGCCTATGCAACTAACTCAGAAGGGACTTCCTATGGTGCGACCATGGCTGTTACAACTGTAGCTATTGTAACGCCCACGGTAACAACGACCACTGCAACTAGTGTGACAAACACAAGTGCCACAATGGGCGGTAATGTAACTAATGATGGAAATGCAAGCGTTACCAGTCGTGGCGTTGTTTATTCTTCAGTAGATACCACCCCACAACTGGGAGAAGCAAATGTATCTTTTGATGCTAATGGATCTGGAACTGGAAGTTTTTCAGAAACCATTAATGGTTTGAGCCTAGGGACTCTTTATTATTACAGATCCTACGCGTCAAATTCTCAAGGGACTTCCTATGGAGCTACCATGTCATTTACTACCACGTCATTGACCATTCCCACAGTTTTAACAACTACCGCAACAAACGTAGGTAACACAGGTGCAACGTTAGGTGGAGATGTAACTTCAAACGGTGGCGCAACCGTTACTGCAAGGGGTACGGTTTATAGCACCGTAGCTGCTAATCCCACAGTGGGAGGAGCAAATACTTCAACAACTACTAATGGAACGGGAACAGGTACTTTTTCTGAAACTGTATCTGGGTTGACTCAAGGTACTTCCTATAATTATAGAGCTTATGCCACTAATTCTGAGGGGACTTCTTATGGAGCTACAATGTCATTCAGTACGACTGCCGTTACTATAGCTACTGTTTCCACAACGACCGCTAGTTCCATTACAAATAGGTCAGCAGTTCTAGGAGGTAATGTCACTGATGACGGTGGCGCAAGTGTCACTCAACGTGGTATCGTCATATCGCCTATGGATAACAATCCACGTTTGTTTAACCCAGGGGTAATGGAACAGTCCAATGGATCAGGAACGGGATCTTATAGTGCCACCATATCAAATCTAAGCCCTAGCACACTTTATTATTATGCTGCTTATTCAACCAATAGTGAGGGAGATTCATACGGAGCCACAATGAACTTTACCACGGCTGCAAATGTCGCTCCAGTAGTAAGTATCACCAGCGTTTCACCTATACCACCTACTAATACCCAAGCTGTAACTGTAATTGCAGACGCTACCGACTCAAACAATGACGCATTAACAGTCCGTCTGAATTGGGGAACTTCTAGCGGTAATTTAATCAACTCTGTATTCATGACTAATACGGCTGGCGATACTTATTCCGGTAGCATTCCCGCACAGGCGTCTGGAACTACGGTTTTTTATAGTGTATCTGCCCAGGATCAATTTTCAAGTACCAGCACCACGGAGGCCAGTTATACGGTACAGACCAGCGGTTTACAGGTTGTTGCAGTCAATACGCTTTATACTATAGATTTTGATAATACGATTGCTGGAATTAATAATGGCGCCTTTACTGGTGCAGGTTTGCCCCAGCGCCTTCATCTGGACAACTTAACTCTGGTGGTATTAGATTCAACTGGATCTCTCTGATGGAGATTCTAGTTTTGGAGATACATTAGAACCAATGGAGATTTTGCAAGAGGAACTTCTAATGCTGTCGCAGTCGGCGGTACTGGAGGGGTTTATGGCTTTAATGTGTCAAATGGATGGAACAGTTGATCGCGCACTGGGTATTAAACCGGGAGGAAATGATTTTACTCCTGGAACCATCGCAATAAGACTGGTAAATAGGACAGGAACTGCAATAACAGAGCTTGTCGGTGGCGTATGAAGTGTTGACCTATAACGCACTGGCTAGAAATAATACCTTCAACTTCAGTCACGGGTCAGATGTGAATGCACCCATCTCGCTGTCAGATCTAAATTTTGAATCACCCTCCACAACCTTTACGACCACAAAGTGGCGCAGAAACCATTTCCAAACCAACCTGACAGGTATCAATATAGCTGCGGGAGCGTCCTATTTTCTCGTGTGGACGGGAGATGACAATACTGGTAGTGGATCACGACCACAAATTGCGCTGGACGATATAACTGTAGTAGCAAATCCTACTTCAAGTGCACTTATGACAGTATCTGGAGATTATGAATCCATTACCATTGATGCTGCTGCGACCGCGCTTTCAGGTACAACGGTAGAAGGATCGGTTAATGTACCAGGCGGTACTCTGATGTCTGATGGTAATTTAACCTTTAAGAGTAGTGCAGGCCGCAGTGCAATAGTTAGACCTGTAACCTCTGGAGGGCAAATCACCGGTGATGTTACCGTTGAACAGTTCTATCCTGCGCAGCGTGCATTTAGATTCGTTTCTAGTCCTGTCCGAACATCACAAGATCTTTTTGCAAATTATCAGGAATCAGGAAGAAATGTACCTGGTCTAGGAACCCATATTACTGGAGGAACGACTGCTGATGGATTTGATCAATCTGGTTCTAACGATCCATCATTATTTTATTATGACCCAAGGAATCTTTTAGGCAATGGGGCGGGTTGGGGTCCTATTTCTTCTTCAGCCACGACTCCCATTCCAACTAATAATGGAAATTTTTTGAATGTCGGGACTCCATTAAGATTATTTGTAAGAGGTGATAGGACGGTGTCGTTAACCTCAAACGATGCTCCCACGGCTACCGTTTTGAGAACCACTGGAACTCTTCAGATAGGTGATGTGCAATCGCGTTCTGTTTTTAGTACTTCTTTTGACACAAATAATAATGGCACTTTTGCATTTATAGGAAACCCTTATCAAGCTCAAGTAGATCTTTCCCAAACGTTGACCTCTCCCGGAACAGAGGATATCAATCCCAATTTTTATTATGCATGGCAACCTGCTACTAACAATTATGTTACCTATAGTTTTGCAACTGGAGGTGTACAAAACGGAGTAAGTAACTTGATACAGCCGGGACAATCCTTTTTTGTAATTACTGATGAAACTGCTGGAACAACCGCAGGTTATAATCCTGATATTGGTTTCAGCGAGAGTCAAAAGTCCCTATCTACCTTTACTACATCAACATATTCGTCTCCTACAACGTCGGATACCCGTGTTAGAGTTGCCTTGAACGGTATAAATAATACCTCTCCATTTGATACGGATTATGTAAGTGCAACCTTTAGTTCTACGGGAGATGATGCCATTACTTCCCTGGACGCGATGAAGATCTTTG
Organism: uncultured Flavobacteriaceae bacterium; assembly: GCA_963836885.1. GTDB lineage: Bacteria > Bacteroidota > Bacteroidia > Flavobacteriales > Flavobacteriaceae > Nonlabens. The sequence goes on along the minus strand of CAWILF010000005.1, from coordinate 61,853 downwards.
GATTGAGCGAGCAGCTGTCTATTAAGAAAAACGCATCTTATTTGAGTATAGAGAGCAGGAGTACAATTATTGATGATACGGTTATGGATCTAAGCATTCTCAATATGAGCACGGGATCCTATAACCTTAGAATTTCTATTAATAATTTGGTTGGTTTTGAAGCGTTCCTGATGGATGATTTTCTCGGTACTTCCGTGCCTTTAGATCAGAATGGTGAGTCTTTAATCAACTTTGATATCGATGGGAATGACGCACAAAGCTTTGCCGAGACTAGATTCAGGATCGTATTTCATACAGTTACTTTAGGTAGTGGGGATTCCGCTTTCGCGAAAGCGGTACAACTTTATCCCAACCCGATAACCACGGACATCTTGAACGTTACAGGTTTACAGGATGGGAAAGTACAGGTAACGGTCACCAACCTACTGGGTCAACAGATCCATTCAAATACCATTGAAACAAGAGGGAATTCTGCCCAAATAATGGGATTTGACAATTTGAAATCCGGGTGTTTACCTGGTAAGCATTTTGCAGGAGGGACGATCAGTAACTAAAAGAGTAGTGGTGAAGTAAGCTACAGCCAGTAAAATTACCAAAAGCCGCAAACGAGAGTTTGCGGCTTTTTTGATGCTGACAACAGCTAAGACTACTGGGAAGTTCTAGCATTGTGTACAATTAAATAGTCGAGATGTTATCCAATATAGCTCAGTATGATCTTTATGAAAGTTATTGTTATACATTTTGAAGACAATGCCGCTTTCGCGAAAGCGGAATAATAATAAAAAGCGATTAATAACCATATTGTTAGACGAATGACCGATAGTATGTTAATTAAAGGAATGTAGGGTAGAAAACGCCTACAAGTGTTTACTTTTGAAAAAAATAACAACATAAATCATGAAAAAAATCCTACTAGTTTCCACATTTTTAATGCTACTATTTTCTCAACAGGTAACATCTCAAGAATTTATAGGCGAAGTTAGAATGTTCGCAGGAAATTTTGCGCCCAGAGGTTGGGCACTTTGTGAAGGTCAGCTATTATCGATTAATCAGAATGCTGCTTTATTTAGTATTTTAGGTACTACTTATGGTGGGGACGGTATTACAACTTTTGGTTTGCCCGACCTTAGAGGACGTGTTCCTGTAGGACAGGGGACTGGACCTGGCCTGACCACTGTTAGCGATGGTCAGAAATATGGTGCGTCATCAGTGACACTAACGCAGGCGCAACTTCCTAGTCATAATCATTCATTTGCTTTAACTGGGGTTACTGAAAATGGTACTACTAATAATCCATCAGGTGCTTACCCAGCAAATACAGGGTTATTTGATAATGAATATAGACCAGATGGGACGCAGGTTTCTATGGGGAATGGAACGAGTACTGCTACTGGGGGTTCACAGCCAGTGAGTATAAGTCAGCCTTCAATAGGCATCCGTTTTATTATTTGTACCAGTGGAATATACCCGTCAAGAAATTAATTACATATTTAGATACAACAGTTATGTTTATGAAACAATCATATTATTTAGTAGCGTTTATCCTTGCTTTTGCGAGCTTTTCACACGCTCAAATAACTTTTTCTGGATGTAATTCCAGTGGAAGTTTATTAGAAACTACAGCACCTAATACGTATACGTTTGCTAATGTTGGTACAGATGCTACCGGTAGAAATGTTTTTCAGACCAACCCTTTTACAGGCGATCAATCTTGTCCTTTAGGTGTTTGTGAACTGCAAATATCTTGGAATGCTGCTAACAGCAGGTGGGAATTAGTGGCTGATGATTTAGCTAATGCTACACCTTATGATGTTACTAACTTAATATTATTCAACACTGCTGCCTCAACACCTAACCCACCAGACTTAAATCTAGGTACTTGGGTGGATGCAAATTCTGGAAATGCTACTGGTAATTGTGGTGGAACACCAGTTTCCAGTATTACTGGAGATGTCCAAAGTACAGTTACGGGCGCGCCAGCAAACACCGCCCCAACCGCATCCTCATTTACCGCATCAACTAACTTTTTGCCTAAGACACCGTTAACCTTTACACTTTCAGACTTTGGTTACAACGACGCCGATGGTGATCCATTAAGTAACCTATTAATAGAGTCTGTTCCACTCGGTGGGAACTCTATATGTAGATAGAAATAATAACAATACTTTTGCAATAATCGGTGAACATTAAACAATGGTGCAAGGGTAAGTCTAGCTAATATAAATGCAGGAAATCTTACAATATGTACAGAATGGAGCCACCAATACCACCTTTCAGTTTGAAGTAAATGATGGTACAGAAGATAGTACGGGAAATTATATTGCAACCCTAAATGCTGCCGATGACCGGTAATAACAAATCTTAATCCCGCTGATGATGCCACAGGAGTGCAAGTTGAATTCAAATTTTGTAATTCAATTTGACAAGAATATAGCCTTTGGGACAGGACAAATAGGATTTTTGATTTGGATGATAATTCAGGTTCGTTTTTCATAGATGTTACTAATCCAGGTAGTGTTGCTTCTATATTTAATAGAAACCTTACTATAAATCCGGCCTCTATATTGGATAATTTCACCAATTATGCCGTTCAAATAGGAACTAATGCGATAAAAGGTGTGGATAACTCGACCTTTACTGGCATTACTGATAACTACCACCTATAATTTCCAGACTGCGGACCAAAGTCCCCAACTATTGACTACTACTCCGGTGGATAATGCTACAGGTATCAATACCAGGAGCGATGTTGTGTTGAACTTTGATAAGAATATTGTTTTGGGAACGGGTAATATCACGCTTGTAGATACGGATGATAATTCCAATACGATTATTATAGATGCAGCAAATCCAAATGGCCAGCTAGGTATTTTTAATTCTAGATTGACGATTAACCCAACTGTTCTTTTGGGGAATTTCACCAATTATGCGGTAACTATCGATGCTAACGCAATTCGCGATCAGAATGGAGTGAGGTATGCCGGCATCTCAGATAACACGACCTTAAACTTCCAGACGGCAGATGAGCGTCCTACTTTAGTCAGTACTGATCCACTAGATAATGCGACAGGAGTTAATACACGCAATAATATTGTTCTGAATTTCAGTGAGAACATTTCTTTAGGTACTGGAAGTGTTAGATTGATTGATATCGACGATAACTCAAATACCATCATCATAGATGCTGCAAATCCATCAGGGCAATTAGGCATCAATGGCTCCAGATTAACAATTAACCCTACCGCTCTTTTGGGCAACTTAACTAACTATGCAGTTAACATAGATGCAAATGCGATCGAGGATGGTGATGGATTAAAATTTGCCGGCATTTCTGATAATACTACCTACAATTTCCAGACCGCTGACGAGCGTCCGACACTAGTTTCTACAGTTCCTGCTAGATGATGCTTCTGGATGTCAATACTGCGCAGCGATATCGTTCTCAATTTCAGTGAGAATATTGCGTTGGGTACAGGAAATATAGTCGTTGAGTTGATTCTAGACGATAACTCTAATTCGATTACAATTAACGCAGCTAGCTCATCAGGACAATTAGGTAACAATGGCACCAGATTGACAATTAACCCTACCGCTCTTCTGGGCAACTTTACAAACTATGCGGTTAGCATAGATGCAAACGCGATCGAGGACGGTGATGGATTAGGATTTGCAGGTATCGCTGATAACACTACCTACAATTTCCAGACCGCCGACGAGCGTCCGACACTAGTTTCGTACTGATCCTTTAGATGATGCTACTGGAGTGAATACGCGCAGCAACATCGTGCTCAATTTTAGCGAGAACATTGCGTTGGGAACAGGAAATATCAGTTCTAGTTGATACTGACGATAACTCTAACACGATTGCAATTAATGCAGCTAGCTCTGCTGGTCAATTAGGCATCATGGATCTCAATTAACAATTAATCCTACCGTACTTTTGGGTAACTTAACCAACTATGCGGTTACAAATTGATGATAATGCGATCGAGGATGGTGATGGATTGAAATTTGCGGGTATCGCAGATAATACCACCTATAATTTTCAGACTGCAGATGAGCGTCCCGTTTTCGTGAGTACAAATCCTATTGATGGCGCAACTGGTGTAACAACCGCAAGTAACATAGTTTTGACCTTTGATCAAAATATAAGATTAGGAACTGGAAGCATTCGGTTGACAGATCTTGATGATAATTCCAATAGTATTATCATCGATGCTGCAAGCCCTGCTGGTCAGATAGGAACATCAGGAGTTAATTTGACGATTAACCCTGCGGGTCGATTAGATAATTTTTCTAATTATTCCGTGAGGATCGATGCAAATGCGATCGAGGATTTGGATGGACTTAAATTTGCAGGTATAGCAGACGATACTACCTATAATTTTCAGACTGCGATGAAAGTCCACCTTGTAAGTTCAAATCCTGCTGATGATGCGACGGGAATTAATCCCAATTCCAATATTGTATTGACTTTTGATAAGAATGTATCGTTGGGAACTGGAACTATTCAATTGATAGATCTTAATGACAACTCCAATTCGATATACTATTAATGTAGGTAGTCCCAACGGTCAACTAGTGGAACCAGTTCAGAACCTTACCATCAATCCTACTCGGTAAATCTAGACGACGCGTCTGATTATGCGATACAAATTTCTAGTAATGCAATACAGATGCAATATGGAAACAGCTACGCAGGTATAACGACAATACAACTCTCAATTTTACAACTGCCGATGTAACAGCACCAGTAGCTAACCAGCGTTGCTGTTCCAGCAATGACAACTATACCGTGGGTGACGTCTTAACTTTTACGGTAAACTTTGATGAGAACGTAACGGTTGATGTAACTAGATGGAACTCCCAGTTTATCATTGACCATAGGTGCGACCGTTGTACAAGCAACCTACGTTTCAGGAGCAGTACTAGTGCATTGGTTTTTTCTTACAATATACCATCACATCTGGTGTTAGTGATTCTAACGGAATTGCAGTGGGATCACTTGCTCTCAATAGTGGGACTATCGCCGATAGCTCCGGCAACAATGCAAATCTAACCCTTAACAATGTTGCATCCACAACTGGAGTGCTCGTTGTTCTTCCTGCGGTAGGTCTTCAAGTGGCTGCGTCAGATACCATGTACACCATTGACTTTGACAACACGGTTATGGGGATTAATAATGGTGGATTTGTAGGTACAGGTCTCACGCCTGCTCCGAGTGCGGGACAATTAGACTCAAATGGAGTTGTGATTATTGGTTTTTCTGACGGTAATACTACGCTCGGTGGTACATTCACCACGGGAGATTATGGACGAGGAACTGCAAGTGGTAATGTTACCACTGGTGGTATTTATGGCTTTGATGTTTCAAATGGAGGTGCCACAGACCGAGCCTTGGGTATTCAGCCTGGTGGAAATGATTTTACCCCAGGTAGCATCTCCATACGTTTTGAAAATAGAACGGGAGCCGCAATTACAGAGCTTTCTGTAGCCTACGAAGTGTTGACCTTTGAGACCAATACCAGAAATAATAGCTTCGACTTTGGACATGGTACCGACTTTAATTCTCCCACCGCAGTTGCCGATGTTAGTTTTAATGCGCCCACTACAACGTTCACATTAACTAAATGGCGCAGAAACCAGTTCCAGACCACTCTTACCGGCTTGAATATAGCAGATGGGGATTCTTATTATCTAGTATGGTCGGGTGATGATGTTACGGGAGGTGGCAATAGACCACAGGTTGCCTTAGATGATATTAAAATCGTAGCAAATCCATCGACGGTGGTAAATAGCATTGCTGGCGAATTTGAAACCGTCACGATCGATGGCTCTGCAACGGCAATGGCAGGCACGACCGTACAAGGATCGGTAAATGTTCCTGGGGGAATCCTTACCTCCAATGGTAACCTTACTTTTGAAAGTAGCGCGGCAAGAAGTGCGATATTCAAGGAAGTTACTGCTGGTGGTTCTATAATAGGTGATGTAACCGTGGAACAATTTTATCCACCCACACGTGCATTTAGATTTGTATCCAGTCCTGTTAACATGACAGGTACACTTAGGGATAACTGGCAGGAAGGTGGGAGTACGAGTACCTGGTTTTGGAACACATATAACTGGTGGAACTGTGGCAGATGGTTTTGACCAGAATGGTAGTGGTGATCCTTCTTTATTTGGTTACAATACGTTGATACTTTTTGCTCCCGTAGGCTGGTTGCCGCTTACCAGTGATAATGGGGTGGACCTAACTGCTGCCTCATCTGCATTACCCGCTGGTACTCCACTTAGAATGTTCATAAGAGGAGATAGAACCATTTCATTAACTATAAATGATGTGCCTAACTCTACCACACTGCGATCTACAGGAACTTTGGCGACCGGAGACATTACGCTTCCTGGTTCTTTTGTTACAAATTTTGATACTGATGTGGATCAAACATTTGCCTTTGTAGGAAACCCATATCAAGCGCAAGTTGATCTCAGCCAGACGCTGTCAGCAGCAAACAGCGAGGATATCAATCCCAATTTCTATTATGCCTGGCAACCAAACACGAACAACTACGTGACCTACGATTTCACGACCGGTGGTGTTCAAAATGGAGTAAGTAATTTGATCCAGCCTGGACAGTCCTTCTTTGTGATTACCGATGAGGCAAGTGGTTCAACCGCAGGTTATGATCCAGAGATCAACTTTAGAGAAGATCAAAAGTCGGACAATACATTTACTACCGCAACCTACTCAACTCCTTCCAGCGATGTAACATCGGTGCGAGTGGCATTGAACCGGTCCAACAATACGGCTCAATGGGACACTGATTATATAACGGCGAGATACAGCACTACTGGCGATGATGCCGTTACATCACTTGATGCTAGAAAAATTTATGGTGTTAGTGAGCAGTTATACATCAAGAGTGGAGCTGATTACTTGAGTATTGAGAATAGAAGCGCCATCGTGGAAGGAACGGTTCTCAACCTGGGACTTGCTTATTTGAAAACGGGATCTTACACATTTAATGTTGACATCAACAATCTAATAGGTTTTGAAGCGGTTCTAGTTGATAATTATCTACAGACTTCCCAACCGATAGCTTCGGATGCACAGAACACGTTTAATTTCTCGGTGGATGAGAACGATGCAGCGAGTATTGCAGAGACACGATTCAGAATAGAATTTACAACGGGTACATTATCTAGTGGTGAGGTAGCTTTCGCGAAAGCGGTACAACTTTATCCCAACCCGATAACCACGGACATCTTGAACATTACTGGACTACAATCAGGTAAGATAAGCGTTACCGTGACCAATTTATTGGGACAACAAGTACAGCAAATTACAAATGAGGTTTCAGGAAATTCCACTCAAATCAACGGGTTTGATAACTTGAATTCAGGTATCTATTTGGTTACCTTGACCCAAGAAGGACAGTCGGTTACTAAAAGGATCGTAGTACAATAACCTACTTCCTACATTAATTTCAAAAGCCGCAAGCGTTAAGTTTGCGGCTTTTTTGATTCTTCCTCAGATCTAAAAACATTAAGTTTTTAAGTTTTTAAGTTTTAAGTTTCAGTTTTCCAGTTTTCCAGTTTTCCAGTTTTCCAGTTTTCAAGTTCAATTTCGAGTTCGAGTTCGAGTTCGAGTTCAAATTCCAGTTCAGCTTCAATATTTATAGGGCAATTGCCCTATTCCAAAAACTTATAAAAAGCACTTATTTTGAGACAGTTAGAATTTTTCTAGTAATCCCTTAATAATCAGTTTATGAAACCTATGTTCTTAAAGTTGCTTTTACTGCTGTGTCTTGCGGCCGCTCAAGCCCAAACATTTCCACCCTTTCCCCAGTCATGCTCAGACCATCCATTATATCCTACATCGGTAGGTAGAGACAATCCTACCATCAAGGCTCAGTTTGACGCTGCTATTTACTTAATGGATCAGTATGAATTTCCCAACCGGGTGGCCGCAGCCGTGGGTTTTAAATTATTGAGCACTGCAAATAAGGATAAGGCAGTTTCATACACGAGCATGGATGTGGCGTTGAGTCCGATGGACTTATATGTCGTTGAGGTACACTATTCTGCTACCTTGCTTCAAGGCACTGACAGGGAGAACGATGAGGCTTTTGAAAATTATCTTTTCGCTAACCTCGTTGAAAATAACTTTGCCAAATTTGAAAGCACGATGAAGCGCAATCTAGCTCACTACAAAGATTTCCCCCAGCTCCAGGCACGCGTTCAAAAGCACATGAACTCCATTCCCAGATTGAGCCAGCAATACCAGCCCTATCTCAAGGATGCCCTTATGGCACTGGATTATTTTAAGGATGTTCCCAGTGATAAAGCCCTCGCCACCATTGAGTCCACTAATTCATTATTGAACAAAGCCTTCAAGCAAAAGATGATCCCCAATTCTTCTTACACAGAACTGCTATATTTCACGGGAAGAGGACTTACCCACCACTCTTTGACAAGTGAAAAAGTCAACCAGACCTACGTGGAGACCTTGGCGCGACCCGATCTTTATGCAAGGTCTATTTTCAACCTGGCAGATCGATACTATATTAATAACAAAAAGAAGGACAATAGGAGTGTGGTAGAGGTAATTGACCTGGCGCTTTCGCGAAAGCGGGAACTTTCAAAGCCTCAACTAGTCAGTTTATTGGCTCACAAAGCACTGGCACTACAACAAATGCAGTCTTATGAAACCTACCAGCAAACACTAGTGGAACTGAAGCCATTACTGAAGAATCTGGACAACCCGACGCTGTTGGTTGATGCTTTGATGATCATCACGGTCATGGAAATGGTTGAGGATAAGGTAGCCGCCGCAAATAACGTAGCCCGGTTGGAAGGCTTGTTAAAAAATTATCCCTATTTGAGGGGAGAAAACCAAGCTACGGTAACCAGTTTTAGAAATCAATTAAACAATGTTTCCACCGTCACGGCAGATACCGACACCGCTGGAGAATATTTTGAGCTCTCATTGCGCAAGCTTGCAGCTCAAGATTATAAGGGAATGATTCCATTGTTGCTCAAGGCAAAAGAATTGATGGATGAAAAAAGAAAAGCTGGCGGCATAGAGGTGCAAAAAGAGACCGATCTGCTCTACTCGCGCATATTGAGGGATCTGGTGGGAAGTCACGTAAAAATGGGAGAGGCGGGTGAAGCTTTATACTTTGCAGAGCTTTTTAAAAATAAGGAGCTGAATATTCTATCAAATAGTAAAGATCAACGCACGGCTACCGTAAAACAGATCCAGAACAGTCTTGCTGCAGATGAGGCATTTATTTATTATGTAGGCACGGGAACTCTGGATGATACGGCATTTTTTAATTTCTTGATCACAAGGGAGAAGGTGAGTGGCGGGTTCTTTGACCTGACTAAACCGGTAGGCGAGCTGTTTCAATTTTTACCAGAGCACATCGCGGCAATAGAGAAAAAACTTGCTGCTAAAGAATTGAGAACGGTACGCAGTACCATTAGACCTCCATACGGTCCAGATTACATGGCACAATCAGGAGATATGCGCATTTATTTTGATCTTTATCGTTCCTATCTATCTCCAGAAGAGGAAATGAAACAATATCTCAACCCAAAAATATTTGAGATATTTTCCAACCAGCTGTGGGAGTATCTCATTCCCGGCGTTAAATACATGGAAGGTAAAACTAAGCTTATTATCTGTCCAGCGGGTGACTTGAGCTTTATCCCCTTTGAAGTGGTAAGAAATACAAATACCGGCAAACTGTTAGTGGAAGATTATGAAATCTCGTACACACCCAGCGCCACTGTTCTTGTCAATCAACGTGCAGAACCCAAAAAGGTGTTCAAGAAGAATATATTGGCCTTCGGCGACGCAAAGTATAACCTAAGAAAGGATACTTCATTCCCTGTCAAAAGCATTGCCGACGTTAAACGTATGCAGCTTGCGGTGCAGAATAGTATCTCTAAGAATGAAAACCTAGACTATGCCTTTGCCGGACTGCAGGGTGAAGAACCCATGAAATATTTAATAGGAACCAAGAATGAGGTGGATGCCATAAAATTGCTCGTTCCCAAAACAGAAGTACGTATGGATGCCATGATGACGGAAAATGAATTGAAGAAATTATCAAAATCTGGTGCGTTGAACGATTATAAAGTAATTCACCTGGCCAGTCATGCCTCGGTGCATCCGTACATTTTTGAATTGAGTGCGATTGCTATGTCTGTAAATGAAAGTCCCGTGGATGGAGAGGATGGAATGATCACCGTGGACGAAATGAAAGAACTGGACATGAATCCAGAGCTGGTGATGCTGAGTGCCTGTCAGACGGGTCTGGGACGCATTACCACTGGAGATACCGTACAGGGTCTCAATAACTCACTATTGCAGGCGGGTGCAGATGCGACGCTTACCTCGCTGTGGTCGGTAAATGATTATGCAACCAGCATATTTGTAAAAGAGTTTTACGATAAGGTCTTTAATAAGAATGTTCCCTATAAAACTGCGGTAACTCAGGTAAAACGTGAATTTCTAGCTGGAAAATATGGAGAGCAATTAAAGCATCCAGAATACTGGGCGCCTTTCATATATTACGGTAAATAGGGCAATTGCCCTATTTGCAGCTCTCTTTCCAACCTTTAATTTTAACCTATCAAATAACTTCACTATGAAAAATGTATTACTTGGCTCATTTATATTTTTGACCGGTCTGTTTTTAACTGCCCAAGAAGCTGATCCATCCTGTATGAGTGGCGATTGCAAAAATAGTTTTGGCAGCTATTATGATGAAGCGGTAGGCATAGTCTATCACGGATTTTACCTGGAAGGAGCGCCTCATGGAGTAGGCTATGGACAGTCTCCCAATGGCAACTATTACCTTTCAAAATACGATCATGGTAAACCTGATGGCTTTACCGTGTATAATGAAGGTGGTGGCCGTACGTCTGGAGTTTATATCAATGGCCTCAAATATGGCGACCACGTGCGCAATGCAGATACAGAAACAGAAATAGTCCGAGAAGTATTGAGCTATTATCACGGTGCGCTTTCTTCTAGAAAAACTTATACTGCTCAAAAGAACGCTGATAGCGCTTGCATAGCTGGAGATTGCGATAATGGTTTTGGAATGCTCAACAACGCCGGTTTCTTGATCATTGCCCAATGGAAGGATCAACAGATCGTACATGGAGAAATGCTGAATATAGAAACTGGGGTAAGGGAATTTTTCATGCCTCCCGTGGAAACTGAATATGTAACGCCGTATTTTAAGGTGACCGTTGGGCCTGATAAAGAAGGATTCAAAGAGGTAGGCGCCATATACATAGGTCCTAAGCTAGCTGGTGAGTATGTATTTGTAAATGCAACAACAGCTGCAGTCGGAGCGGGTATTTTTAAGAATGATGAGCTGGTCAAGAAATTTTAATCGATATGTGGAGAATTTATAATCCTATTTGAAGAAGCCAAATTTTGATATTTTTAGGGTACTATTTTACTGCATTTAACCTGTTGGTATCTCAAGATCACTTTTCTCGTAATAATATTATTTAACAAAGCCATGATCTACTCGTGGCTTTCTTTATTTTAGATGAAATTTAAGAAGTGAATCCAGCTCTAGAGTATATCGATGCAATACCAGAACCTTATCGTTCCATTGCGCTGCAACTGCAAGTCGTTATTGAGTCACAGTATAAGGAGGCAAGGTTACTATTTAAATGGAAACTGCCTTTTTATTACATGGGCGGTAAGATGTTCTGCTTTATTAATTTTCGTAAAAACTACATTGATCTAGGGATTCCCGATGGCATAATGCTCAACGATCCCGATAAAGTCCTTGTCGCTGGGGAACAGAGGAAGAAATTGCGATCCCTAAGATATTTCCTGCCAGAAGATGTTGACCCGGTTCAGATTCAATTTTTCTTGAATCAGATCTATATAAGGAACCGTGATTATAATTCTGAAAAGACTACTTATTGACTGTTTTATGTGATGGGTGTCAGCTTTCGCGAAAGCGGAACTATCACAATGCCCTTTCCATATTTAAAGTAGGTCTTGATTTTTTTCTTGTTTGGGGAACTGGCTCATGGCAAAACTCGTATAGATTATTATGGGAAACATATTTTATACTGGTGTAATTTTTCTATTGATCATGCAGACAGGTGCTGCACAAAAGATCGATAACCTCGCCTCGTTCAGGGATATAAAAAGTGACAATTACTTCAGGTTCAATTATGACAACGATTATTTTGCGGCAACCGATAGGAACTATACCCAAGGTTACAGTTTTGAATTAGTTGCTCCTTTTTTTTCTAAAAACCCAGTCAACCATTTGTTTTACAATCCACAAGATGCGGAAAAACGCTATGGACTTGCAGTGGAACACATAGGTTTCACTCCCGATAATTATGAACTTCCAGAAATCCAACTGGGCGACAGGCCATTTGCCGCCGCCATCATGCTCAAGAGTTTTGTAATATCTACAGATTCAGAAAATCGCAGCCGTTTTACTTCTTCAATGAGTCTGGGGATCATAGGTCCTGGAGCTTTTGGCAGGGAAATGCAAACTGAAATCCATGAAGCGACCGGCAATAAAATTCCGCTGGGATGGCGCAATCAGATAAAGAATGATGTGGTGGTCAATTATGAGGTAGGCTATGAAAGGCAATTAGTTAGGTTCCATGATCTTTTTTCGCTTCAAGCTATGGGGAATGTAAAACTGGGAACACTTTTTACAAATGGTTCACTAGGTCTCAACGCGACTCTAGGATTGATCAATGACTCCTTTTCTGTGTCCAGTAAAAGAAATGGTTTTAATTTATATGCGTATGCCCGACCAGCTCTCAATGTCATCGGTTATGACGCTACTTTACAGGGTGGCGTTTTTAACAGACAAAGTGTTTATACAATTTCTTCAGGAAATGTGGAGCGTTTTACGGGCCGACTGGATTATGGGTTGGTACTCAAGACCAGAACTCTTTATTTTGAATACACCCGGTCTGCGATCACGAGCGAATTTGCCGGTGGAGAGGCCTATAAATGGGGCGGTATAAGAGTGGGGTTTACGCTTTGATGAAAATACTGCATTAAATGATCGTCACTCGTCAGTATCCAACTTTTTTGCAATCACATCAGTAACTCGATCCAGCATGCGATACACATTGTCAAAACCTGCCGTGCCTCCAAAAAAGGGATCGGGAACGTCCAGACCTTCCCCAGGGAACATCTCGTCCATTATTTTAATGATCTTGCCTTTTTGCTCTTCGGTATCTGCCATGCGCATGGCATCCCGATAATTGGAACCGTCCATGACGTAAATATAATCATAGGTATCAAAGTCCTCTTTGGTCAACGATCTACTTTGTTGTTTTGAGATGTCGATGTTGTTTTTTTTGGCGATGTTGATCGATCGTTTATCAGGAGCTTCACCGCGATGGCCTTTACTGGTACCGGCACTATCTACCGTAAATTTTGTAAAGTTCAACTTATGCTTAAGTAATCCCTCAGCTAGTGGGGATCGACAGATATTCCCCAGACAGACCATTAAAATGCGGGTATGCTCGTTGCTCATCCTATCAATTTTTCTCTAATATCCTCCACGTATTTACTGAATTGCTTATCGGTAGAGGCGAGGTTATCTACAGTTTTACAAGCGTGCAGTACGGTGGCGTGATCTCGTTTTCCTATTTGTGATCCTATACTTGCAAGGGAAGCTTTGGTCATCTTTTTGGAAAAATACATCGCGAGTTGTCTCGCTTGCACGATGTGTCTTTTACGGGTTTTGGATTGCAGGGTTTCAACATCCATGGAGAAGTAGTCACTCACGGTCTGTTGTATCTGATCTATGGAAATCTCACGTTTGGTATTCTTGACGTAGTTCTCAACGATCTTTTTGGCCAGTTCTATGGTAATCTCTTTTCTATTGAATGAGGAATGTGCAATAAGTGAGATGATCGCACCTTCCAGTTCTCTGATATTCGTTTTAATGTTATCGGCCAGGTAGTTGACGATATTGTCTTCCATTTCTACACCATCACGATACAATTTGTTTTTGATGATCGAGACTCTGGTTTCAAAATCTGGCTGGTTGAGTTCTGCACTCAATCCCCATTTAAAGCGGGAAAGTAAGCGTTGCTCGATATCCTGCATATCCACAGGTTTTTTGTCACTGGTAAGTATTACCTGCCTGCCATTTTGGTGCAGGTGGTTGAAGATGTGGAAAAATGCATCCTGGGTACTGGATTTCCCTGCAAATAACTGAATATCATCTACTATGAGAACGTCCACGATCTGGTAGAAATGGATGAAGTCATTACGTGTGTTTTTTCTTACAGACTCGATGTATTGTTGGGTAAATCGCTCAGCACTTATGTATAGAACGGTCTTGTCGGGATAGTTTTCCTTGATTCCTACACCTATGGCGTGTGCCAGGTGCGTTTTCCCGAGTCCAACACCACCAAATATTAACAATGGATTGAAGGAAGTTCCTCCAGGTTTGTTAGCAACTGCCATTCCAGCGCTTCTCGCAAGTCGGTTGGAATCTCCTTCTAGGAAGCTGTCAAAGTTGTAGGAAGGATTGAGTTGGGACTCGATCTTTACGTTTCTTATTCCAGGAATTATAAATGGGTTTTTAAGCTCAGGGCTCTTACTTCTAATGGGAGCATCCACAGACTGCGAATTGCTGATACTGCGATTGCTACTGGGGATTTTTTCGGTAAAAGCTTCCATGCCCTTGATGGAATTTTCCATTTTTATGGCATAGATCAATTTTGCACCTTCACCTAACTCTCTGGTTAGCGCGGTCTTGAGCAGCTTGATGTAATGTTCCTCCAGCCATTCATAAAAAAACCTACTGGGTACTTGAATACTAAGTGCTGTATCAGTTAGCTTTACAGGTTTGATGGGCAGGAACCAAGTTTTGTAGGCTTGTGGGTTAATATTGTCCTTTATAAAAGTGAGACAGTTTTCCCACACCGATGCTGCCGTCAATGTCATAATTACTCTATTTTTTTGATTAAGATAGTAGGCTTAGAACTTAAAATTATGGATAGAAATCCATGCGTTTTAACCGAGAACAAATATGTGTATAAAAAACCTTAAAAAAAACTGTTTTCAGGATTGATTATTCTAAAAAATTGTCGCAGTAAGATATCTTTTTTACTAACCTAATATTTACACCTAAAATATGATAGAATCGCAAATAAAAATTACTACCCGTTATTCAGAAACTGATCAGATGGGCATTATTCATCATTCCAACTATTTGATTTACATGGAACAAGCAAGATTGTCCTGGTTGGATGAACTGGGTTTTTCATACGCACGCATGGAGGAAGATGGTGCTTTGTTGCCTGTTTACCAAATAGATATAAAATACTCAAAACCCATACGCTTCAATGATGAAATTACGGTAATCGTTAGGCTTAGTAAAATTCCTACAACACGCGTGGTTTTTGACTATGAAATACGCAATTCTAGTGACCAATTATGCGCAACCGCTCACCTCGTTCTGGTGTTTACTGATTCAAAAACTTTTAGGCCTATGAAACCACTTCCAGACTTTCTAAAAAGATGTCGTGAAATGCTCGTTGAATGAATTCCCAACCAATATTAAATGAAGCTTTATTTGAGGTCTTCTAGATTTCCAACATAGAATAGGTGTAATAAAAAACGGCCGCGATATAATTTATCAAAGCGCCTTTGCAGTTATGGGATGCCAGCTATTGATCAGTTCTACATATTCTTCCTGCCGGGAACTGGGGACTGAAATGGTGATCTCACAACTCTGGGTAAGTTGCTGGTCGTTTATGGTAAATGAATTCTCATCTATAAACCGCATGACCTGATTCATTTGTGGATAATCAAAAGATATAAGAATACGTTTTACAATAACGCGCTTCACTACCTCACATTGATCCAGTACCATTGCTGCACTTTCCCTATAGGCATTCATTAACCCACTGACTCCTAGTTTTGTGCCGCCAAATATCCTAGAGACCACCACCGCAATATCACTTAGTTCGCTCGATAGTATTTGTCCATATATGGGAGCGCCGGCACTGTTTCTAGGTTCGCCATCATCATTAATTCTATAATCATCCTCGCCAGCTCCCAGTTTCCAAGCATAACAATGATGACCGGCTTTAACGTGTTTTTTCCCCAATGCTTGTAAGATGTTGTCCATCTCGTTGCCGCTATGTAATGGAAGAGCATTGGCATAAAACTTACTGCCCTTTACTTTATATAGTATCTCTGGGGAAGGTTTGACGATGGTTTTATAGGAGTCGGACAATTGGGATTTAAATTTTTATAAGGGAGTTCAGGGCATCAAACTCAAAATTATGGGAGGTATGTGTTATATATTGCGGCTAAATTAATTAAAATCAATTATGAAAGGATTTATATCACTTCTATTTTTATCCACCTTGATATTTGTCTCCTGTTCCATGGAGGATGACGGTGACACGCCGCTCAACGAGATCGACGCAGCCTTGATCGTGGGCACCTGGAGCCTCGATGATACGGACATTGATGCATTTACTAATCTGGATGTGGTGGGACAGACCGTTTCCACAAAGGTCAACACCTCGCTCGTTTCCTCAAATGTTACCATGACTTTCAACGCTGATGGCACTTATACCGCCACGGGCACCAGCACTTTTATAACTACAGCTCTGGGAGTAGGCGACGAGACCACGACTTCCGATATCTCTGGCACTTCTGGCACTTATGTAATTACCGGGAATACCATCGTTTTTTCTGAAGATTTTTTAGTGGGAAGCCTTGACGGACAGGCAGATGATTTGGTAACTCGAGATTATGCGATTTCTACACTAACCGCCAGCGATCTCATCATTGAAATAAATGGAGAGGAAGATCAAGAGGTCGCAGGTCAGCCTTACACGATCGTTGTTGATGGTTTTGCAGGTTTTACTAGGTAATATGGAGGGTAACGATTATGCTTTCGCGAAAGCTACCATAACAATAGCCACAACAGCAATTGCAATTCCTAGGTAATTCTTAGGGATCATCTTTTCCCTAAAGATAAATATTCCCAGAAGCGAGGTGAGCAGCACCGTTCCCACATGATTGATGGGATAGACCACGCTACTCTCCATGTCAGTTTTTAATGCCCTGATAATAAAATAGATGGAAAAATAATTGGGGATTCCCAGCAGTACTCCGGCTATCAGCGATCTACCGTTCACATACCTGCGCTGCGTGGCTTCAAAGAGCATAATAAAAATCCCGATAATAAAAGCGATTAAAAAGCAGACCGCACTGAAAAGCGGCTCGTCTCCGTCCGGCACGTGGGTTGTTTCTGCATATTTTAAGGTCGTGTCTATAATGCCACTTCCCGCAAACAGTAACAACGGCAGTAATAAGTAACCCTTGTTTTTGATAACCGCATTTTTTGTTTTTGCTGATGTTAAAACCACAGAGGCAAGCGCGAGTGCTATTCCCACGATCTTGACCCAGCCAAAACTTTCTTCATACAACCAAAAACCAGCCATCACGGGAATGACCAGCGACATCTTGCTGGCGACCGCGGCAACCGACAATCCATTTTTTTGGCTCGTGAGTGCCATCACGTTGAAAACCGTAATAAATAAAGTTCCTAGGACGACGGCATAGGGCAACCATTCAGCTTTGAGAATGTCGTGAAAATCCAGATTTCCTCGATAGGCAACCAGTCCCGTAAGACAGGCAAAAGCATAATTTATTACGATCGCATGTAATCGGTTGACTTTATATATCTGGAAATACTTGAAGATGACGTACAGCAAACTGGAGGTCGCGATACTTAACGCAAGCCAAATCATAATCGATGATAGATTTTGAGAACATCATTTTCTATCAACTCCCGACTTTTAATTTCATAATTCCCACTCAACCGTGGTGCTTTTAGACCTTGATGAAAGAGCACCTCAGTTCCCATAAATTGATAGGCCTCGTCCCATAATCCCGCATCTATAAATGCCTGTAGTGTAGCCGCTCCACCTTCCACGATCACGGACTGGATCGAGTTTTTATAAAGCTGATCCATAACTTTTTCCAGCTCATCAAGTTTGTAATGTATATGCAGCGTTTCGGCTAGGCCGTCAAAAACCTGATAATCTGCTGATAATGATTTTCTGGAGTCCATAATTACTCGTACCGGCGATGTGCCGCTCCAGGAACGGCAGGTAAGTGATGGGTCGTCGTCGATGACCGTCCGTGCGCCCACGAGTATTGCCTGCTCTTCTGCTCTTAGTTTGTGGGCGCGTTGCTGGCTGTGGGTATTGGTAATAAACACGGGTTTTTTCTCGTCTTTAAACTGCGGTGCGATGAAGCCGTCAGAGGTTTCGGCCCATTTGAGTATAATATAAGGACGATTCTTTTGGTGGAAGGTGAAGAATCTGCGGTTGAGCAGGGAGCACTCATTTCCCAGTATCCCGATTTTTACGGTAATTCCTGCATTTTTCAGCATTTGACAGCCTTTCCCGGCAACTTTCTCATGTGGATCCAGCGTTCCTACCACCACATTCTTGAATCCTTTTTCAATAATTAGTGATGCGCAGGGCGGCGTTTTACCGGTATGGGAACAGGGTTCCAGGTTCACATAAAGGGTACAATTTTTAAAATGGCTTTCAGTATAGCCGTTGGAAACGGCATGGTGGATTGCATTGACTTCCGCATGTGGCATCCCGCTTTTATAATGCCAGCCTTCTCCTATGATTTTACCGGCAGGATCGACGATCACACTCCCCACCAGCGGATTGGGATAGGTAGTTCCCAGACCATTTGCAGCGAGTTGCAAGCACCTATTCATGTAAAGTTCTAATTCCTGCATGGAACAAATGTACTACCATCTTTAAAGTTGGTTTTATGAAAATTGCCAATAGTTTGAAAAAATAAGCCAATCCACTGAGCCAAAATCCACGGGAACTGTATTTTAGTCCCATGAAATTGAGAGCCATTCTTCCCAAGGATAACGCGGCGTTACGCGACATCATCCAGTCCGTAATACTTGAATACGGCGCGCCCAAGATCGGTACCGCCTACAGCGATGCCGCGACCCAGGCAATGTACCAGCACTACCAACAGCCTCGCAGGGCTTATTATGTGGTTGAGGATGGGAATGGAACCATACAGGGTGGCGCGGGAATTGGCCCACTGGATCATGGGACGGGAGATTACTGCGAGCTCCAAAAGATGTATTTTACAAAGGAAGCCAGGGGCAGGGGCGTGGGCAGCCTATTAATGAAAAAATGTCTGGATGTCGCTACAGGTTTCAAGTACGCACACATCTACCTGGAGACCATGGATAATATGTACGAGGCTCAAAAGCTCTATAAAAAGGTTGGTTTTGAACTGATCGACGCCCCACTGGGCGACACCGGTCACTATTCATGTCCCGTCCAGATGACTAAAAATTTGTAGATGACACTCAACGAGACTAAGTTATTGTACGTAAAAACACTTTCTGAGGTATATCCAGAAAGCGAGATCCTGTCCATCCTACAGCTTCTCTGTGAGGACTTATTGCACTGGTCGCGCTCGGATTTTTTTATACGTGATCGTGACGATCTCAACCATTTACAGGAAGAAATTCTAAAAAATGCATTGTACGAATTGTTGCAATCCAAACCTGTCCAGCACATTACGGGAACTGCGCATTTTATGGGACATGAATTCTTGGTCAACGAACACACCTTAATTCCCAGACAGGAGACCGAGGAACTGGTCGCACTCATTGAAAAGAATCATAAAGGTCAGGATATCAACAAGATAATTGATATAGGAACGGGAACGGGTTGTATAGGGATTTGTTTGGGTCTCGCTTTCGCGAAAGCGGAACTCCTATTAATAGATGTCTCAGAAAGGGCACTGTCCGTTGCAAAAAAGAACGCTGCAAGGTTAGATCGAGAACAGCGCACGCAGTTTTTACAAGAAGATATCCTATCACTCTCAAAGCTTCCCATGGCAGATTTGATCGTTAGCAACCCGCCTTACGTGCGGGAACTGGAGAAGCTGGAAATCCACGATAATGTATTAAAATTTGAACCGTCCATGGCGCTTTTTGTACCGGACAACGATGCGCTGAAATTCTACAGGAAAATCATGGAACTCGCACAAGAAAGCCTGAAACCCAAGGGATTTCTCTACTTTGAGATCAACCAGTACCTGAACGAAGAAATTATTGCCCTTGCAGATTCACTTAATTTTAATTGTGAGACCTACCGCGATCTCAATGGCAACTGGCGCATGATGAAGTGCTGGAGGAAAGCAATTTGAGTTAAATGGTTGAAATTTTAAAGTACAAGATTAAAATTCAATACTGAACACTTCGTGTTAAGGGTCATTATTAGACATTAAATTTTGGATTTGTATTTCTTGGATATCAAGTTCAAGTTCAAGTATCATTCAGTTCAAGTTCGAATTCAAGTTCAAGTTCGAGTTCGAGTTCGAGTTCAAATTCAACGTCAAGTTCGAATTCATTTTTCATCCCTCATTCCTTATCTTGCTGCCTCAAATAATTGTCCATGAAATTTGCCATTATCAGAGAGAGAAAAAATCCGCCGGACAGGAGGGTGGTTTTTACACCGCAGCAGTTAGCGGGAATGCAACTCAAGTTTCCCAAAGCGGAATTCATCGTAGAATCTTCTCCCATTAGAATATTTAGCGATGCACAATATAAAGAGGTAGGCATTACCGTCACCGACGACGTTTCTCACGCAGACGTGATGCTGGGCGTGAAGGAAGTACCCAAGGAAAACCTGGTTCCTGGCAAGAAGTATTTTTTCTTCTCGCACACGATAAAAAAGCAGCCCTACAATAGAGATCTATTGATTGAGATTCTCGACAAGAAGATAGAACTTTATGATCATGAGACCATCGTAAAGAAGAATGGAGCAAGACTGATCGGTTTTGGTCGGTATGCTGGGATTGTAGGAGCCTATAACGGTTTTAGGGCACTGGGACTGCGGGATGGAGATTTTCAATTGCCCAAAGTTGAGGACCTTCCCGACTATGCCGCGCTCAAAGCTGAATTGCACCGCATTAAAAATGACCTGCCCGCAATTAAAATATGCATGACGGGAACTGGAAAAGTTGCCGGCGGGATCAAGGAAATCCTGGAAGAGCTGGGTGTGCATAAAGTAACTCCCAAAGCTTATTTGCAACTGGGCCATTTTAAAAATGATCAAACGGTCTATACACAACTGGACGTAGTGGATTATTACACGCGCAAGGACGGTTATAAGCCCACAAAAACAGAGTGCTATAACAATCCCGAACTGCTCGTGAGCGATTTTATGAAGTATGCAAAAGTGACCGACATGTTGATTACCGGTCATTTTTATGGCAATAACGCACCTTATTTTTTCACTAGGGAAGATGCCAGACATCCAGATTTTAAGATCAATCTAGTTGCAGATGTAAGTTGTGACATCGACGGTCCCATTGCGAGCACCTTGCGCCCCAGCACCATTGCAGATCCCATTTATGGCTATGATCCCGTAAAGGAGACGGAGGTCGATTTCAAATCCAAGGGAGCGATTACCGTAATGGCGGTGGATAATCTGCCCTGTGAACTGCCCAAGGATGCGAGTGAGGGATTTGGCGAGATGTTTGAAAAGAGTGTGATGCCCGCATTTTTTAATAAAGATAAAAATGGAACACTAGCCCGCGCACAAATGACGACCAGCGATGGTAAACTTACCGAGCGCTTTGAGTATCTGGACGATTATGTCAAGGAAGATCTGACCATATTTTAGGAGGTATATAACTCAACGGATACGTTTAATCCCATTTAAAACTTGCGGCATTATATGAAAGCGCACTATCAGTCCTACACTTTAAACTTTAAAAACCCTGCGGGAACTTCGCGTGGCGTTTTAAAGACTAAAGAAACTTTTTTTATCATCATTGAACATGAACATAAAAAGGGAATAGGAGAAGTCAACCTTTTTAGAGGTCTGTCCATCGACGATAGGCCCGGTTTTGAGGATAAATTGCAATGGACCTGTGATCACATAGGACGCAAACCTGTTGAGATGATGCAGGAACTGGAGGAATGGCCTTCCATACGTTTTGGTTATGAAATGGCACTGAGATCGTACCAGTCGGCATCGCCTTTTGAACTTTTTCCCTCCATGTTTACCGAGGGTCAGGACGCCATCAACATCAATGGCCTGGTGTGGATGGGCGATAAAGAATTTATGCACGATCAACTTACAGAAAAATTGGAGCAAGGTTTTAGTTGTATCAAATTGAAAATAGGAGCGATAGATTTTGATCAAGAATTGAAACTGTTAGAATATGATACGTTCCCGCTTTCCTGACCGTCCGGCAGGCGGGCGCGAAAGCGAGATCACCATAAGAGTAGATGCAAATGGGGCATTCTCTCCCCAAGAAGCCAAAGAAAAACTGCGCCAGATCGCCCAGTTTAACGTGCACAGTATCGAGCAGCCCATAAAGCAAGGTCAGTGGCAAGAAATGGCGCAACTTTGTGCCGATACACCGCTGGATATTGCGCTGGATGAAGAGCTGATAGGAATTTATTCTAGAGCGGAAAAAGAACGCTGTCTGGAAGAAATCAAACCCCAATACATTATTTTAAAACCTGCGCTCGTGGGCGGTTTTGCCAGTTGTCGGGAATGGATCGAGCTGGCCTCGTCCAGAAATATAGGTTGGTGGATTACCAGTGCGCTAGAGTCAAATGTAGGACTGAATGCCATCGCCCAGTTTACCTATACCATGGGAAATATGATGCCGCAAGGACTGGGAACGGGATCACTTTATAACAACAATATCCCAGCGCCGCTAGAGATCAAGAATGGTAAATTGTGGTGTAACGATACGGTATCGTGGGACACTAACTCGTTAAAATTATAGAATGTATATAGAACAGGGATATAAGGGAACGACGGGAACCTGGAACTTTTTTGTGATTCCAGGACTGTTTATTCTTTTTATGATCGTCAACTACGTCGCGACCGTGGCAATGATGGCAGATGGCGCATCGGTGGAAGTACAGATGCAGCAAATGATCGCCAGATTTGGTAAATTATGGATGTTGGTCATAAGTCTGGGAGTTTTTGTCATCGGGATTGCCGTGGTATTCTTTTGGGCGCTGGTGGTTCACCAGCAGTCATTTACCGCACTGACGACCTCTCGCAAAAAGGTAGATTGGAAACGTGTGTTCTTTATGTTTGCTTTTTGGGGAATTGTATCTGCAAGTCTCATCATGATATCTGTGTACACCTCGCCCGAAAGTATTGAATACAACCTGGACTGGGATAAATTTATACCCTTGCTCATCGTTGCATTGATCATGTTGCCACTACAGACCAGTTTTGAGGAATACCTGTTCCGTGGTCAGTTGTTGCAGGGACTGGGAATAGCGACTAAGACGCGCTGGATTCCGTTGATCGTAACCTCCGTTTTATTTGGGTTGATGCACTCGGCAAATCCCGAGGTTGAGAAACTGGGAATGGGCGTGATGGTTTTCTATATAGGAACTGGGTTATTACTGGGCGCAATGACGCTCATGGATGAGGGACTGGAGCTTGCTCTGGGCTTTCATGCGGCAAACAACATTGTTGCCGCATTACTGATTACCTCATCATGGACCGCCCTACAGACCGATTCCATCTATATAGATATTTCAGAACCTTCTTTTGGGATTGCCGATATACTTCCCATTTTAATTGGTTATCCCTTGATTTTATTCATACTGGGCAAGATTTATAAATGGGACAACTGGAAGGAGCGATTATTTGGGCGTGTACTATCCAAAGAAGAGTTTCTAGCCCTTGAACAAAATAACCTCCAACACGAAACACTATGATACCTAAAATACATCCAGATTTTAAATTGAACAACCGATCGCTAGATCATCAAGGACTCATGACCGTTGCCTACAGCTATGTAAAAGAAGGCGAGGAATGGGAACGGGAAGTAGGCGATTTTTTGCTGAATTGGCTAGACGATTTTGACGTACTTACGGTCGAGACCAGCGGGTCCACGGGAAAGCCGCAATCCATAAAGCTTAAAAAAGAACACATTATCAATAGTGCAAACAATACGGGAAACTGGTTCAACCTACCCAAGGAATGTGATGCGCTATGCTGTCTGCCGCTCAATTATATTGCGGGAAAGATGATGATGATACGTGCGATTGAACTGGGCTGGCAGCTGGATATCGTTAAACCCACGGCCACGCCGCTGGATGTTTTGAGAAAGCGGTATGATTTTACGGCAATGACCAACCATCAGGTGCTCAGTTCGTTAGACAACATCTATAAAACCAAAAAAGTCATCATAGGCGGTGGACCGATTGCCGCAAACCTGCCCGAGCTGCTCAAAAATAAACATACCAAAGCCTATCATACCTATGGCATGACAGAAACTGCCTCGCACGTGGCGATACGTAAAATCCATCCGGTTTATGAGGAAGCATTTAGCTGTATGGAAAATGTAACGGTTTCACTCGATGATCGCGGTTGTCTGGTCATCGATGCGCCAGAGCTGGCTTCAGAAAAATTAACTACTAACGATCTCGCCGAACTCACTGGAGAAAACCAATTCAAAATTCTAGGCCGCACAGACCATGTCATTAATACCGGAGGCGTAAAAGTGCATCCCCAAAAAATTGAGGAAAAACTCTCAACACAAATCCAAAACCGCTTTTTTGTATATGGAAAAGCAAATCAAGAACTGGGTCAAGAAGTTGCTCTGGTCATTGAGGGAGAAAAAACTGCTGAGTTATCCTTTGACAGTCTTGATAAATTTGAAACACCTAAGTCTGTGGTGTATGTGAAGGAGTTTAAGGAGACTAGGACTGGTAAAGTGGATCGTAATGGGGTAGTAGATGGGTTGTAATTTCACACATTGAATGTGGTATGCAGATTTTCGTTTCGCTTTCGCGAAAGCTGGACTCTAAAAATCTTAAATATGTAAATCATACTGATTTGTATATAATTGATTATAGATGTCTGCCCTTTTTTCAAAGGGGTAGGCTTAAGCCTACCCCTTTGAAAAAGAGAGTGAGTTTTTGTCGGACACAGTTTAATTTACAATCATACACTTTAAGGTATTTTGCTTTAACTTCTAAAAGCAGTCTATTTTTGAGATGTAAAATGTTCGGCGGGTATTGGGACACTTTTGTAGGTGTATTTAATCTTCAGTAATATGTGCAGATATTCTGTAGGACTGTAGAAATTAAATCTACGTTGTCGAGATTGCTGATAAAGATCTGTGATGCAGAAGACGAGGTAATCTAAAAAAAAGTAGAGGCAAATGCTTTCTTGTTTGAAATTATCAATCGAAAAGCTGTCCAAAAAGCTGAAATGCTGCTTAATGTAAGATACTTACTAATAACATAATAACCGATGAAGTTGGATATTATGAAAACTGCGAAAATTACATCACTATTATCATTTGGCTTGTTACTTTTCTCATCGTCATCCTGTGAAAGTGATGATATTAAAAATAGACCTGAGGGAGACGATACTTTTTTGTGTTTGATAGATGGTAATTTGTTTATGTGTAGGTCTAATCCTAATATAGCATCTGCATTGCCGACGATTGATAAACTATATATATATATATCTGTTACAGAAAACTTTTCTCGGATAGTGGCATAAGATTTCAAAAATCACACTGTTTTTCTCATTGTATTAAATCTAGACTCCATAGAAGTAATTATTGGAAATAGTGGTGGTTCACTTTATAATTTCAAATTGAATAATGCGAGTGTAAATGATAAAATTCACATCTTAAAAACAAGGTTTAGGAAGCTGTTTTTTTATAGAGGACAGCGATGAGAATATAAAAGGGACTTCTTAGTTTACTCCTTATTAAGAGAATGATGAGAGCGATGTAATACGAGTAGACTGACGGGAGGTTTGATGATTGCAAGTATAGTGTGCTCGTTGTAAGATATAAGAAAAATTATGTGCTGTAAAATAACTAGTTTGCCAGTACTTAAAAATTTAGTTTGTTAATCATATAAGCTCTTTTTATTAAAATGCTTTAGTTAGAAACCTCAAAACCTGTAAATTTGGATAGCTCAAAAAATCATTGAACAAACCCTCCCGTGCCACTCAACTTCCTTTCCACACCTATAGATTACCTCAATGGCGTTGGGCCACAAAAGGGAAAGTTGCTCAAAAGTGAATTACACCTACATACCTACGGCGATCTCGCAAATCTGTTCCCCAATCGCTACATAGACCGGACTAAGTATTATAAGATCAATCAACTAGTGCCAGAGTCTGCCCAGGTTCAGATCATTGGTAAAATCACCAATATAAAAACCATGGGATCGGCAAATGCAGAGCGGCTGGTGGCCACATTCAGTGATGGCACGGGCTCTATGGAACTGGTGTGGTTTAGGTCACAGAAACACTTTCGCGAAAGCTTACAGATCAACGAGCCCTACGTCGCATTTGGCAAGGTCGCAAGGTATGGATCCATGTACAACATCGCCCATCCAGAGCTGGAACTGCTCAAGGATCACAAGTCACGCACCCAAAGCGCAATGACTCCCGTCTATCCCAGTACCGAAATGCTCGCAAAACGCAAGATTACCAATACCTATATCGTGAAGTTGATGCGCCAGCTGTTCAGTGAGATCAAAGGTGCATTTGTGGAAACCCTGCCTGACGAAATGCGGGAACAGTATCAACTTTTGGGTAAAAATGAGGCGATGTTCAACGCGCACTTTCCTACCAGCGCGGCCTTTTTAAATGCATCCCTGTACCGATTGAAATTTGAGGAATTGTTTTTTATCCAGATGGAACTGTTGCTTCAAAATAGAATTCGCAAGACCAAAATCAAGGGTTATATCTTTGATCAAGTAGGTAAAAACTTCACCAATTTTTACAAAGACCATTTACCCTTTGAACTTACCGGCGCACAAAAACGGGTGGTAAAAGAGATCAGAAAGGACATGGGAACGGGCGCCCACATGAATAGATTATTGCAGGGTGATGTAGGATCTGGGAAGACCATTGTCGCCGTTCTTACCTCATTGCTCGCCATGGATAACGGTTTTCAGGCCTGCATCATGGCACCTACAGAGATTCTTGCCCAGCAGCATTATGCGGGAGTTACGGAATTGTTGGAGAATTCAGGAATTCAAGTGGCTTTACTTACTGGGTCGGTAAAAACCAAAGCTCGACGGGTGATTCATGCAGCGCTGGAAGATGGAAGCCTGAATATTCTAATCGGCACCCACGCGCTTATCGAGGATAAAGTAAAATTTAAAAATCTAGGCCTTGCGGTGGTGGATGAGCAGCATCGTTTTGGCGTGGCGCAGCGTGCCAAATTATGGAAGAAAAACGATCTTCCTCCGCATGTATTGGTCATGACGGCAACTCCCATCCCGCGAACGCTTGCCATGAGTCTGTACGGCGATCTTGATATTTCGGTCATTGATGAATTGCCGCCGGGTCGCAAGGAGATCAAAACCGTTCACCGCTATGATAAAAACAGGTTGTCCGTTTTTAAATTTATCCGTGATGAAATCGAGTTGGGACGACAGATTTATATTGTTTATCCGCTCATCGAGGAATCAGAAACGCTTGATTATAAAGATTTGCAGGACGGTTATGAGAGTATCGTCCGAGAATTTCCCGCGCCTAAATATCAGGTGAGTATCGTCCACGGGCGCATGAAACCTGCCGATAAAGACTTTGAGATGAATCGCTTCGTCAAGGGAGAAACCCAGATTATGGTTGCCACCACGGTGATCGAAGTAGGAGTGAACGTACCTAATGCCAGTGTGATGATTATTGAGAGTGCAGAGCGTTTTGGGCTTTCCCAATTGCACCAGTTGCGCGGTCGGGTAGGTCGTGGCGCAGAGCAGAGTTATTGCATTCTTATGACGGGCCATAAATTGAGCTCGGATAGTAGAACGCGGCTCAAAACCATGTGTGAAACCACCGACGGCTTCCAGATTGCCGAAGTAGATCTCCAGTTGCGCGGCCCGGGAGATCTCATGGGAACCCGACAGAGCGGTGTGATGGAACTGCGACTCGCAGATATCGTCAAGGATAACAAAATACTCGCCGTTGCCCGTGAAGCCGCAAAAAAACTGCTCCACCTAGACCCAAGCATCGCCGCACCAGAGAATGAAAACGTACGTCGCGTGATGAATTTTCTACAGAACAAAAAAGGCTTGTGGAAGTATATCAGTTAGTAGAAGAAGTTTATTCCTTAATGTGTTTCCGCTTTCGCGAAAGCGTAAATAAGCAATATCAATCAGAAAAAATGGTAAGAAACAGGACGATCGATTGCGCTGTAAATCAATATCAGTTTGCGAAAGAATATGGGTGTAGGGTTTAAAATCCTGCTTTCAATCAAATATCCTGTTTCTCAAACCAATCCAAAAAACAAACATCGCTAATCTCCAATCGTTCTTCATACCGTTAAAATAATCCCTAACCATTGCTTATCTAAACACGCGGTTGTAATTTGTAACCGTATCAAAACATGCTATGAATAGTAAAGAAATAAACACGCTGGGCGCGCTCAAAAAGTCCGGATGGGAATCTAAATCCATCAAAAATGAATTAAGGGATAATCTCAAAAACAATATAAGATCAGGAAAAGACTCTTTCACGGGAATCCACGGCTATGAAAATACCGTGATCCCAGAATTGGAGCGAGCGATCCTATCAAAACACAACATCAATTTATTGGGATTGCGAGGTCAGGCAAAAACCCGTCTTGCGCGATTAATGACCGGTTTGCTGGATGAATACATTCCCTATGTCACGGGTAGTGAGATCCACGATGATCCTTATGCGCCCCTATCTCGCACAGCGATTGAACTTATTGAAGAACACGGTGATGCAACTCCTATTTCATGGTTGCACCGCGACGATCGATTTTATGAAAAACTAGCCACGCCAGACGTTACGGTGGCAGATTTAATAGGTGACATCGATCCCATAAAAGCGGCAAATCTTAAATTAAGCTATGCAGATGATCGCGTGATTCATTATGGAATGATTCCGCGTGCCAATCGCTGTATTTTTGTGATCAATGAATTGCCAGATCTCCAGGCACGTATTCAAGTAGCATTGTTTAATATTCTGCAAGAGGGCGATATCCAGATAAGAGGGTTTAAGTTGCGTTTATCGCTGGATATGCAATTTGTCTTTACCGCAAATCCTGAGGATTATACGAACAGGGGAAGTATCGTGACGCCGTTGAAGGATAGAATTGGTTCGCAGATTTTGACTCACTATCCTGAAACCATTGCCATTGCCAAAACCATTACCCAGCAAGAAGCAAAAAGTGATGGCCGCACCCAAGAAATGATCTACGTACCAGAACTTGCCAAGGATCTATTGGAACAAATTAGTTTTAGCGCAAGGGAAAGCGAGTATGTTGACGAGAAAAGTGGGGTAAGTGCGCGCATGAGTATCACCGCTTTTGAGAATTTACTGAGCACCGCAGAGCGACGCGCATTGATGAACGGCGATGATAGAACCACGGTAAGATTTTCTGATGTGAACGGGATTATTCCAGCGATTACTGGTAAGGTGGAGTTAGTTTATGAAGGAGAGCAGGAGGGAGCCGCTTTTGTGGCGACGGAGTTGATCGGTGAGGCGACTAAAATACTCTTTCCGCAATATTTCCCAGAAATCAAGAAGCTCAAAAAACCCGATGAAGAAACTCCTTATGATAAATTAGTGGAGTGGTTTTTTAATAACGACGGACTGGAATTACTGGACGAATTGAGTGATGCAGACTATAAACAACTCATCGATCAAGTAACTCCGTTAGAAGATCTCATCCAGAAATATCAGCCAGAAACTGCTACGGAAGATCGTTATTTTTTAAAGGAATTCATTTTATGGTCATTGGTAGAATTTGATAAATTGAGTAAAAAGCGATTTTCAGAAGGCTATCAGTTTAATGATCTTTATAGTAATTTTATCAAAGGAATTTAAACCCTTTTATGAAATCGATTTCTTTAGGTATCATATGTTCAATATTTCTGCTCACATCGTGTGTGGATCAAAAAGCGCTGGATCTCGCCCAAGTTCAGCACATGGCGAGTGCAATTGAAACAAATATGAATGCAAATAGAGCGTATGAACTAGGTCAGATGTTCAGTCCTACACGTTATGCAATGCGACTGGGAAGTGACTTTTATGACTTGCCAAAAATGGAACGACAGTACGCCTATGCAGCATTTAGAGGTTTTTATGAGAATATCATCAATAGTTATCTGGATGCAATTGACGAGGAAAACCTTCAATTTAACCTTTTTGACATACATGAAAAAGATGGAGTATATCGCTTGAATTTTATATTGCAATCTCCTACAGAGATAGACCATAGTAATTTTATCGTTTTTTACGCAGCTTTTGATAAGGATGAAGAATTGAAAGTGGTTAATTTATATAACGTTTTTCAGGGTTTCAGTCTCAGTCAGATGGGAACAGAGATTTTGAACGATATGTCTAATAAAAGCACATCCTTTGAAATGCGCAGATACGAGGCTCAGCGAGACATTACTCGTGCCATGGAAATTGCCGAAACTGGTGATTTTGAATTTGCACACCACACGCTGGATATAATGGATCGCGGTTTCGTGAAAAAGAGTGGCGTCGCCTATCTTAAACCTTTTTACGCGTCCCAATTTTCCGACAGTCTCTACAGGAAAGAACTAGAATGGATCAAAACCATTTCTCCCAACGATCAGAGTAAATTATTTTACGATTGCGCCATTAAATCACTGGATAAACGCCCAGAACAGGAGATGATTGATTGTACAGATGCTTTAGTAGCGTTGTTGAAAAAGAGTTAATTGGATGGTTCCGCTTTCCTGCCTGCTAGAGCACGACAGGCAGGCGCGAAAGCAAAATTAAAACTCATCAATTGTTATAATTAAAGATTTAAGTAATGAACCTTTGTTGAATTCACTAAAAATTTCAAAATTGAAGCTGTTTTTCTGCGATATGTCCCAAATTTCAATTTTCCCTAACTTTAAACCATTATTAAAAAATATATGAGAATCACACAGATAATGCCGCTGATATTTGCCGCGGCACTTGTTTTATCAAGTTGTAAAGCAAGTCAAAAGGCCATGCAACCTACTAATAAAGAAGCGAATGTACCAGCTAATAAAAAATCTAAATTTAAAGATTACAACAAGGTAATTACAAAGGATGCAGTTAGCGATGACGGTCTTTTTACCGTTCATAAGGTTGAGGATTCCTATTTTTATGAGATCCCCAATAAATTATTGAACAAAGACATGCTCTGGGTGAGCCGTATTTCACAAATCCCTTCCAACCTAGGTGGCGGCTATTTGAATGCGGGTAGCAAGACCAATGAGCAACTGGTAACCTGGGAACGTTTTCAGGACAAGATTTTATTAAAGGTAAAATCCTATAGCGAAGTATCCCTGGACAGCACCGCTGCGATAAGCAACTCGGTCAAGGTCAATAATTACGAGCCGACTTTATATGCCTTTGATATAGAAACTTTTAGTAAGGACTCCACCGCCACCGTTGTTGATGTGACCAAATTTTTCACCTCGGACGTTCCCGCCATCAGCGGACTCAATCCCAGGTTGAGAAGTTCATACAAGGTGCGCAATCTGGACGGGTCACGCAGTTTTATCAATAGTGTAAAATCATTCCCCCAAAATGTCGAGGTAAGGCAGGACATGACCTATATCGCTTCAGAGCCACCATCCAATAGTGCAGTCGGTGCGATAAGTTTGCAAATGAACCAGTCCATGATCCTGTTGCCAGAGCAGCCCATGCAACCGCGATTGAACGATCCGAGAGTGGGTTTCTTTACCATGAATCAGATAGATTATGCCAGTAAAGCGTTAAAAGCAGATGAAAAAACATACATCAGAAGATGGAAACTAGAACCTAAAGATCCAGTCGCTTACGCAAGTGGTGAACTTGTTGAACCTATCAAGCCCATCGTTTATTATCTAGATCCAGGTACTCCTGAGAGTTTAAAAAAATACATCAAACAAGGAATTGAAGACTGGCAAAAGCCTTTTGAAACTGCTGGATTTAAAAATGCAATCATCGCAAAAGATGCGCCGACCCTAGAAGAAGATCCAGAATTCAGCCCTGAGGATATAAGATATTCTGTCGTGCGTTATGTGGCAAGTACTACCCGCAATGCGGTCGGCCCTAGTGTAAGCGATCCGCGCAGTGGGGAGATTATTGAAAGTGATATTATCTGGTACCACAACCACTTGCGTTCTTATAGAAATCGTTATTTACTGGAAACCGGTGCGGCAAATCCCAGCGCACGTACTTTAGATACAAACGAAGAGGAAATAGGAGAGATGATGCGTCAGGTAATCGCCCATGAGGTAGGACATGCATTAGGTTTTCCACACAATATGGCAGCAAGTTATGCGTATGACGTGGAAGATTATAGGGATGGAGATTTTACCCAAGAAAATGGGATTGCCGCAAGTCTTATGGATTATGCTCGATACAACTATATTGCTCAGCCGGGCGATGAGAACATACGTTTTGTACGCCAGATGGGACCATACGACCACTATGCCGTAAACTGGGGCTACCGCTATCTACCCGATGCAAAAACTCCGGAAGCTGAAAAGGCAACGCTCAATAAATGGATCGAGGAAAAAGCGGGAGATCCCAAGTACAAATTTGGAAGACAGAGCAGCCGCTTTGACCCGCAATCCCAAACTGAAGCCATAGGAAACAACTCTGTTAAAGCAAGTACCTATGGAATGAAAAACCTCAAATACGTTGCAAAAAATCTACCCGACTGGACATCGGACGAGACTCAGGATTATGATGACCTGAGCGAGCTTTATGGAGAGATGCTGGGCGTCTGGTCGCGTTATGCGGGTCATGTTGTCAACAACATAGGCGGCGTCACTGAAGATTTGAAAATGCCCAATCAAGATGGTACTATTTACAATACGGTCGATAAAAATTATCAGCAAGAATCCATGAAATGGATTGCTGATAATATTTTTGATACCCCAGCATGGTTAGTAGATAAGGAAATCGTTAAAAACGTAAGTCCTGATGGTTATTTTGACCGCATCCGTTCTTTGCAGGTACGTCATTTGAATAGCTTGCTCAGTCTGGACCGCATCGGCAGGTTGATAAATGCGGAGACGCTTGATACTAATTATTACTCAGCACTTGATCTTTTCACGGATACAAGAAAAGCGTTGTTTGATAATTCAAAAATGGATATCTACAAGCGTAATCTTCAACGCGCCTATGTCGAGCGCATGGAATATTTAATGACACAGGACGATGCACGCACCGCCGATTATAATATCGCTCAGAGTGATGTCAGAGCCTTAGTTCGTGGAGAATTGGAAGCACTTAAATCTACTTTGCGCAGCAAGGCAAACGCTAGCCGCAGCACGGTAGATCGCTATCATTTTAAAGATTTGACCGCTCGTGTGGATTTGATTTTAGATCCTAGATAAGAATCCGCTGAGTTTGCTCTTTAATAAAAGACAGTCATAAAGTGGCTGTCTTTTTTTGATTCTGCTTTCGCGACTGCCTGTAGTGTCTTAGCAGGCAGGAAAGCGGAACACTGCTGGTTGCAGCCTTATAGTCCGTCTGTTATTATCAATTTCAAAAGACAGTTTTAAACCGCGGCCGGGCATTTTTTGTAGTGGAGAGATTATCACATATTGCGAATAAATCAGATGAAATCAATTCGTTCTATTTTAATAACCCCATTTCTGCTTGTTCTCAATACAAATTCGTGATTGCGACTTTTGTTTTTGACGGGATGGCCGTAAGTAATTTAGCACAACCAAATTTATTGATAGCTGTTTTATCAATGTAAATCAGTGCGTTATCTGTTGGAGCAGCTTTGGGCATAAAACATATAATTTGAGGTAGCTTCAGCATTCAGTACCACAGGTTCCAGAAGAGCTCTTACGGTAGATTTGACAAAAAATTAAAAAATATTGATGCTACAACCGTTTATAAGGCGTGTAGGTGTGCTTATTTTTGGATTTGCATTTTTAGCGAGAAAAAATGGTAATCAATCGGTTGTACATGAAACAGATGTGGCAATATGGAATAGCTATAATTTTGACTTTTACAAGTCTCAACATTTCAGCACAAATCGATAGTACGTGGCAAAAAAAGCCTCAATTGCACCTTTCAGGTTTTGCTGATGTCTTTTATGTTTATGACTTTAATGAGCCACAAGGACCCTCTCGACAAGCCTTTCTCTTTAACCACAACCGACATAACGAGTTCAACCTGAACCTGGGATTGGTAAAATTTCAATTAGAACAGGAAAAATATAGAGCAAACCTTGCATTACAAACTGGTACGTACGCAAACGACAACTATTCGGCAGAACAAGGAGTTATCAAAAATATTTTTGAGGCAAACATCGGTATATCTCTTAACAAATCAAATAGCTTGTGGATTGACGCTGGAATTTTACCTTCCCACATAGGTTTTGAGAGTGCGATTAGTATGGATAACCCAACCTTTACAAGGTCATTGTTGGCTGAAAATTCCCCATATTTTCTTGCGGGCGCAAAAATTACCTATAACATCAACCGAAAATGGGAAGTCGCTGGTCTAGTTGTTAATGGATGGCAACGCATTCAAAGGTTGGAAGGAAATTCCCTGCCTTCATTTGGAACGCAGGTAAACTTTAGCCCGAACGAAGAAATTACATTGAATTGGAGCAGTTTTATAGGAACAGATGACCCAGATGTAACTCGACGAATGCGCTATTTCAATAATTTTTACGGTCAGTTTCAGATCACGGAAACATTTAATCTGACGGCTGGTTTTGACATTGGTGCCCAACAAAAAACAAAGGGCAGTTCAAGTTACGATACGTGGTTGAGTCCGATAATTATAGGGCAAATGAAAATTACCGAAAAATGGAAATCTGCTATTAGAATCGAATATTACCAAGATGAAACCGGAATCATTATCCCGACTGGGACTGCAAACGGTTTTCAGACCTCTGGTTTTTCGCTAAATTTGGATTATACGCCAGCGAACAATATTATGTGCAGACTGGAAGGAAGACTTTTACACAGCAAGGATGAAATTTTTGCAAATGACACTGGGAGTACAAACAACAATTTTATAATTGGAACATCTATAGCTGTAAAATTTGCAGAAAAGCTATCAAAATAACTGGTAAGAACAACCGAAAATGTTCTGACAAGGCGAAAAAATTGACGATTTCAAAGGGGTAGGCTTAAGCCTACCCCTTTGAAATCGTTGGGAATATTAGGTTAAAGGAAATTTTTCTATCCCAAAAACCTCACACCTCATAACCCTCACTCATGATGATACGGCTCATTTTTTAAGATGGTAAACGCCCTATAAATCTGCTCTGTGGCAAAAAGGCGCACCATTTGATGCGAAAAAGTCATGTCGCTCAGGGATAATTTTGAGTTGGCGCGGTCATAAATTTCTCTTGAAAAACCATAGGGTCCGCCGATGATAAAAACCAACCTTTTAAGTCCGGAAACGCTGCGTTTGTTGATCAGTTCGGCAAATTGTAGGCTGTTGAGACGCTTGCCGCGCTCGTCCAATAAAGTAACGAAATCACTGGTTTCCAGTTGTTGGGCGATTATTTTTCCCTCTTCCAGCTTTTGCTTGTCGGCGCTCATGTTTTTGGTGTTCTTGAGGTCGGGCAGGAGCTGTATTTCAAAGTTGACATAATGGGATAAACGTTGCGCATACATGGCTACCAACTCCTCAATACGTGGATCGTCGGTTTTTCCTACGGCAAGTAAAGTGATTTTCATGGGTCAAATTTACAGGTTTCATGGTTTATAACATCGTTTACAACCTCCGCTTTTTTTGGCTTAAACTCTTGAAATTCCTTTTGGTAATTCGATATTTTTAGGGTTGGGGAACGATTATTGGTTTCTTCCCGTGAATTGCTATGATACTATGAGAATGATGGATACTATGAAGTGGTTGTTGGTTGTTTTTGCTTTCGCGAAAGCTTACACCTCAACAGCACAGCTCACAAATAACAACCCGTTACAAGCCAAGGATCACGTCGCCCAAAATAAATGGGTGGACAGCGTGTACCAAAGCCTGGACACTAAGGAGAAAATAGGCCAGTTATTCATGGTGGATCTATTCTCAAACAAGGGAAAAGCGCACGAGGATCGTGTGAGGAAACTGGTCGAAAAGAACAAAATAGGAGGGATTATCTTCTCCAAAGGTGGTCCATTAAGACAGGCAGCCCTCACAAACGAACTACAGAAAAAGTCCAAAACACCCATGCTCATCGCCATGGACGCAGAGTGGGGACTCGCCATGAGACTGGACAGCACCTATGCATTCCCGTGGAACATGACGCTGGGCGCAAATGCAAAGGATGCGCACAGTTATGAGGTGGGAAAACGCATAGGCGAGCACTGCAAGAGGCTGGGAGTTCACATCAACTTTGGTCCTGATGTAGATATCAATACAAACCCGATCAATCCGATTATAGGAAACAGAAGTTTTGGCGAGGATAAACAAAATGTAACCGACAAGGCCAGCGCGTTTATGAAGGGAATGCAGAGCACGGGAACGCTCGCGAGCGCAAAGCATTTTCCCGGTCACGGCGATACAGACCAGGACAGTCATAAAACCTTGCCCACGGTAGATTTTACCGCAGCCCGCATCGATAGTGTGGAATTATATCCCTACAGAAGGTTGATCAATGAGGGCCTTGCCAGCGCGATGGTAGCGCATTTAAATATTCCCAGTCTCGAGTCCCGCGCTGGTTATCCCACCAGTATTAGTGAGAAAGTAGTCACGGGAATGCTCAAGGAGCAACTGGGTTTTAACGGTCTTATTTTTACCGATGCGCTCAATATGAAGGGAGCGAGCAACTTCAGCGCTCCGGGTCAGATCGATCTCCAGGCTTTTAAAGCTGGAAATGATGTTTTGTTGATTTCAGAAGATGTTCCCAAATCAATCAAGCTGATCGAAGAAGCTTTGAAAAACGGTGAAATAACCAAGGAACGTCTAGAATATTCCGTCAAGAAAATCTTGAAAGCTAAATATATCGTGGGATTGAATAATTACCAGCCTATTGAAACCCTTAATCTATACAACGACCTGAATACCGAGAAAGACGATGTGGTCTATGAAAATGCCATTGAAGCGGCGATTACGGTTTTAAAGAATAAGGACGACTTACTTCCACTTAAAAATCTTGAAACCAAAAAAATTGCTTATGTAGAACTGGGCGATGACTCTGGACTTACCTTTTACCAAGAACTGAAAAAATATGCCGAGGTAGATAAAATTGTTGGCGACCAGCTGGACGAGTTGATGGATAACCTGGCAACCTACAATACGGTGATCGTCGGCTTTCACAGGAGCAATGACAATCCATGGAAATCCCACAGCATGAACAGCAAACAGCTCAACTGGTTGTACGAGATCGCGAGAACTCACGATGTGATTTTTGATGCTTTTGTAAATCCATATATGTTGGCGCAGTTCCAGACCACAACAAATTTTGAGGCGATCATTATGTCGTATCAAAATAGTGATCTTGCGCAACAGGTCAGCGCCCAAATGATTTTTGGCGGTAGGAACGTATCGGGTAGAATGCCGGTGAGCGCGGGCGAATTCAAAGTGGGAACTGGAATGGACATCGCGTCGATAAAGCGACTTTCCTATAGTAATAGTCCAGCCAGTGTAGGAATGGATGGCATGATCTTGAAGAAAATTGATAGTCTTGCCCAATATACAATATCACAAAAAGGAGCGCCGGGAATGCAGATTTTAGTTGCACGCAGGGGAAAGGTAATTTTTGACAAGTCCTATGGTCATCATACGTATGACAAATCGCAGAAAGTAGAATTTGACGATATTTATGACATTGCATCTGTGACAAAAATCCTCGCCACCCTGCCATTAATAATGGAGCTGGTCGAGCAACAGGTGATACAGTTGGATGATAAGTTGAGTAAGTTGGATAAAAACTACTTGAATACCAATAAAGAGGACATAACCATACGCGAGATGCTATCCCATTATGCGAGGTTACAGGCGTGGATTCCTTTTTATAAGTACACACTTGATTCCCTGGATAAAAAACCATCCAAAGACTATTACAAGAATATTCTGGACCAGTACCACGACCTCTCCGTTGCCGATGGGATTTTTGCCAATCATGTGGTTGGAGACACTATTTATAACCGCATCATTAATAGTGAATTGCGCAAGCGCAAAGAATATAAGTACAGTGATCTACCCTATTATATACTTAAAAAATATATCGAAGACCGCGAGGGAAGAAATCTAGATGAGCTTACTTCCACTCATTTTTACAAATCGCTGGGAATGAACAATACGGGATATTTACCATTGAAAAAATTTGCAAAAACCCGCATCGTTCCCACAGAAGATGACCAGACCTTTAGAAACCAATTGCTACAGGGTTATGTACACGATCAGGGTGCTGCGATGCAGGGCGGGATAGGCGGTCACGCAGGATTGTTCTCAAACGCAAATGATATTGCCAAAATGATGCAGATGTATTTACAGGAAGGATATTATGGCGGTAAAAGCTATTTCAAACCAGAAACCGTAAATGAATTCAACACCTGTAACTATTGCGATGATGACGTGCGCAGGGGAGTGGGCTTTGATAAACCCCAATTGAAAGGATCGGGACCTACCTGCGGTTGCGTGGGTAAAAGGAGTTTTGGCCATAGTGGATTTACGGGAGCTTACACCTGGGCAGATCCAGAACAGGAAATTGTTTACGTATTTCTTTCCAACCGAGTACATCCAGACGCAGCAAACCGATTTTTAATCAAAGAAAGCATCAGAACAAACATACAGCAGATCATCTATGACTCAATCATTAATTGAGAAGTCTAGAAGTAATTGTTGTAGTTGGGTTTTGATTGTAATTAGTATTGGATTTTATAGTTAAGTCTTTGCTCTTTGCTCTTTCCTCTTTTTTCAACATTTTGAAATAACCATATAAAAATAGTACATGAAGATTGCAATAGTATGTTACCCAACATTTGGTGGAAGTGGAGTAGTGGCAACCATGCTGGGAACCGCGCTTGCGGAACGAGGTCATGAGGTTCATTTTGTCACGTACAAGCAGCCCGTAAGGTTGGAGTTGTTATCACGCAACATATTCTTTCATGAGGTAAACGTGGAGGAATATCCGCTGTTTCATTATCAGCCGTATGATCTGGCGCTTTCCAGCAAATTAGTAAACGTGGTGCAGGAACATGGGATCGAATTGTTGCACGTACATTATGCAATACCACATGCCTATGCAGGTTATATGGCGCAGCAAATGCTTAAGGATCTGAATATTGAACTGCCCATGGTAACGACATTGCACGGCACTGATATCACGCTGGTGGGCAACCATCCCGTTTACAAACCATCCGTCACTTTTAGTATCAATAACAGCGATGTGGTGACCTCAGTTTCAGAGAGTTTAAAGAAAGATACCGAAGAACTTTTTGAGATTACCAAAAGGATCGATGTAGTGCCCAACTTCATTGACATGTCGCTCTATAAAAAGGAATTTACCGACTGCGATCGTTCCATTATGGCGTTTCCCGAGGAGCGTATTATCACACATATCAGTAATATGAGACCGGTGAAGAGGATCATGGATGTGGTAAAGATCTTCGAGAAAGTTTCAGCCGTTATTCCAGCGGTGCTTATCATGGTGGGCGATGGACCAGAGCGTTTTGAGGCAGAAGAATATGCCAAGCGCAAGAAGCTCCAGTATAAGATCAAATGGGTGGGAAACAGTACAGAAATCGACCGCATTTTATGCTTTTCAGACCTGTTTTTGTTGCCTAGCGAGAAGGAGAGTTTTGGTCTAGCAGCTTTGGAAGCCATGGCAAATCATACTCCGGTAATTTCTTCAAATACTGGTGGACTTCCCGAGGTTAATGAAAATAATATATCGGGTTTTACCAGTGATGTGGGCAATATTGATGAGATGGCAAAAAATGCACTTCATATTTTGGAAAATGATGAGCGTCTGGAGATTTTTAAGAATGCCGCTTTCGCGAAAGCGGAACAATTTGACATAGAACTTGTGATCCCACAGTATGAGCAGTTGTACAAAAGGGCGTTGAAATCGTAGAAAGGTGTGAGGATATGTTTACAAGGATTAATTTTCTTGAAGTCAAACTTCTTGCTGCATGGTGAACAGTAATAATATCTGCACGATTGTCGTTTAAAATCCTATAAATCACGCGGTAATTTCCTTTAATAATTTCTCTTATAGTTGGATCTTGAAATTCTGGAACTTCACGTCCAGAAAACATTTGAGTGTTTAAAATTGATGTGCTCTGTATTATTTTAAAGATTTGTCTTTCCGCGTAACTCTTTGAGTCCTTTGATATGTAGTCAGCTATTTCCCTTAAATCATTTTTAGCTTGAATTGTCCAGTTTATTTGAACCATTGTGCAGCTTCACTTTCCAGTTCCTTTTCACTAATTACATTTTCATTTTTGGATTGTAAAATACCGTTCTGTATCTTTTCAATCAATTTTAAACGTTCAATTAATTCATCTATTGAAAACTGCTCTGGTAATTGTTCAATATGCTCTTTCAAAATGGCTTTAGTTATCATTTTTTTTATAAATATATGAAATGATATTAAGAGGTCGATTCACTGAAGAAAAAAAGAGCCTCTTTAGAGGCTCCTTTTTTTTAATTTGTACTGGAATTCTAGAATTGGTATCTCACACCTAGTGCTATCGTGAAATTAAGATCATCTCTGAAATCCCCAAAATATAACTCGGGTCTAGTGTCCAAAGATAAAAGTAAGGGAAAATCAAAACTATACTCAATACCTACCTGACCAGCCGCAAATAAAGCGGTTTCTGTATCATCTCCAGCATTTGCTGGAAGGTCATAACTGACTGATGCAAAACCACCACCAGCACCTGCGTACCAGTTAAAGCCACCGTCGATATTCCATAACCACTGATAGGTTCCTACTAATTTAACGGCGTTAAAATCATCGTCGCCCTCATAACCTAAGCCTACTTCCAGTCGATTATTATCTCCTAGAGCGCGTTGATAGGATACCTCAGTTCCTATGGCATTTCCACCTCCAAAACGCAGTCCAATTGCATT
The DNA here is from genome assembly GCA_963836885.1 of uncultured Flavobacteriaceae bacterium. Lineage (GTDB taxonomy): Bacteria > Bacteroidota > Bacteroidia > Flavobacteriales > Flavobacteriaceae > Nonlabens. The sequence goes on along the minus strand of CAWILF010000005.1, from coordinate 20,756 downwards.
CTTGGAAATCTCTTGAGCGCTTGCGGCAGTACCTACTCCTAGAGCAATAACAGCCAATATTATTAATTTTTTCATCGTTTTTGTTTGACGCAAATATTGAATTATTTAAACACGGTAATGTTTTATATTATGTTAATACTTGTTACCGTATTCTTAATAAGATCAACCTTCAAAGCCATCATCGCCACCGTCATCGCCTCTTTCACCTCGCTCGTTTTTCTTTTTCTGGTTAAATCTATAGATAAAACTTACATTTATCTGACGTTCCCTCCATTGGAATTCACTGTCAGAAATCAAGGAGATATTGCCCAGGTCGTCGCGCAGGGTGGTTTCACTTTGTCTTTTTCTACTATTGAACAGATCGCTTACATTCATTGATATGGTCGCCTTATCATCAAATAGATCCTTACTTGCGGCGAGATTCACGCTTAATATTCCATCATTTCTGGATTGTGCATCTTCCGACGCACCACGGTAGTTCATGTTTGCCTGAAAATCAATTCCTGCTGGCAGGGTGAATTTTTGATTGAGTCGGGCGAAGTAGGTCGTGTTCTCAAAGTCAAAGTTTTGATTGCCAAAATCACCGTCGTTAATCACTCTAAATAGATTAAAGTCAGAATTTATCGTCCACCATTTATAGGGACGGTAGGTCAATGTAAGTTCATATCCATAACGCTCTTGTGTGGATAGATTGATGGGCGATCTTTTGATCACTGGATCTCCATTATCTGTAATCTCGCCAGTTTCGGTCTGTATAAATTCCCAATTGTCGGTACTGTTGTTATAATAAATGGATGTGCTCAGGGTAACCTTTCTCCAACGCTTTAAATACCCTAGATCGACAGAATTTGTAAACGTGGGATCTAGATCTACATTTCCCTGAAAGATATTGGACTCACTGGAACGACTCGGGAACGGATTTAAAAATCTGCCGCGCGGCCTTCTTACCCTACGATTATATCCCAACGTGAGATTTTCACCTTCTTTGAGCTCATAGCCTAGGTTCAAGGTCGGGAATAAATTGCTGTAATCCTTAGTGTCCGTTGTACCCGTGGTAAGCTGACTTATGTCAACGTTAGTCTGCTCAAATCTCAATCCAGCAAGAAATGAGAATTTATTGATCTCCTGACCGTACTGACCGTAAACAGCATTTACAAATTCCTCATAATCAAATGTGTTGTTGAGTCCAGTATCGGGAACTAATGGGCCATCAGGAAAATCGAGTCGTTCTTCAAGGAAAAAGGAATTGGAGATATCCCTATAATTTCCACGATACCCAGCTTCCCATTGTACGTTCTCACCCACTGGAAGTATATAATCAACTTGTGCCAGTGCGCTTTTTTCATCTTCTGTAGCAAAGGTGCGTTCAAGATCGTTGAGAATTAATGTGTTGGAGTCAAACTCTTGATATTAGCAAATTCATCCTCTAGCGAGGTAGAATATTGGATGCTCGCATTAAGCTTTTGTCCGTCCTCGTCAAGATCATTTCTATAATCCAAAGAAAACTGGAGGTCGGTATCGTCCTCAGCTTCTTCCTCAGATCTTGATGTAGGTGAACTCTCGAATTGGTCAAAAAATTAAAACGGAAATATGCGATTAGAATTTACATCATCATCATTTCCTAGGCGATAGACGACGTTTCCTACAATACTCGAACGGTCATTTATATAATACTCTGTCCCTAAACTGGTAAATAAATTTCTGCCTACATCGGTCAAATTTTCTGCGCTCACTTACTTGTCGGGTTAGAATACGTTCACCAGTGGTTGGAATTGTGTAAAAAAATCTATTATCAGACTTACGCATTTCCCGGTCGTTCCCGGTATCTAAATCCAGTATTGGTGAAAAAATTCCATTTGTCAGTTCTGTAGTTCGCATTTAGAGCGAGTCCCACTTGTGGATTATAACCTAGATCCAGCTGCAAGGAACCATTGAATCCTACTAGTTTCTCTTTTCTAAGGATAATATTTAGAATACCTGCAGTTCCCTCAGCGTCATATCTGGCACTGGGCGATGTGATCACCTCTATTTTTTCAATCGCGTCCGCTGGAATTTGTCTCAAGGCTTCTGCACCATTAAAGCCCACTAGAGCGCTGGGACGACCATCGATTAGAATAGTGACATTGTCATTTCCCCTCAGGGCAACGTTCCCTTCCACATCGACGGATACTGATGGGACATTATTAAGTACATCACTTGCAGAGCCGCCGCGTACGGTAAGATCCTGTCCTATATTATATATTTTCTTGTCCAGTCGTATGTCCACGGTGGTTTTTTCTGCGATGACAACCGCAGCATCTAATTGAGCCACATCTACGACCATGGCGATCGTGCCAAAATCCTTATCGGTCGTAATGACAACATTTTCTCTTACAATACTTTTAAACGTGATGTAATCCCAGCGCACCTGATAAGTTCCGGGCTGGATGTTGAATTCATAAGCGCCTTGAAGGTCTGTAACTCCACCTTGCGGTGACACATTGGGATCTTTACTGATAAAGGAAACTGTAGCAAATTCCAGCGGTGCTCTTACTGGATTTATCTATTAGATTACCTTTTACTACTACAGATTGCGAGGAGGAATTTGAATTTTGGGAATAACTAGATACACTTATTAGCAGGAGAGCTAAGATTAAAAACTTTAATTTCATTATGACTTTTTCTAATAAGACCGTAAAATTAAAGTTAGGTTTAACCGCGACCTGCCAATCTTACGTTAAAGGGAGTCACTAGGTTTTTCCTTACCATCTTCCATGAGATAGGCTTTTAAAAATGCGTCGATATCACCATTGAGCACCGCATCGGTATTTCCAGTTTCATGACCTGTGCGTACATCTTTAATTAATTTATAGGGATGCAGGACATAATTGCGTATTTGTGATCCCCACTCGATTTTCATTTTTCCTGCTTCAATCTCCTTACGCGCAGCGTTGCGCTTTTGCAGTTCTATTTCAAAGAGTTGAGATTTCAACATCTGCATTGCTTTCTCACGGTTTTCTAGTTGAGAACGAGTCTCGGAATTATGGATGATGATCCCTGAGGGATGGTGGGTAAGAATGGCCTTGGTTTCTACTTTGTTCACATTCTGCCCACCCGCACCGCTGGATCGCGCAAAATCCCATTTTATATCGGCCGGATTTATATCTATTTCAATGGTATCGTCTGCCAGCGGATAGACATAAACTGAGGCAAATGAAGTATGACGTTTTGCATTGGAGTCAAAGGGCGAGATGCGCACCAGGCGATGAACACCATTTTCTCCCTTCAACCAGCCAAAACCATAATCTCCCTCTATTTCAATGGTTACGGTCTTGATCCCGGCAACATCTCCCGCCTGGAAGTTGAGTTCCTTGACTTTATAACCATTTTTATCGGCCCACATCATATACATTCTCATGAGCATTTCTGCCCAGTCGCAAGACTCGGTACCACCTGCACCGGCAGTAATTTGTAGCACGGCGCTCATGTCATCGCCCTCGTTGGAGAGCATGTTCTTGAACTCGAGCCGTTCTATAAGTTCGCTCGCCGCGTTGAACTTCTCGGTAACGTCACCTTCACTGGCGTCGCCCTCTTTATAAAACTCAAAAAGTACTTCCAGATCCTCGACCAGCGTTTCAGAGGTTTTATAATCGGTCGTCCACTGCTTTTTATTACGCAATTGCTTCATGATGACCTCGGCGCCTTTGGGGTCGTTCCAGAAGTCTGGCGAAAACGTCTTTTCCTCAAGATTCCTTATTTCTATGGACTTGGCCTCGATCTGCAAATAATCCTTCAACTGCTTAACCTGCGTCTGTAATTCCCTTATTTGTTCTGCTGTGATCATGTATGATTAAATAACTTTACAAAAATAGAATTTAATTCCGCCATTAGGCGATTGCGAGGCAGGTAGTAATTATTTTTGTGAGTGCGAGTTGAGGGGATTGTTGTAGTTCCGCTTTCGCGAAAGCTTACTAATTTTCCAACACCTATGATAGATCTAAGAAGTGATACCGTGACAAAGCCCACCAAAGGCATGATGGATGCCATGATGAATGCTGCGGTCGGCGATGATGTCTATAAGGAAGATCCATCGGTAAATGAGTTGGAACGCCGTGTTGCCGAGATGTTCGGCATGGACGACGCACTGTTTTTTCCCACGGGAAGTATGGCAAACCAGGCGGCGATTAAAATGCACACGCAGCCTGGCGAGCAATTAATCTGTGATAAATATGCGCACGTTTATAATTATGAGGGTGGAGGGGTTTCCTTTAACAGCGGCGTTTCCTGTAAACTTATAGACGGCCATCGCGGCATGATCACCGCAGACCAGGTCGTGGAAGCCATAAATCCGCCAGATTTCTATCACAGTCCTTTGACGTCCTTGGTCTGTCTGGAGAATACTACTAATAAAGGCGGTGGCGCGTGCTATGATCTTGAAACCTTCAGGGAAATAAGATCCGTATGTGATAAAAACGAACTCGGACTGCATCTGGATGGCGCTAGATTGTTCAATGCTCTAGTGGCCAAAAAACAGGATCCAAAAGACTACGGGAAGATTTTTGACACCATTTCCATCTGTTTTTCCAAAGGGCTGGGCATTCCGCTGGGAACTGTTCTAGTAGGGAAAAAAGAGATTATGAAAAAGGCAATCCGCGTGCGCAAGGTTTTGGGTGGTGGAATGCGACAGGCGGGTTTTATAGCTGCCGCAGGTATTTATGCGCTCGATCATCATATAGAGCGACTGGAAGAAGATCACCGCAGGGCTAAAGAATTGGGAGATTTTTTAAATACACTTCCCTACGTAACCCACGTCGATCCCGTCGAAACGAATATTGTCATTTTCAAAGTGAACGATGAGCAATCGGTTATGGATTATTGTTCTGAAAATAAGCTGATTATCAGCAATATGGGGCAGGGCAAATTACGTCTTGTTACACACCTGGATTACACAGAAGAGCAGCATGAAAAAGCAATGGAGTTGTTGAAGCGGTTTGTCGGTTAGACAGATAATTTTTAAACTATTGAACCTGCAATTTTCTGCTGCTATTACCCACAATCTAGACAACCCAATACTGGTTGAGCATGTGACGATTTCATGTATCGTTTTGATAAAAGTTATTCTGATTCTGACGGTGCCATTTGAATTGAACTACTGATTTTCAATCATCTATTCTTACCGCAGATCCCTTGTAGATCTGGTCCCTCCCGGACTGTTTGAACTCAAAGAAATAAGTGTCGCCCTCCGTGCGCATGATTTTAAATAGGTAGGCACGACTTTCTGCGTTGGTCTGCGGATTAATAGGGATGATGCGCCACTCGCAGTCATTGATCCATTCTACACGTGACGTATCGGTTACATTTTCAAAAGTTTCTATTTGGAGGTTTTCCGTTCTTTCAAAGGTCGTGGTAAGCAATTTACCTCCCGCATCCTGCGTCCATTCAAATGTTCCGGTCCTAAAATCGGAGCATTCCCTATTATTTTCATAACAGCTGGTGGTCAGTAAAAGCATGAGAAACATAACACAAGAGGGAAGGAGGAGGCGCATTGATTTAATTTGTACAAATTTAAATTCTAGACTCCGCTATACCGTGTAATTATGGTATAAAATTTTCAAATGTTCCATCATCGTACAACAATATCACTTTTGATATATTTTTCCCATTATTTGAGACTTGTGAAATTGATTTAGTTTCTGGTTGAATACTAGTTTTTGATTCTGTTTGCGCGGCGGCAACAGAATGGGAGATAGGTGAGTCATCCATTCTTAGAGCCGAGTTAGCAGGATTTTCATTGGATAGATTCTTCTGCGTTTTAGGAAAAGTTCCTCTACCATTTAAGAGCCAGTAGAGATCAACCTGCTCAAAAGTCTTGAGTACGGCAAGAACAAAATCAAGGCTAGGTTTATTGCGTCCAGACATTATATGAGATATGGAACTGCGTCCTACGTTGATCTTTTCAGCAAATGCAGATGCGCTGAGGTCGTAATGATTCATGATCTGTTGCAGTCGTTCTGCAAATTGTTCTGAATGTACCATAAGTTACAAAAGTAAACTATTAGTACCGATCTGTAAGTTTACGGTTGTAAATATTTTGAAGGTTCAAGCGGTTTAATTTGAAAACAACCTCATTAATATATAAACCATCACTTAATTTGGATTGGTTTAAAATACTCATTAATAAATATTTAATACGATTAAATGTATTGCATTAAGATTTCACAAGTTTCGGGATCTATTTTAATGTCCGGGAGTGGTTGAAGTGTTTACATTTGTATTCATAATCAACAGATTGTTAGTTTACATTTGTATATTTAACTCTGTTTACTTCTGTAAACTCTAGGTTTATCGTTTAGGAATTAATCTCGTATTTTGCGCTAGTTGTGATACCCGGCCGCTCATGAAATTATCCAGATACTTTACCTACTCTGCATTTGTTGAAGTGCTACAAAAAACTTTAGAGGCTAATCCGCTTCTTGATATACAGGATGAGATCTTGGGACATTCTACCGAGGACCGTCCCATTTATGGACTTAAATTGGGACGTGGAAGTTTAAGGATTTTGGCGTGGTCGCAAATGCACGGGAATGAAAGTTCTACCACCAGGGCTTTGATAAATTTGTTGAACAGTGAGTTTTTGATCTCCTTTTTAGATCAAATTCAATTGTATATTATTCCCATTTTAAATCCTGATGGAGCTGATCGATGGTCCAGGAATAACGCAAATGATGTGGATTTGAATAGGGATGCCATTGAACTGAGCCAAGTGGAGAGTCAGATCTTGCATAAAACCTATAAGGCCTTTGCTCCGCACTATTGTCTCAATCTACACGGTCAGCGCAGCATTTATGGAAATTTGACCGGCGATAAAGCAGCCCAACTGTCGTTTCTTGCTCCTGCGGGAGATAAAGAACGCACAGTAACCCAGAGTCGATTGGAGTCCATGAATATTATAAATAAGATCAACGCACAACTATCGATGTCTGAAGAAGCATTTATTGGAAGGTATTCTGATGCCTTTAATATCAATTGTGTGGGAGATTACTTTACCAGTCTTGGAACGCCCACCATATTGTTTGAGGCCGGGCATGCCTCAGCCGATTATTCTAGAAATGAGGTTACTGAACTTATGACCCAATCTATAAAAATTGCTATTTCTGAAATCGCCAACAGTGCTGCGTCTAAGATCGATACAAACAAAATTGTGACCGATTATGAACTCATCCCGGCTATCGCCTCCAGCTACTGCGATATCCACATAAGAAACATGATTTCTTCCTGTGGCAAAAACGTAGATTTGAGTATCATGTATCAGGAAGTGGTTGAGGCGGGCTCGCTATATTTCATACCCTGTATCACGGGAATAAACGACCGCGAGGTAATAAACGGGCATCGTGTGATCGATCTAACGGATATACCTGTCGAAGATTATGATTTTGAATTTTATAATCACGGAATAATTCTATCTACAACGTTTGAGATCGTAATATTTTGTGAATAATACAATAAAAAAGGTAAATCGTTAGATTTTATTCATGTTTTGGCGTTATTTTGTTATTATAGATAAGAAATAATTACACCATGAGTAGAATAGACGATATAGATAAGCAGATCCTGGACGTATTGATCGAGAATACACGTACGCCATTTACCGACATTGCCAAACGATTAAATATAAGTGCCGGAACCGTTCACGTGCGGGTAAAAAAGATGGAAGAGTCAGGTATAATCCACGGTTCGTCCCTTATTGTAGATTATTACCAGCTGGGTTACACCTTTATTGCCTACATAGGAGTGTTCTTGGAAAAAACCAGTCAGACCCATTTTGTATTGAGCCGCATCAAGGAAATTCCTTACGTCACCGTTGCACATATCACTACCGGAAAATTCAACATTTTCTGTAAAATACGGGCAAAAGATACCACCCACGCCAAAAAAATCATTTTCATGCTGGACGATATCGAGGGCGTGAGCCGCACGGAGAGCATGATAAGCCTTGAGGAGAGCATCAACGATAAAAAACGCTTGTTGCACAAAGTTTTCCAAGACCTATAGATGATAACAAGAAAAGATCTACAAATTTCTGAGCACGATCCCTATTTTAAAATGTATTTGGATCTCATTGATCCCGATCTATCAATGTTTGAGGTCTTACAGAACTCACTCACAGATAGCGTGAAATTTATAGAACAGCTTTCCCAAGATCTGGACTATGCGTACGCTCCCGGCAAATGGAGTATAGGAGAGGTGCTCCAGCACAACATCGATACAGAGCGGGTATTCCAGTATAGGGCATTGCGTTTTTTGAGAGGCGATAGGACAGATTTGGCAGGATTTGATCAGGATCTTTTTTCATTGAATGTTAGGGATAACGCTTTCGCGAAAGCAGGACTTTTACAATCATTGAAGGCAACAAGAAATGCTACGACCGCACTTTTCAAAGAAGCGAGCGATGAGCAGATGTCATTTATGGGAACTGCAAATGGCAAGTCCATGAGCGCAAGGGTATTTCCCTTTCTTATTGCAGGCCACCATCAGCACCACGAGCGTATTATTGAGGAAAGATACCTTTAGTTTTAACTGTTTTTAGGAAGTCCATTCCAAATTTAATAGCCTGCTAAGAAAACCTTAGCAGGCTATTGTCATTAATAACAGTTTCATCGCCGCAACTTTGTAGATAACTAATAAAAAACATACATCATGAACAAGAAAGTAGCCATACTAGCCACCGACGGATTTGAAGAAATTGAATTAACAAGTCCCAAAAAAGCATTAGAAAACGCGGGAGCAACCGTACATATAGTCAGCCCTAAAACGGGAACTATAAAAGCCTGGGCAACTGACAACTGGGGGGACACGTACAAGGTCGATAAAGATGTAAAAGACGTATCTGCAAGCGATTATGACTCTCTCATGCTGCCCGGTGGCGTCATGAATCCCGACCAATTGCGAATGAATCAGGATGCGATCAAATTTATAAAATCGTTTTTTGAACAGAAAAAACCAGTAAGTGCCATTTGTCACGGGATCCAACCTTTAATTGATGCAGAAGTATTGAAGGGCAGAAAATTAACCTCCTACCCATCATTACGCAAGGATGTAGAAAACGCCGGAGGAAACTGGGTGGATGAAGAAGTAGTTGTAGATGAAGGATTTACCACGAGTAGAACACCCGACGATCTCGATGCCTTTAACGCAAAGCTGGTTGAAGAAGTCAAAGAGGGAAAACACGAAGATCAACACGCGTAAAGAGTTGATTTTAAAATAAATTGAGATCACAAATCTCATTGTAGTTTTAATACTATTTAAGATCAAAAAAAGCCCGCCTCGGCGGGTTTTTTTTATGCGAGAAATTGATTATTATTTATCTACTAGCGCGAGGTATATTTCAAAGGGGTAGGCTTCAGCCTACCCCTTTGAAATCAGAGATCGTAGATCGGAAATCGGGAAAGAGCCTTATGTCCTATGTCAGAAACCGCCATGTTTCAAGTCTTATGTCAGTCGTTGATGGGTCGATAAATCGGGTATCAGCTCAGCAGACTTTTAAATATCATTTTGTTTTTTATTCACAGAGGTAGAATTGATTATAAGATTGTGAAGAAAAAGATCAAAAAAATTATCCACCCAGCTGTCGCAATCCCTCATAGACCACTATCGCTACGCTATTGGCGAGATTGATGCTTCTTATTTTATCACTGAACATTGGGTATTTTATAAAGTTTTCCGTGATTCTGACCGGTAATCTCATCGGATAAACCACTCGATTCTTTGCCAAAAACCAGCATGATCCCATTATCAAAAGGTATATCCGTGTAGGTAGTAGTGGCCTTACTGCTCATAAAGGCCATTTTTCGATCTTTATTTGTAGTCATGAAATCCTCGACATTTTCATAAATATGTAGGTCTATATGCGGCCAGTAATCCAGTCCCGCACGTTTCAGGCGCTTGTCCGTAAGCTCAAAGCCAAAAGGTCTCACCAGGTGCAAACTACAGCCCGATGCCAGGGATAGCCTGCCTATATTTCCAGTATTGGTATGAATTTCAGGCTCTATTAACACGATGTGCATATTTTTATATTTACGAGAGCACAAATATATGATGGAGATTTGTGGTGGTACGCTTTCGCGAAAGCATTATTAATAATAGATTCATATCACTTCAAAGAGTTAAATGATTAACAGAACTTTACCGAGCTGAATTACTGTTATTTTACTAAGTTTTATCAATTTGCAACCGCAGTATAATTCATTCAAAGAAACAGTTGGCAACACATCCTGAAAAGCAAACTCCCAAAAAGGAGGTTAGAAAATACCGCTGGTTAAGACGCATTATACGGACGCTTCTCGGGATCATTATTTTCTTGTTACTGCTCGTTTTATTTATACGCAGTCCGTGGGGACAGGATCTGATTGTCCAGCAAGCAGTTTCGTACGTTAAGGATAAAACGGGAACTGAGGTTTCTGTGGATCAGCTTTATTTTACATTTGGTGGGGATATTAGGGCAGAAGGCGTTTATCTAGAGGACAAAAAAGGCGATACGCTTATTTATTCTCGATCGTTAGAAGCAGATATTCCGTTACTTCCCATAATTACCGGCGGTGGTATTTCCGTAAATAAACTGGATTGGGACGGGCTCAAAGCTCGCATCAAGCGCAAGGACACCATTAATGGTTTTAATTTTGAATTTCTTCAAGAAGCCTTTGCCACTGCACCAGACACTACTGCATCAGCGCCGTTGGAAATAAGTATTGGAAAGGTGCAATTGACTGATTTTGATATCGTTTTCAACGATGACGTTGAAGGATTGTACACTACCGCAATTTTTGATCGATTGGATCTCACCATGGATAATCTAGACCTTGAGGGCATGGTCTATGCCATCGACGAGATCAAATTACAGGATGCCAAAATCGATTTTACCATGAACCCGCCCGTAACCGTTGAAGGCGTAGATGGAAATACAACAGTTACCGACTCAACAACCACTGATCCCGCAGCGCGATTATTACCATTGCTGTCTGCAAATAAGATTACATTACTCAACACCAACTTCAATTTTAATGCGCCCAAGGATGGAATATCCGTTAAAAGCGCAGTTCCAGAACTTATTACCAGTATTGAAACCGCAGACCTTGAAAAACAGATCTATAAGGTGTCTCAGCTGGATCTGGTTAGAGCAAATGTGGAAGTCCTAATGACCGAGGAGCCAGCTTCCTCCGGCACAACTGCGGAACCTTTTGTTTTTGAATGGCCAGCAATGCAAGTGGAGGTAGGCGATGTAAACATTTCTGAAACCGATTTTCAATATTATTTAAACGGTGCAAGACCTCAATTAAATGTTTTCAATCCAGATGCGATTGCGTTGACAGATCTTAATTTTAAATCCTCCCGATTTGATTTTGAAGACAAGAAGATGGAATTTGCCGTGGAAGAACTCAGTGGGAACGAGGCGTCGGGAATAATGGTGCATGAGCTGGAACTGGATGGAATTTTCAGTGATCAGCAAATTGCGATCAATAATATCAAAACCCGCATCAACAGAAACTCGTTGAGCGGTAGTTTTAAAATGGAATTTGCCTCGCTCAACGCCTTTATCAGCAATCCAGAAAATCTCAAAATTGCAGCAAACCTTCCCTCATTTAAGGTAGATATTAATGATGTTTTCCGGTTTCAGCCAGATTTGAAGAACAATCCATATATGAAATCACTGGCTAGACATCGATTGGCAGGTAATTTTATCGCAACTGGTTCTACAGAATTTTTACGGATACCAAATCTAAAAGTTCGCTGGGGAGCTGCCACAACTATTTATGGAACGGGATCTTTAAAAAACCTTACAGATCCAGAAACGCTTTCCTATGATTTCAGTAAAGTCAAGTTTGTTTCCTCACGATCTGACCTTAATCTATTTGTAGATGAAAAAGATCTAGGAGTTGAACTGCCCCAGCAAATTACCCTGGCAGGTTCATTTAAAGGAAGCACGAGCAGCTTGGTTACCGACTCAAAATTAACAACAACGCTAGGAAATGTTGATCTGGAGGGAGATTTTAAATTTGGGGACGTTATAGAATTTGATACTACCGTCAAAGCAATGGAGATCAATCTTGCTCAAATCCTCCAAAACCCAAGTCTGGGCAACCTGACCATAGATCTTAAGGCAAAAGGTTCTGGAACTGGTGTCAATGATCTGGATGCCAGTTTACAAAGCACCATCGCCAGTTTTTCATACAATGGCTACGACATTAATAACGTTCCCATAAACGGTTCGTTTGCAGATGGGGAAGGCGAGGTGACCTCTCAATATCGCGATGACAATCTGGACATGACGCTGGAGTCTCAGATCGCGCTGGACAGTATTGCGACCACTGCAAATGTCGATATAGATGTCAAGGGAGTTGACCTGAGGGCTTTTGGAATATCCTCGCAAAATGTAAAGGCAGGCGGTAAAATCAACGCCTTTTATAAAGGAGATTTTGAAAACTATATATTAAGGACTTCTATTGAGGATGGGATCGCGGTTTTTGACGACCAGTCCTATTTGCTGGGGAAAGTTGCGGTAGCCGCATACGTACAGCCAGACTCGACCTCAGTGGATGTTAAAAATAAGATGTTGGATTTAAAACTGAGATCCAATACAGATCCAGCACAACTTATCGCCGCACTCCAGCGTCATGTGGACCGCTATCTTACTGACGAGGTTTCCATGGATACCATCCAGCCCGTGGTTATGAGTATCAAGGGTAAATTGAGCCCGACACCCATCTTGCGAGACGTGATATTACCCAGTCTTGAGGCGCTTGACACGGTAACTATCGCAGTTGATTTTAATGAAATGGAACGTCGTTTGAATACTGATATCGTGCTTCCCTATGTAAAATATGCGGGCAGCGAGATAGACAGCTTAAAGATTATTTCCAGATCCAATGCAAGGGAATTTTCGTTTGATCTTGGATTTAGGGGACTTTCATCAGGGCCTGTGCTGTTAAAGAAGACAAATCTTACGGGAAATATCGCGCAGAATATTTTAGTCATAGACTTCCTATCCTATGATGGCGATGAAAAACTAATGCATTTTGGGAGTACGCTTTCGCGAAAGCAGGACGAGCTAGGAGTTCCCAACCTTGTATTTAACCTCTCTCTGGACGACCTGATCCTTAATAGAAAGCCATGGAGTATTCCCGAGGATAATGAGATGGCGATAGGGGAAAAGGTTATTAAATTTCAAAATTTCAAACTGTCCAGTGAAGGGCAATCGCTAGAGTTGCGCAGTGATATACCTAGGTCTGAGAAAGATCACGTGGCGTTGTTGCTCAAGGATTTTAGATTACAATCCTTGCTTGCTTACGTTAATCCAGAAAGTAAACTTGCCAGCGGTAGAGTAAACGGAGAGCTTATACTGGAAGATGTGTTGGGAAAAATGGGCTTTATCGCAGACTTGACCATTGACGATTTCTATGCTATGGAAACAGAGCTAGGGAAGTTATCTCTAGACGCATCATTAGTAGAAGGAGATCTCTATGAAATGGATCTAAAAGTCAAGGGAACTAATGTTGACCTAGATCTCACAGGTAATTACAAAGCATCGATCAACGATGCGCAACTAGATCTCAAACTGGAAATTAATAGATTGAATATGGAGACGATCGCAGGTCTGTCCCAAGAAATGCTCAAGGATGGATCGGGTTATTTGACAGGAAATATAAGTCTTACCGGGACTACCCTAGATCCAGTTTACGACGGTACGATAGGCTTTAAGGATGCGGGAGTTAACATCGCCATGCTCAACAATAAGTTCAACATGAGGGATGAGCAGATTAAACTTAATAATGATGCCATTACTTTCAATAACTTCAAGATCAGGGATGAGGATGGAAATGTATTTTCAGTAGATGGAAATGTGGGAACTAAGGATTTATTGACACCTACATTTGACCTAAAACTAAAGGCCAAAAACTTTACCGCGCTCAATTCCACCGCAGAGGATAATGACCTCTATTATGGAAAAGCAACCTTTGATGCCACCGCAACCATTGGAGGTAATATAGATGTTCCCGTGGTTGATATGACGGTGAATATTGATGACGCCACAAATTTTACCTACGTCATTCCAGCCAGCGAACTGGATGTAGTGCAACGCGATGGAATTGTACAATTTGTCAATAAAGAAGATCCTGATGCCATCCTCACTAAAACCGAGGAAGAAAGTGCCACTTTAACCGGTTTTGATATCAATATGGCTATCAAAATCAATAATGGTGCAAAAGTAAATATCATCGTCGATCCCGCAACAGGAGATAACCTACAGGTTTCTGGTAATGGAGACCTCAGGTTTAAAATGACTCCCAATGGTAGAATGACGCTCACTGGACGTTATGAGATCAACGATGGTTTCTATGAGTTGAGTCTCTACGAGATTGTTACAAGAAGATTTGAGCTGGTCAAAGGCGGTAGTGTAAGTTGGTCTGGAGATCCGTTTGATGCAAACCTGGATGTAAGGGCATTGTACCGGGTAGAAACCAGTGCAAGTGCATTGATGGCGGCGCAGACTAGCGGTGCCGATGTGAACACGGGAAATCAATTTCAAAACGAGTTTCCATTCTTAGTTTACCTCAATGTAAAGGGAGAACTTATGAAACCTGAAATCAGCTTTAAATTAGATCTTCCCGAAGATGAACAAGGTGCAGTAGGAGGTCAGGTATATAGCCGCATTCAACAATTAAACAACCAAGATCAGGAATTGAACAAACAGGTATTCTCGCTCTTAACGCTCAACCGTTTTTTCCCTACCAGTGGATCTGACGGAAGTAGTGGTGGAGCTGCCACGATTGCAAGAGACAATTTGAACCAGGCGTTGAGTGATCAGCTCAATCAGTTTGGTGGTAAATTGTTGGGTAATTCTGGAGTCGATTTGAATTTTGGTCTGGACAGTTATACAGATTATCAAGGATCTGGAACGCAGGATCGTACACAACTGGACGTTACGGCAAGCAAAAAATTACTGGACGATCGATTGATCGTGTCCGTGGGGAGTGAGGTGGACATCCAGGGAAGTGCCGCTGAGGGAGAAGAAACGCCCATTATTGGGAATGTATCACTGGAATATTTATTAACCTCTTCCGGTCAATGGAGATTGAAGGGATTTAGAAAAAACCAATTTGACAACGTGATTGACGGTCAGCTGGTCGTAAGTGGAGTCGCGTTGATATTCACAAAGGAATTTAATAAATTCAAAAACCTGTTTAGAAAAACAGTGCGGGAAGAAGAAGAAAAAGCCCGCCGCGAAGAAGAAGAACTGAAAGAAAAACAGGATAGGGAAAAAGAAGAGCAAAGAATTAAAGAACGACAAGAAGAAAAATAAAACGCAATACTGTGTTGCATATAACTTTATCTTGGAAAAGGGATTGTACAATCACGATGTCAGCTCACAACAATATAGTAGCGCCGCATATCATGCGGTTTTTATAAATTTAGAATGAGAAAGAAGTATCTTAAATATCACTACATCATCTTCGGTTTTTTACTGCTGGCGATTATAAACGCTTGTGCGGTAAAGAAATACATTCCAGATGATGAATTGCTCTATACGGGCGCAGCACTAGAAATTGAACTGGATAGTGCAGTAACGATTGCCGATAAAGATGCCCTGCAACTGGAATTAGAAAAAGTATTGGCGCCAGAACCTAATTCCACGTTTCTGGGAATGCGACCAGGATTACACTATTATTACAAGGTCAATAAAGACAGTGCGGGTTTTATTGCGCGATTTTTCAATAAAAAGATAGGAGAGGAGCCCGTTTATCTATCCGACGTGGAGGCCGAAACTACCAGGGATCTTTTACGCAATCGATTAGAAAACAGGGGTTTTTTCTTTAGTAATATTTCTTCGTTAGAGGAGCAGGACTCCGTCGCAAAAACAGCTTCTAAAAAATATACCATCCAGCTGCCCAAACCCTATGAGTTGGAGACCTATCAAGTAGATCGTGACAGCATTCCGTTTTACGATTTACTGGAACAACTTACTAAGGACTCTCCCTTTCATAAAGGATCCAGATTTGATCTGAGTGCGATGAAACAGGAACGTGAGCGATTGGATCTAGAACTTAAAAAGCGAGGTTACTATAATTTTAATGGTGGCTTTTTAATCTTTCAGGCAGACACAAATCAATACGATAATCGCAAATTTGACCTTTTCTTAAAGCTTAAACAAGACGTGCCGTCCAAAGCGGTTAAGCCCTACAAGATCAGAGAAGTAAATGTTTATCCATACAATGTAATCGGTCGCGATAGTATTGCTAGAGACACCACAAGATTTGCCAATAAAAATTATATTCAGGAAGAGGATTTTTTCTTGCCTAAACGATTAGATCCATTTCTATTATTAGAGTCTGGTGATTTGTACAGTCCAGAAAAATCTAGAGCTACCAGCCGCAGGTTAGGTTCCATAGGAGCTTATAAATTTATCAATATTGAATATTCTGAAGTGCAGAGCGAGGTAAATGACTCACTCAATTATCTCGATGCCAATATCTATTTATCGCCATTGAACAAACGCGCCATTCGTGCTGAAATTCAGGGAGTAACTAAATCCAACGATTTTGCCGGCCCTAGTCTGGCGGTCACTTTTTCCAATAGAAACCTCTTCAAAGGTGGGGAAGTGCTCAACATTACCGCAAAAACAGCCTATGAGGTTCAGGTAGCGAGCAACGATCAGGCTGGACTTACCAGTACAGAATTTGGTCTGGGCGCAGATTTGATTTTCCCGCGCATGATCACGCCCATTAAAATTGATGACAATTATTTTGAATATGCCATTCCCAAAACCAGAGTCGGTGCATCAGTCGATCTTCTCAATCGTAGCCAACTTTATAGTTTATTGACCTTTTCGGGTAAATTTGGATATGTATGGCAGGCCAATAAATACGTCACCCACGAGTTTGATCCCATATCCATCAATTATGTCAACCTTTTGAACACATCAGATGAATTTGACGAGATCCTTAGCGGCAACAGATTTCTAGAAGCTAGTTTTGAACAGCAATTTATCTCTGGGCTTACGTATTCCTTTACCTATAATGGAATGGCGAGAAATAGCCGCCGCAGTCTGTTTTTTGTAAATAGTACGGTAGATATTGCTGGTAATTCCATCAGCTTGCTTTCTCGGGAAAATGATGAGGGTACAGGTGAGTTTTTGGGACTGCCATTTGCCCAGTATGCAAAAGCTGATGTTGATTTCAGGTACCATTATCGATTGAGTCCAGAAACGAGAATCGCCACCCGTTTTTTTGCGGGTTATGGATTGCCTTACGGTAACAGTGACGTCATGCCTTTTAGCAAACAGTATTTTGCGGGTGGGGCTTATAGCGTGCGAGCTTTTAGGACGAGATCTTTGGCACGGGAACTTATACACCACCTGTGGAAGACAATCGTTCCTTCTTTGACCAGTCGGGAAATGTGAGGCTCGAGGCAAATGCAGAGTATCGCTTTCCTATATTTAATTATGTAAAAGGAGCCATTTTTGCCGATGCCGGTAACGTGTGGACAACCTCAGACGATGGATTGCCCGGCGGGAAATTTGGCAGTAATTTTATAAACGAGTTGGGAATAGGCGGTGGCGTAGGGATGCGCGTGGACATTCAGGGCTTTGTGATCCGTTTTGATCTCGCGGCGCCCTTTCATGATCCATCGATTGAGGACGAGTCGGAGCGGTGGACTTTTGATGTGGCAAATCCTATCTTTAACTTTGCCATCGGTTATCCTTTTTAAGAGATTTTGTGGGGTTCCGCTTTCGCGAAAGCGAGAATATTTCCTACAACTTTACCCTTATTTTAGTATTTGCTAGATATTATCAACCTAGATTTAAACAAAAAATTTATGTGGCGTAAGATCTTTCAGGTTATCGGTATAATTGCAGCAGTTTTATCACTTTTGCCACTCATGGCGGCTGATTTTTGGTGGATCAGGATTTTAGACTTCCTACATGTCTATTTTACCATTCTCACTTTTGTCGCCATTATCCTATATTTTTTCACGTTCAAGCCCAGCTGGGCAAAGGATTATGTTTATATAGGAATATTACTGGCATGCTTTGCCTTTCAGATTTACAGGATTATAGATTACATTGCTATTTATCCCATTGAGGTCGAGCAAAGTACAGAGAATGTAAGTAAAGATCAAGAAATACTAATCTATACGTCAAACGTGCTTGAGAAAAACGATAAGCATGAAGATCTTTTTGTTGAGATCAAAGAATTGGATCCCGATGTTATCGTTTTTACAGAAACGAACTCAAAATGGCAACAATGGATCAAAGCCGATATGGGAAATCGTTACCCATATAAAGTGGAATACCCGCTGGACAACACCTACGGAATGATCCTTTACTCAAAATTTGAGCTCATCAATCCCGAAGTAAAATTTCAAGTAGATCCTGAAATACCTTCCATCCACACAAAATTGAGGACAAAAAGCGGCGAATTAGTTCAATTATACGCTATTCACCCCACGCCTCCCATGCCGCAGCACAATCCCAAAAGTACCGACCGAGATCAAGAGCTAATTAAAACTGCGATACACAGCTACAATTCTGAACTGCCGGTTATCGTATTGGGTGATTTTAATGATGTTTCCTGGTCTGACAGTACGCAATTGACCAAAACGATAGGAAGATTACTGGATGTGCGCATAGGACGCGGTATCTACACGACGTTCAACGCAAAAAATTATGCCATGCGCTGGCCGCTGGACCACATTCTTACCACATCAGATTTCCGTCACAAGGAGTCTGGAACTGGGGTGAAATATGGTAGCGATCATTTTCCGTTATGGGTAAGACTAACGCTGGAAAGCGACAAGAAAGATGAACAGGCCGCTGCTGAACCCGATGAAGAGGACTGGAAACAGGCAAAAAGCCAGCTGGATGAGGCTGGTATGGAAAGCTTTACCGAGTTGCCTGCCGGGATAAAAAATCTAATGAAGTAGGGTTCAATTGGGCAAATTGAGCAGGACATTGTAATCCTTGAGCGTTTCTTTAAATCTTGGATCTGAGAAATTTGCACTGGCAATTGCCTCGCTGTTCTGTTTATTGATTTCCTTACGTTTTATGGCGCGTGCAAACCTGCGTATGTGGGTCTCACTGCTTATTTTGAGTCCTGGAACGCTTACGATCGCTCCTTTTTGATCCTTTGCAACCATAGTCACAAATGAGGAGTTACAATGGGTGGAAATTCCGGTTTGGATATTTTCTGAGTCCACACGTATTCCTACGACCATAGAGGTAGTTCCCACAAAGTTGATCGAGGCTTTTAAGGTTACGAGTTCGCCTACTTCTATGGGAGCTTTAAAGTCCACGATGTCAACACTGGCGGTAACGCAGTAGTTATTACTGTGTTTTGACGCGCAGGCAAATGCAACCTGATCAATAAGCGACAGAATATGTCCACCATGAATTTTTCCAGAAAAATTAGCGTGCGAGGGCAACATTAAGATAGAAAGCGTCACTCGCGACTCCTCGGGAGATTTGTATTTTTTTGAATTCATAATTAGGTGGTTATCCTTTATAATCTGCGATTATTTTCTTGATCACTTTTGAGGTGAGTTCGTATCCGTTCAAACCAGGGAAGCCTTCCCAGCGCACGATACCGTCGGGATCGATCAAAATACAGTGGGGAATACCTTTTATTTTGAGTTCTTTGTTGGTTCGTTTTTGAGTGTCAATGGCGCTATAATATTCAATTTTGGGCTTTTTGTGAGTGTTTACCCTTTTCTCAGTTTCATCGCTTAGACCTATTACGATAAGATCATCCTTGAATTCTTTCTGAAACTTGTTCATTTCGGGAATTCCTCTCTTGCAGGGGCCGCACCAGGTAGCCCAGAAGTCTATTAAGACAAATTTTCCCTCCGTATCTGGCTCTGCGCTCAACCATTTTTCAACATAAAGTTGTGGTGCAGGTTGATCGATCACAGATGCTGCCCACATTTGTTTTTCTTGGGCACTGCTTGAAAAGTGTATTGATAGAACAAAAATTACAATAGAAAGGTATTTCATGATTTTTAGTTTAAAAACGAGCAATAATTTGATTAATAGATTCTAAAATACATCATTCGGATCAATTTGAAATACTTCTAACCCGTGGTGTCGTAATCTCCTGTAATCTATTTAAAAATTATAAGGCTACTTAGCTTTCGCGAAAGCTAACTTACCGAAATTACCTTAACCATTACAAGTCAATGGACGGACAATAACAATGCAGGCAGATCACTATTCACAACGGTCGAAAGTGAAAAAGTGAATAATGGGTTATTAATTCCGATTAAAATGCGGACTCTGCTCTTTGGTTACTTCGGTGACAAAATACTTAGTATCTCCCCAAAAGAAAAATGTACCAAATTTCTCCTCATACTTTAATTTCACATAAGAACCTTGATAATCCTTTAACGCCTGTATCACCTCATCTTCTCCATCCATGACGGAAAAGCTGAAAATCTGCGCGCCACTTATTCCCTGACTTATCTCGCCTTCCCAGGTTTTTACGACAACTCCTTTACTGGAAAATTTGATAAGCTCACCACTACGATACCCATCTGAATAGTCCACCGAATACAAAAAAGCGTACCATAAGACTGCCATGATAACAATGGTTGCGATAATAATTCCTAAAATCTTTTTCATAACACATAGTTTTTAAACAGCAACCCCACGAGAATCGCAATGCCAAAACTAAGCAATGTCCCAATTAAAACATACTCCGTTAACTTCATGTTTTTTGCCTTGCTCAAATCAG
>CAWILF010000004.1:0-34867 GCA_963836885.1 uncultured Flavobacteriaceae bacterium | reverse complement strand
TTTGTTTTATTAATCATAGTGTCGCGTTTCCAGACGATGTGAATGAATTAAGTATTACGTAATGATGTAATACTTTCACTTTATTACGTAAATGCGTAATACTTTTAATCACCTATATTTTCTACATCCAGTTCTATACCATCAGTATCATTTTCAACGGCGCGCTGGACGAGTTTTTCATTTAAGGATTTATTGGCTTTGGCACCTAATCGCTTTAGACGTTCTACTCGGCCTATCAGGTTTCCAGAACCCTCGGTAAGCTTGTTCATGCTTGAAGAATAAGACTTTTTAACGGTGTCTATTTGTGAACCTACCTTAATCAAATCCTCAGAAAGTCCCACGAATTTATCATAGAGTGCACCAGCCGCATTTGCGATATCGAGCGCGTTGCGTTGCTGTTTCTCTGTCTTCCACATGCTGTCTATGGTTCTCAACGTAGCAAGTAGCGTAGTAGGGGTGACGATCACTATATTCTTGTCAAATGCCTCACTGTACAAACCTCCATCGTGGTTGAGCGCCATGGCAAATGCAGGTTCAATGGGAACGAACAACAGAACAAAATCGGGACTTTCCATGCCGTATAAATCATGGTAATTCTTAGCCGACAGATCATTGACGTGTTTTTTGAGTGCTGCAACATGATCTTTTAAATGGACTTTTTGCAAATCTTCATCTTCCTCATTAACATATCGTTCATAAGCATTGAGCGACACTTTTGAGTCTATAACCATTTTTTTATCGCCAGGTAAGTTGATTACAACATCAGGAAAAAGGGTTTTTCCATCTTCATTTTTAAAACTTTGCTGTACGGTATATTCTGAGTCTTTGCTCAATCCGGACTTTTCCAAAACCCGCTCCAGAACCAACTCGCCCCAATTACCGCGCATTTTTGAGTCTCCTTTTAATGCTTTGGTCAAGTTTGAGGTTTCCTTACTCATTTGCTCGTTCAATTCCTTCAAGCCTATAATTTGCTGTCTCAAAGCACTTTGCCGATCTATGGTATCTTTATGGGTATCTTCCACGCGCTTTTCAAAGAGCATGATCTTTTCCTGCAGCGGACTCAAGATCTGCTCTATGTTTTTCTTGTTTTGATCCGTAAATTTTGTGCTTTTCTCATCCAAAATTCGGTTGGCAAGGTTCTCAAATTCCTTGGTGAATTTCTCGTTGAGCTTCTCTATTTCGCCTTGAGCTTCTGTATGTTTTTCTTCCGCTTTCGCGAAAGCGGTACGTTTCTCAGCCAGTAAAATAGCAAGGTGATCCTTCTCGATACGCAGCTCGTGCAAGTCCTGCTCCCGTTTTTCCAAGCGAGTCTCAATATTTATAAGATTTTCATTTTTAGAATGTAATTGGGTAGCAAGCTGTTCACGTTCTAGACGCAGTTGATCGCGTTCAAGTTGAACTTCCTTATAATTATTATATTTGATTTTCAAGGTGTAGAATGGTGTTTTTGAGCGAAGTGATCTTGCTTCCAAAGCTGCTTTTTGCGACGATCCAAGTTATTACCGCTGCGATAATTGCTCCGATGATAAAGAAGACTACATAACCTATTTCTGAAATCATTTTAAAGGATTTTAGTAAAAATACGATCTGCAGAGAGCAGGAATAGAGCAATTACCGTGTAGAATTGATCTAATTATCCACAAGGTTATTTAAAACGGTGCTGGAATGTGAAGCTTGATCTCCTCATTAGTCATAGGATGCTTAAAGATTAAAGTTTCCGCATGGAGATAAAGTCGGTCTGCTCTTTTTCCATAAAGATCATCACCTTTTATGGGACAATTCAATCCCAATGGATGCGATGCATGGACGCGCAACTGGTGGGTGCGGCCAGTAATGGGATAAAACGCCACCCGAGTTTCAGCCTCGTCACGTTTCAAAACCTCAAACCGTGTCCGGGCATTCTTACCATGAACATCATCTACCAATTGAAAAGGACGATTGTCTAGATCCACCCTTAATGGAAGATCTATAAAACCTTCATCTTCCTTAACTATTCCTTCCAAAACCGCGATGTAGCGCTTGCTTACCGTACGTTTTTCAAATTGTTCTTGGAGTTTTTTGTGTACTTCCAATGATTTGGTTCCCAATA
Organism: uncultured Flavobacteriaceae bacterium; assembly: GCA_963836885.1. Lineage (GTDB taxonomy): Bacteria > Bacteroidota > Bacteroidia > Flavobacteriales > Flavobacteriaceae > Nonlabens. The sequence continues at coordinate 32,778 of CAWILF010000004.1, read as the reverse complement.
AAATTCCCAGAAGTACTCATATCCAATCTATGAACTACCAGCGGTCCAGTTGCGTTGGGAAACTTGAGACTCATGCGGTGCTCAACGGAGTCTTCAATAGTTTTTCCCTTAACCGAGAGAAACTCCGCAGGTTTATTAACCGCAAATAGATGTTCATCTTCATAAATTAGCGGGAGATCGCGACCTGCTGCTGGGTTTTCCAGCATAGGATTGGGCGCAACATTTAATCCTTGCAGCATGAAGTTGAGTACAGGTTCACATTTAGAACGACAAGAAGGGTAAAAGTTGACCGTGTTTTCTTATTCTGGGATCTTAGCGATTCTCCATACCAAAACTCAGCCAGGGCAATGGGTTCTAGCTGGTTTTTATAAGCGTATTGCAATAATTTGGGAGCGGCACAATCGCCAGTTCCAGATGGCGGAATGTAGGGAGGTTTATGCTTTGAAAAGTGATAATGCATCTGCGGTTTTTCCATCAGCATTTAAAAATCGGTACTGTTTAAAAATCCATTCCTGTAGAAACTTGGATAGCTCTTTCCGTTTAATTTTAAGATTTTTGAGCTGTTCGGATATTGGGGTAATTTGGCGTTGGACGTTATCTATTTGCTCATCCAGATAAATCTTATATTCCTTGAGCATGAACTTAGTAGCCATACTTTCTTGCTGGTGCTTTGCAAGAAGTGCTTTTATCTCTTCAGGTTTTAAAGAGTTTGCAACTAGTTCGCGAGCATTTTTACGCATATTACGTTTTACTTGTTGTTTATTTTTTTCGTTATCAAGTTTGGAAGTTCTTTGTTCTTTAAGTTTATTAAGTTTTGTAGTCAGTTGCAGGTATTGGGAATTGGTTTCCAATTCCTTGATTTTTTCAGTCAATATTCTTAACTCATTAGATTTTTGAGCATACAGACTGTTTTCTTGAAACATATTAAATACTAGAGGAACAAAATATTCATCCTGCTGCTCACCGGTAACAACTCCGGAATATGCACATAAATATCCCAATTTTCCATTCAAATATTGGTTTCCAATTCATTGATACTTTCAGTCAATATTCTTAATTCATCCGATTTTTGAGCATACAGACTGTTTTCCTGAAACATATTAAATACCAACGGCACAAAATAATTATCCTGCTGCTCACCGGTAACCACTCCAGAATATGCACATAAATATCCCAATTTTCCTTGTAAATCCTTTACTACTAACACCCCAAACATTTTTCCCAGAGGATGCTCATAATTGGTAGGGCCTAATCCCAAATCAAAGAACCAGTTCTCAAAACTTGCTAAATAATCCTGTAATTCCTTTGCTGCGATGATAGCGAGCTCGTGCGGCTCATAATAAAATGGGAAAGTAAACTCCGCTGGCAGCGAGATGTCAGCGATGTTTGTGCGGTAGGAGTGGAGGAGGGATTTGATGGGTATTATTGATTTATGAAATGGAGCGTGAAATTTTTATAGGATTTTGACGAGCGTCAAAAATATCTAGGACAAGTATTTCCTTTCTATCACTGTAATGATATAGAATTTTATAATTTCCCTCAATTAATGATCTTATTACTTTGTTTTTATTTCGTACCGTCAGCACTACACCCAGTTCTGGATTTTGGAGTAATTGTTTGGGTGAGATCTTTAGTCTATCAATGATTTTTGACGCAACTCGGATTCCAGCTTTATCAAGATAGTATTCAAAAATGTCATGAAGTTGCCTTCTTGCATATACAGTCCAAATTATCTGTTTTTCCAAGACAAAACTTCTTTCTCTAGTTGCTCTTGACTTATAACCGAACCATTTTCATAATCCAAGAGTGATTCATCCAATCGTTTATTGAGTGTTTCTTCGCTCATAGGTTTAAATCTCTCAGTATCTCGATGGGTAGAAAATGATCTATCTATCACATTTTCATCAGTACTAACTCTACCATATGTTAGATCATCCTCGGCAACTTCTATGCGTTTTCCCAACTCCTCAACACTCAAAGGCTCAAAACGAGTTTCAGCTCCATCTGTTTTAGATTTAAAATCCTTAATTAACTGATGCATTCTTATAATAAGTTCTTCATTGTCCGAAGCGATCACTTTTTTTATAAGGTCTAGTTTTCTCCTTTGTGAATCCATAGTTAAAGATACAATTTATTAGATTAAGTATAGTAAGATGAAATCTAGTATGGATTTATAAATTTTAAATCTATTATAAATAGGGCTAATTAATACAAAATCAGAATAGTAGATCGGCATTAAGTCTGTATAAATAATGCTGAAATTATCACACTATTAAACAGTTACACTATTAACAATTAATTAACTACTAACTACTTAACTCAAATTCTGCATACTCACGAGTGCGTTATAATGTCCGCCTTTTAAGATCAATTCGTTGTGGGTTCCTTGTTCAACGATCTCGCCTTTTTTCATGACGATGATTACATCAGCATTTTGTATGGTGGAAAGTCTATGCGCGATGACAATTGAGGTGCGGTTTCTCATAACTTTCTCAAGCGCATCTTGCACAAGTCGCTCACTTTCAGTGTCTAATGCGCTAGTTGCCTCGTCCAAAATTAATATAGGCGCATTTTTTAAGACCGCTCTTGCAATGCTTAACCGTTGTTTCTGGCCGCCGCTCAGCTTGCCACCGCTGTCACCTATATTGGTATGAATGCCTTGTGGTAGATCCTTTACAAATTCCCACGCGTTGGCGATTTTTAAGGCTTCGATGATGGAAGATTCGCTTGCATTTTTATCGCTCAGTGCAACGTTAGTCGCCACGGTATCATTAAAGAGAATACTATCCTGAGTAACCAGAGCCATTTGATCGCGCAAACTTTTGAGCGTTACTTCTTTTATGGAATGTCCATCGATGGTGATACTTCCATCATGAACGTCATAAAATCGAGTCAGTAAGTTTGCGATCGTACTTTTTCCTGAGCCGCTTTGTCCAACTAACGCGACTGTTTTTCCTTTTGTGATTTCTAGCGAGAAATTCTTTAAGACAGCTTCATCTTGATAGGCAAACGTGATGTTCTTGAGTGATATAGCTTTCGCGAAAGCGGGCATAACAACAGCGCCCTCACTATCTGCAATGTCATTTTTAGTCTTTAAAATCTCCAGCACGCGCTCTGCACTCGCGTTACCTTCCTTTACTCCGTAACTGGCTTTGGACAAGGCTTTTGCTGGTGTTAATATACCATAAGCAAACAGCATAAAGGTTATAAATTTAGTCCCATCAATCGCATTTTCTACAAGGACCATTCTTCCACCAAACCACAACAAAATCCCTATCACTAGAATCCCCAGAAACTCGCTCATCGGACTCGCTAGACCCTTCCTATGATTGAGTTGTATGGAATAGGTGTTGTACCGTTCTGTACTTTCTTGAAAAGTTTCAGAAAGTCTTTTTTCTGCATTAAAGCCCTTAATAACTTTGAGCCCAGAAAGTGTTTCTTCCAGTAGGGATAAAAAATAGCCCTGTTCTCCCTGTACGAGTCCACTTTGTTGCTTCAACTTCTTACCGATAAGCGAAATCAAAAAACCGGATACTGGAAGGAATATCAACATAAATATGGTCAACTTAACGCTGATCATCAACATAAAAGCTAGTGAGAAAATAATATTGAGCGGTTCTTTAACTATCAACTCAAGAATGGACAAAAAGCTATTTTGGATCTGGATGACATCTGCGCTTGTTCTCGCTATGACATCACCTTTGCGTTTTTCTGAGAAATAGGCGATAGGTAGGTTGATAATCTTAGAATACATATCATTCCTTATATCTCTCAATATTCCGTTGCGCAAAAAGGCGATGAAATACATCGCTAGATATCCAAAAATGTTTTTTATAAAAAACAGAACTATAACCAACGCAATAACGATGATTAATGCGGTTTCTTTCCCGCCATCTACTTGTGTGGTGATGTACCAGCCCATATAATCGGTTAAGAAATCCAGCGATTTCCCTATGCCGGGCCATTCTGGGCGTTCATATATTGAACGGGTCTTATCAAAAAGTACATCGAGCATAGGGATAAGCGATGCAAATGATAAAGCTCCAAAAAGTGCATATAGTATATTAAAAAAAATATTCAAAAAGCCGTACTTTTTATACGGCTTTGCATATTCTAGGATTTCCTTAAAGTAGTTCATTAGTTTATTTCAAGATCTGTAAGAATGAGATCTATTTTGTCAAATAATTCTTGTTGTTTGGTTACATAATTTTCCACATGATCTAGCTCGCCTTTTGCCGAAATATAAAATTTAATCTTTGGCTCTGTGCCGCTGGGTCTTGCCGCGATCTTAGTGCCATCGGCTAGATAGAAAATCAGCACGTTTGATTTGGGAAGGTCTATATTTTCAGTTGATCCGTTCTTTTTGTCCATCCGGGTACTCGCCGCATAATCTTCAACAATCACCACATCCTGACCCGCGATCTGTTTTGGAGGGTTTGCTCGCAAGTCGATCATCATCTGCTTGATTTCCTCGGCTCCAGAAATTCCCTTTTTCACCAGCGAGACCAGTTTTTCTTGATACAAACCGTGTTTTACGTAGAGTTTTAATAGTTCTTTATAGACGGTTGAGTTGTTTGCTTTCGCGAAAGCGTACATCTCACAGGCCAACAAACTAGCGGTAACCGCATCTTTATCACGTACAAAGTCACCCACCATGTACCCAAAACTCTCCTCGCCACCGCCCAGAAAGTCCTGCTCGGGATGATCCTTGATCATTTTTGCAATCCATTTAAACCCGGTGAGTCCTTCCTTACATTCCACATTATAAGCAGCTGCGAGGTCGTTCATCATGGGGGTGGAAACAATGGTCGATCCTATAAACGCATCATTTTTGGTAGAAAGATCGGTTTGTTTAAGGATAAAATCGGTCATGGCGATCATGGTCTGGTTGCCGTTGAGCAAGGTCATAGTATCCATCGGTATCGCGCACGGCAACTCCCAGTCTATCACAGTCTGGATCTGTACCTATGACGATGTCAGCGTTGATTTTATTGGCTAGATCCACCGCCATTTTTAAGGCAGCCGGTTCTTCTGGATTAGGAGATTTTACCGTTGGGAAATCGCCATCGGGAAACGCTTGTTCCCTCACCACATGAAGATCGGAATAGCCCGCGCGCTTCAAGGTTTCTGGAACTGCGGTAATACTGGTGCCATGCAAACTTGTAAAGACGATTTTCAAACGGGAACGATCAACATCGCCCGCAATGCGGCCGGCCTTGATACTATCTTCTATAAAATTATTGTCATCCTCGCTGGTAAGCAACTCAATTAAGTCATCGTTCCCATCAAATTTTATATCGGCAAAGTTCACATTATCAATAGTATCCAGTACCTCTTGATCCTGTGGTGGTACTAACTGGCCACCATCCTGCCAGTACACTTTATAACCATTATATTCCGGTGGATTATGACTAGCAGTAAGCACGATCCCAGCGTGACAGCCTTTTTTCTTTACGGTATAGGAAAGAACCGGCGTGGGTCGCAGCTCTGGAAATAGATACACGTGGATGCCATTTGCACTAAAAACTTCTGCGACTACTTGGGCCAATTCCTTGGAATTATGGCGGCAATCATAGGCAATCGCGACTTTTACCTGTTCTCTGGGAAAGGATTTTATTAGGTAATCAGAAAGTCCTTGGGTGTTTTTTCCCAGCGTGTATTTATTGATGCGGTTAGTTCCCACGCCCATGATGCCACGCATTCCACCGGTACCAAATTCCAGATCCTTATAGAAGGACTCCTTAAACTCATCATTGTCTGCGGTGAGCAGGGCGAGTGTCCTGGTGATCGTCTTTTCGTCAAATGGAGCTTTGGTCCACGCTTGTGCGGTCTTGAGAATGTGGTCTTTGTTCATGATGTGGTTTCTATCTCACAAAAATAAGGAAAAGCTATGACTGGTGGATGAAATTACTGCTTTCGCGAAAGCGGTACTGGAATAACAAGTTGAAATAAAAGTAAAATCAAAAATAAAAGTAAAAACAAATTCAAAAATAAAAGGAAAATCAAGTTTGCCTTAATCGCGAGAGGTCAGATGGACTCACAAGGACGGAACAAGGAAGTGGGCCGGACTATGAAGGAAATAACCTAGCTGGAAAATATCCATTTTTACAGCTGAGGAGGATAAAACCACAGTTGGGATGATTACTTTTTATTTTTCTTAAACATAACCGCATCTTTGAACCGTTCTTAATAAATAGTATTTTAGGACATTGAATATTTTACTATGACTTTAAAACGCTTTTACGAAATTTGTTATGCCTCGTTAATAATTGCGGTGGTAATCACGCTGGTCAATTGGCATTTTGCGGGATGGAACAAATCGGTAGAAAACATCTTTATTGATCTGGGTATTAATGTCATGTTTGCGTTTTCGCTTACCGCGGTGAACAATTGGTTCTTTCATTTTATAGGTAGGTTCTTTACATGGGAAAGTCAGCCAGTAAAGCGATTGTTGTTTGGTACGGTGGGATCGGTCGTGCTTACCATGATTACTATATTCTTGTTGTTACTTGTGACGCGAGTGGGTATATATAATGAGAGCTTCACCGACTTTTTTGAGAACCAGAATATGGACTGGTATTTATTTGGTCTGGTGATTACATTTATTGCCACCATATTTTTTCACGCCATATTCTTTTTTAAAGAACTTCAAAAACGCAAGGTAACCGAGCAAACGGTTATCGCAAGATCTGCGACGGCGCAGTTTGACGCGCTCAAAAGCCAGCTGGATCCCCATTTTTTGTTCAATAGTCTTAACGTGTTAGTATCGCTTATTGAAGAAAATCCCGCGGCTGCGGTGAAATTCACAACTTCGCTTTCTAAGGTCTATCGCTATGTGCTCGAACAGAGAAATAAGGAAACGGTAACGGTAGATGAGGAGTTGAAATTTGCTCGTACCTATGTTCATTTATTGCAAATGCGCTTTGAGGACAGCCTTATCATCGATATTCCCGATGCGGCGCTAGATCCCAGTTCTATGGTAGTTCCATTATCCCTGCAATTATTGCTGGAAAATGCGGTAAAGCACAATGTCGTAAGTGATTCAAAACCACTTAGGTTAAAAATTTATGAGGACGGCAACCAGCTTATCATAGAAAATAACCTCCAGGCAAAAGCTGTGGTCAAAAAGGGCAGTGGCGTGGGATTACAGAATATTGCCTCCAGGTATGCATTGCTCACCCATCGTAAAATGAGCATCGATCAATCAGAGAAATTCTATCGTGTACAAATCCCGATCTTATCAAAACAAGAAATCCAAGAACCTATAAAAACCGAAACTATGGAAAGTTATGAGATAAAGGACACCCAATTTATTAAAGCTCGTGAGCGGGTACGGGAGCTCAAGGAATTTTATGACAGCTGTGTAAAAACCGTAGGGATCATAATATTCCTTGCTGCGATCAATTATTTTACGGGTGGTTTTCCATGGGTCATATTTCCCGCGCTGGGAATGGGAATAGGATTGTTGTTCCATTATATGAGAGTAACGGATAGAAGACTTTTCCTGGGCAAGAACTGGGAGCAGGAAAAAATGAATGAACTAATGAACGATAAAAACTTTTGATCATGGAAATTACCGAAACCTACAATGAGAAATACTCCCGCGCCAAAGCACGCGTAGAAGAAATCAGGGCTTTTTACAATCACCTCATCATTTACGTAATTATAAATATAGCTATCGCTGGATTCAATTACTACCTTGACGCCTGGCGCGTACCGTGGTTCTTATTTCCACTTGCGGGCTGGGGCATAGGTCTAGTGAGTCATGCCATCGCCACCTTCAATTTAAATCCCATAACCAATAAAGATTGGGAAGAACGTAAGATCAAGGAAATTATGGAAAAGGATCAACGGACGGATTAATTGGACCTGACCTTCAAGCGCTAATATATTAAGGACGGGATAATTCTTGATACACACCTCAAACCACTTTAAAAACCAACAGAATGAACTGTATAATAATAGAAGACGAGAAACCGGCTGCTCGCAGACTCAATCGCATGGTGGATGCATTACAGCTACACGTGGAAAAAGTACTTCATAATGTAAGTGACTCCATTGACTATTTGAAAAAGAATCCCCAGCCAGACCTTATTTTCTTGGACATCCAATTGAGTGATGGACTGTCCTTTGAAATTTTTGATCAGGTGAAGGTCACCAGTTCCATCATTTTTACCACGGCCTATGACGAGTATGCACTGCAGGCCTTTAAGCTCAATAGCATTGATTACCTGCTCAAGCCCATTGATGAGGATGAACTTAGGGATGCGGTAGATAAATTCAGATCACGCTTTCGCGAAAGCGGAACCAGTCAAAATCTCCAGCACATAGACCTTCAAAGTATCGCAAAGTTATTGTCCAACCCAGTGGGGAAGGAGTATAAAAAGCGCTTCACGACCAAAGTGGGAGAACATATCAAACTGTTCCCCATTGAAGAAATCCAACTGTTCTACTCAGAAAATAAGGGAACCTATGTCCATCTCATCAATGGACGCAACTATTTAATCGATACATAGTAGATCGGCATTAAGTCTGTATGAGTAACGCTGAAATTATTACACTATTCAACAGTTACACTATTAACAATTAACAATTCACAATTAACTAATAACTACTTAACTCAAATTCTGCATACTCACGAGTGCGTTATAATGTCCGCCTTTTAAGATCAATTCGTTGTGGGTTCCTTGTTCAACGATCTCGCCTTTTTTCATGACGATGATTACATCAGCATTTTGTATGGTGGAAAGTCTATGCGCGATGACAATTGAGGTGCGGTTTCTCATAACTTTCTCAAGCGCATCCTGCACAAGTCGTTCGCTTTCAGTGTCTAGTGCGCTAGTTGCCTCGTCCAAAATTAATATAGGCGCATTTTTTAAGACCGCTCTTGCGATGCTTAACCGTTGTTTCTGGCCGCCGCTCAGTTTGCCACCGCTGTCACCTATATTGGTATGAATGCCTTGCGGTAGATCCTTTACAAATTCCCACGCGTTGGCAATTTTTAAGGCTTCGATGATGGAAGATTCACTCGCATTTTTATCGCTCAGTGCCACGTTAGTCGCCACGGTATCATTAAAGAGAATACTGTCCTGAGTAACCAGAGCCATTTGATCGCGCAAACTTTTGAGCGTTACTTCTTTAATGGAATGTCCATCGATGGTGATACTTCCATCATGAACGTCATAAAATCGAGTCAGTAAGTTTGCGATCGTACTTTTTCCTGAGCCGCTTTGTCCAACTAATGCGACTGTTTTTCCTTTTGTTATTTCTAGCGAGAAATTCTTTAAGACAGCTTCATCTTGATAGGCAAACGTGATGTTCTTGAGTGATATAGCTTTCGCGAAAGCGGGCATAACAACAGCGCCCTCACTATCTGCAATGTCATTTTTAGTCTTTAAAATCTCCAGCACGCGCTCTGCACTCGCGTTACCTTCCTTTACTCCGTAGCTGGCTTTGGACAAGGCTTTTGCTGGTGTTAATATACCATAAGCAAACAGCATAAAGGTTATAAATTTAGTCCCATCAATCGCATTTTCTACAAGGACCATTCTTCCACCAAACCACAACAAAATCCCTATCACTAGAATCCCCAGAAACTCGCTCATCGGACTCGCTAGACCCTTCCTATGATTGAGTTGTATGGAATAGGTGTTGTACCGTTCTGTACTTTCTTGAAAAGTTTCAGAAAGTCTTTTTTCTGCATTAAAGCCCTTAATAACTTTGAGCCCAGAAAGTGTTTCTTCCAGTAGGGATAAAAAATAGCCCTGTTCTCCCTGTACGAGTCCACTTTGTTGCTTCAACTTCTTACCGATAAGCGAAATCAAAAAACCGGATACTGGAAGGAATATCAACATAAATATGGTCAACTTAACGCTGATCATCAACATAAAAGCTAGTGAGAAAATGATATTGAGCGGTTCTTTAACTATCAACTCAAGAATGGACAAAAAGCTGTTTTGGATCTGGATGACATCTGCGCTTGTTCTCGCTATGACATCACCTTTGCGTTTTTCTGAGAAATAGGCGATAGGTAGGTTGATAATCTTAGAATACATATCATTCCTTATATCTCTCAATATTCCGTTGCGCAAAAAGGCGATGAAATACATCGCTAGATATCCAAAAATGTTTTTTATAAAAAACAGAACTATAACCAACGCAATAACGATGATTAATGCGGTTTCTTTCCCGCCATCTACTTGTGTGGTGATGTACCAGCCCATATAATCGGTTAAGAAATCCAGCGATTTCCCTATGCCGGGCCATTCTGGGCGTTCATATATTGAACGGGTCTTATCAAAAAGTACATCGAGCATAGGGATAAGCGATGCAAATGATAAAGCTCCAAAAAGTGCATATAGTATATTAAAAAAAATATTCAAAAAGCCGTACTTTTTATACGGCTTTGCATATTCTAGGATTTCCTTAAAGTAGTTCATTAGTTTATTTCAAGATCTGTAAGAATGAGATCTATTTTGTCAAATAATTCTTGTTGTTTGGTTACATAATTTTCCACATGGTCTAGCTCGCCTTTTGCCGAAATATAAAATTTAATCTTTGGCTCTGTGCCGCTGGGTCTTGCCGCGATCTTAGTTCCATCGGCTAGATAGAAAATCAGCACGTTTGATTTGGGAAGGTCTATATTTTCAGTTGAGCCGTTCTTTTTGTCCATCCGGGTACTCGCCGCATAATCTTCAACAATCACCACATCCTGACCCGCGATCTGTTTTGGAGGGTTTGCTCGCAAGTCGATCATCATCTGCTTGATTTCCTCGGCTCCAGAAATTCCCTTTTTCACCAGCGAGACCAGTTTTTCTTGATACAAACCGTGTTTTACGTAGAGTTTTAATAGTTCTTTATAGACGGTTGAGTTGTTTGCTTTCGCGAAAGCGTACATCTCACAGGCCAACAAACTAGCGGTAACCGCATCTTTATCACGTACAAAGTCACCGACCATGTACCCAAAACTCTCCTCGCCACCGCCCAGAAAGTCCTGCTCGGGATGATCCTTGATCATTTTTGCAATCCATTTAAACCCGGTGAGTCCTTCCTTACATTCCACATTATAAGCAGCTGCGAGGTCGTTCATCATGGGGGTGGAAACGATGGTCGATCCTATAAACGCATCATTTTTGGTAGAAAGATCGGTTTGTTTAAGGATAAAATCGGTCATGGCGATCATGGTCTGGTTGCCGTTGAGCAAGGTCATGGTTCCATCGGTATCGCGCACGGCAACTCCCAGTCTATCACAGTCTGGATCTGTCCCTATGACGATGTCTGCGTTGATTTTATTGGCTAGATCCACCGCCATTTTTAAGGCTGCCGGTTCTTCTGGATTAGGAGATTTTACCGTTGGGAAATCGCCATCGGGAAACGCTTGTTCCCTCACCACATGAAGATCGGAATAGCCCGCTCGCTTCAAGGTTTCTGGAACAGCGGTAATACTGGTGCCATGCAAACTTGTAAAGACGATTTTCAAACGGGAACGATCAACATCGCCCGCAATGCGGCCGGCCTTGATACTATCTTCTATAAAATTATTGTCATCCTCGCTGGTAAGCAACTCAATTAAGTCATCGTTCCCATCAAATTTTATATCGGCAAAGTTCACATTATCAATAGTATCCAGTACCTCTTGATCCTGTGGTGGTACTAACTGGCCACCATCCTGCCAGTACACTTTATAACCATTATACTCTGGCGGATTATGACTCGCAGTAAGCACGATCCCAGCGTGACAGCCTTTTTTCTTTACGGTATAGGAAAGAACCGGCGTGGGTCGCAGCTCTGGAAATAGATACACGTGGATGCCATTTGCGCTAAAAACTTCTGCGACTACTTGGGCCAATTCCTTGGAATTATGGCGGCAATCATAGGCAATCGCGACTTTTACCTGTTCTCTGGGAAAGGATTTTATTAGGTAATCAGAAAGTCCTTGGGTGTTTTTTCCCAGCGTGTATTTATTGATGCGGTTAGTTCCCACGCCCATGATGCCACGCATTCCACCGGTACCAAATTCCAGATCCTTATAGAAGGACTCCTTAAACTCATCATTGTCTGCGGTGAGCAGGGCGAGTGTCCTGGTGATCGTCTTTTCGTCAAATGGAGCTTTGGTCCACGCTTGTGCGGTCTTGAGAATGTGGTCTTTGTTCATGATGTGGTTTCTATCTCACAAAAATAAGGAAAAGCTATGACTGGTGGATGAAATTACTGCTTTCGCGAAAGCGGTACTGGAATAACAAGTAGAAATAAAAGTAAAAGTAAAAGTAAAAGGAAAAATAAAAATAAAATCAGGTTTACCATAATCGCGAGAGGTCAGATGGACTCACAAGGACGGAACAAGGAAGTGGGCCGGACTATGAAGGAAATAACCTAGCTGGAAAATATCCATTTTTACAGCTGAGGAGGATAAAACCACAGTTGGGATGATTACTTTTTATTTTTCTTAAACACAACCGCATCTTTGAACCGTTCTTAATAAATAGTATTTTAGGACATTGAATATTTTACTATGACTTTAAAACGCTTTTATGAAATCTGTTATGCCTCGTAATCATTGCGGTGATTATCACGCTGGTTAATTGGCTACTTTGCGGGACTGGAATAAATCGGTAGAAAACATTATTTATTGATCTAGGGATCAATGTCATGTTTGCGTTCTCGCTAACCGCGGTGAACAATTGGTTCTTTCATTTTATAGGTAGGTTCTTTACATGGGAAAGTCAGCCGGTAAAGCGATTGTTGTTTGGTACGGTGGGATCGGTCGTGCTTACCATGATTACTATATTCTTGTTGTTACTTGTGACGCGAGTGGGTATATATAATGAGAGCTTCACCGACTTTTTTGAGAACCAGAATATGGACTGGTATTTATTTGGTCTGGTGATTACATTTATTGCCACCATATTTTTTCACGCCATATTCTTTTTTAAAGAACTTCAAAAACGCAAGGTAACCGAGCAAACGGTTATCGCAAGATCTGCGACGGCGCAGTTTGACGCGCTCAAAAGCCAGCTGGATCCCCATTTTTTGTTCAATAGTCTTAACGTATTAGTATCGCTTATTGAAGAAAATCCCGCGGCGGCGGTAAAATTCACAACTTCGCTTTCTAAGGTCTATCGCTATGTGCTCGAACAGAGAAATAAGGAAACGGTAACGGTAGATGAGGAGTTGAAATTTGCTCGTACCTATGTTCATTTATTGCAAATGCGCTTTGAGGACAGCCTTATCATCGATATTCCCGATGCGGCGCTAGATCCCAGTTCTATGGTAGTTCCATTATCCCTACAATTATTGCTGGAAAATGCGGTAAAGCACAATGTCGTAAGTGATTCAAAACCACTTAGGTTAAAAATTTATGAGGACGGCAACCAGCTTATCATAGAGAATAACCTCCAGGCAAAAGCTGTGGTAAAAAAGGGCAGTGGCGTGGGATTACAGAATATTGCCTCCAGGTATGCATTGCTCACCCATCGTAAAATGAGCATCGATCAATCAGAGAAATTCTATCGTGTACAAATCCCGATCTTATCAAAACAAGAAATCCAAGAACCTATAAAAACCGAAACTATGGAAAGTTATGAGATAAAGGACACCCAATTTATTAAAGCTCGTGAGCGGGTACGAGAGCTCAAGGAATTTTATGACAGCTGTGTAAAAACCGTAGGGATCATAATATTCCTTGCTGCGATCAATTATTTTACGGGTGGTTTTCCATGGGTCATATTTCCCGCGCTGGGAATGGGAATAGGATTGTTGTTCCATTATATGAGAGTAACGGATAGAAGACTTTTCCTGGGCAAGAACTGGGAGCAGGAAAAAATGAATGAACTAATGAACGATAAAAACTTTTGATCATGGAAATTACCGAAACCTACAATGAGAAATACTCCCGCGCCAAAGCACGCGTAGAAGAAATCAGGGCTTTTTACAATCACCTCATCATTTATGTAATTATAAATATAGCTATCGCTGGATTCAATTACTACCTTGACGCCTGGCGCGTACCGTGGTTCTTATTTCCACTTGCGGGCTGGGGCATAGGTCTAGTGAGTCATGCCATCGCCACCTTCAATTTAAATCCCATAACCAATAAAGATTGGGAAGAACGTAAGATCAAGGAAATTATGGAAAAGGATCAACGGACGGATTAATTGGATCTGACCTTCAAGCGCTAATATATTAAGGACAGGATAATTCTTGATACACACCTCAAACCACTTTAAAAACCAACAGAATGAACTGTATAATAATAGAAGACGAGAAACCGGCTGCTCGCAGACTCAATCGCATGGTGGATGCATTACAGCTACACGTGGAAAAAGTACTTCATAATGTAAGTGACTCCATTGACTATTTGAAAAAGAATCCCCAGCCAGACCTTATTTTCTTGGACATCCAATTGAGTGATGGACTGTCATTTGAAATTTTTGATCAGGTGAAGGTCACCAGTTCCATCATTTTTACCACGGCCTATGACGAGTATGCACTGCAGGCCTTTAAGCTCAATAGCATTGATTACCTGCTCAAGCCCATTGATGAGGATGAACTTAGGGATGCGGTAGATAAATTTAGATCACGCTTTCGCGAAAGCGGAACCAGTCAAAATCTCCAGCACATAGACCTTCAAAGTATCGCAAAGTTATTGTCCAACCCAGTGGGGAAGGAGTATAAAAAGCGCTTCACGACCAAAGTGGGAGAACATATCAAACTGTTCCCCATTGAAGAAATCCAACTGTTCTACTCAGAAAATAAGGGAACCTATGTCCATCTCATCAATGGACGCAACTATTTAATCGATACAAAGCTGGAAGCACTGGAGGACGAACTCGATCCACAGGTATTTTACCGCATTTCCAGACAGGCCATAGTAAATGTAACATCGATAAACGACATTATTTCCTACACAAACTCCCGTTTACAGATAAAAATCCAAACTTTTAGCGAATTTCCCTTAATTGTTAGTAGAGAACGAGTTAGGGATTTTAAGCAATGGATAGACCGCTAACTTCCAGTAAGGAATGTAGTATTTAGCAAACCGTTAATATGGCTTTAACAATTTATTTAAAACCGTAAGGAAACTTTCACCGTAGATTGGCTGTATAATAACAATAAACCCAATGAAAATGAAAAAAATTGCTCTTTGGTCTTGTGTTGCCATTTGTGCCGTAGCCGGTACTCTTATCGCAGCTGACCACCTCGATGCGCCCGCCGTGGCGATGACAACCTCTGATATTGCAGACTTTTATGCTTTTGAAGGAGAAAACGCTAGTTCTACAGTATTTGTAGTAACCTTACCCGCAGCAGACGCTGCTTCTAACTTTGATGAGAATGTACTGATTGAGATCAACATTGACAATACCGGAGTTGACGTTCCAGGTGCAGTACCTGCTTCAGCTGGTGTGAATGAAGATCTGGTTATCCAAGCTTTGAGACAAGGTGATCGTATGTATTTCTTTGGTCCTTATGCTCCTGGTTCAACTGGACTTAAACAGTACCATTAATACTGATGAAGCTATAGGTAGTGTAGAAATTGGTTCCGCTGGTGGAACTATGACTGCGTGGTATTCGTGCATTTGCAGGACAACGTCAGGATGCATTCTTCTTTGACTTTAATCAATTCAATACTGTGGTAGGTATGGCTCCAGCTGAAGGTTTTGGTACAGATGGTACTAACTTTTTTGAACATTTAAATGTAAATGCAATTGTTCTTGAAATTCCAAATACTGAATTAGGTACTGCTCCAACACTTAGTTGATCAACTAGCTGCTGCAACTCCTGGAGTACCTACATTCGGATTACCTAACTCATATAATGTATGGGTAGAAACTAAAAGAAGATAATTTAAACTTTAAAATTTAGAATAAAATGAAAATATTTAAATATATAGGATTGGCTGCAATGGTAGCTACATTATCGGTAAGTTGTAATGATGATGATGACGCGCCTACAGGACCAGTTGTTACGACCAACTTTACAGGAACTTTTGTTCAAGAAGATCAAATGGGAAGACCAGGTATCAATACTGTCTTTACCAGTGGTGCTGAGAAAAATTCATTTAATACTCCTCCAGCTTCAACAAATAGCAAATTTTCAAGGAATTTTTCAAAATCGGTAGAAGAGTTATATGCTGCATATAGTATGACTGCTGGTGTGAATCTAGAATATGAGAATAATATTCTAGGTATAGATCTTCCTATTTTAACTACTGTACTAGCTCTAGATGTGTTACAGGTATCTCCAGATGCTGATACTTCATATTTTAATCCTGCAACAGGAGTACCTTTAACAGGTCGTACTTTCGAGGATGATGTAATTGATGTATCATTAATTTTGTTATTCGGAGGTAATGAATGGTGATCGTTTTGACGAGCATGCCTAACTTGGTGTCTGATAATGTTGGGTTGGAAGCTGGTGCAACTAGTTCCACTTTTCCTTACTTGACCGCAGCGAGATTCTAAACAATTTTGTAAATTTAAAAATGCCGATTTTCATTTATGGAAATCGGCATTTTTTATATATTTAAATCTATGAAAAAGATACTATTAGTAATAAGTTGCCTCGCGATTTTCTCATGTAGGGACGCGGTAGACAACACCACTGTTCTTGAGGAAGGCGAGAAGGAAAATGCGGATATTACCCAGTTTACAGATTACGAGAATGATCTTGAGATGGACTTTACTGAGACGATCCAATCGCTGGATGACCAGATTAAGGAGCTACGTGAAATTATTGAAAAGAAGCCCTATAATATCGGTGATCTTTCAAAATTATCCTCTGCGCTGGACGAGAAATTTGACAGGATGGGTGATGTGGAAAATCTTAATGAGTCGATACGCTTTCGCGAAAGCGCGCTTAAATACACGGCTATTAAACCCGAAAGTGCAAAACGCAGTCTCGCACAATTATATATCAAACAGCACAAATTTAAACGTGCAGACAGTTTAATAAATACGCTGGAAGGTGATTACATCAGTAACGAGACCAAGTATGTCATGTTTGACATTGCCATGGAACTGGGTAATTATGAAAGAGCCGAGAAACTATTGAACGATGTACGCAATGATCGTGATTATAATTATCTAATCCGAGCGGCAAAATGGAACGATTATAAAGGTGAACTAGGCAATACCATTTCAAATATGGAGAAAGCTCTTAAACTTGCCAATGAAAGCGGTAATAAGGCCTGGAAATTATGGAGCAACTCAAACATTGCAGATTATTATGGCCATGATGGGCAGATAGCAAAATCCTATCAGCATTTTTTAAATACCCTTGAACTGGATCCAGGGAACAGCTATGCACTCAAAGGTATTGCATGGATCGCATATTCTCACGACAGACAGCCCAAGGAGGCATTAAAAATTGTACAGACGCTCTCTGAAAGAAACGCGGTACCTGATTATGATTTAATTACCTCTGAAATAGCTATGGAAATGGGGGATGAGAAGTACAGCAATGACCTTAATGTGGAATTCTTGAACAAAACAAGTAAGGAAGGATATGGAAACATGTACAATGCCTACCTCATAGAACAACTCGCGACCGGGACAGCACCACAAAGAGCAATGGCACTTGAAATAGCTCGTGAGGAAATAGAAAACCGAGCTACTCCCGAGACCTACGATCTTCTAGGATATGCGCTGTTAATGAATGATAAGGAAAGCGAAGCACTAGAAAACCACCAACAGCATGTTATAGGTAAAACCTTTGAGCCAGTGGCGCAAATGCATACCGCTCAAATTTATAGGGCAAATAATATGAATGACAAGGCAGATGAACTCATCGCAGAACTTCAGGAAGCGTCTTATGAATTAGGACCTTTAACCATGAAAGAGCTCAATAAAATTTAATGGGATATTTTAAAACCATAACCATTTAATTTACGTAAATAATAACAAGAGACGTTAGATGTTTTTTTTGGTTGGTTAGTGGAAATGCCTGATTCGGAAAGAGTCAGGCATTTTTTTATTCAATTTCATTTACGTTCGGTTGATCTCAAGTTCTCGGTAAATGTATTTTGGGTTATGACACATCATCCTGTAAAGGTTTATAATAGGCATTGTCTTGCGTGATAGGAGGTAGCTATAAATGACTCCTCTAAGATCTTAACATTGAATACGGACTATGCTATATTCCCAGCATAACTTACTAAATGATAATTCTTTTCTACGCTTCGTTAGTAATTAATGATTGTTTTAATACTCAATTTTTTTGGAAGAAATGCTGGATTGAGACAGCGGTATTTCCAATACAGTCACCAATAGATGAATCTTTAAGAATTCTCTTAATCACTCGAGATATTCCCTAACGTAGATGGAAAACATATTGCTAAATAGATTACTGTAGAATTAATTTCAATTAAAAATCATGGTAAATGATTAAATAAAATTACCCCTGAATTGTCGAAGCTCTATTTTTTTAGTATTGAGACAATGTTATCAACCTTTATCAATAACTCCTAGCGTATATAATTGTTCGAGATTAGGAGAAGGACTTCCACCCAATGGTTCGAGAGTAATACCAAAAGCCTCTGTATTATTTGCATTATCAATTTTTATCATAGCTTCTCTGTTGGAAACTACCCCTAGACTTGTAGGCGTTAGCGGGTCGAGAGTAAGCGACCACAATTGGTACGTTTTATCATCGGGAGATTGTGGCAGACCAGAAATGTCAATATAGGTAACATCCTGCTCAGCATTGTGAAAAGCGGTTGCGGAGGTATTCTCAAAACCTTTTTGACCTGCAAGGTTGACTTTGATCGTATTTATATCTTTAATAAACGCTAAAGTCTCCTCATAGAGATTATTTAGATTTTCGGAATCAGAGATTTCCTGATTTAAAAAATCGTTCTTTTGTTCTATTTGCGTGAATTGATATTGAAGGTTATCGTTATTGGCATTTGAACCGTTCAACGCAGTCAATAAATAACCACTGGTGATTAGGAAAACGACAGCTGCTGCCCAACCTAGATAAGTAAGTGGAGAAGTCCTTTTAAGTTCTTTAGCCTGCTTTGTATGGATAATTGCGCTCAATCTATCAAAGACAACGTGTTCATCATTTTGAGGAGCCACACCTTGGGCTAGTTTCATATAGCAGGCCTCAATACGCTCAACTTCATATCTCAACCCGAGGTTTCCTCGCAATCTACTAGATATTTCTCTGGACTCTGCATTAGTTAAAACTCCGCATACATAAGCCTCAAGATTGCCGCTTTCGATAAGTTCTTGATCTATATTCATCATTCTATAATTAAATTTCTTAAAGAAACCATGCACTTTCTATGTCGCGTCTTGAGAGTTCCTGATGGTATATTAAGTTCCTTGGCACCATCATTAAAGGTGAATCCCTTAAAGAAAATAATGTCGATAATCTGTCGACACATAGGTTCCAGCTTTGCCACCCATTTTTTGACGAACATCGCGTTAGTTGCTTCTTCCAGGTCTTCTGAGGTTTCTAGAGTATCTACGAAATTATCCGTACTTAAGTTTTTTAAACTGTTCTTATGCTTTTTAGACCTTAAATGGTCTATAGATGCATTGCGGGAAATATTAAGCGCCCAAGTAAAAAACCTGCCCTGGGTTGCATCATACGAGTCAGAGTTGTTCCATATTTTCATAAAAACGTCCTGCAATATCTCTTCAGAAACATCCCGGTTTTTTACAATATTATAGATGACACCGTGAAGTGCTTCTTGATAACGGTCATAGATACGGGCAAATGCCGTATGATCGCCGTTCTTCATTTTAAGAATGAGTAGGTCAGGTTGTGTGCTCATGGAAATAAATAAATAACTTAGTTAGTAAATGTGCATAAAAAAACTGACTTATTTAAACATAAACCCAATTACTGCAAAAAAAATGTTGCACAGTTCAAAGGTTTATGATTTAAACAAAGTCAGTTTAACATCAAAATATAATGCGTCAATTATTCGATCACACCACAAGCAACGCGCTCTCCAGCTGCACCACTAGGTTGAGAGGTGAAATCGTCTGCGGCAGCATGTACGATAAAAGATTTACCGATTATATTTTTATTTTGATCATCGCAACCCATACACCATTTATTGGTGCTGAATTCTATGGTAGCATTTCCTTGATCATCTGCTTCCATATTGCCTATATCACCAGAATGGTGCATTTCATTACCCCATTTGCCATGGTCTTCAGAAGTTGGATTCCAGTGACCGCCGGCACTACTTCCATCCTCACTGCTGCAATCTCCATTCTCGTGTATATGAATGGCGTGGGTGCCGGGAGCTAATCCAGATAATTTGGCATTCATCGCGACAAGATTACCTGTTTGCTTTAATGTAATGGAACCACTTACATCGCTACCACTTTTTGAGCCCATGGCAACAACCATTGATTTATTTTCCATCTTGCCGTCGTCCATTTTCATACCGCCTTCCATGTCATCATCATGGTGGTGATCTTCATCGTGATCATGTGAGTGCATTTCTCCATCTTCATGCATGTGTTCATGATCGTGTCCTGTTGATTCCTTGTCTTCTTTACAAGATGCCGTTCCCAGCATAAGGCCTAGAGTAAGAACTCCAATAAATAACTTTTTCATAACTATTAAGGGTTAGATTAAGGGCTAAAAATAATCAACTTCACACAATTTCACCTATAACTGCCTATCAAATTTGAACGGATCGAGATTTCCCAATTTGAGATTTTCCATCGCATTGAGTGCCTTGTCAACTCTTTTCTGTGAATCTTTAATGTTAAACACGCTGAAAATAATATTGCGCTGCTTGCCGGGCAATAGAGATTCAAATATTTCAAAGGCTTCATAATCGCTTAATAATACTGCTTCAAGTTCCTCAGTCATGGGAGCCTGGTACTTGCTGGTATCTTCTATCATGGTGACCTGGAGTGTATCGCCTTGCTCAGTCTCTAGTTCTTTGCGCTTTGCCCTGGAAAACATGAGGTACACGATTCCTTTCTTTTTGAGAACTCCCGCATGCATAACGATAGATTTGTCCCTAAAACTTACAGTTGCCACCACCCGTTTAATTTCATTGGTGGCTAGTTGTTCAGCAATATCCTGAGGAATGAGCAATGCGCCCATAAAACCGTCATTTCCTAAAGTAGCGTCAAATGTGAAGCTCATGGTTTAAGTGTTGTCAGAATCTGGGTGGAGGAGTGGAGACTGCGATGCACTGGGCATTTGTCCGCAATTGAAAGTAATTTTTTCTTTTGATCTTCCGTTAGGTGTCCAGGTAGCTTTATTGTTCTGGTAAATGTATCGATCTTCACATCATTGTCCACGCAGTTCTCGCAATCTTTTTGGTGCTGCTTATTGTAGGCAACATCACATTGCACATAGTCCAGCACCCATTTTTTACGCCTCGCATACATTTGCAATGTCATTACCGTACAGGCAGCTAGACCACTGGAGAGTAGGTCATAAGGTGTAGGACCATAATTATTGCCGCCATAATCAATAGGTTCATCTGAGATAAAGTAGTGGTTGCCCGCCTTGATCTGAGTGGTGAACATCGTATCATCGCTGAGTCCGGCAGCAACTTGCTGGTCGGATTGTATCGTTTCTCGCTCTGGAATATCCAGATATCTCGATGCCCACTGTGCGATTACCTTACCTATATAATTAGAGTCATCTTTATTGAGCAATAAATGGTCAGCTCCATCCAGGCTTACAAAACTTTTGGGATGCATGGCTGCGTGATACAGTTTTTCTGCATGATGTATTCCCACGGTATCATCCTGTGGGGAATGCGCGATGAGGACTGGCTTTCTGGAGTCTTTTAAGGTCTTGGAAACCTTTTGCTCATTTAGATCCTGCAAAAACTGGTTTTTAATCTTGAAGGGCCGCCCGCTCAATTGGACTTCGGCCTCACCGTGGTCTTGAATTTCTTTTAATTCTTCCTTGAACAGATGTTTGACGTGCTTTGTATCACTGGGAGTTCCTATGGTTGCGAGGGCTTTAATGGAGTTCGCTTTCGCGGAAGCGTAAATAGCCGCAGCACCACCCAGACTATGACCTATAAGTAGAGTGGGAGCCTCATAATGTTGAGCGAGATAATCGATCGCGGCCAGGAGATCCTCGACATTTCCAGAGAAGTTTGTGTCCTCAAAATCTCCCTCAGAATCTCCCAGACCGGTAAAATCAAATCGCAATACGCCATAACCCGCGGTAGTCAACGCCCGCGAAATATTCTTTGTGGCACTGAAATTCTTGCTGCAGGTAAAACAATGCGCAAATACCGCATAGTTGTGAGGCTTACTATTTACGGGCAGTTCCAGCCTTCCGCTCAGTTCATAACCAGCGGAATTTGTAAATGCAATCTTCTCAAAATTCATAGGTTCGTTTTTAATTTATAAATATATAAAGGTAGTGAGTAAATGAGAAATGACTGAATCAGATCATTTCATAAAATTGACTCTACATATAGTCCATAATGGATGTAATCTGAAACTGCATATTTTGAGAATGCTACTGTTAGATAGGATTTGTTAGAAATATACAGATTGGGTTTGGAAATGATTATTTTTAGCTCTTAAAATCTCAACATGAAATATATTATCTACGCTGTCTTGATATTCGTTATTTGTTCCTGTAACGATACTAAGGGACAATCCAGTGATAAAGTGGAATCTCCGGACATAACAACACTATATCTTATACGACATGCAGAGAAGGATATAAGCACCGGTACGGATCCTACGTTGACCAAAAAGGGTGAGAACCGGGCAGAGCAATGGACCAATTACTTTTTTTTAAAGGATGTGGACCACGTTCTTTCCTCGGACTTTAACCGCACTCGTGCAACCGCTGCGCCACTTGCGGCATCCAAGAAGCTGGAAGTGGAAAGTTATAACGTCAAATCCTTAACAGGTCAACAGCTTTATGACCAGTACCAAGGGAAAACGGTCGTTCTCTTTGGACATTCCAATACCATTGGGAGCTACGCTAACGACCTTCAAAAGGACGAAGTCTTTAAAGATCTGGATGAAAGCGATTATGACCATTTTTACATAGTACGCATTGATAAGAGTGGTAATGCCAGCGCTACCAAAGAGGCCATGGATTTTATGGAGTAAAGATTTTAATTAATTCCTTAGGTAGTTACTCAAAAATTCTAAACAGACTCAAAGTCCACTAGTCCATGCAACAACAACCCAACAACCCGTTACACGGTATAAAACTAGCCCAGATCGTAGAGGAGCTCGTAAAATTTTACGGCTGGCACGAGCTGGGCGGACTAGTTAGAATCAACTCTTTCAACTCAAATCCCACGGTAAAGTCAAGCCTTAAATTCCTGCGCAGGACGCAATGGGCAAGGGATAAGGTGGAAGAGCAATATTTAATTATGATAGAGGATCCGGAATATGTCAAGCAACAACCACCGTCTTAATATTTACAAATTCGCGAATTCCAAAATGGGACAATTCCCTTCCGAATCCTGAAATCCCGGTACCACCAAAGGGTAGGGCGGGATGGCTGCTTACTTTTTCATTGATGAAAACCGCGCCATCCTTAATCTGGGTCGCTAGTTTTTCTGCATTATCAGTATCATTTGTAAAAATACTTGCTCCCAGGCCAAATTTGCTATTATTTACCAGTGCGATGGCTTCCTCAGTAGTTTCAAAAGTAGTGACGGCCATGAGTGGGCCAAATGTTTCCTGTTCAAAGACTGGCATTTTTTCGGTCACTCCAGTTAAAATGGTCGGTTCAAAATATGCTTTATCACGGTTGCCACCATGATGAAGTTTCGCTCCTTGTTCGATAGACTTCTTCATTAAGTCTTCCAGTTCTTCAGCAAGATCTTCTCGCGCCATGACTCCTATATAGGTATCATCATCTGCTGGGTTACCTGAAACCAGCTCCTTTACTTTTTCGGTAAATTTTTCAAGAAATTCATCGGCTATGGATTCCTGTAACAACAATCGTTTTCCTGCAATACAGCTTTGACCTGTATTTTGGTATCTTGCCGACACGCATGTTTCGACGGCAGCGTCGATATCTGCATCTTCCAGGATTACAAGGGCGTTATTTCCACCCAATTCCAACACAGCCTTCTTGATCTCGCTTGCTGCGGTGGAGGCTACCGCGCTTCCAGCCGGTTTAGAACCGGTAAGCGTTACTGCTTTAATAATTGGATTCTTGATCACTTTTTCAATGGGATCGCTTGAAAGTACGAGGTTTTGAAAACAACCTTTAGGGAAGCCGGCCTCGGTAAATAATTCCTCCATCATTTCAGCACAGCCCATTACTGAACTTGCGTGTTTTAAAACGCCTACATTTCCAGCCATCAAAGCAGGAACTATAAATCGCATAACCTGCCAAAACGGATAGTTCCACGGCATCACTGCCAGCACCACACCTATGGGTTCGTAGGTTACGTAAGATTTGGTAAAATCGGTCTTGATATGTTCTTTGGCCAAATATTCTTCGGCATTAGTGGCGTAATGTTCGCACAACCAGGCGCATTTCTCTATTTCAGATCTGGATTGTGAGATGGGTTTTCCCATTTCACTAGTCATTTGTTGCGCGTACCGTTCTTTATTTTTCTCTAATAAAGAACCTACTTTTCTGATTTTCTCAGAGCGCTCTTCAAATGAAGTGAGCTTCCAGTCATGAAATGCCTGGTCTGCAATTTCAAGTTTGGAGTTGATTTGGTTTTCGGTAAGCTCGGTGTAGGATTTTAATTCCTTGCCGTTATATGGATTTATGGTCGTGATCATTTTTTTTATTTTAAAGATAAAAATCTGTGATCGAGTAGGAGTGGTGTTTTGGAATGGTTTAACTTATAAAAAATAAAAATAAAAAGTAAAAGTAAAAATAAAATGGAACTTGCATTATTTAGGTGATTGTTGAGATACTTTGGACGATGAACGATATACGATAAGGCAAAAAGACTGTAATAGGCAAATATACCGGCTGGCTCAAAAAGACATCAATTTCAAGTGAAAAAGATGATTGATTGAAGATTTACGGCTGAAATTCAATAATCGCGGTTCTCATACAACTCTATGGCTTTTAGGTAATTAATTGCACCTTCCACATTTAGTTCATGGATAAATGCGCTCATTTGTGGGTAATTGAGGGCGATCCATGCTAGGAGTGCTGTTTTTCTGTTTTCCCAAATTTCCCAGTCCACGTCTATAAAATCGACATTCTCAATCTTTCTGATCTTACCGGACTCAAAATAAAATTTTTGCTTGGAAACCAGCGGGTTATTTCCTAAAAACTCAAAACGCCTTGAAGCTACAGAAATTGTCGCAACGGGATTGCCATTGTCGATAACTACCGACTTGAGCTCATACACTGGTTTAAAAACCGAGTCCCATTTGAAATGCTCGTAATAGCTGTCGCGCGAAAATCTCATTACATAATCTCCCTCCTTTATATCAATACTATCGGACAAAGCGGTCTTTACCAGCGTAAAATCAGAATTTTTGAGACCTTTATAATAGCGATTTACTTGATCTTGTTTCAAATCTTTTTTTAACGAACAGGCTACAAATGAAGTCAACAGGATAAAAAGAAAACCATACTTCAAATAATTGTTGCTCATTACTCTTGACGGTCTGCGAGCCATTGTTTCACGTTCTCTTCAATGCGTTCATGGATATTTGAGGTGTCCGCTTTCGCGAAAGCGTGCCCAGTAATATTCTCATATAACTCTTGATAACGCTCGCTAACGGTCGTAATGTATTCATCGCTCATCAACGGAACCTTCTGACCTTTTAAACCCTGAAATTCATTTGCGATCAACCACTGGCGTACAAATTCCTTGCTCAGTTGTTTTTGGGCCTCGCCCGCTTGCTGGCGTTCTTCATAACCATCGGCATAGAAATAGCGGGAAGAGTCTGGTGTGTGGATTTCATCGATAAGTACAATTTTACCGTTTTTAGTCTTACCAAATTCATATTTAGTATCTACTAAAATCAACCCTCGCTTTGCGGCAATTTCTGTCCCACGCTGGAAAAGGGCGCGGGTATATTTTTCAAGCACGTTGTAATCTTCCTCGCTCACAATATCCCGGGCGATGATGTCTTCTCGGGAGATGTCCTCGTCGTGATCGCCCATTTCGGCTTTAGTGGCGGGAGTGATGATGGGAGAGGGAAACTTGTCGTTTTCCTTCATTCCTTCGGGCATTGCAACGCCGCACAAGATTCTGTTACCTGCCTTATATTCTCTTGCGGCGTGACCGGACATATAGCCACGGATGACCATTTCTACCTTAAAGGGCTCGCACTGATGACCTATCGCCACGTTGGGATCTGGTGTGGCAATCAACCAGTTGGGAACTAGATCTTCCGTATCCTTCATCATTTGGGTCGCGATCTGGTTGAGGATTTGTCCCTTATAGGGAATTCCCTTGGGCATTACCACATCAAAGGCGCTCAAGCGATCGCTCGCTATCATGACCAGCAAACCATTTTCAAGCGTGTAAACATCTCTTACTTTTCCTTTATAGACTGATTTTTGAGTGGGAAAATTGAAATCGGTTGTGATAATAGTGTGGTTCATTATAGTAGGTTTCAGATAGAGATTTTTAAAAATGTAAGAACAACTTTCTATGGATTTTGTATCTTTTTTATTTTGGAATTAGAGGATGGTTTTTAAAGTTTTCAGGCTTTCGCGAAAGTGAAACCATCAACCATCTAATTATTATTCTCAATATCCTTATAAGCTGCAATCACCTTCTTGACCAGTCTGTGGCGCACGACATCGCTGTCGTCGAGGTACATCATGCCTATTCCATCCACATCCTTGAGAATCAAAAGCGCTTCTTTAAGGCCAGAGGTTACACGGCGTGGAAGATCTATCTGACCGGGATCTCCAGTAATGAAGAAGTTGGCATTTTTTCCCATACGGGTCAAGAACATCTTCATTTGTGCGTGGGTGGTATTTTGAGCCTCGTCCAGGATAACATAGGCATTATCCAGCGTGCGGCCTCTCATAAAGGCGAGCGGCGCAATCTGGATCGTACCCTTTTCCATGTAGGTAGCGAGTCGCTCTGCCGGGATCATGTCGCGCAGGGCGTCATAAATGGGCTGCATATAGGGATCCAATTTTTCCTTGAGATCGCCGGGAAGAAAACCGAGATTCTCACCAGCTTCCACCGCTGGCCGAGTGATAATTATGCGTTTTACCTGCTTGTCCTTGAGTGCCTTTACCGCCATGGCTACTCCTATATAGGTCTTACCCGTTCCCGCTGGGCCGATGGCAAAGACCATATCGTTCTTATGGCATAGATCAACGAGCTTGCGCTGGTTGGGAGTTTTGGGACGTATCTGGTTACCACCGTTTCCATGTACCAGAATGTCGTTGCCTCCAGTCCTGGAAACTTCTTCTGTGGCGCTAGAGGTGAGCAGGCGATCCATGATATTTTCATCCATGATGTTGTATTTGCCAAAGTGGGCCAGCATGAGCTCGATGCGATGGTCAAATTCCGCCAACTGTTCCTCGTCACCATATACTTTCATGGTGCTGCCACGGGCGACGATCTTTAGTTTTGGGAAATGTTTTTTGAGAAAGGCTAGGTTTGAGTTCTTTACTCCAAAAAAATCAATGGGATTAGTCTCTGATAGATCTATGATAAGTTCGTTCAAATGCGGCAGATTAAGTTATTGTTTGCGATGATATTTTTTTAGCTTTGTGTCATTACTTATGAGGTATGAAAGTAATAAAATTTGCCGATGTTGATCTGCAAATTATGAAAAAATAACCTTGATTTAATCAACAACCACACGCAGCTGCTATGGCATTAATCACGCTTACTACCGATTATGGTCTCAAGGATCCCTACGTAGGCGCGGTAAAAGGTGCCATTTTTAAACAATTGCCCAACGTTAACCTGGTGGATATCTCACACCTTATCACGCCCTTCCACATTGCAGAGGCGGCGTATATCATCCAGAATAGCTACATTACCTTTCCCGAGGGTACGATTCATATAATAGGAGTAGATGCAGAGCACACGCCCGAAAACCGGCATGTTGCCGTCCTGCTCAACGGGCATTATTTTATCTGTGCCGATAACGGTGTCCTTTGCCTGATCATGAACAAGTTGCGGGCGGAGAAAATGGTGGAGATCAACATCCACGACCGCATAGATTCCAACTTTACCATGCTCGAGGCCTTTGTACAGACCGCCTGTCACATAGCCCGCGGTGGTACGCTGGAAGTTATAGGAAAGCCCATTGAACATTTACAGCGCATTGCCGGGATCTTCCCGCAATCGTCCAATAAGCACCTCTATATCCACGGTCAGGTCATTTACATAGACAACTATGGAAATAGCGTGACCAATATTACCCGAGAAATATTTGACACCATAGGAAAAGGACGCAAGTTCACCCTTTCTGCACGTAGCGAGCGCCATACCAAAATTTTTGAACGCTACTCTGACGTGGTAAATTTTAATATCAATGCAGACCAGCGCGATGTGGATGGGAAGGGACTCTGCATCTTTAACAGCGCAGATTATATTGAGATCGCGACCTATAAATCCAACCCGCTGACGGTGGGGAGCGCGAGCAGCCTATTTGGGCTGCAGATAGATGCGCCGGTAATCATTAACTTTGAACGCACATGATCGTAAGAGTGGTACAAATGCATTTTAAACAGGAATGCGTCGCAGATTTTAAAGCAATGTTTATGGACATCAAGGAAGGAATACGTGGCCAGAAAGGCTGCCAATTGCTGGAATTGTACCAAGACACAAAAGATCCCCAGCGTTTTTATACCTACAGTTACTGGGAAGACGAGGACGCGCTAAATAATTATCGGGATTCAACGTTATTTGAGGAGGTATGGCCACGCACCAAGGCAATGTTTGATCAAAAACCCATCGCGCACTCACTACACAAAGTCCACAGCCTTTTATGAAAGCAATCTATTTAAAGGAACTGGTCGGTTTTTTCTCTGGCATCACGGGTTATCTGGTGATCGGGCTGTTCCTGTTGATCACGGGAATGTTTGTGTTTGTTTTTGAGGGCGATTTTAATGTTCTTGATTACGGCTTTGCAGATTTGACTCCGTTTTTTCTAATTGTTCCCTGGTTGTTCATCTTTCTTATTCCGGCGATAACGATGCGCAGTATTACCACAGAGCGCAATCTGGGAACGCTGGAGATGCTGGTAACACGTCCCGTGGGTTTGCGCAAATTGCTCTTGGGCAAATATTTTGCCGCACTCACGCTCATGATCCTTGCCTTGATCCCGACGCTCATCTATGTGTATAGCGTGGGAAGGCTGGGGGAGACGGTGAACAATCTGGATTATGGCAGCACGCTGGGAAGTTATCTGGGACTGGTCTTTATAGCGATGGCGTACACGGCGATCGGGATTTTTGCGTCCACGGTGACTTCTAACCAGATCGTGGCGTTTCTGGTGGCTGCGGTGCTGATGTTTGCGATGTATTTTGGTTTTGAGGGACTGTCGGGAATGGGCGCGCAGAGCGATCTGTTGCTTTCTTTTGGGTTAAAGTACCATTATGAAAGCATGGCGCGCGGCGTGCTGGATACCAGGGATATTATTTACTTTATGAGCGTGGGTGTCTTCTTTTTCGCTTTAAGCGAAATTTCACTAAAATTAATTCTAGGCAGGCGATAAGATGAAGAAACAAGGTACCTACATCATAGTCATTCTAGTGGCATTAATCGCGATCAACTTTATCTCGGGAAGGATCTTCAAACGATTAGACCTAACCCAGGACCAGCGATTCACCATTGCGCAGCCCACGAAGGATTTACTGAAATCTGCAGAACTTCCCATAGTCGTGGATGTATTTTTAGAGGGCGAGCTGCCGGGCGAGTTCCGCAAGCTGAGGCAGGAAACCCGCCAATTACTGGAAGAACTATCGGCACTGCACCCCAATTTTAAGTATAATTTTATCAATCCCACCGAGGGTCTCAACGAGGAAGAGGTTGCCCAAGTCGCTGAGCAGCTCGCCAAAAACGGTGTACGCGGTGCCATGGCGACCATCCGTGACCGAGGCAAAAGTACTAATGTGGTCGTTTATCCTTATGCTATTATTCTCTATGACGACAACCGCACGGCGGTCCCATTGCTCAAGAGTGTAGCGCGGGCAACTACCGAGGAGCGGGTCAACAGTAGCATCCAGCAACTGGAATACCAGATCGCCGACGGGCTGCGCAAGGTGAGCCAGCCCAAGTCCAAAAACATCGCCGTGATGCGTGATAGTGGTGAGCTGGGCGATCTACAGATAGCAGACCTTATGCTCACGGCACAGGAATATTATAACATCAGGAAATTTGGGATCGAGTTTGTTACCGAGAGCGATAGCCTGTCGCCGATAACCGTGCTGGAAGAGTTGAAAAAATTTGACCTTATTATTGAGCCAAAACCCACGATAGCCTTTTCAGAAACCAAAAAATACGTGCTGGATCAATATTTAATGAGCGGTGGGAAGATGATCCTCGCCGCAGATCCCGTGGTGATGGAGGCAGATAGTCTTGCCAACGAGGACGGTAGGGCCTATCCCTTGCCGCGCGATCTTAATCTGGACGATATGTTATTCCGGTATGGGCTGCGATTGAACTCTGGGCTGATCAAGGACATGAAATACGGGCCTATTGCGCTGGCGACGGGCGAGGGGCGCAACACCCAGTACGAGGCGTTTCCCTGGCCCTATTTTCCAGTGACCAACAGTGATGCGACGGGTAGCTTTGCTGCCTCGCCGGCAGGCAGGCGCGAAAGCAGTATTACCAAAAACCTCGAGGATGTAAAATTTGAATACACAGGATCCATCGACACGCTGAAAAATACCAATAGAAAAACGATCCTCCTATCCTCATCTGCCCAGACCCAGGTGGTTACCCTTCCCGCTGCGATCTCCATTAATGAGGTGGAGGATGCGCCAGACCCGGCAGATTATACCAGTCGTGCACAACCACTCGCCGTACTTGCGGAGGGATCTTTTACCAGTGCCTTCAAAAACCGCGTTAAACCGTTCAAATATAAAAATGACCGCACTCAAAGCAACAATAGCGCATTATTGCTGATCGCGGACGGTGATGTTCTAAAAAACCAAGTGGATCGCGGACAGCCGCAAGACCTGGGCTATGATCGCAAGACGGGCGTTTTTTATGGCAACAAGGAATTTCTAATGAACAGCATCAATTATCTGCTGGACGACAGCGGCCTGATCCAGTTGCGCAACAAGAACATTACCATTCCGTTCCTGGATCTAGAAAAAACCTACGACGAGCGGACTAAATGGCAAATTATTAACCTGGTGGTACCGCTGGTGGTAGTTTTGGTTTTTGGATTGGTATTTTTCTGGTTGAGGAAAAAGCGCTATGAGTAGGTAATGAGGGATGAGGGATGAGGAATGAGGTTTGTGGGATGTTTGAGGTTTAGGTTTTAGGTGTGAGGGATGTGAGATTTTAGGTGTGTGTAAATTTTGAGGTTTGTGAGTCAATAGTTGTGATTTCAATTATTCATTTTTTCATTGCCGTGTTTCTACTTAATAGCAGTGAATGTTGAATGGTTCATTTTGAGTGGTTATAGTCATACCTCGTGTATTCAGGATTTACAGTTAAAAATACAATTGGTTTTCAGCTATTAGTATTATATTGGGACATCATATATCAATCATGTCCGATTTCGTTTTTAAACCGTTTACAAAAGATAAATCACCTGTAGTGCTGGTACAATTTGACTACAACGCAGACCTTGTGTTGAAGGTAAAATCCTGTGCCGGCAGGCAATGGAGTCGATCTCTTGTGTCCTGGTACCTGCCAGCAGATAAAACCGTGGTGCGCAGCGCGTACAAAAAATTGAAAAAACACGGCTGTACCGTAGATGTATCCTTAATTGATACGGCATGGTTGGATCCTTTTGTAAATTTTCCCGAAGTTGATGCTTTCAAGTCCTATTTAATAGGTTTGCGCTTGAGCAAGAGCACGATAGAAAGCTATACGGGTATGATCGCTGGCTGGGCTCAGTATATGCGGCCCAAGAAGTTAAGTGATATGAATTCGCTAGACTTAAGGTCTTATATAGAACATAAGAGCAATGGCGACAACTTTAGTGTAAGTACGCACCGCCAGTTTATCAGTGCTGTTAAGCATTATGCCGAAATGAACGGTATCATAGATCTCAATACCATAACCTTAACGAGACCTAAGCGATCGCAGTTTAAACCTGTGGTACTAAGTGAACAGGAAGTTATCCATTTATTACAGTCCACGGTAAACCTTAAGCACCGATTTATCATCGGCATGCTCTACAGCTGCGGCCTGCGGGTAGGGGAGTTGTGTAATATGAGAGTGGCAGATCTAGATTTAGATCGATTACAGGTGCACGTGCAGCAGTCCAAGGGAAGAAAGGATCGATACACGGGAGTTGCCCAAAGTATGTTGCCCATGATCAGTAACTATTTAAAGTCCTATCAACCCACTGAATATCTCGTTGAAGGTAAAGCAGATGATAAACGATACAATGAAAACAGTATACGTGCCTTTATTAAACGTTCCTGCAAAAAAGCGAACATTATTAAAAAGGTGACTCCTCATACGTTAAGACATAGTTATGCCACCCACATGATAGAAAATGGTGTAGGTCTGCGCCACGTGCAAGATTTATTGGGACATTCAAAGCCAGAAACCACGATGTTATATACGCACATTGCCAAAAAGGATTTAATAGAGGTTCCCAATCCCTTAGACAAGGCAGTTTTAAAATATCGTCAATCGGATAAAAACACTAGATATGTTCACATATCCAGACAATGACACCGGATATTTACTATATTGCTGCAGATATAACCAGT
>CAWILF010000003.1:0-103990 GCA_963836885.1 uncultured Flavobacteriaceae bacterium | reverse complement strand
CATTATCGGTGTCGATATAGGTGTAACCTGTAGCACTTCCACCAGCTCCAATTCCCACTATTTCAAACTCGGTGTCAACGCTGTCTCCATCATCATCATTGTCAAGAAAGTTGGGGACTTGATTGTTGTCGGTGTCGTCATTTATGGGATTTCCGTCATTGTCAATATCTTCCAGGTCTGTGTCGATTCCATCACCATCATCATCAGCATCTAGGTAGTTTTCTACCTGGTCATTATCGGTGTCTATAAATGTATAACCTATGGCACTTCCTCCTGCTCCGATTCCTGAAATTTCGATATTAGTTAAAATTCCATCCCCATCATCATCCACGTCTAGATAATTTGGGATTTGATCGTTATCAACATCATCATCAGTTAAATTATTATTTCCATTTAAATCTTCAACATTATTAAATACGCCATCACCATCTGAGTCTATAGCCGCTTGGTCAGCAAAGGATAGTACAAACGGGCGATAGGCATTACAGCCGCCACTTAGATTTATTATTGAACCAAAGATCGTCTGAGGATTACTTATATTAGAATATGTTGCTGGGTTCGTTATACCATTGGATCTATCTAAAGCATCTGACTCATTTTCATAATAAGTAATCGCATAATCATTTGATGGAAGTCCATCCAATAAAAGATTATTATTTAGCGTGAGGTCAAATACTTCTTGCGAGTCCCCATCTAGATCTGATTGCATCAAATTTGCTGGAGTACCTATGGGTGGACTAGTTAATAGATTTACAGTGTATGGTCTAACTTCAAAACATTGATCATTTCTTCCAAAACGTACATATACCGTTCTGCTGGGACTGTTGGTAAATAAAAAAAATGACGTTATGGGATTGGATAAAGTTTGGGCATCAGCAATAGAATTGTAATAATTTTCTACAACCGCATTTGTTTCAGATTCTATAAAAGGAGTGTTTAATGCCAGTACAACGCTAGCCGATCCGGAGCTACCGCGACATATATCCCAATCACTAACAATTTGAGGAATACTTACCGCATCTGTTACATCTATGCATATTTCTTCTATGTACACACAATTAAAGCTATCTACAAGCTCATAAGTATAACAAAACAAGCCCGCTGAGGTAGGTAGTACGGTTATGACACTACCATCTGTAGAGGTATTTATAATATCTGTTCCCGGTAGCCATCTTGTTGAGTTAGATTGAGGCTCAAATACAAGACTTGCCGGAAATAGCGCCTGATCATAGGTTAATCCCCATTCAAATATGTAACCATTGTCACGAGACAAATTATCCGTTACTTCAATACACCATAGACCATTAACCTCAGTACCTACCAAACCTGCAAATGATTGCAGTGGCAAATAATCCCCTTCTGGAACTGAGGTGCCTGGTTGAGTATTGTTTGCAGCATTCATTAATGTTTCTGTTGCTCTAGAGCCCTCTGTAAAATTATAGGTGTATCCCACACCTGGATCGTTTGTTACATCTGGAAATATAGGTTCACCAAAATACGCACCTCTGCCAGCTTGTTCGAACAAATTAATGGTCACTCCATTAGGTGCGGTGATTCTAATATCTAGATCACCCACATAACTGTGTTCCATATTTACAAAAATGCCTCTCAGGTCACTGCCAGAGTTCAATGTAGTGCCCGCTGTAAATTTATTAACGTCGATACATGTTATATAACTCGTTCCATTTCCATCTGGTAAAAAGGTCACTCCCGCAACTGGTGGGGCAAAATTAGGCGTGGAAACAACAGTTTCTACTACACCCGTTATATCTACTGAATCTCCTAAACAAATTGAATTACTCGCAGCTTCAGTACCTCTGAAGTCTGGGATTGTAGAAACATAGATAATTACATCCTCAAAAGTATTATCTCTACAACCGGTAGAGTCGGTTACAATAAAATCAATTTTATATATTCCATCATCATTAAGAGTTAGTGAGGTATTTAAACCATTTACGATCGTATCGTCAGGCATCTTAAAAGCAGTAGTTGATCCAGTTCCATCCATTGAAAAACTGGGATTACCAACTATATCAACGGTATCTCCCTGACATATTCTTATAATACCGTCGGCGCTAGGTGCAGGAACTGTCGTCACTCCACTGATAATTGTTTGACAATCATTAGTGCAAACAATATCTGCAGTCCAGCCTGCCCTGCACAGGACTTGTAGGGATTTGATGTAAAAACAAAGGTTAAACAACCTGAAGTGTTGGACAATGAACCTTCAATTACTCCTGGCGATAAAAAATTTCCAAAAGCACCTATAAATGGTGATGATGTGCTATCTCCGTCGTAAGCAATTAATACGTCGCCAGGAGCAAGATCAAATTGCGTAAAACTTACCTGCATTTTATCAGATGTGAATGGTGAGCAGATGGTAGTGGTAAAAGTTTCATTTGCAGTATAATTTCCCATTGTTCCCTGCGAGTCTGTAAAAATTCCCGAACAAGCACGGTATGTAATATCTGCCATTTCGTATTCCTGGGCATAGATAGTGGGTAATGATGCAAGTAATGCAATAAAGAAGGTAAAAATTAATTTCATGATATTCCAATTTGATCGGTAGGGGAGTGCGCAATATAAATCTAGCTCAACAAAAATCCTAACAGTTTATTAAAATTGAAGTATTTTCGATGGAATAGTTCATTACATCAATACATGTCATAGTTTGAAATGTTTAAATGATAATAAACAAGATTTTACAAAAAAACGGTAATTAAGCATTGTCTATTTCACAGGGGTAGGCTTTAGCCTACCCCTGTGAAATTGGAATGTCTATAATAAATAAATATTACCTCTTTACAATCTTACGAACACCTTTTTGCCCAGATCCACTATCAAAAAGCAGCAAGTACATTCCCTGCTTTAAAGTACTTAAATCAATGGATTGCTCAGATCTTGAGTTTGATAATTGAGTTGGAAATGATTTGTTTGCCAGCGAGGTCAACTATGGTAACTTGAAGATTTTGAAGCGTAGATCCATTAAATTTAATGGTAATACGATCATCGACCATGGTAGGGTAGATCTCGACCCCTGAATTTTCTATAGTGGATACGCTTAAAGTTACCGTATCATCCAGAAAATCTGGGATTTGATTGTTATTGGTATCATCATTTAATGGATTCCCATCGAGGTTGTAGTCTTCATCGATCGTGTCGAGGCCATCGCCGTCATCGTCATCGTCCAGGTAGTTTTCTGTCAGATCGTTGTCCGTGTCGATATAGGTGTAACTATTTGTAGTTGTTCCAGCGCCTGTTCCTATAATTTCAATAGCAGTGGGTACGGTGTCACCATCGTCGTCGGTGTCTAGGTAATTAGGAATTTGATCATTGTCAGTATCGTCATCGGTCAGGTCGCCGTTATTGTTTAAATCTTCTTGATTATTGAAAACTCCGTCACCGTCAGAGTCTAATTCCGCTTGATTTGTAAAAGAAATTGTGAATGGACGGTAAGCAGAGCAGTTGCCGTCAAGGCTAAAAAGTCTGCCGTAAATAATCTGTGGACTAGAGTTGATTACATAACTCATGGGGTTGGTTATATTATTTATTCCACTCCTAGCATCAGATTCATTTTCGTAATAGGCAAAGCCATGATCAAATGAGGAAAGTATTCCTAAAAGATTAAAGTTATTAGTGGTTAGGTCAAAAGTTTCCTGCATATCGCCATTAAAATCTACTACCTCCAGATCTACTGGATCACCTATATCAGCAACCGTTTTAGTTATATTATAAGGTCGGATCACTTCACACGAAAGGTTGCCTCCCAGTTTGACAAAAATGGTAATAAACGTAATGCCGGGATCTAATGTGACGATGTTGCTTAAAGGGTTTATTCCACTGATGGCATCAGATTGAGATGCGTAATAATTAACTACATCTAAGCCGCTAGATGTAACAATATTTTGTTCATTGCTAGAGAGATCAATTGTCACCATTGCAGATATATCTGCACAGATACCATAATCTGGCAACGAGGAAGGAATGCTAGCAGGATCAAAAACATCGATACAAACTGTTTCTATATAAATACATCCAAAATTGTCCATCAACTCATAGTTATAGCAATGCTCACCCGCAGTGGTAGGCTGTACAGTTATTACAGTGCCATTTGAGCTGGTGTTGATGATGTCTGCATTTGATTGCCAAGACTCACTCAGCACATCGGGTGCAATAACTATAAGTTCGGGCGCAACTACAAAGCCCCATTCAAAAATATACCCATTGTCGGACGGTATATTATCGGTGATTTCTAAACACCATGTACCATTCAGAGGACTTCCGATGAGATTTGCAAATGGATCTTCCGGTAAATAATCACCTTCTGGTACCGACATATTGCTTCCGGTTGCAGTTGCAACAGCAGCAAGTGTTTGTAGTGCCGTTGTACGTTCTGTAAAATTGTAGGTATAACCTATTCCTGGTCTAAGATCTGTATTATCATCAATCGGTAACCCAAAATAACTGCCATCCCCAGCTTGACGGAATAAATCTATAGTTGTACCGTTTGGGGCTTTGAGTACTATGTCTAAATCTCCTGTATATGAATGTTCAATGTTAATAGAAACATACTCTAAATCAGAGGCATTTTGAAAAATCAAACCACCAGGGAGTCCCCTTACGTCGATACAGCTTCTATAAGTATTGCCATCACCGTCTGGAAGAAAATGAGTGCCCGTTACAAATGTATCAACATTTGGCGTGATACCAGTAACACTTGCTGCGCCAGTTAAAACTGTTGAATCACCCAGACAAATTATATCCTGTGCTGCGTTAGTACCAGTAAAATCGGGTGTTGTAGAAACCAAAATTACGACATCATCAATAGTTCGATCCCTGCACCCATTGGTAGCTGTGACAACAAAATCTACTTTATATATTCCTGAATTGTTAAATGTGAATGAAGTGTTTGAATTATTTACAGTACTTCCATCGGGCAAAATAAATTCCATGGTGGCACCAACTCCACTTGTAGAAAAACTTGCAGTCCCAGCAAAATCTACAGTTTCTCCTTGACATATTCTCAATACACCGTCAAAATCTGGCGTGGGAGTTGTCACCACTGTGCTTGTTATGGTCTGGCAATCATCAACACATGAAATAT
The DNA here is from genome assembly GCA_963836885.1 of uncultured Flavobacteriaceae bacterium. Classification (GTDB taxonomy): domain Bacteria; phylum Bacteroidota; class Bacteroidia; order Flavobacteriales; family Flavobacteriaceae; genus Nonlabens. The sequence continues at coordinate 98,886 of CAWILF010000003.1, read as the reverse complement.
CTGCTACCCAGCCAGCGGCACCAGGACTTGATGAGACTGAGGTAAATACAAAAGTCAAGCAGGCAGAAGTATTTGTACTAGAGGATTGGATTACTGTAGGAGATAACAAACTGTCAAACGAGGCTATAAACGGAGATCTGCTACTATCACCGTCATAAACTGCTAATAGATCACCAGGCGCAAGATCAAAGTTTAAAAAATCCAAGCGCATTTGGTCGGTTGAGAAAAAGGAGCAGATCGTAGTAGTGTAAGTTTCACCAGGTAAATAGTTGGATGTTGACCCTTGAGAATCAGTAAACAATCCTTGACACCGCTGATAGGTAATATTATCCATTCTAATCTCTTGCGCTGAGAGCTGGAAAGAAGTAATAGTAAAAGCTAGAATGAGCAGGAGTTTTGATTGCATGGTTGCCTGATGGATGGTTAGATTCAACATAATTAAACACTTAAAAATTATAAAGCAAAGGAAAATAAGTTTTTAACAATGCCCAGCTACAAAAAAGTTCTAACGAGAATTATTTTCAAAGTGCGGCAAGAGGGTTTTTAAAATATGGATCTTTAAACGCTTGAATTTTATTTCAAGAATTAATCAACGTTTTTAAAGATAGTGAACTCATTTATGTCTCTGGAATAGACTCATGGGAATAGACTTATGAAAAAGTGGGGGATGGGTGTTGAAAAGACCGCCCTAAATGTGCGTTTTTCTCTGCGTTGCGGGTGATCGTCGGATGCAATAGTGTAGGAAAGTTTTGGATTTAAAATCCTTATCAATTATTAAAAAATCATCCCAAACCAATCTATAATAATTTCACAGGGGTAGGCTTTAGCCTACCCCTGTGAAATTGGAATGTCTGTAATAAATAAATATTACCTCTTTACAATCTTACGAACACCTTTTTGCCCAGATCCATTATCAAAAAGCAGCAAGTACATTCCCTGCTTTAAAGTACTTAAATCAATGGATTTCTCAGATCTTGAGTTTTCTAATTGAGTGGAAATAATTTGTTTGCCAGCGAGGTCAACTATGGTAACTTGAAGATTTTGATGCGTAGATCCATTAAATTTAATGGTAATACGATCTTTAAACAAGGTAGGGTAGATCTCCATCCCTGAATTTTCTATAGTGGATACGCTTAAAGTTACCGTATCATCCAGGAAATCTGGGATTTGATTGTTATTGGTATCATCATTTAATGGATTCCCATCGAGGTTGTAGTCTTCATCGATCGTATCGAGGCCATCGCCGTCATCGTCATCGTCCAGATAGTTTTCTGTCAGGTCGTTATCGGTGTCGATATAGGTGTAATTATTTGTAGTTGTTCCAGCACCTGTTCCTATAATTTCAATAGCAGTGGGTACGGTGTCACCATCGTCGTCGGTGTCTAGGTAATTAGGAATTTGATCATTGTCAGTATCGTCATCGGTCAGGTCGCCGTTGTTGTTTAGGTCTTCTAAAAAATTATTCACTCCATCTCCATCTGTATCAACTGTTGTATTATCAGCAATAGAAATTTCAAAAGATTCAATTTTTCTACACGCCCCATACCGTTCCACGGTCATAAAAATCGTTTGGGGATTTGAAGTATTTTGATAATCAAAAAAACGCCCAATTCTATTAGTATTTGCAATTGCATCATTTTGCGAAGTATAGTACCTGATGATAGATTGAAAAGGAAGAGGGTCATTTAAATTAATATTGCTATTGATTGACAAATCAAAGGTTGCGACCTGATCTCCATCAAAATCTGGACTACTAATATCTACAGGCGCATTCAGGGTGAAATCTTGAGTAATACGTACGTTGTACGGTCGAATTACCGGACATGTCCCATCTACTAAAAATCGGACGAAAATAGTCTGAGAAGGATTTGTGTCGGATAATATCAAATCATTTCCTATAGGATTAATATTGCTCTGAGCATCAGAAAGAGAAACAAAATAATCTTCTATAGTTATAATATCAGGAGATGGCTGTCTTAGATTTCTCTCGTTTAGTGACAAATTAATGGTAAAGGAGCTGTATGGATCTGCACATATTTCTAGATCATCTATTGCAGTAGGAACAATGGAAACATCGCATACTTTGACGCAAACCTGATCGATATACGTACAGCCAAAACTATCAACAAATTCATAATCATAGCAATTTTGTCCCAGATCAGACGGCATAACTGTAATTTCTGTACCGCTCGCATTTGAATTAATTACATCAGGATCTGGCAGCCAGGACTGACTTACTTCTTGAGGTGTAAATGTTTCTAAGTCAGGATAAAGCGAAGCTTTAAATTGCAATCCCCATTCAAAGATGTAACCATTGTCTTTAGGTAAGTTATCAACAACCGTTAAGCACCAAGTACCGTTAATATCAGATCCATCCAATAATGAAAAGGGTTCAGAAGGCAGGTAATCTCCAGCTGGAATTGTAGCCTGCCCAATCGACGCTTGCGACCAGGTTTGAGTAGCTGATCGTTGTTCCGTAAAATAATAGGGAAAACCAGTTCCAGGAGCATTGGTGTTGTTGTTATCTATAGGGATGCCTAAATAAGTGCCGCTTCCAGTCTGTTCATAAAGAAAAATCTGCTGTCCCGTCGGTGATGTTAAGAATATATCCAGATCTCCTAAATATGAGTGTTCTATATTGATATAGACTCTTACTAGATCAGAAGCGGTTAAAGTGGATGGAACATTTAATCCAAATACATCAATGCATGTGGTATAACTCACGCCTGAACCATCTGGTAAAAAAGTCTCACCGGCAGTAAAAAGCCCCATTGGATTTTGATATTCTGATGCCATTGCACGACCTGACAACATAGAGGTTTCGCCTGGAGCTATAATTGCTGGACTAGCCATTAAACCACTAAAGTCAGGAGTGGTAGAAACATAAATTAAAACATCTTCCAAAGTTCTATCTCGACAACCGGTATTATCTGTAACCACATAATCTACCCTGTAAATCCCTTCATCATTAAAAATAAAATCAGCAGTAGAACCGCTGGACTCCCTACCGTCAGAGACTTCAAACCTTGATGTTGAATTGGATCCATCTACCGTAAAAGAAGAAGATCCAGTAATACTTACAGTATCTCCTTGACATAGACGTATAATTCCATCTGCACTTGCAGCCGGTATCGTAGTAGTTGTACTGCTTATGGTTTGGCAATCTGTTGCGCAATTAATTTGTGCCTCCCAGCCTGTAGCTGTAGGGCTATTAGGATTGGATGTGAAAACAAAGGTCAGGCAACCACTAGAATTAGTGGCACTGGCTTCTATGATTGTGGGAGCTAGAAATGACCCATACGAGCCAATAAATGGGTCTGAGGTGTTATTTCCATCATATACAATTAATATATCGCCCGCTGCAAGATCAAACATAGAGAAATTTACTTGTACTCTATTATTAGGGAAACTAGGGCAGATCGTGAAAGTCTGGCTTTCATTTACCTCATAATTATTTGCTGTTCCTCCCGAGTCTGTAAAAACACCAGAACATGTGGAAGCGCTCCCATTGGATATGCGATACTCTTGCGCAGAGAGCTGCAAGAATGTGGTTAAAAAAGCTAAAACTAGAGTAATTTTCAATTTCATAAACTGGTGGTTTGGGAGTTTTAAGGTACATAATTAAACCTTTAACCATTTAAAAGCAAAGGCAATTAATCATTTAACAAAGCAGGAACTTATTAAATGTTAGTTGATGTGCATTAAAAGTTAATCGTAGTATGCTTATACAGAGCCATTTAAACAAGTGGGAAAACGTTTGTTGAATAGATATATAAGTTCCTTTAAGGGAAAAGTTTTGGATTTAAAATCCTTATCTATAACTAAGCAAATCATCCAGAACCAATCTGTAATAATTTCACAGGGGTCGGCTTGAGCCTACCCCTGTGAAATGGTAATTTTTTATAAAATCACTTAGCACACGCCCCTGACTCGTGCTCCGTCTAATTGTCTCAAAATAAAAAAATCCCGCTCACAATGTGAGCAGGATCTTTTATCAACTTAATCAAATAAATCCTTGAATTTATTTCCAGTTTTCCATAGCTTCAACCTTGGTCAGGGCACTTTGGATATTGTCTCTATGTTTGGTCAACACACTTTTTGTCGATGCGGGTAGTGTATTGTCATTGATCACACTGTTGTAATCTTCAAGAGCCGTTTTTTCTCCGCGTATTGCTTCTTCTAGCATGCTTTCCTCATTGTCGGTACTGAAGGTGGATTTTATATTCATCCACGCACGATGTGCGTCTCCCGATATACTTGTACCTTTATCTGGCTGTTCACCAAAACTTCTGATCTCTTCTTTTAACTCGTGACCAAAATTATATCGCTCTTGTGCCTGTTGACTAAAAAAGTCCTTTGCTCTTGGACTTTTTACCTTGTCCTTAGCCAATTTATAACCGGCCTCGGCATCATAATTTTTTTCTAGTAGGTCATTTAATTTGTTTCCTATTTCTTCAGTATAGCTCATAATATTGTTGTTTTAATTAGTGATAGTTCAAATATAAGGTCATTAAAATGTGTTATCGGTACAGTTAAGATTTGATTATTAAATATTTAATAGTGTATTCTGTTAATCTGCGTTAAATTCAAGATCCTTGTTAAGAGGCTTAACTATTGGCCTTTTTAATTAACAATTTGGGTGGTAGAAATGCTAGCTTTCGCGAAAGCAAAATAACCTACTAAGTCCGTGCTACCAAAATTCCTATGTAATGGGCAAGGTGTGAACCGTCATAGATCAGTATTGCCTAATCGCTGTATCTTTGCCGCTAACTCTCGATAGTATGTTTTTCCTTCCCCAAGATCTCGATAATTATATAGTTGCTCACAGCGAGGACGAGCCGCAAATATTGAGGGATCTCACGCGGGAGACCCATCAGAAGGTGTTGCAGCCCATCATGCTTTCGGGAGCTTATCAGGGTCGGGTATTGAGCATGATCTCGCACTTAAAAAGCCCGATGCGCGTCTTGGAAATAGGCACGTTTACCGGGTATTCCGCACTTTGTATTGCTGAGGGAATGCCCGCTGGGAGCGAGTTGGTTACCATAGATATCAACGAGGAACTTGAAGGTCTGGTGGGACGGTATTTTTCCCGCTTTCGCGAAAGCGTAACCCACAACATCACCCTCACCCAAAAAATAGGTGATGCGGTAACAATAATCCCAGAACTGCAGGGCACTTTTGACCTGGTTTTTATAGATGCCGATAAGCCCAATTACGTGAATTATTTTCATCTAATCATGGAAAAGGTGTCGAGCGGCTCCCTGATCATAAGTGATAATGTGCTGTGGCACGGCAAGGTGGTCGAGGAAATGGATCCCAAGGATAAATCGACTCCTATATTGCTGGAATATAATAGGTTATTGAAAAATGATCCTCGTTTGCAAACGGTTTTGCTATCGGTACGTGATGGGCTTACCCTAAGCCGAGTGAAATAACCGATCGGTAGTTCGTGTAAAGACCATAGCTGTTATAGTTCCCATAACAAGCCCGACCAGCATTCCCACGGTTACATCAAATGGATAGTGAACGCCCACAAAAATGCGTGAAAATGCAAAGGTGATGGGCCACAGGTAAAGTAAAAGAATCCATTTGCTGAACCTATCCGGATGATTGCCATCCTTCGTTTTGGGAAAGAGCAAGATCACGCAAAAAGTGGCAACGGCAAAGCTTACCGCGCTGTGTCCCGACCAGAAGCTAAAGTTTTCGGGAGTCTGCAATATTCTTATACTGTCCATGAGCAGCGGTTCGTTGTTGGGTCGCAACCGCTCTACATAATTCTTCACCACATTGGTCAGGAACAGGGTGATATAGGCAATTGCAAAAACGCTTGCGATGGCGATGAAATTGGTAGGTCTGGAGAGTTTTTTAAATAATAGATAGAAAATGAACAAATACAACGGAATCCAGTTTTCTATCTGGGTGACAAACAGCCAGAATCCATCAAATTCACCGATCCACAAACTATTTATAAAGACAAAAATGTCCCGGTCGATCTGTACGAGATCATCCCACATTAAAATTTGCGCTTGATGGAACCGGTCTCTTCGATCTGGTCTTTCACCTGCTCGATCTGTTTTGTAATGACTTCAACGTCCTCATTGAAGCCATGCTGGTCGGCGCTCTTTGTGATCTCGTTCTTGATATCGTCGGTTGCGTTGCGCACGGTGTTCATTGCCTTTGCGATGCCGCGTACCACCTCGGGCAGTTTATCTGAGCCGAAAACCAGTATGATCACAAGTCCTACGATCATCATCTCGGGCATGCTTATAAAAAGTGGGAGCGTTTTCATAGGGCAAATATACAATCGCGCAAGATCAAAAAATAAGGGAGATCGTTAATTATCGAGGTAGGTAAACCGTTCAAGGGTATTTATTATTACTCCTCCAGACTCGGTAGCGACGGTTCTTGAACTGGGGAAGTTGTTGGGCAGCAGTTCATATTCATAGGTCACCGTGCTTTCCAGCGTTGAACCGGCCGGGCTGCTGGAGTACATTTCTTGAGTGGTGGGAAGATAACGGGTGTAGGAAACAAAATCCTCAAAGACCACAAATTTTATAATGTCGTTGAGGTCTCTAAATGGATTGTTGTTGAATACATAGGAAAGCAAAGAAAAACTCACGATCGTGCGGGATGCATTGCGGTTATCGATGCGATCTACATTAAAATTTGCCGTGAATTGATAGACAACATCTTCCGTTATCACATCATCCACCTCGGTAACCGAGCGCGAGATCCTATTTTGGAGATCGATGCTAAATGTTCTTACAACATCTGCCGTCCCATTGTTGAAGGAAAGCTCAATAGTGTTCTCATTATAGTCGAGGTCGTATTCTGTTAGAATGCCATTTTCTGATTTGTTGAAGGCGATCAGTCGGTCATTTGCCGCATATTCAAAGGTAAAATTGCGATCGATACCACCATTAAAGTTCACTGCTGCAACTAGGGAATCATTATCATAGATCAGGTTAATATCGGTAATGACATCATCAGTTGCTGCGTCACTGATCGTGATTTGGCTTAAAAGGACGGCATCATTAATAGGTTCAACAGGATCTGGTGCCGGAGCAGGGCGGTCCAGTGAGGGATCATCACACCCCATCACAAATAGAACTCCGATTACTATTAAATAGGTCAATCTCATAAAACAAAGTAACAATAAATAAACTGAAGACTTTCATTGGGTGCCGGTATCAAATACGAGCACAAATTTAATGGCGCATTCAAAAAAAACAGACATCACTTGAATGGCATAGACTTGAGCAATCATTACTAATTCACAAACGCAAGTTTTGAAGGATTATTTGAAGTTTACCTTTTTCAATACAATTTCAAATCTACTGGCATAAAAAAAACCAGATTCATTACAAATCTGGTTTTAGGAATTATAAAAGAGCAGAATGTTATTTCTTCATCTCTTCAAACTTATCAACTTTTGCAGCTGCAGGCCATGTGTTGTTCTCCACGTCGATGTCTGCGGTTTCCAGTTTGGGATCGATTACAATTTTGGTAATTTCCTTATCGGTAGCTTTGTTAAGTTGAACTTCTTTATCGTTTAATCTCCATATTTCAGCTGGATGGGTCACGGTTTCCGTTGTTCCATCTGCATAGGTATATTCAAGTATAATGGGCATCACGAGTCCACCCGGCTTTTCTACCGTGATCTCGTAGAAGAATTTGGGAGTTTTCATTTTTGAACGCTCAGCAGCAGTAAAGTTGTCCATTAAATAGGTTTTGAGAGGCTCAACAGATTCTGACGGGTTTTTACCCTTCATTTCTTCCTTATAGTCTTCACTACCTTCTTTAACCATGTACACAAGAGTTGGAAGTCTATCCTCAGGAATATTATTTTCTGCCATGTAATCTCTCATTTTCTGATTCTTCTCGCTGGAAACATAGAGTTTGTTAACCTCTTTGATACCCATATCGTTAAATTGAGTGGTATAGAACCATCCTCTCCAGAACCAGTCTAGATCCATGGCACTTGCATCTTCCATAGTACGGAAAAAATCCTCGGGAGTAGGGTGCTTGAACATCCATCTATTAGAATACGTGCGGAATGCATAATCAAACAACTCACGACCCATTACCGTTTCCCTCAATATATTTAAAGCTGTTCCCGGCTTGCCATAAGCGTTAGAGCCGAATTGATATGTATTGAGACCTTTGCTCATGATGGGAGCAATCGTAGCCTGATCACCAGCCATGTAGGGAACGATATTGGCCGCTGGTCCCCTGCGTGACGGATAGGCATCAAGTCCTTCAATAGATTTGGGATAATTTTCTCCCATGTCCTGCTCGGCAACAAATTGTACAAAGGTATTGAGTCCCTCATCCATCCACGTCCATTGTCTCTCATCACTATTGACGATCATCGGGAAATAGTTGTGTCCCACCTCATGGATAATCACGGAGATCATTCCAAATTTTACCCTGTCAGAATAGGTTCCATCTTCATCGGGACGTCCATAATTCCAGCAGATCATGGGATATTCCATCCCTTGGTTTTTTGCATGGACCGAGATAGCCTTGGGATAAGGGTAATCAAAGGTCATTCTTGAATAAGATCTCAATGTTTGGGCAATTGCCTTGGTTGACCACTGTTCCCACAATGGGTTTCCTTCTGGTGGATAAATAGATACCGCCATAACGTCCTTGCCGCCTACTTTCACCGCCATGGCATCTGCCACGTAACGACGGGAAGAAGTCCAGCCAAAATCACGTACGTAATCTGCCTTCAGCTTCCAGGTCTTCATCCCTTTAGCTCCCGGCATCATCGCGAGCTTTTCTGCTTCTGCTTGAGTTCTTATAACAACAGGTTCTTCGTAAGATTTTTGGGCCTGTTCGTAACGGTTCATTTCCGTTTTGGAATACATATCCTTTCTATTGGTCAGGACTCCGGTTCCATCCAGCCAGTGGTCTTCGGGTACGGTAATGTTTACTTCAAAGGATCCAAAGGGAAGAGCAAACTCATCACGACCCCAGAACTGGCTGTTTTGCCATCCTTCCACATCATTGTAAACTGCCATCCTTGGATAGAACTGAGCAATGACATAGGCACGGTGACCGTCGGGAAACTGCTCATAACCACTACGTCCACGACCATTCACGTGATCATTGATGTTGTAGTCCCAGTCTATACCAAATTCAAATTTCTTCCCAGGCTTCAGTTTTTCTGGCATCTCCACACGCATCATCGTCTGGTTGATCATGTATTTGAGCGGATTACCACTTTTATCGACCACTTTTTTGATATTGAATCCACCATCAAACGGCTCGCTCATATAGGTGCTGGCAAATTGCTCCGGCTGCATCGCAAAGGAAGATCGCGCCGACTCGATCATGGGAGACTTAGAGTCTTTGGCACGCACGTTTTGATCCAGTTGTACCCATAGATAATCCAGTACATCTGGAGAGTTGTTGGTATAAGTGATCGTTTCAGAACCATAGATGTGGTGGTCAGCATCGTCCAGTCTTATGTCCATTTTATAATCGGCACGCTGCTGGTAATAATTGGGCCTGGCGCACCACTCGCACTGCGGTACTGGTTAGGCGTTGAAAATTCCTGATAAAGCTGGCGGAATTTGTTGATGTTGTAGTGTTCTTCAGCTTTAGGTTCTTCTTTTTTTTCTTTCTCTTGTGCAAAAGCAACAAAAGAAAACAAGAACATGCTGATAAACAGGAATTTAAAATATTTCATGGATTCAGATTATTTAGTGTGCGTAAAAATAGGGATTAAGATTTTCTTAAATCGGTTTTTATCAAAACTTCACGGCTTCCATGGGAGTGGAGCGATCTAGGATAAGAGTTCTACGCGCGTTGTTGATGTTGAAATGAACCAGGTTTTGCTGTTCTTCAAACATCTCGCAAAAAGCATCAAAGGACATCTTCATTTCCGTCGGTGAACTTGGGGTCTTAAACTCGGTATAGAGAATGATCTGGTCGTTTTCATATTCGGCACCTATGAGCTTTGGACGCAGATTGCTTCCATTGATCCTTATATAAAGTTTTGCGTTGAGGTATTTTTGGATGGATTTATAATGGTCTTTAATAGTTGCGGCAACGCCCAGTTCTACGGCAACTGGATTGCGGGCATTCAGGACATCCTCCATATCGTCTATAAAAAAACGCGTAACCATTTGAAGGCTGCCTACTTCCTTATTGTATTCCACATTAGAGACCGAGATGTAATATTTATGGCCTTTGAGGATTCCGCTTTCGCGAAAGCGTGACCCAATTTCTACATTCTCACCACTGTGGGAGTCTGGAGAATAGAAGATCTTACCAGTCCCTGCCTGGCCGTATATGGAACAGGCAACAAATACTATAAAAGTTACAATTTTCATCAATTGATTATAAAATAAGGTTGGAATTTCCTAGGAACTTTCCATGAAATTCATTGTTGAGAGCATCTATAGCTGTGATTTCTATAAGATATCCGCTCTGGTACGGGCGTACAATAACAGTGCCGCTAACCAGTGCAATACTACTATTAATAGCGGTGACGTCCGTGTCAAAATCTTCATAAAAAACTGCTTGGACGTTACCTATTTCCAGCTCATTTGATATACTGTAAGCTCCCGTTTGCAACGGTTGATCGATACCGTTGATCAAATCCAGGTCTATCAAAAAGCCGCTACCCTCCAACTGGTTGGACATGGATCGCGCAAAGGTTGAGTCTGTAAGAAACAGATCGGTCCTGTAAATTTCGTTCCCAACGAGCAACGGGTCGCGATAAAAACTTTTTACCACCGTTGCAACCTGTGAACCGTCCTGGCCATGGCAAAAAACATTGAGTACGACGGGAACGAGTACGGGAGCATCATCGTTTATCGAGCAACTTTGAAAAAGTCCCACAAACGCAGCTATGCATATAAGGTGCTTTGTAAAATTCACTATTTTTTTCTTTCTTTATAAAGTATGGCCTGGTCAGATAGAAACTGTAGTAGCGCCAGTTCATTGTCCGCTTCCAGCATTTCTTGATCAAGCCCATTATCCTTGGCAAAGTACATGAACTCATACAGGTTATCTTCTTTGAGATCAAGGTATTCCAGTAGATAATCTGTACTATACTTATTCTTGAGCATGATTACCTTGAACTCTTCCCGCTCTGGTTGTTTTTTATCAATGCTCAAGTCCATCGCCTGGAGGCTGGTATTTACCAGTAGCGCGCCCAGCAGGCCTACCATGTTGAAGCTGTTCATGCGTAGCCCGGATTGTTTAAACGCCGTGTTTTCTATGGGATATTCCTCGGGCTGGCGTACTCGGTCAGAAAATGTGTTCTCAACACGGTCTATGGCTCGCACCCTAAACTTTTCAGGATCTATCTTTTCCAGTTCCAGATCTATCGGGACGGTTCTTTTTACTTCTACCATCATCAGATTATCGCTTATGGTCACCTCATCCAGAATATTAACGCCCTCGTTAAGGGTAATGTTAGCCGTTCTCTTTTCAATAGTACTTGCGGGCACGGTAAGGGTAAATGCGGCAAATTGTACGGCCTTGAAGTTAAGTTTATCACCTTCTTTAGCGTCAATGTAGAAAATTCCATTCTCATTTGTGATCGTTCCCTCCAGACTGTTAAGGTTAAAGATGGTGATCCCTTCCATGGGTTCTTCACTCACGCTATTTATAGTTCCCTTTATCTGGACGCGGGATTGCTGTGCACTGCAAACACTCGCGCAGGCGCAAGAGAACAGTAAAAGGATAAAATATTTCATAAGGGTTATTTTAAATTAATAAGCTAACTAAAGATATTCATTTTTTCCAACTTTATTACTCGTGTTAACTTTTAAATCACCTCACTACTTTTTTAAGAGAAAAGGATGGATACGATCACAAACGGTATCTTACCCTAGAACATTGCCTAGAGAATATAAGTAGTCCTGTCGCGGTAAATAATTGTTAAACGGCTTTTATTAAGGGCGGGCTCATAAATATATAAATATATTTGATCAAAGCCATCTTATGAGAGACATGATCATCGCCAGTACTTCCACACTTTATGGTCAGGCCTATCTAGAATACCTTGTTCCCGAGCTGCTTACCGCACTCGCGGAAAAAGGCATGAAAGAGTTGGTTTTTATTCCATTTGCAAGACCCGGTGGCATCAGTCATGATGATTATACTGCAAAGGTCAGCGACTCACTCTTTCCTCACGGGATTAATGTAAAGGGATTGCATGAGTTCCAAAATCCTGCAAATGCGCTGGAAGAAGCCGGTGCCATTTTTACCGGTGGCGGCAACACCTTTGTCCTGGTTAAAATGCTCCATGACCTTAAACTAATGCCCGTGTTGCGCAAGGTGATCTACAAGGGGACTTTTTATATGGGGACCAGCGCGGGAAGCAATATTTGCGGGATCAATATGTCCACTACCAACGATATGCCCATCGTCATGCCCTCCAGTCTCAAGACCACGGGCGCGATAGGTTATAATATCAACGCCCATTATCTAGATCCCGATCCCGACCTGCCGCACATGGGCGAGACCCGGGAGCAGCGCATCAAGGAATTTCACACATTTAGCAACATTCCCGTAGTCGGACTGCGAGAAGGTAGCTACATACGCATAAAAGGAACTGATGAAATATTATGTGGCGAGCACAGCGCCCGGATTTTCAGAAATAACTATCCCGCAACAGAATGGAAGCCAGGAACTAACCTTAATAAACTCAATTAAATATGGAACATAACATCCACCACAAAGAAAACGACTCTCGCGGAATCTTTTACATGAAGAATGACGATGATAAAACTTTTGCCGAACTTACCTATTCGCTCCAGGATAATGTAATGACCATAGACCATACCGAGGTCGATAAAGATCAAGAAGGAAAAGGACTGGGCTCAAAATTGATTGAGGAAAGTGTTGCTTTCGCGAAAGCTAACCACCGCAAAATAAATCCGCTGTGTCCATTTGCTGAAGTGCTATTTGATAAACATCGGGAATGGAGCGACCTGAGAGTATAGAACCAAGGCTGGAAACAGAGCGGTTTATACTGAGGAAGTTTGAGGAAAGTGATGCGCCGTCGTTGTTTGAACTCAACAATAATGAAGAGGTAATGCGTTTTACGGGCGATGTTCCCTTTAAAAATGTTGATGATGCCATTTGTTTTGTTCACGACTATAATGAGAATAAGCTAGGTCAGTATTCCAGATACCGCATGGGAAGGCTAGCCGCCATCAGAAAAAGTGACAGCAAATTTGTAGGCTGGTGCGGACTCAAATTTTATGAAAAAGAGAATTTGGTCGATCTGGGCTACCGATTATTGCGTGAAGAATGGGGAAAAGGCTATGCGACCGAACTTGCAAAAAGATGCATCACCCACGGGTTTGAAGACCATGATCTCAAAGAAATAGTTGCCAATGTCCATGAAGAAAATATAGGATCGCAAAAAGTTGCAGAGCGTTGCGGCATGCGCATTAAATACAGGTATTTATGGGATGGCACGCTTCCCGCTAGACTTTACTCAATAGACGACGATGGATATAACGATCAAAACAATTAATCAATTAGACACACACGATGTGCGACACGCCGTCCTGAGAAAGGGAATGGAGAGAGAGCACTGCATATTTAACGGTGATGAACTGGCGACCACGTTCCATCTGGGAATATTTTATGAACGGGAACTTATAGGTGTAGCAACTTTCTTGATCAAGGAAAAAAAGGAGATAGGCAACGCTTGTCCCGCCGCAAGTTTAATGTACCAGTTGAGAGGAATGGCAATAATAGAAAAGCACCAGGGAAAAGGCCTGGGCAGTAAACTTATGGATCATGCAGAGCGCAAATTACGGGAACTAGATGCCGACCTTCTATGGTTCCACGCGCGCACGAGTGCGGTCAATTTCTATCAGAGAATGGGATACAACGTGCTGGGAGAGGAAATACAACTAGAGCCGGCTGGCCCACATTTTAAAATGTATAAATTACTATGAAAAACCTTATTTGGATGATACTGTTTATTGGTATGGGAGCTCAGGCTCAAAGCCTTCAGGATACCCTGACCGGGAAGGCTGTGGTTAAAGACAACCTGCTTCCACGAGAGGTACAGCGCGCATTTGACCACATGAGAAAAGCCGCCAAAGAAGACGGGATCGATCTTAAGATAGTATCCGGTTACCGCAGTTTTGACCGCCAGCAGGCGATATGGAATAGGAAATTCAAAAAATATCAAAGCCAGGGATTGAGCACCGAGCAGATTTTTGATAAGATTGTGGAATACTCCACAGTCCCGGGAACCTCCCGCCACCACTGGGGTACTGACCTTGACATTATCGATGCCGCGGCAAACTATTCTGGTGATGTGCTGGTGCCGTCCAAATTCCATGGCGACGGGCCATTTTGCAAAATGAAAAAGTGGATGGAAGAAAATGCCTCGAGATTTGGTTTTGAACTGGTTTACACGTCTAACGCCAATCGATCGGGATTCAAATATGAGCCATGGCACTATAGTTATGTTCCGCTTTCGCGAAAGCGGTATCAAGAATATCTCAATTCCATTGATTTGAAGAAATTTCTCAGATCCCAGGAAATTTTGGGAATGGATTCTTTTGCAAATGAAAGAATTGAACGTTATTTAAAAGAGCATATAGAGGGAATCAATCCCGTTTTAAAATAGTAGTTATGAGAAGAGGAGGAAAATTTAAGTACATCATAGGATTTGCGATCATAGCATTTGCCGTTTTCAGATTTTGCGGCAGTGAAGAAACCAATGAATTCACGGGCGAGAAGCAATTTATATCCATGTCGCCCCAGGAAGAAATAGCACTGGGACTCAACGCCACACCTGGGATGATCGAGGAATTTGGCGGGCTGCATCCAGACCAGGCGGCTCAGGATCTGGTCGATAGGGTGGGCAACAAGCTGGTTCAAAGCGGTGTTGCGGCAAGCTCTCCCTACAAATATGAATTTCACCTGCTAGCGGACAGTCAGACCATCAACGCATTTGCACTGCCCGGTGGGCCTTGTTTTATCACTGCGGCACTTTTTAACCAACTGGAAAATGAAGACCAGCTCGCGGGTGTCCTAGGACATGAAATAGGTCACGTGATCGCAAAGCACAGTGCAGCTCGCATGAGCCAGCAGCAGTTGGCAAACGGAGTTGTCCAAGGGGTAAACGTAGGCTCTGAAGGGCAGTTGGGCCAGGCTGCTGCTGCCGTAGCGCAGACCGTGACCATGAAATACGGTCGCAGCGATGAGCTACAAAGCGACGATCTGGGCGTTAAAATGATGCTGGACGCGGGTTATAATCCCGAAGAGATGATAGGCGTGATGAAAATTTTAAAGGCAGCATCGGGCGGCTCCAGCGTTCCCGAATGGCAAAGTTCCCATCCCAATCCCGATAACAGGATCGAGAAAATAAGGGAGGCGATCGAGAAATATAGGGGATAAATAATTAAGCGTTAAAAATCAGTTATCGTTGATATGTGCTCGTTGACAAGCAATTTTATCCTACAGATTTTGATAGCCTTAGAAGTGTCCGCTTTCGCGAAAGCGGAACTATTCACAATACCATAAAACCTAGTTTATTAAAGCAACGGACTATTCTGAGACTTTTACACCTTTCCAAAACGCGACGTAACCTTCTATCTCTTTGGCGGCATGTTTTGTGTCGGGATAATACCAGGCAGCGTCCTTGTTCACGTCTCCTCCCACCTCTACATGATAATAGCTGGCGACTCCCTTCCAGGGACAGTTGGATTGTGTTGCGCTATTCTTAAAATACTCTTTTTTAATGCTGTCGGCAGGGAAGTAGTGGTTGTTCTCCACAACTTTTGTGTTGTTGCTTTCTGCAATTATGGTGTTGTTCCAAGTGGCTTTCATAAATTTATTTTATTGGGTTGTGCAATTTGTAATCGTTAGGTTTTATCTTCTTGACCAATGGTTTGAAGATGAGGTTTGCAAGTGATTTCTTATGTTTCACGTAGCAGCTCAAAGGGTATGGGATCGCTCCCAGAGTGCTTTTTATTTCGGAGGAGGTGCGTCCCAGGTTTAATGTGTCGGCTTTTAGCTCAATAGCTTTCCTTACATAATCGTTGAGCATCCTGGGGTAGATGGAATATTCACGGTTGAGCTCATAATCAAATCCCACAAAATGGGCGTCCAGCGATTGCTCGTTAAAAAAAGAAGTGGAAAAGCCTACCATTTCTTCTCCCAAGAAATAGGCATTCAGGGTAAATTGATCTGGAAAATCTCTAACTAGTTGTGCGTAAGTAGCAACATTGAACTGGACCGTTTTAAAATGTGCATGGTCGGTAGTCTGACCAAGGAGCTGCTGTAAACGAAGGGAGTTTTTAATAATTTCAGTCGCGTTGAGTGATTTTACATCTAGCGATGTGCTTTTTGTATCGGCACGATTTATCTTGACTCGATACTTGGATTTTAAGCTGTTCTTATAGTCGTCAAAGCCATTCCATTGTGGTAGGTTCTCTAAGATCATATTAGGCTCAACTTCAAAATTGTGATAGTGCATCGTCCCGAGATCGGACTGATGAATGGGGCTTTTATCTTCAAAATCCTTGAAAAAACTAAGCGAGGCCTGGTCCAGGTCGTTTAAGATTTCTCCCGTGATCTCATAAGCTTCCTTTTTAAAACTTGATCTATCAAGGGCAATTCCATAATCACCACTTAAAAACACATTGCCACACACCTGAACTTGCGCTGTTTTTCCGTTCAAAACACAGCGTAGGGTCTTTGCCAGTTTATCGGGAAGCGTGGACTCCAGATTTCCAGAATCTAGCTCGATCTGGAACTTTTGAATTACCACCAGGGCATTGCCACGCTCGGATTCAATTATATAATAGTTGTAGGTAATGTGGGGATGGCTTGTTTCAAAAGCTTCTAGAAATTCCCTTTTAAAATATATGGATTTTCCTGGGTTGACCCGCTCTAGAAAGTCTGTAGGTACTTCCTTTACATTATTCAATAGCGTTGACCCGACACCTTTAAAAGTTTTACTCATTTATTGACAAATGAATAATTCTTAAAAAGCTTTTTATCATCTTCATACACTTCTTTGATCTTAAGTCCAGCCTCCTGCGCAAGCCACTTTACGATGTCATCGTCATATTTTTGCGAGATCTCAGTATGTATGGTTTCCCAAGGTTTAAAACTTATCTTGAGATCCAAGTTTTTTAAATGGACCTCACAACCTTGGGTCGCGATAAGAAAACTTTTTGCCGTTCCAGTTTCAGGATTGTAAGATTCCCAGTGATCAAATAATTCTACGTTGAAATCGGCATCCATTTCTTTATTGATGCGGTGGAGTAGATTCCTGTTGAATTCTTGGGTAACGCCAGTCTTGTCAGAATAGGCATCTTGAATGGTCATGGGATCTTTTTTCTGGTCAAATCCCATAAACAGGCCGTCCTTATCGGACATTAATTCCTGCAACTGCTTTAAAAAGTCGATCGCCTCGGGATGTTTTAGGTTTCCTATGTTAGAACCTAGCACGATGATCAATTTTGGTCGTTTATTATATTTCGCAAGATCTTTTAAAACCTCAAAATAAGTTCCCTGCTCTCCCTGTACGTCCATACCGGGAAATTGACCTTTAAGACTTGAACTTAACGTGTCAATAGCATGCTGACTTATATCTATGGGAATGTAGGTGAAATCAACTTTTTCATTATGCAGTTGTTCCAGTAATAATTTTGTTTTCTTGCCGTCTCCCGCGCCCAGTTCAATAAGGTCAAAGCCCTCGTCGGTCTGGAAGGGAGCACTTATTTCTGATTTGAATTTATCGATAATATTGTATTCAGCCTTAGTGAGATAATATTCTGGCAGTTCCATAATCTGCTGAAACAGCTTATCACCGGCATCATCATAAATATATTTGGAGCTCAAGAATTTTGGGAAAGTCGTCAGTCCTTCTTTCACGTGGTCTTGAAATTCTTTTTGGAAGCTTTCTTTTTTAGTCATAGGGATTTTGCAAGTCTTAGACCGGTAAACTGCCATCTCAAGTAGGGATGGAAAAAGTTGCGGTAGGTCGGTCTGGTATGTTGTCGTGGGGTTGCGATGGAACTTCCACGCAACACCTTTTGGTTTACCATAAATTTACCATTGTATTCTCCCAGCGCGCCGTCGGGCTTTTGATAATTGGGGTAGGGCAGGTAGGCACTTTCAGTCCATTCCCAGCGTTTGCCGTGTTTAAATTTACCTTGGGCAATTTCCCATTCAAACTCTGTCGGCAGGCGTAAACCTTTCCATTGTGCAAAGGCAAAGGCTTCATAATATGAAATATGGGTTACCACGGCATCAGGATTTAGTTCCCTTTCTCCACTCATGAGGTACTGCGACCAGCGACCTTCTTTTTGAAACCAGTACATAGGCTGCGCGATACTATTTTTATTGACCCAGTCCCAGCCTTCCGTATGCCATAATAAGGCATCTTGATAACCTCCGTCATTTATAAAATCGATCCAGTCCTGATTAGTTACTAGCTTATTTTGAATGGCATAAGGTTCAAGAAAAACGCGATGTCTAGGGAGTTCATTGTCATAGCAGAATCCATCTCCAGCGTGTCCTATTTCATAAATACCTTCTTTGACCCCAATCCATTCACGATCTCCTTTTTCAACCAATTCTTCTTCTTCGATTTCTCCGTAAGCTGGCATCAACGGATTGTTGCCCAAAATATATTTGATATCGCTCATCAGTAATTCCTGGTGCTGCTTCTCGTGATGGATTCCTATTTCTAGGATGGGCATGTTTTCCTCATTTAAGCAATTGTCACAAAACAGGATCATATTATTCGTGACATGATTCCTGTATGAATAGACCTCGCTCACGCTGGGACGCGATAAGTTTCCACGGTCGGTGCGCACGACGCGTTTTCCCATGCTTTCATAATAACTATTGAAAACATAGGCATAATTTTCATCATACCTCTTATAATCCTTTAGATAGGGAACGAGCAAAAACTCTTCAAAAAACCAGGTGGTATGTCCTAGATGCCATTTGGGCGGTGAAACATCCACGATGGGCTGCACCACATAATCTTCTACCTGCAGGGGCTTGCAGATTTCTTCAGACCGCGCTCTGGTGTCGGTAAATAGGGACTTTAATTGTGTCGTACGAATCATCTTATCAAAAATAAGAGGATTTTGGAGATTACGCTTTCGCGAAAGCGTTAACATATTTACAAAACCGCGACAGCTTATTTTCTTATTGATGATCGTACCTTGATTGCCACGACTTTCTCTGTTAATTTGCACGTACAAAGTCTCGATCATGGATTCCGTTCTCAATTACCATTTAAGGAAAGCAAATTTTTTAATCCTTTTCCTTTTATTTCTAGTTCCCACCATTGCTTCAGCTCACATTTCTGATGCCCATGTTAGAATAGAGCGAGAGGCCTATCGACTATTGAGAATGCAGGTTGCCGTTGAAGACTTAGAAGATGGAAATACTATATTCCAGTATCTGGTAGCAAGAGGCATAATTAAGGATAGCGATGATGCGAGCAGTGCTTATCCCGATCTGGATCTGGGCCGGCAGTTCCTATCTGACCGACAGATCTATCATTTTATGGCAGATAGCCGTTATATAATGCAGGCGATGAGAAACTATAGTGATGTGGAAACCCAGAAAGCCTACATCCTAAAAAAAGCGCTGCCGGATTGTATCAATATGTTGTACACCTTGATGCGCGAAGTGATCGATAATCCAGAAGGTGCAAATCAGGCAGGGCGAGGAATCTACGTTCTCATGCACGCAATAACCGATTCCTATTCCAGAGAACACACGATAAGAAATTCTGAAAGCTTTGAGATTGAAAATATTAAAAGCTGGCAACTATCGCGGTTGTTCTGGCCCAAAGAAGCAAAGCAGCTGGTACCAGAAAACCCAGATAGGGTAGAAACCATGGTTTTTCTACATACAAACCTAGGCCTGGCTGATGAAGAGTGGGAAAATGAAAACGGCGACCTGAACCCAGAAGCAAAAGCAGCTTCCATTGCTTTAAAAGATCTGCTGGTAGCAATTTACAGAGCACTCCAGAACGAAGCAAACGTGGACACGATCATCACTTCTTATATTGCCCAGCATTTTAAACCAAGTGCGGCAAAAATCGAAGATCAACACTTTGTATTCACATCAGATAATACCAAAATTAAACTGAGCTATGTGGAAGGCTATGCCAACAATTACAACGTTTTAAAACTAGATCGATATCCATTGTTTTCTCATATGCTATATTTACAGAACGGTCTCAATCAACCTGAAAGACAATCCTTTGGCTATGAAGTCGGTTATCACGTTGTACCACGAGCGGCATTTTCATCATCTTCATTTTTTCAACGGTTGCCTTATGGTTTTACCTTGTCCATTAATGAAAACTCCGATATTTTAAGAAATGCGACTTTTGTGGAAACGCTACAAATAAAGACCGCAGCAAAAGTGGGTATCTACTTGCCTCTGCGCAATTTAGTCCTAGAGCCGAGGGTGGGATTTGGGATCACGCCATTTTATGGAGATAATTCTAATTTAGGTCTAATTACTGGATTTGATATCGCTTTTAATCTGGGCAGGGATAATAACCGGAGGCGTACAAAACGTTTTGCCATAGGTTATGAGTATGATTCTTCCTCATTACATTCCTATAACAGTATCTTATTTAAAATAGGTTATAACAGCTGGCAGGGTAGGGTGATAAGAAAATAGAGAATTATCAAGAGTTTTCATGGAGGTTTGCCATATACGCTTTCGCGAAAGCGTGAACACACAAATTAATCAGTAACTATTTGCCCATATTCTCAAACTCCTCATCCTTGTGGACATATTTATTGACTTTAAACGGTCTATTCCTAAATCGATCTACGAGCCAAATAACTAAAACTACGAGCAAGGAAAATATGGCAAATACGATAAAGGTGATGCTGCCACGCAAGGTTGCAAAAAAATCGTGCTTTTCCTCTGCCTTTTTTGTTTCAAGAGCAATTTCCTGATCGCGCAACAGTTGTCGTTCTTCCCGTTCTTTTTTCTGTTCTTGAAACTTGAGATGTCTCGCCGTGTTTTGTGGCTCAAAATTTTCAGCAACTGCAATAGCATAACTGGTAGTTACCGGCACACCCTCAAATCTCCCGGTTACCGGATAAACGCTGAAAACACCGTCCTTCTCAAATGTAAATTCCTTGCCGTAATGCTTCTCTTTATATAACAGTTCGCTGGATTCTTCGTCCCTTATCTCGACCATAAAAGTGCTGAGATTGCGGTGCGCGTCCCATTTGAGAAGTATCTGATCTGTATTTGGGATCGGGATAAGTTCTAGGTCGGTTATGTAGAGTCCCTTGGATTTTTTTACTGCAAGAGTGTCCGCGTTTTGAGCAAAAGCGCTAAGGCTTAACACACTCAGAAAGATCAGGATTATTGTTGTTTTGAGATATTGTATAGGCAAGGAATAGGTGGGTTTAAAGATTCAATTTTAGGCAAAAAATGCGATATTTTCCGAAGCTAGACCGCCACGATTCCCTTGATTGCAGGATGCGGATCGTAGTTTTCCAATGTAAAATCTTCATATTTGAAACTGAAAATATCGGTAATCTCTTTATTTAATTTCATTGTCGGAAGTTCCCGTGGACTTCTACTCAATTGAAGCTCCACCTGTTCCATGAGGTTGTTGTAAATATGAACATCGCCAAAAGTGTGGATAAAGTCCCCCACCTCAAGATCACAGACCTGTGCGACCATCATCGTTAACAGTGCATAGCTGGCAATATTAAACGGTACGCCTAGAAACACGTCAGCGCTGCGCTGGTAGAGCTGGCAGCTCAATTTATTATCGGCCACATAAAACTGGAAAAAAGCATGGCAGGGTGGAAGCGCGGCCTTACCATTGGCAACATTTTCTGAGAAACTTACTGATGTATCCGGCATCACGCTGGGATTCCATGCGGTGACCATCATGCGGCGGCTGTTGGGATTGGTTTTTAAGGTTTCAACAACTTGCTTTATCTGGTCGATTCCCTGGCTGTCCCAGTTGCGCCATTGGTGTCCATAAACTGGGCCAGGTCTCCGTTCTCATCTGCCCACTCGTTCCAGATGCGCACGTTGTGTTCTTTGAGGTAGTTAATATTTGTCTCGCCAGAAAGTAACCACAGCAACTCATGTATAATCGATTTTAAATGTACTTTTTTTGTAGTGACCAGTGGAAATCCCTTGCTCAGATCAAAGCGCATCTGATGCCCGAACAAACTGCGCGTTCCAGTACCCGTGCGATCTCCCTTGTCAATTCCCTGATCTATAATTAGCTGGAGTAAGTCTTGATATTGCTGCATTAATAAAGAGTATGGATACGTTTTAAAAAGAAAAATCACTCCTAAAAAGTGATTTGGAAAAATAGAAAAAAATTGATTGGTATAACAGGTTAATTTCTAATTATCCCGCTTTTCTAGTCTGGACAAATGACTGTGACCAGGATATGGCACTTTCCAGCGTCGAGAAAAAACCAAAAGAACCTTTATACAATGCTTGTTCACTTGCCGCCTGGACTTTGTGATGTTCTCCTACGGCAACGATGGCTATACCGACCATTTTTTTATGATCAACCAGTTTATAAACCCTTGGGTCAACGTCATGGGAAAACTTCCTGTTTGAGATATAGACCATTTTTGCTCCCGCATAATAGTCTGCAATATCTTTTAAAATTGCCCTGGCCGCAGCAGTATCTACTCGAGCATTGTCATTGAGATCACCAACCGCATAATTTTCAAAGCAATAAAGATTGCCAAAATCATATTCAAATTTGTTACCGTAGCCCTGAAGAGTCAAAAATATAGAACTAATCCGTTAGTGGAATTAGACTACAAACATAGTTGTTTTTAACTTAATGTTGTGATTTGGTTGTTGAGCTGCAACAAAAAGTTTTGAACAAATAAAGTCACTTTCAAGGGTGCAGACGATCGCGATGAGGCACTATGAGTAGTATTGTTTTAATAGTTATTTAGAGAAATGTAACTGGTAGAATTTCTGCTTTCGCGAAAGCGAAATAACATAAACCTATCTGCGCTCAATAGACATCCCTAGATCCAAAAACATCTCATAAAATACTTATTCTCCAAACAACATTCCCGCGATGGTAGCGGTCATCAACGCGGCGCAGGTCCCACCTAACAATGCCTTGAGACCAAAGGCAGCCAGTGTCTTGCGCTGGCCTGGCGCGAGAACTCCTATCCCGCCTATCTGGATCCCTATGGAAGCAAAATTAGCAAAGCCACAAAGCGCGTAGGTCGCGATCACAATGGAGCGATAGTTAGTTAGTACGGCGCTTATCTTCATCTCACTCAAAGATTTATAGGCAAAAAATTCGTTCAAGATGGTTTTCTCACCCAGCAATTGGCCCACGGGAACGATGTCGTTCATGGGAACGCCTATGATCCAGGCGATGGGAGCAAATACGTTTCCTAATATGTACTGCATGGAAAATTTATCGTAACGACCGCTGGAGGCGTCTGCAATAAGCTCATTTAAACCAGTCGGGCCACCGATGAGGTCGCCCAGGAACCAATTGATCACCGCGATGAGTGCGGTGAATACCAGCAACATTGCGCCTACATTAACGGCAAGTTTAAGTCCATCAGTCGTCCCGCGGGAGATCGCATCCAGCAGGTTGGAACCTATTTTTTCTTTGGAAATATTGAGCTTGCGGTCTATTTTTTCTGGAGAGTCTTCTGGGAAGAGCATTTTTGCCATGACGATGGCGGCGGGTGCGCTCATGATACTTGCAGTTATCAGATGACGTGCAAACTCTGCTTTTGAAGCCGGGTCGGTACCGCCCAGGAATTCTATAAAAGCCGCAAGAACACCACCAGCAATGGTCGCCATACCGCCTACCATAAGACACAGGATCTCTGATTTGGTCATTTTCTCCAAATAGGGTTTTACCACAAGCGGCGCCTCGGTCTGTCCTATAAAAATGTTTGCCGCCGCCGCAAGAGATTCGGAACCACTCAACCTCATGGTCTTGCTCATGACCCAGGCAAATCCATAGACGATTTTTTGAAGAATCCCCAGATAATAGAGCACGGAAGTAAATGCCGAAAAGAATACAATAGTAGGAAGTACTTTAAATGCAAATATATAGCCCCAACTCTGCGAGGGATCTACCAGTCCTCCAAAAACAAACAGGGCTCCATCCTCAGAAATGGCAAGAAATTCCACCACTTTCTCGGCAATCCATTGAAATATCGCTGCAACTGCATCTACCTTTAAGAATAGAACGGCAAACAGTACTTGAAGTCCTATCCCAATTCCCACCAGTTTCCAATCGATATTTTTTTTACTGGAACTGAATAAAAAACAGATTCCCAATATAAAAACAACACCTATTATTCCACGGTAGATGCTTTCAAAGGTAACCCCATAATCGCCGGTTACCTCTACGGCAAATGTGGGGACGGCCTCCTGGGCGACGCCATAAAACGAAACTCCTATAAACAATAAAAAAGTCAGTAACTTCTTGAGGGTGGGATTGGGTCTCATTTATGATATTTAGCGCTTAGAAATCTCGTCTCTGATTCTTGCGGCAAGTTCGTAATTTTCTGCCTTTACGGCATCGCCCAGCATGGAATTGAGTTCCTTAATACTGTAACGGCTGTAGTCAATGGATTTTTGGGGATTGCTGATAAGTTCTTCAATGATCTCATCCTCCTCATCCACATCCACGACCTGGAGTTCCTTGTCTGGTTTGATGTGTTGCTGGATTCCGGCCTCGTCGAGTATGTTTTCATAAGTGAAGACGGGTGCTTTGAATCTTACGGCAAGTGCAATCGCATCACTCGTGCGCGCATCTATGATCTCCTCGATCTTATCACGCTCACAAATAAGGCTGCTGTAAAAAACGCCGTCCACCAACTTATGGATTATGACCTGTTTTACTACAATGTTGTACCTCTCGGCAAAAGTTTTAAAAAGATCGTGGGTAAGCGGGCGAGGTGGGCTTATCTCCTTTTCCAGCGCAATAGCGATACTTTGCGCCTCAAACGCACCTATTACTATGGGAAGCTGGCGGTCTCCACCCGACTCTTTCAGGACGAGCGCGTAAGCACCGTTCTGGGTCTGGCTATAGGAAATCCCCCTTATGTTAAGTCGTTTTAGACTCATTTGATGTTTTGGCAGTAAATTAAAAAGCTGTGCAAAAATGAGGTTTTTCTCTTATTGCACAGCCCTAAATATAGAAATACTTGTTTTATTTTCTTTAACTATTAAGCATTTGCAGCTTTGAACGCCTTTAATTTTTCAATCAGTGCCGGCACGACTTCAAATGCGTCGCCCACCACTCCATAATCTGCTGCCTTAAAAAACGGTGCTTCGGCGTCCGTGTTGATGACAACCTTAACCTTGGAAGAATTAATTCCTGCCAGATGCTGTATCGCTCCAGAAATTCCTATGGCTATATAAAGATTGGAGGCCACTGGTTTCCCAGTTTGTCCCACGTGTTCTCCGTGTGGTCTCCATCCCATGTCGCTTACAGGTTTTGAACAGGCTGTTGCTGCTCCCAACACTTCTGCAAGTTCCTCAATCATGTGCCAGTTTTCTGGTCCTTTCATACCGCGGCCTGCACTTACAACGATCTCTGCATCTGCGATGGTGACTTTATCGGTTGCTTTATCCACAGATTGAACCGTAACTTTAAAGTCGCTATCATCCAAAGTTGCGTTAAATTCCTGTACGGCACAATCTACTTGGTTTTCCTTGAGTCCGTAGGCATTTTTACTTAATCCTATCAACTTCACATCGGTTGAGATCGTGGTGTTGGAATATGCTTTATTGGTAAAAACGTGTCTTTTTACGGTAAATGGATCTGTTGAGGAGGGAAGGTCGGTCACATTTGATACATAACCTGCTTCAAGATGGACGCTCAATAGGGATCCTAGATATTTGGCATCTGCGCTGGAGCTTATTACGACGACTTTGGCATCCTCTGCTTTTGCGGCCTGCGCGATTGCTTTTGCATAGGCAGATGCATTGAACTTGTCCAGTTTATCACTGGTGGCGTTGTGAAGTCTGCTTACTCCGTACATTCCCAGGTCTCCTGCTCCCGCCGCGTTGAATGATATTGCGGCAACGTCCGTGCCCATCATGTCTGCTATGCCCTTTGCGTAGCTGGCGACTTCATAGGTGGTCTTTTTGAAGTTTCCGTTTTCTGATTCTGTATATACTAAAACTGACATATTTTATGATATTTATGAGGTGGTGTTGAGGTGTTCCGCTTTCGCGAAAGCGTAATTACCATCCATCTTCCCACCTTGATTATTAATTTTATATAGCTTTTGCCTCGTTGTGCAATAGATCGATCAATCTGTCGAGGTTGTCGGCATCAACTAAGGTTACCGCACCCTTGGGCTCTGGCTTCTCATAAGACTGGGTCGCCGTCTCGCTAGTGGCGTCGATTCCCGGTTTTACATCTAGTGGCTTCTTGCGGGCCATCATGATTCCCCTCATGTTGGGAATGCGTAGGTCGCTTTCTTCCACGAGACCTTTCTGCCCACCGATTATGAGCGGGAGCGTGGTCGTGACCGTTTCCTTACCGCCGTCTATCTCTCTTACGGCAGTTGCTTTATCACCGTCTATTTCTAGGGAAATACAGGTGTTCACAAAGCTATTGTTGGTCATTGCAGCGACCATGCCCGGTACCATGCCACCATTGTAATCTATGGACTCACGACCTGCAATAACGAGGTCATAACCGCCATCTTTGACCACGGCCGCAAGTTGTTTTGCCACTGCATAACTATCAGTTGCGGGAACGTCTATTCTTATCGCGCTATCTGCTCCTATGGCAAGTGCCTTGCGCAGTGTGGGCTCAACCTCTGCCGTTCCCACGGTAACAACCTCAACGGTTGCCTGTTGCTTTTCCTTGAACCACATGGCGCGGGTCAGGCCAAATTCATCATTGGGGTTTATTACGAACTGGACTCCATTTTTATCAAATTCAGAGTTGTTGTCCGTGAAATTGATCTTGGAAGTGGTATCTGGTACGTGACTGATACAAACTAATATCTTCATGTATAATTTTTTTATGCGTTTTCAATCGTTTGCGAAGTTAATTAAAAAAGATAAATAAACTATGCGTGCATAATATATTTTAACGAATGGTGTTTATTAATCAGTTCCAAGTTCCAAGTTCCAAGTTCCAAGCTCGAGGCGAAGGACGCAGAAAGATAAATGCAAAGGCACAAATGAAAAATGCTTTCTTTATTACACAGTTTAAACAATAGATATTTTAATGATGCAGATAGTTGAAAAAGACATGAACTAATAAACTTTAGGCCTTCACAAAATATCCATACTATGAACTAATGTGCATCAGTGGTTTTCAATAAACACATAAGTCAAAATGAAATTAAAAACCGTTACAATAACTACATTAATTTTTACATTAAAAGTGTGGTTTCATAAGAAAGCGTATGTTATTTTTGAACTCTAAGGATTTTTTATATCTATTTATGAAAACGATACAATTTCGCGAGGCTATTTGTGAGGCCATGAGTGAGGAAATGAGAAGGGATGAGTCTGTTTACCTTATGGGTGAAGAGGTTGCAGAATATAATGGAGCGTACAAAGCCTCAAAAGGGATGCTGGCAGAATTTGGTGCTAAGCGAGTTATCGATACCCCTATTGCCGAATTAGGTTTTGCTGGGATCGCGATAGGTTCTACCATGACCGGCAACAGACCGATCGTTGAATACATGACCTTCAACTTTTCACTGGTTGGAATAGACCAGATTATCAACAACGCTGCAAAAATCAGACAGATGAGCGGTGGACAATTGAATTGCCCCATCGTTTTTAGAGGTCCCACGGGAAGTGCGGGACAGTTGGGAGCTACCCATTCACAGGCTTTTGAGAATTGGTTTGCCAACACACCTGGACTCAAAGTAATCGTTCCATCAAATCCCTATGATGCAAAAGGCCTATTGAAAGCCGCTATACGTGATGACGACCCGGTAATTTTTATGGAGTCTGAACAAATGTATGGTGACAAGGGCGAGGTGCCCGAAGATGAATACGTATTGCCCATAGGAGTTGCCGAAATCAAGAGAGAAGGAACCGATTGTACCATCGTCTCTTTTGGTAAAATCATCAAGGAAGCCTACAAGGCAGCTGATGAACTAGAAAAAGATGGCATTTCTTGTGAGATTATCGATTTGAGAACCGTGCGTCCCTACGATAAGGAAGCAATCCTAAAGTCTGTCAAGAAAACCAATCGACTGGTGATTCTTGAGGAGGCGTGGCCGTTTGGTAATGTATCTACCGAGATTTCCCACATGGTACAGGCAGAGGCTTTTGACTATCTTGATGCCCCTATTTATAAGATCAATACACAAGATACTCCAGCCCCATATTCTCCAGTGTTATTGGCTGAATGGTTGCCCAACCATGAAGATGTGATGGAAGGCGTGAAGAAAGTGATGTACAGGAATAAATGAGTATTTTTATAAGGTTTTTACGAGTCCCCAATTTTTAACGGGTCTCGATCTAAAAAAAATCCCGGCCGATAGGCCGGGATTTTTTTGTTCAAGTCGAGACGGTAAGCTGAAAGTTCTCAATTAAATCTAATAAAGCGCTTCACTTCATTAGGACAAATTGATAACTCAAAATCTATTACCTCGCCTATTGCAATAGACTTATTCTTACGCGTGGTTAATTGATTCTGCCCTGGGAGAGTGGATGGATGGTCAATTAAATTTCCAATCTATTATTACATAGTAACATTTTTCCACTGGCAGACTAACCTTTTTATGTCTCAGCGAAAAAACACTCAAGCAAGAAACGTCCTAATGTCTTGACTAAAATACCGTTGGATTTTTAATCTTATGTTCGGTTTTGGATCATTGTTTCTTCTGACATCAACAGGTCTGTGGTCGCAATAACACTTTATCATATTATAAATACTTCATCTTGCGCACAAAAGTTAACTTTGCACCATGACACATAAAGCAGGATTTGTAAATATAGTAGGCAACCCCAATGTAGGTAAAAGTACGTTGATGAATGCCATGGTCGGTGAGCGGTTGTCCATAATTACTTCAAAGGCGCAGACTACCCGTCACCGCATACTGGGTATTCTCAACGGCGAGGATTTCCAGATGGTGATCAGCGACACGCCAGGGATCATGAAACCGGCTTATAAACTCCAGGAAAGTATGATGGAGTTTGTAAAAAATGCCTTTGAAGACGCAGACTGTATTCTTTATATGGTAGAACTGGGCGAGAAAGAGCTCAAGAACGAAGCTTTTGAAAAACGGCTGACCTTTGCAGAGGTTCCCGTTTTTGTATTGATTAATAAGATTGATAAAGGAGATCCCGAACAACTGGAAGCTGCCTTAGCACACTGGAAGGAGCGATTGCCCAACTCTGAGATTTTTGCGATATCGGCACTGGAGAATTTTGGAGTTCCTGAGTTGTTGCAGCGCATTCTGGAAACCCTGCCCGAGTCGCCAGCTTTTTATCCCAAGGACGTCCTGACCGATAAGCCAGAACGGTTCTTTGTCAATGAGAGCATCCGCGAAAAAATATTGATCCATTATAAAAAGGAAATTCCCTACTCGGTCGAGATCGAGACTGAAGAATTTTTTGAAGATGAGGAAATTATAAGAATCCGTTCCATAATTATGGTGGAACGTGAAACCCAAAAAGGAATCATCATAGGTCACAAGGGAACTGCGATCAAGCGTGTAGGAGTAGAAGCGAGAAAGGACTTGCAGAAGTTCTTCGGGAAACAAGTTCACATTGAACTGGTGGTAAAGGTTAACAAAAATTGGCGTAGTGATGAGAAGCAGTTGAGGCGTTTTGGCTATAAAGGAGAGAATAAGTAGCGGGTCTGAACTTCCGATTTTTAAATTACCGTTTGGAATAATAGTTTAATGGTCACAAAATATTGCAAAGCTTCGATCATGGTAGGATCGGAGCTTTTTGATTTTGTGTTGTATTGCAGTGCGGCAAGCAAAGGCGCAAGCGGAATATTTATTTACAAAAGTGGCTTATCAAAACCCCTTAAATAACTTTTCCATAATGTGAACCTCACCCCAACCCTCTCCAAAAGAGAGGGAGCTTATTTGAGCAAGCTCAAATTGGAGTTTGTTAATCTTTAAGGTCTTTTGCATATTTGAACATTTCACTCCATCCAGACAATTAACCATTAACTAATAACCCCTTCCACACACTACCTTGAACTTTAAACATTGAACGCTTCAAACCTCACCCCAGCCCTCTCCAAAAGAGAGGGAGCTTAATTTGCGCAAGCTCAAATTCAAGTTGTTGATCTTTAAGGTCTTTTGCATATTTGAACATTTCACTCCAACCAGGCAACTAACCATTAACAATTACCGTGCACGAGTGAGTTTTAAATTTAAATTTAGGTTTAAGTTTAGGTTTAAGTTTAGGTTTAAGTTTCCCTTCTTCATCCATCCATTTAACCGTTAACAAATAACCCTTTCTACACACAACCTTGAACTTTAAACATTGAAATCTTCAAACCTCACCCCAACCCTCTCCAAAAGAGAGGGAGCTTATTTGAGCAAGCTTAAATTGGAGTTTGTTAATCTTTAAGGTCTTTTACATATTTGAACATTTCATTCCAACCAGACGATTAACCATTAACTAATAACCGTTTCCACCCTCCGCCTTAAACTTTAAACTTTTCAAACCTTGAACCCTCTTCATCCAGCCAGTTAACTATTAACCGTTAACAAATAACCCTTTCCACCCTCAACCTTGAACCTTAAACTTTTCAAACATTGAACTCTTCAAACCTCACCCCAGCCCTCTCCAGAAGAGAGGGAGCTTATTTGAGCAAGCTTAAATTGGTGTTCTTAATCTTTAAGGTCTTTTGCATATTGAACATTTCACTCCATCCAGGCAATTAACCATTAACTAATAACCCTTTCCACACACACAACCTTGAACCTTAAACTTTTCAAACCTTGAACTTTCTTCATCCAGCCAGTTAACCATTAACCGTTAACTAATAACCCTTTCCACACACAACCTTAAACCTCAAACTTTTCAAACCTTGAACCCTCTTCATCCAGCCAGTTAACCATTAACCATTAACTAATAACCCTTTCCACACGCAACCTCAATCCTTAAACCTTAAACTTTTTTTCAACTTTGAACTTTTCTGGGCAACCATTTAAAAACATACTCGTCTATATTTATAGAAAGCACGTAAATTGTGAAAGTGATACAACTTTTTACTAACGAGAAGAAGCTTCTTGAGAAAGCTGCCGCTGGCGACCGCAAGGCGCAGAAGCATCTTTACGAGAAGCACGCTCCTAAAATGCTAAGCATCTGTAGGCAGTATCTATCGCCGGTAGAAGCTGCTGAGGACGCCATGATCCATGGCTTTTTTAAGGCGTTTACAAAGTTGGAAACGTACAGTCACGAGGGAAGTTTTGAGGGCTGGTTGCGCCAGATTATGGTGAGAGGTTGTATAGATTCATTGCGTAAAAAAGATCCATTCAAATTTAAGGATGAGATCAATGAAGATCGTGTGGGAGCAGATTGTGATGAAGATAATGATGAAAGTGAGCAGATCCCGATGGACGCACTTCAAGAATGCATCGATAATCTTCCCGACGGCTACAAAAGTATCTTTATTATGTATGCGATAGATGGCTTTAAGCATAGGGAAATTGCAGAGTTGCTTTCAATAAGTGAAAACACAAGTAAAAGCCAGTTCCGAAAAGCGCGGCTGGAATTACAGGAACAGATTACACAGATCAAGAAAAAACGCCATGAAGCTTAAGAACATAAAAAACCAATTTGACAAAAGAGAGATCGCTCCTAGCGAAAACTCCTGGGAACGCCTTGCTGCGCAGCTGGACAGCGTGGATAAAAAGAAAAAACGCCCATTGGTATATTGGATCAGTGCGGTAGCTGCCATTTTGATCGTTGCCTTGATGGCGTCCCAATTGCTATTGCCAGGAAAGGATAACGGCACTGTAGAGACTGGGACGTTAGTTGATGAAAGCACCAAAATCAACGCTGAAATCAATAACAGTGACAACACTGATGAAGCCCCAGTTGTAGCCAACACAAAAGAAGCCTGATGCAGATGATCCTGTTGAAGTGGTTGAAAACAACGATAACAATCACAAAAGCGTGGTAAAGGAAACCAATCTCAATTCAGTGCAAAAAGCGAGTAAAAGATCACTTAAAACAGACATTGCCACTGTGGTTGAAGGTGAGAATAAAATAACTGAGCCCAAGATTAACAAACCAATGGTGCAGCCACTTCAAATAACAGAAAATGCCATTGCCATGAATGGATCAAATACACTAACGCCAGAACAGGAAGCAGATCTTTTATTGAAAGAAGCTTTCGCGAAAGCGGAATCAAAAACAATCGCTTCACAAAGCATAAAGCCCGAGCAATTATTGAGGGAAACGGAATGGGATATCGAGTCCGAAAGACGCAATGTCTTGAACGATGGGCTAAAAAGCGGTCTGGATATCCTGAAAAATGAAGCCTTTGCACTCATAGGAAGAAAACAATAGCCATAGATATTTAATGAACCAAAAAAAAGCTGTTTTCATCGACGGACAGCCACAACTACATCTAATTTTAAAATCAACAACATGAAAAACTATCTACTATTTACCGCGATCATTATCGCATTATTGTGCCACTTTACAGGGCATGCTCAAGAACCAACCCGTAAGAACATTGAGATTAAAAATGACACCGTGGACAGGAAAAAATCTGAATGGAACCTAAAGATAAAGGAGGAGATTAAGGAACTAGAAGAACTGAAAAAGGAATATGAGTCCAAGGTACGAGAAGAAATGATGGAGGATATTAAAAAAATCAATGCCCGAGCGATCAGTGACGATGCCTATACAGATAACATGGCGACCGTAGATAAGAAAAGAATTGCAGAGGTCTATGCAGAGCGCATAAAAAAACACAATGAAATGGTGGACTCGCAGATAGCTTTTGCAATGGTAAAAACATACTCAGACGCAAAAGCGGCACGAGTAGGTTTTGTATGGAAGGATGGAGGAGGCTTTACCTTCAATTTTGGGAGTGATGATGTAGATGAACAAGTTAAAAAACACGTGCGTACTACGCGTACTGGATCTATTGCTTTAGGGTACAACTATATGACTGGAGATAATCTAGGTATTGACGATTTTAGTTATCCTAATAATAATTATTTCAGCTTTGGGATTTTATGGCAAACCGCGCTTAACAAAAGTCAGACACTTGCGTGTCAACTATGGAGTTGCATATCAATCCCACGGAACAGAATTAAATGGAGACCGCATTTTCTCACCCAATACCGATAATACTGAAATTGTCAATTTAGGTTTTGAACCAAAAAAAGCAAAATTCAGACAGGATCAGATTGTTTTTCCGTTGCAATTGGAATTTGGTAATACGACTAAAAAGGAATACGAAGATGGCCGTGTGCGCTATGAGCAGTGGGACAAGTGGAAATTTGGCATAGGCGGTTTTGCGGGTTTTAATATGAGTTCTAGACTTAAATTGAAGTACGAGGAAAATGGTAGGGATATCAAACAGACCACTGTAAATGCCTTTGAGAATGAGGTGCTGGTTTACGGGCTGGATGCTTATGTGGGACATGATCAGGTCACCTTCTTTGGTCGTATGAATTTAAACGACGTGTTCAAAACGGGATCAGTTGATGCTCAATACGTGACATTTGGGATTAGATTACAATAAATTAATGATTTTAGATTGATTTGAATTGGCCCGCAAAAACTCCTTTTAGCCAAAAGGGGGTTTTTGCATTGAGTTCAATTATTACAAAATGACTTTTAAACTTAAATAAATACACACTAACTTTATAAAAACAAAAACCATGAAAAAAACTACTATTTTAACGATGATCATCCTACTCTGTGTGGGAAGCATCTCTTATGCTCAGAACGATGAGCAAGCACCTGCCACTGAGAAAAACGAAGAACTTAGTAAAGCTCCCATTGATTTCTTAGATATTTTTAGTCCAGACCGCCGCGATAAAGAAATGGTAATGACTAATACCGCATTAACTATTGCCTTTGGATTTAACCAGGCAGTAGGGAATGGAAATGGGATAGGAGAGGATTATCGTTTTTGGGGTTCTGGATTATTTGATATAGGACTTGAGTTTTCGACCCGATTGAGTAAGGACAGTGATCTATTGAGGTTGACCTACGGACTTTCAGGGAGATTCAGCTCCTTGCGCATCAATGATAGCAAGGCATTCTCAACAATTAACAATGTAACCACTCTAGAGCCAACTCCGTTTAATGTTGAGAAATCCAGATTTTCTCAGGCAGGTTTTCACGTGCCTCTGCATTTAGAAATAGGTAAGCGAGGCGAGACTGAATATAGGGATGGCATCAAGCGAGCAAATGACGGCGATGCATTTGTAGTAGGCCTGGGAGGATATCTGGGCTATACCACGACTTCTGCGCAAAGCTTTGAGTATGAAAGAGAAGGTCGCGACGTTACCCAGACTATCGCAAATGATTACGAGATCAATAACTTTAACTATGGGCTTAGTGCCTACTTTGGTTATGAAGATGCTCAATTATTTGTTACCTACGGGCTTAATGAAATCTTTAAAGACTCGCCCGTTGAGCAAAGTTATTTAAGCTTTGGAATACGGATAAGATAGAGACAGCTCATTTTATGTTCAAGCCTTTCAATATTGAAGGGCTTTTTTATTTTACTGCTTTCCTACCTGTCCGGCAGGCAGGCGCGAAAGCGGAACAACATTCAAGGCCAAGTCTCTGGTAACAGTTACAATATCCTAAAAGCTTTAGTGAATTACTGCCAAAAAGCAACATCCCGATAAGACTGTCGCTATATTTATTTATTACTCTCTTCACCCACTGTTCACTACCGTTGTAATTTCCTCTATTTTTGCAGACTCTAAAGTCAGTACAATTCCATGATCTCACGCACGACGGTTGACGCAGTTTTTGATGCCATAAGGGTAGAGGAAGTCATAGGCGATTATGTGCAGTTGAAAAAATCGGGCTCTAATCTTAAAGGGCTTAGTCCATTTACCGACGAGCGATCCCCCAGTTTTATGGTCTCACCTGTGAAGCAGATCTGGAAGGACTTCAGCTCTGGAAAAGGGGGCAATGCCGTTTCCTTCTTGATGGAACACGAGCATTTTACCTTTCCAGAAGCTATAAAGCACCTCGCCAAAAAATACGGTATAGAAGTAGAGGAAACGCAACAGACGGATGATGAAAAACAGGCGCAGGATGAGAAAGAGTCCATGTTTCTGGTACTCAAGTACGCTGCAGACTGGTTTCACAAACAGTTAAAAACTGAGGAAGGCGCGGCAATAGGCTACAGTTATTTTAAGGAGCGTGGTTTTACCGATTCCACGATTGAATATTTTGACCTGGGCTACAGTCCAGACCAGTGGAGCGCATTTACAGACGCCGCCATAAAAGCTGGGTACCAGCTGGATTTTTTGGACAAAACAGGAGTGAGCATCGTTAAGGAAAGCAGCGATGGGAATCCCGCAAAAACCTTTGACCGATTCAAGGGCCGAGTCATGTTCCCCATACGCAGTATGGCGGGACGGGTGCTGGGTTTTGGCGGTAGGATCTTAAAGAACGATGCAAAAGCGGCAAAATACCTCAACTCACCACAAAGCGAGGTCTATGATAAGTCTAAAGTCCTCTATGGAATCTATGAGGCAAAAGCTGCCATTGCCAAAGAAGACCTATGTTATCTCGTAGAAGGATATACGGACGTTATCCAGATGTATCAGGCTGGAGTGAAGAACGTGGTTTCCAGCTCTGGTACAGCGCTTACCAGCCAGCAAATACGATTGATCCAGCGTCTTACCAAAAATATAACGGTACTCTACGACGGCGATGCCGCAGGGATGCGAGCTGCCCTACGCGGTACGGATCTAATACTGGAGGCAGGAATGAACGTGCGCGTCTGTACCTTTCCAGAAGGTGAGGACCCAGACTCGTTTGCAAAATCACATACCGAGGAAGAAATCAAGGAGTTTCTTACCGATAGTTCAGTTGATTTTATTCGATTCAAGGCAAATCTTTTAAAGGAGGATGCTCAGGATGATCCTATAAAAAAAGCCGCAATGGCTAGGGATATTGTCCAGAGTATTGCAAAGATACCGGACGATATATCTAGAGAAATATACATACGGGAAAGTGCTTCCATTCTTAATATAGGTGAGCAGACTTTGTTCTCGGCACTTGCTCAAATGCGCAATGCAGAAAGTCGAGAACAACAAAAAAAAGACCAACGTGAAAACCAGGCGCAGCCACTCAAAAAGGTAGCTTCCAGCGAGCCCACGCTCAAGGTAGATCGCAGGCTGGTGCTGGAACGTGATATTATTAAGATATTGCTGTTGTATGGTGATCGTGCAGAGCTATTTGAAGAGGAATATATACAGGACATAGAGGAAAGCGAGATCGTTACCGAGACGGTAAAAAAAGAGCGGCTGGTCTATGAAAAGATTTTTGTGGAACTACAGAGCGACGAGATGGAATTCTCAAATGCCGATTTCAAATCCATCTACCCAAAACTCATCGATATACTTTTACTACAGGGTAAGATAGATGTAAACATCGTCATGTCAGAGCTGCAGGATGATGAAGCACGATTAATAGCCGATCTAATAATGGGTGAAGACCGTTATGAGCTCCATAACTGGGAGGGGAAACAGATATTTGTAAAAACAAAAGACCAGTCCATCGCCATTTCGGTAATAGATACGATCCTTAACTTTAGGAGATTACTGATAGAAGAGAAGATTGCAGCTACCTTAAAAAGTATGGATCCAGAAGAAGACCCAAAGGAATATCACAAAAAACTGGAAACAATCAATGAATATAATAAGTTGAGGCAACACTTGGGAAAACGGCTCAATCGGGTAGTTTAATTGTCCAGTTGCATAAGGCGCGACTGGTGTATGAGGTCTGCGATGTTGTCAACATTAAGTTTTTTGAGAAGTCTGGTTTTATAGGTGCTCACCGTCTTTTCATTGATCGCAAGACCTTGTGCGATCTCCTTATTGCGCTTGCCGCGGGCCAGCAGATTAAGAACCTCTATCTCTCTGGTGGATAACCTTTTAAACTTGAGAACATTATTTTTGCGACCCTTGTCGTCCATTTTGGACTTTATATTTTCTGATAGAAACGTCTCTCCCTTGCTTACTTTTATAAGTGCTTTTCTAATTTCCTTAGTGGTGCGTGTCTTTGCGATGTAGCCATCAGCACCTGCCTTGACCGCGCTTATGGCATATATTTCTTCTGGATGGCAACTTACCACCAGTATTTTGAGGTCGGGAAAATCAGTTTTTATTTTTCTCAGAGATCCTACACCATTTGCATTGGGCAGGTCTATTTCTAGAATAAGAATATCTGGTTTGTGCTTAATGATCCCATCTATAAGATCAGCTCCATCATTTACACTACCTGGAAAATGGAATTCACGCTTTTTCCTCATCATCATTTTTAATCCATATCTAAATACGGGATGATGGTCTGCGAGTAATACATTCATGCTTTACGGTTTATTCGTAATGACAAATATAGTACGATGCGATGCCATTTTAACAACTAGTCGTGTGCGTATTGTCTTACTTAACAGTATATTATGCTATTTTTAGGATAATATTTCCTTTGGGATGATGCACACAGGTATGGGATTCATCTTATGTTGATTGCGTTTATTGAACGAAGAATAGATTTCAATGACCATGGCGTCACGACCTTCAAAGTCTGTTGCTATTTTACCCTGGGCCAGTTGTGCCATCGCCCATTCCAGCTCATCATAAGTTGCGCCTATCTGGTCTTCATCGGTACGCTCTGCTCCATAAAGTCCATCGCTGGGAGCAGCATCCATGATTTTTTTGGGTACTTTTACATATTCACCCACCTTATAGACCTGACTCTTTAACAGGTCTGCGATGGGGCTTACATCCACGCCACCATCACCATATTTAGTATAGAATCCCACGCCAAAATCCTCCACCTTATTACCCGTTCCCGCAACAAGAAGCCCGTTGACTCCGCCATGGTAATAAAGAGTTGCCATCCTCAGTCTTGCCCTGGTATTTCCCAGGGTCAGCGCAACCTGATCGCTGTCATTTATAGCTGGCATTTCATCCACAAAAGTATCAAAAACTGGTGTGAGGTCGCTCAAAACCTCTCTTACATTTGGAAAACGTTCCTTGAGCTGGGAAATATGTTCCCGTCCCCTGCTCACATGATCCTCGTGCTGGTGTATGGGCATTTCTACGCAAAGCACCTCCAGTCCCGTCATTGCACATAGGGTAGAGGTAACGGCGCTATCTATTCCACCGCTTATTCCCACTACATAACCTTTAACATTTGCGCTGATCGCATAATCCTTGAGCCATTTTACGATATGATCGGTAACCTTTTGAGTATTCATAATTGTATTTTTGTAAACTTAAAAATATTTTGGTTTTAGATGAGTTATAGAGTTGTGAATTATAAGATGTTCGGGATTATTTTACTGTTAGCTTTCGCGAAAGCTACCATTTCATGCAACTCCACACCAGATATTGAAGATGAGGTCGCCGCCATACCTGTCGATGTTGAGCTGATCAAATTCCACGAAATATTTGCAGATGCACAGCCAGAAGACCTGGCCAAGCTTACCCAGACCTATCCAAGATTATTTGACTCCAGGGCGCCAGATAGCTTATACCTGCGTAAATTGATGGGAAGGGACAGCATCCAGAATATCCTTGAAAATGCAGTGGAAAAAGCCAAATTTGACTACAATAAAATGGAATATGACGTAGAAAATGTCATGCGCCACATAAAATATTATTTCCCAGAGTTTAAGCCCACTCCCATTGTTACGATCATCTCTGAGGTGGAATATAATTATCAGATAATCCCTAGTGAGGACGCACTCTATATTTCACTCGACACCTATCTGGGCAAGGATCATGAGCTCTACATCGGGATCAATAAATATATTAAAGGCAACCTTAATATAGAACAGCTCCCAGCAGATGTCGCCCTGGCCTATGCACAACTTTTTGTGGAACCTACCATGGATCGCACCTTACTGGGAAGTATGATCTATCACGGAAAACTGCATTACCTACAAAAACAATTTGCACCTGGGGAACGTGGGGATCACATCTTCAACTACACTAAGGAAAAATACGATTTTACCGTAGATAATGAGGAGCAAATGTGGCGTTATCTAATAGGCGAGGAGTTGATTTTCAGTACTGATGCCCGACTTCTTTCACGTTTTATACTTCCTGCCCCATTTTCAAAATTCTATCTCGATATTGATCAGGAAACCCCAGGTGGCGTGGGCAGGTATCTAGGCTATCGCATCGTTGAATCATTTATGGAAAATAACAAAGTGGATCTAGATGCCATGATTGCCCTGCCCGCCGACGAACTTTTTAACCGATCCAAATACAAACCCGAATAATGTCAAAGAAAAACCGCTCAGAAATACGCATAGGAATAGAACTCGACGAGAACAAAGTCCCAGAGCACATAAGGTGGAGCGCACCGGATGGTGGCGTGGATGCCGCAACCGCAAAAGCCATGATGGTCTCCATGTGGGATGCTACCGAGAAAGAGAGCTTCCGCATCGACCTGTGGACCAAGGACATGCCCGTGGACGAAATGCGCGTGTTTTTCCATCAGACCCTGGTCTCAATGGCAGACAGCTATCACCGTGCAACAAATGATGAGAAGATGCGGGACACCATGCTCGATTTTTGCGATTATTTTGCGGAAAAACTGGAATTGAAGAAAGAGTAGAATCACAATGATTACCCACTCAAAAAGGCAGATTAAACTTGTTTGAACTGCCTGTTTCAACTCGTAAGTTGTATTTTTCTTAATTCTTAATTCTTAATTCTTAATTCTTAATTCTTAATTCCTAATTCTTAATTCTTAATTCCTAATTCTTAATTCCCAATGGAAGAACCGCTATTTGATCACAAACAACTCATAGAATTGGCATGGTATAAAATGCCATTTGGTGCTCATAAAGACCGGTTTCTCAGTGAATTGCCAGAGTCCTATTATATATGGTTCAGACGGCAGGGATTTCCTACGGGCAAACTGGGGAATTATATGCAGACCGTTTTTGACATGAAAGTCAATGGATTAGAGGATATTTTGCGAGAAATACGCAGAAACACGGTCAACGACCGACCGGTTTTTTAAGTCCTCAATAAGTCATTAAAAATTATTATCTAGCTGCAATATTTTGATTTTGAGATCAAATATCCCAAAGCCATTTTCAATAACCATTTCGCAATTGCAAATCACGGGATTCAATAAGTGATGATTTGGTAAAGGATGGCTTCAGCCTGCCACTATGAACGACAATTGCAAATCGCCAAAATTCCCACAATCCATATTTTTTCAATTGATTGATTTATAGCGACTCGTTGATCTGCTCGATATAATTGAGCACTTCATCCTTGCCCAGTCCGCTCGTGGCACTGGTAATAAAGTAGGGAGGAAATTCTTCCCAAATTCCTTCCAGCAGTTTTGTGCGATAGGCCTCAACATTGCGCTCGAGTGCGTTGGGTTTTAACTTGTCAGCTTTAGTGAAGATGATACTGAATGGGATGCCATTTTCTCCCAGCCATTCCATAAACTCCGTATCTATAGGTTGTGGCTCATGTCTTATGTCTATAAGTACAAAACCACTCACCAGCTGGCGACGCTGTAAAAAATAGTCAGTAATGAATTTTTGAAACTTTGCCTTACTGGTTTTGGAGACGCGGGCATAGCCATAACCAGGCAGATCCACTAGATGCCAGCGTTTATTGATCAAAAAATGATTGATCAACTGTGTTTTTCCTGGTCGTCCCGATGTTTTTGCAAGACTCTTACGGTTGGTCAACATATTGATAAGCGACGATTTGCCTACATTGGACCTGCCGATAAATGCATATTCGGCAATTTTTGTGTTTGGACATCTCTTGACGTCCTGGTTGGATATGATAAAGGTGGCATCGGTGATCTTCATACCGCAAATATAGATATACTGAATGTGATGGGTGGTGTGTTGGTTTTCGCTTTAAGCGAAAAAGTAACCTTTATTAGAATTCGCGTTTTTGCAACCAGTCGTATAAGATCTCGTTAAATTCTGTGGGATGCTCCATCATGGCAGCATGACCACATTTATCGATCCAGTACAGATCGCTGTCCGGAAGTTTCTCATGGAACTCATCAGCAACGGATGGCGGTGTTACCGAATCGTTTTTACCCCAGATGATACAGGTGGGCGTGGTCATTTTGGGAAGATCCTTGGACATATTGTGCCTGATGGCGCTCTTTGCGATCGCAAGGGTCTTGATGAGCTTATTGCGATCATTTACCACGGCAAAGACTTCATCAACTACTTCTTTTGTAGCGACCTCGGGATCATAAAAGACATCTTGGCTTTTTTTCTTGATGTATTCATAATCACCTTTCTTGGGATAGCTTTCCCCCATGGCATTTTCATAAAGGCCAGAACTGCCGGTGATAACCAGGGCTTTGATCTTGTCGGGAAATAATTTTGTAGTGACTAGTCCTATATGACCGCCCAGGGAATTTCCCAGCAAGATGACTTCTTTAAAACCCATGTGATCTATAAAGGCATTGATGTGCTTTGCAAAAGTTCCCACGCTGGTCTTGATCAGCGAGGTGGTATAAAGTGGTAGTGTGGGAACTACAATCTGGTAGCCGCGCGGTGAAAAATAATCGATAACGCCTTGAAAATTGCTCAGGCCACCCATCAAACCGTGAAGGATGATAACGGGAGTACCGGTACCGGCAGTAAAATATTCAAACTTTCCTTCTTGGATAATTTCGTGTTCCATGTAATAGGGTCTCTCGCAAATATAGTCGATTTGTACAAAGAACAATTTTACTTATTCACACAAAGTGCTTTAAACGCTATGCGTTGAATAGCAAATCACGGCGTTTGGTAAAAATATCAAGTTGTAGAATCATTGTTGATAACCCCAACACTTATTCAGAATCGGCTTCATTTATTAACAAAGTGGTAAATTGTGGTAAAAAGTGGTTTCAATAGTCATATATTTGAATAGAGAGTGTGGAGAACCCGCAACTGGTTATGGTAAATTTTATAGGAACATACGAGTGTAAAGCAGACGCAAAGGGGCGTTTCATGATGCCATCCAGCATCAAGAAGCAGCTGGAGCCTGTGCTGCACGATGGTTTTGTGCTTAAACGGGCAGTATTCCAACCATGTCTGGAACTTTATCCCATGCAAGAATGGAATAAGTTGATGGAAAAGTTGAATGGGCTCAACCGTTTTAACCGCAAGCATAATGATTTTATAAGAAGGTTTACCGCTGGAGTTAAAACGGTAGAGGTGGATGGGAATGGAAGGTTGTTGATACCTAGGGACTTGATCTCGATAGCAGGGATTACTAAGGAGATCACCGTTTCCAGCGCCATAAATATTTTAGAAATCTGGGATAAGTCAAGATATGAGAAGGCGATAGATGACGCTGCTCAGGATTTTGCTGGACTCGCTGAAGAGGTAATGGGAGATGATGACACCGCAGGAATCTTATCATGAGCCCGTATTGTTACGGGAGTCGGTCGATGGACTTGACATAGATCCCTCTGGGACTTATGTGGATGTCACCTTTGGGGGTGGTGGACATTCCCGAGAGATTTTAAAGCGACTGGGGCCAGAGGGTCGATTATTTGCATTTGATCAAGATCTTGATGCTCTCAAGAATGCAATTGACGATGAACGATTTACGCTTATCAATGAGAACTTCGGCTATATCAAGCGCTTTTTAAGACTTTATGGAGTAAAGAAAGTTGATGGCATTCTAGCAGATCTAGGGGTGAGTTCGCACCAATTCAATGAAGGATCGAGAGGATTTTCCACCCGATTTGACTCTAGGTTGGATATGAGGATGAATCAAGATGCGTCACTGGATGCGGTTAAGGTCATTAACCAGTACGGAGAGGATGATCTCACCGCCTTGTTTAAAAATTATGGCGAACTGCGCATCGCGCCCAGGCTTGCTCGTTACATCGTTGAAGCAAGAAATGAGGGAAGGATAGAAACCGTGGGAAGGCTCAAGGAAATTTGCTCCCCACTCGTGCCCGAGAGAATTGAACATAAACTCATGGCGCAGGTTTTTCAGGCGATACGTATTGAAGTGAATAATGAGATGAAGGTCTTGCACGACTTTTTGGAACAGGCCTCTCAACTATTGCCCATAGGAGGAAGGCTTAGCGTTATTTCCTACCATTCGCTGGAGGACAGGCCGGTAAAAAGATTTATGCGCAATGGACTTTTCAAGGGCGAGCCAGAGAAAGATGTATTTGGCAGGATGGAGGTTCCTTTTAAAAAAGTAGGTGGACTCATAGTTCCCAGTAAGGAAGAAATAAGAGAAAATAACAGGGCGCGCAGTGCCAAGTTGCGCATTGCCCAAAAAATAATGGATTAAAATGGCTGCTAAAATATATGACATATTAAAAGGTAGTTTTTTAACTAACGACGACGCGTTCAAGAACTGGAGGTTCATCCTTTTTGCCGCGGTACTTGCCATTTTTATGATCTATACGGGACATTCCTTTGAGAAAAAAGTGCATTACATGGCACAGTTGACCGATGAGGTAAGTGCATTGCGCAGTGAATATATGGATGGGCAACAGCAGTTGATGTTCTTGGAGATGGAATCTGCCGTGGCAAAGAATCTAGCCGGGACGGGAATTGCGCCACCCGCTCATCCTCCGCTTAAAATTGTGGTGGCGAGTACTAATGATAAGGAGTAATGGCAACAAGTGATAAAAACATATTGACACGCATGTACGTGGTGGGAGCGATCCTCGCCATCGTGGGCTTGTTGATTGTTGTCCAGACCGTCCAGATTCAGTTTGTCGATGGTGATAACTACCGCGCAAAGGCAGATCTACGCATATTCAAGAACGATACCATACCAGCAAACCGTGGTAACCTGTACGATTCCAACGGTCAGTTATTAGCGACCAGTATTAATAGATACGACATCCGCTTTGATGCATTGTCTCCCAGTGATGAGGACTTTAATGAACTGGTGGGTGCTTTAAGTGATTCGCTTTCGCGAAAGCTGAACCAGACAAAATCCCATTATCTAAGCAAATTGAGAAAGGCGCGATCCACAAAGAACCGATACCTGCTCATTGCGCGCAACCTTAATTATGGCGATTATAAAGCGATCAAATCTTTCCCGCTTTTTAATAAAGGACCCTATCGAGGCGGG
Organism: uncultured Flavobacteriaceae bacterium; assembly: GCA_963836885.1. GTDB lineage: Bacteria > Bacteroidota > Bacteroidia > Flavobacteriales > Flavobacteriaceae > Nonlabens. Next base: position 54,637 of record CAWILF010000003.1, on the reverse strand, counting down.
ATCATCATCGAGCAACGGGTGGTAAGAGAACACCCGCTGGGCAAAATGGCAGAGCGCATTGTAGGATATGATCGTCCCGGTAGCGCACCCGTAGGACTAGAGGGCGCTTTCAGTCCGTTCTTGAGGGGAAGCAATGGCGTGCGGCTCAAACAAAAGATCGCAAAAAACCAATGGAAGCCCATCAACAGTTCCAACGAGCTGGAGCCCAAGGACGGTTATGATGTTTACACTACAATAGATGTAAATATGCAGGATGTTGCTCATCATGCATTGCTGGAACAACTGGAATATTTTGAAGCAGACCACGGTACGGCAGTGGTCATGGAGGTTGAAACCGGTGAGATCAAGGCGATTTCAAATCTGGGCCGCGGGAAAAGCGGGAAATATTTTGAAAAGAGAAACTACGCCATCTGGGAATCTCACGAGCCTGGTTCTACGTTCAAATTAATGAGCGTTATCGCTGCACTGGAAGACCGCGTTGTGGATACAAGTACTGTTTTTGACACAAAAAATGGAAAGATATCCTATTACGGGCGCAATGTGCGGGATTCAAAGTACGGAGGTTATGGAAATATAAGTGTTGCCAAAGCCTTTGAGGTTTCCTCAAACACGGCACTGGTACAGATGATCCATGATAATTATAAAAACAGGGAAGAAGATTACGTAGATAGGCTCTACAGCATGAATCTTAATGATAAAATAGGATTGCCCGTCGTGGGAGAAGGAGCGCCCATGATCCCGCATCCCGATGATGAAACCTGGAGCGGATTATCGCTGCCATGGATGGGATTCGGTTATGGAGTTCAATTGACTGCGCTGCAAACGCTTACTTTTTACAACGCAGTTGCAAATAATGGTGTCATGGTAAAGCCCAGGCTCATAAGAGAAGTGCGTTCAAAAGATCGGATCGTTGAAAAATACGATCGCGAGATAATTAATCCGGCCATTTGTTCACAGAACACCATCGATAAGGTAAAGGTGATGATGGAAAACGTGGTAAAGCGTGGAACGGCAGATAATCTATACAGTGAGAACTTCTCCATGGCTGGAAAGACGGGAACCTGTCAGGCAGAGTACTGGAAGAGTCCAGGCAATTATATTGCTTCATTTGCAGGATATTTTCCAGCAGATGAGCCCAGGTACAGTTGTATCGTCGTCATTCATAGGCCCAATGTGAGTAAGGGATATTACGGGAATATAGTTGCAGGGCCAGTCTTTAAAAAGATCGCCCAGAAAATCTACTCTAACAATCCCATGATCGATAAAGTGGATCAATTGGACCAAAACCTTCCAGAAATAGAGAGATCCCAAAAATCCTATTATGCCAAAGTTCAATCAACCTCCAACAAATTGCCCAATCTTAAAGGGATGGAAGCGATGGATGCCATCACGATTGCTGAGAATTTGGGACTTAAAGTACGTTTGATAGGAACTGGAAAGGTTTCTAATCAAAGCCTGGTGCCAGGCACAAGAATCATGGCAACTGATCAAATAACCCTGACACTTTTATGAAGAATCTAAAAGATATTTTATACAAAGTACCGCTCGACACCGTTGCGGGCAGTACAGATGTTGAAATAAACAACATCCACTTTGACTCTAGGAATGTGGAGCAGGACGATCTATTTGTTGCACTAAAGGGAGTGGCCACCGACGGTCATGAATTTATTGAAAAAGCGGTGAGTCTGGGTGCAAGAGTAATTGTTGTAGAAATACTTCCCGATTATCAGGCAGAGAATGTCGTGTATGTCAAAGTTGATAATTCACACAAAGCTCTGGCGCTGATGGCAGCCAACTTTTACGACAATCCGTCCAAAGAACTCAAATTGATAGGAGTAACTGGTACAAACGGTAAGACAACGACCACGAGTTTAATGTACCACCTGTTCAAAAACTGCGGATTTAAAACTGGGCTTATTTCTACGGTTAATATATTGATCGACGAGAAGGAAGTAGCTACAAAACATACCACTCCAGATCCATTGACGATAAATAAACATTTATCGGATATGGTAGCAGTAGGGGTAGATTATTGTTTCATGGAAGTAAGCAGCCATGGCATCGCTCAAGAACGCGTGGGCGGATTGCATTTTGCTGGTGGAGTTTTTACAAATCTCTCTCACGACCATCTGGATTATCACAACAGTTTCAAGGAATACCGCGACGTAAAGAAAAGATTTTTTGACGAGCTCCCATCGACTTCGTTTGCACTAACCAATGTGGACGATAAAAATGGGACTTTCATGCTTCAAAATACCAGAGCAAGAAAATTGGGTTACGCTTTAAAAACCTATACCGACTACCGTGCCCAGATCGTAGAAAACCAATTTGGTGGGCTGTTGCTCAAGATTAATGATCAGGAGGTCTGGTCTAAGATGATCGGGCAGTTTAATGCCTACAATTTGCTTGCGATCTACGGTTGTGCCATAGAGCTAGGTTTGGATGCTACCGAGGTTTTAACAGCAATTTCTGCTCTTGAAGGAGTTGCAGGAAGGTTTCAGTACTTTACCACAAGGGATCACAAAATCACTGCGATTGTAGATTATGCACACACACCAGATGCATTAAAAAACGTACTGGAAACGGTAAACGCGATCCGAACCAAAAATGAAACCTTAATTACCGTAGTAGGCTGTGGAGGAGATCGTGATAAAACGAAACGACCTAAAATGGCACAAATAGCCGCGGCACTAAGTGATAAAGTGATCTTGACCAGTGACAACCCACGTACAGAAGATCCACAAACGATATTGACCGAAATGGAAACGGGCGTTGAGCCACAGGATTTTAAAAAATCGCTTTCTATTCTTAACCGGGAACAAGCAATAAAAACTGCTGCCCAATTAGCAAACCAAAACGACATTATCCTCATCGCGGGAAAAGGACACGAGACCTATCAGGAAATTCATGGCGTGCGTCACCATTTTGATGACCGTGAAGTAATTATGAACGCGCTTAACGCACTCAACAAGTAAACGATGCTGTACTATCTTATAGACTTTCTAGAAGAACAATGGAATTTGCCGGGAGCATCGCTTTTTGAGTACATCACATTTAGAGCGGCAATTGCATTTATCATGTCGCTGGCATTTTCTACTATTTACGGTAAGAAGATTATAAGATATATCCAGAAGAGGCAGGTAGGCGAGCTGGTACGTGATCTTGGACTGGAAGGACAGGCTCAAAAAGCAGGTACGCCCACAATGGGAGGACTCATCATCATTTTTGCAACCTTGGTTCCCGTCCTGTTGCTAGCAAAAATCGACAATATCTATGTTGTAATGTTATTGATCACCACGGTATGGATGGGGTTGATAGGTTTCACGGACGATTACATCAAGGTTTTTAAAAAGGACAAGGCCGGACTGGAGGGAAAATTTAAGGTAATAGGCCAGATAGGGCTGGGCGCGATTATAGGTTCCATCATGTATTTTCATCCTGGTATAACCATAAAAGAAGAAATTTTTAATCCTAGACAAGGTCAGGAATTGATTACCCAAAATTCTACGGCAGAGTTTGGAGAGGCTCACCAGTCCACCAAAACGACAATACCTTTCGTAAAAAATAATGAGCTGGAATATGCAAAGATTTTTGACTGGATCGATCCCAATCTCGCATCTTGGGCATGGTTGATCTTTATTCCCATTGTGATAATTATTGTGACCGCAGTTTCAAATGGAGCAAACCTCACCGACGGGATCGACGGTCTTGCCGCTGGAACGAGTGCGATCGTTGTCATCACCTTGGCGCTTTTTGCATGGATCAGTGGTAACATTGTTTTTGCCGATTATCTCAACGTCATGTACATTCCCAATTCTGGGGAAATGGTGGTTTTTATAGCCGCATTTGCGGGTGGATTGGTCGGCTTTCTATGGTATAATACCTATCCCGCGCAGATTTTTATGGGAGATACGGGAAGTCTCACTATCGGTGGGATCATAGCGGTACTAGCGATCGCGACCAGGAAGGAATTGCTTATTCCCATTCTCTGCGGGATCTTCTTGATGGAAAATGTATCCGTGATGATGCAGGTGAGCTGGTTCAAGTACACAAAAAAGAAAACGGGAGAAGGACGGCGCATATTTTTAATGTCGCCCTTGCACCATCATTATCAGAAACGTGGCATCCACGAGAGCAAGATCGTTGTCCGGTTCTGGATCGTTGGGATATTGCTCGCCATCATCAGTATTGTAACCCTTAAAATACGATAATGGAAGCTGCAAAAAATATAAAAGTGGTCGTTCTAGGCATCGGTATAAGCGGTGTGGGCGCAGCGGTGCTGGCTCAGAAGCAAGGCTATGATGTTTTTGTGAGCGATAGAGGTCGTGGTAAGGAAGCTTTCGCGAAAGCGTTACAACAACACAACATCCCCTACGAGCAGGAAGGCCATACACTGGAAAGAATATTTGCAGCAGATCTCGTGGTAAAAAGTCCTGGAATTCCAGACCATTCTGACTTGATCAAGGAACTGAATAAAAAAGGGGTCGAGGTCATTTCTGAGATCGAATTTGCCTCCAGATATACCACTGAAAACATCATTGCCATCACGGGAAGCAATGGGAAGACGACCGTTACAAGTTTAACGGGCCATTTATTGAAATCTGCGGGCCTGGATGTAACCATCGGTGGAAACATAGGTGAAAGCTTTGCCCTGCAGGTTGCTCAGGGAGCTGCGGCGCACCGGGTACTGGAGGTAAGTAGTTTTCAACTGGATGGAATTACCAGTTTTAAACCGCATATCGCGATGTTGTTAAACATAACGCCAGACCATCTGGATCGCTACGATTACAAATTTGAGAATTATATCAACAGTAAAATAAGTATTACAAAATATCAGGATGAGAATGATTTCTTGATCTATAACCAGGATGATCCCGTCGTTGTTGAAGCGGTGGAGAACTCGGGAACTAGGGCGCAACTCATTCCTTTTTCACTTACAAAAGAGCTATCAATGGGAACATTCCTGGATGAAGCAACTAATACCATGACCATTAACCTGGATAAAAACCCCATCACTATGTCACTCGACAACCTCACATTAAAAGGACGCCACAATACGGCAAATGCAATGGCGGCATCTACTGCCTCAAAATTACTCAACATAAGAAAGGAGACGATCAGGCAGAGTCTGGAATCTTTTCAAGGTGTGGAGCACAGACTAGAAAATGTATTGAAGATCAATAAGGTACAGTACATAAATGACTCAAAGGCAACTAATATAAACGCAGCATACTACGCGCTGGAAAGTATGGAGCAACCTACGGTCTGGATCGTCGGCGGCGAGGATAAGGGCAATGACTATTCTGAGCTTTATAGTCTTGTTAACCGCAAGGTAAAAGCGATCGTCTGTCTGGGAATCGATAATACAAAAATTGTAAATGCATTTGGCAATTGTGTGGAGCAGATGGTGGAAACCAATAATATGGAGGACGCAGTACGAGTTGCCTATAAACTTTCTGAAGCGGGTGACAATGTACTGTTAAGTCCAGCTTGCGCAAGCTTTGACCTGTTTGAGAACTATGAGGATCGAGGACGCCAATTTAAAAATGCAGTAAGAGGATTATAAATTGAGAATAAAGGACTACATATCTGGAGATAGTTTTTTGTGGGCGCTGGTCGTCATACTCCTGCTATTTTCATTTTTGCCGGTATATAGTGCCAGTTCTAACCTTGCCTATATGTCCCAAGGTACTGGAAATACAACTAAATATCTTGTCAAGCATTTTGCACACGTTATTATAGGATTGGGATTATTGTACGCGATACATAAAGTTCCCTATAATTATTTCAAGGGATTGAGCATACTGCTGCTTCCAGTAGTTGTGGTCTTGTTGATCTATACGGCAATGCAGGGAACTACCATGGGTGGGGCAAATGCAGCGCGCTGGATTACCATTCCTGGAGTGGGCGTGCAGTTCCAGACCAGTACGTTTGCCTTTGTGGTACTGATGGTTTGGGTGGCAAAATACTTGAGCTCCATTAAGGATAAGACTATCACCTTTAAGCAATCGTTACTGCCTTTATGGTTGCCCGTGGGAATTGTGTTGGCATTAGTGCTTCCAGCAAATTTCTCCACGACTGCCCTTATTTTTGCGATGGTGCTGCTGCTGTGCTTTGTGGGCGGTTATCCCAAGAAATATTTATTGGGGATTATAGGAGTGGGGATCGTAGCATTGGGATTATTTGTACTTACCGCAAAAGCATTTCCGGGACTATTTCCCAACCGGGTCGATACCTGGGTCTCTAGGATCGCGAGCTTTTCTGGCGATGGGGATTCTGATACTACCTATCAGGTAGATAAGGCAAAGACGGCCATTGCAAACGGATATATATTTGGTGAGGGACCGGGAAAAAGTACCTCAAAACATTTTTTACCGCAGTCCTCCAGTGATTTTATATATGCGATCATTATTGAGGAATTTGGTTTGATAGGTGGTGTATTTCTGCTGGGCGTCTATATGTTTTTTCTGTTCCGATTGATAATTATTGCTACAAAGGCCCAATCGGTTTTCGGTAGGTTGCTGGTCATAGGTGTTGGTTTTCCGATTGTTTTTCAGGCATTGGTGAATATGGCGGTTGCGGTAAATTTAATGCCGGTCACGGGACAGACTTTACCGTTTATAAGTAGTGGAGGAACCTCTATCCTCATGAGTTGTATGTCCGTAGGGATCGTGCTAAGTGTGAGCAAACAAAGACAGCTGGAGCAGCAAACTGCCTTGAGAGAAGAAGATATGAACCCTTTAGACGTACTCAGTGAAGCCATATAACATCATCATATCTGGAGGAGGAACGGGAGGACACATCTATCCCGCCATCGCGATTGCCGACGAGTGCAAACGTCGCTGGCCCGATTGTAGGATTCTATTCGTAGGAGCAAAGGATCGTATGGAAATGGAGAAAGTTCCCGCCGCGGGTTATGATATTGAAGGACTTTGGATCAGTGGTATTCAACGCAATCTATCCACAAAAAACCTGATGTTTCCCTTCAAGGTGATGAGAAGTCTGGGAGCGTCTGGAAAAATCATTAAGCGCTTCAACCCAGACGTTGCCATAGGAACGGGTGGATATGCCAGCGCACCTTTGTTATTTACCGCAAATAGAAGAAAAATACCCACGCTTATCCAAGAGCAAAATTCTTATCCAGGGATAACCAATAAATTGTTGTCCAAAAAAACAAATGTAATTTGTGTGGCAAGTGAGGGAATGGAGCACTATTTCCCCAAAGAGAAAATTTTAATAACGGGAAATCCCGTAAGACAGGACCTGCTCAAACTGGATCACTTAAAAGCTGACGCACTTGCGCACTTCAACTTGGATTCCGGTAAAAAAGTATTGTTGGTATTAGGGGGAAGTTTAGGTTCCCGACGCATCAATGAACTGATCCATGAGCACTTGGATTATTTGGCAGGCTCGGTTCAGGTAATCTGGCAATGTGGGAAGGGATATTATGACCAGTATAAAAATACGGCTACAACAGGTGTTCAGGTCCACCAGTTCATCAACCGCATGGATCTTGCCTACAGTGCTGCAGATTTTGTGATTTCAAGGGCCGGTGCCAGTTCTATTTCAGAATTGTGCCTCGTGGGCAAGCCCGTACTGTTTATTCCGTCGCCACACGTTGCAGAAGATCACCAGCGCAAGAACGCAGATGCTCTGGTAAGTAAAAACGCGGCTTTAATGATCACGGAAGACCATTTGGAAAGCGATTTTAAAACAACTTGGCAACAGCTCTCAACTGATGAAAATCTTCAAAACGAACTGAGCCAAAACATAAAGAAATTGGCCTTGCCCAATGCTACTCGGGATATTGTTGACCAGATAGAAAAACTACTCCATGGAAGCCGTTAGATATACACATTATTATTTTCTGGGAATAGGCGGCATAGGAATGAGCGCGCTCGCGAGATATTTGCACAACAACGGAAAAATTGTAGCAGGCTACGACAAGACGCCGACAACTTTGAGTAAACAATTACAACAAGAAGGCATCGCTATTCATTATGAAGATAATTTTGAAAGTATCGATGCCCAGTTTAAAGATGAACAAACTGCTTGTGTGATCTACACACCTGCAATTCCAGTAGATCTTGGTGAATGGTTACGCTTTCGCGAAAGCAGAATCACCCTCAAAAAACGTGCACAACTTCTAGGTGACATTTCTAAAACAATGACCTGCCTTGCCGTTGCCGGAACTCATGGAAAGACAACTACTAGCGCGATACTAGCGCATATATTGCATGAGAGCGGTGCAAAAATGACCGCATTCCTGGGCGGGATCATGAATGAGTACAACACAAATTACCTCTGTACGGGAAGCGAGGTCATGGTCGTGGAGGCCGACGAGTTTGACCGCTCGTTCCTCAACCTAGCTCCAAATATTGCTGGAATAACCGCCATAGATGCCGACCATCTAGATATTTATGGAAGCGAGGCAGAATTTAAGAAGACCTTTGAGGACTTTGCAAAGTTAGTTCCCGATAACAAATTGTTGATCAATGAAAATGTTGATCTGAAGGGCAAGGTCGTGGGTCTGGATCGAGGAGATTATCAGGCGGAGAATATTTCCATTAACGATGGCGCCTATCATTTTAACTTGAAAACTCCTGTTGGAGATTTTGAAGGTTGGAAGTTTAAATTACCGGGAAGACATAATCTTTCCAATGCCGTACTTGCCATTGCAATGGCCTTAAAAAATGGCTCAGATCCGGAGCTTTTAAAAGAGGCACTAGCAACATTTCCGGGAGTGGATCGCAGGTTTTCGTATAGAATTGATACTGAAGAGTTAGTCTTGATCGACGATTATGCACACCATCCTACAGAGATAGAGGCAGTTCATAATGCCCTGCGGGAAATGTATCCCGGAGAAAAGATCACTGTAATTTTTCAGCCTCATTTGTACAGTCGCACGCGGGATTTTGAAGAAGGATTTATTGAGAGCCTTTCAAAATTTGACCATCTCGCGCTCTTGGATATCTATCCTGCCCGAGAAAAGCCCATGGAAGGAGTAACATCGGCAAACCTGGTCAACAGGATTAAAGATGGAAAAAAAGCGGATCAACATATTGATCTAATCGACAAAGAACAAATTATAGGATATATAGCAGAGAGAAAAACCCGACTTGTTCTTATGATAGGTGCGGGAGATATAGGTGTGGAAATTCAAAAAGCAGTGGATCATTTTAAAGATGCTGAATCATGAAACAGAAGCTTTTATTAGTACTTGTTCTGATCATGGTATGGGGAATCTATGCCTTTGCATCCCATCGTTTTGAAACGCGTATGGTAAGTAAGATTGACATAAAGTTCTTGGGAAAAGCAGACCCGCTGATCTCAGAAAGTAACGTTAATAAATTGTTGATACAAAAAAGTGACACTACCTCTAGGCTGTATTTAGAAAAATTAGCTTTGAACGAGAGTGAATTGCGACTTGTCAACAATGCAATGATCAGGAATGCAGAGGTTTCTGTCTCGCTGGATGGCGCGCTGGAAGTCATTGTTGAGCAGCGTGAACCCATTGCCAGGATAATGGGTGATCCCCATCAATATCTTGATCGGGACAACAAGATCATGCCGCTCTCTAGAGAACACTCTGTAAGAGTACCTCTTATCTATGGTTTTTCAAAAAAGGCACAGGATGAGGTTTATGAATTAATGATGTTCCTGCATGGTGATGCCGTGCTGGAGCAATCTTTCAGTTCCATAAAGATTGAAAAGGTAAAGGGTTTTGTGCTCTTGCCCAGAGCCTACAATTTTGAAGTGGTCTTGGGCAATATTAAAGATCTGGACCTGAAGTTGAAAAAGTACAAGGCCTTTGTTGCAAAAATGAACAAGGACAAGAGATTGAACGAATTAAAAAGTGTGGACTTGCGCTATAAAAGGCAGGTTGTCACGATAAAAAAGCAAGCAATATGAATTCACAGGAATTTGCCGTGGGACTGGATATAGGAACGACCAAAATCGTTGCTATGATAGGTCGTAAGAATGAATATGGAAAGCTTGAGATACTGGGCGTGGGACGTTCTAAAAGTCTAGGAGTACATCGTGGCGTAGTAAATAATATTACCCAGACCATAACTTCCATCCAGCAGGCGATCTCCCAGGCCGAGTCGGTCAGTGGGCTGGATATCAAAGAGGTGACCGTGGGAATAGCCGGTCAGCACATACGCAGTTTACAGCACAGTGATTATATAACTCGAGGCGAAAGCGACCAGGTCATCAATCAGGAAGATGTAAACAATCTTTGCAAACAGGTTTACAAACTTGTGATGCTGCCCGGTGAGGAAATCATCCACGTGCTGCCCCAAGAATATAAAATCGACGGCCAGTCAGAAATCAAGGAACCCATAGGTATGTATGGCGGACGACTGGAAGCCAATTTCCATCTGGTCATCGGCCAGGTAGCGTCCATAAAAAACATTTATAGGTGCGTTAAAAGTGCCGATCTTGATCTCAAAAAAATCACCTTGGAACCTCTCGCAAGCGCCGACGCAGTTCTTAGTCAGGAAGAAAAGGAAGCCGGTGTCGCACTTATCGATATAGGTGGAGGAACGACAGATCTTGCGATCTTCAAGGACGGGATCATTAGGCATACAGCGGTTATACCACAAGGGGGTAATATTATTACCCAGGATATTAAGGAAGGCTGTTCCATTATTGAGAAACAGGCAGAATTGCTCAAAACAAAATTTGGTAGTGCGTGGCCAGGAGAAAATAAGGAAAATGAGATCGTTTCCATTCCAGGATTGCGAGGTCGCGAGCCTAAAGAAATTACGCTCAAAAACTTGAGCAAGATCATTCACGCTCGGGTCATTGAAATTTTGGAAACGGTGTTTGTAGAAATAAAGAACTATGGACATGACGAGCCTAAAAAACAATTGATCGCAGGAGTCGTCCTGACAGGTGGAGGTAGCCAGCTCAAGCACATAAAGCAGCTTACAGAGTACGTGACCGGCATGCCCAGCAGGATAGGTTATCCTAACGAGCACCTGGCGGGAGATAGCGATACCGAGTGTACGAGTCCGTTATTTGCAACGGCCGTGGGACTGGTCATGAAAGGTCTGGAGGATAATTATGTGGAGGAGGAGAAAATTGAAGAAGCCGCGGTCCAGGCCCAGGGAACTACTCCATCCCAGGCGCAATCACAGCCACAGTTTGAGCCGGTAGAACAGACTTCACAGGTCGATGAGCTGGATGAAGATGAAGACGACGAGGAAGATTTTCTGGGAACTGCCAAAGTCACCCAACCCACAAAAAAAAGAGGAATTTTTGACACTTGGTCCACTAAGTTTAAGGAATTTCTTGACAATGCTGAATAATCGAGCACATTAATTTAAAAACACGCGGCAATACCGTTTTAATATAAATCACGATGTAGATCGTGGAAAAGTAGCAACTTATGAATCAGGATGAATTAGACGACATAATGTTTGACCTACCTAAGAACACATCAAATGTGATCAAGGTAATAGGCGTAGGTGGAGGTGGAAGCAATGCCATCAAGCACATGTTCCAGCAGGGAATCAAGGGAGTGGATTTTGTGATCTGTAATACAGATTCACAGGCACTTGACAACAGTCCCGTCCCCAACAAGGTCCAACTGGGAGTAACCCTTACCGAAGGTCTGGGAGCAGGCGCAAATCCCGAGGTGGGCGAGCGCGCTGCCAGAGAAAGCATTGAAGAAGTAAGGTCATTGCTCGACTCCACCACAAAAATGGTGTTCATCACCGCCGGTATGGGTGGTGGTACGGGAACAGGTGCCGCACCCGTAATTGCCGAAATAGCAAGGGAAATGGACATACTGACCGTGGGGATCGTTACGACTCCGTTTCATTTTGAAGGAAAGGTTAGAAATGAACAGGCACAGCGTGGGATTGAAAAATTTCGCAATAACGTGGACTCTCTTATAATCATCAACAACAATAAACTGCGCGATGTTTATGGAAACCTGGGCTTTAAGGCCGGTTTTTCCAAGGCAGATGAAGTCCTTGCCACGGCCTCCAAAGGAATTGCAGAGGTAATTACCAACCACTACACGCAAAACATCGACCTGCGGGATGCAAAAACGGTACTTTCCAAGTCGGGAACAGCGATCATGGGAAGCTCTCAGGCATCTGGATCCAACCGTGCGCAAGAAGGGATTTTGAAGGCACTCGATTCCCCATTACTTAATGATAACAAGATCACCGGAGCAAAAAACGTGTTGCTACTTATAGTTTCTGGTGAGGATGAGATTACCATCGATGAGATAGGTGAGATCAACGAGCACATACAGAATGAGGCGGGAGGCGTTGCAAATATCATCATGGGTGTGGGCGAGGATGCCTCACTGGGCGATGCGATCGCAATTACCGTTATCGCGACCGGTTTTGACGTAGAACAACAAAACGAGATCTCAAACGTAGATTCCAAGCGCATTATCCACACGCTGGAAGAAGAACAGCGCACGACCAAGGTGTTGAGTGAGTCCAACAGCAATATAGTACCCGGTAAATTGATCATGGATCTGGGTGATGAGGATGAAGAGGATGACGCTTTCGCGAAAGCGGAACAACCACGATATTCCCACACCTATAAAACAGCTGCAGAACCAGTAATAGTCCACGATCTGGGCGAGGAAGATGAAGAAGAGATAAAGCCCGTTACAGCCAAGACCTTGATACCGACCACCAATGAGATCAAAGATATCGAGATCAAAAATGAGGAGACCATCACCGATAACGCGACCCGATTTGTGATCAAGGAGGAGCGGGAAGATATTGTTGAGTTGTCCGAAGAAGCAGATTTTTCTCTAGATTTTGACTTGCCGTTATCCGAGGATGATAAAACCGAGGCCGCACCGCGCTCCAGGATCGTCCATAACCTTAACGACATCGAGATCAACGATGCAAAATCCATACGACCCAGCAACCATAACAATGAGGAGCGTAAAAACGAGGTAACCCGTTATTCCCTGCAGGATTACATGGAGGTCGAGGAAGGCCTGAATAATGCTACAAAGGCAAATCAAAAATCCCCAGAGCCAAAGGTGTCCGAGCCAGAGATAAAAATGGTTTCCAAACCAGCCGTAAGTGCAGATCCCATTGCCAGCCCGCTAACGCCACTGACACCAGTAAGCGATCCTACCGAACTGCCCATAAATGAAGCGATCCTAAGACGTGCCGAAGAACGCAAGCGCAAGCTGCACCTCTATAACTATAAGTTCAAAAGCTCTGACAAACTGGATGAAATGGACCGCCAGCCCGCTTATAAACGCCATGGTGTAGAATTGGACAGTCTCCCAAACGACTCGGTAAAATCCCGCACTTCCGTTTCTACCAACCAGGACAATGAAGTAAAATTTAAAAACAATAACAATAGCTTTTTACACGACAACGCAGACTGATATGGGTTTAGAAACTAAAATTATGACTTCGCTCAAAGAGGCGATGAAAGCTAAGGACCATACGGCACTTACTGCGTTGAGAGCGGTGAAAAGCGAACTGTTACTTGCAAGAACATCTGGGAGCGATGCCACATTGAGCGAAGAAGATGAAATAAAAATTGTTCAAAAGCTGGTCAAGCAGAGGAAGGACAGCGCGCGCATCTTTGCAGAGCAGGATAGGAATGACCTTGCAGATCCTGAGCTGGCAGAAGCCAAGGTGCTGGAACAATTTTTACCCGCGCAAATGAGTGAGGAAGAAATCAAAAAAGTGGTTCAGGAAATTATCGCTGAAACAGGTGCCACAGGTATGAAGGATATGGGCAAGGTGATGGGACTGGCCAATCAAAGACTAGCCGGTAAAGCTGATGGAAGAACTATAAGTGGTATTGTCAAGGAGAGTTTATAATCCACTATACAATTAACATAAAGACCCCAACTGATGATGTTATCAGTTGGGGTTTTTGTTTTATCCCATTTCCGCTATTTTATCGATAAGAACTGTAAGGCAGGACTTTGGAAATTTAGGTTTGAAAAATTATATATCGCGCAAAAATTTTAAGTTTATATTTGGAACTTATTAAGTCAATTTTAAAACGTGCCGTATGAAATCTTTTTACGCTGGAATACTTACACTGTTATTAATTTTTTCTTTTGAAAAAAGCATAGCAGCAGACTCCATGGAGAGTCATTCATCTGAAGCTAAAACCATTGAATTAGAGGGTTTTCAGGAAAAACCTGTCGTTTATGGCGATGCTAATGCAAAGGAATTTGAAAAAACCGTGCTTTACTGGCAGGGAGGTCTTAAAGAGGGCTCGTTTTATAATATCTACAGTTATTCCTGTGGAGGTATTCTCATAGGACAGACTAAGTCAAATTCATTTGTTGTAACACCTACCAGGTTGAACAGTGAATTTTTTGTTGAAGCTGTAAATAGCGATACTGGTGATGTTTTTTGTGGATCGTTCAAATTCCAATTTAATGATGCGTTCAAAAACCCTATTACCTACAAGCCTATAAATTCACAGCAAGCTAATGTGATGGTCATCAATAATGACCTGGCAGGAACTTACAAAACATTTGCACATGGATTGAGCCTTAATGAAAGGACTGGTGAGGTCACGATCGATAAAAGTAACTCGGGAACTTATGATGTTTATTTCTTTCCTAATGATAACACATTGGGATATACGATTACCACATTAGGCGTGGAAAATGTTGCTACCTTGAGTATAGCCACAACTACACAAGCCGCAGAAGACCTTACTGATGGACTGTTTACCATAACGGCAAGTGCTGCACCGGCGGTGGACGTGTTGGTAACAATATCTGTTTCTGGAACTGCCACTGGAGGTCGTGATTATGTAACTATAGGCAATTCATTTATTTTTCCAGCAGGTCAGACTACCGTCACGATTCCTGTTGACGTTATTCCCGACAGCGCACTTGAAGGAAATGAAACCATAATAATTGAACTATTGTCCACTGATAATACTGATGTTACTATCGGTAGTCCAAGTACTTCCACGGTAAATCTTTCAGACAATGACAGTGCATCAGTGAACATTGCAGATGCCAGTGGGGATGAGGACGATGGTTCCATAACAATCACGGCTACACTAAGTAACGCAGTCCAGGGAGGTTTTACAGTGGACGTGAGTACGGTTGACGCCTCAGCAACGGTAGCAGATAACGATTATATTCCTATAACAAACCAGACCTTGACTTTTACAGGAACTAGTGGAGAGACACAAACAATAACATTTTTTCCAACGGCTGATGCCGTTTTGGAAGGTGACGAGACGGTAATTATAAGCATGTCCAATCTGTCCGCGACATCCCTGCCCGTAAATATTACAAACTCTGCAATTGTAACCATTCTTAATGATGAGGTAGATTGTTCTAATGCTGGAGCTGTTGCAGGGAATTTCCAAACGTATGACTCTGGCTGTGCCCCTGGAAATTCTGGTGCAGCGGCAGCTATATTGTTTTATGAAGGTTTTGAAAATGCAGATCTTACTCTTAGTCCCAACGAATATAGAAATAGTGTTGATCCCATTCCAGGATTGCCTCAATGGAGGTATGAGGGCGCTCCGTCTGTAAACGCCAGATTGACCGTTTTTTCAACCGGAGCGGCTAACAGAAGAAATAACGGTAACGTAGGTTTGGGACTAGATGCAGGGAATTTTGTGCCACATTCCATTATTTTAAACCTAGATCTTTCACAGGAATTAGGTTCTACTGATCTAAGGTTTTCTTACGCATCATTTGATTCTGGTGATGAAGATAATATAGAAGACATAGTTAGTATAAGAGGTGATTTGAGTGAACCGTGGGTATTCCTTTCTGATTGGAATGAGAGTTTCAGTAATCAATGGATAACTAGAGAAGCTGATATAGACGCGATCCTAACTGCGGCAGGACAAACGGTTTCCGCAAATACTGAAATTAGATTTACACAATCTGATAATTTTCCCTTCAATACTGACGGAGTTATTTTTGATGATATAGCTATTTTTAAAGAGAACTATACCTATCTCTGGAGCAACGGTGAGACAACTGGGGTTATTCAAAATTTATCTCCTGGAAATTATTCGGTTGATATCACAACACCTGATGGTTGTAGTGTGACCCTAAGTGGCAACGTAGGTGGATTGCCCAGTGATGACTCCTCATTCAGCTACTCCAGTTCGGAGTTTTGTCAGGATGACACTAATATAGTACCTACTATAACAGGTCTAGCTGGAGGAACATTCTCCAGCACACCTTTTGGACTATCGCTCAACACGGCGACAGGTGAGATAAACGCTGCAACCAGCAATACTGGGCGCAATTATACAGTTAGTTATCAGACAAATGGCTCTTGCCCAAGTAGTTCTACGGCATCAATAAGAATTAACCGTGTAGAAGATGCAGGATTTGGCTATAGTTCAAATGCTTATACTCTTGCAGATCCAAACCAGTTTCCCACGTTTATAAATACGTTTGGTGGAACATTTAGCAGTTCGCCAGCAGGTCTTCAATTGGGAATCAACACTGGTCAGATCGATCCAGGAAACTCTACGGTAGGAAGCTATACAATTACCTATACCACACCAGGACTTTGTCCAGGGACGTCAACCCAGCAAGTAACTATTAGTAATGCGGACATTGTAAACCCTATCGCTCGTTGCCAGCCATTTGTAGGTCAGATAGATTCAAATGGTATCTTGACTATCCAAGGGTTCAACGTAGATGCTGGAAGCACGGATAATGTGGGAATAGCTTCCTTGACCGTTTCTCAGACAACTTTTACTTGTTCCGATTTGGGAGTTAATAATGTAACCCTCACTGTTACTGATACTAGTGGTAATATAGATACATGCACCACAACAGTTACCGTAGAAGATATTGATGCGCCAGTATTACAATGTGCAGATATTACGTTAGAATTAGATGCAAAACGGCAACGCTTCATTACTTAAATGGAAACTTTGACTCTCCAGACAATTACAATGTTACTGGAACAGGTTTAAATATAGAAAGCTTTACCAAATGAAACAACGTATTTTTAGGTGATGATCAAGTTGCAGTTAATCAGCCTATAGGTTTTAATTTTACATTTTTTGGAAATCAATATACTAGCTTTGATATCTCATCCAATGGTTTTATAGCCTTTACGGGAATCTTTAATGCGGGATGTTGTCAAGGGCAGAGTCTTACTTCGGGAAATACTAACCTTGGGAATTTAATTGCGTTAGGCTGGTCAGATTTAAGACCTTCAGGCTCATCAATAATTGGTTATGAAACTTTAGGTACAGCGCCTAATAGAAAATTAGTAGTTAGCTTTCTTAATGTTCCTGAATTTGGAAGGACAACTATAGTTTCTGGACAAATTCATCTGTTTGAGGGAACTAATCGAATAGAGCTTCATACAGCTACAAATACGGTCAATAGAGTCCAAACTCAAGGGATCTTGAATCAAAATGGATCCATAGGATTTCCAGTACCTGGTCGTAATGCAACCACATGGAATGCAAGTAATGATGCTTTTGCCTTTACACCTGAGAACATTTTTGCGACTGATAACTGTGCATCTCCTACTGTGACTTTCTCTCAAACCGACTTTACCTGTGCTGATATAGGTGTAAATAACGTAAGTCTTTCTGCAACAGATGCGGCAGGAAATAATTCCAGTTGCTCGTTCTTTGTTACGATAGTTGATAATGAATTACCCACACCAACTCTAGCGACTATTCCCAGACATTACTGCGTCCTGCCAAGTTACCAGTCTTGACCACAGCCGGGAGTTACCGATAACTGCGCAAATCCAGTGAACATTTCAAATAACGCTTCACTTCCTATCACAAGACAGGGAACAACAGTTGTAACGTGGGTTTATAATGATGGGAATGGGAATTTTAGTTTTCAGAATCAGAATGTGATCATCAATGATGTTGATGCTCCTGTTCCAGATGTTACAAATCTTCCAGATGTTTTGGCCGATTGTGACGTGACCTCACTTACCGCCCCAACCGCAACTGAGGCGAGCTGTGCAAATGGAAATATTACTGTGAACGGAACAAGTAATGCAACTTTGCCCATAACCGCATCGGGAACAACGGTTGTAACCTGGACTTATAATGATGGAAACGGAAATAGCTCAACCCAGACCCAAAACGTAATCATCAACGATGATATCGCGCCTGTGGGAGATGTAGCAAACCTTCCTAACCTGGCTGCTCAATGTCAGATTACATCACTTACCGCTCCTACTGCGACAGATAACTGTAGCAACAATGTCTCTATAAGCAACAATGCAACGTTGCCTATTACCGCATCTACGACCATCATCTGGACGTATAATGATAATAATGGGAACATTGCTACACAAAATCAGATCGTAACCATTAATGATACGGCTGCTCCAGTGGCAGATCTTGCAGCTTTGCCAGATGTGCAATCGGATTGTGAGGTAATATCCCTGACCGTTCCATCGGCCACAGACAATTGTACTTCTACCATAATGGTTTCCAATGATGTTAGTTTGCCCATAACTGCTCAGGGAACTACTGTAGTAACATGGACCTACACCGATGGAAACGGAAATTCATCAACTCAAATGCAAAACGTGATAATCGATGATGTAACAGCGCCAACAACAGATGTTGTGAACCTTGCCGATGTGACCTCCACTTGTCAGGTTACCACGCTCGCCACGCCTACGGCAACTGATAATTGCGCGGGTAGTCTCAACGGAGTAAGCGATGCATCATTACCCATTACATTTCAAGGAACAACGGTGGTAACCTGGACGTACAGTGACGGCAACGGTAATACCACCACCCAGACCCAAAACGTTATCATCACCGACAACGTCGCTCCAGTTCCTGATGTCGCTTCTTTACAGACCATTACAAGTCAGTGTGAGGTAAGCTCTCTTACAGCACCCACGGCAACTGATAATTGTGCTTCAACAATAACCGCGACAACATCTACTCCATTACCTATAACTTCTGGTCAGACAACGGTAACCTGGACGTATAATGATGGAAACGGCAACGTGGTAACCCAGGATCAAATAGTAAATGTGAATGATGATACCGCTCCTACACCAGACCTTGCTAATTTATCAGACCTGAACGAGCAGTGTGAGATAACCTCTTTAACAGCACCTACCGCCACAGATAATTGTAGCGGTACTGTAACCGTTACAAACGATGCCAGCCTACCGCTCAGCTCTGGAACAACGGTGGTAACCTGGACTTATGATGATGGTAATGGAAACACCACCACACAGACCCAAAATATATCAGTAAGCGATACCATTGCGCCCACTCCAGATGTACTTAATCTTAATGATGTCAATGGCCAGTGTGAGATTACAGTACTGACAGCTCCCACAGCTACAGATAACTGTAGCTCAAACGTGACGGTAACTAATGATGCGACCTTGCCCATCACTGCTGCGTCCACGGTGGTAACCTGGACTTATGACGATGGTAATGGAAACACCTCAACACAGACCCAAAATGTTATCATAAATGACGATACCGCACCAGCTGCAACCTGTCCACAGGACATCGTCGTTTCGGTAACAGGGCCTACCTATACGGTGCTGGATTATACCGGCAACCTTGCGGCAACTGACAACTGTAGTGATGCCAGTACATTAACGGTAACTCAAAGTGTTGCGGCAGGTTCAACAGTTCCTGTACCTAGTGTGAATAATGTAACGATTACCATTACTGACGAGAACGGAAACGATCAGGTCTGCACCTTTGAACTGAGGGTCGATGACGCATTGAGCAACGGTGATGTCGCTTCATCAAAACTGAACATTGGTATTTATCCCAACCCCACTGACGGCAGACTATATATTAGCTCAGATCTTGAAGTCATGAAGAGCATTCAGCTCATTGACTTGAGAGGAAGACTGGTTAAATCCTGGAATGTGAATTCGCTCAACGATACACAGATCAATATTTCAGAATTTGAAAGTGCGATCTATTTCGTAAGAATAACGACGGAAAATCACACGGTCAATGAACGTATCGTTAAGAAATAACGGTTCAGTAAAATAGATAGAGAAAAAATCCCGCTGGTACACTAGCGGGATTTTTTATAATATTTGTTTGATACAATAGTAGTAAGAATATTATTCCGCTTTCGCGAAAGCGGAAAAACTACAGGAAATCTTATCCTAGTTATGATTTAATCTTGCCAGTTCGTACAATTAACATCTAGACCTTACATTATTATGTGAATTGTTATTGTCTATTGCGCATATTATTTATTTTAAAAGAACAGTATAAAAACCTGTGCTGGGCTAGTCATAGTAAGCTCCCTGTATTTTTCGATGCATTGAGCATTTGGAAGTGGAGTGAGCTGGAAAAAGGTATTTGTAGCTAGCAAATAAACCCTTTGTAAGCTGTGTTAGATCAATTCTATTTCCACCCACCACCTAGGGCACGATAAATTCCTACTCGTGCCATAAGCCCCCATAAATTACATCGTTTATCATACAGCTTTATGTCACGACTTTTAGTTTTTATGGTCACGATCTATAAATTGTAGCAGGGTCTGCACATGGATAAGAAGGTATATACTTGTTTACTTTTAGTTTACAGTTCCTTAAAATCCCCCATAAATTACATCGTTTATTATACAGCTTATATGGTCACGACCTATAAATTGCAGCAGGGTCTACCCATGGAAAAGTACATCGTTTATTATACAGCTTATATGTCACGACCTATAAATTCAGCGTCTTTCGCCCATGGAAATAGACATTGTAAACTAAACTTGTTTACTGCTAGTTTACAGTTCTTTAAAATAGTTCTCAGAATAATTATATTCCATCTTTGATTTATATTTGTAGTGAAATTGAAGATCACGACCCTAATGGAAGCATTTGAGAAAAACACCCAGGAGAAGCTGGCTTTGATCAAGAGTACTTTTGAGAAAGACAATGACCTGCCCTATTCTGTATTTCAACAAATGCCCATAGGTATTTGTATCACTGATGACAAAGGAATATTTACCGATGTAAACACCACGTACTGCGATATTTACGGATATTCAAGAAGTGAGCTATTAGGAAACCCATTTACTACCGTCGTGCCCGATGAAAATCGTCCCATGCTTGAAAAGATGCATGATGATTTTATGAGCAAGGAGTATGAGCTGCAAGGCAGGTGGACGGTGCAGGACAGCCAGAAGAGGCAGTTTGAAATTATTACAAATGCCGTATTCCTAAAAAATGAAGCAACCGGTGCCAGCAAAAAAATGACGCTGGTGGTAAAGGCGATGGAGCTGGAGCTAACCATCGAGCGACTTAAAACGACCATAGAGATTCTTGAAAATAAAATCGCTACCCAGGACATCGCCGCACGTCTTGCAGAACATGACATGCGCAACAGGATTGCTTCCATGGTCTCGATTTCAGATATTCTTGCCAAATCAAAACTGGAGCCCGATCAGGCCAAATGGGTAAGAATGCTCAAGGATATAGGCAACGATACCTTAAAACTGCTGACTTCCACCAAGGATTTTGCTAAAATGGAACGCGGCGAGTACCAGCCAGAGATTACGTTTTTTGACCTGGTTTCACTCATCGCAAACCAAACTTCAGAAATGAAGGACTTGATCAATGAAAAACAAGCTGATTTCCAGTTGGTCCATCAGGGTAGGGAGTGCGATCCCGGTACGGATGACATAATGATGTACGGCGACAAGTTCTATCTTGAGCATCTTTTTCAAAACTTACTGCGCAACGCTTTGGAAGCCTCTCCCGACAATGGATTGATCAAAATTGATATAGATACCGAAAATTTATTTACGGTAACCATTAACAACAAGGGAGTTATTCCATCTCGCATACGTGATAACTTTTTTGAGAAATATACCACGTCTGGAAAGGATCGAGGTACGGGTCTAGGCACCTACATCTCAAAAATGATTGCCGAAATGCACCGTGGCTCGCTGTCATTTCTCACCAATGAAGAAGAGGGCACGACGCTTATCTTAAAACTGCCCAAGGATGTGCTGACCGTTGACAAATCCTAACCATACGTAACTAGATAAAACCTTTTAATGCTTTTTTTGAAATAACCCGTTCCCATAAAGTTAAGTGCTGATAGTTTATCTGACTTACGGAAATTTTAAGCGGCCGCAACATTTAGAGGAATTATTAAGTAATATATTTAAGTAAATGGGCAATTTGCCTCCACGGTAATTCAAGTTCTTGTACTCAAAACGCCACGTATGTTAAACACGTGGCGTTAGATAGGTTTAAAAACTTGCAGACTAATTGATGTCCAGCTCTCCTTGATCCATTAAATCTGGCTGGTCTCCAGTAATTGCTCCAGCACCCATCTTGATGAGTGAGACGAGCTTGCCATTTTTAGTGTCCCAGTAATGGACATCGCTAGGTTTGATCTCGATCACGGTACAATTGGGGTCGTCCTTACCGTTGAACCACTGGTCATCTGACTTTCCATAGAGCTCATCGATCTTGCGCTGGTCCCGACTCACGATCGCTTTTCCATAAACCGATAAAAACTCCATATCGCCGCCGCTGCTGTAGGTGAGCAGTGCCCGTTCTTCCTCCTTGATATGGCGGTTGTGCTCGCTGCTGCCATCGCTCAAAAACCAGATGTTCCCATCCTTATCCACCTTTTTTGTACTCATGGGAATCACATGGAACGGTGGCTGCGATAGGTCTGTGGCCATCATTGTAAAGTCTATTTTCTCTGCCAGCTCTTTCAATTTTGCAATGGCATCTTCCCTGTTTAATTTTTTATTGCTCATGTTCTCGGTTTTTTTATAAAGTTACTTAAAGCAGTAATTATCATTGCCAAAGTCATATTAAATGAGCCATTTCGCACTCCCAGGCTATAAATGATGGGTAGTCGGGAATCAATCCAGAGTTAAAAATTGAGCGGTTCTGAATAAGTTATATGTGTGTGAAGCCATTATTGGAGTACGCTTTCGCGAAAGCGTAACACCACCAACTTCACTCCACTGCAAATGATCAATGAATATTGCGAAATAGGGGATCAAGTTGTTAAGTCTTTCTAAATATGGGGCGATTAGGGGCGTCTTAATTTTGATAGGCATCTGTAATTAATACCTTTGCGCTCAATATATTAAACATTAAAATTTATGAGCCAAGTAAAAGCAAATGACACGGTAAAAGTTCACTACACCGGTAAATTGAAAGCCACGGGAGAAATCTTTGACACATCTAAGCAGAGAGAGCCACTCAAGGCCCAGCTGGGTGAAGGTGCGTTGATTCCAGGTTTTGAAAAAGGCCTGGTGGACATGAAGGTAAATGAAACTAAAACCATCGAGATAGCTAAGGAAAATGCCTATGGTGAAATCGAGCAAGAGTTGTTTCACAAAGTACCCAAAGAACAATTGCCACAAGAAATAAAGCCCGAGGTAGGAATGGGACTTGTCTCAAAAAATCCTGATGGTACGGAGCGCCAGTTGCGCGTGGCACAGGTAGAAGATGACTATATCGTGGTCGATGCCAACCACCCGCTGGCGGGACAGGATCTGGTATTTGATCTGGAAGTAGTGGAGATCCTTTAAATAATTCTCTAATTTTTATAAATAAGCCCATCAAGATGTTTCTTGATGGGCTTTTTAAATGCTCATGCTTAAGTGTAAAAAACCGCTTCACGTAATCAAGTGAAATCCCAGAGGTCTTTATGTTGCAGTTGCGCTTATACATTATCGTGTGCTATATTTTTATTGTCACTTGTTTTTATGCGTTAAAATGCGTTAATTTGTGTACAAATATGTCATTATGTATCAGTCAAGTTTTCTAACCGTTGAAGAAGTTGCAGATAATTTAAAAGTTACTCGTCAAACTGTATCAAAATACATTCGGTCAAGCGAATTAAATGCTGTGAAAATCAATAAAAATTATAGAATAGCATTTAAAGATTTTGAAAGTTTTTTAAATAAAAATTCTACAGCCGAAGAACCACAAATTGCTTATTTAAGAAAAACTAAAAACTGTTTTCTTGAATATTCAGACAAGTCTGATGAATTTGAAGTTTTATATGGAATTGAGAATGGTGGCTTTAAAGATATTGAGATTAATCACGATCTAGATAATAATAAATTCATTTTTGGTGATAATTTCTATGTTCTAAGAAAGCTGCTTGAAAAATATAAATCGAGAGTGGATTTAATTTATATAGACCCACCTTTTGGTACTGGTCAAGATTTTAATTCTGTTAATGATGATAATGCTTACTCCGACAGATTAATTGATAGCGATTTTCTTGAATTTCTTAGAAAACGACTTTTTTTGCTTCGCGAATTAATGTCTGAGCAAGGAAGTATTTATCTGCATATTGATAAAAAAATCGGTCATTATGTGAAAATAATTATGGATGAAGTTTTCGGACATAAAAATTTTATTAATGATATAACTCGTATTAAATGCAATCCTAAGAATTTTTCGAGAAATGCTTATGGAAACTATTCTGATATGATCTTGTATTATGCAAAAAACAGGGATAAACAAATATGGAATGATATAACTGAACCGATGTCAAAATCGAAGCAAGAACAATTATTTCAAAAAAAGCACGATAAATATGGCAGTTATACTACTAACCCCATTCACGCGCCTGGAAAAACGATCAATGGTGATACTGGAATGGAATGGAGAGGATTAATGCCTCCCAAAGGTAGGCATTGGCGTTATTCCCGTGAAATTCTGGATGAATTAGATAAAAATGGTATGATTGAATGGTCAGCCACGGGTAATCCACGAAAAATCGTTCTGGCCAAAGAACATAAAGGTTTTAAAATTCAGGATGTTTGGGAGTTTAAGGATAAAGGATTATCCTATGTTGATTATCCAACTCAAAAAAATTATGATTTATTAAAAAGAATTATTGAAAATTCCTCAAATGTAAATTCAATTGTATTGGATTGTTTTGCTGGCTCTGGAAGTACTCTAAAAATGGCAAATACTTTAAAAAGACAGTGGATTGGAGTTGACAATTCTAATCATTCTTTTAACGTTATTAAGGATTCTCTCAAAAAGGATAAGGTATTATGTAATTTCTATGAATATCATACGCTAACTTAATCTAAAAAACTATTCAAATATTCTTCCAACAATAATGCGCTAACAATATCATAAGGAAATTCTTGAACCAACACATTGACCTTATCATTGATTATTG
The DNA here is from genome assembly GCA_963836885.1 of uncultured Flavobacteriaceae bacterium. Taxonomy (GTDB): domain Bacteria; phylum Bacteroidota; class Bacteroidia; order Flavobacteriales; family Flavobacteriaceae; genus Nonlabens. The sequence goes on along the minus strand of CAWILF010000003.1, from coordinate 29,527 downwards.
AATTATTAATTTTTTTTGTAGCCCAAGGAAAACCATCAATTATACCCACTCGCATAGCTGAACCTCGCTGCTCCCTGCAAAAGTCTAGTACATCACGAACTTGATTATTTTGATTTCCACCCGAACGACCAATCCATTTTGCTTCTCCAACAATATAGGTTTCATTTACTTTTGCAACCAAATCTGGTCTTTTACGCAAATTTTGATTCAAAATTTCATTAACAAAGCTTTTGCCTTCTTCCTCAGCAGCACTTAAAACATAAACACCTTTGGTTGATTGCTGGAAATCTTCTACATTGAGCAATTGAAATTTTGCTCTTAACCAATTGGTAAACATTGGTCCCATTTGAGTATTAAGCTTAGGGGCAGATTCTAGCCTAATTACCAACTCGTCAGCCGTCATTGCATAAAGAGTATTTGCAATTCTGTTTATTTGTCGTGGATTGGCTTCTAAACAATTATGAACTTCTTTAATTAGATATGCTAAGGGTTCATCATAGGGAAATTTAATTTCGCCTTGAAGAATGCTAATCAATTCATTAGTTCGTCTTCCTTGATGGGCAGAAATTATTCTTCTTTTTAATCTTTGCTCCAAATGAATAGGGACAGCAGTCTCAAGTGGATAGACTTCTAAAAGATTGTCTAAGTATGGTGTACCTTCAAATAACTCAATATTTTTTAGTACCCATTCGTTTATTTCACCTCTTTCGTTTTCGATATCAATTGTTCTATCCATTTATTATTTTTACTAAAAATATAATAATTTATTTGATTTATTTCAAATGTAATACAATTAGCAGATATCAAAACAGAATTGAAAAGCTCATGCGAAAGCAGCTATATAAAAAAAGGCCAGAGAAAATTCTCTAGCCTTTGAATTAAATGGTAGCATCAACCTCAAAACCTAAACCCAGCGGTAAAGATGATCCTGCTGTCCTCATCACTTACATAATAGCCTACGTTTGCGGTAATTGCCTGGAACCCGTTTATGAATACCGAACCTCCATAACTGTTCTTCCATTTTTCTGAAGTGTCAGCATCGTCCCAGACGCGACCGTAATCAAATCCTGCGGTAACTCCTATGCGTATGGGAACGTAAGAGGTGCGGAATTTTGTGATTCCAACTCGTAAATCTGTCGATTGAAAGAAAGAAGTCTGTCCTTGGAATCGATCATTTCTATATCCACGCAAGCTTTCATTCCCGCCTACGGTTGCTGCGTGGTAAAACTCATAACTTTCTCCTATATTAAATTGGGCGGCTGCTCTAGTCGCAATTGCTGCCGCGCCACTTTCATGAATGGGGTAGATGAAAGAAATCACAGGTTTAATATAAGAAAATTCATTGTTGAAGTCACTATCGATATTGCGCTTATAACCTGCGACAAGCCCGAATTCCATTCCACGACGCGGATAACTGATCAATCCCTGCTTATTGTTATAATTAATTCCTACTTCACCACCAGCGTACAATTGCTGTTCAAATATGTCGTTGGAAGCATTGAATACCTGCGTGGCAAACTGGCTGTTTTCCTCATCCACTTCATTAGACTCTAATCGTGCAGAAACGTGAGCTGTGAAGTCTTGATATTTTTTGTAGGATAAGGAGGGTTCTACGTGCCATTGCCTTATTGCGGTGCGGTTAAAGTCAAGGTCTATGTCATTATCATATTGAGTCCCGTTACCGATACCAAAAAAGTTAGTTGCATAATTACCGGTCGTGTATCGTCCGTCCAATCCTAGATTCCAGTTATAAAAAACATGTGCAAATTCACCTTTATAATTAAACTCAAAACCCGAGGTTGCCGAATAGAACTGCGCAGATAAGGAGTGTTGCGTAGTAAATGGATTGCGCAACAATTTATAGGTGGTAAATGTATTATTGATACCCGTACTCAAACCTCTATCGTTATCAAAGCCCAGACTGGGCAAAATCACATTTGTAGAATAGACCCGTTTCGTTGGATCATAATTATTGATGTCGTAGGAGTCGGATAAAAATTTGTTTACAGGTGTATTGAATGTGTTCTTCTTAGAAGCATAATCATAGATTTTTATCTTTTTTCTATTCTCGATATTGTAAATGTCATTTTCTTCCCCTCCAAATATCTTCAATTTGATATAATCACTACCATTGCCAGTAACATTGATGGTGTCGTCGCCGTCCAGCGCATAGATCCAGATTTCTTTAGTCACCTCTTTGTCATAGGTGTTTTCAAAAAGTACCTTTTCCTTTTGGGTAATCTTTACGGTTGTAATACCGTTTTCTTGACGGTTGATGTCTATAGTGTTATCCTTAGTGGTCGCAACAATGACTTCATATTCCTTGAAATAGTTGTAATAGTCCCGAGCGATCTCAACTAGGTTTGCTCTGCGCTGTTTGAGGATTTCCTTAATCTTGTTAGTGTCCTCATCGATCGTATCAGCAAGCATTCCTGCAAAGGCTTCATCTATTTTTTGGTCGGTCAGGTTATTCTGGATAAATTCTGCCTGCTCTTTCCAGTCGTTCCAGCTGGCTCTGTTGATAAAGGATTTATCCAGATAATACCCAGCATTATTGAAGGTCTTAATATTTTGAATTTCTGGAGCATAGGTTTGCATATTTCGCGCAAGCGGTGCTCCAAATTTCAATAACGCGGGAAAAACTCCATCGTACTTAGGAAAAGCCTGGTCGCGATCCCTGGGAATGGGAGTGTAGGTCTGGGTTCCATCCTCACTCTCGTTCATTGCCCATCGCCATTGATCTTCATGACGGTCCCAGTCACCTATGAGCATGTCGAACAACCGCGCCTTGAGGTAAGCAGGCTCATCAACTCTTGCATCTTTATCATCCCGCAGCTCCAGCAAAAGATCTGTTGTGGAGATAATATCATCGGGATCCCCAAATATTCCTAGACCTATATTCTCATCGCCTACATGTTCCTCAAACATATACAGCTTATCACCATACTCACCATTGAATCTTCCCAAGCGTTCTTGTTTGGGCAGATAGACAATACGCGGATTTGCATGATAGATGCCTACCGCTGTCATCAGGTCATTCACCGCAAACTGCGCGTAGGGATGCGCCGTGGTATAATAATCCTGAACCACTTCCTCTGCCACTGTGTTCTTCATATATTCCAATACGTAGTGGTCGTCCACAGAGGATTGGATAAAGCGCACGGCACTTTTGCGCAGTTCACGTACGGTAAATTCGTTCTCGTTATCATCGATCAATCGCAAGCTTCTGGATTGGTTTCCGCCACCTTCGGTTATTGCACGTACATTGTGCGGTAGGTCTTCTAAAAATAATACGGGAGCGGTAATTTTCTTGGAATAAACCTCTCTGTAATGATCACCCCAAAACCACGTATAAGCTCCAGATTTATCAGTTTCTTCGTTGGTATAGATATTTGCTTCAATAGTAGGGCCGTAGTCCGCTTTTTGATGGTACTCAAAATCTTCAAGCGTTCCTTTTTTTAATTTGATTTGGGAAGTGTGGATCAATTTTACGTCACTTCCATTTACGGAATATAACTGCACCTCAGAGCTTCCATCCTTAAATACGGTTAATTTTGAAAATCCGCGCTCGCTGCTGGTGAACTTCACCTTATCAGATTGATCCCTTGTTTTTTCTATGGAGCCGCTGGCACCACTCATGACCTGTGGAATGCCATCATCCATGACAAACTGCAAATTTTTATGGTTTCCAGACACAAAGATTACATCTTCAAATTGGCTCGCGATGGTTTCCAGTCGGCCTACAAGATATTGCATGTCATTATTGAAATAGGATTGATTTGAAAAACCACCCAGGCGTTCAAAAAAACCTCTGCGGTTGGCGCTTAAAACGGGATGGTGTAATGCAACGATTACCGTTTTATTCTGCTCATCTTTAAGTTCATCCTTAAATTGGACAAAAAACTGTTCCCTGGTCTTGATCTCACATTTATTATTAATGTAAGGGTGTTTGTCCCAGTCCTCAAGGTACCACTGGCTATCGATCATTACCAGCTCCACCTCATCACTCAGCGTTTCCCGTTCAATCGGGCAGCCATCATTAGGCCAGAATTTCCCTCTACTATTATCCTGTAGATAAGACTCTAGATCATCGATATTATTATGTCCACCATTGTTCCACTCATTTTTTCCTGGGATGTAGATAATCTTCCCGTTAAAGTCCTTTAATGGCTGCATGACCCGATTTTGAAGTAATGCCTCCTCCTGCGCACGAGCTTCTTTATTCTTGGGGTAACCGTTTTTTGAAGTGGTGTTTCCCAGCGATATGAAAACTGCTTTGTCATCCTTTTTGGACTCGGCAACGATGGCTTTTAAGACCTCGTCGGCATCACTTTCATTTGCAAGACCCAGGTTTGAGGTCGTGTAGATGGTCTTGGATATTTCTTTTCCCGTGGATTGAGCATTTGCAAGGCTGCAGGAAAAAAGTAGCGTGCAAATAAGGATGGATATGGTTGGTAACGAGTGGTAGGAGGGAACTAGTCTTATTGTTGAATTCATTATTATCAAGTTATTCCGCCAAAAATCCGAAATACCCATGAATCAACTTCCATGATTAACATTTAAAAACTTGAATTTTAAGATAATGTAAGTTTATAATGCAGTTGAGAAACTTGTTGGTAGTAATTTTGATAATTCCGCTTTCCTGCCTTGCCCACAGGCAGGCGCGAAAGCGGAACTTAATTCTAACATTAAGTCTTTAATGATATAAACATTGTATGATTGGATTTCCGCGTGGGAAATCATGATATGGTGCTACACATGAGAGTAGACACAGAAAGTTTGAAACGATTGTAATTAAGGTAGCCGTAAATCAAATACTTCAAAAGGAAAGTTATAGAAATCTCTTTGCAACATTTAAAACGCTATTTGAGTTCTTTTCAAATGCCTACTTGATTATTTGCGCAAATCAATATTTAAATTATTAAGGTTATTTATTATTAGTTTTCAATCAATAATCTATTATCCATTTCTACCTCAATATAAACTCGTGATAGAATTCTTTAGCCGATATGGTATCCTGCTTTTCAGTCGTCTTTTTAAATTAGTTGAGAACACTTTGTTTTTAAATAATAAGCCATAAGTCAGAATATTGATAATATGTCCTGACACTTGTATCCTGCTCTTTCATCATTTATAAATTTATCAGTACTCAAACAACTAGCTAGTGTAAAATTGCCCAGTTAATTAGGAAATGCTGGTGTTTACTTGTTATTTTTACTGGAAATCCCAAAAAATACGGCAGCTTATGAGTGAATTCACAATACACGTAGATCAACAAGATTTTACGGTCACTACAAATGATTTGTCATCGCTGGACCTTCATAAGATATCAAACACACATTTTCACGTACTACAGGATCATACCTCCTATGATGTTGAGCTGGTCGCAAAAAACATGCTGGAAAAGACCATGACCATTAGGGTAAATGGCAATAAGTATCAGGTAAAAATCGACGACGCCTACGATACGATGGTCACTAAAATGGGACTCTTTGAAAAAACCGAAGCCAAGTCCAACAACGTTATGGCGCCCATGCCCGGATACATCGTGGATATCATGGTGCAAGCCGGCGATGCTATAGAAATAGACACACCACTTTTTGTGCTATCGGCCATGAAAATGGAAAACGTCATACTTTCTGACGGTTCTGGTGTGATAAAATCCATCGCGGCCCAAAAAGATGAAGCGGTAGATAAAGGTCAGTTGATCATTGAGATGGAGACCGAGTAATCCGTTGGGTTAGGTAAGAGTAAGTAGAAATGTTCCGCTTTCGCGCCTGCCTGCCGGCAAGGCAGGAAAGCAGAATCAAAACAAAAGCATGAAAAAAATACTAGTTGCAAATCGCGGCGAAATCGCTATAAGAGTGATGAAAACTGCGCAAAAGATGGGAATAAAAACAGTAGCCGTATATTCTGAAGCAGATCGTGGAGCACCGCACGTGCGTTATGCCGATGAAGCAGTGTTGTTAGGCCCGGCGCCATCCTCAGAGTCCTATCTGGTCATGGAAAAAGTCATTAAGGCAGCCAGGGACACCGGTGCCGATGCAATACATCCCGGTTATGGCTTTTTAAGTGAAAATGCAGTTTTTGCCCAATTGGTAGAAGATGCGGGAATCACTTTTATAGGCCCCAAACCCCACGCGATAAAGGTCATGGGGAACAAACTGGCCGCCAAGGAAGCCGTAAAGGATTATGACATCCCGATGGTTCCCGGGATCGAGGAAGCCATCACCGATGTTGCCACTGGCAAAGAAAATCGCTAGCGAGATAGGCTTCCCGATTTTGATCAAGGCCGCTGCGGGTGGTGGTGGTAAGGGAATGCGCGTGGTAGAGTCGCTGGATGAATTGGCTGAGCAGATGAGCCGAGCGATAAGTGAGGCACAGGCAGCCTTTGGCGATGGGTCAGTTTTTATTGAAAAATATGTAGGTTCTCCCAGACATATTGAGATTCAAGTTCTGGCCGATACGCACGGGAATATCGTCCATCTCTTTGAACGGGAATGTAGCGTACAGCGACGCCACCAAAAAGTCGTGGAAGAGGCACCATCGGCAGTGCTGACTCCAGAAATAAGAGAAGCCATGGGAACTGCGGCGGTAAAAGTCGCTCGCGCCTGTGATTATGTAGGTGCGGGAACGGTCGAGTTTTTACTGGACGAGAACAAGAAATTCTATTTTCTAGAAATGAATACCCGTTTGCAGGTAGAACATCCTGTAACGGAGCTTATTTCCAACATCGATCTTGTGGAACAACAGATTAAAGTGGCCCGCGGTGAGCAATTGGCTTTTACTCAAGAAGATCTTTCCATAAATGGTCATGCACTAGAAGTAAGAGTCTATGCCGAAGATCCCTTAGAGAATTTTGCGCCCAGTATAGGAACTTTATCCACCTACCAACTACCTAATGGCGAGGGAATACGCGTGGACAATGGTTTTGAGGAGGGAATGGAAATACCCATCTATTACGATCCCATGATTTCCAAGTTGATCACCTACGGTAAGAATAGGGAAGAGGCGATCCAGCTCATGATCACTGCTATTGAGAATTATCACGTAGAGGGCATCGCGACTACCTTGCCGTTTGGGAAATTTGTGTGTGAACATGAGGCATTTAGATCAGGCGATTTTGACACCCATTTTGTAAAAAATTATTATTCGCCAGAACACTTAAAAAAACAGTATAACGAGGAGCGTCGCATAGCGGCTTTAGTAGGTTTGCGACTATTACTGGATGACCAGAAAGTTGTAAAAAGCCCTGATGTTACAAGTTCCAACTGGGGAAAAAGAAATAAGTCGTAGTACAGTCATTTTAAAATCTTGCAACTCAGTCTTGGACAATGTTGTTATAATGTCAAAAAGATATTTTGCACTTATGTTGACAAGGACAACGTAAGCTCCCACTCTTTTGGAGAGGGTTGGGGAGAGGTTAGCAAGCGATACAAATTAATTTTGAAAACCATTTTAAAAGTAGAAATGAAAGATAACAAGCAAATACTCGCAGATAAATTAAGGCAGGCACATCTGGGCGGTGGAGAAGATCGCATTAAAAAGCAACATGCTAAAGGAAAATTGACCGCGAGAGAACGCGTACATTTTTTGCTGGACGAGGGTTCTTTTGAAGAAATGGGCGCGCTGGTGACGCATCGTACCAAAGATTTTGGTATGGAAAAACAACTATTTTACGGTGATGGTGTGGTTACGGGTTATGGTACGGTAAACGGGAGACAGATCTGTGTTTTTGCTCAGGATTTTACCGTTTTTGGCGGTGCATTATCTGAAACTCATGCCGAGAAGATCTGCAAGATCATGGATCTGGCGATGAAAATAGGAGTTCCGGTAATCGGGCTGAACGATAGTGGTGGAGCGCGCATTCAGGAAGGAGTGCGATCTTTGGGAGGTTATGCAGATATCTTCCATAGGAATGTCATGGCATCGGGCGTGGTGCCACAAATCTCGGCGATCATGGGACCTTGTGCCGGTGGCGCGGTCTATTCGCCAGCGATGACAGATTTTACCCTTATGGTAGAGGACTCCAGTTATATGTTTGTCACTGGCCCTAATGTGGTAAAAACAGTGACCAATGAAATCGTTACTGCCGAAGAATTGGGAGGTGCAAAAACCCACGCTACTAAATCTGGAGTGACGCATCTAACTGCTGCAAACGACATACAGTGCATCAATCAGATCAAGCAAATGCTGAGTTATATGCCGCAAAATTGCGAGGATAAACCTAGCGATTTGCCCTACGAACTCAATGATGAAATACGCGAGCAACTGGAACACATAGTTCCAGAAAATGCCAACCAGCCGTACGACATGCGCCACGTGATCAATGAAATTATCGATACGGAATCCTTCTTTGAAATCCATAAAGATTATGCCGATAATATCGTGGTAGGTTTTGCACGGTTAGCTGGAAAAAGCATCGGTATTGTGGCAAATCAGCCCATCAGTCTTGCGGGTTGTTTGGACGTAGATAGTTCTAAAAAAGCAGCACGTTTTACCAGGTTCTGTGATTGTTTTAATATTCCGTTATTGGTACTGGTAGATGTTCCAGGATTTTTACCGGGAACCGATCAAGAGTGGAACGGGATCATTACAAACGGTGCCAAATTATTATATGCATTAAGTGAAGCAACAGTCCCTAAAGTCACCGTGATTACCAGAAAAGCCTACGGTGGTGCTTATGACGTGATGAATTCCAAACACATAGGTGCCGACATGAATTATGCCTGGCCCGGTGCAGAAATTGCCGTGATGGGAGCCAAGGGAGCCAGCGAAATCATCTTCAGAAAAGAAATTAAAAATGCCGATGATCCCGCAGCAAAACTTGCCGAGAAAGAGGCAGAATATGCGGAGAAATTTGCCAATCCATACAGCGCGGCACAACGTGGCTTTATCGATGAGGTGATCCTGCCCAAAGACACCAGAAAAAAACTGATCAAAGCGTACACGGCACTGCAAAACAAAGTGGCTGTATTGCCTAAGAAAAAGCACGGGAATATTCCGTTGTAAATTATTGAAGCTGATTAACCTGGGAATGGGTTGATTCAGGCATTTTAAAATTAGGGCGCGTTCTTAAGGCTTGTTTTGAAATGCTATGATTATTTTGCTTTCGCGAAAAGGTCTGGATAAGATCACTGCGACAAATAAATACTTTTGACGATGGGAATTAGATGTTGTTATTGAGTCTGGAGAAATTTTTAGGGTTATATGCTTTTGACGGTATTCAATGAATGAGAACTGGTAAAAGTTGATACTATATTTTTAGACGGTTGGATTTTAGGATGTTAATAGTTGCCAATGTTACCTATAATGCAAAAAAACGAAGGAAGTGCGATTTAAAATATTGATTTTGATTATTGGTTTGGCTTTATCATCTTGTAGCGAAATTACGCCTTCAGGATTTTGGCTTAATTATAATTCTGACCAAATTACGGATAAGAATAATGACCAAGGACCTTGGGGCGGCACTTTAATTATCAATTGGGTTGCGGATAAAAACTCTGAAATCAATATTGCGAAAATCAAAGAAATTGCATCTGAAAATGGTTGGAAATTAATTGATAGTGCGGATTATCAAACAGCAGAACTGAAAAGTATGATGAATATTGGAAAGCCAATTATAAACCTTCCTCTAAAAAACTTTACGCCGAATAAACAACGAACTGATTTAAAATCAAACTCTTTGCCTCGTAAAATACAAACTGATTTCACTCTTTACCGTTTCGAAACTGGTTGGGTTATATTTGAACCAGGTACAAACAGTTCAACACAAGAAAACGGATTTGTATTAGTAAGTGCTGACAGGAAACAAATGACAGTTTATCACCTTTGGGGCGAATAAGCATTGTTGGTAACAATTTATACAAAAAATAGCGCAAGTCGCTGCTAACAAATAGTTTGGTTATTTTTGCGAGGTCGCCAAATTTTTAAATTTGGCTAATTGATAAAAGAAAGATAATTAGAAAAATTTAAAAATTCGGCTTGAGTTTAACCGAATGGATAGCGCGCTTTTTCAGTGCTACTTTTCATATACACGACCGTAATTTCCAGTTTCGTAATGTCGGGTAGTTTGGTGCTGAAACCTTCCTGATACTACATAATTACGTTATTTTTACAGCCTTATGCCGGATTCACTTGGATTTGTCCACCAATCGCCTTTAATACTTTCATTATAGTCGCAAATTGAGGTTTCGCACCAGCGGATAATGCTTTATACAAACTCGGTCTGCTCAAGCCGGTTTCCTCTGCAATTTTTGTCATTCCGATAGATTTTGCAATATGGCCAATGGCATTAATAACATCGGCATTATTTCCTTCTTCGAGAACGGAATTTAGATATTCCGCAATCATTTCTTTACTATCTAAATAATCAGCAATTTCAAATTTTGAACTTTCCATGTTCTACTTATTTAATTTTTTCCAAATTTCCTTCGCTTTCTCAATGTCCTTTCGTTGAGTTGATTTATCTCCGCCAACTAAAAGAATAATAATTTTTCCATCTTTTTCCTTGAAGTAAATTCTGTAACCTTTTGCAAAATTTATTCGCATTTCTCGAATTCCGTCGCCAACAGTTTTACAATCCCCAAAATGTTCGTCAGTTTCTAGTTTTTGAATTCTAAATAGGATCTTTGATTTTGCTTTAAAGTCTCTTAACTTTTTTAGCCATTTGTCAAATTCAATAGTTTTTTCAATAAAGAACATAAGTACTGTATCTACTTGGAGACAAAAGTAAGAATAATTTTGGATGTAGTTACTTAGAAATTCGACTTTCAGCAGAGTGGGTTTTAATGCACCACATTGAATTTTTTTTCAAGGTAACTAGGACAGGTAATACCCGAAAGCCATTCGGTTGAGCCACAGCCCGAATTTTTTAAATTTTCTGCTCGCTGGAGGCACGACAGGCATGCTTATAAAAAGCCCAAACCTTCCTGTCAACAATGACTTTTGCTATTTTTTACAAGTATTGTTGTGCACTGGCCTTTCGAGGTCTAATTGCGTTTTTACTCTTTTTTCCAGTTCATTTTGTTTAAAATCAAACCAGCTTTGTCTAAAATCGGAATGGTCAATGAACTGCTTAAAATTCTGAAAAGGTTTTTTATTCGCTAAAACGTTTTCCAATTCAAATTGAAGATTCTTATCGGTCAATTGCTCTACAAATCGTTCCATGATTTTGAACGACTCAAAACTTTCCAAAACTTCGATTTTAGTAAAGTCAGCTTTATGCTTTTCGATTTTTTCTAAATCATCTTGAAAGGTCTCTTTAAATTCCTCCTCGTCAGAAAATTGCAAGAAGTTTGGAATTGCAACAATTTCATCAGTTTTGAAATTGTAATAGCAGTCACATCCGCAATCCAATTGTTGCGCTATTTTTTTGATTATATGTAGTTCCGTATTATCCAAAAAAGCATCCGTGTTTATCTTCTTTAATTTTTCTCATTCTTGTTCTCATTAAGCCAAATTTAAAAATTTGGTGGACTTGCAAATATGCCTTAACTTTGAATTAAACAACTGACTAGCTATGGGCTATATATAGTATTGGGGCGCGGTTATTTCTTTAATTATTTATTTTCCTAATTTTATCAATAACCGTTTTTAAATCAATTCTATTCTCCCAATTTTCTTTACAATCAATTGTTAAGGTGTACAGAAAATCAGATGTTAAACTAATGGTTTGTCCTGAATTTTTATGAACTATTTTTTTTATTAAATTAATTATTGCGTGAGTTATAAAGTGTCCTTTTATATGAAACCAAAGGTCTTTTTCTGTTTGGTTAACTAAATGTTCAACTGTTTCAATTTCTTCTATTGAAAAACTAGGTTTAACACTTTTAATAAACTTTTCAGTTTTGAGATTACAAATCTCAAATGATTTATGCCCTTTTAAAAATTTACAACAATTGTCTCCGAAAATACTAACTCCTTTCTGAAATTTATGATTGGCAATGTCTAAAATTAATAAATCACGTACTGAAGTTGAAAAATCTTCTAGCCAATTATTATAATCTACCGAAATATCAACTTTCTTTCTGCAAAATTTAGAAATAGTATTTTCAATTTCATTATAGCTATGATACATTGTATTTTCAATTGAATAGCCGTATGTTCTAATTATTTTTGGATGCGTAACTATATCTTCTAAAAAATCATTATCATCATTATCGGTTGCCACATAAAAATCGGCATTTGAGTCGATTATTTTTGTAATATATTTCTCTAACTCTAAATTTCCTCCAACGTCTTCGATATGAGCTTCAATTTCTGCAATATTGAATAAGTTATCCCAAAAAAGTGGGTCATCTTTCCCTTCTACATAAACCGTAATTTCTCTATTATAAAAAAGACCTTTAATTTCAAGAGCTTCCTGTGAATATTCTAAATCAGCCATTTATTATCTTCTCCATATTAATTACACTTTCTTTAAATTTACCTACAATTTCTGGTGAATGCGTAGCTACAACGACTTGAGAATTAGGATTTAGTTTTTTTATAGAAGAAATCACTTTCCTTTGCCATTCGATATGAAGAGAAAGTTCAGGTTCATCAGCAATAAATAATGTTTCTTGTCCTTTTTGAAGAAGAGCTTCGGTTAGTAATATAATTAGTTGCTTTTCACCTGATGACAATTGAGATATTGGAATTGAAGTATCGTCTTTTATAATTGAAATACCACCAGACTTACTATCTTGAAGGGAAAAATATTTTGTGTCGTGAAATTCATTAAGTAGATTAATAAAATCATCTAGTCTAACAAAAATTCTTTTTTTGCTCTCTTCTAATTCAAATGAAAGTTCGTTTATTCTTCTTGTTCTTCTTAAAAGAGTCAAAGGTGTTACATCATTCGGATAAACACCTTTATCTTTATCTTTTACAGATTCATTAATCGAATTTGCTGCTTTTTTTATTGCTTCTATGTGTCTATCAATTGCCTCGTCAGTTTGGTTATCTAAAATACCTAATCCACGATAAGCTTGCTTTAGACCAATACCAATTCTTCTAATGTCTAATTTTACAGGCTCATTTACTTTAACAAAATCAAAGTCTTCATTAAATAACATTGAACGAAGTACATCTTCTTGAAACTTTTTTGATAACTTACTTAATTCTGTCTCTAATTGCAATTGATAAGTTGTAAGGTCATTTATTAATTCTTCTAATCTTGCATCTATAATATTAGAAATTTCTTCACGTCTATTTTCTTTATATTCATCTGTCAAATCACGATTAACAGATAAATATGATACATTTATTAATTTTGATAAAGTAAGCTTTATCTCTTGTATTTCTCTATAAAATCTAGGATGTAATCTTCCATTTCGTTTATGAATATATTTTAATTCACGGGTTGGAATAATTGGAAGATTGTGTTTTTTTGCTCCAATTTTATATATTATTTCTTTATACTGTAGGTTGTCTGCGAGTTTTTCTACTTCAACTTTTCTGCTCTTATTACCATTTTTCAGGTTTATTATTATTTTATCGAATTGCAAGGAATGAAGTAATTCTAGATCTACTGATAAAACAGCTTGCAATAAGTTAATAAAAGTTGTTTTTCCTGTACCATTTCTTCCAATAAAGATATTTACATTCTCATTGAAATCAGTGTTGATGGAGTGTTGACCCCAAAACCCTGTTATTGTTACGTCCCTAAGTTTAAACATTTATGATAGTTTTTTTAATTGTGCCCAACGTCTCTGTATATAGCTCGTAGCGTGAAAATCTGCAATAACTTATCGGTTGAGCCACAAGCCGAATTTTTAAATTTTTCTTTTATATCTCTTTGATTTTCAGAGTTGAGCAACACATTTGCCAAGAATGAGAGCCCGTACTTGAAGATGCTTTGTGCTTTTCTACCATGTTTTTTTATGGTGATCGGTTTGGTCCGATGCAAATAAATACCAACTTTATAGCACCATACAAAAGCAATCATCACCAACAATATCAGTTTCTCTATTCTTTGAATATCTTTCAAATGTGTTTTTTCAACATCAAATCCGCTAGATTTCATTGCCTTAAAACACATTTCAATCTGCCATCGCTGTCCGTAATCCTTTCAGCGCCTGTTCAGGCCTGTCAAATGATACGATAATCAGAAAATCCTGCTTCATATCATTATTATTTAGTTTACAGCCCGATAGATAGCAGAGCTGTCCATTGATACGAACGATTTTATCATAATACACAAACTCATTGACCTTGAATCTGTTAAACAAATGAGATGCCTTTATCTCCTTGTTCTTGTGCGGTAAGAAAACCTTGAAGTTATTGCGGATACGTATGTAGTACCTAATCTTGTTTTGGTTCAAGAACTCCAGCCATTTCTCACCTACAAACTCTCTGTCTGCCACAACAGACTCGATTACCTGCCTGCCAAAGAGACGGATGAACCTATTGATTAGCTCAATACGTTCTTGACTGTTAGAGTTGCCTCTCTTGTCCAGCATGGTGAACATAAGAGGAAAGGCGACGCCCTTGTATACAATGCCCAGCATGAATATATTGATATTGGCCTGCCCAAACTTCCAATTGGTCCTATCGATGCTTAGAATAAGCTTTTCCCGTACTGGCAGTAGATTGAAGACAATGCGCGCTATTAGGTCAGAGTCCAGGGTATAACAGGCAATAAAGCGCTGAATACGTCTTCGGGAAGACTCTGGATGTACCTGGGCGTCAAAAGCATTAGCTAGTTTCTCAAAGTTCACGGTCTGTACCTTGCATAGCGCAATGATAAAATGAGAGATGAGCTTGAGTCGGGCTAAATTAATTCTACCTCGAAAATGAGTGTTTAGAACTGAAGTTAATTCACTATTTTTAGTGACTGCATTGGTTTTCTTCATTAGACAAATAAGTGGAATTATTCATCTAATATACTGAAGATCAATGCTTTATTCTAATTATTTAACACTTAATTCGTTGATTTTCAATGAATTATTTTTTTGTCATGTACTAAGAGTTTTCTTATATCTTTTTTTTTCAACCAAATTTATAAATTTGCCGACCTATTGTAGAAATAATTAATTCCGACTTTAAGCAACTTAGCTATGAATATCTTTGGTTCTCACTTTAATGTATTTAATATCCTAACGCTTGATATATGTCTTATGGTTTATCATTTAAAGATAGTGTTCAACTTTCTCTCAGTCTAAATCATTTAATATTTCTATTGGCTTCAGACAAAACAATATTCTTTTGACCTATCAGTTTGCATATCCGTTTGACCTAAAAGAATCTATTAGACGCATCAAAACGTGCTTCTCCTTGATTTTCATAAAACCATCTTTTAAGTTCTGTTGGGTTTTCCTCTGCTTCTGAAATTATATTTTGCTTATGTTCTCTAAGGCCAGCTATAAAATCCTTGGCTTCTTGTCTTTGGTCTTCTGAGACTATGTTGTATAAATGCAACTTTAATGCTTTAGGTTTTAAATCTCTCGGAATAAAAATGTCCAATTGACGACATATCCTTTTAAGCATTGTTAATTCGTTACCGTAACCAATATCACGTAGTTTATCAGCTAACAACTGCTCTGGAAAGTATGTGACTTTCAAGTCAAACGGAATGTCATTTATGAAAAAGTCAATTTTTTTGACCAAACCTACGGTTGGTAAAACTATTGGATGGTCTTTAAATAAGTCTTCAATTAATATTGATGTCCAATGGTTGTACCACGAATTAAGGGTATAACCTCTCAAACTTGACAACAAGTTTCCTTCGATTTCTTCATTAATCCTTTCATAAGATTGAATCTTCTTAACGTAATTGTTGACTATATTTTTTTCAAGGCTATTCCCAAATGAACCACCCCAATCGAAATGCGCTAATCTATTTAGCTGGTCGACAAGATAATCTTGATTATCAATTCTAATTTGACGTTCTTCTTGATACTTTATGTCAATGAAGTTATTTATTTGTTCGTCGGTAATTTCGTTAAGGTTAAAAATATGAGCGAAATACTCATGAGCATTCAATTCACTAACATCGATGTTATGAATTTCACAAAAGTCCAGCATTGTGGCTTTGCGAGACATACTTCTCAGTTTTAGAAATCTTATGCCTCTATTATCATTTTCTATTCTTGGGAATTCATTATTTCTGAAACAGTTAATTAATTGGTTGAAGCTCAGGTTGGTCATTGAAAATCCATTTATTATTTGTAGAGAAATCAAAATTCTCTGTTAGTATTTTTAGCAAATCTACATTGCCTATTATAATTTTTTCTTGAAAGACAAAATGCATAATATTTAAAAATATATCATTAGTATCAAGTGGTTTCTCATCAATCCATTGACAGATTTTTTTCTTAAATAAATCTATGATAGAATCTTCGCTGAGTATTACTATATCTTTGTCAATTTCGCCCTTTATCATTGTAACCAACACATCTCCCTTTACAGTTTTCAAGCGATTTAATTGTCTGGGTGTGAAGGATTTTTGAACAAGCCAATCAAATTCAACCAATTCAAATCCATTTTTTATACAACCATTGGTAATGGCTTTCCACTCAATTCCTGATAAGGAATGGTACGTTAATGAGAAATATTTATTTGGTTTTAGTACTCTTCTTATTTCTGAAAAAGCAATAAGTATTTCATTTTCAAAATCTACACATCTTTTCTTTCTCAATTTACTGTCTGATATGACTATTTCATTTACATAGTCAGGTTCAAAGTTTAACCAAGTATTCCAAATCGCACTTTGTTCAAAATATGGTACTGCATCTCCATAAGGTGGGTCTGTAAATACATAATCAATGCTATTATCGTCTAATGATAAGTTTTTCGCATCATTTTGAAATGTTTTGTAGTAGTTGTTATAATCCTTTTGAAAAAAATTAAATTCTTCATTGTTGCCAAATTGGTTCGAATAATCTTTCTTCCCTTTTAATATTTTTTTAAATCGGTTTTCAAAATAAATTAATACGTTATTTTCTAAATAAGTATCTCCGATATAAAATCCTGTCATCCAAGCACCTGCCGCCATTTCTCCTCTACTCTTAATTGGCGGAACAAGTTTGGAACAATTTGCCAAGTTTGCTGTAAATGCAACCTTCAATAATTTCTTTTCGTTACCGGATGAGATTTCTTCTATTAGAGCAAGTAATCTTGCGTGGCAAGCCAATGTTCGTTTTGTAAATAAGTCTGGAATTGTCATTCCTGCCTTTGCAGAAATTCGAGAATTTTGGATTAATTTATTTTTGGGATACCAGTCATTTATTTTCTGTGAATTCTCAAATTCTATATACTTCTTTGCCTCATCTATTAATTTCAAGATAGCCTTTTTAGCTTCGACTATTTGATTAAATTCGGATATCTTTTTATTTTGTAGCAATTATAACTTTTCTTGCCATTAACATTCCACTTAACCCTAAGAAAGGTGTCAATTAGATTTTATTAGTCCCATTGTGTTGTTAAATCACATCTTTGTGCAAAGTTGTCATTGATAAAATCTGGCAATGGATTAAATCTTTCAAATTATTCCTATTTTGAAATAAGCTTCCGTCAACCCAAACCCGAAAAGTCAATACGGATCGCCTTCGTTGATTACTTTTCAATTATTGGTCTTTAAAACTGTTTCCCAATTTTTGCATTTCAGCGTCATAATCCTTCCCTTTATTTTAAACTTTTTTAATTTCTGAATGTTTTTATAGCTTGCTTACAACTCCTCATACCCACTAAAAATACATCTTTCATCATTAAAACTCACTGGATAAATCTATATAACAGCATTTTTTATAACCTTACAGATATCCTTTGTCACTATTCAAACGACTTCAAACATGCATTTGAGGTCATAAGTGTAAATCGAGACAGATTGTTTCATATAAGACTCATGCTTTTTAGTTGTTCTTGATATCGTAAAACTACAACACCTCATAAACCTTACTTTACGGGTTTCCACAATCCCACCCATTTTCTTTAAATTATTTGAAAAAATCAACCACCGCATAAACTCCCACCACATTAAATCCGCGCCTGGTAGGTAAACAGATTGTAATACCTTCCTTCTTGGGCAATTAAGGCGTCGTGGGTTCCCTGCTCGGCAATGCGGCCGTTTTCTATGACTAGGATCTGGTCGGCTTTTCTGATGGTGCTCAAGCGGTGGGCGATGACGAAAGTCGTTCTTCCCTGTGTGAGTTGGGCGAGGCTTTTTTGGATCAGGGCTTCGCTTTCGGTATCAAGGTTTGAGGTGGCCTCGTCCAGGATCAACACTTTTGGGTCTGCCAGTACGGCTCTTGCAATGGCAATACGCTGACGCTGACCACCCGATAATTTCACGCCGCGCTCACCGATCAAGGTATCGAGTCCATCTTCAAAGCGGTCGGTGAATTCGTTTACGTAGGCTGCTTTTACTGCGGCTGTTAGCTGGGCTTCGGTGGCATGAGGTCTGGGAAAAAGTATGTTTTGTCGTATCGTACCTTCAAAAAGAAACTCGTCCTGTAAAACGACTCCCAGGTGTTTTCTAAAGCTATTGAGGTTAACGCTGGCAATGTCCTGTCCATCCACCGTAATCATGCCCGACTGCGGATTTAAAAACGTGGCCGCCAGTCCCGCGATCGTACTTTTCCCAGAACCAGAACTACCCACCAAAGCGATGACCTCACCCGATTTTGCCTCAAAATTAATGTTGTGCAGCACTTCCTTGTTTTCTTCGTAGGCAAAAGAGACATCCTTAAAAACGATGTGACCTTTAAAGTTCTGTAAGTGTTCCGTACGGTGTTCCTCGTCGGACTCTGGAGTCATGTTCATTAATTCTTCCGTACGGTCCAGTCCTGCCAGCGCTTCTGTGAGTTGACTGCCTATATTGCTCATTTGAACAATGGGCGCGATCATCAATCCCAGTAAAAAGGTAAAGGTTAAAAAGTCACCTATGGTCAACTCTTCCATCATGATTTTATACCCGCCTATTCCCATAATTCCGGTGGTGGCCAGACCCAATAAAAAAGTGGAGGAACTGGTGATAAATGCCGTTGCGGTGAGGCTTTTCTTTACGTTCTGGAACAATCGCTCCACGCCTTCCTCAAAAATCTTATTTTCCTGCGCCTCGGCATTAAAACCCTTGATGACCCTCACACCGCCCAAGGTTTCGGTTAATCTACCCGTTACCTCAGCGTTGATAACACCCCTGTTTCTAAAAATGGGACGTATAAATTTAAATGCCTTTAGGGCAATTAGCGCAAATACCGCTAGCGGGATCAACGTAAAAAGCGTCATCGACCAGCTTATGCGCAACAGCAAGATCAGGGAGACCACAGCGGTAATCGTGCCTCCCACCAGTTGCACCAGTCCAGTTCCTATTAGATTGCGCACGCCTTCTACATCGCTCATGATGCGCGACACTAGAGCACCGGATTTTGTATTGTCAAAAAAACGGATGGGTAGGGACAGCACCTTTTTCTGGACTTGCGCCCGCAGCTCTGAGATCATAAATTGAGCCTGTACGCTTAAGATTTTGGTGAGTAGAAAGGACGTCGCCGCCTGTATTAAAATGGCAACACCCACCACCGCGACCAGTATTTTTAAAAATTCCACGTCTTTATTGGGGATGATATCATCCATCAAATATTTGAGTGACAATGGCGCGATAAATCCTGCCGCTTTGCTTATCACGATTAATATTAATCCGATGAATACCAGTTTGCGCCTGGGCCAAATGATTGTTTTAAAGGCACTTAAAACGGTTACTTTTTTTTCTGACATGAATGGATTTTTTAGAAAGATTGCGCATCACTTCATTTGCGATCACAATTCTTTAGGTCGCAAAATACCTTAAAAACAAATGAATATCGTGTGCCTTTTTGCCGACAACGCATTAAAAATGGTATAGGATCATCAGTCTTTCACAACTATGATATCGCGTCGATCCTTAAAGGTTACTCATTAAGTTAAGAGCATGGTTGGGAATGATAAAGCTTCCGTAAATAGGCGTGGTGAGGAAAATTTCCTAAGCCTATTTTGTGCTTATGGTTGACCTTTGTTTTTGGTGGGTTACGCTTTCGCGAAAGCGTAACAATAACATTCCCTCTCAATCGCTAAAGTATTTATGATCAGAAAAAAGCAATTTTGGATTTTTTTTACGTTTCTTCCATAGCTTCACAACCAGACTTTAAGTCCTGCATAAAACTAAAAAATACAATTTAAAAAGAACGTGATTTCTTGAGTGTCGGAGGGAGTGAGTTGCCGCAAAGGGATTACGTTCAAATTTTTTCCTCAAACTTTAAAAAAATTGATCAACATTCCATTCCCCCATTGTCAATTTAAATAAATACGAACAGTTATGAAAATGAAGTCACTAGATCGAGCACTAACTACCAAACAATTCTTTTTTAACCGCATCATAATAACTGTCACTCACGGGAATAGTAACTTCGCCTAGTGATAGGTCACGTCCTTTAAGTCCGGTGACTTTATTACTGTTTACGATATAAGAACGGTGCACTCTTATAAAATGGGCGGGTAAGGTTTTGATGAGTTTGCTCAAGGACTGGTTAGCCATGATTTTCTTGCCATTTTCTAGATGGTAGTTCACGTACTCACTATCACTTTCCATATAAATAAGATGTGAGGGCATTACTTTATGCAGGTCATATCCAGATTTGATCACGATGGTATCATCGTTTTTTGCATCTATGGGATATTTTTCAACCGCACTTAAAAAACGTTTAAAAGTGATGGGTTTTAGTAGATAATCCAGTGCGCTCAACTCAAAACCTTGCAGGGCATATTCAGAATATGCCGTTGTGAATATGATGCGTGTTTTAGTTTGGGTAAGCAGCGCGGCAAAGTCGGTTCCTTTGATTTCGGGCATTTGAATATCCAAGAACAGCAAATCAATAGTGTTGGTTTTTATAACCGACAAAGCTTCCATAGGATTTTCAAAAGATCCCAGGCTTTGTAGGTAGGGCACTTTTTGAACGTAATTTTCTAGCAGGGATCTTGCCAGTTCTTCATCGTCTATGATCAGGCAATTAATGGTTTTCATGACAGGTTTATATTGAGTTGTGCGCTAAAGGTATCTGTTTTTTCTACGTTAAGTTGGTAGGCATCTGGATATAATAGATCCAGTCGCTTTTGCACGTTTACCAGGCCTATGCCGCCCTGTTGGTCTTTGACCATATCCTTGGTGGGCAAGCTGTTTTCAATGCAAAAGTTGATGCTGTTTTCTTTTGCTTCCAGCGTTATGGCAACAAATCGATCTCCGCCTTTTTCTATGCCGCTATGTTTAAATGCGTTCTCGATGAAGGGTACAAAAAGCATGGGAGCTACTTTTACAAAATCATGATCGGTCGAGATATTGAAAGTAATGTTGAAGTGTTTACTGCTTTTGAGTTTAAAAAGTGATATATAATTTTCTATGTAGTTTATTTCCTTGTCGAGCGGCACTTCAGGCTGTTCACAATCGTATAGAACATAGCGCAACATTTCAGAAAGGGTGCTGATGCCCTCTTGCGTTTTTTCAGAATTTGTTACTGATAAGGCGTAGATATTATTGAGTGCATTGAACAAAAAATGTGGATTGATCTGCATTTTTAGAAACTTTAATTCGGCTTCTTTTAATTCCGCTTTCGCGAAAGCGATACCCTTCTCCTTCTGCAATACATAGGTAAATGTTTCTACCAGCACCGCCGTAATGCTGGATATGGTCAGCATTAAAAGATGGATAAAAAATTGTGACGGCCCACCTCCCGCGGGCTTGTTAAAATCATGAGGGCCAGGCCGATCCATAGGTAGCGCATCTGGCGGAAGTCTTAACGGTCCGGGACTTAATTCTGAAGAAAGATAGGCACCCAAAACTAGTAGGGGAATGGTTGTAAGTATAAAAAGCACGTATTTTTTTTCAAGAAACAACCTTGGCACGAGGTAGTAAAGTAATAAGATAAGAAGTACTACCTGTATTGCAAACGCTGGACTATTGTCCCGTATAAAGTGGTAGTCATGATTCCCTGAAATCCAGAGAATACACCAGATAAGCAACCAGAAGCCTATTTGTAACGCGAGTCGTTTTGTTTGATTCATACTGCAAATAAAGTCATTTAAAAGGAAGCACTATTTAAAATCCAGGTGATTTAAGAGCCTTTAATGGGATGTTCAATAGCCATAAAATCCCATTCACTTAAATCTATTGGGCATTGGCTTAATGTTCTAATTACACATAACTTAATAAAACATATTTGCACTGGGAATTTAAATTCCCAAAACGAAGATCCATTTAAATAATCAAGCAATGAAAAAACCAAAAAACAAAATTACCATGAACAAGAGCATCTCTCTAAATGTAGCTTTTGTAATAATGCTTCTAGGGTTGATCCATCTAACTTCATGCAGTGATGACGACATCGCCGCAATTGAAGAAGAGGTCGTGGCAGTTATCGACGATACCGATTTTGAAACCACAGACTGGACGACAGAGACCCATACCAAAGATGTAGATCCCAACTATGTCGAGGTTTTTGACGACAATTCAATTAAGCGATTAGATATTGTGATAACTGAGTCGCGATGGCAGACCATGCTGGATAATATGACCGATCTTTATGGTGCATTTGGATCCAGCAGCGGTGGTCCTGGTGGTGGTGGTCCGGTGGTCCTGGTGGCGGTGGACTTATCGATGTAGATGAAGATCCTGTTTTTGTGCCTGGAGAGGTTTTTTATAATGGGAAACAATGGTATCGAGTAGGGGTACGATTCAAGGGAAACTCTAGCCTACAAACTAGCTGGCAAAGTGGGATTTTAAAGCTGTCCCTTAAATTGGATTTTGATGAGTTTGAAGATGATTATCCGCAAATCGACAACCAGCGATTTTATGGATTTAAAAAATTGCACCTTAAAAATAATTACAATGACAACTCCATGATGCGTGAAAAAGTGGCTGGCGATGTTTTTAGAAATGCAGGTCTTGCCGCGTCACGTACCGCCTTCTACAGTGTGTATGTAGATCATGGTGATGGGCCTATCTACTTTGGCGTTTATACAATGGTAGAAGATGTGGAGGACACCCTTTTAAACGATTATTTTAACGATAACGACGGCAATTTGTATAAGCCGGACGGTGATGCAGCAACTTTTGCGGCGGGCAGCTACAATGAAAGTGAATATGTTAAAAAAACTAATGAAGATGCTGGAGATTACAGCGATGTGGCAAATTTACTGGCGATCATAAATGATAATGCAAGAACAACAGATCCCGCTGCGTGGCGTGCTGACCTCAATGCTGTTTTTGATACAGATGTGTTTTTAAAATACCTAGCTGCAAATGAGGTTGTACAAAACTGGGACACCTACGGTAAAATGACCCATAATTACTACCTCTACAACAATCCAGCGACTAATAAATTGACCTGGATCCCATGGGATAACAATGAAGCTTTGCAAGATGGAAATCAGGGCGGCGCTCTCGCGCTGGATTTTACGGGATTGAACAGCGCAGAGTGGCCACTTATAGGGTATATGTATGAAGACGCTACTTTTAAGGCGACCTATGATACCTACGTGCAAGAGATTATCGATGGCCCATTTAGCGTGAGTAATATTGTAGAAAGTAAGCTCAAGCCTACACTGGAAAAACATCTCTCACTAGTAGATATGTTGCCAGAAGGCTCAAAATATAAGCGTATCAAATCATACGTTCAAGAATCCAACTACACGTCTTTATTAAATAGTAAAGAATATCAAAATGCAGTGATCGATCTTTTGTTACAGATAAAAATACAAATGAATATAGTACAGAAATTGAAAAAGAACACAGAGAATCTAACCTCAAAACTTGGCCTTGAACTAAACGGATAAACGATCTGACTTCAATTAATTTAAAAATAAAATCTTATGAAAAACTTAAATATCCTAAAACTAACCATGTATTCTATCGCAATCATGTCCTTAGCAGCATGTGGTAGTTCCCAGAGTTCCAGCTCAAACGCACAAGCAGGACAACGCGGTCAGGGCCGACCTACGGCAAGTCAGATCCTAGCAGAAATGGATACCAATAAAGATGGCAAACTATCTAAAGATGAAGCTAAGGGACCATTAGCTCAAGACTTTGATACCATCGACACAAATGATGATGGTTTTATAAGTAAAGAAGAACTTGAGAACGCACCACAACCACAACCTAATAATCAACGCGGTGGGCAGTCTGGCGGCGGTAGAAGATAAAACAATTCAACTAATTAATAAAAATACCAATATGAAAAATTCAAGAATTAAAACAAGCTTTTTAAGTTTATCCATTGCAATGATAGGTTTAACCTCTTGCAGCAGCGATGACGACCAAATTGCAGATGACTCTTCAGGCGATGACACGCTGGTCATAAACGTAGAACAATCAAATTTTACGGGAGTTACCATCACCACAGTTCCCTGTACACTATCTGATGGCACGGTAACTTCCTGTTACGAGATTACCACGTCCAGCAGTGTCCCCACTGACCATCAAGTGGGCCCATGGTGTCCAGATAATATCTCAGATGGAGCAGATGCTGGTGGAATATGGTTGGAGGGCGGACAGGTGTATGATGTAGATGGTGCGTTTATACAAAATATGGCAACCTTTTACAATGATCCTAATTGGTTGATGTACGATTCAAACGGCGACATCTTTGTAACCGATACTGAGCAGGATTGTATTAATGCGGCAAATCCTAATGTAGGTGCTCAATATGAGAATTTTTGTGTAGAATGCCTACCGTCTTATATCACGGGACTGGAGCAGACCTGGACTATACCTATTACACCGGTATTACAACAAACAGCTACCCTGTTTGCAACTGGACCTGGAGGACCTCCGGGAGGAAACAGTGCTCCATCTACTCGTGGTATTGCACTTAACGGAATAGAATTTTCAGCGCCAGCGCCCGTAGATAATATTCTAGGTGCCTACACGCTGGCACCATTTGACGATGCCGGCGGTCATATCAATGTAAATCAGGGATATCATTATCATGCTGCAACTGGTTTTAGTACTGAAGTTGCCCAAAGTGATGGACATGCGCCACTAATAGGATATGCACTGGATGGGCATGGAATATATGCAATGACAAATGAAGATGGGACTGTAGCAACTGATCTCGATGCATTGAGAGGACACTCTGACGATACCAGAGGTTATCATTATCACGTGGATGCTGCAGGAAACAATAACTTTATCAATGGGCTTAAAGGAGCCTATGCCAACTAAAAAATGTTATCATGAAAAAATATATAACATCACTTCTTCTAGGATTTATTTCATTCCTAGGATTTGCACATCAGCCAGAGGTATCATCCACCGTGCTGGCACATAAAGAAAACAACGTTTGGGTAGTACAGATCAGTGCTTCGCTTACGGCATTTCAACAGGAGATAAACATTCATTATGCAGATACACCTTATCAAACTCCCGATGAATTTCGGGAGATGGTTATCGATCATATTCAAAACAAGATGAATCTCAGAGTAAATGGAGTCCAGCTCAACTTTATCAACGGTGCTGTCCATCTAGGTCATGAAACTAAGGTGATTTTTGAAATTGATGGATTTCCAGGGGATATGAACTCCATTGAAGTTACCAATACGGCTTTTGAAGATATTTACAACAGCAGGAGTTTTTTAGTTGTTATAAAAGATGGTGTTGATGGGAACAAGTTCGTTCTGGGAAAGGACAATGGCTATAGTTCTGAATTGATTGCTTACGGCAATGAACTACGTTGAAAATGATTCCTGAAAGTCAGGCATCGTTGTTCTCATGGCCATTGGTATTGGGAATTGTTGGACTTATAGGTTTAGGGTTTTTGGTGATACGATTTAATTCTAGTAAAACAAAGGCTTAATATCTAGGTCATAGTTTTATCATTCATTTTTAAAGTTACGCTTTCGCGAAAGCAAATCCAAATAAATTAATTTAATCTATATGATATGAAAAATGTTGAGAATAATTACTCTAGGTATGTTTTGGAATTGTTATTTCAGCCTGTTCTGATGATGATACCGTTGATGAAGTTGCACGTCTACAGATACAATAATTAAAGAATCCATGTTTAACAGTGCTTCTTTGACCTCCTTTGAGACCGTTACGGCAACGCTGGAGGATGGAACCTCTGCAGATTGTTTTAGAATTACGTTCTCCAGCAATCCCGTGGCAAGCGGGCCATTTTGTCCTACCACGATCAATGATGTTGCAGGAATGGGTTTCTATGACGGAGCCACAAATCCTGGTTTGCGCGTTTTTGCGGCGGCGCTACTCAATGATATTGAAGCAGATGGTTATGACATGGTCAATAATGACGGTACCGTGAATGTAGATTACTTTAATGGTAACACTGATCGCAATTTATCGTATTGTCTTGAAGCGCCTGCAGATGACAGTCTGCAGTTAGTGTTTACCATTCCTGCCTATCCAAAGCTAGCCGCTAACAACAATGTGATTACAGAGGTAGAATTAGTAGGATTGTCGCTAGATGGAGTTCCTTATAACGGTGATCCACCGTCGGCAATAAGTGGCCCGTCCATGGGCGGTCCTGGTGGTGGGACAAGTTCACAGATCAATTTTCCGTCTATTGACCCTTGTGGTGGGCACCATGACCCAGCTGGGTATTATCACTGGCACCTTGTACCACAGGTTGCAAATCAAGTTTTGACGGCCAATGGGATTGATGAAATTTCCTGTACTAATATCGCTCAAACAAATGATGTGGAACTTGTAGGCTTTGCCAAGGACGGTTTTCCTATGTATGCTTATGCAATAGAGCCATCAGATCTGGATGAATGTGGTGGAAGAACCGCATCAACAACAGAGTTTCCAGATGGGATCTATCACTATGTTGCCAGCACAATATCGGCACCTAATGTACCAGCATGTCTTAAAGGTGTAGCTGCGACAAATTCATTTCAGTTCCAGTAGTGATGAAGCGAGCCTTATCAGTAATATTAGTTTTCCTGTTCTCGGTGGTTGCATCTGCTCACAATCCGCTGTCGGCTAGGTATTCGCTCGTTTCTGATAATAACGCGTGCGTACTAGAAATTTCATTGAGTCAGGATGGGATCAATCAAGCCCTTGTTACCAGCTATGGAAAAGTATATTTGGAAAGCTTGGATCAAAACGCCTTTAAGGAACTTATTGTAAAGTACATCAAGGAGCATTTTGATCTGCGTGTAGATGACTCAAAAATGGAACTGGGTGAAGGTGGCATTAGGTTGGGAAGTCATCAAACAGATTTGAAATTTGTTTTAGAACCAATCAAGGATAATATCAAAACCATTGAGGTGGCAATTCCCGCATTTAAGATAAATGGTGAGCACCAATCTATTTTTTCTTATACGATAAACACCTTGCATGATAGAGCAATTCTAAGCAGTCGCAATGATTATAAGGCTACTTTTTATCCAAATGGAAAGCCTTCAAAATTACCTTGGCTCATTGGTGGATTTGCAGGTTTAATGGTAATAATAATTGCAATCTATTATAATAAGAAGAAAGCGTATTACTGCTTAAACAACACAACGATTAATAATAAAACTATCATGAAAAATCTTATTTTGATTGGTGTACTAGCCATAGCAACATCTTGTAAAACGTCTAATAGTGGGAATTCAACATCTGACAAGCTTTCAGAAAATGTGATTGACGTAGATATTTCATATTTTAAAAAAGCCAATCCAAATACTAAAATCACCCTAGTCGATTGTACACTCTCTGATGGTACTAAAACGAAATGCTATGAGATTGTCACCAATAGTTTTCCTTCAGATCACCAAATGGGGCCATGGTGTCCAGAATCCATTACAGACGACGCAAGCGCGGGCGGAATATGGCTAGAAGATGGTAAAGTGTATGATGTGGATGGTGCATTTGTCAAAAATATGGCTGCATTTTACGATGATGACACTTGGAGAATGTATGATGAAGAAGGCAATATCTATGTGACCAAGACCGAAGAAGATTGTCTCAACGCTGCAAACCCAAATGTAGGTGAGGAATATAAAAATTACTGCGTGGAATGTCTGCCCTCTTATATTACGGAAGTCTCACAATCTTATATGATCCCGGTTACTCCTGTACTTCAAAAAACAGTAACATTGTTTCAAGGACCTCCTGGTGGCGGTCAAGCTGGAAGAAATGAACAAGGCGGCGACAGACCACCTCGAGGTGAACGACCACCGCGAGGAGAAAGTAAGGAAGGTGGTGGACCACCACCGCAAAGAGTTCAAGGCGGAATCCCATCTACACGCGGTATTGCTTTAAACGGTGTTGAATTTTCTGCACCAGCTCCTGTTGATAATATAAGACCGTTGCAAGGTAATAAGTATGAAATAATCATAAATTAAACATTTAATTATTTGATGATCAGTATATTAAACTGTATTTTAGTGTTATGAAAACAGCAAAAAACCCAACCTTAGCCGACAGTATTTGTGATGTACGTTCACGAAAAATAAAAAAGACGTTTTTCAATCAAATAAACACTCTTCTAGACTGGGATTCGATCAGCAGTCTTATAGACAGTCATTATATAAAAGGAAAAAGTGCCACGGGCGCACCCAGTTACGATGGGCTACTATTGTTTAAAATGTGCTTATTGCAGACCTGGTATGGGCTAAGTGACTATGAGGTAGAAGACCGCGTGAACGACAGTATCTCCTTTGGTTATTTTTGTGACCTTAACATCGACCAGGTAGCACCAGACCACAGTACGCTATCCCGTTTTCGAAGCCTGATGACGAAGGCAAAAGCCTATGAGCCACTGTTCAAGGAAATAAACAGACAGCTGGAGGCCCATAGAATAATAGTGAAAACAGGCGTTATTGTTGATGCCAGTGTTATAGACACTCCACTAAGACCCAAAGGTAAGACCAACCATAAAGTCACCGAGGACAGAAAGGAGGAAGTTGAAGTGGTCAGGGACTACCCAGAGAGTGTGGACAAAGATGCTGCTTGGCTAAAGAAGGGGGGCAGGTATCGCTTTGGCTATAAAAAACACCACGTTACAGATAATGAGGGATTGGTCCTGGGGGTTGTGACCACAAAATCGAGCACCAATGAAATAGCCAATCTGGAAGATGTCCTGGACGCTGCCGATTTGCCCAGGGGCATTCCGCTAAAGGCAGACAAGGGCTATCAATCAAAGAAAAACGCAGCACTGCTTAAAAAACGGAAACTTAAAAACCATATTTTAAAGAAAGCTTATAAAAATAAACCCTTGACCCATTGGGAGAAGAAGTTCAATAAACTTATAGGAAAAACAAGGTTTAAGGTAGAACGTACTTTTGGGGGAATAAAACGATGGTTCAATGGCGGAACTGCAAGATACAGGGGTATAGAAAAAATGCACACTCAAAATCTCATGGAGGCCATTAGCTACAATTTATATCGAAGCCCAGGGATAATTGCGTCCAATCGTAAAAATTAGACGAAAATGAAGGTTAAAAAAAGTATTGTCCAACTTAAAACCAACTTAAAACCAACTAAAAACCTAGAAACAAACCAAATCTCGACCGAAATTTAATATTAAAAATACAAACTGAAATTAATCTAGGTTATGCAACGGTCTTAATATTTTGG
>CAWILF010000002.1:0-174758 GCA_963836885.1 uncultured Flavobacteriaceae bacterium | reverse complement strand
GGCTCGCAGAAAACCTCAGTACCATCCTTGGAAAAAACTACGAGGATCTATCAGAATATCCGGGCTTCTATACCATCCAGATTGCAAATACTGGCGAACTTAACCAGATTGAGTTTTGTGATTCCATTGCAGCCGTGTTGCTAGAGAAGAAACTGATCAAATAGGATTTAATAATCTTCTCTGGTTTTATAAGCAAGCAGTCCATCAATCTCTTGTATCTTGTCTAGTAAGTAATCACGGGACATGATATAATCTCTCAATAATCCGTGCCGATTAATAATTAATCGTATTTTTACGATTAATTATGGCAACTACCGACAACTCCCATTATTCTGCAAGTCAACTGCAACTTGCCCAGCTACATAAAGCACTCGCCCATCCAGCACGGGTGGCGATCATCCAACATCTTATCAAGGTTAAAAATTGTGTTTGCGGTGATATCGTAGAAGAAATAGGACTTGCACAAGCAACTATTTCCCAACATTTAAAAGCTTTAAAACTAGCTGGATTGATTAAGGGCAACGTAGAAGGAGCCAGTGTATGTTATTGCATTGATCAAGAAAATTGGATTGCTATGAAAAACTTGATGAATCTTTTTCTCGATCAAGAATCTATATCGACTACCGAAGGAATTAATGAAATTATTAAAAATACAGAATGTTGCTGAGTCACAGTATTCAACTCTAATTCATAAATCTCAAACCATGAAACTATCACAAATAAAAGAAATACTAAAAAACGTAAATAACATAAGTTTTCAATTACCTGATGGCAAGTCCGTTCCCAGTCACTTCCACGTGACCGAGGTAGGTAAGATTACAAAGCACTTTATAGATTGTGGTGGTATGGAAAGAGAGGAAGAAGTCGTCAACTTTCAGCTATGGAATGCAAATGATTATGACCACCGACTCCATCCTGAAAAGTTACTGCACATCATCGAGCTTTCAGAAAAAATTCTAAAGTTTGACGACCTAGAAATAGAAGTGGAATATCAAGCTGATACCATCGGTAAATATGGGCTCGATTACGACGGCTCAAGTTTTCTTCTCACCTCAAAACAGACCGATTGCCTGGCAAAAGATAGTTGCGGCATTCCCGTGGAAAAACCGAGAGTTCGTATATCCAGCGTAATGGCAAGCAATGATTGTAAGCCTGGAGGTGGCTGCTGCTGATCTATTCATTCAAACTAAACTTCTCATCATGCTCCCCAAACTTAAAAAACAAATTGATGGTCTGGATGTTTCCTCCATATCAGAAAAGCGCATAATTTTACTCGATGCATTTGCAAGTCATCTAAAGGATCGGATCGACCTAAAAAAGCCGCTCCAGCTTAATTTTATTTGCACTCATAATTCTAGACGTAGTCATATCGCCCAAATTTGGTTTCAAGCAATGGCTGACTATTATAAAATGGTCGGCATCACCTGTTTTTCTGGTGGTACAGAATCTACCGCTGTCTATAAAGAGGTTGTCAATACGCTGAAAAATGTAGGCTTTAAAATTACGTGTGCGAACAATGAAGATGCAAATCCGCGGTATCATATCGCTTATAGCGAAAAGGAAGCTCCGATAATTGGATTCTCTAAAGAATATGACCATCCGTTTAATCCAAGCAAGGGTTTTGTGGCAGTGATGACCTGCGGCCATGCCGATGAAAATTGCCCAATGATCCTCGGAGCAGATCAACGCATCGCCCTAACTTATGAAGACCCAAAAATCTCTGACGGTACATCCATGGAACAGGAAACCTATACAGCACGAAGTCTTCAAATAGCCACTGAAGCTAAATATGTTCTTTCTAATATAAAATCATGAAAAAACAGCTCAGTTTTCTCAATAGCTATTTAACGGTGTGGATTTTCCTCGCGATGATCCTAGGTGTGGGAATCGGTTATTTATATCCCAGTATTTCATTGAAAATAGAAGGTTTGAGTTCTGGATCTACTAACATACCGCTGGCCATAGGTCTCATTCTTATGATGTACCCACCACTCGCAAAAGCAGATTACAAATTACTCCCCAAAGTTTTTAAAAACACAAAGATCCTCAGCATAAGTCTATTGCTCAACTGGATCATCGGCCCGGTGCTCATGTTTTTACTGGCGATCCTTTTTTTACAGGATCATCCCGAGTATATGGTCGGACTTATTCTCATAGGACTGGCTCGTTGTATCGCGATGGTTCTCGTGTGGAACGATCTAGCAGACGGCAGCCCAGAATATGGCGCTGGACTCGTGGCACTAAACAGTGTTTTTCAGGTTTTTGCGTACTCCTTTTACGCGTGGCTATTTATTACAATCTTGCCGCCCTATTTCGGATTTGAAGGAGCGATAATCGATATTTCAATTACTAACGATTGCAGAAAGTGTTGCAATTTATCTAGGAATTCCCTTTGTGATGGGAGTTTTGAGCAGGTATTTTCTAGTAAAGTCTAAAGGAAAAATATGGTATGAAGAAGTCTTTATTCCAGCTATATCGCCTGTCACGTTAATTGCTCTTTTGCTCACCATCGTTCTCATGTTCAGTCTTAAGGGCGAGCTGATTGTGGAGATTCCCATGGATGTATTATTGATAGCGATTCCATTAATGATCTATTTTATCATCATGTTTCTCATAGGTTTTTTCATCAGCAAGGCGCGTGGTGCAACTTATAGTGAGAACGCTGCAATTTCCTTTACCGCTGCGGGTAACAATTTTGAGTTGGCTATTGCGGTTGCCATCGCGGTTTTCGGACTTAATTCTGGGCAGGCATTTACGGGCGTGATCGGGCCGCTGGTGGAGGTTCCTGCGTTGATCTTACTGGTACGGGTTTCATTTTACCTTAAAAAACGGTTTTACTAGAGCGCAACAACAATTATCTTTGCTGCATGAAGCTACTGCTTTTTATATTTTCGTTC
The DNA here is from genome assembly GCA_963836885.1 of uncultured Flavobacteriaceae bacterium. Taxonomy (GTDB): domain Bacteria; phylum Bacteroidota; class Bacteroidia; order Flavobacteriales; family Flavobacteriaceae; genus Nonlabens. The sequence goes on along the minus strand of CAWILF010000002.1, from coordinate 171,861 downwards.
TATTTTTTGGGGCTCAACGTGCTTCCCTGTGGTGATTCTGTTGAGGGTCAGCAATCTGGGGATCATATAGAGCAGTCCCATAATGACGGTCACGAGGATGAACATGAAGATTTTTGCTCGCCATTTTGCCAGTGTAACTGTTGTTCTGTTACCGTTTTGAATATTGATATTGCAGGATCTGATGTTGCTGCGATAATTGCCATCGAGGAGAAACCACTTAATTTTTATACACGTCCACGGTATGATGGATTTTTGGGCAGCATTCTACAACCGCCCCAGTTAAATAGCTAGTTCTACAGGAGAAGTCCGTTTAATTCAAGTCTATTTAATTATTCCATTATGTATAAGATATTATTGGGCTGTATGCTTTTTGCTTTCGCGAAAGCGGTACACGCCACACCCATTCCCGTCACAATCCAACAATTAAACCAGCCAAAAAATCTAGAAGTCACTATTCTCACCGAGCTGGAAAAAGAGCCCATTCTAGGCGCAAGCGTTTATATAGCAAGTCTCAAAAAAGGCGCAATCACCGATGTTACTGGTAAGGCAACCCTTGAAAACCTACCCGCTGGCACCTATGAACTCCAGATTTCCTATGTAGGCTATACGACCATCAAGCAAACTGTTGATCTAAATTCTAATCAAAACCTAACTTTTTATCTGACTGAAGATGAAAATAAGTTGGATGAGATCGTGATACAATCCACGCGCAGCTCACGTAGTTTTAAGCGTACGCCTACCCGAGTGGAATTTATAGGTGGCGAGGAGCTGGTCGAAAAAACCGCGATGAACAGTTCCAACATCGCCATGATCCTGCGGGAAAGTACCGGAGTGCAAATGCAGCAAACATCCCAGAGCAGCGCAAACCAGACCATCAGGATACAGGGACTGGATGGTAGGTACACACAGCTTTTAAAGGACGGTTTCCCGCTTTATGGAGGTTTTGCCGGTGGCCTGAGCGTGATGCAGATTCCGCCTCTGGATATCGCCCAGTTTGAACTGGTCAAAGGAAGTGCCTCCACGCTTTATGGTGGTGGAGCGATCGCTGGACTGGTAAATATGCAGACCAAAAGACCCGAGGATGAAGCCGCCCTGGACCTCATGCTGGTAGGAACACAGGCGCTGGGAACAACGGGAAATATCTTTTACAGCAAGCGTAACGAGAAATGGGGAACGACACTTTATGCATCTGGAAACCTGCAAGATGCCTACGATCCCGATGGCGACGAATTCTCAAATTTGCCTGAAACACAATCCATTACCCTTAACCCAAGATTGTTTTATTATCCATCTAAGCGTACCACTTTTTGGCTGGGATTGAATGGGACTTATGACAATAGAACGGGTGGAAATCTAGATGCTATAGACGGAAATACAACTGGCTATACCGAACAGAATGTCTCGCGCAGGTTGAGCACGCAAGCAGATTATCGCACAAAATTGAATGAAAGCGCGACGATAGAAATCAAGAACAGCATCAACTATTTCAATAGAGACCTCATCATTCCCACCGTTGATTTTAAGGGAACGCAGGTCAATAGTTTTACCGAGGCGAGCTACAATACATCAAGCAATCGTACCGACTGGATCGTGGGGGCAAACCTGTACACGACCGACTTTGACGAAGATGCGACAATAAATGAGCGCGATCAAAGTGATACCACGGTGGGTGCTTTTGTAAATAATGTGTATGATATCAGCGATCGTTTTATACTGGAGACTGGTTTTAGAACCGACTTTACCGCAGACTGGGGCATTTTTGCCCTGCCTAGATTTTCATTACTCTATAAAAGTAAAGGTGCATTTACCAGTCGTCTGGGCGGTGGACTGGGCTATAAGGTTCCAGACATTTTTACCGAAGATGCAGAGCGGGTAAATTTTCAAAACGTCCTGGCGATCAACAAAGACCAACTGGATGCCGAAACGAGTTATGGGCTCAATCTTGACTTTGATTACAAGTTTGCGGTAACCGACGAGATCAACGGATCTATAAATCAGCTGTTTTATCTCACGGCTATTGAGGATGGACTTATTCTCAATTCTACACCAAATGGTTTTCTAGAATATAATAACGCCAGCGACCTAACCTTGAGCCGCGGTGCAGAAACTAATATCAAGTTCTCCTACCACGATTTTAAATGGTTCTTGAACTATGCATTTATAGATACCCAGCTCAATTATCTGGATAATAATCCACAGATACCGCTTACCGCCAGGCACAGTGCCGGTAGTGTGGTCATGTATGAAACGCCACAATGGCGACTGGGACTGGAGACATATTACTGGGGAGAACAACTGCTCTTTAATGGCACGGAAACAACGGATTTTATAACCATGGGTTTTCTTGCCATGCGCAACTTTGAATGGGGAAATATTTTTGTGAATTTTGAAAATTTCACCAATCAGCGACAGGATCAATTCTCCCCTACTGTCCAGGTCAATAACGGCGTTCCTACTTTTAATGAACTCTATGCGCCCAACGATGGTTTTATTCTAAGTGCCGGGATTATCTGGAAACCTTTTGGTAACCATGATGAGCATCATGATGAGCATTAGATACTTTTATTAAAAGTGTAACTGTTATTAGTTAATGGTTATTAGTGTAATAGTTAATCGCCGAGTAAAATCTAGTCTTGCAAAGTATCTGAATGAGTATAAGTAATAAGCACGATTTCTATCGAGCTTATTTTATGCTCACGATCAGAAAACCTAAGTACCATCCTTGGAAAAAACTACGAGGATCTATCAGAATATCCGGGCTTCTATACCATCCAAATTGCAAATACTGGCGAACTTAACCAGATCGAGTTTTGTGATTCCATTGCAGCCGTGTTGCTAGAGAAGAAACTGATCAAATAGAGTCTAATAATCTTCTCTGGTGTTATAAGCAACCACTCCATTATCTCTCAAATATTTTCTAGACATTAACCTGGACATGATTTAATTTCTCAATAATCCGTGCCGATTAATAATTAATCGTATTTTTACGATTAATTATGGCGACTACCGATAACTCTCATTATTCTGCAAGTCAACTGCAACTTGCCCAACTACATAAAGCACTCGCCCATCCAGCACGGGTGGCGATCATCCAACATCTTATCAAGGTTAAAAATTGTGTTTGCGGTGATATCGTAGAAGAAATAGGACTTGCACAAGCGACTATTTCCCAACATTTAAAAGCTTTAAAACTGGCTGGATTGATTAAGGGCAACGTAGAAGGAGCCAGTGTATGTTATTGCATTGATCAAGAAAATTGGATTGCTATGAAAAGCTTGATGAATCTTTTTCTCGATCAAGAATCTACATCGACTACCAATCATATTAGTATAAATAACGACTGTTGTTGAATAACACATTATAACCCCAACCAATAAATCTCAAACCATGAAATTATCACAAATAAAAGAAATACTTAAAAAAACAAATGCCATAAGCTTTCAACTACCTGATGGCAAGTCCGTTCCCAGTCACTTCCACGTGACCGAGGTAGGTAAGATTACAAAGCACTTTATAGATTGTGGTGGTGTGGAAAGAAAGGAAGAAGTGGTCAACTTTCAGCTATGGAATGCAAATGATTATGACCACCGACTCCATCCTGAAAAATTACTCCACATCATCGAGCTTTCAGAAAAAATTCTAAAGTTTGACGACCTAGAAATAGAAGTAGAATATCAAGCCGATACCATCGGTAAATATGGGCTCGATTACGACGGCTCAAGTTTTCTTCTCACCTCAAAACAGACCGATTGCCTGGCAAAAGATAGTTGCGGCATTCCCGTGGAAAAACCGAGAGTTCGTATATCCAGCGTAATGGCAAGCAATGATTGTAAGCCTGGAGGTGGCTGCTGCTGATCTATTCATTCAAACTAAACTTCTCATCATGTTCCCCAAACTTAAAAAACAAATTGATGGTCTGGATGTTTCCTCCATATCAGAAAAGCGCATAATTTTACTCGATGCATTTGCAAGTCATCTAAAGGATCGGATCGACCATAAAAAGCCGCTCCAGCTTAATTTTATTTGCACTCATAATTCCAGACGTAGTCATCTCGCCCAAATCTGGTTTCAAGCCATGGCTGACTATTATAAAATTGTCGACAGTCACCTGTTTTTCTGGTGGTACAGAATCTACCGCTGTCTATAAAGAGGTTGTCAATACGCTGAAAAATGTAGGTTTTAAAATTACCAGCAAAAGCGATGAAGAGGTGAACCCTCATTATTACATTTCATACAGCGAGGAACAATCACCGATCGAGGGATTTTCTAAAGAATATGACCATCCGTTCAATCCAAGCAAGGATTTTGTGGCAGTAATGACCTGCGGCCATGCCGATGAAAATTGTCCAATGATCCTCGGAGCAGATCAACGCATCGCCCTAACTTATGAAGACCCAAAAATCTCTGACGGTACATCCATGGAACAGGAAACCTATACAGCACGAAGTCTTCAAATAGCCACTGAAGCTAAATATGTTCTTTCTAATATAAAATCATGAAAAAACAGCTCAGTTTTCTCAATAGTTATTTAACGGTGTGGATTTTCCTCGCGATGATACTAGGTGTGGGAATCGGTTATTTGTATCCCAGTATTTCATTGAAAATAGAAGGTTTGAGTTCTGGATCTACTAACATACCGCTGGCCATAGGTCTTATTCTAATGATGTATCCACCACTCGCAAAAGCAGATTATAAATTACTCCCCAAAGTTTTTAAAAACACAAAGATTCTCAGCATAAGTCTATTGCTCAACTGGATCATCGGCCCGGTGCTCATGTTTTTACTGGCGATCCTTTTTTTACAGGATCATCCCGAGTATATGGTCGGACTTATTCTCATAGGACTGGCTCGTTGTATCGCGATGGTTCTCGTTTGGAACGATCTAGCAGACGGCAGTCCTGAATATGGCGCTGGACTCGTGGCACTAAACAGTGTTTTTCAGGTTTTTGCGTACTCCTTTTATGCGTGGCTATTTATTACCATCTTGCCGCCCTATTTCGGATTTGAAGGAGCGATAATCGATATTTCAATTATAACGATTGCAGAAAGTGTTGCAGTTTATCTAGGAATTCCCTTTGTGATGGGAGTTTTGAGCAGGTATTTTCTAGTAAAGTCTAAAGGAAAAACATGGTATGAAGAAGTCTTTATTCCAGCTATATCGCCCGTCACGTTAATTGCTCTTTTGCTCACCATCGTTCTCATGTTCAGCCTTAAGGGCGAGCTGATTGTGGAGATTCCCATGGATGTATTATTGATAGCGACTCCATTGATGATCTATTTTATCATCATGTTTCTCATAGGCTTTTTCATCAGCAAGGCGCGTGGTGCAACTTATAGCGAGAACGCCGCAATTTCATTTACCGCTGCGGGTAATAATTTTGAGTTGGCTATTGCGGTTGCCATCGCGGTTTTTGGACTTAATTCTGGGCAGGCATTTACGGGCGTGATCGGGCCGCTGGTGGAGGTTCCTGCGTTGATCTTATTGGTACGGGTTTCATTTTACCTTAAAAAACGGTTTTACTAGAGCGCAACAATATTATCTTTGCTGCATGAAGCTACTGCTTTTTATATTTTCGTTCTATTTTTTGGGGCTCAACGTGCTTCCCTGTGGCGATCCTGTTGAGGGTCAGCAATCTGGGGATCATATAGAGCAGTCCCATAATGATGGTCACGAGGATGAACATGAAGACTTTTGCTCGCCATTTTGCCAGTGTAACTGTTGTTCTGTTACCGTTTTGAATATTGATATTGCAGGATCTGATGTTGCTGCGACTATTCCCATCGAGGAGAAACCACTTAATTATTATACACGTCCACGGTATGATGGATTTTTGGGCAGCATTCTACAACCGCCCCAGTTAAATAGCTAGTTCTACAGGAGAAGTCCGTTTAATTCAAGTCTATTTAATTATTCCATTATGTATAAGATATTATTGGGCTGTATGCTTTTTGCTTTCGCGAAAGCGGTACACGCCACACCCATTCCCGTTACCATCCAACAATTAAACCAGCCAAACAATCTAGAAGTCACTATTCTCACCGAGCAGGAAAAAGAGCCCATTCTAGGCGCAAGCGTTTATATAGCAAGTCTCAAAAAAGGCGCAACCACCGATGTTACCGGTAAGGCAACCCTTGAAAACCTACCCGCTGGCACCTATGAACTCCAGATTTCCTATGTAGGCTATACGACCATCAAGCAAACTGTTGATCTAAATTCTAATCAAAACCTAACTTTTTATCTGACTGAAGATGAAAATAAGTTGGATGAGATCGTCATACAATCCACGCGCAGCTCACGTAGTTTTAAGCGTACGCCTACCCGAGTGGAATTTATAGGTGGCGAGGAGCTGGTCGAAAAAACCGCGATGAACAGTTCCAACATCGCCATGATCCTGCGGGAAAGTACCGGAGTGCAAATGCAGCAGACCTCCCAGAGCAGCGCAAACCAGACCATCAGGATACAGGGACTGGATGGTAGGTACACACAGCTTTTAAAGGACGGTTTCCCGCTTTATGGAGGTTTTGCCGGTGGCCTGAGCGTGATGCAGATTCCGCCTCTGGATATCGCCCAGTTTGAACTGGTCAAAGGAAGTGCCTCCACGCTTTACGGTGGTGGAGCCATCGCTGGACTGGTAAATATGCAGACCAAAAGACCCGAGGATGAAGCCGCCCTGGACCTCATGCTGGTAGGAACACAGGCGCTGGGAACAACGGGAAATATCTTTTACAGCAAGAGAAACGAGAAATGGGGAACGACACTTTATGCATCTGGAAACCTGCAAGATGCCTACGATCCCGATGGCGACGAATTCTCAAATTTGCCTGAAACACAATCCATTACCCTTAACCCAAGATTGTTTTATTATCCATCTAAGCGTACCACTTTTTGGCTGGGATTGAATGGGACTTATGACAATAGAACGGGTGGAAATCTAGATGCTATAGACGGAAATACAACTGGCTATACCGAACAAAATATTTCGCGCAGGTTGAGCACGCAAGCAGATTATCGCACAAAATTGAATGAAAGCGCGACGATCGAAATCAAGAACAGCATCAACTATTTCAATAGAGACCTCATCATTCCCACCTTTAATTTTAAGGGAACGCAGGTCAATAGTTTTACCGAGGCGAGCTACAATACATCAAGCAATCGTACCGACTGGATCGTGGGGGCAAACCTGTACACGACCGACTTTGACGAAGATACGGTAATAAATGAGCGCGATCAAAGTGATACCACGGTGGGTGCTTTTGTAAATAATGTGTATGATATCAGCGATCGTTTTATACTGGAGACTGGTTTTAGAACCGACTTTACCGCAGACTGGGGCATGTTTGCCCTGCCTAGATTTTCATTACTCTATAAAAGTAAAGGTGCATTTACCAGCCGTCTGGGCGGTGGACTGGGCTATAAGGTTCCAGACATTTTTACCGAAGATGCAGAGCGGGTCAATTTTCAAAACGTCCTGGCGATCAACAAAGACCAACTGGATGCCGAAACCAGTTATGGACTCAATCTTGACTTTGATTACAAGTTTGCGGTTACCGACGAGATCAACGGATCTATAAATCAGCTGTTTTATCTCACGGCCATTGAGGATGGGCTTATTCTCAATTCTACACCAAATGGTTTTCTAGAATATAATAACGCCAGCGACCTTACCTTGAGCCGCGGTGCAGAAACTAATATCAAGTTCTCCTACCACGATTTTAAATGGTTCTTGAACTATGCATTTATAGATACCCAGCTCAATTATCTGGATAATAATCCACAGATACCGCTTACCGCCAGGCACAGTGCCGGTAGTGTGGTCATGTATGAAACGCCAGAATGGCGACTGGGACTGGAGACATATTACTGGGGAGAACAACTGCTCTTTAATGGCACGGAAACAACGGATTTTATAACCATGGGTTTTCTTGCCATGCGCAACTTTGAATGGGGAAATATTTTTGTGAATTTTGAAAATTTCACCAATCAGCGACAGGATCAATTCTCCCCTACTGTCCAGGTCAATAACGGCGTTCCTACTTTTAATGAACTCTATGCGCCCAACGATGGTTTTATCCTAAGTGCCGGGATTATCTGGAAACCTTTTGGTAACCATGATGAGCATCATGATGAGCATTAGAGTCTTTTATTAAAAGTGTAACTGTTATTAGTTAATGGTTATTAGTGTAATAGTTGATCGCCGATAAAATAGTCTTGAAAGTATCTGAATGAGTATAAAATAAGCACGATTTCTATCGAGCTTATTTTATGCTCACGATCATCTCCTTATGCGGTATCCCATCTTCAAGATAATTTTTCCCAGTGGACTTGAAACCTAGGTCGGTGTAGAATTTATCGAGATAACATTGTGCTGAGATTTGAATGGTGGATGATGTGGTTTGCTTTCGCGAAAGCTAGACTCTGCTCCATGATCTTCTTTCCATAATCCTTTCCACGATGCGCGGGATCTACCACGACCCTGCCTATGCTTGCCATTTCAAAATAATCACCCGGCATGAAAAATCGTGCGTAAGCAACAACTTCCCTTCCCTCATAGCCGATGATGTGAACTGCATTTTGATCTTTGTTATCAATATCTTGATAAACACAATCCTGCTCTACCACAAAAACTTCAGCGCGCAATCTTAAAATTGCGTAAAGCTGGTCGGTAGATAAATCAGCAAATTTTAATGTTTTAACTTTCAATTTAAAATTGTTTTGGGACATTTCTGTGACGTGGTGGCTCGACTCCTATTCTTATATCGGTAATGATCTTTTCCAGCATATTACCAAATTCCTCATCGCCTTTTGCCATACATTCCTGGCGGTAGGTGTCCAGATCTTCTAAGGTTTCCTCCTTGTCGTGATCGTCGTATTCATTGAGTTCCCGCCATACTTCCATGAGCTTTTTCTCTGGGTGAATGGCCGTTTTTAATTGATGGATTATGATGGAGGCTTCTTTTTTCATGAAAAGGATACTTAGTGATGGAGAGGTTTGTTGGGACTCCGCTTTCCTGCCTGACCGGCAGGCAGGCGCGAAAGCGGAACAATCACACAATGTTACAAAACACAGCGAATTAGTCCCGTTAATTTTTCAATAAACGGCAAAAAAAACCGCCCTTGTGTTTCCTATCATGGAATAAACAAGGGCGGTCTAATTATATAAATTTCAGGATACCTACATCTTTACTTCTTCATTTTCATAATTGAAAAGGTAATCGATGTCGAGTTCTTTTACCTTACCCAGCATGCTCAATGCCTTCATATCCACATCTTTTTTGTTACCGATAACCATCACATTGTAGTCCTCGCCACTGATGTTCTTGTCAAAATAAGTCTTAAGATCTGCAAGGCTCATGTCCTTGATGATGTCGTACATTTTCTGACGGTTATCCTCGGAGATTCCACGTTTTTTGAGTCCTTCATAAGACCAGAAAATATTGGATTTGGTAATACGGTCAGCAGCAAGTTGCTTGAGGGTACTTTCCTTAGCCTGCTGGAATTGCTCCTCGGCCTGTGGCATGTCGGTCATGATTTCCATCATGGCATCGATCGCCTGGGGCATTTTATTTGCCTGCGTCCCGATGTATGCCATCACATAATCGCTCTTTCCTTTCTCAGAAGCACTTTGATATGCAGAATAAGCGGAATATGCCAGTGATTTAGACTCTCTGATTTCCTGAAAAACGATGGAAGAAAGTCCGCTCCCGAAGTAGGTGTTGAACAATCGTGTCGCCGCCATTTGCTCTGGGTCAAAGACTTCACCTTTGGCAAGTAAAACCATCTCGCTCTGTACCATGTCGTAATCTACAAAGTACACGTTACCTCCAGTTTCCAGTTCTTCATAAACTTTCTTCTCTGGGTAATCTGCGAGGTTTGCAGGGACTTTATGGTGCTTGTTAACGGCTGCCATTGCGGCCTTTTTATCCTTACCGTAATAGAAAACGCGGTGCTTGTAATTACGCAGATCTTTTACGGTCTGTACAAGGTCGGTGGGATTCATTGACTGAAGTTCGCTGGCACTGTAGATATTTCTCAACCTACTGTCCTCACCATAAGTTCCATAACTCATAAGACCGTTGAAGAGAATATTTCCTTTTTGGGATTTACCATCCTGACGTCCCTTGAGGATCTGATCTACGTATTTATCGTAAGATTCCTGATCTGCAACTGCATTATTCCATAAGTGCTCAACGAGTTTTAAGCCTTCATCAAGATTTTCTTTAAGTCCTGACATTCCTATATAAGTCCTGTCTGATCCAGAGCTCACGAAGTAGTTGATACCCAATTTATAGAACTCCTGCTTTAACTCTTCAGGACTGTATTTATCAGTTCCCACATAGTCCAAGTATCCTGCAGCAAGAGAAACCTTACGATCATTATCGCTGCCCATGTCCAGTATCATATACATATTAAAGAGGTCGTTATTAGGATTCTCGATGTGGGAGAATTCCAGACCGCTTTCTGTTTTGGAAGTTTTGATCTGTTTTTTATAATCAACAAATTGTGGCTTCAACGCAGGAGTTTCCATTTTGCTGAAGTTGGTCATGAACGTAGATTCTTTACCTCTATTCAATTCAATGGGAGTGATTCCTGGATTTTCAACTTTGGCGATGTCTGGATCAACTCCCTGCTCTTTATGCACTTCTACATAATTGTTTTTATAGGTTTCATTTGCAAAGGCAACCACATCTTCCTTGGTGATTTCCTGCATTTTATCTAGCATGCTCAAACGGTTGGGCCATTCTTGGAAACCGATAAAAGCATCAAGATATGCATAAGCCGTTGAAGAAGCATTTTCATACTGCTGGATCTGGGATTTTCTAAGATCGTTGATTACCGCTGTCAGCAACCAGTCCTCGAATTCACCTTTTTTGATTTTCTCGATTTGAGCCAATAATAAATCACGAACCTCGTCAAGGGATTGGTCTTTTTTGGGCGAACCGTAAAGCAGGTGAAAACCATAATCGTTATCAAAGTTGGTAAACGACGATGCATTTTGAACCATTTGCTTTTGATTCAAATTCAGGTCGATAAGACCAGCCTGAGAGTTAGCTAGTAAGTAATCTATAAGAGTTACCATAACTTCTTCCTCAGATCCTTTTCCCTCTGTTCTAAAAGCAACATAAACCGACTCAGAAGTTGGTCCTTTTACTACCTTTTTAACCGGTGCAGTAAGTGGCGCTACATCATCAAATGTAGGGTGGGTAACTTCTTTAGACTCGTATTTTCCAAAAGCCTCATCCACTTCCTTGATCGTAGCGTCATAATCAAGATCTCCCACAAGGATAACCGCCATGTTGTTGGGCACATAATATTTATCAAAATAAGCGTTGATCGCCTCCATGGAAGGATTTTTCAAATGCTCTGCAATACCTATGGTAGATTGTGTACCGTACGGGTGGTTGGGATACAATCCTTCAAGAACCGCCATATATTGCTTGCGGCCATCACTATCCTGTCCACGGTTAAATTCTTCAAAAACCGCTTCCAGTTCTGTATGGAACAATCTTAAAACCAGCTTGCTGAAACGCTCACTTTCAATAGTGAGCCATTTTTCCAGTTCATTACTTGGAATGGTGTTCACATAAACCGTTTGCTCATTTGAAGTAAAGGCATTAGTTCCCTCAGCTCCCAAAGAGCTAACCATTTTATCGTACTCGTTGGCAATGGAAATTTGGGAAGCGGCAAAGGAAGCACTATCTATTTGTTTGTAGATCGCTTTTTTCTTTTCTGGGTCGGACTCTGCTTTGTGCTTTTCATAAAGATCGGAGATGTTCTTGATCATCACTTCTTCTTTTGCATAATCAGTCGTTCCTATCTCGTCAGTTCCCTTAAAAACCATGTGCTCGAGGTAGTGGGCAAGACCTGTATTGTCTGCTGGATCATAGGTAGATCCCGCGCGTACAGCTATAAGCGTTTGGATTTTAGGTTCTTCCTCATTTTTTCCTAGATAGACCTTGAGTCCATTTTCTAAAGTGTAAAGGCGCAATCCCGTGGGATCATCGGCAAAGGTCTCGTAAGAATAGCCGTTGTCATCCTTTTGGGTGGATGCCTGGTAAGGGGTTGTGGTGGTGTTTTCGGGTTTGTCATTGTCCTTGCAGCCAAAAAGCATTGAAGCCGACAATAAAAAAACCGAAATGTGTTTTAAATTCATAAGATTGATTTATAGATGTTTAGTGTAAAACGCGAACGCAAATTAAAATCATTTATTGTTAGCATCAGTCAACTGCGTTAACTTTTTGTTACAATCCTTAATAAGGATTAGTCATTTAACAGATTACGCTCCATAAAAAACATAAAAAACGTGATCATATTTGATCGTAATAACTCTTGTAGCTAATGAAAATTCTTACCATAAACCCGTAAAACTTTTAAATATAAACCCCACTACCAAAACACTAGAAGCTAATCCTATCCAGTAATAGTAAAAATACCTTCCTGTTGCATATCTAGATTTTATCAAAAATAGCGGCACAAGAATTATTGAAATTAGCATCATGGGGATTGTGACCATCTCGCGCAGTACACCTATGATTACATGATCTACTTTAAAAGCATTCAACAACACTAGAATCATAAAAAATAATGCACTACACACACTGGCGTAGCACATTATTTTAAGATGTTGGAGCTCTTTACTCCTCATCTTTTTCTCGGTCTTCTATATATTTTGTGTCTCGGGTGTTTTTCTGGACTGCGATCGCGGCAAAGAGGCTCAGGAGAAATGCGATGGCGTAGAAGCCTTTCTCGCTCAGTTCCAGCGTGGCATTCCATAGTCCAATGACTAAAAGCACGATAGAGGCAAGTGTTACAAACCAACTTATTCCATAATATAGGTCTGTTACCGCGACTCCTTCCTGTTTATCCCTGACAGATTTTTGAACAGAAATCACAGAAAATAGACCAAATAAAAGGATCACAAAATAGTATCCTTTCTCGTTGAGTTCCATGCCTGCGTTCCATAGTCCGATGCAGTAGCCCACCATTCCCGTGAGCAGTGCTGTCCATGATGCCGCGATGAATGCAGCGGTAGGTTTTCCCGTGAATGTTACTTTCTTATTTTTGGAGTTTTCGTTCTTTGTGGTTTTTGGGGTTTCATAAGTTTCCATGTGTTCTATTTTAAGATTTGAAGATCCAAAAATCGATAGAATCACTAATTTTAAAAAATCTAATAATTTGAATTTCTTACGATATAAAACCACCCGCTAACACTTTATAAGCTTATTTTTAGTGCTTTAATAAATCATATTGAACGATATTAAATTGGTTATTGACTCGTTGAGTGAGGAAGATGTGAGTGGTTTTTTAGCTTTCGCGAAAGCAAGAAACAAACGATCTCAAACCCACAATCTAACTCTATTTAAACTACTGAGATCTGGAAAAACGCGGGATCTGGATCTAGCCATCTACGGAAGGTCTAACCCAAATGCGCTGTACGCCCTTAAAAACAGATTGCAGAATAGCCTTATCGAATTTATCGCGATCCAAGGATTCAAGCATGGTCAGAAAGAAGAAATGTCCATCCTCAAATGGCTGCTCGCCGCGCGCATTCTTTTAGAGAAAGGTCATTATAAAATGGGGCGCCGCTTGCTGGAAAAATGTGAAAGTCATGCAGCACAAAATGAACTGTATCCACTCCTCAATGAAATATTGCTGACGTTGCTGGAATTTGCCCATCACGATAAAGACATTCACTTTAACGACCTTCAAAATAGATTTCAGGATAACCTGTCGGCACTAAAAACTTCAAATACCATTGCGCAGCTCTTTGCCATTTATAAAAATGTACCCGAAGGATTACCTTCAAACAAGGTAGATTACATAAATTTATACCTGTCTGAAAATCAGGTTTCCATAAATAAAAAGCTAAGTTTCAAAAACCTGTTCCAGCTACTGGAGATAGCAACCGATGCAGCAACCTCAGCGGGAAATTACTACGGTATCACCGCTTTTGTAAATACAATTTACCAAGTTACCCGTGACAAAAAAGAACTCATACCGAAGAACCTTTGGCATTACCTAGAATGTTTGTTTCTAATTGCGCTTACCCATTTTAGGACGAGGGATTTTAATAGATCCCAGCAAATATTGGATGAATTAGCGGTTCATTTAAAAACACAAAATAATTCTTATCAGAACCATTTTCAAGAGCGCGTGCAGCTTTTAAACTCGCTGTGCCTGCATTTTTCAGGGAACAGGATTGTGGCACTAGAAGTCCTATCCACTTTTAGAAAACCTTCCTTTGAAACTACCTTGATCAAAACACTATGCATTTTTCAAAACGGAGACCCAGCAGCAGCCCTCAAAGTTCTAAATAAATTAAATAGAACCGATGCATATTACGAGAAATCGCATGCTCCCGCCCTGTTGCTCAAAAAGAATTTACTTGAGGTCTTATTGTTCATCGATCTTAATAAATGGGATCTCGCAGACTCCCGGCTTGCTTCACTTAGAAAGAAACAAAAGAGTATCCCTGCGGTGACAGATCCCAGGACGCTTGCTTTCATAAAAATACTGGTCGATTATTGTGCTGATCCACAACTTGTAAACCGCATGAGATTTGAGAAGTCCCTGGATCAACTTTCCATTAATGATTATGAAGAAGATGTTTTTGCCATTAGTCTTTATGCATGGATAAAAGCTAAATTTAAACGTGAGCACTGGTATGACACGACCCTAGAATTAGTAGGGAGAAAAAAGACGTTTTAAAACAGCTCTCCATGAACAATTCTAATTGAGTCCAATCCCAAGACCTTAAATTATTACATAAAATTATTACATAAAAAAATCCCAAACCGACAAAGTCAGTTTGGGATCATATTTTTATTAGTTCTAAGGTTTAAGCCTCAGCAGGAACGATGGAAACAAAAGAACGATCATTTCGTTTTTTTGTAAACTTGACAGTTCCATCAACACGGGCATGTAGTGTAAAGTCTTTACCTGCATACACATTCTCACCTGGATGATGAGTCATTCCACGCTGACGGATCAAGATGTTACCAGCGGTTGCTGCCTGTCCACCAAAAATCTTAACACCTAGACGTTTTGATTCTGATTCTCTACCGTTCTTCGAACTACCTACTCCTTTTTTATGAGCCATGATAATTTATTTTGTGATCTGTTATAAAAAAAACAGATGGGTTAACTTTTATTTATTCTTCTTCGCCTTTGGCAGCTTTCTTAGGAGCAGCCTTTTTTGTGTCGGCAACTTTTCCTTTGGGAGCATCTTCAGCTTTCACTGCGGTTGCTTTTTTGGGAGCGGCTTTTTCAGCTGGCTTTTCAGAGGATTTCTCTTTTGATTTTTTACCACTTGCAGTTATGCCGGTGATCTCAATTTGAGAAAGATACTGTCTGTGACCGTTTTTCTTACGGTATCCCTTTCTACGTTTTTTCTTGAAAACGATTACTTTGTCACCTTTAAGGTGTCCCAGAACTTTTGCCTCTGCAAATGCTCCTTCTATAGCTGGGGCGCCGAGTGTGATGTTGTCGCCGTCACCTAAAAGAAGAACCTTGTCTATGGAAAGTGTAGCACCTTCATCTTCTTTTAAACGATGTACGAACAACTTCTGATCCTTCTCGATCTTGAATTGCTGCCCTGCTATCTCTACGATTGCGTACATAATGTTTATTTTACCTAATTATTAAGGGCTGCAAATATACCTCTATTCCCAAAACCTACAAACTTATCAACAAGATTTGAAAAGTATTGAACTTAATTATTCATGGGTTCCTGATCCTTGCGCACCTCGCGGGTGTTCCAGGATTTTTTATAGATAGGGATTATAAGTAGGGACGCAACTATGGAAGTCGCAAATCCAGATAGAAATATGAACAACAATAAGGCAACTTCAATCCCATCACCAGCAATAGTAACCTGCTCCTTCAATTGTTCTGCGAGGTCTGGGTTTATCTCAAAAAGGTAGATAGCCATGAAGATGGTATAGATGAGCGTGGCGATAAAACCAGTTTTTATTCCCGTCAGGAAACCGTCCATATATTTAAAATCTGCACTATCCATATACTCGGCCCTTATTACAAGATACAGTCCCACTCCCGTGATCACGGCGTTAAAAAAGCTTAGGTAGCTTTCAGACCCGTAGCCTATGGTATCGATAATGACAAAATAGATGATCAGTGCGGCACTTATAAATAATGCGTATTTGTAGGAATTTTTCATTTAAGATTGGATTTTAAGTAAAAGTATATTTTTGGTTGCATTTAATTATAACTTTTGAAATTACTTTAACTGTTTTTGCTTTCGCGAAAGCTAAATTTACAAAGTCATTGTCCTAAATTATGTAACAATACGTATTTATTAGGAACTAATGCAATAACATAAAAAACATACCCCAATGAAAAAAATTGTCTTGAGTCTGGCCACAGCTTTTGTAGCTGCCACCAGTTTTGCCCAAGAGGTAAAGTTCACGGAATATGACCTCCCTAACGGGCTGCACGTGATTCTCCACCAAGAAAACGGTGCGCCCGTTGTAACGACCGCCGTAATGTACCAAGTAGGAGCTAAGGATGAAGATCCTGGAAGAACCGGCTTTGCCCACTTCTTTGAACACCTACTCTTTGAAGGTACCGAGAATATCGAGCGCGGAGAATGGTTCAATATAGTTGCCGCAAATGGCGGTAGCAATAATGCAAATACCACCCAGGATCGCACGTACTACTATGAAACTTTCCCTTCCAATAACCTGGAAATGGGTCTATGGATGGAAAGCGAGCGCATGCTTCATCCCAAAATCGAGAAAATAGGCGTGGATACCCAGAACGAAGTTGTAAAGGAAGAAAAGAGACAACGCATCGATAACGCGCCCTATGGAGCTATAATCTATAGAACAGGAATCGATAAGCATTTGTTTAAAAAACATCCTTACGGCCAGTCTGTAATAGGCTCCATGGAAGATCTCAACGCTGCAAAGCTTGAAGAATTTCAGGCATTCAACGATAAATATTACAATCCCAACAACGCAACTCTAGTTGTTGCGGGAGATATCAATATCGAGGAAACCAAGAAAATGATCGAGGATTACTTCGGTCCTATTACTAACAAGGCGCCTAAAAATGTTCGCAAAACTATTGTTGAAGACCCGATCACCTCAACGAGATATGCTACAGAGTATGATCCCAACATCCAGATACCCGCAAAGATATTTTCCTACATCACTCCAAAGTCGATAGATAAGGACGCCTATGTTCTGGATTACATCAGCCAGGTACTAACGGGTGGTAACAGTTCAAGAATGCAGAAGAGAATGGTCGATGAAGAGCAGATAGCGCTTCAGGTTTTGGCTTTCAATTCTGCAAGTCAGGATTATGGAACCTATACCATGGGTGCTCTTGCCAAGGGAGACGTAGAGCTAAGTAAGCTTGCAGCTGTCATGGATGAGGAAATTGTAAAGCTACAGACCGAGTTGATCTCTGAAAGAGAATACCAGAAACTCCAAAACCAGTTTGAGTCCCAATACATCAGCTCTAATTCACGCGTGGAAGGCATTGCCGCTTCCCTAGCTTCTTACAACATGTTACAGGGAGATACCAACCGCATCAATAAGGAACTGGACATTTATAAAAGCGTGACCAGAGAAGATATCAAGAGAGCTGCAAACCAGTACCTAAAGCCTTCTCAAAGACTGGAACTGGATTATCTAGCTGGTAGCGAGCCTACTGCTGAAGAAAAGGAAATGGCAGCCAAGGAAATGGAAGATGTAAAGATCGTGGATAATAAAATGCAGATCAACAAGATCTATTTTGAAAACGATAAGGCAGAAATTACAGAGAGTGCGATGAAGGAACTAGATCGCGTAGGAAACATGATGATGAAAAACGTATCCATGGAAATCCTTGCCGAAACTTATACCGACACCCGAGGTAGCGATACGTACAATAAGGAACTTTCCCAAAAAAGAGCCTCTGCCGTTAAAGGTTATCTGGTTTCCAAGGGAATAAAAGCTTCCCGTATCAAAGCGGTAGGTCGTGGAGAAGACAATCCGGTAGTAGATTGTGAATCCATGAAATGTAGCGATGAACAATACGAGCAATCAAGAAGAACAGAATTTACCATTACAAAAAAATAAATCTGAAATGAAAAAACAACTCATATTTTTAATGGCATTATTCCTTACGGGAATTACCGCCACTGCCCAAATAGATAGATCCACGCCACCTAAATCAGGTCCTACGCCAGAGATCAACCTTGGAAAACCATACACATTTGAACTGAAAAATGGATTGCAGGTTCTCGTAGTCACTGATAAAAAACTGCCCACGGTAAGTTTTAGTCTGGACCTGGACAACCCACCGATGTTGGAAGGTGATAAAGCAGGAGTTCAATCCCTTACCAGTTCAATAATGGGTAAGGGAACAACTGCAATGTCCAAGGAAGATTTCAATGAAAAAGTTGATTTTCTGGGCGCAAGCGTTTTTGTAAATGTAAATGGTGGCTATGCCTACACCTTGTCCAAATATACCGACGAGGTATTCAAGATGTTTGTTGATGCTGCAATGATGCCCAATTTTACCCAAAAAGAACTTGACTTTGAAAAGTCACAGCTTATTGAGGGTATCAAGTCTGGTGAGAATAGCGCTGCTGCAATTGCCGGTCGTGTGACTAGCGCACTTGCCTATGGTAAGAATCACGCAGCTGGAGAGTTTGCAACCGAAGAGTCCATCAATAGTGTGACCTTAGATGATGTGAAGACCTTTTATAACAATTACTTTGTTCCCACTCGTGGTTATTTGGTAATAAGCGGAGATATCGAAGGAAAAGATGCCAAGAAATTAGTGAAGAAGCACATGAAGGACTGGGACGAAAAAATGGCTCCGGTATCTGAGCTACCAGCCGTTGTTGATGTTGACGAGCGCCAGATCAACTTTATAGATGTTCCCAATGCGGTGCAGACCGAGCTTGCCGTAATCATGGTTTCTGACCTTAAAATGAACAATCCCGATTATTATGCTGCTGTAGTTACCAATTATTTGTTGGGTGGATCTTTTGGATCTTACTTGAACATGAACCTACGTGAGAAAAATGGTTATACTTATGGAGCTAGAACTTCCCTGGGAACTGGTAGGGATTATAAATCTACCTTCAGAGCAACTGCAAAGGTGAGAAACGAAGTTACCGATAGTGCCGTAGTTGAGACTTTTAACGAGATCAAGCGCATCAGAGAAACGTATGTTGAAGATGAAGCCCTTGCAAATGCAAAAGCTAAGTTTTTAGGTAGTTTTATCATGCAGTCAGAGGACAAGTCAGTAGTTGCAGATCGTGCGGTGCGCATCAAGACCATGGATCTTCCAGATGATTTTTATAAAAACTTCATCAAGAACATCAATGCGGTAACTAAGGAAGATGTGAAGCGAGTAGCTAATAAATACATCGATCCTTCTAAGGCGCGTATTGTACTTGTAGGTAAAGCTGGAGATGTTCTTGAGAATCTTGAAAAAATGAAGATCGATGGACAACCGGTTAAAGTGAAATTCTTTGATAAAATGGCAAATCCTACCGAGAGACCATCAACTGTTGAAATACCTGCTGGTCTTACTGTAAATACCGTACTTGACGATTACATCAAGGCAATAGGTGGTAAGGAAGCGGTCTCTAAAGTAAAGTCCACTGATATGTTTGCTACGTTTACCATACCGCAGGGGGATCTTGTTCTGGACATTAAAAAAACAGATAAAGGTCAGTTTGCCCAAACCATCAAAATGGGTGGTGCGACCATGCAAAGACAGACCTATTCTAAAGGAAAAGGCAAAATGAGTGCTATGGGACAGACCCAAGAACTTACCGGTGATGAACTAGCAGAAGCCGCAAGTAGTGCTATTCTTTTCCCAGAATTGACTGCTCAAGATCAGGCAGAGCTTATGGGAGCAGAACGCATGGGAGACTCTAATGTGTATGTGGTAAAATGGAGTGATTCTAAAACACGTTATTACGATACTACAACCCACCTTTTAGTAGCTGAAGAAACTAGCGCAGAAACTCCCCAAGGACCTATTTCTACCATGCTCAAATTTCAAAACTATCAAGAAGTTCAAGGTGTGATGTACCCGATGATGTTAATGCAGGATGCAATGGGACAGACCTTTAAGTTTGAAGTTAAGGACATGAAGATCAATTCCGGTTTGAAGGACAGTGACTTTGAATAGATTTTTATAGAATGACGCTTTCGCGCCGGCCTGCTAAGGTACGACAGGCAGGAAAGCGTAACAACCAAAAAAAGCCGATCTCTTAATTTGAGATCGGCTTTTTTACTTTGTGTAAGTTTCAGTTGTTTTTACTTTGATAAAAATTGTTGTGAATTACGCTTTCGCGCAAGCTTGCCGAGAAACGGTGGACAGGTAAATCTTATAACCGAAACAGAATATTCCTAAATGGTTTACTTGACAATAAGTTTTTTCTTTTCACGGGTAACAAGTATGACCGCAAGAATTATAACGGCCGTTGCAACTCCCTGCAACAGGTTGAACCGCTCACCGTCGGTAATTCCCCAAGTTAGTCCCACAACGGGCATTAAATAGGTTACAGAGCTTGCAAAGACGGGCGAGGTCATCTGGATCAGTTTGTTGAACATGATTTTGGCAGCTACCGTTCCAAAAATACAGAGCACCACGATATAACCCAGACTTTCCAGCACGGGCACGGACGTAAATTCCAGCGACGCTCCTCCAGAAAAAAGAAAAACTCCGATCGCAAAAGGCAGGATAAAAACAAAATTTCCCGTTGCGATCGCCAGCGGCTTTACCTCCTGCAAAAACTTCTTGATAATATTTACATTGCTCGCATAGCAGGCACATGCGATAAAGACCAGTCCCGCAAAAAGATAGTTCTGGTCGGGATTGTTTTCCATACCCGCGAGAACTAGTCCTATCGCTCCCGCTAGTCCTATGATAACGCCCAGTAATTGCTTGCGCGAAAATGCAATCCCAAATATCACTGCACCCATGATCAAAGTAATGAGTGGCACGGTAGAGTTGAGAATGGCACTTATGGCACTATCGATCTCGGTCTGTGCATAGGCAAAAAGAAAAGCTGGAAAAAAAGTCCCAAGCAAACCTGAGATAAACAACCATTTCCAGTGTTGTCGCTCAGTTTTAAAAAATGACTTCCATCCTATCGCGATTAGAATAGTACCAGAAATTATGGTGCGCAGCGACCCCAGTTGGAGCGGTTGTAGCACAAGACCATCTTCTGTCTGTCCCAGTGCTTTTTTTATAAGGATGAACGATGTTCCCCAGATCAGACTTAGAACTACGAGATAAACATATTTGAGTTGGTCGGGTTTCATCACAATGTATAATAAGTGGAGATCTAAAAATCCTAGGTGCTTAGAAAGCGGCAAAATTAGAACAGTTTAATTGTGGAATGGAAAATTAAAGCATAAAAAAACCTCGCAGGTAAGCGAGGTCTTTTAAATAGGCAATAGTTTTCCTTATTAGTTTCTGGCATCCACCGGCCCTAAGGTACCTGTGTAAACACCTATCATAGAGTCTCCATTACTAAGAACTAAATTAATAGTAACAGTATAGTTATTCCCGCTTTTATTTATTCTAACAGTTCCAGATTCCGCTTCAAATGAGTCATCGGAAACCCCTGATGTAAAGTTATATTCAGTATCTAAAAGTCCACTACTTACAGTCAGATCTACTGAATCATCTTCATTGAATGTATAAGTACCATTTTTCGGTCCAGAAGCTTGGTCTGAATTTAGTTCCAAGGTCAAATAATTACCAATTCCAGAAGGTCCAGTAAGTGGATCTATAGTTAAGTTACCAGAGAACAAATCAATTTCGAAGTTGAACGTACCATCTGTTCTATCATCTCCAAAATTCGTTATCAATCCTTTATCAAAGGTATATTGAATTCCATCAACAGAAACTTGGCCAGTTCCCGTACCGAACGTATTCGCGGCAGGAGCCGCCGGCGTTCCTGCATCATCATCGCTTGAACATGAGACTACAAAAAGAACTGCGAGCGCAGCAAAAAGAGTTGTTTTAAAAGTTTTCATTGGTTTGTTTTTAAATGAATCGCAAATATAACGTGATTTATAAATCCTTCCACTCCAGCGTCTCTAGAATATTTATCATATCCTTCTTTACATAATCTACTGCGGGATAAATGGAGTCAAAGTTGGGCTGTGCGTAGAAATATAGTGATGCCGTTAAAAAGTGGCTGGTGCTATCCGTCACATAAAACTGCGCATTGCTGGCCGCGTTTCCTTCCACCTCGTACATCATTCCATAAGCTCTTTTATCCTCATTGCTAAATGGATATTCTGCAATGATGTCTGCCTTGCGGTTGTGGTCGTAGGACAGCTTCTGCCCGTCGATGAGGAGCTCGCGCAGGTTATCACTTATAGGTTTATAGTTGATATATACCGTCGCATCCATTTCTGGATACTCAATCTTCATGGAACAATCTGTTTTGGAAAGCACGCGAGCGCGGTTGTTTACCTCAAATTCAAATGGACAATTTTCCCTTGCAATAAGGTCATACCCACTTTTCACGTATTGCAGCGCGAGCTGGCCGCTGGGCTTGGGCAGTGTTTCCTGCTCGCCACAACTGCTCAGGACACTTAAAATTAATAAAAGGAAAACTGTTTTTAAGGTAGCGTGCATTTGATTTGTTTGATCCGTTTTTTGTCCATGACCTCTATTAAGAACGTAAAACCTTTGAAGGATATTTGATCCAGCTTGCGTGGAAATTGACCAGTTTGTTCCAGTAAAAATCCTGCCAGCGTCTCCGACTCACCACGATATTGATCAAATAAGATTTGATTTTCTTCTTTCATGTCCGTGACCCGATAGAAATCCTTGAGCGGCGTTATTCCCTCAAAAATATAATTATTATCATCCAACTTGGAATACACAAGGTCTTCCTCGTCAAATTCATCACTTATATCACCTACAATTTCTTCAATAATGTCTTCCAGGGTAATTAAACCGCTGGTTCCACCATATTCATCCACAACGATGGCAAGGTGTTTTTTCTGTTCTTGAAATTCTTGAAGCAGGTCGTCCAGTTTTTTGTTTTCGGGAACAAAGTAGGTTTCCCGAAGTAATTTGGTCCATTCAAAGTTCTTGCGATCTATATAGGGCAGTAGATCCTTGACGTAAAGGACTCCCGTGATCTGATCCATACTTTCCTTGAATACGGGAATGCGGGAATAACCGTGTTCTATGACCAGGGGAATGATCTCTTTAAAGGGGAGCTGTTCATCCAGGGCAAAAACATTGGTACGGTTGCGCATTACATTTTTAGTGTCCGTGTTCCCAAAGCTCACGATTCCCTGCAACAATTGTTGCTCCTCGTGTGTAGTGTCATTATCATCAGTAAGTTCAAGCGCCTGAGAAAGTTGTGAGATGGTAATATTGCTTTTTTTACTTCCCAAACGTTCATGGATTTTTAAGGTAACGTAGCGCATGGGCAGGCTCATAAAACTGAATGTCTTATCCAGGATATTGAGCGGGATCGCCATGAAATTTGCAAATCTCACAGGGTTGCGATTTGCATAGACCTTGGGAAAGATCTCTCCAAAAAGCAATATCATAAAGGTAACCACCACCACTTCTATAAAAAACCTAATATCCAGATCAAATTCATAGATGAAATTAAAGTGCACGGGCTCAAGACCAGCAAACCAATAACTGGATAAAATGCCGAAAATCAAAACTGAGGTTATGTTTATCGCATTATTTGCGATTAAAATGGTCGCAAGCAGTTTTTTGGGACGTTCCAGCAATTTATTTACCAGGTTTCTCCTGGGAAAGTCGCTGGACTCCTCATTGAGGTCGGTACTTCCCAGTGAGAACAGGGCAACCTCGGCACCGCTTATCAATGCGCTACAACAAAGCAGTAAGATAAAGACGAGTAGGTAAAGTAACATACCTGCCTGTTGTATCAATAAAAGACTGAAATATAAACTTGGGGGGTCGGGATCCACTTAAAAGGTATGGGTTTAGGTTAAAAGGGCAGGTCGTCATCACCGTCATCATTCTTGGGAATGGGAGCAGCGTATGAGTTGGTCGTTGAGGGCTCTTTGGCAGTTTGATTGTTGCTAGATTGCTGGTCTGCTGGCCTTGATGTGGCGTTGCCGGTATTAGTGCTGTTACTGCTCTCCCCTTTTGGGGTAAGAAAAGTAAATTCCTGCACCTGTATCTCGGTCGTGTATCTGGGCTGTCCATCCTCACCCGTCCACTGGCGATTCTTTATGCGGCCTTCCACATATACTTTATCTCCTTTGTGAAGGTACTTCTCACAGACCTCTGCCGCCTTGTTGCGCACGACACAGTTGTGCCATTCTGTATTAGAGATGCGCTCGTTGGTGTTTTTGTTGATATACTCTTCATTTGTGGCAAGTGGAAAACGGCCTATGCAGCCTCCACCTTCAAAGTATTTCATCTTTACCTCATCGCCAGTGTGCCCTATTAAGATCACCTTGTTTACCGTTCCCGCCATAATCGTACTGTCTTAAAATTAGTCTGTTTAGTGTATAAAAAAGTTTTCAAAGATATGAAAATGCGCTAGATTTATGATGTTTTGGTAGCCGTCCAATATTCTTTCATAAAACGGTCCATGAGCCTGGAAACTGGTTTCTTGAACGCCTCTCTTACACTCATCGCTGCATTTAAATCTTCATCTATATCTACGATCCAGAAATAGGCATGTATCTTCCTGTGTGACAGTTTGTGAATAACGGGTTCTTGATTGTAGATGCTTTCGCGAAAGCGTAACCCACCATATAGATCCTTGAACCTTTTATGGCCCGTAAGTTCAAAGGGCATCATCGCACCATCACTTTCAATATAGGGAAACTCATAAAGTCCCGCCCAGATCCCATCAATACCTCGCTGTTCCAGTAAAGTTTTACCACTGGGAGTTATGGTTACCAGATAATGGTGAAAGAGGTTTTTGACCTTGGTCTTGGAGAGCTTTACCGGCAGTTGGTCAATATTGTTTGTTTGCAGGGCAATGCACGAGTCCTTAAAGATACAGATGTGGCAATCTGGATTTTTGGGAACGCACTGCAGCGCGCCAAATTCCATGATCGCCTGGTTGTGGGTCGCGGGATCTTCCCCATCGAGCAATGTATGGGCAAGTTTTTTAAATTCCTTGATCCCGGCGGTGGAATTTATGGGTGTAGCGATCCCATAGATTCTGGAAAGTACCCGGTACACGTTTCCATCCACCACGGGAACGGCCTCATTGTAGGCAAAACTGGCTATGGCCGCTGCCGTATAATCACCAACGCCCTTTAGTTTTAACAGATCTTTATAGTTTTGGGGGAAGACTCCGCCTGTTTTTACGATCTGTTGAGCTGCCTCGTGAAGATTGCGTGCCCGGGAATAATAGCCCAGTCCCTGCCACAATTTCAGTACATTTTCCTGAGGGGATATGGCCAGGTCACTCACCGTAGGAAAAGACCTAACGAACTTATCATAGTAGGGAAGTCCTTGACTAACGCGGGTTTGCTGTAATATAATCTCACTGAGCCATATCAGGTATGGATCGGTGGTGTTTCTCCACGGGAGGGAACGATGGTGGCGTTGATACCACTCTATAAGTTTGCCTGAAAAGTCCATAAGTGCGCAAAATGAGGAGATTGCAAGATATATCTTCTTAAATTTTAATTAATTAGGGAATTTAGATAAGTTTTAATACGCTATCTTTGCGCCCTGTTAATAAAATTGAAAAATAAAATTGTACTTTAAATATGACTAAAGCAGATATCGTATCAAAGATTTCAGATAAGCTGGGTATGGAGAAGACTGATGTACAGGCAACTGTAGAGTCTTTTATGGACGAGGTAAAGGGATCACTTGAGACTGGAGAAAATGTATATTTACGTGGTTTCGGTAGTTTTATCGTAAAAACTAGAGCTGAGAAAACCGGTCGCAACATTTCAAAAAACACAACTATTAAAATACCGGCTCACAATATACCAGCGTTTAAACCCGCTAAGGTTTTTGTAGAAGGTGTAAAGGAAAACGTAAAAGTCAAGTAAAAATATAAGAGATATGCCAAGCGGTAAAAAAAGAAAAAGACACAAGGTAGCAACGCACAAACGTAAAAAACGTCGTCGTGCTAATCGTCACAAGAAGAAAAAGTAGTCTAAGACTACTTTTTCTATTTATCGTTCTTTGAAATAGGGCTGAATATTACAGCTCGCTGGAGTTGCTTTTTATCAAAAGCAACATATACAAATTATAAATTATCTTACATAGCCCATTGAGGCTGTTTGAGTTAAATATCAAGGAATTATGGATAAAGAAATTATTATCCGTTCCGGTGTTTCAAAAATCGACTATGCCATTACAAAAGGTGGTAGAATTGTCGAGCTACATCAAGATGAAGATGAAAATAAGTTTGCGGTAAGTGATATATTCATTGCAAAATCCAAGAAAGTCCTTTCTGGCCTCAACGCTACGTTTGTAGATGTAGGCTACGTGAAAGATGGCTTCCTGCATTACCACGATCTAGGTCCTGGTTACCTCACACAACTTAAATTCACAAAACAAGTTATAAGCGGCAGGCGTAAAAACTTTACGCTTAAAGATATTAAACCTGAAAAAGAACTGGAGAAGGGCGGTGCTATTGAAAAAATCATAGCCACCGGTCAGCCCATTATGGTTCAGGTGGTTAAAGAACCTATCTCTACCAAAGGCCCCAGGTTAAGTGCAGAATTGTCACTTCCCGGTCGCTATGTGGTATTGGTTCCTTTTTCTGATCGTATTTCGATCTCTCAAAAAATTGAGGATCGCGACGAAAAAAGTAGGCTTAAAAGACTTGTAAAAAGCATTAAACCCGAGGGTTTCGGCGTTATTGTACGTACCGTTGCCCAAGGTAAACTTGTAGCAGAACTGGATCAGGATCTACAGAATCTCATTGACAGATGGGAAGCTATGTGTGGCAAACTTCACCGCGCACCGTTTCCAACAAAAGTCATGACAGAATTAAGTCGCACCAACTCTCTTATGAGGGACGTATTCAATAATACGTTTACTTCAATAGTCGTTGATGACGAGGACGTTTTTAAGGAAATCAAGGATTATCTTAAAACCATTGCCCCAGAGAAGGAGTCCATTGTAAAATACCACAATCCCAGAGTCCCTGTTTTTGAAAAATACGGGATCGACCGGCAAATCAAAAGTACTTTCG
The DNA here is from genome assembly GCA_963836885.1 of uncultured Flavobacteriaceae bacterium. Classification (GTDB taxonomy): domain Bacteria; phylum Bacteroidota; class Bacteroidia; order Flavobacteriales; family Flavobacteriaceae; genus Nonlabens. The sequence continues at coordinate 144,697 of CAWILF010000002.1, read as the reverse complement.
GTAGAACGGTAAGTATGAGTAAAGGAGCTTATCTAGTCATAGAACATACAGAAGCTATGCACGTCATCGACGTGAATTCTGGAAACCGATCCAACAAGGCAGATAGCCAGGAGGATACAGCGCTAGAAACTAATATGATCGCAGCCACCGAGGTAGCGAGACAATTGAGGTTGCGGGATATGGGCGGTATTATCGTCATTGATTTTATAGACATGAGAAAAGCAGAAAATCGTAAGAAACTTTACGATCACATGCGTGATGAAATGGCTGATGATCGCGCCAAGCACAAGATCTTGCCTCCCAGTAAATTTGGACTTATCCAAATAACCCGCCAGCGCGTGCGCCAGGAGGTAAATATAAAAACCAGGGAAGTAAATCCAGATGGTAACGGTGAGGAGATTCAAGCACCTATTCTAATCATTGAAAAAATCACTGAAGATGCAGAACGTTATATCAAGGAAGGCCATAAGAAGCTTACGCTCAATGCCCATCCCTTTGTAGCAGCCTTTATTATTAAAGGGTATCCATCAGTAAGATCTAAATGGTTCATGAAACACAAGAAATGGATTAAAGTGATGCCCAGGGATGCCTATACCTATCTGGAATATAAATTCAAGGATAAGGACGGTAAAGAACTGGCTTAAAAATTATGAACGCCTACAGGTTATAGACTTGTAGGCGTTTTTTTGTTTCTGAGCTTTTAGTATGAAATTACTAAGGAACTATGATAGAGGTTTCGCTTTCGCGAAAGCGAACTTAACAACATACTACTTACGATTTCATAGTGGTAACCTTAAACCGACCACTGTGAAAAAAATTTGCGCATCGCTCAAATGTAAAATTTACAGTTTTTCATGTTCACTGACCTGACCTTGTTATTCTATCACTTGTATTGATTATACAAATCATGTAGGAATACTTATCTAATTCTTATCTTAGCCACAAGAATCATCCCTATGAAAAAAATATCATTAGTACTGTTACTGGCAGTCGTCCTTTCATCGTGTAAAACAACCCAGGAAAAAGTTTATACATCATCAAAATCCTCTGCGATCACAGGCTCTACCTACTGGCAACAACATGTGGACTACACCATGGAGGTAGATATTGATACAGACGACTTCAACTATACTGGAACTCAGGAATTATCCTATACTAATAATTCGCCAGAAACGCTAGACCGTGTTTACTATCATTTATTTTTCAACGCGTTTCAACCAGGTAGTGAGATGGATGTACGCTCAAGAACCATTGCCGATCCCGATGGACGCGTGGGTTCACGCATTCAGGGCCTGAGCAAAGAAGAACAGGGTCATCTGCACGTTATGGACATGACGCAGGATGGAGTTGCCCTCAAGCCTATGGAAGAGGGAACCATACTTGTCGTTCCACTTTCCAGACCACTGGCACCGGGAAGCACAACAACCTTTAAATTAAACTTTGAAGGCCAGGTTCCCTTACAGATAAGAAGAAGCGGCCGCGATAACGAGGAAGGAGTTGCCCTTTCCATGACTCAATGGTATCCCAAAATGGCAGAGTTTGACAAATACGGCTGGAACACCAGTCCCTACATAGCTCGCGAATTTCATGGGGTGTGGGGAGACTTTGATGTGAAGCTTACCCTGGATAAAAACTATACCGTCGGTGGAACGGGATATCTACAAAACCCAAAAGAGATAGGTCACGGTTATGATGTTGCCAACTCTGGTCCTAAAGCAGGAACTAATGGAAAGCTGACCTGGCATTTTAAGGCGCCGATGGTACATGATTTTGCATGGGCAGCAGATCCCGATTATATCCATGATATATATCCAGGAGCAAATGGGGTAGAATTGCATTTTCTCTATAAGAATGATCCCTCTATAAAGGATAACTGGAAAAAGTTGCAGCCGGCAACAAATGATTTCCTGAAATATTTTAATGAACATATCGGAGAGTATCCATATAAACAATACTCTGTAATCCAGGGAGGCGATGGCGGTATGGAATATGCCATGTGTACATTGATTACCGGTAAGCGGGAATTTGGAAGTCTAGCGGGAGTGACCGCCCACGAGTTTGCACACTCATGGTTCAACCATATTCTGGCAACAAATGAATCAAAGGATGAATGGATGGATGAAGGCTTCACCACCTATATATCCACCCTGGCCATGGATGAGGTGTTCAAGAGCAATAAGGAGAATCCACATGACCGTTCCTATGGTTCATATATCTTTTTAGCAAATTCTGGGACAGAACAACCCGCAACTACCCATGCAGATCGTTATGATACAAACCGCACTTATGGCATCATAGCCTATTCTAAAGGAGCTGTTTTTCTATCACAATTAGGATACATCGTAGGTGAAGAAACCCGTGATGAAATTATAAAGGAATATTATAACACGTGGAAGTTCAAACATCCAGATCCCAACGATTTTAAAAGAGTTGCAGAACGCGTGAGCGGTTTTGACCTGGAATGGTATCTAAGAGATTTTATGATGACCACTAACACTATAGATTACAGTGTGGAAGATATGACCGACGATGATGGGGTTACAAAAGTCCTTTTGGAACGCAAGGGACAAATGCCCATGCCGCTAGACGTTGAGATAACCTTGAATGATGGTACAAAAAAAATGTACTACATACCACTTGAAGAAATGAGGGGTGAGAAAAGGGTTGACAGCTCTGTAATTACCTCAACTGACTGGGCGTGGGCCTATCCTACCTACGAGCTTAAATTGGGAGGAGTGGAAATGAGCAAGGTAAAATCCATTGTAATAGACCCCAAGGGGATGATGGCAGATGTTAACAAGGAAAACAACTCTTGGAAAATGTAGTTTTTTTTCAAAATTCAATAATGAGTAATACCCTGGGAAAAAAAACAAAGCTTAAAGGCAAAGCTGTTATTCAAGAGCTTTTTCAAAACGGAAAAACAACGCGTAAAGGTCCTTTACGCGTTGTTTTTATGGATAAATTAGTTTCAGGAACATCACATCACGTAGGATTTACGGTTTCTAAGCGTTTTTTTAAAAATGCAACAGACCGTAATAAAGTAAAACGATTAATGCGCGAAGCCTATAGATTGCAACAGCAGGACCTACTCGTTCCCTGTGCAAATTCATTGCGCATGATGTTTATTTTTCAATCCAACAAAATGCCCGATCTTGATTACCTAAAGAAACTTACTAAAAGCCAAATCAAGGAACTGAATAAAAAGTTTGCCCTCAAGAGCTGACTTTACTCCAAGTATATGGCATTGCTATTGATGATCTTAAAATCATTATCGCGATAAATGAGTTGGCTTTAAAGGTTTTAGTTTATATTTATTTATCTCTCTCATAAATTAGTTATGAAAAAAAATACAAAGTCCTCTCTTTTGAAAAAAATCATACTTCCGTTTTTGTTGGCAGCGTTGCTCTTTACCACCGCAAGCTTCAAAAACGATTTTTTTGAAATCGCAAAACAGATCGAGATCTTTACCGAGATGTACAAACAGCTCAACATGAACTATGTGGATGAAACAAATCCCGCGCAACTCATGGAAAATGCCATAGGAGGAATGCTCGACGGCCTGGATCCCTATACAAAGTACTGGACGGAGCAGGAAGTTGAACGCTCCAAGATCAACCGCAGGGGATCCTATACGGGAATAGGCGCAAATGTTATTACCCGTGATGACAAGGTCATCATCGTAGAACCCTGGAAAGGCTATCCCGCCGATGATGCGGGACTCAAAGCGGGCGATGAGATCATGGAGATAGACGGTTTAAAAATAAGTGACTTTAAGGAAAATGCGGGCGACCTACTCCAAGGATCCCCAGGCACGACGCTTATGATCAAGTACGTGCGCAACGATAAGATCATGACAGCGACTTTAAAGAGAGAGGCCGTAGAAGTAAAGGCAGTTCCTTTCTATGAAATGGCGACTACAGATATAGGATATGTGGTATTGTCCAAATTCAATGAGAAAGCTTCAAAGGAGACTCGCGATGCCATAAAAGAGTTGAAAAAACAAGGCGCGACCAAAGTTATCCTGGATCTAAGGGGGAATCCCGGAGGATTGTTGAGCGAGGCCGTAAATGTTTCAAATCTTTTTATCCCCAAGGACAAGTTGATCACCAGCACGCGATCGGTAATCGAGAAGTATAACAAGACTTATCTAACTCCCAAAAAAGAAGAGTTTGAAAACATGCCCGTGGCGGTATTGATCAATGGGCGCAGCGCGAGTGCCAGTGAGATCGTAAGCGGGAGTATTCAGGATTATGATCGTGGTGTGATCGTTGGCGCGCGCAGTTTTGGAAAAGGGCTGGTTCAACGTCCCAAAGAACTGTCCTATGGAACACAGGTAAAAATCACCATTTCAAGGTATTACACGCCCAGCGGTCGCTGCATCCAGGCATTGGACTACTGGAACCGCGATGAAAATGATGATGCCGTCAGGACGGTTGCCGCAGATTACAATGCTTTCCAAACGGTGAACAATAAACGTACGGTCTATGATGGCGGTGGCGTACAGCCGGACATTGAGCTGGCGAGTGCTGCATATTCCCCCATCACCACGGCACTCCTCAAGGAAAACGCAATCTTTGACTATGCCACCACCTATTATTACAACCATAAATTGACTTCCATAGAGGACTTTAAGTTTGGAGATAGGGATTTCAATGACTTTGTCAAGTGGATAGAAGATCGTGGATTTAACTTTGAGACCGTGACGGAGACCGCTTTCGCGAAAGCTTACAAAACCGCAGTCAATGAAGAGCTCAACGATGACATAGAAACATCATACCGAGAAATGGAAAAGGCGATCCAGAAAGCCAAAAAACGGGACGTGATCGACAAGCAGGCAGAGATTCAAGGTCTGCTGATAGACGAGATCGTAAAGCGCTATTTTTATCGTGAGGGGCTTTATAAATATCAAATCAACAACAATCCAGAGATCAGATCGGCCATTGACATACTCAACGACAGTGATGGGTACAATAAAATTCTAGGCAATGTGTAGAATATGGCCCATACTATTATTAGCTTTTCTAAGCAGCTCATTGTTGAGCGCACAGCTTATTGAAACTCATTCTGTCCATTTTGAGGTAGATAAGGATGTGATCGTTTCAAGCGAGGGTAAAAATCTAAATATCTTTCTAGATGAATTGCTTTATAAACCTATTCTGGACGTCAAGATCTTTGGCTATTGCGATGATCGCGGGACTTATGAATACAACATGCAGTTGTCCAACAAGCGGGTAGAAACGGTCTCAAAATGGCTGCAAAAGCACAATATAGATGTAGGCCATATTTTCAAGACCGTGGAAGGCCGTGGTGAGGTAGCACTTAGAAAGGATACACAGATAGATATTGCTGATGAGAGAGCCAACAACAGACGTGTGGATATTGTTTTTTCCTTGTCTGCCAGCACGGTGCAGCGTTTGGAAATAAAAAAACTGAATAAGGAAGAGCTCACGACCAAAGAGGCAAAAAAGATCGATGCCTACGAGAAAAAAGTAATTGCCTCCATTAAAAAAGATTCAGTAAGCGATACGATCATTGAACTGGAAAAGAGTGAGGACGACGATACCGAGGATCTATCTGAGGAAGAGTTTTTAGTAATTCCCACTAAGATCGATCCACCTATAGATAACAGTCAGGAACCTTTTAAATCACTGTTGAGCAAAAAACTAAAAAAGGGCCAGGTGATACGTTTGGAAAACATCCTTTTTTACAAAGGAAGGTCCACAATCCTGGAGGAGTCCCAGCCATTGCTAGACCGCGTTGCAGAAATTCTCGTTACCCGAAAGGATATCAAGTTTGAAATACACGGCCATGTGTGCTGTATAAACCCAGTTTACGAGGATGCCTATAATCGTGACACAAAAAAATCAAACCTTTCCCATGATAGGGCAAAGGCAATTTATCAAATATTGAAACGACGTGGTATCAATTACAACCGAATGAGATTTATGGGATTTGGCCGCACTAAGCCACTGGGAGGTATTGATAAACTGGATCGTAGGGTAGAGCTATATATAACGCACATTGATCCTTCTTGACCGATGGAAGGCGTTATTGTGGTGAACTTCTGGCATCGCGTTAAGAAATTACTTTTTGAATGGGCGCAAACTGAGTTTTTTTGATATTTATAGTGGCTTGAGCCTTTAAAGTTCCAACTATTAATTGGTTTTGATATAAAGCTAGCACTAAAAACAAGCGATAACCTTTCGGATGAAACTCAGGGTAAATTTTTACCGTTATTTTTATAAGTTGTTGCCGTCTAATTTATATTCCTTGGTATCTAAAATTTCTCCACCACTTCTCTCGATAAAAGATTGATCTAAGCTATTCACTTGACTATCAAAACTATCATTAAGTAATTCTGTCACAAGAATTATTGCATCATTTTTATTCGCAAGTCCGCTCAAACCCTTTGATGCTACAAAAGAAGATTTAGGAAAGAAAACTTTGGTTCCCACAACATTGACTAATTCAGTATTGCTATGACCACAAGAGTTTAGGATAAAAGCAAAGACTGTAAATATTATTACTGAAGTTTGTCTCATAATTGCTGCAACTATTGATAAAGAACATACCGCGGTGGAACAAGTCCATTCAATCGCATGTAAACTAACATTTGTCCTCTATGATGGGTTATGTGGTCGGCAAGCAGCATCATGATTTGTCTTTTTGTTCTTTGAGCTCCAAAATAGTCCAATGTTTCTCCCAGTCTATCGGTGTCAAAATTTGAAATAAATTCAGCGGTAATTGCGAAGGTCTTTTCAATCGTCGCAATCATTTCTTTTTTAGATTTATTGTCAACTTTCAGTTCTGTGTCAGTATTCCAATCTCTAGCTTCTCGTCCTCCCATTAGGGTCTGACTGTGCCAATCCATTGCCCAGCAAATATGCATTAGGTTTTCGGCAAAAGTCATTGACTCATCGGTTGCCTTGAAATCATACTTATCTTCTGGCATGCTTTCCGCTACGAGAAGTAAATATTCTCGTGAGGTTTCTAATCGCTCTAGATATTCCTTAATGTATTCATTTTCTTGAGCAAGTAGCGGAGTTACCGATGATATCAATATCATGGATGTCAGAATCAGTATTTGTTTCATCGTATTCAATTTATATGAAGTTTTTGCAAAGAATGGCACCTAGTTATCCTAACAATATTAGGATTTGAACTCCTTTAAATAAAAGGGCTCAAAATAAGCGATATCGGTTACGGTCTTGTTTGTTTTCATTTTTTCAAGGGCAATATCGCACATGGTCAACGCCGTAGGGTTGGATGTCCTGAATTCATTCCTTGTGTAATTTGTGATCTCTTGAAATTTTGAAACTCCCGTTCCTATCACGACCGCATTAGATTGATTGAGATAGGTTTCAAAGCTGTCTTCTTTCAAAATTTTTGGAATGGGCGGTTGCAAACATTCTCCATTTTCAAACACGGCAGCGTACACCTCCATGCGCCTCGCATCAAGAAACGCAATGGTACAGGGATTTTTTGAGGCATTCTGTAGGCTCAATGCCGTAAGCGTATCAATGGAAATAAGTGGTTTATCGAGAGCATAGCACAAACCTTTTGCCGTTGAAACCCCTATTCTTAAACCCGTATAGGATCCTGGACCACAACTTATAGCTATTGCATCCAGGTCTGAAGCCACGAGTTTATTATTGCTTAAAATCCTTTCTATAAATAAATGCAAACGCTCTCCATGAGAGTAAGCATCACTTTGATCTTCCAGTAGATCAGCGCAATGCTTAATATTGAAACCATTTGTAAAACCACCTTTTTCACTAGCTAGCGCGACAGAACAATTGGTCGTGGTGGTTTCTATACAAAGAATATACATGAATTAGTTTTCGGTTTCACTGTCCTCTTCGCTTGTAGAAGTTTTGCGATTGGAGACTTCTTTTTTGGAGTTGACTTTTGTTCCTGTTTTAAGAGTGTTGGTAACTGCCCTGTATGGTCCAGTTATTACTACATCTCCCTTCTCAAGACCTGACAGGATCACAATATTTTCATTATCCTGAATTCCAGTTTTTACAACACGCAATTTTGCCTCTCCATTGCTTTCAACATAAACGCATTCAAACTTTTTGGTATCTACCGTTACATCTCTACGCTTTATAGAGTCCGTGGTATCAGATTTTATCACGATTGAACTTATGGGAACCGCAATAGCTTGATTACGCTCATTTGTAATAATATCTACGGTGGCGGTCATTCCAGGTTTAAAGGGGCTGTAATTTTCACTTTTTCCCTCGGTAAGATCAGTATAGCTATCTGGTAGGATGCGCACTTTCACCTTAAAATTGGTTACCTGATCGGCACTTAGTTGACCAGATGCCGTATTGGCAATTTCTGTAACCTGACCTTGAAATTTTTTCTTTAGGTAGGCATCTACTTCTACGATCGCCTTGTCGCCCACTTCAATTTTAACAATGTCATTTTCATTGACATCTACCTCTACCTCCATGGAGGACAGGTCTGCAACGCGCAGTAATTCAGTACCCGCCATTTGTTGGGTTCCCACTACTCTTTCCCCCAGTTCTACCGCAAGTAGTGAAACTGTGCCGCTCATGGGAGCAAAGATCGTTGTACGTCCTAGATTATCTGTAGATTCATTTACTGTTGCTCCAGCACTTTGTACTGAATAAAATGCAGATCTTTCCTGAGCTTTTGCCCTCTCAAACGAAGCCGTACTGGTGTCAAAATCTGATTGGGAAATGACTCCTTTTTCAAAAAGAGTCTGGCTGCGTTGATAGTTTGCCTTTGCTTCGGCTAGAGTAGCCTTAGATTGTTGTAGGCTTGCCTGTGCATTTGCGAGACCTGCTCTGGAACGACTAACACTGGACTGGAGTAGATCGGGATTTATCTTTACGAGAACATCACCCTTTTTAACTGCCTGTCCTTCTTTTATGGGAAGCTCTGTGATCTCTCCAGGCACTTCGGGAGAAATACTCACTTCTATCTCAGGCTTGATTTTTCCCGTGGCACTTACCGTCTCGATAACATCCATGGTAGTGGCTTCCATCACCTCTACCCGAATACCCTCATCCTCACCACCGAAAACTGATCCTACCACAAAATAACCGACAACTAGGACTGCTAGGATACAGACAATAATTATTATAGCTTTTTTCATGAAATTATAATTTTAACTCACTAGGTTCTACACCGAAAAACAACTCCAAAACCTTCAGCCTAAAAAGGTAATCAAACTTTGCCTGGTTGAGGTTGATCTTGGTATTGTTGAAACGTAATTTACTCTGACTGAAGTCAAATGCATTGGTAAGCCCAACATCATATCGTTCTTTAGCATAATCGTAAGCGAGTTCTTGAGACTCAAGAGCCGTTACGGCCGCTTCATACGCTTTTTTAGATCCTTTTGCGTCCACATAAGCTTGATAGACGTTACTTTCTAGATCCAACTTAGCTTGTTCCAATTGATAATTTCTTCGCTCCAGATTAATCTTACTGCGTTGCACATTACTACGTACACTAAAACCATTGAAAATGGGAATATTAAGTTGGAAACCATAAGCAATACCATCGTTAAGATACAACTGATCTATGAATGGGTCAGCACCGGTAAGGGTAGAGACCGTATTTGGAAATTCACCAATAACATTTTGACCAGTTCCCTGTACAGTACCTATTATCTCTGTACGGGAGGGATTATCGGGATCAAGAGTTTGGCTAAATGAAGTTGCATCCGTATATCTTGTGTCGTATCCAAAAAACGCACTGAGCGTAGGGTAGTAAGCACCTTTTGCAATCTGTATATCTTTTTCCGCAATTTCTACATCCTGCTCTGCAATTCTAACCTCAGATCTATTTTCCTCTGCAGAGGATATCAACTCGTTAACCGATTTTTCAACAAAGCTTTCATCGATGATTTCAAATTCACTGTCCACGATATCAAAGTTTTCATAATCCTTGATCAAGAGTAGTTGTGCAAGAGCTACCTTACTTATAGTTACCGCATTTTCTGCCGTAATGATCTGTTGTTGTTCGGTAGCGTCCTGAGCTTTTACCTCTAGAAGATCTCCTCTAGGAATCTGGCCCGCGTCCACAAGTTCGTTCGTTTGGGTTAATTGTTCTTTGGTGACGAGGTTTTGGGCAATTAGCGTTTCAAGATTTGCCTTATTAGTCAATATTTGTAGGTAATTATTTGCAACAAACAAGGAAATGTCATCCTTCATTTTGTCCAACCTATACTGGCTCGCCAGTTGTGATAATTTTGCACGTTGCAACTGCCTGATGTTCCTCAATCCATCAAATACATTGTAGCCTACATTTATTCTACCCGTTACCGATAAAAATGTAGTTGTCTGCGCGTTATTTGTAACTGGGTTGAAACTAAGTCCCGTGTTTTCTGAAACGCCGCCACTTGCATTCATGGTAGGTAGCATATTCCCCAAGGCTTCCAGTTTATCTGCATCTACGGCCTCAAGATCCAGCTCGCTCTGCTTGATACTGATGTTATTTTCCAGCGCGTACTCCACGCACTCTGCAAGCGTCCATTTTTTTTGACTGTCCTGGATGGTTGGGGTCTGCGCTTTCGCGAAAGCGAAACTCAAACAAGCAATAGCGCATATCATATAATTTCTCATAATCTTACTTATGTAGGTTTGTAGGTGGTTTTCAATTATTGTTACAGGATTACCCTCCGTATCCACCACGATTCTCTGGAGCCTTAAGTGGATTCCATACCTTTATCTTGTCACTGGCAGTTATACCGCTAGTTACCTGAACGTGGATACCGTCGCTCAGGCCCAGTTCTATCTCGCGTCTTTCAAACTCCTGATCGCCGGTCTCGACTTCTACAAATGGTTTTTGCGTTTTGGGATCATACTGCACCAAGGCTTCTTTAATTGCCAGTACCTTGTCTGCCTTATCCAGTATAATGCTAGCGTTTGCACTGAGGCCAGCTCTTACAAACGAGGAGTCCTGCGCCACTTCTTTCAAAGTTCCCTTGATCTCAAACTGTATCGCGCCGTTTTCTGCAATTCCCTTAGGGGCGATGTAGTCAAGAATGGCGTCAAATCTCTTGTTGTTATAGGCTCCTACCGTGATTTCCAGGGGTAGGCCTTCCTTGATCTTTCCTACCTCGCTCTCATCGACCTTTCCTTCAAAGATCATCTTGGTCACATCTGCAATCGTGGCGATGGGTGTTCCCTCGTTAAAGTTATTTGCCTCAATAACCTGATTCCCTTCCTTGACGGGAACTTCCAGTACCATGCCCGACACGGTTGCCCTAACATTGGTATTTGCATACTCACTTAGTCCCGATGTTGTTCCTGTTTTTATGATGTCAAAGTTTTGCTGACTCCCAGAAAGTGCCACCTGTTCTTGCTTGTAGCGTTGTAGTGCGTTGTTGTAGGAATTCTGCGCGAGGTCAAAATCGTTTGCGGCAATCACGCCCTTGTTAAATAATTCCTTCTGTCTATCGTAGAGAATTTTCTGGTTGTCCAGGCTCAACTTTGCGGTTTCTACGGCATTGCGCTGGGACGCGATGCTGTTCTTTGCGCTGGTGAGCGAGTTGATGTTGGGCACCACTTTAATCTCTGCAATGAGATCACCAGCTTCTACAAACTGTCCCGCGACTACATGGATCTTATCGATCACGCCAGATATGTTGGGCTTTATGTTTACCTCTTCCTTGGGAACGATGTTGCCCGTGGCAACGGTTTCCTTGATTATGGTCTGCTCGCTGGCAGTTTCAGTCTGGTACACAATGGGATCTTCAAGATCCTTTGAATATATATACCATATTCCTATTGCCGCCAATAAGAATATAATTACTAGTGTGATGATTGTTCCTGTACGTTTCATTTTTGGGTAGTTAATTTCTAATTATTCAGTTCTCAGTGCATCTACAGGCTTCATCTTTGTCGCTCGCGAGGATGGAATAAATCCTGCGAGAAGTCCCGAGATTATTAATATGATGAGTGCAATTATTACCACGGTAATATTTACACTGGGGTTTTTAAAGTTATCGACTCCACCGGCCGAGTCCAGTCCATAGTTGAGCAACCAGATCATTCCTGCCGCAAAGGCTATTCCCGCAAGACCGCTGATGAGGGTCAGAACAATGGATTCCTGTAAGATCTGTGCTTTTATATTCCAGGGTGTTGCGCCCAGCGCGCGCCGCACGCCTATTTCATTAGTTCGTTCCTTGACCACGATAAGCATGATATTACTGATCCCGATTCCTCCAGACAACAAGACCAATGCTCCCACAAAATATCCCACAAAGCTCAAAATGTCAAATAGACCGGTAAACTTTGCAAATTGCTCTGCAAGGTCAAAGTTTCCGATGGCTCTCAAATCATCTGGGTGAACACCTCGCTGTTCCCTCATGATGGAAAGCACCTCTTCCTTTAGGTCGGTCATGCTCACATTGTCATAAGCGGTAATTGCCATCCAGCCCACATCGTCCCCAGAATTAAAAGCTTTGCCAAAAGTCGTGAACGGTATAAAAATATTGTTAGCTTCTTCCTCGCTATCACCCTGACTGTTGGGATTGCTGAAAACTCCCACCACCTTAAAATTTACGCCTTGCAAGCTGATGTATTTCCCTATGGGATCCTCTCCCAGATCAAACAACGCTTTTTCTACTCCAGTGCCTATAACGGCCGTTTTCATCAATCCGTTGATGTCAGAGTAATTGATCCACCGACCTTTCATGATATCCATGGGCTGCTGCTCCAGGAACTCTGGGTAATCTCCGTTTACTTGAAAAGCGCCCGTCTTGTCCCCTCGCGTCACGTTATTTGCCCCTCGGTATCCACCCAGTTGTAGTCTGGGGGAGACAATTTTGAGATCGGGCATGGAATTTTTGAGAACATCGACATCTGCAAGTTTGAATTGTACGCGGCGTCCTTTATTCAAGCCTTTATAGGGCATGGATGTGGACTGGCCCCACATGAACATGGTATTAGTAGCTCCATTACCAAAGTCGGACATAGCGCCATATTTTAAACCATTGGTAAGAGCAAGTAGAAGAACGAGAATTAGAATACCCCAAAACACCCCAAATGCGGTAAGCAGCGTTCTCAATCTGTTAGAATTGAGCGCTTCAAGGATTTCATTCCATCTATCTTTACTGAACATATTATTCGTCTCTTAGTGCGTCTATAGGTTTAATGTTTGCTGCCCTGCGTGCAGGAATAAATCCAGCAAAAGCTCCTGCAACTACTAGAATGGTTACCGTTGTAATGGAAGTTGCAAAATCTACGGTAGGTGACTTGATAAAGTCCTCCTGGATCAAGGGAGATATGAGCTCCAGCAGTCCTACGCCTAGAAAAAGTCCAATAAGTCCCGCAATCGCGGTAATAAATATGGACTCGTGCAGTACCATCCCTATAATCTCGCTGGGCAAAGCGCCCAGTGCTTTTCTGATACCTATTTCTTTAGTACGTTCTTTTACAACAATGAGCATAATATTCCCCACTCCCACGACTCCAGCGATTATGGTACCTATTCCTATAAACCAGAATACGGTCTTGATCATATCAATAATGCTGTAAAACTCCTGCGCACTTTCTAGGCTGTCATATACACCTATAGCCACGCGATCATCTGGAGCAACCATAAAGCGAGTCCTTAGATCTTGTTCCATGGACTCTCTTAATGCCATGCTCATCGCCACGGACTCATCAAATGTATCCTGCATCTTTATGGTATATGCGATCCTGTCGATGTTGTTGCCTCCGTTGAAAACCTTTTGCGCGGTAGTAACGGGAATAAACATCCTAGTTTCCTCCCTGGTACCTCCTGGATCGGTGTAAACACCCACGACCAGAAAGTTTAAATTATCATTAACAACTATAGTTTTACCTATGGGATCTTCATTTTTAAAAAGATCTTCCTTCATTTGATACCCAATAACGGCAACCTTGTTAGATATATTAACATCGTCCGCACTTATATAGCGACCGGCCGATAAAGTAGCATTTTCAATATATTGCTGTCCGGGCATCACGCCTTCCAGTCGGTAATTACCCTGCTGTGCCTGATAGTTGACCTGGGTTCCCCATATTGTAAAAATGCTGGTTTTGTATTCTATGAATTCAGCATATTTTGTGTTGAAATTCTTGAAATCAGAATCTCGCAACTGTAGTCTGCGTCCTGGATTCAAGCCTTTATAGCCTTTTGTAGTGGAGCGTACATTGATGGATATTCTATTAGTCGCATCCTGTTCAAACTGGGAACGGATTCCGTTTTCAATACCTGTTGAAAAACCTAAAAGGATGACTAGAATAAAAATACCGGACGCGACAGAAAGGCTCGTGAGAAAAGTCCTGAGCTTATTTTTTTTTATGGTTTCAAATATTTCCTGCCAGCGCTCTATGTTAAACATGCGCGAGTGCTTTTACTTGATTTACTAATCGGTCGTCTATTATTCTACCGTCCTTGAGGTTCACGATGCGCTTTGTCATTTCGGCAATGTCCGGCTCGTGGGTAACGATCAGTATGGTTCTTCCCTCATCATTGATTCCCTGGATGAGGTCCATGACCTCATAGGAAGTTTTAGTATCCAGTGCTCCCGTAGGTTCATCAGCAAGGAGAACTTTAGGATCACTTGCGAGCGCTCGCGCTATTGCGACCCGCTGTTTCTGACCACCAGAAAGCTGGTTGGGCAAATGCCCTGCCCAGTCCGCAAGGCCTACTTTTTCCAAGTAGTGCATGGAACGCTCATCGCGTTCTCTGCGAGGCATTTTTTGATAGTAAAGTGGAAGTGCTACATTATCGATCGCGGTCTTATAACCTATCAGATTGAACGACTGAAAAACAAAACCCAAAAATTTATTGCGGTACTGAGCGGCAATTTTCTCATTGAGGTTCTTAATAGGTGTATTGTCTAGGGTATAACTTCCTTCATCTGCCTCATCCAGCATTCCTAGGATATTGAGCAATGTAGATTTGCCCGATCCCGAAGAACCCATTATGGAAACCAGCTCGCCTTCTTTTACCGAAAAGTCGATGCCCTTTAAAACGTGCAATGAATTATTACCTGTTTTATAGGATTTGTGAAGGTTCTTAATTTCAATCATGGTTAGTGTCGGTTATAGACATTTGAGATCGCCTATTTTAAGTAGACCACAAAATTGCCGCCATGTTACGAAACCCTTACTTAATAAAATGTTAAAAACCGCGTGCTGACCGTTTGAGGAAAACCATAATTTCCAAATAAACAGAGAGTTAAGGATATTTCCTACGCAGTTTTCTTTTGGGTAGAACGGTAGATCATATAGATAATTCCTCCCACGATAATGTATGGAAACGCCATTAAATAGGTGATTCCACTATTCAATCCCTCGGCCGTTGCGTTGTCACCGCTGTTTTCTATGACGGCACGGCACATGGCACATTGCGCTTTCGCGAAAGCGGAACTACACAAAATCACTAAAAAAATAAAAAGCTTTTTCATCGTTGAGAATCAGTAATAGGGGTACATGAACAAATACACGGCAACACCGGTAAAGGCAATGTACAACCAGATGGGAAATGTCCACCTAGCTATTTTCTTGTGTCGTTCAAATTTCTTGTTCCATGCAAAATACATGGTATAAAGTACGAGGGGCAAGATAATGGCCGATAAGATGATGTGCGAGATCAATATAAATAGATAAACCGCTCTCAGGGGCGCATCTTCTGGATATGGCGTAGGATCGTTGCTAATTTTAGAAATCACGTAACTCACTAAAAAGACGGCGCTTATGACAAAAGCAGTAGTCATTACCAAACGGTGCTCTTTTTTTCTTCCAGATCTTATCAAGGTAAACCCAGTAATCAACAATAGTGCTGTCGTCCCATTGAGTACCGCATGGAACAAGGGAAGTATTCCTGCCTCAATTCCCAAAAAGTTATAACGCTCCGGTAAGAACATCAATACCAAAACTACCAATGGAACGGCGATGGAAATGGCAATAATTAGTGCAGGGCCTTTTTTTTCTAGCATTGTTATTTGTTTAATAGAGTTTGTGCATCCTCGATCAATTCCTTGAGCTGTGGTTCAAGATCATTTTCTTCAATACCGCGATATACATAGATCCAGTTGCCATATTCATCCTTACGTGACCTTATATAACCTTCCCTGTCCACGAGAGCAAAATTGCCACTGTGCTCAAAGCGCACCGCTGGGTTATCGCTCTCACCTACATAGGAATTAAAGCCTTCCCGAGCTAAATTATAGGTTTCGCTTTTATCACCGGTCAAAAACTGCCAGCTGTTGCCAGCTGCGTTGTGCTTTGCCGCATAGGCCTTCAAAACCTCGGGCGTGTCATAAACTGGATCAATGGTTATGGAAACTGCGGTAAAGTCCGGTTTGGATGAAAGTTCAGATACCACCTTTGACATATTCATGCTCATGGGAGTGCAGATGGTGGGACAGGTGGTAAAAAAGAAGTCCACGATATAGACCTTGCCCAGTAAATCCTTATCTGTAATGGTATCGTTATCTTGATTTACAAAGCTAAAACTAGGAACCTTATTGAATTTTTTCAGGAACTTGTCTGCTACGGGATCGCGATCCTGACTGCGGTTGCTATCTACTACTTTATCCTTATTCACATAATGGATGACATTTGTCACCGCAAAATAGCCAAAGATTAGTATGATAATTCCAAGTCCTATATAATAGGGAGTGTCTTTATTCTTGCTCATCGTTTTGGATTTTCTGGTCTCTATTTTTCTTAAATGCAAACCTATATTCAGCGAGAAGTACCCTCACATCATCCATCATTACTTTTTGCAGGGCGGGAATTGAACTGGTATCATATCCGTAGATTATGGGTTCTTCTGGGTTGCTGTCATCCCGTCCTCTGAGGGATCCATTTTTATCAATAACAAAAGCAAAATCTGATGAAAGATCCTGATTGAGTTCCAGATCGGTTTTCAAGCTTTTGAAAAACTCCTGAACCTCTGTTTCTGTTCCGCTTATAAAATGCCAGTCCTCGGTATCTGTGGTTTCTGACATCTGGTTATTTATTTCTTGGATTTCGCCCAATCCAGAGACAGGTAAAATACTTATGAGTTGAAAGGTTTCAAATTTGTGAAACTCCTTATAAACCTTCTCATTAATATTTGAAATATAACCAAGACGGCTGTAGGGAGATCTTCCTAAAAAAGTAATTATGGTAACGCTATCCTTCAACTGAAAGGTATTTTCCTCAAAGTCTTTAAAATTATTCAATTCACCCACTTTTTCTACAATGACCGGGAGTGTATCAAAATTGTGCTTTCCCTGAAGGAAAAATAAATAAGCAACGAGTGGCAGAGCAAATAAAATTACGAGAACAGAATATTTGGCAATTTTATTGGTTTGCTTGATGGGCTCGTTTTCTGGGATCTGCGACATGCTTCGGTATAAAAAAGGACGGTAAAAACCGTCCTTATATTTTGATTAATAGTAGTTTTTAGAAGTCAAAACTTACGGCCGCATCACTATATCTTTGGTAGATATATTCACCTTCTACCAGTAGTATTGCGATAAGATAAATAATAAGGAATACTGCCGTCCAGACTACTGCTCTTCTCAGGCCACTTGTTTCATCACGCATGTGCATAAAGTCCCAAGTGATATAATAGGCCTTGACCAGAGTTAGGATTATAAATATCCAGTTGAGGTATTTGAGCGCTAGAAATGTGCCGTTGAGTAAATCCGGTTTAATATAACCCAGAGCAACCTCAACGATAGTTATCAAGGAAAGGAAGATAAGTACTCCCCAGATTTTCTGTGTATTTGACTTAAACTTTACAAGACCTCTAAAGATCTCAAGCTTATGTTCGCCGTGCGCGTGTACTGCGTGATCTGCCATGTTTATTTCTTAATATTATTGAATTATACCAGGTAAAAGAATGTAAATACAAATACCCAAACTAAATCTACAAAGTGCCAATAAAGACCTACCTTTTCTACCATTTCATAACTTCCCCTGCGCTCATAAGTTCCCAAGATAACGTTGAAGAATATAATCAGGTTAAATATGACTCCAGAGAATACGTGAAAACCGTGAAATCCCGTAATAAAGAAAAAGAAGTCCGCAAATAGTGGGGCTCCATATTCATTTTCGGTAAGGTTTGCTCCCTGTACGACGCCGGTTCCTTCTCGTTTTAGTTTTTCTAAAGCTTCTGCTCTTGAAAGCACGGTTTTTTCACTAGCTCCAGTTTCTGGATTTACAACGATCTTCTGTGTGCGTATGGTTATATTATCGTTGATCTCAAAACCTGCAATAACTTCATTGAGGGTAAAATCTGAATTGTACGAGCCACTGGTCTCATACCATATTCCCTCGCTTTCCCCATAGGTCTCCACGTCTCGTTCTCCCACACTGGAAAATTCTCCTATTGCGACACGTTTACCGGTATCTACATTAACAAATTGTAATATGTTGCCACCCTTGGTTTTAACCGCACCATATTCCCCCTTGATAAAGTTCATCCACTCCCAGGCCTGTGAGCCAACGAATATTAAGCCTCCTATAACAGTCAGCAAGAGATAAAACGACACTTTTTTCTTGTTCATGTGGTGCCCGGCATCTACCGCCAGTACCATGGTAACAGAAGACCCGATAAGTATAAAAGTCATCAGTGCCACATAGAACATCGGTGCATCAGTACCGTGTAAGAATGGAAAGTGATTAAAAACCTCATCGGCAATGGGCCACTCTTCAATAAATTTGAATCTTGAAAAACCGTAAGCGGCAAGAAAACCAGAAAAGGTAAGTGCATCAGAAAGAATGAAGAACCACATCATCATTTTTCCATAACTAGCATTGAGCGGGTCAGAGCCGCCTCCCCATTTTTGACCTTCGGTACCAGTAGTAACTACTGTTGTGTCCATATCTTGAGATTAGTTGTAATTGTTGCAAAAATAGTTAAAAATCTTTTTAATAGTAAAGTAAAAAGGAAAGAAGGAAAATCCATAGAAAATCTACAAAATGCCAGAAGATTGCCCCCAGTTCAAAACCTAGGTAATCCTCCTTATTATACTTACCTCGAACCATGTTTATCGTGACGATCAATAGCGCGATCAGCCCAGCAACTATATGCGCAAGATGGGCAAGAACGATCAAGTAAACAAATGATGCACTCACACTGCTGCCCTGTCCGGTAAAATAGATATCAAGATCGGTAAGGGTATTGAACCCTTGAAATTGCATGAATACAAAGGCGGTTCCCAGGATAAATGTAATCACCGTCATTATGGTAGCTCCCTTAATATTACCTGCGATGATACTGCGCTTTGCCAAAAACAACGTCAGCGAACTCAATATGATGACACCAGTACTGTAATAAAACTCATTGGGCAGATCAAAGTCCACCCAGTCGCGACGGCTGCTGCTTACTATGTAGGCACTGGTAAGTCCCGCAAACATCATGATAAGGCTTGCGATGGCAAACCACATCATCTGCTTTTTTGAGCGGGCTAGTTTCTCCTTGATAGGTAATTGGGTAATATCTGTCATTAACTTAAAAATTTATCGGCAACGTAGATGATCTGGATCAATGTGATATAGCTCACACTTACCAGCATCAATTTTCTTGCGGCCTTTTTACTTCTTTTTCTATATAATAAAATGGCGTGGTATAAAAACCAGGCACCTAGCACACCCACGATCACAGCCGTGAGGGGCGTGATAAAAAGACTTCCTGTTACACCAAACGCCGGTATCAATGAAATCAAGACCGTCCATACCGTATAGAGTACCGTCTGAAATGCCGTACCACGATCGGCAGATCCCGTGGGAAGCATCTTGAATCCCCCAGCAATATAGTCGTCCTCCAGCATCCATCCTATCGCCCAAAAATGAGGGAACTGCCAAAAAAACTGCAGCATGAACAAAGTTCCCGGCTCAATCCCAAAATCACCACTCGCAGCCACCCACCCCAGCATATAAGGAATCGCACCGGGAAAAGCACCCACAAACACGCACAGCGGCGTTTTGGTCTTGAGCGGCGTATAGACCGCCGCATACAATAAAATGCTCAACGCGCCAAAAAATGCGGTCACCGTATTGATAAGAAAAAGGAGGTAAACACCGGTAATCGCCATGGTAAGGCCATAGATCCACGCATTTTTTACTGAAATGCGGCCCGTGGGAATGGGTCGATTCATCGTGCGCTTCATCAGTGCATCGCGATCTCTTTCTATGATCTGGTTAAAAACATTTGAAGATCCCACCAGAAAGTAACCGCCTATGCATAAAAGCAGTAGAGTGATCCAGTTTACCGCGTCAACGGCAAGAAAATAACCCGCAATAGAAGAGAAAACCACAACTACCGAGAGTCGCGGCTTGGTAATCTCCAGGTAGTTCTTCACAAAACCTGGCTCAGTTTCTATGGCATTTGTTTCGGTCAATCTTAGGGTTCTTTTAGAATTTGCAAAGATACTCCGCAACTACTTTGTAGCAAAGGATTTATTATGGCGCAACGTTCGGTTTTGGTCAGCTGTTTTATGGGACTTCTTTTGACGTTGGAATAGGTCAAGCATTTCAGGATCAAGGAAGATTTCCATTTGCAAAAAAGTATTTTGCCGTGCAAGTTGATTGAAGGGTGTTCCGCTTTCGCGAAAGCTGACAACCGCACAAACTCTTTACATCTATGCCAATCGTGCAAATCCCATTAACCGTTTATCGCAACAACCTGCTGGATCTTCCCGGGAATCATTTCCTTTAACATGGTTTCAATACCGTTCTTGAGCGTCATGGTGGAAGAAGGGCAGCCGCTGCACGCGCCTTGAAGGATCACGTGAACATCGCCGGTTGACTCGTCATAATGCTTAAAAACGATATTCCCTCCATCACTGGCGACGGCTGGTTTTATATATTCATCGAGGATTTCAACCACTTTTTTTGAGACGTCGTCCAGATTCTCAAATTTGGGAAGGTCTAGTGGCTCGGCATTTTTATTGAGCTCGATTCCCTCGCCCGCATTTTTTGAGTTTCCTATTTCGATTCCATTTTGAAGTCTTTCCCTAATAAAAGAGCGCACCTCGTTGGATACCTCTTCCCAAGAAACTATATCGTGTTTCTGCACCGAGATGTAATTTTCAGAGACATAGAGTTCCTTTATAAAGGGGAATTGATACAATTGTCTGGACAACGTGTCTGGCTCGGTATCATTAATGCTTTTAAATTCCTTGCTGTCCACGGTAAGTTTTTTATTTGCCACAAATTTCATGCTGTTGGGATTGGGCGTGGATTCTGCATAGATGGTGATGGGCACTTTTTTTCCAGTCTTTTCTTCTACCAGTAATGGAGCGCCGCTATTGAGATAGTCTTCAATCTGCTCACCTACCTCGGTCTGTACATCGCTCCATGCAACGATGTCATAACGCTCGATCGCGATAAAATTCTGGGCTAGATAAACCGTCTTCACAAATGGCAGGTGAAACAACTGTTGAGCTAGGGAAGAAGGTTTTGCCTCATCAATATTCTTAAATTCATAGCTCGTCCCGTTGACCAAAAAATGATTGCTCTCAAATTTGATGATCGCCTCGTTAGTTGTGGGTACAATTGTTATCTGATGTTCTTTCATTGCCTTGACTTTTACTTGGTGCAAAGGTAACTTGCTAATTGAGGTAGAAAAACTTGTTGTGATAGATAAAAACGATTGTCCAACGTATTTTTGTTAACTCGCGAATGCATAATTATTGGAGACTGTGGTGTCTCAAATGTTAAAAATAGATTGCAAATCATTGATTTATAGGCAATGCATAACAATATTTTTCAAGTTTATGGGTTTATGGGTTATTCAACCGCAAAATTTATATATTTGACCGAAGAGGATAGTCGTCTGCATACCGCATTATTTTGAACATAAACTAAAGGCAAATCAAGTGTTTTCCCCAATTCATTTGATGACGGCATTCCACAACTAGAGAGACGTTAGCGTAGCATGAAGAAACTTTTTGTATTAATAGCCGTTGTAATTTCAAGTCATTTTACAATCGCTCAAGAAGGAGTCCCGGTCTATCTGGACTACCTTACCGATAACTATTATTTGCTTCACCCATCCATGGCAGGAGCCGCAGCTTGTGGCAAGATACGTGGAACCGCGAGACAGCAGTGGTTCGACCAGCAGGATGCCCCTAACCTTCAAACGCTCAGTTTTAATACTGGAGTGGGAGAGAATAGTGGTATAGGAGCCATACTTTTCAATGACCGCAACGGTTACCATTCCCAGACTGGTGCATACCTTTCCTATGCCTATCACCTTCAAGTGGGCGGTGGTACAAATGACCTGAATAGATTATCGTTTGGTGCAAATGTGGGAATGGTGCAGAGCAGACTGGACGAGACCGATTTTGATCCACGTGATTTTGACCCCATAATTGCCGGAGTGTTGGTAAGCGACTCCTATTTTAATGTGGATATAGGAATGTCTTATTTCTATAAGGAATTTTACGCTCACTTCACGGTCAAGAATGCCGTTTTCCAAAACCGGGAGATCTACTCAGAAGGTTTTGAGAGTACCAACCAGCGCAGGTACATCGCGACCCTGGGATATCTTTTTGCTCCCACGGACAGCGACTGGCAGTTTGAGCCTTCAGTCCTGTACCAGAGAACTGACCGCACCGCAGAGCAGTTTGCAGATATCAATGGTAAGGCCTATTACGACCTCAACGATAACAGTCTGTTGTTCTTGGGACTCTCCTACCGCCAGAGTTTTGAGGGAGCAGAGTTCTCCACTGATGGAACAAACATCCAAGAGCAGAACCTATCTTTATTATCGCCGATTGTTGGGATCAAGTATAAGGAATTTACCTTTGGCTACACGTACAGCTACCAGTTCGGTGATATTAAATTTGATAATGGTGGCTTCCACCAGTTGACTTTGGGAATAGACTTCTTATGTCGCAAGGATCGCTGGAGCTGTAACTGTCCCGCGGTTAACCGTTAGATCTTAGGAGGTATCGCTTTAGTGCCTGCCTGTTAAAGGCACGACAGGTAGAAAAGCAATACAAATCTTTAAATCCATAACACCATAAAAAACCTTCTACCGCAGAAGTGTTTTTTGTGGTGTTCTTATAATATAATAGCATGAGAAAAACGCTGAATGACGAGCTGCAACGGCTGGATGAAGAGCAATTCAAGTCCAGTAAAAAGACTCCTATTGTCATCGTTCTTGACAATGTGCGCAGCCTGAATAACATAGGTTCCGTCTTCAGAACTGCCGATTGCTACCGGATTGAAAAGATCATCCTGTGCGGGATTACCGCCTGTCCACCCCACAAAGACATTAGAAAAACTGCCCTGGGCGCGACCGAGACCATAGACTGGAGCTATGAAGAAGACACGCTCAACGCAGTTGCCACGCTTAAAGAACAAGGTTACCGCACCTGCGCCATCGAGCAAGCTGACCATTCACAAAATCTTTATAGTTTCAAAGCTGAAAAAGGCGACAAACTCGCCATCATCCTGGGCAACGAGGTAAAGGGCGTTCAACAATCTGTTGTAGATATTTGTGATGAAGTGATTGAGTTAGAACAATACGGTACAAAGCATAGCCTAAATATTTCAGTCTGCGCCGGGATCGTGGTCTATGACCTTTTTAATAAGGTAAGTGGGTTGAGGTGAGTTGTTTATAGAGCAATGTGAGTATCAAAGCAGTTTTTTGCTTATGCACTGCAAAATACGCACGATATGACCGCTTGAAAATTATAGGTTGAAGTGCATTTTTTCAGGCACAGGTACTTATTCTTTATTGTTGTCCTTATTTTCTTTAAGGTGTTTTTTTAAAATCTGAAATGATCTTTATCAAAGATGCCCTGTGCCTGTTTCAAACGATCATTATCCATAGCAAAACCTTTGGTGATGAATTCAAGCAGTATTCTTTTCGCCCAAATACGGAATTGCGTACCTTTTAGCGACTTGACACGATAACCAACAGATATGATTACATAGAGGTTATAAAGTCAATCTCACACTCAAAATTGCGAGATCCTTCGGTTTAAAATGTTCGGAATTTCCGAACAGTTGCTTTGCGCTCTAATTCACCTTCATAAAAAACGTTAGAAATATGCTCGCTTATAGTTGACTTTGCCCGCCCAAAAAGCTCCTGCATTCCATCTAGTGTAAGCCATACCGTTTCGTCTCTAACGACTACATGAAGTTTTACGTCACCTTCTGGCGCATTGTAGAGTAAAAATTCACTTTCTTGTGGTGGGTTATTCTTCATTCTTGGGTGCTGTGGCCATATTGCTGAGGTCAGCAATATGGTATTGTTATGACCACAAATACTTTTTAATCACCTGCTCCTTGTGGCTGGCGATTGTTATTAAGCTTTCTTTAATTATCATTCTTCCTATTGGTTTTTAAATAGGTGATCTGCTCTTCAGCGACCTTTAATATGTCTATTGGATTTTCCTGCTCGTAAAGCATTTGGGCAATTTGATCTGCCAACCATTGTTTGATTAGTACCTGTTTGTTGATGTTGTATGCTTTCGCGAAAGCGATAATTTGTTCCTTATGGGCATTGCGATGACCACGCTTTATTTTGCTTAAAAGTGCGGTGTCCATATTTGTTTTTGCGGCAACTTCGCGTAATAGCCATTTACGCTGTTCCCTCAAATTTCTTAAATACTCGCCAAAGCGCATTTTGTTGTTTTAGACTTGTCAATATATGTCAAATCCAATTGAAGCGATATAGAATAACTAATCTAACGGAAAAAGAATTTTATGGTTTTTTGTCTGCAAGAAAAATTTCCATAAAAAAAAGCCACTTAAAAAAGTGGCTTTTATCTTATTTGAAAATTGGACAACCTTAAACCTCAGCCTGACTCACTACAACCTCGCGATCTATCTTCTTGATCATCCCTTCAAGTGCCTTACCTGGGCCTACTTCAATAAATTCTGTAGCTCCATCTTTCAACATTTCTTTAATCGATTGCGTCCATTTTACGGGCGCGGTGAGTTGATAGATAAGATTTGTTTTGATGGTTTCGGTATCAAATATTGCAAATGTCGATACGTTCTGATAAATGGGACATAGAGGTTGATTGAACTCGGTTTTTTCAATAATTGCTGCCAGGCGCTCTCTTGCCGGCTCCATAAGTGGTGAGTGGAATGCACCTCCTACGGGAAGTATCAATGCTCTTTTGGCTCCCTGTAACTTTAATTTTTCACAGGCTTGTTCCACCGAGGGTACAGATCCTGAAATAACAAGCTGGCCCGGGCAATTGTAATTTGCCGGCACTACAACACCTTCTATTTCTGAGCATATTTTCTCAATGACTTCATCTTCCAGTCCCAGGATTGCCGCCATGGTACTATTTTGAATGTCGCATGCAGCCTGCATTGCGAGTGCCCGTTCTGAAACTATCCTGAGTCCGTCCTCAAAACTTAGCGTGCCCACTGCGGTCAGTGCGCTCAACTCGCCCAGGGAATGTCCAGCTACCATCTCTGGTTGAAAGGCGTCTCCCATCATCTTTGCAAGGATTACAGAATGTATAAATACGGCAGGTTGGGTAACTTTAGTCTGTTTCAATTCTTCGGCAGTTCCCTCAAACATGATCTTTGAGATCTTAAATCCCAAAATCTTATCTGCCCTATGAAAAAGTTCACGGGCCTCCTCAAACTGATCGTAAAGATCTTTGCCCATTCCTGTAAACTGTGCGCCCTGACCGGGAAAAACGTATGCCTTCATTAGTTGTCTTTAGAATTCCAAATATAAGAATACCTAATGGGTAAATTAAAATTGAAACTCAAACTGAAATTTAAATCGAATTATCGCTGATGTCCAAACTGAAATCGGGTTCTTACGATTTTAAATAGTCTAGGTGTTTTCTATGATGTTATTTAGTAGCGGGCAACTTTTTTAGTTCCCAGTATTTGTTGCTTAACAAATTTCCCGCTCATGAACGGAACTGATTATAGATAATAGTTACAGAAATTCTAGCTGTAACATTGAGATTTGAACGTTTTTCATTCATTATTTCCCGTTTCTCCCAAACTTATTACGGGTTATACATTCTTCTTATTCCGAGATTCTGAATTTTGAATTTCTCACATCTTACCTTTTTCTCAAACTACTTTCCGACGCGTTCCCAGGTTTCATAATCAAAGGCATATTCATGTCTTTCATCAATGGGATGATGCTCTGTTTTTACTAATTTCCAATCTGATTTACTGAACTCTGGGAAATAGGCATCCACCTCAAAGACTCCATGGATGCGAGTCAGTTCTAGGCGATCTGCGTAGGGAAGTGCCAATTTATAAATCTCGCCACCACCTATCACAAAAGGTTCTGGATCACCCGTTGTAGTTGCGAGTGCCGTTTGTAGATCATGGACGACGATGCAACCCGCCGCTTTATAGCCTTTATCTCTTGTAATAATAACGTGTGTGCGGTCGGGCAATGGTTTTGGAAAGCTTTCAAAGGTCTTGCGGCCCATTATAATATGATGTCCCGTGGTCAGTGCCTTGAAACGTTTAAAATCATCGGGCAGGTGCCATACGAGATCACCGTCCTTTCCCAGACCTAGATTACCGTCGGCCGCGGCGATCATGGTAATCGTTTTCTTTAAGGGAGTTTCCATGGTCGGGTTAACCACTGGAGCGGGCATTTCTTTATTGATCTTTAGTTCCAGTTGGGAAATGCGGTCATTTTGCTTCTTGACCAGGCGGTCATACTGTCGTTTTTCCCATTCTGGGCCGAGAAGTCGTTGGGTCACAAACACCTTAAAGCCGTGATAGATCAGTATTAAGAGCCATACAAAAATCACCCAGACCCACCAGTCTATTCCCAATATCTTGACCGGCTGGGTTTCCATAAGAACCTGGCTTATAATGATCAGACCCACTGATCCTGTGAGAAATACAATAAAATGGGTAAAAAGCCCTCGCTTTTGCTTGATGCGCTTTTGTGCGTTCTCAATGAGCTCTTTTTGAACCAGATCGATCCCTGGCGCATCTTTCTTCTTTTTACCGAACATTCTTGTTACTTTTATAATCCCAAAAATAAAGGAAAGCAACTAAGCGCAACTCCTTTTTCACAGCATTTAATGAATCACGACTTTCCCGCATTAGAACAGGTTACTTATTTGAACACTCCCGCACAGGGACTGGTTTCCAGACAGCTTGTAGAATACCGCAAAGAACTTATGGAGCTAGAAATGCGGCAAGCGAGCCTTTTTACCGACGGTCGTGCAGAGTTTCTTAATGCGGTACGCACCTCAATCGCGAGCTTTATAGACGCTCCTCCCCATCTTGTAGGACTTGTACCCAATTTTTCATTTGCATTTGATAAGTTGTTGGATGGCATAGACTCCAGCTCCCGTTTTCTCCTCATTAAAGGAGATTATCCCTCCATAAATTTTGCCGTGGAATCGCGAGGTCATGATGTAGTCTATGCAACCATTGATGAACATCTAGAGTTGAATATACGGACTGCCGTGGAACGGGAAAAACCAGATTATCTATGTATTTCCCTGGTTCAGTACATTTCAGGGATTAAGATAGATCTGGGGTTTTTAAAACAGTTGAAACTGGATTTCCCAGCTTTGGCAATCATTGCAGATGCTACGCAATTTATTGGAGTAGAAAAGTTTTGCTTTCGCGAAAGCGGAATCGACATCCTAGCTGCCAGCTGTTACAAGTGGATGCACGCCGGGCAGGGAAATGCGTTCATCTGTTTCAAGGAAGAGATCGTGGGACAGATAAAGCCTAGAGGTGCCACTTTTCAAACGTCGCGACCTTTTACTGGTGAGCGCGGTAGTTTTATGGGACATTTTGAACCGGGACATCTGGACATGATCGCTTTTGGTTCTCTGAAAAAAGCAGTCGAACTAATCCAGGATTGCGGCCAGGAAAAAATACGGCAAAGGATCCAAGAAATTTCAGATCAGGCCAAGAAGGAATTTATTTACCGCAACCTATTAAAAAAAGAGGTTGCCAGTCGTAAAAATCATTCTTCTATCTATAACTTGCAGTTGGATGACCATGTTTTTAAAGAATTATCCCGCCAAAACATCCTTTGTGCCCAGCGAGGCAATGGCATACGGGTAGGTTTTTCTTATTTCAATACCAGCGAGGATCTGGAAAGACTGCTGAGCGTCATTGATCTTACATTATAGAATTATATTTTATGAGCAGCTATAAAATCCTTCTTGCCGCATTGCTATTGGGCGGTATTCTCACGGCTCAAAACCCCAATGACTGTACCAGTGCCATCAATTTATGTGGTGCGACCGACCTTGACATTGAGGCCGCTGGCATAGGGCAGTATGAATTTGATAATCCCAATAATCCAGCACCGGGATGCTACAACTTTAGGGCAGACCAGGTATGGTTCAGGGTTGAGATCGAGACCACGGGAACTTTTACCTTTGAACTGAGTCCAGAACAGGGACAGGCCGACTTTGACTTTGCGGTTTTCGGACCTACCACGAGCTGCAATAATCTCGGCCCAGCGATACGCTGTTCCAGCACAAACCCTGCGGGTGCCGGTGTAAGTGGCGCGACAGGATTGAACGATACAGAAACTGATCTTACCGAAGGACCAGGGCCTGCAGGGAATGGGTTTCTAAGGGAACTGGACGTCGTCGCCGGTGAAGTATATTACATTATCATAGGACTTGCCGTGGGAGATGGGGGCTTTACCATGACCACATCGGGCAGTGCAAACCTCCCACCACCGCCGGTCATCAACGAGATCGATACCGTTCAATATTGTGATGATGTGGAACGACAAAATGGTATCACAGCACTGGATTTCAGCAATCTTACCGCTGGATTAACGGGAACTCCCAACACGGTAATTACCTATTTTGAAACTGCAAATGAAGCCAATACAAATGCCAATCCCATAACTTTTCCCTACACCAACACCACACCAGATCAAACGATCTATGTGCGGGCAGAGAGGACGGACTCGGATTGTGTGAACTTTGGCCAGTTCGACATTAGGGTGGATCAATCAAGCATAGATGTTACCGCCGACACGATCTTTGTATGTTCAAATAATGCGCAGGAACAAATAGATATAGCAGATTATCTGGAAGGATTTTTTCCAGGTTCGGCCGCTTATGACATTACCTATTACGACTTTCTCAATGATGCCATGAATGGCGCAAACCCACAAAACTCGGTGCGTAATGTTACCGCCTCACCCGGTGAGGTTTTCTTAAGGTATATAGATCCTGCTGGCGTGGATTGTGAGTTTTACATTACCGTTTCCTACGAGCTCGCGGTTCCTCCGGCCATTGTCGTCCCGCAGGATATTAATTCTTTGTGCGATGATGATTTTGATGAAATGCTGGAAGTATCACTTACCGCGCAGAATGCCACAATTTTAGACGGACTAGATCCCGCCGCGCACAGCGTTCGTTATTATTCCAGCGCCGCAGATCGTCGAGATCGGGTCAATAATATTACGACAACCATTGTTGACGGGAATGTCCAGCGTGTTTTTGTAGAGGTTATCAATAATCGAACTAGTTGCAGCTCTCAGATTGAATTTACCACGCGTCTCAATTTAAGGCCAGTCCTTGCAGATCAAGACCTGCAGATTTATTGTCTCAACGCTACCCGGCCATTAATTCTTGAGGTGGAGTCCGGTTTTGCTTTTTATGAATGGAGCACCGGCGATATGGGAGCAAATCAAAACACCACCGCAGTAACCGCACCCGGAGATTATACGGTTACGGTCACAAATGTTGCGGGTTGTACCAGCGATCTCACACTGGTTGTAAATCCGTCAGATATTGCGGTAATCGACGATATCGAGACGGATAATTTTAGGAACGGCGACAATACTGCTCGCATTATTGTGAGCGGTCCTGGGGATTATGAGTATAAAGTGGACGATACTGCCTTTCAGGATTCCAATGTTTTCAACGAATTGTATAGAGGGTTTCACCTACTTACCGTGCGCGATAAAAATGGTTGCGGCTCCATCTCCCAAGAATTTGTCGTACTGGATTATGAACAGTTCTTTACTCCCAATGGAGACGGTTTCAACGACTTCTGGACGCTGGAGGGAATCTCAGAATTTCCCGGTGCGGTGCTGACCATATTTGACCGTCATGGTAAATTTATCTATCAGTTCACCTCACAGCAACTGGGCTGGGACGGCACATTTAATGGAAATCCATTGCCGTCCACGACCTACTGGTTCACACTGGACGTTCCCGATAAACCTGTTACACGAGGGTTTTTTGCATTGAAGAGGTGATGTTGTGGGTTACGCTTTCGCGAAAGCTGACCCGTCCAAAATCCAAGTCCATAAAATCCAACAGTTGAAAGTCCTGTTGTACTCAATCATGCCGTTTATCCAATACTTTAACACTGTAATGATGGTTTAGCAAGTGTCGTATAGTTGTTGTAGAGGTTAGAAATAGTGGTGCAGTACTGCTATCTCATTAAATTTACAAAATTTGCGTCATGAAAAAATATTGCCTCAGCATTACATTGATACTCCTTTCCTTTTTGTACAATCACGCACAACAAATGCCGATCGATTTTACGGATAGTCAGGATAACTTTACAGGTTTTAGCGGTACTACATTTTCCAGAACTACCGACCCACTGGATGCGAGTAATGAGGTGGGGAGGTTCATCAACTCTGGTGGCGCAAACTTTGAAGGTTCATTCATAGATCTACAGCGATCCATTGATACCGATACGGACAAGATCATCAACTTGAGAGTCTATCCTACAAACAATGCAGCTCACAGCATACTCGTTAAACTAGAGCAGGGCACGGGTGTTGATGTTGAGGTTCCCGCCTCGATCCCTGCCGGTAACCTCAATACCTGGGTGGACTTGAGCTTTGACTATGCAAATGCCGTGGAAAGTGGAACGAGTAATGTGATAAATGCAACTGGTTCTTATGGCCGTCTCACAATCTTTATAGATGCTAACCGCATGGTGGCGGGAGAATACCTTATCGACGATATTGACGATGGTTCTACACCTACTAATGTCAACCAGCTGGATGTCATCTACAATGATCTGGTATGGTCTGACGAGTTTGATACTGCCGGCGGTGTGCGCACTCCGATAAACCCCAACAACTGGTTTCACCAGACTCAGATCCCGTCTGGGGGCAGCTGGTTCAATGGAGAGATCCAGCATTATACAGACCGGCTGACGAACTCATTTATGGAAGGTGGCTTTTTGAACATTAAAGCAAAAAGGGAAACCTACTCTGATCAAGGTGTTACAAAACAGTTTACCTCGGCACGGTTAAATTCAAAATTTGCCTTTACCTATGGAAGGATCGACGTGAGGGCAAAGCTTCCCTTAGGAGAAGGAACTTTTCCTGCGATATGGACTCTGGGCAAAAATATTAATGAAGCGGGTGGTTTCTGGCAGCCTCAGTTTGGTACGGTTAACTGGCCTGCCTGTGGCGAGATCGATGTGATGGAACATGGTCTGGGAGCAACCAACCATGTTTCCAGTGCGCTACATACCCCTAGTAGTTTTGGTAATACGCAAAACTTCAGGTCCAAGACCTTGGTGGATGTGGCAAATACCTTTTATGTGTATTCCATGAACTGGTCGCCCGATCAGATCACTTTTTTAATCGATGGTGTTCCCTATTATACCTATAATCCCACTAACAACAATTCTAGCACCTTTCCATTCAATGAAGACCAATATATTTTATTGAACGTAGCCATGGGCGGTATTGCCGGCGCTGTGGAAGCAGGATTTAATGAGAGCGCAATGGTTATCGATTATGTACGGGTCTATCAAAATACGGCAGGTTTAAATGATGCCAGTCTAGAGAACACTATTAAAATATATCCCAACCCGGCAAATGAGCAGATTAAAATAGATTCCATTCAAAAAATCGATAAGGTAGAAATCTACAATTTACTGGGATCTCGAGTTTTGGTACAATTGGAGAATACCGACTCCATTAATTTGAGTCAGTTGAAGCCCGGAGTTTATCTGGTTCAATTATTTTCGGGAGATTCAAGGGTAGTTAGGAAGGTCGTGGTGGAGTAACGGGCACCTCCCAATTTCGTTCAAGTCTTCACTGGGAAGATTCAAGTGGAATGTGAAGCGTCCTGAATAAATACGAATTTCAAATCTTGCAGCAGCTTAATTTATCATTTTGATTGATTGTGTTCTCGCTTTCGCGAAAGCGATATTTCCATTATCCTAATGAAGGTATGGCATCTATCAGCTTTTTGGTATAATCACTTTTAGGTGAGTTATATAAAGCATCGGCCTCGTTAATTTCTTCAATTTTTCCCTTGTTCATAACAACGATACGGTCACAGAAATATTTTACCACCGCAAGATCGTGGGAGATAAATAGAAAGGAAAAGTTATACTCGCCCTTTAAAGTATTCAACAAGTTGAGCACTTGCGCTTGCACTGAAATATCGAGGGCACTCACGCTTTCATCGCAAACTATAAGTGTGGGTTCTAAGGCAATAGTACGAGCAATACCCACGCGCTGTCGCTGGCCACCACTAAACTCGTGCGGGTATTTATTAAAAGAGTCTGGATCCAGTCCCACTTTACCTAAAAGCTCATAAGTTTTTTCCAGTCTATCTTTAGTATTTGCACCTATCCCGTGCCACTTCATCGGTTCCATAATACATTGTCCCACGGTAAGTCTGGGATTGAGGGAAGCAAAAGGATCCTGAAAAATTATCTGGAGCTCCTTGCGATAGTCGCGCATTTGGTTTGCCGAAAGTGTGTTGATCGCTACTCCCCTGTAGATGATCTTGCCGCTGGTGGTAGGTTTCAAACCCAGTATGAGATTGCCCAACGTACTTTTTCCACAGCCACTTTCTCCCACGAGACCTAGACTTTCTTTTGGAAAAAGATCAAAACTGACATCATCTACGGCTCTAAAGTATTGTTGAGTTTCAAATAGTTTCTTTTTAAGTGCATAATCCTTGACTACATTTCTTACACGCAGGAGCGGCTCGTTTTTATAAAGTTCTGTCAACCGCCCACTGCGTTCTTCGTTGCTTATGATGTAGGGTTGAAAATCCCCATTGACAAAATTAGCGACCGTAGGCAGGGCTTTTAATCGAGTTGTGGGATCGGGTCTAGAGGCTATAAGGGCTTTGGTATATTGCTGTTCTGGATTTTTAAAAATAGATGTTGCGGTTCCCGTCTCCACAATAGTACCTTGGTACATGACCATTATACGGTCTGCGATGGATTGCACCAGAGAGAGGTCGTGAGAAATAAAGATCACGCTCATTCCATATTCCTGTTGCAGTTCTTTGATCAGGTTAATTATTTCTTGCTGCACGGTAACGTCCAGTGCCGTGGTGGGCTCGTCGGCAATGAGTATTTTTGGCTTGCAGGCTATTGCCATCGCAATCATCACGCGCTGCATCTGGCCGCCGCTTATCTCGTGCGGATACTTTTCGTACGTGCTTTGTGGGACTGGCAATTGGACTTTCCTAAAAAGTCTCAATACTTCTTCCTTAATTTCTTTATCAGCTAATTGAGTATGTATGTTAAGTACCTCAAAAACCTGTGCGCCGCAGGTTATCGTAGGATTGAGCGAGCTCATGGGCTCTTGAAAGATCATACTGATCTCATTACCTCGCAACTGAGACCAGTCTCCTGCCTTGAGCTTGAGAATATCCCGATCCAGCAAACATAATTGTTGCGCTTCTACACTTAGTTTATCGAGTGGCAATAGACCCATTAACGCGCGACAGGTAATGGACTTCCCACTTCCGGATTCTCCTACGACGCCCAGTATTTCGTTCTCGTTCAATTGAAAGGAAATTCCCTTGATCAATTGGGTAGGAGTTGAACCGGCGTTGAGCCCGATCCTTAGGTCATTTACCTTGCAGAGCATTTATTTGATAATAATTTGGTCTTCGGTCAGTAAGGGCTGGCGGCGTAGTTTTAATATAATTTGGGCTACTGCGATAACATCTTTTTCGCAATAGCGGGCAATTCTTTCGAGGTCATTTTCTTTATAATAAACATCCCTTACCTGTGAACCATCTATATCATCCTTAGGTGAAGGAATACCAAGTACACGGGTCAATAACTTCAAACTTGTAAAATGCTTATAATCTCCAAATTTCCACAATTCCAGCGTGTCCAGATGTGGTACTTCCCAAGGCTTCTTACCAAAAAGATTCAACTTTTCAGGTAGGTCCAGCTGGTGGATCAATAACCTCCTGGCAATATATGGAAAGTCAAATTCCTTCCCGTTATGGGCACAAAGTAAGTGATGGGATTTTGAAAAGTGGGAGTTCAACAGTTCGGAAAATTCTATGAGCAGTTCTTTTTCATTTCCCTTAAAACTGGTTGCCCTAAATTCTAGACCGGTACGCTGCACAAAATATCCAACAGAAATGCATACTATTTTTCCAAACTCAGCCCATATCCCAGCGCGCTCGTAGAACTCTGCAGGAGTAAGTTCATCTTTTCTGGCATATTTAGTCTTTCCTGCAAACAGCTCTTGATCAATAGGATCGACCTCTTCAAAACTCGCTTCTTGTGGAACCGTTTCAATGTCCAGAAATAATATGTTTTCAAGTTCGAGTTTTGTGATCATGGACTACATTTCTAGTTCATTGCTACCTTTAGAGCCACCACCCTCATTGAAGGGATCGTTTTGCTGCTCGGACTCATAAACGTTACAATCTATCTCAATGGAGAGATCTTCTGGTTCAGTGAATTCTTCTTTTGAAATATTAAGATCTTTATCTGCATAAGCACTTTTCATATAACTTCCCCATATAGGCAATGCCATTGCAGCTCCCTGACCGTAGCGGGTCGATTTAAAATGCACGGCACGATCTTCACCACCTACCCAGACTCCCGTTGTAAGATTAGGGACTATTCCCATAAACCAACCGTCAGAATTGTTTTGTGTGGTTCCTGTTTTCCCTGCAATGGGATTTTTGAAATTGTACGGATAGTTGGTCATGATCTCTTTATAGTAGGCTGTTCCCTTGAGGTAATCACTATCGCCACGCAGCCTCGACCCGCTACCGCCCTCGGTAACTCCTTCCATTAATTTTAAGGTGACATAAGCCGTCTCTGCATTCATTACATCCCTGCTCTCTGGAACATATTGATAAAGAATGGTTCCGTTTTTATCCTCAATGCTGGTTACAAGAACTGGAGCGTTATAAATACCGCCATTTGCAAAAACTGAATAAGCTCCAACCATCTCAAACAAGTTGACATCTGCAGCGCCCAGTGCAAGTGATGGAACTTTTTCAAACCCATCCGTATTTATGCCCAATAAAGCAGCCCGGTCAATAACTGCTTGTGGACCAACTTCATCCATCAATCTAGCAGAAATCGTGTTTTTTGATTTGGCCAATGCTTGTTGTAGCGTCATGATATTACCATAATCCCCACTGGAGTCTGACGGTGTCCAGTCTTTTTGATTCCCCCATTTTCCGGCAGGTATGGTATATTCACCATCAGGAAATTTTTTACAGGGCGAGTATTTCAACAAGTCGATCGCAGTCGAGTATAGGAAAGGCTTAAATGTAGATCCTGCCTGTCTTCTTCCCTTGCGCACGTGATCGTACTTAAAGTACTTGTGGTTGATGCCACCTACCCAGGCCTTAACATGGCCCGTCTGTGGCTCCATGGACATAATTCCCGCACGCAAGTGTTGCTTATAGTACAAAATAGAATCGCGCGGAGTCATAATCGTGTCGCGCTCCCGTCCTTCACCTTTCCAGTCAAATATTCTCATGTCTGTCTTTATATCAAAGGTCTTGACGATCTCATCATCAGACATGCCTTTTGCCTTGAGTATGTTCCACCGCTCTGATCTTTTCATGGCGCGATCCACGATACGATCGATTTCAGTTTCAGTTAAATCAGTGAAAGGGGCGGTTTTATTGCGCTTCATTTGATTGTCAAATTCTGCCTGGAGTTTTTCCATGTGCTGGCTTATGGCAAGTTCTGCGTACTTCTGGAGTGTAAAATCGATGGTGGTATTCACCTTGAGTCCGTCATTGTAGAGGTTGAAGGGTTTGCCGGTTTCTGGATTGATCTCATTCTTTGCCCAGTCTGCCAGCCACGTACGTAGATATTCCCTAAAGTATGTTCCCATTCCCTCATTGTGGTCTGCAGACTGGTAGTCCAGTTTTATGGGCATTGCCGTCAGGCTATCCTTTTGAGCCTCGGTCATCTTATCGTTGCGCACCATTTGTACAAAAACCTGATTGCGACGCGCAAGGGATTTCTTTTTTGAAATTTCCCGGTATGGATTGTACTGCCTGGGATTTTTTAACATGGCAACAAAAACGGCACTTTCAGAGACGGTCAGTTGTTTAGGTTCCTTATTAAAATAGATATTTGAAGCAGACCTTATTCCTATGGCCTGAAACAAGAAGTCAAATTCATTGAGGTATTGAGTCAGTATTTCTTCCTTGGTATATTGCTTTTCCAATCGGGTGGCAATGATCCATTCCCTCAATTTTTGAATGACCCTTTCCAGGCTGTTCTGACTCGCCTGCTCGGTAAAGTAAAGTTTGGCCAGTTGTTGTGTTATTGTGCTCGCACCACCCTTTGTACCTGCAAAGGCAACGGCACGCGCCGTTCCATAACCGTCTATCCCACTGTGGTCAAAATACCGTTCATCCTCTGTGGAAACCAGTGCGTCGATAAGATTCTGTGGAAGATCGGAATATTTTATGGGCTTGCGGTTATCGGTATAGAAACTGCCCAGCGTCCTCCCGTCAGATGTCATTATTTCAGTAGCGAGCTCGGTCTGGGGATTCTCTAGGCTGGTGTGGTCTGGAAGATCTCCAAAAACCTCCCACGCCGCCAGTAAAAATAATAGTATCACCATTCCCACGCCCAAGAGAACAAGCCTCCAGAATAAAAGGATATTTGCCCTGTTGCCCGTTTTTGCGGGTGTTTTCTTCTTTGCTCTAGTTGCTGCCATCTTTGATAACCTGTTTTTCAATACTGTATCCCACGTCCAGGATTCCCTTAAGCTCTGGGACGCCGTTTACCTCGCCATTCTTTCTCATTGCCTGTTTAAGAAGTAGTTGATAGGTTCCGCTTTCGCGAAAGCGTACTCCTTTTTTCAACCAGAGCTTATTTTCAAAGACATCGCGGGTTCCAGCTCCCAGAAATCTCCCCTGCGGGTCTGACATCTGATACTCCAGCGTGTCCGTAATGGTCTTCCCGAACGGAAACTTGATCTGGGAAATTAAATATAAATTGTTAAACTCGTACTCTCCCGTGTTGCGCAGGTTGATAAAAAGGTCATAGGACTGCAGCGTGTCAGGTGGATCGATTTTAAAGATCGCTGGACTGTCTATTGCCCATCCAGTACTGGCAAACTCTTGATTATCGCTCTGTACAAGGTTGCTGTCGCAAGAGCATAAAAATAGTAAAAACAATAAAATTAAGGCTGCCTGTTTCACTAGTCCTCTTTTTTAGGTGGGTTTTTAGAACTGTTGCTGCGCTTGGGTCGTGGCGTTCTGTTGGAATTTTTTGTTTCTCCAGACTGGCCGTCTTTGGTATTATTGCTCTTACTACTGCGCTTTTTGGCAGGCCTTCTTTTTTTTGCAGGAGACGCTGTACTGCTCTTTTCTTGGGCTGTATTAGGCTTTTGTCCGGTGTTGTTTTTTGTCGCGGCAGGTTTTTTATAGGGCTTTTTTTGGCTGGATTTTGCCGTGCCGGTCTTGACTTCCCCATCGTTGGAATTCCTCGGAGTGCGACGTTTTTTACGTTTGTTCTTTGTAGGCTTGGCCTGGTCAAAACGAGTCAGACTGTCCTGGCCCACTGCATTTTCAAAGCTTTTTTCTACCTCGACGACTTGCTCGCGAGCGTATATTTCAATTCCCGCGACCTCAACCTTGTCTTTGTTCTTCTGCACGATTTCATGGACTTGGTCTGTAGTGAGTGTGTGCCAGTTGGTCCACTCACCATCATAGCAGTACCACATGATTCCCTTAAATATATCTACTTTTTGACAGAGTGCGACTCCTTTTTTTGTGTAGAGTTTTTGGGTCTGTTTTGGAAAATTGCTGAGGGCGTCCATGTAGGAGTCCAGCTCATAATTAAGGCAGCACTTGAGCTTACCGCATTGTCCGGCCAGTTTTTGCGGATTCAATGAGAGGTTCTGATATCTTGCTGCGCCCGTGGTTACCGTTCTAAAATCTGATAACCAGGTAGAACAGCACAGTTCCCTACCGCAGGAACCTATCCCGCCCAGACGTGCCGCCTCCTGCCGCAATCCTATCTGTCGCATCTCTATGCGTGTGCGGAAAGCGCCGGCATATTCCCTGATCAACTCTCTGAAATCGACACGCTCCTCTGCCGTATAGTAAAAGGTTGCCTTTGAACCATCACCCTGGAACTCAATATCAGAAATCTTCATTTTTAGATTGAGGCGGATGGCGATTTCCCTAGCGCGTATTTTCATCGCGTCCTCTTTATCGCGAGCTTCCACCCATTTATCGATGTCACTTTGTGTGGCCATGCGATAGATCTTGGGAAAATCATCTTCGGTAGGTTTTGCCCGCTTACGTTTTATTTGAACACGTACCAGTTCACCGGTAAGTGTCACCATACCTATGTCGTGACCGCTCTGAGATTCTGTCGCGACTACATCCCCTATTTTGAGCTGCAGGTTTTCTGTATTTCTATAAAATTCCTTGCGCGAATTTTTAAATCTAATCTCTACAAGGTTGAACGGCGCCTGGCCCTCGGGCAGTTCCATATTTGCCAACCAGTCAAAAACGGTTAGTTTATTACATCCTGAAGTACCACAGGTACCGTTATTTTTACAACCGCGCGGTGAGTCACCACCAGTTCCACAACTACTACAACTCATTTATTCTATATATGTTGAAATCCAGTCAGTTACTCCTGCTGGATTGAAAAATTACCTTAAATGTAAATATAGTCAATATTCTAACGAAGGAAATGCTCTCTTTATTCCCGCTTTTAAAGCAATTTACAGGACGGTGATTTGATAAATTTTGCGCTCCAAAATGTAGAGAGTTTAGTTTTGTGCAAAAATAATATCGATCAATGAGCTTTTTACTGTTAAAATTTACTCATCAACTTCAGTTTTGATGAAATTTACTTTTAAATCTGTTAACTTCGTTTCTTAAATATATCTCAACGAACTGTTAAATAACTTCAACCATGAAAAAAACTCTACTTTTAACCTTAGTTTTTGCCGGAGCAATTTTCGCGAAAGCGTAAGTACCCCAAACGCCTTTAATAGAGCATTTCACACAAGCATCTTGCAGACCTTGTGCCTCACAGAATCCGATTTTAAAGAATAGGCTTGATGCTTTTGGAACGAATAATTATGTAAGAATTTCCCACCAGACCTCCTGGCCAGGTGTAGATCCCATGAATGCCGTATTTCCCCAAGGTCCAGAGGTGCGTCGCAACTATTATGGAGTAAATGCGGTTCCCAATACCTCGCTCAATGGTGGAGCGGTAGGTTTGTCCGTCGATGTGGTTACTGCCTCTACGCTTAGCTCATCGTCTAGCAATATGACTCCCTATAGCATTACTGCTTCACAAACTTGGACTGATGTAAATACGGTAACGGTCAATATTGCCGTCACAAATACAACTTCAAGTCCAGTATCTACGGCAGACAGGCTTTTTGTAAGCATGGTTGAGAACCATATAGGATATGCAAGTGCACCAGGTTCAAACGGTGAGACAGATTTTGAATATGTCCAGCGTCAAATGTACAACGCGATTACCGGTGCCCCCAATGCTACTAATGGAACGCCCATAGGTTCAATTGCTGCGTCCACTACTGTAAATTATAGCTTTACAATTACAATCTACCAACTTACCTAAGCAAGTAAGGGAGAAATTACCTTTGCAATTTATCTTCAAAATAATGCATCCAAACAAATATTGCAAGCTGCAAAAACTGCGGTTACCGCAATACCGGGTACTATTAACGCGTCAGCTGTTTCAAATTCTATCTCAGGCCCTGGACTTTGTGACTATTCCTTTACTCCCAGTATTGAATTGACAAATAATGATACCGCTACGGTCATTACAAGTGTTGTTGCTGAATATACCATGGATGGTGCAGCACCAGTGCAGATAACCTACTCTGGAAACCTTTCTACCGGTCAGTCAGCGAGCATACAATTTCCATTAACTTCCCTTACTCCCGGTTTGAGTAATGTGTCATATAACATCGTTTCTATTAATGGGGGAACTAACTGGGTAAGTGCAAATGCCGTTAGTATAAGTGATGAAACCTATAATACACTCAATGATATTGCATTAAGTGGCGGTATCTCAGAAAACATGGAAAATGCAGTCCTAATTGCAGGTACTGGATATTCAAGAGAAATCTCTTCTGGTATATTTTCAGCAAGTGCTGCTGTCCCGGACGCATTATTTAGTGTTTTGGATGGACCTTCCTACAATTATGGTGCTATCGGAGGATTCGGTAATTCAAATCGTAGTATTCGTTTTCGATATTTTGATGTTGCTCCTGGCGAAAAGTTAGAACTTATTATGCAAAAAGTGAATCTGGGGGTTAATTCTCAATTGACATTCAGTCATGCCTACAGACAGTATATTGATGAAAATGATCAGTTGGAGGTGTTTGTATCAACAGATTGTGGCGCAACATGGAATACGGTTTTCAACAAGGCCGGAAGTGCTCTTGCTACTTTAACAGCTAACACTACTTCTTTTGTACCTACATCAGCAACGGATTGGTTGGCAAATACGGTTGATCTTTCAGCTTACGACAATACTAGCAACGTGGTAATTAAATTTACAGGTACTTCGGGCTTTGGGAACAATTTATTTTTAGATGACATTGTAGCAACCTCAACCCTATCAAATAACGAGGTTCTAGGCCAATCATCACTTAAGCTTTATCCCAATCCTACCTCAGACTATGTGAAAGTATCTGGTCTTAATGATTCAAGAGATTATGCGATCTATAACCTGCTGGGCATGAAGGTAGCACAGGGAACCATAAACAACAATGACAGTCTGGATGTAAGAAGCCTAAGTAGTGGCTTATTCATCTTGGAAATAGCAGGCTATAAGG
This sequence comes from uncultured Flavobacteriaceae bacterium, assembly GCA_963836885.1. Lineage (GTDB taxonomy): Bacteria > Bacteroidota > Bacteroidia > Flavobacteriales > Flavobacteriaceae > Nonlabens. The sequence goes on along the minus strand of CAWILF010000002.1, from coordinate 103,723 downwards.
CAAACAGATTTATTAAGAAATAAGTTTAAGCTTAAAGCGAAAACGTGATATCAAATTCTAAAGTGCCTAAAGATATCTCTCTAGGCACTTTTTTTCTTTGAGTATTTCCCTCACAATTTTTGATCAAACCTGTGAACAAAACGAAAATCCAGTTGAAATAACCTTGTAGAATCTGCATTATCATAACTCATTAAAAATCAAACAATAAACTCAATAAAATATCGATATTTGATACCCGAAATGAATGTCGTATTTTTGGTAAACTTCTTAAAAACCTAAAAAATGAAAAAATATCTACTTTCAATTATCGCGCTGTTCATTGGAATGGTGGGATCTGCTCAATTTTCCCTCACGGACTCCCGTGGCAACAATTATCCCGATGGGAGTGTTTATACAGTAAATTCATTGGACCGCAGTTTGGCAAGCTGGAGCTTTTTAGTTGTCAATGATGCTCCTAATGATATTTATGTAAGCGCAGAGTTAGTGAGCACTACTGGAGACGCTACGCAGTTTGAATTTTGTTACGGACTTTGCTATTTTGGTATTGCAGTTGGTCAGAAAGTTCCAGATCCGGGTTCGATCTTGATCGCACAAAATTCTGACTCGGGACGCGGCAACCATATGTTCAACACGGGTTCCAATGGAAATGCTGTTTATGACTTTGAAATGAACTTCTTTCAGACCTCAGCTGATGGTCTTACCCGTTTAGGTCCTGAGTTGACCATCATTTATCGTTACGATCCAAGTGCGGTACTAAGTATTGATATTCCCTCAAATGTGCCTAACATTACCGTAGAGAACAGTATCGTAGAAGCTGGTTTATTAAACTTGAACACCGCACATTCTACCACTATGCAAATATCGGATCTACAAGGAAGAAATGTAGGACAACGTAGGTTAGAGGCTGGACGTCAATCAGTAGATGTGTCCAGTTTAAAGCAGCAGATGTATATCCTGACTTTTAATGATGAAGCGGGAGGTCGTTTTACCACTAAGATCATTGTGAAATAATCTATTTTCCACCAGCCACGAGAGCGGCATCATCATACAAACTAAAAAGTCACTCAGTTGGAGTGGCTTTTTTATTTGTAATCTAGTCTAGATGCTTGCTGTAGCGGGTGGAACCTAGGCAAGAATCTATGAGGCTATGTACACAGATGTGCGTACTTTTGCATTTCCAGTGCACAGCAATACATTGCGCTATTGTTCTGCACTATAAAATAATAAATAGAAACCCGCACTTGCTGCGGGTTTTGTCTTTTAAAATGTTTGTGGTTATTTTTTAATGTAATTAAATTTGTGAAGTTCGCGGTACGCCAAGAACGCCCCCTTACGCTCGCACTTGCGGGCGTATTGTATTTATTTTATGCTATGAATATAGTGATAATTCGTTCGGTGTCATCGTAGATAATAATCATGATAGTGCCGATGGATCAATTTTAAAATAATCCCGAGTCATAAGTATGTCGAGGACGTTCTCAGCTTTAAAACCTACGAATTGCTGTTTAAATACTAGGATCTAAATTCACGGGAGATATTCTCCATTCTTCTGATACAAAAGAATGGTAATTAAAAGAAGTGTTTCTATTGTGGTTGCGAAATTGTCTCACTAATGAAAAAATCCCAATTATTGCTGATTGGCGTTTTGCTCCTCTTCGTAGTCTTCCCGCTTAGATGGCAACACCAGCTTCTTGCCCACAAATTCAAATTAAGGACATAAAAAAAGACCTTATATTTCTATAAAGTTTTTTCATTTATTTTGCTCCTCTTCTTGGGCTCGAACCAATTCCGATAGCTATCGGAACTCTTATCAACAGTCAGATGCTCTTATCAATATTTAAATCTGTTAATTTTTGTACCTATCTATTAATCTGCTCTGCATTTCAGGATATGACTCTAGGTTTTTGATATAGGTGCTACTTTTCATTTTCTTGATATGTTTCTCTATTTTGAGCGCATGATTTTTATCCTGTGCCGGAAGCACGAGATATATTATCCAGTCTTTAGCCTTAGAGGTAAATTTGTGGGATAGAGCAATATTATGAAAACCAAGCCTCACCTCGAGATTTCTTGTTTCTCCTATGTAGAATTTAGCCAACGTTTCAGAGAAGAGGATATAACAGCAATAACTCATAGAATAGATAAAAACAAAAAAGCCTGATACATAAGTATCAAGCTTTGTTTGCTCCTCTTCTTGGGCTCGAACCAAGGACCCTCTGATTAACAGTCAGATGCTCTAACCAACTGAGCTAAAGAGGACTGTGATATACACAAACTCAAGCTATTTGCTTAAGCGATGGCAAATATAATAGGTTTTCAGAAAACCAACCACTATTTGATGAAAAAAATTGTTTGAATTTTAAATCTTCTCTATAACTAACTAAACCTGTGAGGTTGCTCCTAGAAATCATCTATAAAATCCCACTTTTTAAATGGGCTAAACCTCACAGGTTGCACTGGTCTTAATACTTTGTACTAACTACATCTTTACCTTAGGCAATTGCATTTCTATCCCATTATTATCACCTATGATTACCTCACTACTTCCCAATATTGTGATCTGACCCACTGTAAAATCTTCCTCATCTGCTTCAAAAATATTGTCCACATACTTCTGCGGATTGCGGTCTATATAAGGAAACCAAGTGCTATGAATCTGGATCATGATGCGGTGTCCTTTCTTAAAGGTGTGAAGAATATCCTGTAATGGAAAACGCACCTGCTCTTTATTCCCTTCCTTGAATGGCTCTGGTTTAGAAAAATCATTTCTAAAACGCCCACGGAAGGTTTCTGCCCGCACCAGTTGTTGGTAGCCCGCAAGTGTTACGTGATCGGGAGTTTTCTCTTCATTTTCCATATCGGATGGATAGACATCGATAAGTTTTACTATAAAATCTGCATCTGTGATATTGTTTAGGATCACATCCAGTTGAGCCTGTATCTCACCCGCGAGTCGCATATCACTTTCTAATATTTCAGTTTTAAAAGTAAGAACATCTGGACGTCTGGACGCATGGCGTTGATCGTCGGTCATGTAGGCCCGCGGTGTAAAAGTAACCGGTGTCACCTCACTGCGGAAGGGAACTGGCTTACTGGGATCACTGGTATAGGTAAATGAAATGTCATTTTCTTTCAACTGGTTGACCTTAAGCTCTCCATTCTTACCAAAACTTAAACTTACCTCGCTCTCGCGCGGCGGCCACTGTGCAAATTTTTCCCATTGTTTGAGTCCTGTGTCAAACATATAAGCTTCAGGCAGACTGGGATTCTTCTTTCCCTTTAAATGATGTTCAAAAAACGGAGTCTCGATCTCTTTTTGGTAAAAAGTTGAAATGCTGTCTCCATAGACTATGTGGTTGACCATTTGGGTTCCCGGCTCACGAGCCCAGTTACCGTGGCTCCATGGCCCCATGACGATCGTATTGTTCTTATTTTTGGGATTCAATCGCTCTACGTTCTTATAGATGTTCAACGGCCCGTAAAGATCTTCTGCGTCAAACCAGCCGCCCACGGTCATTACCGCATGGTTTACATCTTGCAAATGGTTGATGATGGCGCGTTTCTGCCAAAATTCGTCATAGTTGGGATGCGTTGCCACATCCTTCCAGAAAAAATTGTCGGGAAAGATATTCTCCGTCACATTTTTAAGCGGTCCGATGCTCATATTGAATTCGTAGGAATCTTTCAGGTTTCCCGCTTTTCTCATCGCTTCCCATTTATCGCTGTACCAGCTCTCGGTGGTAGGTTCGGTCTGGTGTCCAAAAACTGGATAGGCCATTAGATAGCTTTGCAGGGTTGCGCCCATGTGGTGGAAATCGTCAAAGAAAAAATCTCCAATAGGCGCCTGGGGTGATGAGGCCACTAACGCTGGGTGTGCCTCGGGCAGTGCCGCCGCCGTGTAAAATCCTGGATAGGAAATTCCCCATTGACCCACTTTTTTATTAGTATTGGGTATGTTTTTAATGAGCCATTCAATCGTGTCGTAGGTGTCAGAACTTTCATCAATGTCCTTCTTGTTGCTCACGTCATTTCCTGGAATATGCGGTCGCATATTATCAAAATCTCCCTCGCTCATCCACCTTCCACGCACGTCCTGATAGACAAAAATATATCCCTCTTCCATCATATACCGGTTAGGTCCCAGCGATCTCTTAAACTCACCTTCCCCATAGGGCGCGACGCTGTAGCAGGTGCGCTGGAGCATTATGGGATATTTTTTTGAGGTATCCTTGGGTGCATAGACCACCGTATAAAGTTTCACGCCGTCTCTCATGGAGATTTTGTGGACGGTCTTGGTGTAATTTTCTGAGACGTCGCTGTTTTGTGATTGCGCTTTCGCGAAAGCGAGACCCACAACGATCATCAACCATAATAAATAGTTTTTCATAAGTAAGTATTGATTTAAGTAATAAAAAACACCTCTTGAATACAGGTTTTACGAACTCAAGAGGTGCAGTAAAGTGATCAGTTTATTAGATTACCAGATCAACACACGGTCTGCCGGAGCGACGTACATGCTGTCCTTTTCAGTAATTTCAAAAGCTTCATAAAAAGCTGGAATATTGAGTAATGGCGCATAGCCACGATACATTCCTGGAGAATGACTGTCGTTTTTTATACGTTGTTTGAGAGCTTCTTCACGCATTTTTGTACGCCACGCGGTCGCCCAACTCATAAAAAAGCGCTGTTGTTGGGTAAACCCATCTATTTTTTCAATGTCTCCCTTATCTTCCAGCCACATGTTAAGCGCGTCATAAGCGGCATTCACACCGCCCAGGTCGCCTATATTTTCACCCAGAGTGTACCTTCCATTGATGTTGAGCCCGGGCATGACCTCTATTTTATCAAATTGATCTGCCAGCTTATCGCCCAGTGCCTCAAACTTCTTCTTATCCTCTGCCGTCCACCAGTCCGTCATGTTTCCATCGGCGTCAAACTGCGCTCCCGTATCATCAAAACCATGCGAAATCTCATGACCGATAACGGCACCCATACCGCCAAAGTTGATCGCGGGATCTGCATTATAGTTATAAAATGGTGCCTGTAGAATAGCTGCGGGAAACACGATCTCGTTGTATAGCGGGTTGTAATAAGCATTTACCTGTTGTGGGGGCATGAACCACTCGGTCTTATCTACTTTCTCGCCCAGTTTTTCAATATTGCGCTTGTGATTCCATTCCTGGACGGCCAGCATATTATCAAAAAGGTTGCCTCCATCTTCTGGACTTGTGATCTCAAGGTCAGAGTAGTCCTTCCACTTATCGGGATAACCTATTTTAATGGTCATTCCATTGAGCTTATTGATTGCCTTTTCCTTAGTTTCCTCACTCATCCATTCCAGATCGTTGATGCGGACTTCATACGCCTTCTTGACATATTCAATCATTTCAAGTGCCTTGGCCTTGGCCTCTGGCGGGAATTTTTCATCCACATATAATTTGCCCAGTGCTTCTCCCACGGTATTGTTTACCATTCCCAAAGCTCGCTCTTCCTGCGGGCGTTGTTGTTTTGCACCGCGCATGGTCTTGCTGTAAAAATCCCAGTTGGCATCTTCCAGCTCGGTAGAAAGAAAAGATGCCGAGTTGTCCAACACCGTCCATTTAAGGTATTTCTTCATCTGGGGAAGGTTTTTCTGATTCCATAGATCGCTCAGTGCATCCAGATATTTAGGTTGCTCAACGATAAGGCTGTCAAAGGATTTTGCGCCCGTTGCCTTAAAATAGGCCTTCCAGTCTATCTGTGGCAGTAATTTTTTAAGATCATTTACCGACATCGGATTATAGGTAAGCTGTGGATTGCGCTGCTCTACCTTATCCAGTCTGGGTACTGCCATTTTAGTTTCAAATGCTACAATATCTGCGGCATTCTTTGCGGCCTCACTAGATTTAGTGCCCGTCAACTTGAGCATGCGCTCGATATGTTGCTGGTACTTGGCAAGTTTCTCCTTACTGTCCTTGTCGTCACCCACGTAATATTCATGAGCCATTCCCAGTGAACCTACATTGAGCGTTGCGACATTGCGATCTGTATCCATGGGATCTGGACTTGCGTAAAAGGTGATGAAACCATCAACTCCCTTTTGCGACAGGTCGATTAACAATTGCTGCATCTCGCCTATGGACCTAACCGCGTCTATCCTATTCATGTAGGATTTAAGTGGCGCAGTTCCTAGGGAGTCACGGCGCTTTGTGTCCATAAGACTCTGATACACGTACACTGCCTTTGCCTGATCAGAGTTGGGATCTAGATTCTCGTTGTTCATCGCTTTTTCCAGAATAGCGAGTACATCGTCGTCCGTATCTTTTGCAAGCTTGTTAAAACCTCCCCACACGGTCTGGTCTTCAGGAATCTCTATGGAGTCCAGCCATTTACCGTTTACGTAACGGTAAAAATCGGTTTTGGGAGACACGTCGTTATCCATGTAGCCCAGGTCCAGTCCGGGATAATCAGGGCCGGTTCTCAATTCTTCTTTGGGTTCTTCCTTGTCCTTACAGGCCGTGGCAATAACCAGTAAAAACAGGATGCAATAGAGGTTAAATGATTTCATGAATGCTTGTTGAGCGGGTTATTAATTTGCGCGTTAAATTAGTCATTTTTGCTGTCGCAACTGTTAACCAAAATATAAGCGTGGTGTTGAAATTATCTAGATAGAAAGTTTTTAGATCTCGGAAAAATTAAAAAGTTAATCCCTTGAATGATAGGCAATCTCTGGTTTTTGGATACCTAGGAGAACAGCGGTGAGTTGACTATTTACCGACAGATTGATGGTCAATGAATAGGTTTCCCGCTTTCGCGAAAGCGTAACCCTTACAAATACCCCATGAAAAAACCGACAACTTGAATAGCTGTCGGTCATTCAGAGTACTGACAGTCAATTAGTTTACGATAAGCTTTTTAGTGAATGAGCCGTTTTCAGTTTTCACATTCAAGAAATACACTCCTTGGGATACCTGGGAAAGATCGATCTCGTCGCTGCCTCCCTTGGAATCTTTTTTGGATAAGATCAATTTACCGCTAAGGTCATAAATGTTGAGATCAAGAGATACAGGCTCGCTCCACCTCATCTGGAACAGGCCGTCAGATGGATTGGGATAAATAGTAAATAGACTCTCCAGTGATGCCGATTCATTGCTCAAAGTACCAGTAACGACCAGATTGTCGATCATTGCACCTTCTAGGGTTACGGACTGATCGGTATCCAGAACAAACCTAAAGATCACATTTGCCTCGTTGCCATACTGGGCGAGGGACGTAGAATAAGTACCTACTACAGAGTCCGTTCCCGTCCACTGGCTACCTACACAAGTAGCACAATTACCATTGCTGGAATTGTACCAGTTGGAGCTGCCGGCAGTGCCCAAGATATCCCATGATGTTCCTTGATCTGTGGAGACTTCCATGTAGAGCACATCATAGTTAGATTCTAGATCGTAAGCCATCTCAAAGCTCAGTGTAGGCTGCTGCATATTACGCAGGTCATAGCAGCCCGTGTATAAATAACTGGTGGCATTGTTATTATAGACTCCGTTGAGATTTGTAGCATAGGCTTTATTTCCAGCTCCGCTTCCTGCGTTGTTCAAGATACTGCCACTGGGGACACCACGCTCCCAAATGTTATTACCATTGGTTCCATCTGTAAGAAAATCTTCGTTTTCAAAGGTGTAGGTAAGGTTTGTAATACCGGTACTATTTTTAGTGACCGAGACCGTATTGCTATTGTTGGAGATAAAAGCATCATTTGTCGTACTTGCAGAAACATATAAGGAGTTGATACCCGTACTGAGATTGACTCCCGTAAGTGTGAGTAGCGTTGTAACACCGGGCGCGATGGACACGTTAAAGGATTGATTGACGATCGATGTATTGTTGATGGAATAATCAACACTAACCGTATTGAGTACGCTAGTTCCGTTATTGGTAACTTCTATTTCTACATTGCCGTCTGTACAGGTAATCGCTCCTCCATCGGTAACAATTCTTGTTAAACTGAGATCATTGGACGGTAGGGATATAGGCAACGCACTTTGCCAGACTCCGCGGCCATAAGTGGCTGCGGTTATAATGCCATCATTGGGGTTGATTTCCAGATCTCTTATATCGGTATTGGGCAGGTTATTGTCAAAGGTTTCCCAGCTTGTAGAATTGCCCTGCAGCTTAAAAACTCCCGAAGTGGTTCCCACATAAAGGACGTCGTCGGCATTGAGCGGCTGGTGAGCGAGAGTGTTCTTGCCCAGATTAGGTAGGTTATAACTTATGTTGACAAAGTTATTTCCTCGATCTGTACTTTTGAGCACTTGTCCAAAGGCTCCCTGTAGAGCTACATAAACTACATTGCTGTCATTACCGTTAACTTCTATAGCGTTGATGTCATCGTTAAAAAACTCAACGGCGCTAAAGTTGACACCTGCATCCGTACTGCGGTACAAGACCTGTCCCTCGCCTACATAAATGGTGTTATCATCATTTCCATCTATTTCAAGAACATCAATATTTCCAGAAAATGATGGTGAAACCGCTTCAAAAGTACTGCCCGAACCTATTTTGTACAATCTGCTGTATCCCGCAAATATGGTTCCCTGTCCATTGGTCTTGAGCGGCGTGATCCAGTTTCCCTGTTCCGGTCCTCTTACAGAACCTGCACTGGCATTCCCATCCAGTGTGAAATATAGACCTCCGCCAAATTGTGTAAAACCATATCTTACCTGCGAGTTGGAAGGACGTATGCCCGCTTCCATACCGTCTGCGCCATAAAAGTTTTTCCAGGAGTCATTGCTTCTTATGAAACCACCGTTATCCTGAAGGCCACCGGCAATATCTGAGCTGGATGCACCTACCGCAACTCGATAAAATTGACCTATCTGCGCCGTCGCCGTAAGGTCGGTAAAGGACGAGCCGTTATTATTGCTTCTATAAATACCGCCATCAGACATTACGAACAATTCATTCCCAAACTGTCTGATCTGGTGAATGTCGGCATGAGTGTAGGCAGCTGCTTGTGGATTGTCCCAATCATTTAATTTGGGAAAAAGAACTGCCGCCATTTGTTGATCTCCATACGTTGAGGCATCCGGTAAAAACGATATTGGCATTAGTCGGAGATACTTCCAGTGCAAGATCATACCATGCTTGTGGACTTTCTAGAATATCCACACCTTGATCCCTGCGCGTAAACGACTGGCCGCTGTTTGTAGATCTATAAAGACCCAATAGAGCTGATGAACTATCTGCAATTAATAGATAGACCATATTGGGATTTGCTGGGGTTACCGCGATTACACTTCTTCCCATATTAAATGGAAGGCCATTACTGGAAGAACCCCAGGTGAGTCCACCATTAGTAGATGTATAAAAATCACTGCTCGTACTCAGGTAGATCGTTGATGGGTCTCCCGGTTTCAACTTGATATCCTTGACATTTCCAGATCTAGTCCTGGTGAAGGTAGTGCCTGAATTTAAACTTAGGTAAAAACCCCTGTTTGAAGAAACCATTATTTTACTGGAGTTGGTTGGATCTACATAAACCTCACTAATGTTTGCAAAATTATCAAAGAACGTGAGGCCGGTAGGGTTGAAAGTTGCTCCACCATCGGTGCTTTTGAGTAAACCTATACTGGGACTATCACCCGCATCATCATCACCAGTTCCCACATACACAATATTAGAATCATTGGGATCTACCGCTACCGCGCTTGCTCCCACCCGTGTTATAAAATCATTGAGAGGAGACCAGTTGACACCTGCGTCGGTAGATTTCCAGGCACCACCGCCGGGAGTTCCTATATAATAGGTATTGGGATTGCTGGGATCCACAGTCATGGAGTTTACCCTTCCCTGACCTGCAGACCATGAGCTGGTATTAGTGTACATAAATGGCCCCATGGGAACCCAGTTGGAATCATCGGCCTGAACACTTTTGGGAGCTATTCTATATACTTCCCTTGCAAATTCTTCATTAGTTTGCAATGTTCCATCTTCCGTCACGTATGGCCTGCTTTTTTCCAGCCATCTCATATAAACTTTATAACCACTCCCTTTTGCATCCTTATCATGGCTTTCCCAATAGGCGTCTCCCGCTGCCTTGATTTCTTGAAAAGTAAGTTCTTCTCCATTTTTTCCAGCAACTAGATCTTGCATCCATGAGGTATCGAGTGCATTTTGTGCAAATGAGGATGCACAAAACATGGAAAGCAGAAGTAAAAGATATTTGTTCATTTTAAAAATTTAAGGTCGCAATATAATGACCAGATCGATGCGATTATTGATTTAATAGATAAACGGAAAGAAAATTAACAGTCCACGATCATTGAGTCGTAAAAATTGCGGATTGTTTAAGAAATAAGTGGATAAATGCTCTCTTTATTAAAGATAGTCTGTAGTGTCATTTCTTGTTCAAGAACAATATGTATTCTCGATCCCAATCAGACTTGAGGGCTGTAAGAGAACTTACGTTATCGTTGGGAACTGCGATAGAAAGGACATAATGAGCGATCTTCCAGACTCCGTTCTCCGTTTTTAAAACTCCGCTGCCGCGACATATTCCCATTTGGGTATCAAGGAGCTCGTCAAAATATATGAGGTCTCCAGCCGTATAAATATTACGTTCCAAACTTTTAAAAGACCAGGCTTTTCCCTTATCAAAATAGGGCTTTGAGAATGCCTTGAATTCATCCAGTTGCCAGTTTTCTGTAGCGTCGGTACCTATAAAGACGGCGTCCTCGGTCATAAGGTTGAAATAAGAATCAAAATCTGCGTCCGAAGCAGCCCTGTGCCATTGATCCAGTGTGGAACTTGCGGCAACCTGTTGGAGATTTTCTTGCGCATACATGGAGAGACACGCGACCAATAGTACGAGGTTTAAATAAAATTTATGCATGGCTAAATATAAGAATATGTATTTTACCTGATAGAACTGAAAAGAATAAATGGAAAAAATAAGATGCGGCTGGTGCCTGGGTGATGAACTGTATAAAAACTACCACGACACCGAGTGGGGCGTTCCCGTGCACGATGATAGGAAGTTGTTCGAATTCTTGATTTTGGAGACCATGCAGGCCGGGTTGAGCTGGATCACCATATTAAGAAAGCGGGAAAATTATCGGGTTGCACTGGACGGTTTTGACTACCATAAAATTGCAAATTATAACGCAGCAAAAAAAGGACAATTGCTGGAAAATCCGGGTATCATCAGGCACCAACTAAAGATAGAATCGATCATCAATAATGCTAGGGAATTCATAGAAATCCAAAAGGAACAAGGTAGCTTTGCCTCCTATCTATGGGCATTTGTTGATAATGAACCTATCACAAATACCGTGGAGAACTATAAACTGAATCCTGCAAACACGCCACTATCCGATAGGATTTCAAAAGATCTGAAAAAACGCGGTTTCAAATTTGTGGGTTCAACGACGATCTATGCATTCATGCAGGCCGTGGGCATGGTAAACGATCACGAGAAAAGTTGTTTTAGGTATGATGAAGTTTAAAATTTTAGGGGTTTTGATGGTTCTCGCTTTCGCGAAAGCGGACTCACTACACGCACAGAGCAAACGAGAAAAAGAATCTCGCATAGAACGGATGGAGCTGCCGGTAGCTGCCCTTGAAATAATCGATAGATTGTCGGCAAAAGGTAGGCGCACCCGCTTTTATAAAGAAATAGACGGTGAAAAATACAGTTATGAAATGAAGACAAAGGTCAGGGGAAAATGGCGGAGTGTAGAATTTAGTAAAGAGGGAAAGCTGGAAGATGTGGAGGTTACCGTACGTAAACGTAGTATCGCAGATGACGCTCGCGAGCATATTATAAAAACCCTGGACAGTATAAATACCAAAAACCGAATAGAAAAAGTCCAAGAACAATACCTGCCGACCAGCAAGGGCGGTGTACCGATCAATGAACGACTGGACATGGGCGATTTTGATAATTATGAAATGATCGTGGCCTTTAAAAACTCCAGGAAAATTTACCGCATGGAGTTGTTGTTCGATAGAAGCGGGCATTTAATTTCTTCCAGACCCGTAAAACGCATCCAGTATGACTTTCTCTTATTTTAGATGGCTGTTGTTGTGCATATTTCCGGTTGTGGCAATGGCACAGATAGATCGCGTGGTTGTGCAGCCATCCCTGGTATTTTCAATCGAACAAGATTCCCGGTGGAGTTTTAACACCACTTTCCAAGAGCGCAACACCGTGGAAAATGGGATCACCGGACTCCATGTACAGGCCGCACAGTTTGTGTCCTATGAAATCGGCTTTTACTCAGAGCTGGGAATAGGGGTTATGTACCGAGAGTTATTTGATCAACAGCTTCCCGAGGAACTGCGCACTACCCAACAGTATGTTTACGGTAGAAAATACAATGCGCTCAAGGTAGCACACCGCGGCAGGTGGGATCAACGCTGGCGGGAGGATAGACTGACGCATCGCTGGAGGTACAGGCTTTCCAGCTCGCTACCGCTCAACGGTTCAAATACAGATGCAAGCGAGTTTTATGTTACCGCAAGTCTCGAAACGCTGTTTATAGGAGAGACTGGAAGAAAACCAGCCCTGGACCAGAGGTTTTCTGCGGGACTGGGAAGACAGGTGGGCAATAGAACTAAAATCCAATTTATTGTAGAGTACCGCACCGAGGATTTCCGTAGGGATACACAGCGGTCGCTATTTATGGATCTGGGACTTTATTATACATTCAAGTAGCTCAAAAACACTTCCCTATCTACCGTGATCGCACCGATACTGGCAAGGTGGTCGTTGTAAACCTGCGCGTCGATAAGTCGATAATCTTCCTGACAGAGTTTATCCACCAGATACCATAATGCTATCTTACTGGCGTCATTGGATTTTGAAAACATGCTCTCACCGCAAAAAACGCCGTGTTCTGGTAAATCGATACCGTATAATCCGCCTACGAGATCGTTATCTTTAAAAACTTCAACACTTTTTGCATGACCTAGTTGATGAAGCTTTAGATAAGCGATTATAAGTTCCTCATTGATCCAGGTTCCCGTCTCTCCGTTTCTAGGAATATCAGCACAATTGCGTATGACTTGTTCAAAACAAGTGTTCTCCCTTAACTGGTAATCCTGTGTGCGTTTGCTCTGTTTTAGGGATTTTGATATTTTCATGGGTTGGTCTGAGCGGAGATCAAAGACCATTCGAGGATCTGGACTCCACCAGCAAATGGGATCATTTTCACTATACCATGGAAAAATTCCTGAATGATAGGCATCAAGAAGTCTTTTTATACTCAAATCTCCTCCTACCGCAAGAAGCCCGTGGCTGTCTGCATGACGCGGGTGTGGGAATGGGGAGTCTGATTTAAGGAAGGAAATCATAGATCGTGAAAGCTTATTATTGTTTCTATAAATTCACCTTGCACTTAAAAATGAATGAGTTATGGTTTTTTTCTATTTGATAAGCTTAGTTGAAATTCAAGAATTCTATGAGTCTTTTGCTAATTATTAATTTGTGGCAATGGTTGATATCCCGTTTTTGAATGTAACTCGTAATATTCATAAACCATATACCTCTCCCATAGCAGGTGCTTGATCAACTTCTGATCCATTTCAGTTTTTGAATTTTCTAGTTTTATATCTAAGATAATATCGTGTAGGTAGCAAATCAAATTGGCAAGATTTTTTTGATTATGACTTAAAGGATAATTAAAAGTTTGTATTTCAAAGCCAACAAATGGAACTTTATCCAGTGATGAAAATTTATTTACATATTTCTCAAATTCCTCTAAAATTAATTGCCTTAAGTTTTCTTTTGATTGAATACCGTTTACAGAATTTATAGTGCCCAACGAGTCCACTCTAATTCTATATGAAAACCTTCCAAAGTGAGGTGTTTCAAGTTCTGAAAATTCTATATTATTCCATTTGTCATTATCAAAATCAATAAACGCGATGTTCAAATGATTTTCTGAAAGTTCTATCTCGTTTACTTCTAATACAATGGAGCATTCGTCAAGTCTTTTGCAACTAAAAGTCAAAATTAAAATCAAACTGACAAGACAGATGTTTGAGCTATTCATATTTTAGATATGACAGGGAGAGGTCAAGTACAATAATTATATGTCCAGTTTAAGACTTGAAGAAAACTTATTATCAAGGTTTCCATCTACCAAGTCATCATTTTCTTCTATAATTCTTCTGAACTTACAAAATTATCGGCTTTCATAGACGCTTCAGTTTCTTTGATTTTGTTTATATACATTTCTTTACTCAATGGCTTACCTTGGATCGTGTAGGCAAGTATTTGATTGTTCTCTTTGTTATTTGATTCAACTAGATAACTCAATGATTCTAGGTATTGCTCATCTGCCGTATTTATTAAATGCAATAATTTATCTCTTAGATCTATTGCTCCCATAATTGTATATTTCTATTTACAAATATAAGAAAATGAAATAATTGAGTAGAGGAAACGTAAGTAACGAATGCAGTCAAAATAATAGTTACGCAAATATAGCAGAACACTAAGAATGGCTCTAAGGGTCTTTAATAATACCAATAAATTACCGACAACTTCATTTAAAAATAAATTGTAACTACCTATTTCAGTTTTAGTACAATGCTAATTGGTTTAATAGAAAAATCCCAATCATAACGATCGGGATTTTTTGCTTTTATAATTTAAGAGACTTAGAATGGAAGATCATCATGATCCTCATCCTTGGAATTTGAAATGGGTTCATATTCATCAAACGGCGGTACTTCTGGGGCTCCTCCCTGTGATTTGTTTGCACCCTGCTTCTCTATCCTCCAGCCAGTGATACTGTTGAAGTATTTAGTCTCGCCCTGCGGACTTTGCCATTCACGACCACGTAAATTGATCCCGATTTTTACGCTATCTCCTACATTATAGGAGTCAAGTAACGAGGTTTTATCCTGAACAAATTCCACCATCAAAGGTTGTGGATACTGCTCCTCAGTAGTAATTACTACTTCTCTCTTTTGAAAACCGTTGCTTCCATAAGTTTTTGTCTCTCCCAAGACTTTGATCTTTCCTTCTATTTCCATAATTTATTGTAATAATATAATGTTCCAGGCTTCCATAAGTTGGCCTTTTCTAATTAATTCTTTAGTCTTTTTATGCTTTTCAACGAGCGACATCCCATAAAGATCATGCTCGACGGCATAGGCCTTTACCTGATCTTCGGAGGGTAGTTCATCAACATTTCCTAGTTTTCCTAGATCATTGCCGGTAAGAATATCGCTGTTTCTTGCGTGTCCGGGAATAGCATCTACTCCTACGCCCAGCGTTGATAAAGGTTTGGGCACTTCAAACATGGCATCTTTTGAACGACAGTACCAGTTCCCGCCCATTCTTGCCACCGTGTCTATTTTAAATGGATCTATTTTTTGATCTTGATCCAGCACATGGTCTGCTACATGAACCATGACCACTTCACAAATGATTAGATTTCCCGCACCACCTTCCTGGCCCAGTTCTACGATCTCCCTTACCTTACATTCAAATTGTACGGGACTTTCACCCACGCGCGGTGGCTTTACAATATCACTGGGAACTTCGGTAAGTCCTGCTTTTATAAATTCGTTTACACCTTCACCATATTCTGTGCTGCTCAATGACATCTGCTGTACGATGTCATAATTAACGATATTGATGACGACTTCCTTGGTTTTTTGTGCATTGATCAATGTATGTTTTACGCTGTTGTCCCTCACTCGGCGCGCGGGAGAGAAAATCATGATCGGCGGATTTGCACTAAATACATTAAAAAATGAATAGGGAGAGAGATTTACAACACCGTTCTCATCCACGGTACTCGCAAAGGCAATAGGCCTGGGTTGAACCGCGCCAAGCATAATACTGTGCAATTGAGAAGTTTGTATGTCTTTGGGGTCTAGTTTCAAAAGAAGGTTTAAGAACCTCAAAGATAAGATTCTCAACGCAAATCTTCCTCAAAATTTTGGATTCATAAACACTATTCATGGAATAACGAAACGTTAAAATCTGCCAATTTATTTATGTAACTTTATTCCCTAACTATCCCCACGCTATTTATGAGGCCTAAATCCCACTTTACCTCCTCCATATCATTAATTGCTATCCTGGCAACGGTGTGGTATTCTTTTCACGCCCAGACGCCATCTTCTGAAGTTGAAAAAGACCTACCCGTCCAGGAATGGTCTCTGGACCGGGCGTTGAAACACGTAAAGGCTGTCTCTCAAGAGCCACATTATGTAGGTTCTAAAGCTCATGGAAAAGTACGTGAATACATTATAGGCGAGCTGGAAAAGCTGGATCTCAATGTAGAAACGCAAGAAGGTTACACCCTCGATCCCTGGGGAAATCTTGCCAAACCCATCAACATTATTACCCGCATCAAGGGAACAGATCCAGACGCAAAAGCTCTATTGCTACTCACCCATTATGACAGCGATCCACATTCCAGTAAGGGAGCCAGCGATGCAGGGAGTGGAATAGCAACAATATTAGAAGGAGCGAGAGCCTATATTGCAAAACATCATGAGCCTAAAAATGATATCATCATCTGTATTTCTGATTCTGAGGAGTTGGGACTCAACGGTGCAGAATTATTCGTGAACGAACATCCGTGGGCGGCAAAAGTAGGCATGGTTCTCAACTTTGAGGCCAGGGGCAGTGGCGGCCCCAGTTATATGCTCGTGGAAACCAATGGGGGCAACCGCAGGATCATTGAGGAGTTTTCTAAGGCAGGAGTGCAATATCCAGTAGCACATTCCCTTGCCTATAGCATTTATAAAATGCTTCCCAACAGTACAGATCTTACCGTATTTAGGGAAGATGGCGATATCAACGGCCTCAATTTTGCCTTTATAGGAGATCATTATGATTACCATACTTCCATGGACACTTATGAGCGACTGGACCGCAACTCTCTCGCGCACCAGGGAGCTTACCTCATGCCGCTCATGCACCATTTTTCCAATGGGATGATGAAGAATGGACTCAAAACCGAAGTCGGCGACGACCTCGTTTATTTCTCGCTTCCACTTTTCAATATGGTTAGTTTTCCATTCAGCTGGCTCGCGGTACTTATCATACTTGGTGGAGCTTTATTGCTTTTTCTCTTGATTTTGGGAATGCGCAAGAACAGGATGACTGTAAAGGATGTTTTGATAGGATTTATTCCATTTTTAGCAAGTTTAATAGGTAGTTATCTAGTCATTAATTACGGATTCAATGCTATTGCCGGGAGCGAGTTTTATCTGGATAAAGGGTCGGTCTTTCCTTATAATGGATACTGGTTGATATCGGGAGCGGCTCTTTTTGCGGTGGCGCTCAGTTTTTTCCTGTACCATCGATTCTATCATCGGGATCATATTGCCAGCCTTAGCGTTGCCCCCTTATTTGTATTGTGGTTGATCAATTTTCTCATCTGTTTTCCCGTGGGCGACGGCGGTATTATTCCGGGAGTATTCTTGCCCGGAGCGGGATTTTTTCTCCTTCCGTTATATATGGGACTGATCATGTTGTGGCTCAATATTTATCAAAAACGCCCCAGCTACATACTATTGGGCCTGCTTGCGATACCGACCATTTTTATATTTGTCCCGCTCATAAAGGCATTTCCGGTTGCTCTGGGCATGAGTATTCTCTTTGTCGCTGGTATTTTAACTGTTTTGGTATTTGGACTATTGATGCCCATCATCGGCCATTATCGCAAGATGCACGTACTGGCAATGATCTCATTTGTTGCGTGTGTGGCTTTTGTGGTTACCGCTTTCGCGAAAGCAGAGTTCTCACCCACACAACCCCAGTCCACAAGTCTCGTTTACATGGCAGACCTCGACGCCGAGACCGCACAATGGGTAAGTTATGATCAAACGCTCACGGCCTGGACAAGGGAAAAACTGGGCAATGATCCACAGGATCCCAGCGACCTCAACAAAAATACCATCGATTCAAAATATGCCAACCGCTTCAGGTACAGCAGCCCAGCTGATTATGTATCTCTTGAGCCATTGAATACGGAAATATTGAGCGATAGCATTTACAATGGTGAGCGCGTGGTGAGACTCAAGATTTCCAGCACTTCCATCGTTAATAGGATGGAGGTATTTTGCGATACGGCCTATAAATTTACCGCCGCAACGGTAAACGGTGTTGAGGTTGAAAGGTCAAAAAACACCAAAACGGTATTCAACAATCGCAGCGGTAACCGCATGTTGAGCTATTATGTGACGGGAAATGAAGCAATGGAACTAGAGCTCGCCTTTGATGCAGATACAACTCCAAAACTCCAGTTCTACGCCGCATCTTTTGACCTGCTAGAAAATAAAAAGTTGAATGTTGCCCCCAGGCCGGACGATCAGATAAGTAAAGCCTTTGTTCTCAATGACGCGATAATCCGCAAGCGTACGATTGAGTTATCCAACAAGGTTGATGAGCCCGCTATGATTATCGAGAACGTGGAATGATCTTAATTGCTTAAAAAAATATAAACCAATTAAATACCTAAGCATTTAGAGCATGAAAAAGACCATAGGAATTCTAGGTTGCGGCTGGCTGGGTTTACCCCTGGCAAAACATCTCTTAAAAACCGGTTATAAAGTACGAGGAACCGTGCGCAAAGAAGAAAAATTGGCAGAGTTACAGTCTTCTGGCATTACAGCATTTCTCATTGATTTACTGCCCGATAAACTTTACGGAGACGTTCAAGGATTTCTTGAAAATCTTGATGTGTTGATCATTGATTTGCCCCCAGGAACAAGAAAAAATCCTGATTATGATTTTGCCGCAAGTATTCAACTGTTGATGACCTTTGTTGAGGTCTATAAAATTCCAAAAGTGTTTTTTGTTTCCAGTACATCCGTTTTTGAAGATGCAGCAGACTTCCCTACCTATTATGAAAGCGATGAGCCCAATGCGACCAGCAATACTGCAAACCAGCTTATCGCAGCCGAACAGTGGGTGAGGGAAAAGAGCATCCATTCCACCATCATCCGACCGGGCGGTCTTATGGGCGGTGATCGCCATCCCATACATTATATGGCTGGAAAAAAGGATGTTGAAAATCCCAACGCGCCCGTAAATATGGTGCATCGCGATTACTTGATTGATTTGTTTGAACGATTGATCTCCCAGGATCCACCGGCGGAAGTCGTACACGCCATCAGCGAGGGACCTATCTCCCGCAAACAATTTTATGAAAAGGCGGCAAGGGATCTTGGTCTGGAAGCACCGCGATTTAAAGTGGGTACGGAGTCCATCGGGAAGTTGATCTGTACCCGGCACACTTTCAATAATTAAATGGATTCCGACAGGGATAAGTATGCGTTTAGACTTTTGAAAATCTCCAGCATTTTTGATCTTAACGTAAAGCAGACTTTAATTTGCTTTTTATCGTTGTAATTTGCAGGTATGAGATTATTTGGGTTTTTATTCATCATCAGTGCTTTTATAGTCCAGGGACAGGAGTATGACTTCCCACTTACCGCGGACGGCTTTTATGGCGTGGATGACTTTAACGCCATCTATTACCAGCGCAATAACGTGCTCTATAAAAAAAGTGCGGACGACATCAAGCAGTTTTATGATGTCCAACTGGGGCAGCTGACCTCGGTGGATCTGATAAATCCGTTGAAGGTGCTGTTGTTCTATAAGGACACCCAAACGGTAATTTTACTGGACAACAGGCTCAATGAACGACAGCGCATCAAATTGAGTGAGTTGACGCCCTACCGGTATTTTGAGCACGCAAGACTGGCGGGAGAGCGGCGTTTATGGCTTCATGATCTGGACCAGAACAGGATCGAACTCTTTAATTATATATCCAACGAGGTGATCGTGCGGACACCCGTGCTCAAGATCAAGATCGATGGTCTGTTTACCGATTACAATTTTTGCCATGTGGTGGGTGGCGGCAAGTTACTAAGTTTCAATAGTTATGGCAGCCGCACGTCTTTGATGGAACTGCCTGCCGACTCCCGGTTTATATCCTTTGATTTTGATGAGCTTGTGGCAAAAAACAGTGCGGGATGGCAGCGATTTGAGTTTGATAGGGAATACCGCTTTCGCGAAAGCGGAACCAGCCCAAAAATCCCAATTGAAATGAGTATCAAATCCCTTTATCTAAAAGCGGGAAAACTTTATATTTGGGACGGAAAACAGGTCGCTGTTTATACCACAAACCCACAGAAAAAATAAGCATGCACGTTGCCATCGCAGGAAATATAGGAGCCGGAAAAACTACATTAACAAAACTACTTGCCAAACACTACCGGTGGACGCCACAATTTGAGGATGTCCTTGAAAATCCCTACCTAGAGGATTTTTATACAGATATGGAGCGCTGGTCGTTCAACCTGCAGGTGTATTTCTTGAACAGCCGTTTCCGACAGGTGCTGGAAATACGTGAGAGTGGCAAGAAGATCATTCAGGACCGTACGATCTATGAAGATGCAAACATCTTTGCGCCCAATCTGCACTCGATGGGACTGCTCTCCCAACGGGATTTTGACAACTACAGTTCGTTATTTGACCTCATGGAGCAACTTGTTTCTCCGCCAGATCTGTTGATCTATTTGCGCAGCTCCATCTCAAACCTCGTGAGCCAAATCCACATGCGCGGTCGTGATTATGAGAACACCATTTCCATAGATTACCTGAGCCGTCTCAATGAGCGTTATGAGGCGTGGGTGCACGGTTATGACAAGGGAAACCTGTTGATCATAGATGTGGATACTATCGATTTTGTCAATAATCCGGAAGACCTGGGAGACATTATCAACAAGATCGATGCAGAGATGACCGGGCTTTTTGCCTAGGTAATTCCATTTAAATATAATTATCAAAGCACTTGATGAATTTATTTACTGGAGTGCTTTTTATTATTTTGGTGCTTTTTTGTGCTGGGATATATGCCATGTTCATTACGAGCACTAATTTTCTAGGATATGTTGGATGTTGCTCGTATAATCCTATAAACCACGGACAATTTATCTTTCTTCTTGAAACTGGATGTTTAGCTAGTTTACTGATTTACATTATTTTGCTACGTAATTTTAGAGTCAGCCGCATAGCAGTATTTGCAAATTTCATCCTGAGTTTCTTGATAGTGAATTTGGGATTTGTTGCTTATCAAATCTTTGAATTCCCTAGAGTAATACAACAGGCAGATTGGGGTTTTTATTCAAATCCACAGCCTCTAAATGATCAAGTTTTGGGTTTCTATTACAACCCTTTGATACCCATATTTTTATTGTTTGCTTTGGGAATGTTATGGCCCAATTGCTTACATAAAACCAGAGCCTCTACAGTAGTTTATTGCATGGCAAACTTTATTATCGTTGGTCTATTTGTAGCTGTAGGCATCATAATCGGGAATAGTATTGCGTACGAAATGTGTATGGGCTAAAACAACTTATAAAAAACCAAGCTGCTCTAACCTGTTATCGAAGGAAGAACCTGTGAGGTTGCCCATTAAAGAATTAACTGTAATTTTAATTTTATCGTTATGGGCAAAACCTCACAGGTTAGTCCTAACAGTTCAATCTAAACTACATATTCCAAACTCACCTGACACCTAAACCTTTGCGGCTACCCAGATATTTCTGAAGTAAAACAAAAAACCTTGCTAGTTCTAAACCTGTGAGGTTGCCCAAATAAATACCTGCAAACTTAAAGAATAATAAAGTGGGCAAAACCTCACAGGTTATTTTAAACGACTATCCTAATATCCCAATTTCAATCTAACCCGCGCCAAAACCTCGTTGGCGACCATGGCAGCTTTTGCCGCGCCCTGCTCTAGGGCAGCATCTATTTCATGTTTGTTTTCCATAAAATGGTTGTACCTGGATCTTGCGGTCTCAAAACGCTCACAAATCGCCTCATAAAGAGCTTGTTTTGCGTGGCCATAACCATAATTGCCGCCTACATAATTCTCACGCATTGCAGCAATCTGCTCCTCTCCAGCAATTATTTTATATAAACTGAAAACATTGCACGTATCTGGATCTTTGGGTTCTTCCAGCGGTGTGCTGTCCGTTTCAATGGACATGCACTGCTTGCGCAGTTTTTTGTCGGTTTGGAAAATGTCGATGATATTGCCACGGGATTTGCTCATCTTCTCACCATCAGTTCCAGGAACGAGGGTTGTTTCTTTGTGGGATCGCGCTTGCGGCTCAACAAAGGTATCTCCCATTTGATTGTTGAATCGTCCCGCGACATCCCTGGTGATTTCTATATGCTGGAGTTGATCTTTTCCCACGGGAACGATTTCTGCATCATACAGGAGGATATCTGCGGCCATGAGCATGGGATAGGTAAAAAGCCCAGCATTCACATCAGATAATCGATCGGACTTATCCTTGAAACTATGGGCAAGCGTCAACCGCTGAAAAGGGAAAAAACAGGCCAGGTACCAGTTCAGCTCCGTGACTTGTGGTACATCGCTCTGTCGGTAAAAAGTGGTTTTCTCCACGTCCAGCCCGCAGGCCAGCCATGCAGCCGCTGTTGAGTAGGTGTTTTCCCTTAGGATTTTACCGTTTTTAATCTGGGTGAGGGAATGGAGGTCGGCAATGAATAGGAATGAATCATTAGCAGCCACCGCAGACATTTCTATGGCGGGAATGATCGCGCCCAGTAAATTTCCCAAATGTGGTGTGCCCGTAGATTGTATTCCCGTAAGTATTCTTGCCATGACCTTAGTTTATGCAACAAAAATACTGCTTAACTGCTGCTATCATTAATAACTGCTCTTAAAAATGTTTAAATATGCCTACAGACGATCTAGAAGATTAAATAATTCTATTTTTGGCGTCGTGAAATGGTACCGCTACATACTCATGCCTTTATATCGCATTTGGTTTTACATCCTTATGGGAGTGCCCATTATCATTTTGTTTCCCATACTGGTATTGTGCACATTATCTGAAAAAACGTACCATCTGTTCTTTAAGATCGCGCGATTGTGGGCAGCGATCATCATTTACGGAATGGGTTGCTGGCCCATAATCCAGAGAGAGGCAAAGATGGATCCCGATCAGAGCTATATGCTGGTCGCCAACCACAGTAGTATGACCGACATTATGCTCATGTTACTGGTCGCAAAAAATCCATTCGTATTTGTGGGAAAGGCAGAGCTTGCCAAAATCCCCATATTTGGTTTTTTCTATAAACGCACCTGTATTCTTGTGGATCGTGGCAATGTGCGCAGCAGGAAGGCAGTTTTTGACCGTGCCCGCCAGCGACTGTCCGACGGTGTGGGGATCTGTATCTTTCCCGAGGGCGGTGTTCCAGAGAACTCTGGTCTTGTGCTGGACAGTTTTAAGGACGGCGCATTTAGACTCGCGATCGAGCATCAGATTCCCGTGGTTCCCATTACATTTTACGATAATAAAAAACGTTTTCCCTTTCAATTTTATAAGGGAAGTCCGGGCAGGATGCGGGTAAAAGTCCATAAAAGCATTCCCACCGCCGGGATGACGTTGAGTGAGGATAAAGCCCGCTTTCGCGAAAGCGTAAGATCCATCATCCTTAATGATCTGGAAAAGGATTCCCTTAACTAATTACTGTTTTCCACAAGCGTGACAACTGTCATTGGTATAAGTTATTGGTTATAATCAGCACGTCTTGGATTATTTATAGAAAAGGGAAATCGGTTCTTCCAGCTTAAAATTTTGCTTTTATGAACGAAAAGGAATATTATCAACTATACCCAGGTCGCAGAAGTTATAAAATACATTCTGCGCGATGCGACAGAGCGGCCATGTCTTGAGAAGGTAGCTGAAAAAGTAAATTTGAGCCCGTTTCAATTTCAACAACTTTTTACCGAATGGGCTGGAGTCCGTCCTGAAGTATTCCTGCGGTTCATAAACGTCCAGCACACAAAACAGTTGCTAAGCAGTTCACTATCCACGTTATTTTGTACTGCTGATAAAAAAGAACTTACTGAGAAAGGCAGGCCGCACGATCACTGCGTGAAAATTGAGGTGATGACACCGCGAGAATATAAAAATGAGGGAGAACAACTCACAATAAATTACAGCTTTTCAACAAGTAGATTTGGTTATGTTCTGATTGCTTCCACGTACAAGGGCATCTGTTACATGGGCTTTTCCGATGATGATGAAATTGCACTTATTGAATTGCAACACCGTTTTCCAAAAGCATCATTTACTCCACAAACCGATGAAATTCAGAAAAATGCGCTGCACATTTTTACGGAAGACCAGAGTAAGGTAGCACATATAACACTGCATTTAAAAGCCACAGATTTCCAGTTGAAGGTATGGGAAACCCTCTTAAATATCCCATTGGGAAATCTAACAACCTATGGAACCATTGCGAGATCTATTCATAAACCCAAAGCCTCAAGAGCAGTGGGAACCGCAATAGGGAGAAATCCCATCGCATTTTTAATTCCCTGCCACAGGGTCATACCATCCACGGGAGCAATAGGCAGTTATATGTGGGGAACGGTCAGGAAAACTGCCATCATAGGCTGGGAAGCGTCAAAAATTGATAATGAAAAGGCTCTTGCATAGCAGTAAGCTTTTAATGTGTTTATCAAGTTTTCTGTTCTTTTTACATAGTGATCTCGTAGAAATCACCCGTATCTAGGCAACTGACACTTTAGAAGGTTGAGAAATCAATAACACCCGCTTGATTTTTAGATTCTGGAAATTATGAATGGGTATCAGCTTTCGCGAAAGCGGAACTATTACCAGCATACAGGAAAGGAACATCCAGTCCATAAAAAAGCCGCTCCATGGCACTGGAGCGGCCTCTTCATCATCATTGCAAACCATTGAGCTTATGAGAGCCCAATTTCTTCTTTTTCATAAAAAACCGGCCGATCCCGCAATAAAAATCGGTGGTTAAAAGGTGTACGTCAGGCCACTGTAAAGTCCTATGGTGTAGGGCCTAAAGTCTGCGGTGTTTCTGTCCAGTGCGTTTAATTGATATTTGAACATGGGCTCCAGCATAATTCCCAGTTTTTCTGTAATTCCATAATCCAGTCCTATGCCAAAGTTTGCGCTTTGGTTAAAATCCCTAAAATTATCATCGCTCCCCAATTCCAACCGCTGGTTGTTGCCGATAACGCGTACGTTGTTCTCTTGAAGGAAAAGTGCACTAAAACCTCCCGTCATGGAGACCCTAACTCTCGTCTTAGTCAAATTATATCTTATTTCCAAAGGAACTTCTATGTAGCCCAACTGCTGCGATAATTCACCCTGAAAGCCCTTGAACGAGTTAGCAACCAGCTCCTGTGCACCGGTAGAGACACCGGGCGCTCCCCCAGGCGCAGCAGAACTACTTATATCGCTGGCATTAAATGAGGTGCCGAATGCGTCAGACGGCAGTATGGTCGTGTTGTAGCTCACATCCTGCGTGTTGTATGAAACATCGACCTTATGGACTCCCGCGCGCACCGTCCAGCGATCATTGAGCTTATAACCTACCGCAACCCCATAACTAAGGTTATATCCCGCACTGCGATCGTTATTTGCGACATCTCCATTTACAGAGCTTCCCGTAGCATTAGAATATACGGGTGCCACTAACGTACTTCCCTGAAAGCGAGGGCCAATACTCCCCTTTAGATCGAGGCTGTCCTTTTCAATTTGCTTTTGTGCCAGGGCATCTTCCAGTAGCTTGTTGTTTTGTAGGGAGTCTTTCTTCTCTAGTAAGTTATCGGTGTTTTCTACAACGGCATCGGATGTATTTGAAGATTCAACAACTGGATTTTCAATGATCTTATTCAATTCACTGGAGTTATTTATTTTTTGAGCCTTAGTATCTGGGAGTTGTTTTTTATCGCTTGAATTTTTATCATTTGCATAAAGTGGAACTGAAGATGGATTCTTCAAGGTTTTTGAGAGGTTACCGGCAGTGTTTGTTTTGTCTTTTTTTATTTTATTCCCAGTATCGCTGTGAACCGTATGGTCTGTACGTTTTTTGAAGTTTGTTGATTCCTTCTGTTTTTGTGTTGTTTCGGTTGATTCACTGGATTCATTAATCGCGATGGTCGATGATAGCGCATCACCTCCATTTTCACTTTTTTGAGTAGATAGGTTAGTGTTTATGTCCCCATCTTCCGTCGCATTTGAGCCTGCTATACTGTTATCGCCGTCTGTAGAATTGGGTGAACTAGTATTTTGGGAGCTCTTATTAAGGTTATTATTTTTTTGAGTTGGTTCAACCTTCAAAGGCTCTTCATTCACAATCTGATCATTAATGGTGGAGTCGTTAAATGTGGCACCATAGTAAACAAGGCTGAACAACAGCGCGATCCCAGCCGCAATTCCCGAATAAAAAATCCATCCGGCGGCTCTTCTTTTTTTGCGCGGCTCTAGGTTCTTTTCAATAGTATCCCAGACACCTGCAGGTGGAGCGGGCTCAAAATCCTTGAATCGTTCTTGAAATAATCGGTCTATGTCTTTTTTTTCACTCATAATCTAACCAGCGTTACTTTTGTTGATTTGGCGCCATGTGTTAATTTTATCCTGTAATATCAATCTTGCCCTCGAAAGGTTGGATTTAGACGTTCCCACGCTTATTTTCATCACTTCTGCAATTTCTTGATGGGAATAACCATCTAAGGTGTAGAGTGAGAACACGAGCCGGTATCTATCCGGCAGTTCTTGGATCAGTGATAGTAATTCCTTCAAACTGATATCCTCCACCTCATCCACCTCAACATCCACCTCAAGGTTTCTTATACGATCCTCATCAACAGTTTTGATCTTGTTGCTGCGGTACCTCGCCAGTGCAGTGTTGATTACGATCCTTCTACACCATCCCTCAAAAGAACCGTTATGGTTGAATTGATGGATTTTTTTAAAGATCGTTATAAATGCATCCTGTAAAATATCCTGTGCATCCTCATTGCTCGATGCATATTTCAAACTACTGCTATATAACTTGCCCGAAAGAATATTGTAAACATCCCTCTGTGCCTTGCGATCGTTGCTGCAACATGCTTCTATTAAAGAAATTTGGATCACATTATCTCGATCTTAGTTAACTGTTACTATGTACTCTAGAAAGGTCTCATTGCCCAGATCATCCACGCCACTTGAAAACTTGAAGATATAATCATTAGCATCATTTACCTGAAACCTCAAGATTTCGTCTCTTTGCATTAACAGGGAACTAGTCTCACAGGTGCCATTTTCCTCCTGCTTAGTAAGTACCACGCGTACAATGCGTTCATTATTGTTAGATATAAGTTCAAATCCAGAAAAAATATAACAATCATTAGGCATGGTAAAGGTCACTAATAAATCATAAGTCTGTCCAAATTCAAAACTGGACGGTATCACTACCTCATCCACTGCTACATATTCATACGAGATGAGGGGCGTATCACTTTCAATTGAGCAAGAGCTTAGACCCAAAAGGGCAACAATTGCATAAACAAAGTATTTCATTATAAAATTTCCATTACTATAATTAAGACGCAAAAATCAGCAAAGGTTGCGTCCAGAATCAAAAAAACGCCTTTAGCAGGCGTTTTTTAATTGTATCACATCCAATTTTATGCTACGACAGCTTTCATAGCTTCTGCAATCTTTTTGTCCAACTCGTCCATTAGGTCTGGGTTGTCCTTTAAGATTGCCTTTACGGCATCTCTTCCCTGACCCAATTTTGTGTCTCCATAAGAGAACCATGAACCGGCCTTGTTGATAATCTCAAAGTTTACACCCAGATCGATGATCTCACCGACCTTGGACACACCTTCTCCGTACATGATGTCAAACTCTGCCGTTCTAAAGGGTGGAGCAACCTTATTCTTTACAACTTTGACCCGTGTCTTGTTGCCCAGAACATTTCCTGCGCTATCCTTGATTTGTGTGGATCTTCTAATATCCAATCTCACGGACGCATAGAACTTGAGCGCATTACCACCCGTGGTCGTCTCTGGATTACCGAACATGACACCTATCTTCTCCCTCAATTGATTGATAAAAATAAGGGTGACATTAGTTTTGGAAATTGTTCCCGTCATTTTTCTCAGTGCCTGGGACATAAGTCGAGCGTGAAGTCCCATTTTGCTGTCCCCCATCTCTCCCTCGATCTCACTTTTGGGGGTCAGTGCTGCAACCGAGTCGATTACTATAATATCAATAGCACCAGATCTTATTAAATTTTCTGCAATTTCTAGTGCCTGTTCTCCATTATCGGGTTGGGAAATGATAAGGTTGTCTAAGTCTATACCCAGTTTTTCTGCGTAGAACCGGTCAAAAGCATGTTCTGCATCAATAAACGCGGCGATCCCACCACCCTTTTGGCATTCTGCGATGGCATGGAGCGTGAGCGTTGTCTTACCTGATGACTCGGGCCCGTAAATTTCAACTACCCTACCTCTCGGGTATCCTCCTACACCCAGTGCGGCATTTAAAGCTAGTGATCCTGTTGAAATAGACTCAACATCAACAACTTGTTTATCGCCCATTCTCATGACAGTTCCCTTGCCGTAAGCCTTGTCCAACTTATCTAGGGTGAGTTTTAATGCTTTTAGTTTTGCTTCTTTTTCCTTATCGTCTGCCATGGTTTCTATTTTAGGTAAAAATACAATTTGCGAGTCCAATTCCCATACACAATTCAATGGTTTCTTAGATGTATTTATTGGGTTCCGCTTTCGCGAAAGCGGTATTCCCACAAATAAAAAAACCACTATTGAACATAGTGGCTTGATTATAAAGTGTTGAACCTATTTTATCACAAATTTGAGGGTCGTTTCTTCACCACCCATAGATAATTGCATAAAATAAAGCCCTTCTGAGAACTGATCCATACCTGAAAGTATTATTTGAGGTTGAGACACAAAGGTAGCCCTGTACATTTCCTGACCTTGGGTGTTGTAGATCACAATGTCAATATCTCCCGTAAAAGTCTGGGTAAAATCCAGATTGATTTGATCCCCTGATACTGGATTGGGATACAGACTTACCGCATCTCCCAGATCAAAGCTATTAGTACCTGCCGTAGCATCAATGACAAACCTACCCACGTGGAAATCTAGATCAATTCCCAGATCATCAATAGCTCCATTAGTTCCATAGAAGGCAAATTGGGTTAATCCCGTGTATTGACTTATATCAATTATGGAACGTGATCCCGTAGGTAACGGTCTATTGTTTTGATCCCAGGTGTTCAAAACCGTCCATGAATTGCCGCCATCCTCGGTAACTAAAAGAACTACTTGATCATCGACTCCCATATTAGAGGATTGAGATGCAAATGAACTACCATTAAGTTGCCATTCAGTCACTGCTACGTCCACGGTAAGGAAATCATTTCCAGCTCCCGACAGATCATAGACTTCAGTAATCAACCATTCATCATCTCCAGTTTCCTGAATTCTTAAAGCATTGCTAGGTATAACGACGTCTGAGGTATTTCTATACCCCCTGCCACCTCTCCACTCAGAGTTACCTATGGTTTGTGGCCCTTGGCTCAAGGTTCCTGAACCCGATTCACTCCAGCAGGCATTGGGAACGTGATTTGCAAAATTTACATTTACCGGAAATGTTGTCGCAACAGCATCACATAATGTTGTGAAGATCGCAAAGGAAGACCATTCTCCAAAATCTCCCGGAGCACATTTTTCCCGCACGTAAACATCATAGGTCGTCTGGGGTTGAAGCGCTGGGCCTGTTGTTGTGCCATTTCCTATTTCAAAGGTTGCATTGGGCATGTTTGTGGGTAAGCTGTTATCAGTAATGTTTGCGGTCGGAGAAGTAGGCTCGCCTGCCAATCTTGGAGTCACGGCATATTGGAACTCTCCATTAGAATTATCGTTAAGACTGTTAAAATTGATCGTCGCAGTTGTTGTAGTTACCGTTACTACGGTAAGGTCAACCACTTGAAAACAGGTGGGAGGTGTTGCAACCTCAAAGTTATCAATGTGAAAGTCATAATCCTGATTTCCATCTGTAGCACCTGTTGTTGCGTAGAATGCAAAGCGCACGCTAGATTCTCCATTTAAATTAACCAATTCATTGTTATAAGTTTCACCCGAGGAGGATGGCTGGCTGGATGCATTCCAGGTTTTGAGTGGCAACCAGTTTGTTCCATCCAAAGTGTAGGCAAGAATTACCTCATCATCTGCATCCATATTATCTGCAGCGGTAGTATTGAAATTAGTCAATGCAACATCTACATTAAGTTCATAACCACCCGCCGACAGATCTAGCGTGGGACCTAGCAACCATGCATTGACTCCCATTCCCACGAGATTTATATTTACAGCACCCAGTCCTGAACTCAACTCATGAGCAAATTCTTCGGGAGTCCATAAACTGGCATTAAAATCTGCCGGTCCCGTAGCAATCGTTCCAGACTCAGCTTGAATCCAGCAATCGGGAACGTAGGTATCAAAGTCCTCTAAGTAGTTAGGGGTAATGGTATTACACAATGTTCTGAATGTTGTGGGTCCAATAAAGATACTTTTATCGTTAGGCCCGCAATCGGCACGCACGTAAAAATCAAACCTACTGTTACTTGCCAGTTGACTCGCTACAAAGATATTAGAGGGCGCAGTGTCGGTAGGTATTCCCGTAGGTGTAAATCCTCGTGGACCTATCTCCAGTTCAAACTGGTTGTGTCTAGTACCACCTGCATCCCACTCCAGTGTTGCCGTAGTGTTGGTCAAAAAGGTTGCATGCGGCCCAACCGGAGCCGCACAGGGAGGCGTAGGTTGAATACATATAGTTGATGATCCAGTCGAGGCATTGTCTTTATAAGCAACTAACTTATAAACAGTACCATTCACCAGATTATTTATAGTTGCATCATTAGATGGGTTTCCATTACAGCTTATTTCAGAACCATTGCAACCGTCGAATATGGCGTACTCCATAGCTTCTGAAAAAGTAATTGTTACTGACTCAGACACGTCTGCGGTAAATTCCAACCATACTCCACTATTGGGGTCGTTAGTATCGCAACTTATACCGGCGGCGGGAATAGATGCCGCATTTGCAAAATTTATAGTATAACTGGACGACGCACAGTCTTGTTGGATATTTATGGGAACTGCATTTGAGCAAGTTGCTCCTTGCTGTGCCAGTGAAACGACACAGATCGACAGGGCTAAAAGCGTGAGTAGTTTTATTTTCATGATTTTCAATTTAAACATTGACAAACGCGAAAGTATTGTGATAATCATTTATAAAATGTTATCACATTAACAAAAATATCCATTATAACAAAACTTTATAAGTATATACCTACATTGGATTGTCAATCAATTATGTAATCATAAATGTTAGAGCGGATTAAGGATTATAAAATACTTACTTCTGTAAGGCCTCGCACAAGTAGTTTTAAAAACTATAAAATATAGATTTCATTCTGGCTAGCTTAAAAGCAACAGTCTTAAGGTGGTGTTTCCTAGTTACTGCATATAATATTGAGAAGTAATGAGGTTTTAAAAAGTAACGGAAAAGGAAGCTGAATCTTTAAAAACTGGAAGAAGATTAGTAGTTGTCATTTTTCGGGATATAGGGAATACGGTATTATAATTTTTTGGACACCATTCTTATATGATTGTAACGTTATGCAAAATATATCCATTTCTAAAACCAGCTCTATCAGTGAGCCATGGGCTTTTTATGAGATCAATTCCTAACCATGATCCTTTCTAAAGTACAGATCTGTCCATAAGCCTTGTAGAATAAGTAACTCAAAAATATGCTAGAAACCTAACGTTAAAATATCCTTCAATTGCATGTAAGGGAACTATATGATTTTTTATGTCGTATATGAACGAAATCTCCTCGAAACAAGGCTGATGCCATATTAAGTATTGCCAGTATGTTGGATAAAAAACCAGTTCAACAGTCGGTAAAAAATTTGACCCTGTGTACGCCTATTGATTATTGAGTAAATAATACGCCACGGCTGATTTTAAAAAATAAAAAAAGGGAATGAGCGACGCCCATTCCCTTTTTAAAGAATTATTGCTTGTTACTAGTTCTTGATGAACTTCAAGGTAGTGTTCTCTCCACCATTAGAGACGGTAACAAAGTACATCCCTTTAGACAGTGTTGACATTCCATCAAGTTCTACACCTTGATTAGATACAGAAACCTCACGGGACATCACCTGCTGTCCGAGTGAATTATGGATGATAACATTAGTCTTGCTAATATTTGCATTGCTCCATTTGATGTTCAATACATCTCCAGAAACTGGGTTGGGATATAGAGATATCTCACTAGTCGATTTCGACAGTGTTGTTTCCAGCAGTAGCATCTATAATCAACGCACCTACGTGGAAGTCGTAATCTTCCGCGTCATTTGACGAACCATCAGTCGCGAAAAAAGCGAATTGAACGACACCGGTATAAGATGAAATATCAATAAATTCTCTTCGACCACTTACTGGCGGTTGATTTTGAAGATTCCAAGTGAATATGGATGTCCATGTTGCACCTGCATCTGTTGTAATCAAACTGATACTGCATCATCGCTTCCCATAGTTCAGTTGCAGTAGCAGACGAGGTTCCACTAAAAGTATAATCTGTTACTGCTACCTCGATAGATGCAACTTCCGTCTGGCTGACTGGAGTTATTCCAATTAGTCACAGCCACTTCTACTGTTGCTACTTCACTATCATTACCCGTCAAATCATACTCTCCAGAAATTAACCATTCTCTACGGTCATTGAAAAATAGATTTATAGCGTTGGAAGCAACGAGATTACCACTAAAATTAGTATAAGATCTACCACCTCTCCATTCAGATGTTCCAAAACCACTCGGTCCATTTACTATTTCACCTGCTCCAGCTTCATCCCAACATGCATTAGGCACGTTAGATGCAAAACTTGTGGAGTTAGGATAAGATGTAATAGGTGCACACTCAGTTGTAAATGTAACTGGAAACAAATTATATGAGCTCTCATCGCCAGCAGCACATATTTCCCTTACGTATAGATCATAGGCAGTAGAAGGTGAAAGTGCAGGTCCCGTAGTTACACCATCACCTATTACAAAAGAATAAGCTCCATTTGTAACAGTAGCATCAGATATAGAAACTCCAGCCCCAGTAGGAGCAGCAGCTCCTTGTGAAACAACAATATATTCAAAGTTTCCATTTGAAGGATTGTTTGCACTATCGAACGAAATGGTAGCTGTAGCTGTAGTAACAGCATCTACACTAAGACCTGTAACACCGAAACAAGTGGGAACAGTTCTCACTTGAAAGTTATCTACGTGAAAATCATAATCTGATGTACTAGTCGTAGAAACAGCATGCAAAGCAAAACGAACGCTATCATTAGTTAGTGGCACAGGTACTCTAAATGTCTCACCTGCATTAGTGGGAGCATTTGCTGAAGTAATTTCAAGTAATACCACCCATGTAGATCCGCCATCTAACGAGTACCCTAATGTTACAACATCATCAGCATCCATTCCGTCAGGATCTGCTCCTGCAACTAAATAATCTGAAATAGCTGCATCAAAAACAACTTCATAACCACCTGCTGTCAAATCAAATGATGGTGACAATGCCCAATCATTTAACGTACCTCCAAAAATGTTTACTCTTACTGCATTAGAATTAGAAGTTACATTATTATAATTGTCTGCCGTCCAAGAAGATGAACCTAAACCAGAAGGTCCAGCAGTAAATGCACCATTAGTCGCTTGTTCCCAACAATCTGGAGTAAAGGTATCAAAGGTTTCAAGATAATCAGGAACAAACGTTGCGCAAGGTGTCGAGAATGATACAGGGAAGATTGCGTACGCACTTTCATCACCCGCAGCACAAACCTCTCTTACATAAAGATCATAAGACGTAAGCGGTAACAACGCTGGTCCCGTCGTGGTTCCATTACCAAGAACAAAACTAAAAGAACCATTAGTAACCGTTGCATCAGATATTGCCACACCAGCTCCAGTTGGAGAAGGATCTCCCGCAGGTACTACCACATACTCAAAGTTTCCACTGGAAGTCGTGTTTCCACTATTGAAGGATACAGTAACTGTAGTAGCAGATACATCATCTACAGAAAGATCTGCTACCTCAACACAAGTAGGTGTAGTTCTTACTTGAAAATTATCGACGTGGAAGTCATAGTCTGAAGAACTAGTAGTAGACACTGCATGCAAAGCAAAGCGAACATTGCTATCAGTTAGAGCAACAGGTACTGTGAAAGTTTCCCCAGCATTGCTAGGCGCATTAGCAGTAGTAATTTCAAAAAGTGAAACCCATGTTGTACCACCATCTGAGGAATAACCTAATGTTACAACATCATCTGCATCCATCCCATCAGGATCTGGTCCAGAAGAATTAAAGTTTGAAATTGCTGCATTAAATACAACTTCATAACCACCAACTGAAAGATCAAAAGGGGGAGATATAGCCCAATCATTCAATGTTGTTCCAAAGATGTTAATACGTACCGCATCAGAATTAGTGGTGACGTTATTAAAATTATCCGCTGTCCAAGACGATGTGCCAAATCCAGTAGGACCAGCAGCAAATGATCCATTAGTAGCTTGTTCCCAACAATCTGGAGTAAACGTATCAAATGTTTCAATGTAATCTGGTGTAAACGCAGAGCAAAGAGTATTAAAAGATAGAGGACCTGTCCAATCGCTAAAATCACCATTGCCACAATCTGCACGTACATAAAAATCATAACTAAAATCTGGGGTAAGGGCCATGGCCGTATATGAAGTACCTGTAACCGGTACCACGTTATTAGGGTCTTGAGCTACACCATCATCAGTAATTTCTATTTCAAAAGCAGTTTGAGAGGAGTCTCCAGGAGTCCACGAGAACGTGGCAGTTACATCACTAATATTATCTAATTCAACGTTCACTGGATCTAAACAACCCTGTGCAGCGGTAATGCATATATCAGAGGTTGCAGTAGATGTTCCATTCTTCCATAGAGCCATGATGTAGGATGCTCCAGGGGTCAATCCACCCAATACATCTGATTGAGTAGTTGATGGTCCACAAATCACCTCACTGCCACCACAACTTTCCAATATAACATATCGTACGGCAGAAGTCGAATTTAGAATTACTGCACCTATTGCTGGCGCGGTAAATTCTAGATATACTCCAGTATTTACACCAAATGTATCACAACTGGCAAAATCAGTACCTAGATCAACAAGATTAGCAAAATCAACGGTGAGTGGAGTTGCTGTAGCGCAATCTACCTCAACATTTACAGGAATAGCTATATTACAAACCTCACCAGCTGATGGCTGATCAAATGTCAGAGGCCCTAATAGTGAACTAACATCTGTACCAGGGTTTGCAACATCACAATCTGCTTGAACGTAAACATCATAGGATTGAGCTGCAACTAAATTTGAAATGGTTGCAGTGTTTGTAGTTGACGTTGTAACATCAACAGGCACTACCGCGGGATCAGTAATATCAGCACCAGCTTCATATACAGAAACATTAAAGAAGTCTTGAGAAGGATCTCCCAAAGTCCATGTTACATCTGCCGTGTTGGCCATGAAACTAACAGTATCCAGGTCTGATAGACTTGCACAAGTAGGTCCATTTTCTACGCAGATAGTAGCACTTGATAGTTGACCAGAGTCGTCCCAAATTACTAATTTATAGAAATTTCTAAAGTTTAATTGATTAATTTCTGTAGCAGCAGTAGAATCTAGAGATCCACAAGCTATTTCAACATCCGCACAGTCTCCTGCAGCGTCAGTAGTGAATAAGGCATACTGAACATTTTCAGATGCATTTATAAATATTGCACTAGTATTTCTGTTAGGTCTAAATTGATACCATGCTCCAAGGTTAGTGCCATTAGAGGCACAACTGGCTACATTTGAACCTAAATCTAGAGCATTATCAAAATCGATAATAGTTTGTGTTGTAGCATCACAAACTGTTGCAACGGTAAGATCTATAGACGTATCACAAGTATCACCGTCTCCTGGGGTTCTAAAGGCTAATGGCCCCACGTAAGTACTCGTTGCATTTACACAATCTGCTCTTAGATAATATTCATATCTAGTTCCTGGAGTAAGTCCAGTTTTAGTATAAGGATTTGCAACATCTTCATCGGTAGGTGTTCCAGTGGGCATGTCACCCGCTAAAACAACCTCAACATCCCATATAGTTTCCATACTTGTACCCGCAGTCCATGAAAGGTCTGCAGTTGTATTAGTTACTGCATCTACTGCAAGGGCTGATGGAGGCAAACAAGTTGGTCTTACTATACAGTTGAATAATACTTCAAAACCTCCTGCGTTTGTAGAGTTATCAGAGTCAAATTCCAAAGTCAAAGCTCCTTCTGGATTAGTAGCGGTGTAAATTATAGGCTGATCACCATTACCAACAACATCTACTTCCACTACTGGGCCGCCGATTGCGGGTGCATTAATATCAACTCCATCGTAAATTATTATATTATCCCAATAAGTTCCATTAGCTGCATTACGCACTTCTAGATCAACGAACAAAAACTCTAATTGAGCAACATTCGCAGCACTGTCAGGATAATAAGTTACCACAAGGAGTTCGTTCCTGGCATAATCTCCATTAGGTCCACCACTATCAAATGTTGTACTGCCACATGAAGGAGAAGTTGTAAAACTTACCGGACCAGAGTATGAACTTAAATCTCCTGCACCACAGTTTGCACGAACATAAAAATCATAATCGGTTGAGGCCGTTAAACCAGAAACGCTGAAAGGAGACTGTACATTTACCGCAGTTGTTACTACCGTTCCTGTTATAGGGTCACCCTGAGCTACTACCACGATTTCATAATCAGTATTATTAGTCCCATCAGCCATCCATGATAACTCTGCAGTATCTGAACCAGTAGCATTTGCTGCCAAATCAGTTGGTTTAAAACAAGTAGGGCCTTCTTGAATACAAATATCAGAAGTTGCTGTAGAGGTTCCATCAACCCACATAGCAAGCTTATAATTTGTATTAGGCAAAAGACCTCTAATGATATGAGAAGTTCGAGCAGTATTAACACAAGTTACTTGAGCCCCACCACAGGCATCTGAAATTTCAATCTTCATGGCTGTAGTTGTGTTTATGGTAATGTTCTCAACAGCAGTCGTGGTAAACTCAAACCAGCCTCCAGTATTAGTTCCTGTGGTATCACAAGTTCCAAAAGATGTTCCCAAATTACCCGCGCTAGCTAAATCAAAAGAGAAAGGAGTAGATGATGAACAATCAGCCACTACTGCTAATGTAGCACCAGTTGCACAATTATCCAATGGACCTGTAGTTCTAAATCTAATTGGACCAGCAAAATCACTGAAATCACCTCCACCACAATTTGCTCGCACATAGTAGTCATATACAGATCCTGGAGCTAAACCAGAAACCGTGTAAGGATTATCTATTCCATTAAATTGAGGTGTTCCTAAAAAAGTTTCTCCTTGAGAAACATTAACCACTTCTATATCCCATGCGGTTTCCGATCCGGTGGGTGTCCACGCAAGATCTGCAGTAGTGTTGGAAGTAACCGTAGCCGCAAGAGCTTCTGGAATGAAACAAGTAGGTCCTTGTTCAATACAAATATCAGCAGTACCAGTTCTCGTGTTATCCTTCCATATCGCTACTAGATAAGTTGTACCGTCAGTAAGACCGGTAACTATCTCAGACCTAGTTGTAGCTGTACTTGCACAAAAAATGCGATTATCAGTACAATTTTCAAAAATCGCAAACTTCACTGCATTTGTAGATTTGAGTACTATGCTTTCTCTAGAGTTAGCTGTAAACTCAAACCATGCGCCTATATTGTTTACCGTTGTATCACAACTTGTAAAAGAGCCTAAATCTAGTGCCGTTGAAAAATCGATGGTATCAGGAGTTGAACTATCGCAGTCTAGTGAAAGTGCAACAGGATTAGGTCTATCACAACTATCTCCCAAAGCAGAAATTCTTAATGTAACTGGTCCTCTAAACTCACTAAAGTCACCACCACCACAATTTGCTCTTATATAAAAATCGTAAGTTTCAGTCTGGTTTAAATTACTGATGGTAGTACTTGTTCCCGTTATTCCAGTGTCAGTAGGAACTCCAGTAGGTGTATTTCCAGAAATAATAGCTTCTATTTCATAATCCACGGCATTAACATCTCCTGCAGTCCATGTTAGATTAACATCACCAAGGTTAGCTCCCTCAACAGCGGTAAAACCTCCAGGAATAGAACATGAAGGTCTAGCAACACAATTAAAAAGAACTTCAAAACCTGCTTCGACACCTAAAAAATCTGAATCAAATCTTAAAGTTAAAGCTCCCGATGGAGTAGTTGCGGTATATATAATAGGAGCGTCGCCATTAGACACATCAACTAATTGTACTTCATCTGTAATAAGAGGGGCATTAACATCAATACCATCATATATTAATATATTATCGAAAAAACCACCACCGAAAGTATTTACTTCCAAATCTACAAATTGAAATTCCAACTGAGCTAAATTCCCAGCATTGTCAGGGAAAAATGTAATGGTATAATCTTCATTATTACTGTAATTTCCCGTTGCTCCACCCGTATCAAATATTGTGTCCCCACAAGCCGGAGCAGTAGTAAAAGAAAAAGGGCCAGCAAATGTGCTGAAGTCACCACCACCACAATTAGCTCGCACGTAGTAATCGTACGTAGTACTAGAAGTTAAAGTAGAAATTGTTACTGGATTTGTAACACCTGCATTAGTAGGAGTTCCAGTAGGAGCTGTTCCTAGCGTAAGAATTTCAAGATCCCAAGACGTCTCTCCACTACCACCTGAGGTCCAAGAAAGTTCTGCTTCACTTGATGAAATTATAGATGCCATCAAAGCATTAGGAGGTACACAGGCTGGTGGTGCTTGTACTATTATTTCAAAAGATGCCTCTAACTCTAACGCAGCATTATCGAAAACTGCTCCCGTTGCATCCTGATCATTTCCATCATCTGGAGATACTCCTCCATTGTTACCTATAATCGAACCGTAAGACGTAACGCTTATTAATGTTCCATCCCAACCATCATCGTAGTTATCATAACAATTTACATAATAAGTTCCTGGAGCAAGACTTACAACTTCATTAGTCAAGAGACCAGCCCCATTACCATAAGTTCCATCGCCCTGTCCATAGACTTGCGTCCCGCCACCATCGATAGCAGTGGTGATGCTCACCCATTTCTCAGTAGGAAAAATACCTCCAGAGGTCGTGATCTCAATTGTGCTTTGAGCCTGGGCTGCGAAGATCGCCAGCCAGCTCATTAAGCCAAATAATAGTAATTTGATTTTCATAAAAAAAGATTTAAGTGTGTTAACATAACTTTACAAGATAGCCAAAGTAAGGTTTTTCATTATATTTTGTTAATACAACTATAATAATTCGATTAAATACATAAATGAACGATTAAATACATTTAACCATCATTTTTAACTTTTATGATTGTAAAGTATCTTTGCACCTATACACATTGTTTAAACTGTTTATAGCATGCAACTGTACAACAAATTAAATGCTGAGGAAAGAAGAATATTAATTAGGGAGTCCGGGAAATCCAGGCTTACCATCTCTTTTTACCAGTATGCACACATAGGAAATACACTGATTTTCAGAAACCATTTGTTCATTCACTTTAATGAATTGGAAGTTCTGGGACGTATTTATGTGGCAAATGAGGGAATCAATGCCCAACTTTCAATCCCTGCAGATCGTTTTGAGGAATTTAAAACGTTTATAGACCGCATTAATTTCTTGGAAAATGTACGTTTGAATATTGCCCGCGAACAGGACAACGAGAGTTTTTTAAAGCTCAAGGTAAAAGTGAGAAACAAGATCGTAGCAGACGGTCTGGACGATGCCAGCTTTGACCCCACTAATAGAGGACAGCATGTAGATGCGCGATCCTTCAATGATCTCATAGATGATCCAGACACCATACTGGTAGATATGCGCAATCACTACGAGTCGGAGATAGGCCATTTTAAAAACGCCTGGACTCCAGATGTGGATACCTTCAGGGAAAGTCTCCCTATCATAGAAAAGGAAATAAGCGATCACAAATCCGATAAGAAATTAGTAATGTACTGCACCGGCGGCATACGCTGTGAAAAGGCAAGTGCCTATTATAAACATCGTGGTTTTGAACATGTGTATCAACTGGAAGGTGGGATTATTGAATACCACAGACAGGTTACCGAACAAGGTCTAGAAAATAAATTTAAAGGGAAAAACTTCGTTTTTGATCATCGCCTGGCCGAGCGTATAGGTGAAGAAATTGTTTCCAACTGCCATCAGTGCGGCGCGCCTTGTGACGATCATACCAACTGTATCAACGATGCCTGCCACCTGTTATTTATCCAGTGCGACTCCTGTAGGGAAAAATTTAAAAATTGTTGTAGTGATGAATGTGTGGCAATTATCGAGCTTCCCATTGAGGAGCAGAAAGCTATGCGCGCAGGTCAATACAACAGTAATAAAATATTCAAGAAAGGCAGGTCTGAAAAACTGAAGTTTAAAAAGCACTAGGTTTTTCTGCGATACCTCAATGATTCTTTATTGTGTTCCATAAGTTCTTTTTTATCCCTTATATATAGGTATAGATTTTCCACAACTTTTTGAAGTTGTTCTTCACTCAGGTTTTTATAGGCGGGAGAGGGAATAACGGTATTCCATTTTGCTCCCACGACTTGATCCAGTGCTATGCGCCAGTAACAGTGATTTTTAAAATTGAGCTCGTGATAATGATTTGGAAGCTCATTTCCCAGTTTTATATATTCTTCTTGTAGTAGAGTATTCATTTTTTTGTTTTGCTTTCGCGAAAGCGGAACCTCCCACTATCAATTAACAGGAAATCTTATCCACCCGACGCTGGTGCCTTCCTCCGGCAAACTCCGTATCCAGAAAATCCTCCACCATTGCCACCGCCTGGGGAATGGAAGTAAAACGGGCCGGGATGCAGATCACGTTTGCATTGTTGTGTTCTTTGGCAAGTTGTGCAATTTCCCTGTTCCAGCATACCGCTCCCCTTACCTTTCCATACTTGTTCACCGTCATCGATACTCCCTGCGCACTACCGCATATAACAATTCCCAGCTGGGCAATATCATCCTGAATATCCTTACCTACAAGATGGGCAAAATCTGGATAATCCACGCTGTCCAGGGAATCAGTACCGTGGTTTTTAACTTCATGACCTCGTTGGGTAAGCATTTTTACAATTGCTTCTTTATATTCTGGACCTGCGTGATCATTACCTATGCTTATTTTCATAACGTGAAGTTGAACGTCAAAAATAACCACAGAAACCCACCCGTGGGAGAAGTTAACAACGCGACCTATTAAATAGTTGTAAACACCAGATAAGGTGTTGATATCCTCTGAAAGATTTAATTAGGAATATCCCTTTAAAAATTCCATACAGGCAATGGTTGCACATCCACAATAAAAGTTAGGTTGATTTTCCATTAAGTTATGAGGCATTGCACTGACGTAATGAACATGAAAAACCAGAATGATTTTTTAAAAAATTATAGGAAGCAATACTTATCAACCTATGTTTATAAAGCCAGTTTATAATTACCATAAACTTAGATAACAATTACTTAACCTATAGATAACCTGTCGATATCTCGTGATAAGTGTCATTATCTTCAAAAACCTAAATTTTACCCATTAAGTTATACCGCTATCAACACTATATCATCACCACCATTTTTATTTAAATTTTTAAAAAGAAAAAATATTGTTGTTAATAGATGTTGATAAAGATAAAACAAGAGTCTATCTGATAATGGATGTGATGAATCGGTTGTAGGATTTTAAAAACTGATCCCTGTACTTTTTGAGCGTCCTCAGCAAGTTGGACTATTGGAAAATAAGATCATGTAACTGATGGTAAAGCAACACAAGGGGGAACTATAGGAATTTTTGGCTTATGCAACTCTTTCTATATAGGTAGAGTCAACCGATCGAGAATCCATAACGTTAGAGTTATTAAAAATCTGTCGCGTCAATATATAAAATACCAGCACTCCCGTGAGCAGAATTGCTACAAAGAGCAATGTCGTGAAGTGTGATTTTTTAATTTGCATAAGTTCTAGATACGGAAGCTTTTAAAGAAAGCAAATATAATTATTTTACTTAATATTATGTTAAGTTAAGGTTTATTATACATTATATCATAGCCTTAACAGCTTGTAAATAGACTAAAGAAATTAAAACGAGTAACTTTGGCGCAGTATGAAAAACAATAAAAGTAAAAAACCAAAGACTAAATTCCCCAATTTAAGTCAGTCCATTTTAAACGTTCTCAGAGCAGAGCCCAACAAGGACTTCAATTATAAACAAGTATGTGGCAAACTGTCCATTACCGACTCCAGCGGTCGCAACCAGGTGATAAAAAAACTTCACCTGCTCAAGACTAAGGGAAATGTGGAAGAAGTGGATCGCGGTAAATTCAAGATTCTCAAAGCAATCGACTATTATACCGGCACCATAGACATAAGCTCCCGCGGTACGGGTTATGTAATTACCAAGGAACTGCAGGAGGACATCATGATTCCCAAAAAGAGCGTGGGACAGGCACTCAACGGTGACGAGGTAGAAGTCTATGTATATCACAGACGCCGCGGGCAGCAACCAGAAGGTGAGATTACCAAGGTTATAAAAAGAAAGAAGACCGAATTTGTCGGAGAGATCCAGGTGCATGAAAAGTTTGCATTTGTAAAAGTTTCAGACCATAAGGTACAGACCGACTTCTTCATTCCAGGACGAGAGATCAACGGTGCAAAGGACGGCCAGGTCGTTCTTGTGGAATTTGTGGAATGGAACGAGAAGCAGGAATCTCCCAACGGTAGAGTCAAGGAAATCCTCGGTGATCCCGGAGAACACGATACAGAGATCCACGCGATCCTTGCCCAGTACGGACTTCCCAACGAGTTCCCAGAGCGCGTTGAAGAATATGCCAATAAACTCGACACTAAGATTACCCAAAAGGACATCGACCAGCGTC
Source organism: uncultured Flavobacteriaceae bacterium (assembly GCA_963836885.1). Lineage (GTDB taxonomy): Bacteria > Bacteroidota > Bacteroidia > Flavobacteriales > Flavobacteriaceae > Nonlabens. Next base: position 60,781 of record CAWILF010000002.1, on the reverse strand, counting down.
GGGACATGAGGGACAGCCTCACCTACACCATAGATCCGGCAGATGCCAAGGATTTTGACGATGCCCTCTCTTTTGAGATTTTGGAAAATGGCAATTATGAAATAGGAATCCACATTGCAGACGTCTCCCATTATGTAAAAGAGGACACGCCGCTGGAAGAAGAAGCTTATGAACGTGCAACTTCTGTCTATCTGGTGGATCGCGTTGTTCCCATGTTGCCCGAGGTATTGTCCAACGGCGTTTGTTCACTCAATCCCCATGAGGATAAACTGTGTTTTTCGGCAGTTTTTGAGATGGATGATTCCTGTAAGGTTCACAAAGAATGGTTTGGCCGTACCATCATTCATTCCGACCAGCGGTTTGCCTATGAAGAGGCTCAACACATTATAGAAACTGGTAAGGGAGATATTCCTGGTGAGATCTCGCTTTCGCGAAAGCAGACTCAAGCACCACAACCCATCGTTGATGCTACTTTAAAACTGGATGAACTTGCAAAAAAAATGCGTTCACAAAGAATGAGGGATGGCGCGCTAAGTTTTGATAAGACCGAAGTGAAATTTGACCTCAATGAAAAGTCAGAACCTACCGGAGTTTATTTCAAGACCAGTAAGGATGCCAATAAACTGATCGAGGAATTCATGTTGCTGGCTAATCGTAAGGTTGCCGCCTTTATAGGAAAACAAAAACCTAAAAAGACCTTCGTTTATAGGATTCACGATGAACCTAATGATGAGAAACTAACCGCACTTTCCAAGATCGTAACAAAATTTGGTCACTCATTGGATCTGAGAGATCGTAAAACGGTGACTCAATCATTGAACAAGCTATTGGAGGACGTAAAAGGTGCTAAAGAACAAAATATGGTCGATACGCTAGCGATACGTACCATGTCCAAGGCTCAATATTCAACGGAGAACATAGGACATTATGGTCTGGCATTTGACTATTACTCGCATTTTACCAGCCCCATACGTCGTTATCCCGATGTGATGGTACACCGACTATTACAGCATTATCTGGACGGTGGCAAAACGGTAGATCAGGAAAAGTATGAGGAAAAATGTGACCATTCCACAAATATGGAAATCCTAGCCACAAAGGCAGAACGGGATTCCATCAAGTACATGCAGATCAAGTTTATGAAAGACCACTCTGACGAGGAGTTCCTGGGTGTAATTTCAGGTGTTACAGACTGGGGAATTTATGTCGAGATCATATCCAACAAATGTGAGGGAATGGTACGACTGGGTGATCTGGACGACGATAGCTATGAATATGTTGAGGAAGAATTTGCCGTGGTAGGACGTCGTACAAAAAATACATACACTCTTGGAGACGAGGTTTATGTAAAGGTAAAGAATGCAGATTTGGTTAAGAAACATCTGGATTTTTGGTTGATTGGAGCTAAGAAATAGGTTTTGAAATCCAAGACTTGCCATACCTGCAAAGAAGAACACACGGTATTGTACCGCATACAAATCCACTCTGGCAAGGAGTGGATTTTTTGCTGTAAGGCATGTACTGAAAATCATCAATCGCTGCCAGATTACAAATATGGTGGCACCTGGAAGGGAAAAAGACACTGATTATGAGAAAGCTTATCATTATTGCAATAACTATTACTATCTGTAGCATCCTGCCAGCAGGATAAGCCACTGCCCGACGTCAACTGGATCATGGGTTCCTGGGAAAGAATTGATGATAAATCTGGTAATAGAACCTTTGAGAAATGGTATAAGACTATGGACGGCAAATACATTGGTCATGGATATACAATAAAAGACGGAGATACTATTTTTCAAGAAAACATGGTTATCAGATCTTACAATAATCTCAAAAAAACAAGCGACAATCCTTATGTTTTAGAAGTCACTGGTGTGAATGAAAGTCCTACGGTTTTTAGGATTGAAGAAATGAACGAGCATAATTTTACCGCAGTAAACCTTGAAAATGAATTTCCAACTCACATTACTTACGAGATTAGAAATGATACACTCGTTGCGCAAGTTTCAAATCAGGAAATGTCTATTGATTTTAAGTTTGTAACCCGCATGACTCATTGATCTAAAATTAGATGGATGGGTAATTTTTTCATAAGCTGCTTGCCCTAATCGATGTTTAATATTCTGCTTTACAATAATAAATTTAATATTTGAAAACCACTATTTCAATGAAGTTCCAATTTAAATTATTATGCGTGCATAGTTTTTGGCATGGGTTTTGAAACTTATATATTGAAGGTTATAGAAGTAATTTTCATAAAGTTTTTTGGTTGGTTAGTGGAAAGCGGCGGTTAGGGATAATCGCCGCTTTCTTTTTGTAGTTATACCAGATTATTTAATTTGTAACAATCCAGTAAACTTTGCATCTTTAAAAAAAATGTCATTATGCGTATTCTTATTCTAGTACTTTTTTCCCTCAGTATTCTAACCAGCAACCGCTCAACAACCTCAAGAATATAAACTTCAAGACTTTGACACGATAAAAGTTTTTGATCTGATCACGGTAAACCTGGTAAAATCAGATTCTCCCAGAGTTGTTGTCAAAGGACGTGACTCCGATTATGTAGAAATCGTTCAGAAGGACGACCTTCTCAAAATACGCATGACCACGGATAAGATATATGATGGCAACAACACCTTTGTCTATGTTTATTATACAGATCTCAAACTCATCGATGGTAATGAAGGTGCAAGAATATTATCTAACGAACTCATAGAACAACCACGTTTAGAAATAAAAGTACAGGAAGGCGCTCAGGTAGAGGCCGGACTTAAAGTAGAAAAACTGTTCCTGCGCGCTGTAACCGGCGGAATCTTAGAGCTGAAGGGAATCGCCACCTATCAGGAAGTTATCGTGAATACGGGCGGTATAGTCAACAACCAAAAGCTCAAAACCGAATTTACCGATGTAAAGGTACAAGCTGGTGGTGAGGTAGAAGTCTATGCAACAAAATCGGTTGATGCAAATGTGCGTGCCGGTGGAGATATCAGAATACTGGGCAATCCCGATAAGGTAAAACAGAAGACATTTTTAGGTGGCGATATCATCGTGGTAAAGTAAATTGGGAGTTTCGCTTTCGCGAAAGCGGAACTAATATTCCATAATTTGTAGATGATTGTATTACTCCCACGTTTTCCTACCTTTGAGCAACTAGTTAAAACGAATGCTTGAAGATATTTTGAAAGCGATCCCGCTGGGATTTGTCTTGGCCTTTCTTATAGGACCAGTATTTTTTGCCTTGCTTGAAACCAGTGCAATTAAAGGATTTAGGGCTGCGTTGTCCCTGGATATGGGTGTTATCCTAGCAGATGTTCTTTTTCTTTTGGTGGCCTATTTTATGACCTCCAGCATACTTAAAAAACTTAAGGACGATCCCGGGTTATTTATATTCGGTGGTGGTATTCTCGCTATTTATGGAGTCATATCGTTTGTTCGCACTAGAAAATCCTATCTCAAAGAGGTCGAGACCAAGGTGCTTGAAGTGAAAAAGAACAACTATTTCTCATTGTTCTTCAAAGGTTTTCTGCTCAATTTTATCAATATTGGCGTTTTGGGGTTTTGGTTGGGATTGATCGTGGTTTTTAGTCCGCAGTTGGAGAATGATGGCAACAGGATATTTGTATTTTTCACAACGGTTTTGGTGGTTTATCTAGCGGTAGATGTACTTAAGATCATGCTCGCCAAAAGCCTTAACCGACACCTTACTCCATTCAGGATATTCTGGCTAAAACGCATCATAGCCATAATTATGGGAATATGTGGTGCCGTTCTTATTTTCAAGGGAGTATTTCCTGACACATCAGAGCAGTTTGAGAAAGAACTTCACATCATGCCCGAGATTGAACCAGTTGATCCATCGCTGGAAGGTCTGGATGGAATTAATAGGGAAAGTTCATTAGATCCTGACGATATGGAATGAATTATTAACAGCTGGATTTAGAATTTACCATTGAATTATAAGATAATTTAAATTCACAACTGCGGACATATAGTCCGCAGTTGTTGAAACATGTAAGTAGCGACTTTTTGTCACTCTTCAACTTTATCCTTTTCACCTACAAACTGAGTGCTTCTAAGGATTGCTTCCAGCTCAAATAGGAAATTGCGCTGTGTGGTATTTGGGGCGCTCACATAACCTTCTAAAATCAACCAATTATTTCTTTCCTGGTTGTAAACGGCATAATTAATAAATGGACCGGCCATCCATTTGTTTTCTACCTCCCAGTTTCCCTTAGTTTCAAAGGCAAACTGACCGCCTATTTGTGTCTCATTTAAAAATGGAGTGAAGTTACTTTCGGTCTTGAAAACACCTCCATCATCAACGGGAATTTTAATGGCACCAACAGAGTCGCGCACTTTTATAATATCCATTACCGTATTCCCATCGCGTTTAATAGCCTCGTAGGGAACTTCATAGATCATGATGTCCATCGTGCCCTCGGCAATACCCCTACGCAACCAGAAGAAATCGCTATCATCCTTTGCCGCATAGCGATAGGTTTTCGGGATATTGATACTTATTCCCATGCGGTCTGTAATACGTGAGGTATTAAGGGGAGATTTTTGCATCAGATAGTTCTTGTGGGCAACCTCACCCTTTGAAAAGACATTTATTAGGTTGTCGGCATTTTCCCAAAGTACGGTAGCCATTTCATCGGCATTTTTACCTTGGACGATAATACCTATCTGTGGATTTGCATACTTATTTTTCTCGACGGTTACCTTACTTTCCTCACCTGTTTTAAAACGTATATAGTTACGTTTTTTGAGTAAAAGACCTTCAAATGACTCTGGCGTGATATGGTTGAGTGTAAAAAGTGGCTCGTCCCGTATGATTCCATCTATGGGTCGTGCCAGTGATTTCCTTATCGTATCTCCCACCGTGCCTTCCCAGTCCTTGCTGGGCAAGATAACCAGGATATCATTTAATCTAGCCGAACTATCGCGCAGGATGACGGGCTGATCCCCACAACTCATAAGCGTAAGAAGTGGTATCAATAAAAGTAATAGATGTTTCATGGGAAGTATTATTTCAATTGGAGCACCATGCCAGGTCGCAGATCCTTCGACTTGGTAGGATTCAATTTTTTCAAAGTCGCAATACTTGTGCCATAAGTTTGGGAAATCTTCCACAGATTGTCCCCAGACTTTACTTTGTAGGTGGTTGACTCCTCGACCTTTTTAACATTGCTGGCAGACACTGCCTTTGAGGGATGAAGGTAAAGTCGCTGTCCTATATTAAGGTTGTTGCCGCGCAGGTTGTTCCACCTCTTGATCTCGCTTACCTTTACACCGTGCCTTGATGCTATTCTCCCTAGATAATCTCCTTTTTTCACTTTGTAGGTAATGCGGCTGGGAGCTTCTAGAAGTTCTGGAATAGGTTTCTCTCTTTTGTCGAATTGCGCTTTCGCGAAAGCGTAAATACTATCCTCATTACTTACAAAACGTGCTGCGGCCTGGATGGGCAGTATCAGGTCATATTTCTTGCCCTTGATGACCGGGATAATATCCAGTTTATAACTGGGATTATGAAATTGGATCACTTCCAGATCTTCCTCTGTAAACTGGGCGACCTGCTCCAGGGATATCATGCTTTTGACTCGTAGCGTATCCGTGGCGATGCTTTTATAAATAGGTTTGGAGGGTTGGAAACCATGTTCTTTTGCATATTTGAAAAGATACATAATTGATTGAAAAGCAGGAACATAACCAGCAGTTTCACTAGGTAGATAAGGTCTAAGATTCCAGTAGTTCTTATAACCGCCACTGCGGCGTATGGCCTTGTTCACGTTTCCCGGTCCAGAGTTGTAGGCGGCAAGTGCGAGATCCCAATCGCCATAGATATCGTAGAGACCGCGCAGGTATTTACAGGCGGCCTCGGTAGCTTTTATGGGATCCATGCGCTCATCCACATAGGAATTTACATCCAGTCCATACATGCGTCCCGTGGTAAACATGAACTGCCACAGTCCTGTCGCGCCCGCATGGCTTTTTATACGTGGATCGAGAGCGCTTTCCACCACTGCCAGGTACTTCATCTCCAGCGGAATGTCATATTTATCCAAAAACTCCTCAAAAATGGGAAAGTAATAATCGCTCAGCGTCATGAGACGTTCCATATAAACGCGTTTATAGCTCAGTTTTTTATTGATCAGGTTTTCAAGGATGGGATTATAATCTATCTGAAATGGAGATTCCTCGTTGATCCTTTTGAGCCTAGCTTTGAGCGTATCGGTGTCCAATTTAAGTGCGACCGCCTCAGAGTAGTCCATGTTCACGATCTCGTCGTGCATATAATCATACAGGTCGTTGTTGTATAGCTCATTGAGGAGGTTATCATCAAAGAGATCTGCCTGTGGATGGGTTTTCCTGTAAAACACGGTGCTGTCCACGATCATGGAATCGAGTTCTTCCTCAAGAATATCTAGGATGACAAGATCATCCTTGGCAATTGCTGCGGGCTGTTCAATCACCGGTTCTGACCGCTTTTTCATCTTTTTGCTGTTGACTTGGGAAAACGCCATCGTTGCGGTCATCATGGCCAGCGATACTATAAAAACTCTTTTATCCATCTATTGATCTTCTATCGCGGCGATACCGGGCAGGGTCTTGCCTTCCAACATTTCGAGCATTGCCCCACCACCAGTGGAGACATAACTTACTTCATTCTCAAAACCGAACTGCTTTACCGCAGCTACCGAGTCACCGCCTCCTACTAACGAGAACGCGCCGTTTTTTGTTGCCTCGACAATCGATTTGCCCAAAGAAATAGTTCCCTCGGCAAACGATTCCATTTCAAAGACTCCCGCTGGGCCGTTCCATAAGATGGTCTTGGCATTTTGTAGGACGTCGTGAAAGTGCGCTCGAGATTTCTCGCCTATATCCAGACCCATCCAGCCGTCGGGAATATTATCGATGGCGGCATGGTCTTTTTCTGCCTGTTCAGAGAAGGTATTTGCGATGATTACATCTACGGGAAGATGGATCTGAGTATTGGTTGCCTCAGCCTTTTTTAGGATTTCCAGTGCTAGTTCCTGTTTGTCATCTTCAACCAGGGAGTCCCCTATTTTTCCGCCTTTTGCCTTTATGAACGTGTATGCCATCCCGCCCGCGATGATGAGGTCATCTACTTTTTCAAGGATGTTTTCTATAACGGTTATTTTTGAGGAAACCTTTGCACCACCCAAAATTGCTACTAGTGGACGTTCTGGAGTTTTCATGACTTTTTCAAGGCTCTCTATTTCCTTGTTCATCAGTAGTCCAAAGCATTTTTTATCAAAATATTGAGCAATTATCGCTGTGCTGGCGTGAGCTCTATGTGCGGTTCCAAAAGCATCGTTTATATAGACGTCTCCCAGTTGTGATAACGCTTTCGCGAAAGCGGAATCCCCAGCGGTCTCCTCGTCATGGTATCTTAGGTTTTCTAGTAACAAAACTTCTCCAGGCTTGAGACCTGCCGCTGCCTTCTCGGCAATCTCTCCGGTAGATTGCTTACAGAATTTCACCTGAACTCCCAGGATATCACTTGCCGTTTCAACAATATTCTGAAGGGAAAACTCGGCCTCGTTGTTTTTGGGACGGCCCAGATGGGACATGAGGATCACAGATCCTCCCTGTTCGAGAACGTGGATAATCGTGTCTTTTGCCGCCTGGATGCGTGTGGGATCGGTAACGTTGAGGTCCTCGTCCAGGGGAACGTTAAAATCCACGCGTATGAGTGCTTTTTTATCTTTGAAATCTATATCCTGAAGGTTCATTTTCTAAATTTTGAGGTTTGATTTACAAATATAAAGGTTATCGTAGAAGATCGGCTCTCTATATTTGCAACATGCGCTATGAAGATATTCTAGGACTGGATTATATAAAGAACCACTTGAGGACAACGGTGGAAAATGATCGCATCGCCCATGCCCAGCTTTTTGTCGGGCCTACGGGAAGCGGTGTTCTTCCCCTTGCGATTGCTTATGCGAGAAATATCCTTACCCACAATTCCAGGGAGGAAATCCACGCCCAGATTGATAAGTTCATGCATCCAGACCTCCATTTTTCGTTTCCTGTTGCCGCTACCCAAAGCTCGGGAAGTAAACCTACCTCAGATCTATTCCTAACGGAATGGCGGGAGTTCCTGATGACCGATTCCTACGGCGGTCTTCAAGACTGGTATGAGAAAAGCGGTATCGAGAAGAAAAATGCTGAAATACGTGTGGTAGAAGCCCAGCTCATCATGAAAAAGCTGAGTCTCAAATCCTACGAAGGCGGTAATAAGATCCTTATATTGTGGGCAGCGGATAAAATGAATACCGACGCGGCCAATAAACTTCTTAAACTAATTGAAGAACCTCCCGCAAAAACAATTATTATTCTTGTCGCCGAGGATGAGGACAGTATTATAAATACCATTAAATCCAGGTGCCAGATTCTTCATATTCCCAAACTAAGCAGCGCTGACGTTGCCACTGGATTGATTAAGGAATATGGAATTACCGAGAATCAAGCAACGCTACTCGCCACCCAAAGCGATGGAAGTTTCCAAAAGGCCATCCAACGTTATAAAGAAAGTAGCGAGGATCTGGAATTTGAAAAATGGTTCATTACATGGGTAAGAACTGCATTCCAGGCCAAGTCAAAACCAACGGCGATCAACGATCTACTGGAATGGGCCAACTTAATAGCAGGTCTCAACCGCGAGACCCAAAAGAGATTTCTCAATTACTGCATGGAATTCTTCAGACAGGCGATGTTGCTCAATTATAAAGCTGTACCAGCTGTTTATTTGAGACCGCAAGCTGGTTTTGACCTAAGTAAACTAGCACCTTTTATAACCGGTAATCGCATGGCAGATATATCATCACAGATCGAGAGTGCGATCTATCACGTAGATCGCAATGCAAATGGTAAAATTGTACTTACTGATCTCGCTATTAGTCTAACTAGAGTATTGCATGGGAAGTGATGTCTTTACCGTCATTTGCAAACGATGCAAGAATCTACTTTTAATATTATTCTTTTGTGTAGTTGCCACATGTAGTGCACAACGTTTTAATACTCCCTATTATGGAGTAACATCTGACCCGATGGTGCTGGAACATATCCTAGAATTTAAAAATGACTCAATAGTAGAATTTTCTTCGGTGCATCGCCACATGCAACCGCGTCACAGTTGGAGTTTAAGTTATTCGGTTAATGATGGTGTAATTTCAATAGATATAGCTTCTAGTTTAGGAAATGATTTTATAGAATTCATGAAGCAAATAGAAGTCCCCAGCAACTATAATAGTATCAAATTAGTAGTTGATGAGAATGTGTTGCTCAACCATGCAAATAAAACGGTCTATTTAGAACATAGCGAATACCAAAAAATGGATTACACAACTTTTGTCTTAGATGATGATTACATAATAAAAGACAATACTAATAATAAGTACTATCATCTAGAAAATGGAGTCCTAAAAACCGATAAAAAAAGGGGAAGAATTTTCAAACGAAAAATGAGCAATCTCACGGAAGATAAATTTGATATCAAAATCCTACTGGGATATGATGCTTACTTAAAATATGGTTTCCATCAAATTTGTGGAGTAGTTGAATTTTATAAACGGTAAATTGATTGAAATTGACTTTCCAAATGCGGTATAAATTTAATTTATACTTATCAAGAGTGCTATATAAAACACTTATCAAAAACAAAGCTGTCAAACATCAATTAATCACACATCTGGAAATTATATAGACAATCCTTCAATTAAACAGTTAAACCTCTTAAATCGCTTTATTTGCGTTTTTTCAGCACGTAAGTGATGGAAGAATATTCTTTAGTGAAAATTGCCGATATATTTGAACACATTCCAACAATTACACCCGATACAAATGGAACTGGCCATTTTTTATATCTCGCAGACAAAATGGAAACATACAAACTATCAAACCACAATGGATGCGTTGCGATTAGTTCAAACTCCTTTTCAAAGAAGTTGCTTACTGCTTTTCTGTTAAAATGGAATAAATGTCTAGGGACATCATATCCCGCCCAATAATTTTGAAACCATTTTGCATCAAGCGAATTGTAATTGGGTAAAGCGAGAATTAATTTACCATTTTCTTCAAGTAATCTAACAATCTCCTTTTTTTGTATTTCAAGGTCTGGAACATGTTCTAAAACGTGATACATGGAAATTGCCTCAAAGGAGTGTGAATGTAATTGAAGAGTATTGGGTAATAATTCGATTCTCTTTTTAAGTGCAATTTTTCGCGCAAGCAAACTAGGTTCAACTCCTGTGGTATTGTAACCGTGATCGCTTAAGGTTTTAACTAGATCCCCTATTCCAGCTCCTATATCTAGAACTTTTCCCGTTTTCACATACTTATTAAAAACTGCCAATTTAGAGCTGAGATTTCTTTTCTTAGCAGTGTTGTAGCATTTTTCAAAAAAAGTTTTTTTGGAAGATGAATGGCTTAAATAATTTTCACTTTGATAATAACGATCTAGATTTTCTGGTTGTGGAAAAGTCTTAAGAATATGGGTACTGGGATCTTTTTTTATCTCAAACTCTTCTTCGGTCAGGAAATAATCTTTAAGCTTCAAATGAAATTCTGAATATTTCATATTAATTGTTTCACGTGAAACTATCTTCCCATGTGTACCAACAATACAGAAATATCGCTAGGCGTTACACCAGATATGCGAGAAGCTTGGGATACGGTCACGGGCTGTATTTTAGTTAATTTCTCTCTCGCTTCATAGGATAGTGAAGCGATGTTTTTAAAATCATAGTTGGCTGGAATCCTCACATTCTCGAGCCGCTGCAACTTATCGGCATTGTTTTTTTCCTTATTGATATAGCCCGCATATTTAACCTGCACCTCCACTTGTTCGAGAATATCATCGTCAATATCCCGCTCTTTGATGTAATCTGCAAATTGGGATATACTTTTCATATCCTCCGTATTGATCTGTGGGCGGGTAAATATTTTAAAGAGCTTGTCGTTTTGATCTACGAGAGCCGTTTCCTTCTTTTCTAAAAGATTATTGACTTCGTGGTAATCATAACTTGTGTTTTTGAGAAAGTTGACCATTTGTTCAGTTTCATCTGCCTTTTTTTCAACTCGTTTCAAAGCTGCATTAGATATAATTCCCAAATCAACTGCACGAGGAGTTAACCGTAAATCGGCATTATCCTGTCTCAATAGCGTTCTGTACTCAGCACGCGACGTAAACATACGATAGGGTTCTTCCGTTCCCTTAGTTATGAGATCATCTATAAGAACTCCTATATACGCCTCATCCCGTCCTAGAATAAAATCTTCTTCCTCGCGTATTTTTCTAACCGCATTTATTCCAGCCATTAGACCCTGCGAAGCTGCTTCTTCATAACCAGTAGTTCCATTAATTTGTCCAGCAAAGTATAAGATTATCTACTAATTTAGTTTCCAAGGTGTGTTTCAATTGTGTGGGCGGGAAATAATCGTATTCAATGGCGTAACCAGGTCTGAAAAACTTTACTTTTTCAAATCCAGCTACAGATTTCAAAGCCTTGTATTGAACATCTTCTGGAAGCGAAGTGCTAAAACCATTGACATAAACCTCGCAAGTATGCCAGCCTTCCGGTTCTACAAATATCTGATGCCGATCTTTATCAGCAAAACGATCGATTTTATCCTCGATAGAAGGGCAGTATCTAGGCCCGATGGACTTAATCCTTCCATTGAACATGGGACTGCGATCAAATCCTTCACGCAATAAATTATGAACCTCTGGGCTGGTATAGGTCATGTGACAATCTCGCTGTTGCGAAAGCGAACTCGTACGATTTGAGTAACTAAATTTTGAGGTAATCTCATCACCAGGTTGCGGTATCATTTTAGAATAATCCAAAGATCTTCCATCAACTCGCGGTGGAGTCCCAGTCTTCATTCTACCTGATTCAAAACCTAGATTTAATAAATCTTCCGTAATCCCAGTTGAAGCTCGTTCCCCTGCTCTACCTCCGCCAAATTGTTTATCACCTATATGAATTAAGCCATTTAAGAAAGTCCCATTGGTAAGAATTACCGCCTTTGCTTTTATTTCTAATCCCAAAGAAGTTCTTATACCGATGAGCTTATTATCATCGATGATTAAACCTGAACACATCTCTTGATAAAAATCCAGGTTGGGAATCGCTTCCAATTGCATTCTCCATTCTTCTGCAAAACGCATCCTGTCATTTTGAGTGCGTGGCGACCACATTGCTGGTCCTTTAGATTTATTCAACATTTTGAATTGGATCGCACTTTTATCACTCACGATCCCGGATAGTCCTCCGAGAGCATCTATTTCTCTAACGATTTGACCTTTTGCAATTCCGCCCATGGCAGGATTACAGGACATTTGCCCGATGGTTTGAAGATTCATAGTAACTAACAAAGTGCTTGCACCCATATTAGCGGCAACAGCCGCAGCCTCGCCGCCGGCGTGGCCTGCACCTACTACAATGACATCGTATTGTTTATCAAACATATAATTATTGTTTCACGTGAAACATTGAAATCATTTCACTCTCTTTCTCGCGCATTATCTGCGTTTCTTCTTTTGTTTTATCCTTGTAGCCTACTAGGTGTAGAGCACCATGAGCCATTACCCGCAACAATTCATCTTGAAAACCCACATTAAAAGTGACTGCATTTTCTGCGACACGATCGGTACTTATGTAAATCTCTCCTTCGATCAGTCCTTCACTGGAATAATCAAAAGTTATAATGTCCGTAAGGGTATCATGATCCAAGAACTGCTTATTGATATCGAGTAAATATTCATCACTGCAAAAAACATAGCTTAGCGACCTTATGGTTTTATTCTCACGATCAAAAATAGATGAGATCCAAGGCCTGTAGAGCCGAGGTTGATCTAACGTAAAATCATTCTGAGAATGGAAGCTAATCATTTGATTTAAAGTATTCTTTAACCCGGTTTTTAAATTCGGGCTGCAAAGGTAATACTTGTCGGTTTAAAATCTCCTTGCTATTGAAGTACTTGGCAGGATCTGTTCTACTGTCCCGCAATGGATTTACAAACTGGTCATTTCCTCGCTCACTCTCCCGCTGATCTTCCTTTCCTTGAAACAAGCCAGCATCTTTTAACTTCAATAATTCGTGCGTGACCTGCAACATGCGTTTCTCCACATCACGATCATAGCCCTGATCAATAAGTCTGCGCTCTACATCTTTCATGCGATCCACAATATTACCTACTTTTTGCTCCAGTCCTTCCTTGCGGATCATGTCCTCCAGCTGGTTGCGCAATTCTTGTTGCTCCTTATAGATTTGATAGATACGTGCGCTTTCTTCTTCAGATTCCTTGTACCCATTTTCATCACCATCTTTTCCACCTTTTCCATTACCGTTTCCAGATCCACCTTCACCGCCTTCACCAGCTTCTTTTCCTCCTTTACCTTTTCCAGATTTCCCATCTTTACCTTCTTTTCCCTCACCAGACTTGCCGCCTTCTCCTTCACTACCTTCTTTTCCAGATGAACCGGGCATCTTTCCTTGTTCTCCCTCGCCCGGCTTTTCCCCTTCACCAGGTTTCTTGCCCTCCCCTGGCTTTTTAGATAGACTTTCTTGTTTCTTTATAATATCTCCCAGTTGAAAACCAGATCCCTCACCAGGTTTAGGCTTCCCCATTCCAGATCCCGACATCTGCATCTCATTGTTCATTTGATCTAAAGAACTACTCAACATATCTGCAAGGGTATTGGCACTTTTGAGCGTGAATTGTTGGGAGATCGATCCCTGTCCCATTTCAAATTCGCCCAGTTGTTCAAGACTCTTTTCCACATAATAATAGATGTCTGTAATCTCCTTATTAATATCCTGGCTTATCTTGGGATTGCGGGAAGCCAGTGCAAATAAACTATCATCTACATGTTTGAATGCTTTTTCAAGATCTTTTTGCACGCGCAATTTTTTCCCAAAACTCGGACTGCTTTTAGTAATCGTTTTTACTTCTTCCAGCAGATCTTCTTGTTCTACAGAAAACACAATAAGATTATCTAATATCTGTCGCAACATCTCTGCATCTTCCTTATTGCCCTCGGCAGATTGTGCTTGAGCTTGCGCAGCCATTTTCTGCGCCTGTTTTTTCATTTTTTGTGCCGCGCTTTTTTGTTTTTTGCTGGCAGATTTTGAATCTTTATTTTCTAGATCTTCACTGGATTCTTTCTGCTCTTCTTTGATCTCATCACTTTCCTCAGGTTCAAAGTCCAGATCCATCTCCTTTTTAAGGGCTTCATTTTCCTTCTCCAGTTCTTCCAGCTCTTTTTCCCATTCCTTAAATTCCTCGTTTAATTTATCCTGCTCTTCCTTCTTATTTTCTTCCCCTTTTTTCTCAGATTGCTTTTCTTGCTTCTCGGCTAGCTCGTTGAGTTTTTTACCCAATTGCTCAAACTTCTGTTCTACATAATAGCGTTTGGTCAATTCTAATAACTGCTCCAGCGTTCGTTTTTGTTGCTTGGATTTCTTGCGGGATTCCTCCAGTTTTTCTTTGAGTTCTTCCTTTAGAAAGTTTGTCTTGGTATTTTTGAAGTTCTTTGAGAAGCTCCTCATTTTTCTTCATTTCTTCCATGCTGGCCTCCATGCGTTTTTGAAGTTCTTCTTTTTCTGGATCCTTTTGTGCTGAGTTCTTTTCTAGATTTTCTTTTAAACGCTCCATTTGTTGGCGCATATTGCGCTCTTCTTTCTCTTGGTTTTTTAAGGCATTTTCCAGTTTTTTCTTGTCGTTATAGCCGCGATTTTTCTTTTCCAGTTGTTCCTTGGCAAGCTGTTCTAGTTTTTTGCCCTGCTCGTCTTGTTTGGACAGCGCATTTTCAATATTGGAAAGTGACTCTTTTTGCTTTTCATAGATAGCATCCTCTTCCTTGTTCTTATCCAATTTATTAAATGAATAAGTCGCAGATCTTACACTTTTAAAGCTATTAACGGCATCGTTATCAGTTACTTCAAAGTAGAATTCATACGTATTGCCCCCTTCCAGTTCCAGATTTCCAGGAAAAGTCTCAAAAAACTGGTCAAAAGTTCCTTTGTTGCTAGAAATTGTCTTGCGTTTTTTACCAGCGTTATCGGCTGATTTATAATATACTAGAGCGATGTTTCTTATTCCGTAATCGTCTGCTGCCTGCCCTTTGAAGTACATGGTTTCCACATTAATGGAGTCCTTTTTCATCTCCAGCTCCAGCTCGGGATATTCGTCTTTGGTGACTTCGATCCTGAAGCTCAACTCCTCATAATCTCTGACGTTGTCGTTAGTGGTTGAAATGTTGTAGGATGTGGGTTGTAGTACCGCTTTCGCGAAAGCAAAATTATCCTCCATCTTCTCAAACTGATAAATATCACTGCCCTCTTTAAAATCTACCTGTGTGGTCTGGGAAGTGTTGAGACTCCAGCGTATTTGCGTTCCCTGCGGAACGGTGGCATTACCCGTACTTTTAATAACCTCATTTTTCTTGCCCGTGTGGCGCGGATAATCCATGGTAAGACTGAAGTCCTTTATGCTGGGAACGGCGCCGACAACCAGCTCATAATTTTTACTGCGCACCTCATTGCCCTGCAGATAAAAATCTGTGGTTTTCATGGGACGGTCAAAGGTAAAACTATACCTGCCCGCCTGTTGCTCAGTAAGATAAAAGCTCTTGCCATTAAAGTTGACGCTTACATTTTCTGGCATTTTATTACCGCTCACGAGAACATCCAGTTTAAAATCCTTGTTCTGCAACGTGGTGAGATCGGGATTCATGACCTGGAACGAGAATGGTGCAGGCGGTGCGTACTCGCTATTAAAATCTGCTACGCGGCTGGCGCTCTTTGTGATCACATCGTTATTTCCTGTGAGGATTAACGCTGCAACAATTATTAATGGAATCGCGAGATATTTTAAATAACCTGCATTTTTCTTAAAATCAATCGCCATACTGAACGGAATGGGTTCAAGATCGGCACTTTTCTGGTTGATACTCGCCCAGGTAAGTTCATCATCGCCGCCATTATTGCGCAATTGCAATATGTTGATCAATTTATCAGAAACCTCTGGAAAGTGGTTTCCTATCATTTCGCTAGCTTTTGTAAAATCAATTCCCGAAAATAATTTATACAATCGTGCCAGAGGGATCACAATAAACTTTACGATCAAAGCCAGTTCTACCGCAACAAAAAGAGCAAACAAAATGGTTCTACCCGTAGTGTTGAGCCAGAAAAAATGCTCGACCACCACGGTAAGTAAAAAATACAAAAGTCCTATGGCGAGAAATAAAATCACGCCTCGTATCAACTCATTGCGGTAATATTTGCTGATAAACTTTGTGAGCTTATCCTGTATGATCTCAAAATTAGTCATGTAGATAAATGAATGTCCTGTAAATATAATGGATTAGTCCTATCTTTATTGTCTCTTTAACGTGTCAAGAATTACCAAAATCTATAAAAATGAAAGACTTAAAATACCTGCTCGCCTATATCGTGCCATTAATTTGTGTTTTGGGAATTTATAAAGGCGGTTCCTGGCTGTTTCTGACCCCACTTGTCATATTTGTTTTTGTACCGCTGTTGGAACTGGCAATGCCCCAGCTTACCAGCAATCTGGACGAAGAAACCAAAGACCAAAAACTTAAAAATAAATTATTTGACGTGCTGCTCTGGCTCAACTTACCGATAATTTATTCTGTTTTAATCTATGGAATATATCATTTTGCGGCTCACGATTATGCTACTGGCGAAATTGTGGGACTGGTTTTTTCGTTAGGAATTGTTGCAGGGAGTAATGGGATCAATGTCGCTCACGAGTTGGGGCACCGACAGGAAAGCTGGGAACGATTTATAGGAAAGGCCTTGTTATTGCCCAGTTTATACATGCATTTTTACGTGGAACATAATTATGGCCACCACCAGAATGCCGCCACACCCGAAGATCCTGCGAGTGCCAGATATAATGAGAATCTTTACGCGTTCTGGCTGCGATCTGTTCCTCAACAGTATAAGAATGCCTGGCACATACAACGCCGCTTATTAAAATCTGAAGGCCGTGGATTCTTTTCTTTTAAAAATGACATGTTTTGGTACCAGGTGATCCAGGCCGGTTATTTACTGCTTGCTGGGATTGTTTTTGGTTGGGCAGCTAGTTTATTGCTTCTTGCGCGTGGCTGTTGTTGGTTTTTCATTACTTGAAATCATCAATTATATCGAGCATTATGGATTGCGCCGCGAGCGCAAAAAGTCAGGTCGTTATGAAGTGGTACGGGAAATCCACAGCTGGAATTCCAATCACGCGCTGGGAAGAATCCTACTCTATGAACTTACCCGTCACAGCGACCACCACTACCGCGCCAGCAAAAAATTCCAAGTGCTGGATTACCACGAGATAAGCCCGCAACTGCCCTACGGTTATCCTACGATGATGGTGATCGCGACCGTGCCGCCGTTGTGGTTTTCAATAGTGAATGAACGCGTGCCGCGGGAGATGGTGGGTATGGCGGTGGGTTAGCCTAGAACTATATTCCGCATACCACACACCCATTACCTCATCCCATCTTTCTATCTTTGCACCATAAAACTAAGAAACGATGAGTACAGCGGTACGTGTGCGGTTTGCGCCCAGTCCTACGGGACCTTTACATATAGGTGGTTTAAGAACCGCCCTTTTTAATTACCTTTTTGCCAAAAAACACAACGGTACTTTTATCTTAAGAATAGAAGATACCGACCAGAACCGCTACGTCGAGGGCGCAGAAAAATATATTATTGAAGCCCTAGAATGGTGCGGTATCCCCTATGAAGAAGGCCCGGATAAAGATAAAGGTTACGGCCCGTACCGCCAGAGTGAGCGCAAGGACCGATACCGCAAATATGCAGAAACGTTGATTGAAAACGGTGCTGCCTACTATGCCTTTGACACTGCTCAAGAATTAAACGATGCGCGCACAGCGGCAGAAAGTAACAAAGAGACTTTCATCTATAACCATAAGAATAGATTGCAGTTTACTAATTCGCTAACACTTACTAGTGAGGAAGTTAAGCAACGATTAGAAGATGATGTTGCTTACACCATACGTTTTAAACCCGAGTTGAAAACCTTGCACATGTATGATGAAATACGCAAGGGAATTGAAATAGACACCACATTACTCGACGATAAGGTATTGTTCAAGAGCGATGGCATGCCCACCTATCATCTTGCCAATATTGTGGATGATCACGAGATGGAAATTACGCACGTGATACGCGGTGAGGAATGGCTGCCCAGTATGGCGCTGCACGTTTTATTGTATGAGAGTTTTGGCTGGAATAAACCCAAATTTGCCCACCTTCCACTCATTCTTAAACCTACCGGCAAAGGAAAATTATCCAAGCGAGACGGTGATAAAATGGGATTCTCTGTATTTCCCTTAGAATGGAAAGATCCTAAGAGTCAAGAAATTAGTACAGGTTTTAGAGAAGATGGCTATTTGCCAGAAGCTTTGATAAACATCCTTGCATTTCTAGGCTGGAATCCAGGGACTGAGCAGGAATTGTTCACGCTGGAGGAACTTTCCCAGGCATTTGATCTCACTAAAGTAAATAGTGCTGGAGCAAAATTTGATCCCGAGAAGGCAAAATGGTTCCAGCAACAATGGTTTGTGCAACAGGATGATGCTGTTGTGGGTGCCGCTTTCGCGAAAGCGTTACAAGAAAAAAACATCTCCTATCCATCACAGGATTATGTGAATATAGTCGCGGGAATGGTCAAGGAACGCGCGGTATTTGTAGAAGACCTGTTTGAACTGGCACTATTCTTCTTTGAAGCACCGTCCGAATTTGATGAAAAAGACGCTAAAAAAGCCTGGAAGGAAGATACCACTGCAATCATGAAACAGGTCGCAGAATTAATCAGCACACAAAAACCAGAAACTGCCCTAGAAATGAGCGATCTGGTGAAAGGCTGGATCAAGGAACAGGAAATGGGGTTTGGTAAAGTAATGATGCCTTTGCGACTTGCGTTAGTAGGAAGTCTTATGGGACCCGATGTGTTTGAGATCGCTGCGATGATAGGCGTTGAAGAAACGGTGGCTAGGATTGAAGCAGCTTGTAAAAAATTGGGGTAAATAGCCAAATAATTAGTAAAGAAGAGCACGTCAAGGCCTTTCTGTAACTTTTAAAGCTTACCTTAGACCTATTGATTATTGAGGATAGAGCAACGTCTTGATTCCTAAAACCTTCTAACCTTTTAAAACTATAACTTATGGGATATTTATTCATACCGGTAGTATTGTTTCTAGGCTTTTTCTTGCTTCTCGGGACTTTCTTCACGGTAAAACAACAGACTGCGGCGCTTGTGGAGCGTTTTGGAAAATTTACGAGCATGCGCCACTCTGGATTGCAGCTTAAAATACCTTTTATAGATCGCGTTGCGGGTCGTATAAACCTTAAAATCCAGCAACTGGATGTTATTGTTGAAACTAAAACGAAAGACGATGTTTTTGTACGTCTTAAAATTTCTGTGCAGTTCCAAGTGTTGCGTGAAAAAGTCTATGATGCCTTCTACAGACTGGAAAATCCGCACGATCAGATTACTTCTTACGTTTTTGATGTGGTACGGGCCGAGGTTCCCAAAATGAAACTGGATTACGTTTTTGAAAAGAAAGATGATATTGCTATCGCCGTAAAACGTGAGTTAAATGAAGCGATGATCGACTACGGTTATGACATCATTAAAACACTTGTAACCGACATCGATCCAGATGTACAGGTAAAGGCAGCCATGAACCGTATAAACGCTGCAGAACGCGAGAAAACAGCCGCAGAATATGAGGCTGAGGCAGAAAGAATCAAGATCGTTGCAAAAGCGCGTGCAGAGGCAGAATCCAAGAGATTACAAGGACAAGGTATCGCAGATCAACGTCGCGAGATCGCTCGTGGACTTGAAGAGAGTGTGGATGTGTTGAATAATGTGGGAATCAACTCGCAAGAGGCAAGTGCGCTTATTGTTGTGACCCAACATTATGATACCCTACAATCACTGGGTGAGGAAACTAACTCTAATCTTATTTTATTACCCAATAGTCCGCAAGCGGGTAGCGATATGCTCAACAACATGATTGCCAGTTTTACCGCAAGTGCGCAAATAGGCGAGCAAATGAAACTAGATCGTGCAAGAAAGGAATCCAAACCTAAAAAAGAGAGAAAACCCTACACCAGACCCGCTCCACCGCAGTCTGAGGAAAGTGAGGGACTTGAGGATTATGATCTATAAATAAGAGCGATAATTGTTACCTTAAATAAAAAACCGCTTGAGATTTTAATCTCAAGCGGTTTTTTCAATTTTAATCAGTTCAATTAATCTTTCTGACCTCGCAGACCAACTAATTTATTTACTACTTTAAGAATAACTGCCTTCTTGGCAATTGAACCTACAATATTGGTAAGGATCGTAACCGCAGAAAAACTTTCTTTAAGCTCGTTTAAGTTAAGCTTCATCGTCTCCCTTTGAACCTGTTGCTGCAATTTGAGGTATTTCAAATCGTGTTCCAGTTCCTCAAAATTATTGTACATCCTCATATTCTGTAACTGTAATATCTTCGTTAGTATTAAATAGTTGTTTGCTAGTCTTCTTTAAAATAATGATCTGTAATTTACTTTTGAGGGTAAACGCAAGAATAATCATTATAACAATATAAAAGCATCCCACAATTAGATATCCCGCAGGAACGCTGTCTAGTTGATTACCTATATAGATACAGGCAGCCACGCTTAAAAACAGAAGGGCAATAAGCAGCACAAATCCCAGTATCAGACTATAACTGGCAGAAACCAGTAGCTTTACCAGTTTTTTGTACAGATCTAGTTTGTGGTAATTTACCGAAGACTCTATATAATCTTGAGTCGCAGCACTGAATTCCTTAAAGTTATCTGATATACTTTTTCCCAAGATTAAATGTTTTTATACGTTAACTGATGCAGAAGCTGTTTTTGCCGCTCCGGTAACATCTTTCGGCTTTTGCAGTTTTGCGTTCTGTGCACGCAATTGTTCCAGCTTATCCTCTAGAGCTACAATCGCATCGTCTGCCTTGTAACTAGCACTGGATAGAGCAGTTTCAATACGTTCTCCAACAGTTCCCTTCAATTCGGAAGCTTTTAAACCTACCGTAGTTCCCAGTTCGCTTGCTTTCTTGGAAATCTGAGCATAGGTCTTTCTAGCCTGTACGTCGATGTCGTGTTGAGCTTGTTGAGCTTGTTTCTTGATTTTCTTTCTGGTTTTATCACCGCTTTCTGGAGCATATAATAAACCTACGGTGGCACCTATTGCTGCACCTGCTACTAGAGCAACTAAGGCATTTGATGATTTGGACATAATTTTTTCTTTTTTAATGAGATACAAAGATATTTTAATGTTTACTACATCTCGTTAAAGGCTAGTTAAGCTTACAGATGGCATACTTAAATGCAAGCCAATAATTTCTAAAAAACATCAATTTATGTTAAAGTGTTAATATTTTATCCGTTTTTTATAACGAGATCTTGATGTTTCTAGGTGTATTTGTGATAATTCCGCTTTCGCGAAAGCGTAACCCATATCCTACTCTATCTTTGCCCAGGTATCTCTCAACGTCACCGTGCGATTGAATATTCTGTGCGCGTCCGTCGAGTCTGGATCCACGCAGAAGTAGCCCAGTCGCTGGAATTGTACGGTCTCTCCCACGGGAATATCCTTCATCGCTGGCTCTGCCATGCAGTGATCGTTTCCAGCGAGTCGGTATTTACAAATTCCATGAAATCCTTTTCCTTATCGGTATCTGGCGATGGTACGGTAAATAGACGATCGTACAACCTTACTTCCACGGGAACTGCGTGTTTTGCACTTACCCAGTGCAAGGTTCCCTTCACACGTCTCATGCTGGCTTCCGTGCCGCTTCCACTTTTAGAATCTGGATCATAGGTCGCATGGATTTCCGTAATATTTCCATCAGCATCCTTAACGCAGGATTCTCCTTTGATAATGTAACCATTCTTGAGACGCACTTCTTTTCCTATCGTAAGGCGGAAGTATTTCTTGTTTGCCGACTCTTTAAAATCTTCTTTTTCAATCCATAGTTCCCGTGAGAAAGGAACGTCTCTATAACCTTTGGACTCATCTTCCTGACTGTTTTCTGCATGGAGGATTTCTTCTTGTCCCTCTGGATAGTTTATGATAATCAGCTTCACGGGATCGAGTACGCACATGACTCTATTTGCGTGGGTGTTGAGGTCATCGCGCAAGTGAAATTCCAGGTGATTCATATCTACCAGGTTGTCACGTTTTGCGATCCCTATGGAGTGCGCAAAATTTTTGATGGCATTTGCCGTGTAGCCGCGCCTTCTCAATCCAGAAATGGTGGTCATGCGAGGATCGTCCCAGCCGTTTACCACACCTGCTTCAACCAGTTGCTGTAATTTACGTTTGCTGGTTACCGTATGAGATACGTTTCTGCGCGCAAACTCACGTTGCTTGGGTCTTATTTTAGCTGGATCAACGACTTGATCAAGAAACCAATCGTACAATTCGCGGTGGGGTAAGAACTCGAGCGTACAAAAGGAATGTGAGATTCTGTTCCAGATAATCGCTCTCACCGTGCGTCCAGTCGTACATGGGATAGATTTTCCATGTTTCACCCGTTCTGTGATGGGCTTTGTTGACCACGCGATACATGATGGGATCGCGCATGAGCATGTTGGTGGATTGCATGTTGATTTTGGCACGTAAGACGTGTTCACTCTCTCCATAAGTTCCATCCTTCATTCCTTCTAGAAGGTCTAGATTTTCTTGAACAGTACGATCTCTGTAGGGACTATTCACTCCGGGTTCTGTGGGAGTTCCTTTTTGGGCTGCAATGGTGGCACTGTCCTGAGAATCCACATAGGCTTTACCGTTTTTCACCATTTCTACCGCCCAGTCGTACAATTCCTGAAAATAATCTGAGGCATAACATAGATTGTCCCATTTGTAGCCCAGCCATTCCACGTCGTCCTTTATTGCTTTGACATATTTTGCTTCCTCTTTTGCAGGGTTCGTATCATCAAACCTCAGGTTTACCGGACTGTTATATTTCTCGCCCAGGCCAAAGTTGAGGCAGATCGCGCTCGCATGTCCTATGTGCAAAAACCCATTGGGCTCTGGCGGGAATCTAAATCTCAATTGATCTTGGGATAATCCGTTTTTAAGATCCTGTTCAATGATATCCTCAATAAAGTTGGTCGCTTTTCCAGTATCGCTCATGATTGCATTTTATGGCACAAATTTACTGCATATTTTATGGCTTTGACAAGTAGCTGTATCTTTGTTCCATGCATAAAATTATACTCAAAAACGTAAGGGTTTATACCAACCACGGTTGTCTAACAGAAGAAGAACTTATAGGCAGTGAATACCGTGTAGATCTTGAAGTTATTACTGATCTAACTAAGAGTGCAAAAACCGATGATCTTTCCGATACTGTGGACTACGTTTCCCTCAACCGTATCATCAAAGAGGAGATGGCGCAACGATCCAAGTTGCTGGAACAAGTTGCCCAGCGCATTATAGATCGAGTTTTTGAGGAGGAATCCATGGTTCAACACGTAGAAGTTCAAGTTGCCAAGATCAATCCACCCATAGGAGGCGATGTGGAGAGTGTTGTTATTTCAATGGCGCAAAATAGAGGATGAACTGTTTAATAACAGACTTCCGATGGGACTTGTTAAATTGAGTTATGGATTGAAAATTGCCACGCTATTAATGAAATAACGATAAACTTAAATAAAGGATAGGAATGGAGCGGAAATTTATTATTTTTGCCCTCCCAATAAGGTACCATGGCCGAGCGGCTAGGCATGGGTCTGCAAAACCTAGTACAGCGGTTCGAATCCGCTTGGTACCTCTTTTTAATCCTCTACTTTACGGTAGGGGATTTTTTGTTTCCTGTTTACTTTACGGTATATTTTGAGAATGACCGGGAGGGATTGTATTATAAACAGTTCCAATATTTTGGAATCAAAAAAGGTGCTGATATTCAGCACCTTTTTATGGTATGATTATAAAGGTTATTTACTCCTCTACTTTTTTCTTTTTATCTTCATCGTCTTTGGTAGCTTCTTTAAATTCTTTGATACCGCCACCTAGACCGCGCATCAATTCTGGAATTTTTTTACCGCCAAAAATCAACAGAACGACTGCTAAAATTAGTACAATACTCCAAACTCCTGGAATAGCTAATATATAATTTGCGTACATAACCATGTCTTTAAATGAACTGCAAAGATACAATAAGCTTAAATGTAGCAACTATTTGCAGCGTTAATGTTTATTCTCGTAGATATTTGAATTTACTATGGTTATATAAATGTTTTATTCAGCAACGTTTAAGTCATGTTTTGCGGCATATTCCATAAAGAGATTTTCCTTGTTGCGTTTTTTAAGGTCTTGAAATAATGTACTTAACATGGTAGCCGCGTCGTTAACGTATGGAGAATCCTGATCTTGATAAATGATATAAGCCTGCATCATGTTGTCTAGAGCCATGTCATCATCTTTTAATAATACGCCACACTGCCCTAATCCATAATAGCCCTCTGGATCTCTCGGGTAATACCGGATGAGTTCTCTGTAGTAATCTGCTGCTTTCTCATATTGCTCTAACATTCTGTAAGCGATGGGCAAATTTTGAAGGGGCATTTTTCCTCTTGGATCTAATTTAAGCGACTTCTTATATGCCTTGACAGCATTTTTATATTGCTCTAACTTACGATAGGTAATCCCAACCATATCCCACGCAAAAGCAAATTCCTTATCTATTTTAACTGCTTTTTTATAATATTTTAAAGCGTTGTCATAATCTTCTGCCCTGTAAAAATCCATCGCTTTATCATAGGCATCCATGGCCTTTGGGTCTTGTGTTACTGATTTTTCACTGCTTACTTTTGCCGTATCATTAAGTAGGCTATTCATGGCACCACAATCGTCTATTAACTCCCGTTCCAGTTCATCATAACCCTCAGCTGTATTGAGAACGATATTTACTGTGTCTTTCACTTTCTTAGTTTCTTTGATTTCACCAACAACACTTTTATCTAAAGTATCTTTAACTTTTGAAAGTACACCCGTAAACTTTTCCAAAAGCTGTTTTGCCATTATAGCAGACTCTAAACAACTGCGCACTTCGGCAAACTGCTCTTCTCTAGTAGTATTGCGGTCTATTTCTGAAATACATGTACAGGATTGATCAAAAGTGCTGAGCCTTTTCTCTACGGTTAGAGAGTCTGTTTGTGCTATTGCAATACTGGAAACTAACAGTGAGCTGAATAAAAATCTTTTCATGATCTAAGGTTAAGAACTTAAAATTACAAATTATTTCACTCCCGTGCTACCAAATCCGCTTTCGCCTCGAGCAGAATCACCCAACTCTTCCACTTTATGCCACTTTACCCGCTCGTGTTTTGCAACTACAAGTTGAGCAACGCGATCACCGTTTTCAATAGTAAATGACTCGTTGGAAAGATTAACTAATATCACCCCTATTTCACCGCGATAGTCGGCATCTATGGTGCCGGGCGCGTTGAGTACGGTTACACCATTTTTTGCGGCAAGGCCGCTGCGTGGTCTTACCTGTGCTTCAAATCCTATGGGAAGATCAATAAACAAACCTGTTTTGATAATGGCGCGTTCCAGCGATTGCAATAAGACCGGTTCTTTAAGCTGCGCCCTAAGATCCATTCCAGCACTTGCCTCCGTCTCATAATGTGGCAACGCGTGGTCTGAGGTATTGATGATTTTTATGGTCATGGTGTAGGTATTATAAGATTGTCTGTCAGTTCCCAAAACTTATTTTTTCTTTAAGAGGATACGGATCGACCCGCGTTCCTTGAATAGTATTAAAACGGTCAGTAATAAAGTCATTGTTCCACCGATGCCGTATGTGGTCCAACTTTCTATTCCATATTCTTCCCGCACATAATAAAAGAAAAAACAAGATAGTGATATCCCTACCACAAGGTAGGTCAGCATGGAACCGATCTCGTAGGGAACAGCGAGGTGCCTTCTTCCCAGCAGGTAAGAAACAGTCATCATTAATCCGTAAGCAGCACAGGTCGCCCCAGCACTGGCCAGATAGCCTATTTTAGGAATTAAAACCACATTGGCAACAATAGTTATTAGTGCCGCGATACCAGAAATTATGGCGCCGTACATCGTTTTATCGCTGATCTTATACCATACCGACAGGGTCTGATAGATCCCTGAGAATAAATAGGCAATGAGAATAATAGGCACAATTTCCATAGCCGTGGGAAAACCATCATCCACTAACAGCGGTTTGATTAAATCCACGAGCACCACATAACTCATGAGTGCGATCACTCCCAGCGCCACAAAGGCCTTTGTGATGAGTGCGTACTGTTGTAGCGAATTCTTCTCCTTTGCCTGACTGAAGAAAAAGGGCTCCACGCCCAGCCTAAATGCCTGGGCAAATAGCGTCATTCCCACAGCAAGACGATAACCAGCGGTATAGACTCCTACTACGGCCTTAGCGTCGTTTTCATTCATTGGAAGCAATCTCTCCAGCAAGATCTTATCTACACTTTCATTAATTGCAAACGCAAGTCCAGCGAGTAGAATGGGCCAGCCGTAGGACAGCATTTTTTTCCATAATGCTCTATCAAAATTCCAGCGGGTAAAATAAACCCGGCTTACCAGCGTAAAGGTCAGGACGTTTGCCATTAAAAAAGCAATAAAAAACAATTGAATCCGATTATCTGGGAGCAAACTTGCAAGTGCTGGAATACTGGGCAGAGCCGTAAAGAACAAGGCAGACATGCCAACGGATAAGACAACATTGAACATTTTAATCAATGCATAATTGGTCGCCTTGCCCTCCCCTCGCATTTTGGCAAAAGGGATGACCATTAAAGCGTCCACCGCAATTACCGCGATCACCCATTGTATATAATCGGGATCGAGGTTGATAGCATTGGAAATGGGAACGATAAACAGGTAGGCGATCACGGCAAATATCATCGTGCTTACGAGCAATGAGACTAACGCAGTTGAAACTGTTTTACCCGCATATTCCTCCTGATTGTAGAATCTGAAAAAGGCAGTTTCCATCCCGTAGGTAAGGATTACATTGGCAAAAATGATGTAGGAAAAAATCATGGATACCTCACCAAATTCTACTTTGCCGGGTAAATATTTAGTAAGCAGGTAGGTAAGAAAAACGGTCAGTAACCTAGGCAGCACCGTCGCGAGACCGTAAATAAAAGTGTGCTGGAAAAGACGTTTTATAGAACCCAAAAAAGTAAAGTTAGAAGTTCAAAAGTACGATAAAGATTGAGTGTACATCACCGCATTTTGAGAAGTCGTTCCCATCTTAGAATTACGTAGGGTTCGTGTTAATTTTATCGATTCTGTGAGTTGTGTTTCGCTTTCGCGAAAGCGGAACAACATCCAAAGATTAAAACCTATCAAACGTTATAGTCGTTTTTACCCTACAATCTTTTCCTAACGAACTAACGGAAACTAATTCTCGCTTTTACCTTTGCAAAAAAAAACAATGGATCCCAAGACACCTTCACAATCCTTTACCACGGTCACAGATTTGGTTTTGCCCAGCGAGACTAATCCGCTGAACAATCTTTTTGGTGGGGAATTGCTGGCGCGCATGGATCGTGCGGCGAGTATTTCAGCGAGAAGGCATTCCCGTAGGATTGTAGTTACCGCATCGGTTAACCATGTGGCATTCAATAGGATGATACCGCTGGGTAGTGTGGTTACCATTGAGGCCCAGGTAACTAGAGCCTTTAAAACTTCCATGGAAATACACATGGATGTATGGATAGAGGATCGTGAGAGCGGCGATCGCTCCAGGGCAAACGAGGCGATCTATAGTTTTGTCGCTGTGGATGAAACGGGTCGTCCCGTGCAGGTGCCACAGATCATACCTGAAACGGACATTGAGAAAGAGCGGTTTGCCGCAGCGCTGAGACGCAAGCAGTTGAGTCTTGTTCTAGCCGGTAAAATGGAGGCAAAAGACGCTACGGAACTGAAGGCGATTTTTGGGTAGATCCGCATCAGGTGCGGAAAGTCAATCGGATTCTCTGTATCAAGTGCGGAGCGGTCAGTGCAGAAGGTCGATCACATCCTCTTCATAAATTATTGAATTCTCATTATGGTAAAATAAATATGGAGGATTGCATGCATATTCTTTAAAAAATTTACTGCCGATTGCACTAACACTTTCATCTCAAAATTAGAATTGTCATTATGGAAGATAATGAAGGTTTAATTACTATATGTAATGTTTTAAATTATAGTTAGTTAAATTGTGAATTGACCTGATTAAATCTTTCATTTTATTTAAGCAGATAATCAATTTTATCAGGATTTTGTCTAGTGTCCCATATTGCTAAAATTAAAATAAAGTCCACCTCGATCAGCTCATAAATTATCAAATAATTACTGACTACGATTACTTTAACTAATTTACGATCAGTGGTTTTACCCATATCTGGATAAATAGATACTAATGTTATTACATCGTCGAAAAGTTTATGAAGCTACTTACTGTAAATCTTTGAACCATTTCGCTCGTTCCAGTAGCTGAGAATCTTTGTTTGATCTTGTTTCGCACGTAATGTCCAGCTTACTCGCTTAGCCATTGATCAATTTCTTCTCTTACAGATTTATCGCTGAAAACGTCGCCTTTCTTGTATTGCTCTCTCGCTTCATTAATTGCCAAATTCTGTTGATCGCTTAAAATGTAAACATCATCTACTTGATTCTCAGAATTTAGATAGCGGTATATACCAATTAACAATTGATCATTACTTATATTATTAATTTCATCAATCACTTTTTTCCTGAGCTCAATTGTTTTCATAAAAGCAAAATTTAGATACTAATAAAGTTAAAACTAATTAATTTCAATTCCTCAAGATCCATCGTGCGGGATCCAGCGTATCGCTCTCTTCAAGAAGAACAAATTGAAGCTCCGTAACATCAGAGCGGTCGGTAAACACCTCGCCCAAAATGTCCAGCGTGTTTACCTCATCATCTTTTTGCACGGTTACAGATTTGAGATTATTGTAAATGGAGGTAAAATTACCGTGGCGCACGTGAACGGATAGAACGCCGTATTTATTTCTCAGGACGTGGACGACTTTTCCGGTAAAAACAGCTCGTACTTTTGCACCTTTGGGCGCTTGAAAACGCAATCCGTTGGATTTAATGGTAACGCTGCTTGCAATGGGACTGGGCTGTGTACCGTATTGCATGGAGACAAAACCCTCGGCGACCGGCCAGGGCAGTTTCCCACGGTTGCTCTTAAAGTTGTCGGCAAGGGCTTTTGCTTCTGGTGAAAGGAAGAATTTTGTAGAGGTCGCACTGGTTTTTCCCTTGTTGGAGGCTGCAATATCTGCGGCGATCAATTTTTTAATTTCTCTATCTATTTCTGCACGCTCGTTGGACTTTTCCTTGAGGCTTGCGGCATAGGTCTTCTCGTTCTTCTTCACGGTCGCGAGCAGTTCTTCCTGGGCTGCTTTATCCTCGCGCAAGCTTTCCTGTTGTTTTTTATTGGCCGCTAGGATTTTTACTTTTTCCTTGCGTTCATCTTCCAGCAACTGGTTTTTCTCAACCAGTAGATCAGATTTTACCTTGATCTCACCGGCCTGTTTTTTACGGTAGTCGGCGTATGAATTTAAATATTGTACACGTTTGTAGGCCTGTAAAAAATCTTCTGAGGATAACAGGAACATGAGCCTGCTGCGCTCGTTGTTGCGCTTATAGGATTTTACGATCATCTCGGCATATTGTGCCTTTAGTTCTTTGACTTCTGTATTTAACTTACCTATTTCCTGGGCATTGTCATCGATACTGCGCGTGATGAGGTTTGCCTGCTTGTTGGTGATATCGATAATTTCCTGGGTTCCCGCGATCTTCCTGAGCGTGGTCTGCACCCGCAAGGTCATGGTCGCCTCTTCTTTTTTGACATTTTTCAGCAGCTGGGAGAACTGGTTGATTTCTGCCTGCACTTCAGCTTTTCTCTTTTCAAGGGATGCTCGGGTCTGTGCTTTCGCGAAAGCGGAACCCAACACCATCAACAAACAAATCAATATTTTTTTCATCTACAGTTCCATTTTAGTATAACCATCGGGAATTTCAAAGGGAAAATTAAGATCCTGATCCAGTTCCACGCGGTTAAATTCCAGTTCCACTTTTGAAAATCGGTTGTTGCGCTTTGCGTCGATGTTCACTTCTTTGGGAAGGAGCAGGTTTTCAACGAGTTGATAACTGGGATACTTGATCTGTAGAAAGCTATTCTCATCGGGTTTTGAAACTGCCTGCTCTGCCAGTCGATAATCCTCTGGCCGCACTTTGAAGATCTTACTGTATTCCTTCTCGATCCTAAATTCATAAAGATCATTCCCAACCGAATACTTATAATTATCCAGAGGCTCAACGGCCTGTCCCATAAGTAGTTGTTCTAACTGTTCAAAGCTGAGGTCCTCGCCGAGAAAATTACTGATCAACCTGAAATCACCATCAAAATAGCGCTGGTTGAGCTTCTCATAAAACTGGACCCGATCTGGGGTAATGTGGACTTTTGCCAGGGTAAAGCCCAGTATCTTTGCGCTCATCCAGATGTGCTTGCCCTGTTCCATGCGCAGGTCCATGGTTATGGATCTGGACTGTTTCTCGTCCGTATAATTAACGCTCATCCTCGACTGCAAGGTCTTAAAAATGACCATACTTGCTTTGTGCGCAGCGATCACCTGTATCTTTTTTGTGCTATCGTCGGCAGTTTCAACAGCTTTCAAACCACTTTTACAGGAAGCTGCAATCGCTATGATGGCGAGGATCATTAGGGTATATCTTAACTTCATATTCTGGTAATGGCCTTTGCTTTAGAACGCATTTGTTCTGCTTTAGTTGTGTTTCCCATTTTTTCATGGGCGATGGCTAGCTGTTGATAGAGATCCTGTTCTACCTTGACATCATCCAGGATGTAGGTAAGACCGTTGTCCAGTTGTTCTATCGCCTCTTTATGGCGGTCTAGATGGTTGAGCGCGATCCCATTGAGAAGGTAGAGAAACGCCTGGGCGGGATAGATCTCCAGTGCGGCGGTAGTGACCTCGTCCACTCTTTCATAGTTTTTTGTGTCTATGGAAAGCAGGGCAACTTTTTTAATGAGCTCAAAATCTGCAGGGTCGTTCTCTAGCCCTTTTTCATAAAAGGAAATGGCAGTAAGTACTTCCTTTTTCTTGAGATAAAAATCTCCCAGTGCAGTTAGTGCCATGGAATCCTCCAGCTCGTCGGCAAATGTGGAAATTGCTTCCTCCACGGTGTAGGCACCTGCTGCATTCTGCAAGGGTTCTAGGTTGATAAAATCAACGAGCACCTTGACCTTAACCTCCTCCTCCAGCTCGTCAGACTTGAAGATGCGCTTCATACTAGCGACGCTTTTTTCTACCTGATTGCCCTCCATGTAGATGCGATAAAGAGCCAGGTGTGCCTTGTCGCTGTCGGGTATGTTCTTTTCCAGTAGCGCGGCTGTTCTTATAACCGCTGCCACGTCGCTTTGCTTGCCATATAGGTAGATAAGCTTTATATAGGACTCCTCATCATCGGGCTGGCTAGCAATGTTTTCAAGCAGTTTTTTTTCATCCAGCTGTGGCTCTTCGCGCTGTGGCAGTTGGGTCAGTATTTGTCGCTTCATGTAGCTGCGGTTGCTGCTTTCCCCCAGCATTTCATTCAGCTTATCGATAGTTTTGAGTGCTTCTTCAGGTTGTCCGGCCTTTAGGTACTGTAGCGGGAGCAGTTCTTCATAATTGGCATTTATGGCCACCAGTTTTTGCAGGGTGGACAGGGATTTTTTTACGTCTCCAGACTTAGAATACACCTCAAACAGCGTGTCCAGCAACCACTCGTCCTCTCCTTTTATAGTTATGGCTTTCTGGATGGATTGTTCTGCTTTCGCGAAAGCGGAACTCATCAAATAATTCTTGCCCAGTTCAAAATGTACCGCGGCATTTTCTGGTTGTAGCTCCACGCACTTTTCTAATAATAGGATCGCGCGATCGTAGTTTTCCTTGCCTTTCTCAGCCAGTGCATTGAAGAAATTCTCTTTGAACTCGTCGTTGACGTTGCCCAGATCATCCACATTTACCTCGCCCGCATCCACCTCTTCCTGCGCCATGAGTGATGGGTCGGGAAAAAGTAAAAGGCAGGCAGTGATAATAAAAATGAATTTTTTCATGGGTTTTAAATGTCAATTATTATTCCATCATCGTATAATCACCGATGCTTATTTTCTTGAACTCGCCATTATACTTCACGTGGTTACCTATCATCGCTTCAACGAGATGCGCATTTTTAATCGTGGAATGTTTCTGAATCAGGGAATTGCTGATCGTACAATTTTCAATCACAGATCCCGCACCTATGGAAACGTGTGGCCCCACGGTACTATTTTTTAACACCACCGACGGATCGATCACACAGGGCTGGATGATTTTTGAGTTTTCTAATGTGGGCTGGGGTTTCAACTCGTCGTCATTATCATGCACCATAAAATCCAGAATACGCTGGTTGGTCTCAATGGCAACTTCTTTGTTACCGCAATCCATCCACTCGTCCACGCTGCCAGTTTTAAAAACGTTACCGCTCGCCATCATGCGCTTGATCCCGTCGTTGATCTGGTACTCTCCACCGTTGATGATGTCGTTGTCGATGACAAATTGGAGTTCCTTTTTAAGATCTGCTATTTCCTTAAAATAATAGATTCCTATTACCGCCTGGTCAGATACAAACTGCTCTGGTTTCTCGACCAGTTCTATGATTTCTTCTTTATCATTGAGTTTTACAACGCCATAAGCTTCTGGGCGATCTACCTGTTTTGTCCAGATGACGGCATCTGCGGCGGGATCTAGGTCAAAACTAGCTCTGATCAACGTGTCGGCATAAGCAACCACCGCTTTTCCTGACAGGGAAGGCTCGGCACACATGATGGCATGTCCCGTTCCCAGAGGTTCTAGCTGGCGGTAAATACTTGCTTTGGCACCCAGGCCTTCAGCGAGTTCTTTAAGACTATCTTCAACGTCCTCACCAAAAAATGCTGGATCTCCCAATATAAAAGCTACTTCTTCAATAGGTTCACCCAATATTCTTGCGATATCACTCACCAGTCGGTGAACGATAGGTTTGTTGGCAATAGGTATAAGCGGCTTGGGAGTAGTTAGTGAATGCGGGCGCAAACGTGAGCCACGACCTGCCATGGGTACAATAATCTTCATGCGTAATTTCTTTGATAAAAAGGGTTGGTTTCTAGACCGCTAAGGTAAAAAGATATTTTTTGAGTTGGCGCAGTGATTAAGTTAATGCTTTTGTAGGAATTTGAATTATGGAATCAGTCATGATTTTCTGATATTATAGCTTTTTCAAGCGGTTTGAAACAGGAGGAGTTTTCAATTTTATAAATATGATTTTGCTAGGTAATGATCTGTGAGGTTACGCCCCTGAATGGATGCTTTTTATGTATAGCTATTT
The DNA here is from genome assembly GCA_963836885.1 of uncultured Flavobacteriaceae bacterium. GTDB lineage: Bacteria > Bacteroidota > Bacteroidia > Flavobacteriales > Flavobacteriaceae > Nonlabens. Next base: position 27,231 of record CAWILF010000002.1, on the reverse strand, counting down.
TGATGGGGCAACCTCGCAGGTTTAAAATGTTTGCTCATTAAGTTGCTACATCTGTCCTCGTGCAAGTTTATTCTGCGTTCACGTTTTTATTGGATTGATTTTATGATAGTTAGGGGTGATTTGGCTTTCATGGCACTTTAACAGTTGAGGTCAGTTGAATATTTTTCTGGGCGTGACCCTCAGTAACTCGCTATCACTCATTACTGAGGGTCGGGCTATCCATTGCAAGTCCTCGCTCGTTCCTCGCTGTGGGCTTTCCATTTCTATCCCTCACGCAAGAGGAGCTATGCTCGGAGGTTTTGCTGGAACTCGAACTTGAAATCGAACTTGAACTTGAACTTGAACTTGAACTTGAAAATGAAAATGACTCGAACTTGAACTTGAACTTGAACTCGAACTTGGTTTTAAAATTAAACTCGTCTCGTTGCGCGCATTTGGTAAATAAAACGTGATCTAACCTCTGAGGTTTTGCCCGTATTGTGATCCTTTATCTTTCAAAAAAGTGATTGGGCAACCTCGGAGGTTTTGCTGGAACTTGAACTCGAACTCGAACTTGAAATCGAAAATGAAAATGAACTTGGTTTTAAAATTAAACTCGTCTCGTTGCGCGCATTTGATAAATAAAACGTGATCTAACCTCTGAGGTTTCGCCCGTATTCTGATCATTTATCTTTCAAAGAAGTGGTTGGGCAACCTCGGAGGTTTTGCTGGAACTCGAAATCGAACTTGAACTTGAACTCGAAAATGAACTCGAATTGAACTTGAACTTGAACCTGAACTTGGTTTTAAAATTAAACTCGTCTCGTTGCGCGCATTTGGTAAATAAAACGTGATCTAACCTCTGAGGTTTCGCCAGTATTCTGATCATTTATCTTTCAAAGAAGTGGTTGGGCAACCTCGGAGGTTTTGCTGGAACTCGAACTTGAACTTGAACTCGAACTTGAACTTGAAAATGAAATCGAAAATGAACTTGAACCTGAACTTAATTTTAAAATTAAACTCGTCTCGTTGTGCGCATTTGGATAAATAAAACGTGATCTAACCTCTGAGGTTTCGCCCGTATTGTGATCATTTATCTTTCAAAGAAGTGGTTGGGCAACCTCGCAGATTTGTTGATTTTTGCTCAACCAGTTCATTATAAATTTTGAACAGCGACTTGACGATTTAAGGCGGTACTGAAATTTGTATTGAGGTTTACAGTCCATTTTAAACCTACATCTTTTTAAGATCCTTATTGATCTTAACCTAAAATAGTAGCTCCTACATGACGTTTCTATTTCATGCAAATTCAAAATAATCTTCATGCAAATTCAAAATAAATCTCATGTAAATTCAAAATACAGTATATTTGGTTGATATGTCAGCAATTAAAAGAGAGTTGGAAACCGCACTAGCGAGAGGATTGAAAGAATATCCCATTGTTGCACTTACTGGGCCGAGACAATCTGGAAAAACTACTTTATTACGAGAATTTTTTAAAGGCTACCGGTATGTTTCCCTGGAAAATCCAGATGTTCGGGAATTTGCAAAAGAAGATCCCAAGGCCTTTTTTACTGAATATGACAGCCATGTAATCCTGGACGAAGTCCAACGAGTTCCTCAGCTATTCTCATACTTGCAAACGATTGTGGATGATCATAAAATTATGGGACAATTTATTCTATCTGGTTCCCATAATTTTCAGCTTATGGAAAACATCACCCAGAGTCTTGCGGGAAGGGTTGCTCTTTTTAAATTATTGCCTTTTGATGCTCAAGAATTAAAAGCCGCAAAACAGTTGGAAGGCGACTGGCGCAAAGCGATCGTCAAAGGTTTTTATCCAGCGATTTACGATCGTGGTTTACAATCAGCAGAGTTTTACCGCAACTACGTACAGACCTATGTGGAACGAGATGTGGCATTGATCACAAATATTCAGGATAAGGGAAGGTTTCAGAACTTTTTGATGCTTTGTGCTGCTAGACATTCTCAAATACTTAATCTGAGCAGTCTTGCAAATCAATGTGGGATATCCCAACCCACGGCAAAATCCTGGTTATCTATTCTTGAGAGCAGCTATATTCTATTTCAAATAGCGCCCTACTTTGAAAACTTCAGTAAACGCGTGGTAAAAAGTCCCAAAATCTACTTCTACGACACGGGTCTCTTATCTTATTTACTGGGAATACGAGAAGTGAGCGATGTAGGAGAACAAACCTTATGGGGAACATTATTTGAAAATCTCGTGGTAGCTGAAATGGTCAAACAAAACGAACATCAAAACCGCTTGCTGGATTTTTGGTTTTGGCGGGACTCCGCCGGCAAGGAAATCGATCTCCTCATAAAACGCGGATTAAAATTTGATCTTTTCGAAATTAAAAGCACGCAAACCATCAAGAAGAAGTTGTTTCAACACATGGATTATTTTGAAAGGATCTCAACAGAAAAACCAGAAAATTATAACCAGCAACATATAAATCAAAGCCGCGTGGAAAAGAAGACGCTTATCTACGGCGGAGAACAAAATCAAAAACGAACGGATTATGAAATAAGGGTTTGGAACGAAGCTCTGAACTAGAAATCACGCATCAAAACTGAAAATAAATAAACGGCTGTACACCACTGGTAGCGGTCGCGCTAATCAACCAGATTACCCCTGCAAAAATTACAACCTTACCTAGTACAGGAATGCGATGAAAAAACTCCTGTTGTCTCTCTTGAACATGCTGCGGTACAAAATGCCATAAAAAACCTATTAGCAGTAAAATAGAAATGTTTTGATAGCCTCTCAACACTTCCCAGAATTGGCTCAAATTCCATTCTATCAATGAAATATTCTGGATCACATTGATCGCATTATCAAAATCGCTAGCTCGGAAAAAGATCCAACAAAACGCCACAAAATGAAAGGTCAATAATCCTGCGATGATCTTTAAGGGAGCACTTTTTCGCGTAAGCTGTGGTATATTAAAAGCCTTTTCCACCGCGAGAACCGTCCCGTGCATCGCTCCCCACAACACAAATTTCCATGATGCGCCGTGCCACAGACCGCCCAAGAGCATGGTCATGAATAAGTTGAAATAAGTGCGCAATTTTCCCTTGCGGTTTCCACCTAGCGAAATGTACAGATAATCCCGCAACCAGCCAGAAAGTGAAATGTGCCACCTGCGCCAAAATTCTGTGACGCTCGTGCTTTGGTAAGGTGTCCTAAAATTGGGCGGCAAGGTAAAACCCATGAGCAATGCCAGTCCTATCGCGATGTCTGAATAACCGGAGAAGTCGCAATAGATCTGTAACGTGTATCCATAAACGCCCAGTAAATTCTCAAAACCATTGTAATTATCTGGAAAATCAAATACGCGATCCACAAAATTCACGCTTATATAATCTGAGATCACGGCCTTTTTAATAAGCCCACCGATGATTAAAAACAGCGCATAACTCAGTTGTTTGGAACTCAGCTGGATCTTCTCGTACATCTGCGGGATAAAATCTGCCGCGCGTACGATGGGACCCGCAACCAGTTGCGGGAAGAAAGAAACGAAGAACATAAAATCCCAAACATTCCTTGCGGGCTCAATTTCACGCCTATAAATGTCTATCGTGTAAGACATAGTTTGAAACGTGTAAAACGAAATCCCAATAGGTAAAAAGATATTCCCAAAACTTAGATCTCCCGCAAAAAGAGCGTTGAAATTATCCGCAAGAAAACCTGTGTATTTAAAATAGGCGAGCAGTCCCAAATTGATGACGCAGGATGAAACCAGTAGCCATTTGCGCCTGCGATCATCGTTGCTTTTATAGATCAATTCTGAGATGTAATAATCTACAAATGAAGAGAATATGAGCAGTATAAAAAACCAGCCACTACATTTATAGTAAAAGAACAAAGAGAATGCAATGACATAAAAGGTGCGCGCTCTGCGAGTATCAAGAATCAGGATATACAGCAGGTAAAACCCTAAGAACAGATACAAAAAAGCACTGCTGTTAAATAACAGAGGCTTTAATGGGTCGTAGCTCAGCCATTCCAGTATCTCACTCCATGTATTCACTCGCGGTAGCTGTCATAAGAGTTAAACAAGGCCTCGATGAATAATTGCGCCTGTAGGCGATAGCCCGGTTCGATAAAATGAACCTTATCACTGGAGCTGAGCTTTGCCCGATACCAGTCCGGCATCGCGCTACTGGTTCTAGAGACGGAATGTAGATCGTAAAACGCCCACGAATTCAAATTTGCAAATACGCCCATCTCATAGCTAAAAGCGGTGGCCAGTTCATTGATAGTTTTGCGATTTTTCATGGACGGTGGCGGGCTGGTCAGCAGGATATTTCCTGTTATTTTGCGCTTTAATAATTCGCGATTGAACAGGTCCATATCGGTTTTAAGGTGTTCTTCCTTGTAGCCGGTCTGGAAGCTTTCATTAGTTCCCAGCGAAATGATAATGAGGTCTGGATCTATCGCGGCAAGCTGATCAAAGAATCTAGGAAACTTTGTGTAATCGCTAAATTTTGTCCCGTTAACTCCTATCGCATGATAAATAATTCCGCTGTCTTCATTGGAAAGGATAAGTCCGTCCAGTGTGTAAGAACCTGCCTTTTCAGCTGCTCTTAGATAAACCTGTTGATGACCGCTGGGAAGGTGGTATTTTCCTGAAACGAGCTTTTTTAAATCTGAGAAAACTATATCGCTGGAACTATTATTTTCTTTTTTAACTTCAGTTTTCGTTGGAATTTTAATGGTTTGTCCCGCATTGATATTTGTATTTTTGAGGTTGTTAGCTTTTTGGATGGCGCTGACCGTGGTATTAAATTTCGCAGCAATTTTACCTAAAAATTCTCCTTTTTGAACTTTGTAGTTGGTAAGATTAGTGCCGTTCTCAACTCTTGTTGAACCCACGAGATTTTTTTTACTGGCTAGACTCAATTTGAATCGGTCGGGATGTGGGGAGAGAATTTCAATAATACGGGTATCGGTAAGATCTTTATCGATGTTCATTTCCAGGAGGAAGTCGGCATCTCTTGTTTCAAGATTGATCCCGCTTAAACCCACATCGTCGCTTCCATCGCTTTTTACATTGCGTACGGCCGTCCATTCATCTCCCGATTTAAATTTAACGTCGATCCCGCCATTAGTTTGCGCGACCCGATAGGGAAATACAAAACCACGACCTGCATTGCCAAAGCGTTCTTGCAAGCCTGCTCTTATGTATTTGGGAAAATAGGGGCCTTGTAAATGCGAGTCGCCTATGTGAACCACGGTCAGTTGTTTTTTGGAACCTTTTTCCAGCGAGTCCAGCTGTACATAAAAAGTTTTTAAAATATCTTCATTTTTAATCAACTGAAAAGCTGGATCAAAAATCAGCGGATTGATCTGTTCCTCCTTTTGCGCACAGGCTGGGAAAATGGAACATGTTGCAAGTATGGTCAGGAACCATTTTATCATTTTTGGTTGTTTGTTAGGGAATCTATTGTCATGGATGTGGTTTCTTTTTTAATAGAATCTTTTTTTACGATCTTTTTGTTCTGTAGGGTTTCTTTTAATTGTTCCGCTTTCGCGAAAGCAGAATAACCACGAAGTATCTCATCATAAATAAGCCTGCCTATGACACGAGAACCTTTGGGGCTGAAATGTGTAAAATCTGAGTTGGCCAGTTTGTTCTGTTCCCATGCCGTCATGGCATTGACGCCGCCCATGAGGTGAAAAAGACTTATAAAACCGCTATCGGTGGCTGCGGCATATTCCTGCTGGGAGCGTAGTAAGCGTACCACGGCGGTATCTGTCTGGACTAGATTTTCAGTCTTTGTTCCACGATCGGCCGTTCCTATAATGAGAATGTCGGCAGTGGGGTAGAGTTGTCTAATATGTGCCACGACCCGCGTCATGCGACTGGAATACCAGCCAAAAGTAGATTTTTGCGTACTCAACACATTGGCGCCAAATTGCAGCACCACCAGATCATAATCCAACTCTTTGTTGAATTTACTGATGAAACTGGGCTTCAATAAACTGAGCGGCAAGCCCGAGTTGCCACGGTTGGAAAAACCATCGATGGTAATTCCCTCACCGTTAAAAAAATCAATGCCATAAATGGGAATATCCCTTGCTTTTGAGAAGTTGATTTTTAGGCTTTTTAGATCGTGGCCAGAAAGTTTTAAAGTGTTGAGATAGTCAGATCCATCCAAACTAAAACCAATGGTATCACGATCTGTAACTGCTGTTATTTGGGAAGATGGATTTCCTTTTCCATAGAACAATCGCGGACTATTTAAACGGTAGGAATTTCTAATACCGCTTGCCTTGAAGTCTATTTGTGCCGTAGAATCCGTGGCAAAAAAAACAGCACCGCCTACGCCATAGTTTAAACTGTCAGAGACGGTTTTCATATAACTGTGCTGTTTCCAGCTTCCCGTCGTTTTATGTTTTATGGAGTAGCGGGAGCGTGCACTTTCTGACATGGCAGAGACAAACCCTACACCGCGACCGCCAAACCGATCCTGCAGCGCACTCCTCAGATCCTGCACGATGAGATCGCCGTCGATCATCGAGTCGCCATAATAGGCAATGCGTACCGATTTACTGCTGTCCTCTTCTACGGCGATCAATTTTTTATAAAATCCAGCCAAGTGTTCCCTACCGTCGTAACCCTGTAATTGCAATGACTGAGGAAGGGCAATAATGCCAGCAGAATCAATCTTTTGAACTGGTTTAAAATTAAAATCACCTATCTCGATAAGCCTCGCTGGAGCATGAGAAATAGGTTTTTGCGTTTTTTGATTAAGGAGCTGCGTTTTTTGGAGTGTTGTTCTTTGGCCTATAGAATCTTTGGTCACCGGCTGGTCTTCAACCGGCTCATTCATCGCCTGCAGCATAAGGCTGTCCACAACTATGGCGGTACTTGCCGACTTCTCGCTAAAAAGCCGTTGTGGTACAAAGGGTTTCAAGAAATAAAAAATCGCACCGCCCAGGGCGATGGTTATAAAGCCTATTAAGAAGTTCTTGCGATCTTTAAAATCCATGAAATTATATACCAAAATTAGGTGGCTGCAAGTTAGGATTTTAGTAACAGAAACAACAATAAACAAGTAATACAAATCTTCTAAATTTCCTTAGATTTTTATTTTTTTGAGTCGTGATTTATAAAGCTTTATTTTTACGATAGTTCCTCTTGTATTTAAAAACATGGTTGTGTTTGTACCACTTATAGTTATAGCTTTTATAACCAGCATCGTCATAATTGTTATGGATTTAAAATTCCCAAAAATGCAAGGGGCTATTCGACAAGTTGCTATTTATTTTTTGGCTCTGTCAGTACTTTGCGTTGTGCTATTGTTTTTCGATTTTCGATTGAGAGGATTCTTTACAACAACCATGATAATTTGGACATTTTTAATATCGACAATCTTGTTATTTGGACTTTCACAAGATCATCGGACTAAACTATTATCGGGATTCATAGCCATCCCAATTGGTGCACTAACGATTTGGAGCATGTTTTTCAGTATAGCATTATTTCCGATTCATGTGTTATTAAATCCGTTCAGTCCCCCAATGCTAAAGCTTGAAATAAATTCACATTATCAGATAGAGGTAAGAGAAATTGGGTTTCTTGCCTGCGGCGAAAGTCTTATAGTTACAGAATCTGTCTTTGGCATTTTTGAAAAACAAATATATCTAGATAACAGTCCGTGCGTTACAGGAATATATTCAATTGAAACTGTAGATTTCAATAAAAAATTTGCAAGTTTCTTAATTTTTCATGATGGAAAGCGTGTCGGTGTTAAAAACCCTCACAAATTTCAGGTAACTTTTAAAAACTAAAAGTTTAAAACAGGAAATACCGCTAGAGTAATTTATAAGCTGTACCTTGATATCCCTTATTCAATTGCTGCAATGAAACCTATAGTACCATCATTCATCCTGTTATTATTTATCTGTTCTTGCAAGACCACCTATATGAAAACCACCATACAACTTGAGAATGAAACTGTTTCCATAGACCTGTCCCGTCCGCTGGACATTAGCGCAACGGTACAGAACAATGCCGGAGTGGGAGCGTGGTACATCGATCAGCCCGAGATCACACACGTTGAGGTAGACGGTTATGTAGGGAATGTGGCGCTGGGCGGCTCGACTAATTTTAATAACGTATTTTTTAATCCGCACAGTCATGGGACGCATACTGAATGCATAGGTCATATTACCGAGGAGTTTCACAGCGTCCACAATGCGCTGGACAAAACTTTTTTCAAGGCACAATTGATTACGGTAACGCCAGAAAAACGAGGCGAAGATCTAGTGATTACAAATAAACTGGTAGGAGCGCTTGAAAATGGAGTAGAAGCTATAATAATCCGCACGATGCCCAACGATAAAAGTAGGCTCAACAAGAATTACTCAAATACAAATCCGCCGTATTTGCTGGAAGAAGTTGCGTTACGCTTTCGCGAAAGCGGAATCAACCACCTACTCATAGACCTTCCCAGTGTTGATAAAGAAAAGGATAATGGAGCATTGCTTTCCCACAAGGCGTTTTGGGATTTTAATGGAACCCAGCGTTCTAGAGCCACGATAACCGAACTGGTTTATGTCGATAATGCAATAACCGATGGGCTGTATATGATGGATCTTCAGATCGCACCCATAAAGAACGATGCTGCGCCGTCACGACCGATCCTCTATAAGATCGAGTAGCCCAGATCCAGGACATGACTTAATACCTGTCTGTTTTAATTATACTGAATAGAATTTGTAAATTTGAACTATGGAATTATTGTTCGTAGGACTAGCCGTGGGTGCGGTGGTAGCATTTTTTGCATTTAGGATTTTTGGCGGTTTTGGTAAAAAGGAGGATCGCAACAAACAGAGCGTTGTGCTCATGGAAAAAATACGCGCAGTATGCAAGTTCATTACGGTGGAAGGGGATTTTTCTGAGATCTACCATTATGAAAATGTAAAGGACAAGATCGCAAATTTCCTTCTCGGCAAGAAAAAAGCGATCATTCTGGTAAATGCAAAGGCGCACATAGGCTTTGACCTTTCAAAGATCGAAATGTCCAGCGATCCAGAAAACAAACTCATTAAACTTACTAACTTCCCACAACCGCAGGTGCTGAGCATAGAAACCGACTTCAGCTATTACGATAAGTCAGAAGGCTGGGCCAACTATTTTACCAGCGATGACCTTACTGATGCCAGCCGCAATGCAAAACAGCACATCATCGATAAAATCCCAGAAAGTGGACTCATGCAAGCCGCCCAGACCGAGGCGCTGGGAGCGATCCAGATGATGGAAGGACTCGCGGCTACCATAGGTTGGAAACTGGATTACAGTGCGCTGGTGCTGGACAAACCGGTTGAGGTTAAAAAGATTCAAAATTCTTGAATCCATGAAGAATTTATACATCATAGCAGGTTGTAACGGCGCTGGAAAAACAACGGCTTCCTATACCATTCTGCCAGAAGTCTTGAATTGTAGACGAGTTTGTAAACGCGGACGAGATCGCAAAAGGATTATCGCCCTTCAAGCCAGAAACAGCTGGAATACAGGCTGGACGTTTGATGCTCTCCAGAATTGATTTTTTAGTGAATAGCGGTGCAGATTTTGCTTTTGAAACAACACTGGCAACTAAAAGTTATAAAAACCTAGTCAGACGTGCGCAAGATAGCGGGTATAAAGTAACACTGCTTTTTTTCTATCTAAGATCAGAAAAACTGGCTATTGAACGAGTGAGGTATAGAGTGGAAGAGGGCGGTCACAACATACCTGTTCCCGTGATTAAAAGAAGATATAGAAACGGACTTAATAATTTCTTCAACATCTATAAAGAGATCGTTAACGAATGGACTTTTATAGAAACAACAGGCAATTCACTGACTAAAATTGCTCGTAAGCGCAGTGGTACAGAAACTATATTCAAAAAGCTACTTTGGGATGAATTAAATAAAACACACAATGAAAACAGAACATAAAAACGATCTAGCAGAAGACAGGGAATCTAAAGCATTGTTTCAAGGTCTTGAAAAAGCCTACGATAAAATGCTCGAATTCAAGAAATATAAAAAGACTCCAGTCATCATGGAGGTTGATGGAAAAATCATCGAAGTAGATCCAGAAGTTTTAATGGCAGAAACGTAGAAAGGAAAAAGAAGCATCAACTAATGCACATAGAAAAACTTCAATCCTACTGCGAGTCTAAAAAAGCCGTAACAGCCTCATTTCCCTTTGATCAAGACGTACTGGTTTTTAAGGTGATGAATAAAATGTTTTGTCTGAGCAGTCTTAAAAGTTGGGAGGAAGGGACACCTAGGATCAATGTAAAATGTGATCCAGAAACTGCAATAGAACTGCGGGAACAATTTCCAGACACCGTTACCGGCGGTTATCACATGGATAAAAAAACCTGGAACACCATTCTTGTCAACCACGCTATTCCCGATGCTGAAATATTCCAGTGGATCGATCATTCCTACGATCTTATCGTGGCAAAATTAACGCGCAAGGATCGCGAATTATTAAACAACCTATAAGTGAACAAAGAACTTACCGATTTTTATAAAAACCGAGAACAACAATTTGCGGCAGAGCGTGATGCGCTGCAAGGTAAACTGCGCATTTCTAGCATCGCCAGGCTGCTTTTATTTCTGGGCGGCGTCGCAGCCGTATATTTTTTGTGGGATCAGTGGCAGGTGGCATTTGCCGTTTCTACGGTTATTTTTATCGTGTTTTTGGTCTTGGTCACCCGCCACACCTCCATTAAACGCCAGCGGGATTTCAAACAGGCACTGGTCGAGATCCAGCAGGAGGAACTAAGGTTGGGAAATCGAGATTTTCTGCATCGGGATGCGGGAGAAGAGTTTCTCGTGGATGATCACGAGTATAGCCGGGATATCGACCTTTTTGGGCGAGGATCCATCTTTCAATATTTGAATAGAAGTGTGACTAAGGAGGGAATAATCACGCTTTCGCGAAAGCTGACCTCCAACAATATCTCAAACATTCCAAAGAAGCAGGAAGCCATAAAGGAGCTTGCTCAGCTGGTAGATTTTAGGCAGCAATTCTCGGCAACGGCAACCTTATTGGATAATGAACGCTCGCCACAGGAAATTTTAAAATGGATGAAGTCCTACGAGACTTTTGTGCCTGATTATTTTAAATGGTTTCCTTGGTTATTCTTCGCAATAAATATCGCGCTGGGAACGGCATATTTTCTGGATCTTATCAACGGTTATATTTTTAGCGCGGGCTTTTTTATCGGGCTGGGAATTACTGGGATTTATGTGAAGAAAATCACTTCGTTTAGCAACAACATCAGCAAGCTGGAACTTTTTTTTCAGCAATACAGCCAACTTATTTTTTTGATGGAACAACAAGAATTTTCCAGTCCATTATTGAAAGAATTCAAAGAAAAAATTACCACTGGAAACAATCCTGCATCGGCGCGACTGGCACAACTTTCCAGTGCGATAGGAAGACTGGATCAGCGCAATAATATGTTGTTTGGCGTGTTGGCAAATGGTTTTGGATTATGGGATCTTAAACAAGTGCATACCATTGAGAAATGGCTCAAAGAAAATGATCAACCTATTAACGATTGGCTCAACGTCGTCGCTGAGGTCGATGCGATGAATTCGCTAGGGAATTTTGCTTATAACCACCCGCATTATGTATTTCCAGAAATTGAAACGGGAGCTTTTAAATTACAGCTTAAAAATGCCATCCATCCGTTATTAGATCCGAAAAAGGCAATAGGTAATGACATCGATATTTCTTCGGGCGAATTCTTCATAATAACCGGAGCAAATATGGCGGGAAAAAGTACATTTTTACGCACCGTTTCCATACAAATAGTTTTGTCAAATGCAGGGTTACCGGTTAACGCAACAACTGCTGTTTATGCCCCCATAAAATTGATCACGAGTATGCGTACGAGCGATTCTTTAACTGATGATGAATCGTATTTTTTCAGCGAACTCAAACGCTTAAAATACATTGTGGACAAGATAGAAGCGGAGCGTTATTTCATCGTGCTGGATGAGATTTTAAAGGGAACAAATAGCCAAGATAAAGCAAATGGATCCCGCAAACTCATTGAAAAACTATCCCGCAAACAAGCCACGGGAATTATCGCCACCCACGACCTGAGCCTTACCGCAGTCGCTGACGATTACGACAGTATTTCCAACTATTATTTTGATGCAGATATTACGAACGATGAGCTCACTTTTGACTATAAATTCAAAGATGGTGTCGCGACAAATATGAATGCCAGTTTTCTACTGAGGAAAATGGGGATCGTGGACGAGTAGGTAAAAGTAAAAATAAAAGTAAAAGTAAAAATAAAAATAAAACGAAATCAATTTGACTACGCATAAGTAATATTTTCATTAACCATTAACCATTAACCAATAACCAATAACTAATTCCCACACACGAATAAGTTTTAAATTTAGATTTAAGTTTCAGTTTAAATTTTCCTTTATTCTCCATCCAGCCTGTTAACTATTAACCGATAACCATTAACTAACTCCCACACACGAGTGAGTTTTAAATTTAGATTTCAGTTTTAGTTTAAATTTTCCTTTATCTCTCCATCCAGCCTGTTAACTATTAACCGATAACCATTAACTAATTCCCACGCACGAATGAGTTTTAAATTTAGATTTAAGTTTCAGTTTAAATTTTCCTTTTTCTCCATCCAGCCTATTAACTATTAACCGATAACTATTAACTAACTCCCACACACGAGTGAGTTTTAAATTTAGATTTAAGTTTCAGTTTAAATTTCCCTTTCTCCATCAACCTATTAACCATTAACCATTAACCGATAACTATTAACCAATTCCCACACACGAGTGAGTTTTAAATTTAGATTTCAGTTTCAGTTTAAATTTTCCTTTTCTCATCCAGCCCATTAACAATTAACCGATAACTAATAACTAATCCCCCATAGTTTAAGAATTCCATAATAGAACAAAAAGGGCTGTCGGACTTACTTTTGCACTATGGAAGTAAAAAAAATTATTAAGGAAGCTTTAGAAAATTCAATTCCCTACTCGCAGTACCGCGCATTGATGGAAGGTCACGTTCTGAACGGAACAAATACGGGAAATGAAGTTACGGCAGATCTAGCGAATTACACCCTACTCAACCACCAGCGCATGAAACGACTGGATAAAACCCTCAAATTACTGCCTGAAACAACCGACTTTCTTGAAAACTTTGATAAAAAGGTCGCTTTTCTTGTAATTACCGAAAGCTGGTGTGGCGATGCAGCCCAAACTATGCCCATGATCCATAAAATTGCCAAGGCAGGTAACATTGATCTGCGTATTGTTTTACGTGATGAAAATGAAGATCTAATGAACCTGTTTCTCACGAACGGCAACAAAGCGATTGCCAAATTAATTGTCATAGACTCAAAAACAAATGAGCCAATACAATCATGGGGACCGCGACCTACTGGCGCAACTCAATTAGTTGCATCACGAAAAAGCCTCAAAAGGAAGTCTATCTCCAGAGTTTAAACAAGAATTGCAAAACTGGTACAATAAAGACAAAGGAAAAGGTACTGAACAGGATCTTATGGAGTTGCTGAAACTAGTGTGAAAATAATAGTAGTATAAAAAAAATCAACTCTAATTTCCGAAGGAAATTAAGCTCCCTCTCCTTTTGGAGAGGGTTGGGGTGAGGTACTCCCCAGCATCTCCTCAAACTGCTCCACCGTCAGCGCATCCATAACCTTAAAATTACCGATGGCAGTGCGTCGCAGCGCGCTCAAATGACCACCATTATTCAGGGCTTTTCCATAATCATAGGCCATGGATCGTATGTAGGTTCCCTTACTACAAGCGATTCTAAAATCAACCTTGGGCAAATCTATTTTTGTAAGTTCAAAATCGTGAACCGTAACCGTGCGAGCTTTAATCTCGGTAGTTTCTCCGGCGCGGGCGAGCTCGTACAAGCGTTTTCCGTCCTTTTTTATGGCTGAGAAAATGGGTGGTTTTTGTTGGATCTCGCCCGTGAATTGTTCGGTTGCTTTTTGGAGAATTTCGGGAGTTAGATCGTCGGTGGGGAAGGTGTGGTCGATCTCGGTCTCTAGGTCATAACTGGGTGTGGTCGCTCCCAGCGTGATCGTGCCGGTATATTCCTTTTCCTGCGCCTGATAGGTGTTGATGTTTTTGGTCTCTTTTCCCGTGCAGATGATCAGCAGACCGCTCGCTAATGGATCCAGCGTTCCCGCGTGGCCCACTTTTATCTTCTTGATACCATATTGCTTCCTTATGAGCCAGCGCAATTTGTTCACGACCTGGAACGACGACCAGCCCAGCGGTTTATCGATGAGCAATACTTGACCTTGTAAATAGGGGTTTTCGGCAGGCGTGGATGTTTTGGTCATTGATGCTTTTTATGAAGCTAATATAAGTATTGGGGAGGATTGTTGGGGATTCCGCTTTCGCGAAAGCGTAACCCACATCCATCATCCCTCTGGCAAGGCTCTCCACGCCATCAAGCGTTTACAGAACCAATACATGAACGCAAATCCAAAAGCAAGGAATACATAACTCCAGTAGATGTCCAAGATATTCCATAAGATATAACAGTCCTGCCTGCGGACGTCTTCATAGGAATACGGACATAAATCTTCTTGGATACTGCTTATAAAACCGACGATCAGGACGAGATAGGGAACGATTCCCAACATGGTGATGTTGATCAATATGCCCGAGATCACCTTCCTGAACCGGTCGTAATAGACTAACGTCAGGATTAAAATGGCAGCCCCCAGAGATAGTGATATTATAAAGGGAATATATTCAATCGATTCACCAAATGATAGTAAATAGCCTATAAAAACGGTAATCAGAGAGACAAGAATACTCAACAATCCCACCGCTACGATTGTGAACAATAATGGTTTGAGCCCAGTTACCCGAAACATAAAAACGATGACCGAAAATGCAAACGCCAGCCATAAAAAAACGTGGATGCTGCCCTCAAAAATATTTGTGGTCTTTAACTCGTGGATGTTCTTGAGCGATGTCTGTAATGATGATGCGTCAAAGAATAATCTCCCGCGCAGGCTTTCTTCATACCTGGCAAACTCATTCCTGTTGTCATCATTATAAGAGGATCTTTTATACTCCCATTTGCCATCCTTTATCAATTCTTGAATGGTATATGGCGAAGTGTAGGATTGTTTTTTGAGCCATTCGTCCAGTTTTAAGTTGTGTTTTATCTTGTAGGCGGCTGCAATTTTAAGCAGCTCATTTAATTCTTCTTCAACGGCTTTTTCTCCCTGCGCGAGTAGTTTCTGGTTGATCTGTATTTGTCTTCGGCGCTGTGGAGTCAGTTGATTGAACGATGGATTCCCCACCGATTTGGTATAAAGACCCTCAGTATAGTAGGAAGCATCGTCATCAGGAGTGTGAAAAACATCAGAGAAGTTATAAAAACTGGGTGCGGCAGTTTCTAATGGCAACTTGCCCGTATAAACTTGATCTTTGAAGTAATAATACCGTTTACCATCGATAATTTCATTGAATATATGTCTTTCATCATCATCATATTCTAAATGACGATCTTTGGGAGAATGGACTTTTTTAAGTGTGTAAAACTGGTAAGAATTACTTTTGAACTCATAATATGGAGATGAACGGTCAAAATCGTAAGAATTAGTCTCGCAATACAGCGTGTCAAACGGTGTGGGCATTCTCAACCGATCCACTTCATAGCTTAACAGTTCGAAAGGCAGCAGCGGCATGGCTTTGTTAATAAGCTCAATATCGCCTTCCATACGTTCATCATCATAAGAAATGGACACGTAGGTCTGTATTCCCAAGGTAAACGAATAATAAAAAGTCGTCGTCGCCATAAAGATGACGAAATAGGACACAAAATGCTTGAACAACTTCATCCGGGTAAACGGATAGAAATTTTTAAACGCATTATTCCTGAACATGGCGATCATCCAAATGACCAGCAGTAAAATTGAAATTATTATAGAAAGCAGAATAACACCATTACCAAAAAAGTTGTTGATGACCCGATATTCCTGTAGCGATTCTGGATCTGTAACCGATAAAATCCCAAACAGGTAAAATAAAATATGCAAGACTAAAGACACGCCCAGTATCCATGGGATTTTGGTATTCCACAGCGTCGGATGGTTTTCCAACAAGTACTGGTTCTTATTTTTTATAAATGTTTTCATGGCAGTTGGATTAAGAAACAAAAAACCGTCTCGTTGAAACTGAGATATCACGCAGGTAGGTCATCTGTACCTGGGCATTTCCCAGTGCGGCCACAACCTCATGGAAATTCACGTGACCTTTAAAATAAACGAGATAGACACCACCATTAAAAGCGATCTTTTCAAGGTCTAGATGTTGCACCGCATTCTTCACGGTCTCTCGTGTACTATCACTATCTATCTCTACTATAAGTTGCTTACTCTCGGGAGATTCTGCAATATTATTGTCGGTGTAGGCGCCATTTTTCAGGTAGATGACCTTGTCAGAGATTTTCTCGACCTCATAAAGTTGCTGCGAGCTCAATATGAGCGCAATGGGATGTACCACGCTGTTGCATATAGATTTTAAGTCTTCCAGCACCACTTGTTGAGCGAGTACATCGAGGTTTGCCAGCGGTTCATCGAGAAGCATGACTTCTGGCTTGCGCAACAGGGTTCGCGCCAGTTCAAAACGCATCTTGTAACCAGAGGAAAGTTCGCTCCATTTGAGATGTTTGTAATTCCATAAACCCAGACGGGCGATCATGAACATGACCCGGGTTTCATTTTCTGCGGGTGGAACACCGTAATTGGAGAGCACAAATTTGAGATTGTCCTTGAGGCTGCCGTACCAGGTTTCCGTGCGCTGCGGTATATAGACCAGTTGCGATCGCAGGTCATAGGAATCTACCACTGCGCGGTTAAAATTATAGTCGATTGTTCCGGCGGTAATGCTCAGTTCCTTGGCCAGGCAACGTAGGAGCGTAGTTTTCCCGTTGCCGTTTTCTCCGACCAGGCCATAAACTTTTGCCTTATAGATGTCGAGGGAGACTGGTCCCAGTTCAAACTTACTTGCGCCATAGGATTTTACAATATCCCTAGCGGCAATGATAGGTGTTTCTAATGGCGCAGGTTCAATCTTAAAACGGCTCAGTACATCAATGAGTTGCTTGGACTTGGCGATCAGTGTTTCCTCATCTTCGGGATGGCGTTCTTTCCACGCCGTAAGGTCTATTACCTGTTTATAGACATCCATGTTTTGGGTGTCTGCGGCACAATCCATTAGTTTTCTAAAACCCAGAACGGTGTCCCTATTCTCAAAAAAGGCATGTACCTCTTGCAGTCGTTGCGTATATAATGACATGGTTATTGGTTGGTTTATAGGTTTTGAAACGTAAAAAACTGGCGTTTGTGACGTGACCGTAGGTTCAATGCTTAATGTGGATTCGTTTTATAATGACTAAGAAAACCCACGCTCCACAAGTTCTATAAACCTGTCTGCATAGGCATCCTTACCCTCCCAATGGTTATACTCTGGCTTTACCATCGTGTTTATAAAGTTGTGCGCGCTGTCTGCAGTGGTCATGGTGTTGAGCTGGGATAGTACACGGTTGAAGTCGGCAGTGCTGCCGTTGAATAGGTGTTTGACAAAGCCTAACCGGTCGTTCATCCCTATCTTCAACCCTTTGTTGAGTCTATCATTTACAGAAAATGGCTTGTCTGCGCTATTGTTCACTTTACGTTCAAAAACGGGCATGTTTTGAAAATCGGCAGTGATCTCCTCAAAGTCGTTCTTCATATATTTTTTCTTTTCTTCCAGCGCGTTCATTAGATCCTGGACTGCGGTTGAGGTTTTCTCTTCTGTATCGGCTTCTGCATCGTTGTCTTCATTCGTTGATTCAATAGCAGGTATCTTCTATTTCAGATATGGATTCTGGCGGTGTTGGAGCCGGTTCGACCGTCTGTCTTTCAAATTGGGATTCAAGTGCTGACTGATCATCGTTTTTTTCAACCTGATCGTTAGATTCATTATAGGTTTCTTCATCGACTATATCATCCTGTTGCTCGACTATGTGTACTTCAGGAATCTCATCGGGCATTTCAAGCACCATTTTATTTATGGTAGAGATTCCCGGCAGCTCCATTTCTTCACGGGTGTCATCTTCTGCCGGGACAAAAAGATCGCTCAGGTCATTGTTTGTAAAGACTTCCTCTACTTCATCCTTTGCGGCTTCCATGGCCTTTTCCACACCTTGTGATGCATCACCTACATTTTTCTGGGCTTCAGAATAGGCTTTTTCAAGACGTTCTTGAATCTCCCGGGTTCCTGCCGTGGGAGCAATATCACTGAAGTGTTTTTCGGTAAAAGCCAGCACGGTGAGCTTTTCATAGAGTTCTTTTGCGACTGCCTGCAACTGCGTTACATCGTTTTTATTTTTCATTTGTAGAATGCGGTGGGCGAGGCTGGTAAGGTCTGCGGCTATTTTCTTTTTCATATTGCGGTAGCGTGCGGCGTGATTATTTGTATTTTTGGTTTTTGGGAAGGCGGGAAATGCGCCATCCTTTAACGCCTGTAAATTACAAAATGTTTCTAGAAAATACGGTAAATCACAAAGAGCAATTTGGCTGGATCGAGGTGATCTGTGGTTCCATGTTTTCGGGAAAGACCGAAGAGCTCATACGCCGCTTGAAACGCGCCCAGTTTGCCCAGCAAAAAGTCGAGATCTTTAAACCCGCCATAGACGTGCGCTATGACGAGGAAATGGTGGTTTCCCACGATGCCAACGAGATACGCAGCACGCCCGTGCCTGCGGCTGCAAATATCCCGCTGCTTGCAAATGACTGCGAGGTTGTGGGTATTGATGAGGCCCAGTTCTTTGACGATGAGATCGTTTCTGTTTGTAATAATCTGGCAAATAGAGGAATAAGGGTGATCGTTGCCGGTCTGGACATGGATTTTAAGGGAAATCCCTTCGGCCCCATGCCCGCGCTCATGGCAACGGCAGAGTATGTGACCAAAGTGCACGCCGTATGCACCCGCACGGGAAACCTTGCCCAGTATTCCTACCGCAAGACCGCCGATGATAATGTGGTGCTACTGGGCGAAAAACAAGAATACGAACCCTTGAGCCGCGCTGCCTATTATAAAGCCATGCAGCAGGAGCGCGACCGTAAAAATACCGCTGCAAAACAGCCGATCGAGAACAAAAACGCCTCTTAATTGAAACCTAAAGGAACTAGGCTGGAGGTAAACCTCAAGTCACTAGAACACAACTTCCACTTTTTAAAGAGCCGGCTCGCGCCAGAAACCCTTTTCATGGCAGTCGTCAAGGCAAACGCCTATGGTCACGGTGCGGTAAGGATCGCTCAAAAGTTGCAGGATCTGGGCACCGATTATTTTGCCGTTGCCTATACGAGCGAGGGCGTCCACCTGAGAAAAAACGGAATTACCACGCCCATTTTAGTGCTCCATCCGCAGATTTATGACCTGGAGCTTTGCATCAAACACTGTCTGGAACCGGTGATCTATGGTATGGAGGTGATGGAGGCATTTATTGCTTTCGCGAAAGCGGAACCCACCACAGACTATCCTGTACACTTAGAGTTCAACACTGGAATGAACCGCCTGGGACTGGAGCCGGACAATGTGGAAAAAATAGTAGAAATCGTTAAGAACGAGGCTTCAATAAAAGTGCGCGCCGTGCATTCCCACCTGGGCGCGAGCGAGGATCGAGACCTTGATGAATACACCGACAGCCAAATATCAAAATTTGCCAAAGTCGCCCAAGAACTACAGGAACGATTAGGTTACAACATCATAAAACACGAGGCCAACACCAGCGGAATCCTCAACCACGAGTCCAGCCATTTTAACATGGTACGCTCAGGGATAGGACTTTATGGCTATGGAAACGACCCAGAATTTGATGCCCAACTCAAACCTATCTCCAGTCTCAAAGCAGAGGTATCGCTTATAAAAACCGTCGAGAAAGGGGAAAGCATCAGTTATAACCGCAGCTTTATGGCAACGCGAGATACCACTTATGCAGTTATACCTTTGGGACACGGCGACGGGATCAACCGCATTCACGGCTACGGAAAAATGAAGGTATTGATCAACGGCGAGCTCGCTCCCAGTTTGGGAATTATATGCATGGATATGTTTATGGTGGATGTTACCGGCATGGATTGCAACGTGGGCGATGAGGTTACCATATTCAACGACACAGATCACAATGCCCATAAAGTAGCAGAAAATGCCGGGACAATTTCCTACGAGCTGCTGACGGGAATTTCTGACCGGGTACAACGCATTTATATGGCGGACTAGAAAAAGATGTGCTTTGGCAAATAAAAACCAAGCCTAAAGTTATCCCAACCCGCTTAATATCTTTACTTTGCACCCTCAAAATTATTAACCAAAAATAAATTACAATGTTTAAAGAATTCAAGAAGTTTATCATGACGGGCAACGTCATAGATTTGGCCGTCGCGGTAATTCTCGCAGGTGCGGTGAGTGCCGTGGTAAAAGGCTTTGTCAGCATGATCATGATGCCCATCATCGGATATTTCTCAGGAGGTGTGGACTTTAAGGATAAGAAGATCATCCTTTCTGAGGCGATCCTGGGCCCGGACGGTGCGATCACAAAACCTGAGAACGCCATACTTTATGGAGAATGGATCAATACGATCATCTCGCTGATCATCATAGGTTTTGTACTGTTCATGATCGTAAAAGGCTACAATAAGGTAAGAGCCAAAAAAGAAGCCGCAGCACCCGCTGGACCTTCTAAGGAAGAAGTGTTGTTGATGGAAATACGTGATGCTATAAAGGCCAAGAACTAGCAAAGTTTTACAGTTTATAGAAAATGCCCCACTCGATGTTGGGGCATTTTTTATTTAGGTTTTTGGCACAATTCCAGCTCAGCGACGTATCAAGTTCCCCTACACTCCCTCCAATTGTGGGCAGTCTTTTCTCCGTCAGCTTCTTGGATCGTCGAAGTGCAAGAAACGGCGAGGTTCCCATCTTGACTTCTAGTCGCCAGTTTATTAAGTCAATTATGTCCTAAGTCAAAAACCGCCAGGTTTTCAAGTCTTTTGTCTTTTGTCTGTCGTCAGCAAGTTGGTCGATCAATAAAAAACGCGCAAGGAAATTATTTCCTTGCACGTTTTTAAATTTGGAAAAGATTAAACTACAGCTTCACTATTTTTTGAGTTAATTGACTCCCATTCTCTATGGTCAATTTAATAAAATAGACTCCAGAACTAAGGTTGATGAGATCCAATTCTCTCAAATCTTCATTAAAGTTCATCAATCTTTTACCAGTAAGATCATAGATGCTCATCGTTGAAATACTCAAATCCGTTTTGATGTAAAGTAATGACGCAACTGGATTGGGATAAATTTTGATTTGCCGTGTCAAATCTAGGTCTGCTGCAATACTCAACGTATCATCTACCGTAACTTGCGACGTGGTCGTGTTTGTATTGCCATTATTATCGGTTGCTGTTAGTGTGACCGTGTAAACTCCCGAAGCCGTAAAAGTATCTGGAGTAATAGAAAGACTTACCGCACTGCAATTATCACTAGAACCGTTATCAATATCACTGGCTAAGAATTGTTATCGAGTTATTGCCAGCAAGATCAACGGTAATATCCTGCGCTACTGCAATTGGGATCAACGTCATCTGTAATTACGACATTCTGAGTTTGAGTTGAGGTATTTCCGTTACCATCGTCGTAAGTCCAGGTAACTACACTTGTCGCAGTTATAGGGAAAACAGCATCACTCGTTCCTGTAACTTGCAGCGCAGTACAGGCGTCTGTCGCTGTCGGAGCAGTTAGTGATGTCACCTCACAAACGCCTTGAGCATCTGCTAGCGTTGCAACATCTTCAACGGGAGCTTCAAAATCGATCAGCAAAGCCGGATCAAAGTCATACAGACTCCACACACCATCGGCATTTTGCACCCTCAAATGAAAAGGCGTGGTCGTAGCAACTCGCGATAGCAGATAAATCTACATCGATCACAAATTGATCCATCGCACTTCCAGTTGCAGTTAAAGCTATACTTGTCGCATTGCCAAAACCAGGATCTGTCCGCCTAAAGAAATACTCTGCCGCAACGATGTGCGGGCAATGTCGGATTGTTTATAGGACGTCGTATCTGATACATAGAACAAGAAACTTGTCGTATAAAGCTCCATACGCCATTTGCATCCTGCACTCGAGTGTACATTCTATGAAAACCTATGGGCAGCGCACCTATGTTTGCTGTAAAGCTGTCCACGATATCAGTTCCTATATTATTAACAGCAACTTGTGTTCCCATTCCAACACCAGGATCAGTATCTATAAAATATTCCATTGCCGTAATATCTAGGCAATGCTGGATTATTTACTGGAGTCAGTATCAGCCACATAAAACAGAAAGTTGTCGTAGAGACTCCATACAGAGTTCGCATCTTGCACACGCACATACATTCTGTGAAAACCTATAGGTTGCGCACCTATATTTACCGTAAACGAGTCGGTAATATCAGCACCTACGTTGTTTATGGTTAGAGCAGTTCCTTGCCCTACACCAGGATCAGTGTCTATAAAATATTCTGCGGCGGTTATGTTTTGCGCTTTCGCGAAAGCGAACCCAACAACAAGCACCATATATAAAATATATAATTTTTCATGAGTTCTAGTCTTAGTGAGATCTAGCCTCGATGTCAAAAGTTACTGTACCGTTTGAAGAAGAAGCACCTGTATAATTAGTGATTTTTACTTCTGGATAGCCTTTTGGGTTACCTAAGTATTTAAAAATATAATTAGCTGCAATACCTATATCGCCACCATTTGCTCCTGCACCTATTAGTGGAGAGTTTGCTTGTAAACCAAAGTCAAAGAAATTGGTAGCAGAAGTATTAGTAACAGGAATGTTAAACCGTGGATCTCCTGATAAAGTAGTATTATTTATATTTTCTACTTGTGGAGCAGGAGTTGTTCTTTGTGCTATATTAACTGTCGCGTTTACATCGTTACGATTATAAATGTGACAATTATTTAAAGAATAGCTTCCTAGGACACCTAAATTGACCCCATTAGTTACAATGACACTGTCAAAAATCGTTACAGGTGCATTGGATTGATTGAAGATTAATAGATTGCTAACTATAAAGATATTATTTGAAATATTTATATTAACATTGCCATTAACATCAAGCAATGAAGATCCATTAAGTATATTATTTGTAAGTGATATGCTGCCAGTACTGTTAAGAGCCGTAAAATTACTTATTTCATTCCCTTCTATAATAAAATTATCAATTTGTCCGGAAGAACCTGGATTAAGTGATAAATTACTTAATTTACATTCTCTAATTGTAACATTAGAAATAAGACTTGCAAGAGAAACATCTAAACTAATACTGCCGAATTGCATTCCTGAAATTGTAGTGTTGCTAGAGCCTGATCTCAATTCAATATTTGCAAGTCTAGTTCTATACCAAGGCGTATCAGCATAAGACCTTCCTATTATAGTCAAATGATTTATTAATATTCAATGTCTTCGCATATTCAATATCTGACTGCTGCACATAAATAGTATCGCCATCACTAGCAGCATTATATTGCACTTTGTACATCTAGAAAATTGAGCACCGCTGTTAGGTGTGTTATCTACTGTCCAGGTAGTTTGCGCTTGTAACGTGATTACGTTAAATAAGAGCAATGCTGCGCTTGCCCATGAGATAATTGATTTTTTCATGATATTGTTGTTTAAGTTATTGATTAAAAGTTTATTGTTTAGAATCACTTTGATTTGCATTGCCTGAAAAAGAGATGTTTATTCCTACTCCTACCCAAGGTTTTCCATTTAAATCCAGTTTGATTTGTTATCTGCTGTTGAGGTTGATCCCAGCCTATGTATGTACCTAAATGAACACCGTTTCCTATTCCCAATAGAAGTCCTAATTTTGGACTTATTGCTGCTGGAGAAAGTGCATCCACATCACTAAAGTCGCTATCCATATTACCTAGATCACTATTCTCAGGATTCAAGTTTACTTTAGTATGCTTATTCCAGCAGAAAAGTCTAGATTAAAATGTTCATTAAACCTATTCAAGCTGAAACGAGTAACAATACTTGCTCCTAGAGAAAGATTAGAATCAAATTCAAAAACGCCGTTAGATTTTCTTAATCTAATAGGTACAGAGTAAGTTCCGTATTTAATACCCCTAAACTTGTTGAAATAAGTTTTAGTGATCTTTTCGAAAGAAGTAACTTTCATTTTAAATATGCGTCTTTCCCATTTTTGTCACTGTTGAATATTTTAACTCGTCCGTTCCTTCCACATATTTCCAATATTTGAAATAAACAAAATCCTCATCTATTTTCACTACCGTATTTGTGATCCTTTCTTTATTTCGTATTTATCATCGACGATCCCTTATGTTGGTTTACAGTTTGTTGAATAAGTTGTTGATCAATATTTTGGTGAAATAAAAATTATTTCTACTTCCACATCTTGTGCAAATGAAAAACATGAAAAAATCAGTAGAAAAGTAAAAGTCCTCATAACCTAGTTTTTATTTACCCTCCAAAACTAGAACCTTATCAAAGCTCAAAAAATACCCATTGGAGGGTATTTTTTGAGTAAAACTGTTAAAATGTAATGGTAACGTAGAAAAAACCTGTAAAGAAAAATGGATTTTCTTTACATGTGTTCCACGATGTGTAAAGATTTATTGATTTTCTTTCCATTTGATCTATTCGTAGAATCGAATTCTGGATTGGAAAGTACAAGCACTGCCCTATCCCGTAGAAATGCAAAGTATAAAGATTTTAAAAATCTGCCGAGGCACACCGTGCTCTTGCCGAGCTTAAAGTGTTGCTCAATCCATTCCGCGTCAAGACATTCTTATCAATACACTTGCAATTCAGAAGCAAAGGACAGTAGCGAGATTGAAAATATTGTTACCACGCATGATGAAATCTACAAAGCAAATATGGCATAGATAAAATTACTTCCATCAAGTCAAAGAAGTCCAAAATTATGTAGCTGCAATGAAAAAAGGTTTGCATTAGTAAACGAGTTTAAGTTCATCTCAACCAACCATATTAAGGAAATCCAAAAGTTATTAGAAAACATAACGCAGTTTTAGAAAAGTGCCTGAACGACTCTTAAAAATCAACAAACTGATGAGAGAGTTTACACGCACCACAGAATCATAAACAATTACCGTTTTAATGGATAACCTAGAGCTGTTCATTAACTCTCCTCAAAATTTAATCTAGATCATTTAATAAAATTGGCCATCTTTCACTTTCAATTTGAAAGTATTCATCCATTTTATGATGCAACAGTAAACATCAGATTTTAAAGTATTTTATACTTAATAATATGAATTTATCGAGACTCCTATTCTTTATTAGTAGATACATTGTTCAACACAAAAGTATTATTACAGTCTTTTACAGAAGTAATAGATACTGAAACTATAATTACATAGTTAATCTGTACAGCTATAACAGTTACTTCAATACATAGTATAATTTAAGCACAGATCAAATTTCTCTACTTTAAAAAGTTATTTCACAACTATAAGTCTTTTAGTCAGATCGCTTAACCATCTATTTAACAACCTTATACATAGATAGTCATTTTTGCAAAAGCCCCCCTCAGTTGTGCATTACAGCAGCCTTCTCTCCAACTGCCGCGGCCGATCGTATTCGGATGCAAGAAATAGGGCGGAGGAATTTTGTATAAACACTCCTAAGCAATCTAAATTAATAAGTCTTTATGTCCTTCGTCTAAGTCAAAAACCGTTAGGTTTTCCATTTTTTGTCAGTCTTAGCCCTGCATTTTAATTAGATTAATTTAGTTCTATCTCTGTAAGCCCCCTCGATTGTGCATTCCTCTCTCCGCTGCGGCGAATCGTCGGATGCAGGAAGGGGGGAGGCTTTGCTCCTAAGGAAAATTAATAAGTCTTTTGTCCTAAGTCAAAAACCGCTAGGTTTTCCATCTTTTGTCAGTCGCCCTGCATTTATCTTATAGATAGTTCTATCTTTTGTAGCCCCTCTCAGTTGTGCATTCCTCTCTCCGCCGCGGCGGATGGTCGGATGCAAGAGGGGAAATATAAATCGCACACAAAAAAAGTCTTACGTCCTAAGTCAAAAACCTTTAGGTTTTCCATCTTTTGTCTTTTGTCTGTCGTCAGCAAGTCGACCGTCTTTTAATTATCTCTTAAAACCCACATCCATACTTTCTTGCATTGTACCTTTGTTCCTATGCTAGATATCAACAAAATAAGAGCCGATTTTCCCATACTCAGACGAGAGGTTAACGGCCATCCTTTGGTGTATTTTGATAACGCGGCGACCTCCCAAAAACCCCAACAGGTAATTGATAAAATCACTGAATATTACACGTTGTACAACGCAAATATTCATCGTGGAGTCCATGCGCTGAGTCAGGAGGCTACCGATCTTTTTGAAGAGTCGCGTGAGAAAGTGCGAGCATTTTTTAATATTCCGCTAGCTAAGCAGGTAATTTTTACTTCGGGTAATACACATTCCATCAATGCCGTGGCAAGTGGTGCACATATATTTGTACAGCAAGGCGATGAGGTTATCATTAGCGCTGTGGAACATCATTCCAATATCGTTCCCTGGCAAATGCTTTGTGAACGAGTAGGAGCAACACTTAAAGTTATTCCAGTTCTAGATAATGGAACTTTGGATATGGAAGCTTATCACAAGTTGCTGAATGATAAAACTGCTTTTGTGGTGGTCAACCATATTTCCAATGCACTGGGCGTTCAGAATCCAGTTGAAGAAATCATTGAAGCGGCTCATAACTTTAATGCCAAAGTACTGATCGACGGTGCGCAATCCTGCGGTCACATGAAAGTAGATGTGCAAGCACTAGATGCCGATTTCTACACCATGTCAGGACACAAAATGTGCGGCCCTACCGGTATAGGTATTTTATACGGTAAAGAAGATGCGCTGAATGAGTTGCCGCCATATCAGGGCGGCGGCGAGATGATCGACCAGGTGAGTTTTGAAAAGACAACGTATGCAGGTCTGCCCCATAAATTTGAAGCAGGAACGCCCAATATTGCTGGCGGTATCGCGCTGGGAGCAGCCGTTGATTATTTGAACCAGTATTGGGATGGAAAACATTGCTGCTTATGAAAACGAACTGCTCAAATACGCTACTGAAAAAATAAGGGCAATCGATGG
>CAWILF010000001.1:0-71628 GCA_963836885.1 uncultured Flavobacteriaceae bacterium | reverse complement strand
TTGACATGGGCCAGTCGGTCATCTGTATGGAGTCCTGGTTGATCATGAGTCCTGCCTTTCCATAAACACCTTTTGCATCGCCGCCAACTATAAAGCCATCTAGAGAGGCTGTGCTGACTTGAGTTTTGGGAAAATCTGTGGTACAAGCTATAATTGCGCAAAATAAGATAATCACGACGGCTATTTTTCTCATGGCTTTTGGTTTCTTAGGAACAACGAAGATATTAATAGTTTAGTTGTGTTGGTGTGGGAGAATATAATTTGGACTTTACATATTTTAAAGACGTTTGAAAATAGCTAAAATCGTTTAGTGATATGACCTTTGGGTTCTATCTAGTATGCAAAATGATATGGAACCAACCGTCATTGATAGTTTTAATTTGCTGTGCAATAGAATTATAATGATGTGAGGGTTAATTTTAAGTAACTTTAGAACTTGGACTGTAAACCTATTAATAGGTGAATCGCTCTTTATGATTCAAGCTAAGGCCACAAATTCCTTACTGAAATAAAAACTCACTGAACTATATCATGCAAATCATTCAAAATTTCAAGCTAATAGTCATTCTTTTATTTTTACCACTTGTTGGAATGGCTTCGGAAATTGACAATCTGGAAGTCAATCTCCAAGATCATATTGACAAAATCTATAACGATACATACTCCGTTGAATCCCGAATTGTTAGTAGTAAAGAAATTACTGGAGAATTTGGAGAAAAATGTACCGTCCATCGAGTAGAACATGTAGTTTATCGTACTGATGGCAATGGTCAAAAGTGGTTTTTTGCTAGAGGTGTAGTTGATGTTTCAGATTGTCATAAAACCGATGATGAAATTCCTGATACAGTGTTACCTATAGAAGACCAAGATTGTAAATCTGTATTTGTTGAGCAGAGATTAATATCAAACTATCCGATATCTGAAGAGATTGGTTCATGCTTTGTGGATTTTGCAACTCAAAATGAGTCAAACCATCAAATGTTAATCGACTCAGAGCAACGTTTATTGAAAGGTTAAAATGTAAGTTCATTTCAGATATAACACTTCTTAAAGCGGAATTTCTCTATGAGATCTTCCGCTTTTTGGTACTATTATTTTTCTAGAATATCTACACTTGCGCCAAGCATAATCTCGAAGCCTGTGCATTATAAGTTAATCACAAACTAACGCAATCTCACAACCCAGCAATAAACTTTAATGTATTTTAAAAACTTTATCTATAGAATCTTTCGCTTTAAGCTAGCATATTAGAAACAGTTATATGTTCCAGTACTTAAAATTTTCACCCAAAAAAAATCCCCAAACTTTAGCGTTTGGGGATTTTGTGCATTTTTAAAAACTAGAGTCGTTAAACTCGTATTCCTTTCAATCGTTTTTCGATCTTTTGCTTTTTTGCAGTAAGTAACTTCATCAGGTCCATAAGTGCAGGATCTTTGGTCTCCTTATAGATATCGTTGATACCTAATATAAGCTCCTTAGCCTTGCGCGATGAGTGAACCCTGTCGCTAGTGGACATGTTACTCATGGATGAACCTAACCATTCGTTAGCTCTTTCTATAATTTCCATTCTTTACCTAATTAAATTCGCAATTATAAACTACGAAAATTTATATATTCTCAATTGCGGCATAATATAGTATAAAATATGATTCGCTACTATATACTTTAATGTTTTTTATAAGCTTTAAGAGTTATTTAAAATAATCTTGTTAAAGCTACCGAAAAAACTTACTTTTCTTACCGCTACAAGTTTTTTAGTATCTGTAG
Source organism: uncultured Flavobacteriaceae bacterium (assembly GCA_963836885.1). Lineage (GTDB taxonomy): Bacteria > Bacteroidota > Bacteroidia > Flavobacteriales > Flavobacteriaceae > Nonlabens. The sequence goes on along the minus strand of CAWILF010000001.1, from coordinate 69,861 downwards.
TACTCTGGCTTGAACGGCCCTTCAACCTTCACGCCTATATAATCTGCCTGATAGTCTTCAAGAACGGTGAGCTCAGCGCCTATACGTTCTAGGTGTAGCGCAGCAACCTTTTCATCTAGATGCTTGGGCAGCATATAAACCTCGTTCTCATAATTGTCAGAGTTTTTCCAAAGCTCAATCTGAGCCAGCGTCTGGTTTGTGAATGAGTTACTCATTACAAAACTAGGGTGACCCGTCGCACAGCCCAGGTTTACAAGACGTCCTTCAGCAAGAAGGATAATATCCTTACCGTTAATGGTATATTTATCAACCTGTGGCTTGATTTCAACTTTAGATTTACCGTGAGTATTGTTTAAATAAGCAACGTCGATCTCGTTGTCAAAATGGCCTATGTTACAAACAATCACTTTATCCCTCATCGCCTCAAAATGCTCACCACGTATGATGTCTTTGTTGCCCGTGGTGGTGATTACGATATCTGCTTTTGCCACAACATTTTCCAATTTCTTGACTTCAAAACCGTCCATTGCAGCCTGTAGCGCACAGATAGGATCTATCTCGGTTACCGTAACTATAGATCCAGCTCCTCTAAAGGATGCCGCTGTACCTTTACCTACATCACCATAACCACAAACGACAACCTTTTTACCAGCTAGCATGGTGTCAGTGGCACGACGTACGGCATCCACAGCACTTTCTCTACAACCGTATTTGTTGTCAAATTTAGATTTGGTTACCGAGTCGTTCACATTGATTGCTGGCATTACCAGTGTTCCATTCTTCATGCGCTCGTACAATCTGTGTACTCCCGTAGTGGTTTCTTCAGAAAGACCTCTTATTCCTTTGGCAAGTTCTGGATATTCATCAAAGACCATGTTGGTAAGATCACCACCATCATCCAGGATCATGTTCAATGGCTTGCGATCCTCGCCGAAGAACAAGGTCTGCTCAATACACCAGTTAAATTCTTCCTCGTTCATTCCCTTCCAGGCATAGACAGGTATTCCTGCTGCTGCAATTGCTGCCGCTGCGTGATCTTGCGTAGAAAATATATTACAGGAAGACCAGGTAACATCTGCTCCCAGTGCCACAAGTGTCTCAATAAGCACCGCGGTCTGGATGGTCATGTGAAGACAACCTGCTATGCGCGCACCTTTTAGGGGCTGCTCGTCCTTATACTCTTCTCTTAGAGCCATAAGACCTGGCATCTCTGCCTCGGCAAGTTCGATTTCTAGGCGCCCGTAATCTGCAAGGGACATATCTTTTACCTTGTTAGGCACGTAGGGAATAGTTTCTGTACTCATAAAGTTTTATTTTCGTCCCTTTAGTCGTAGAAAGGTTTAGGATCAACCGTTTAGAAGGACTAATTATTTGTTAAATTGCGGCTGCAAATCTAAGAAAAATTCAGCATATTAATGCCGCTTTACAAAACCCTTAACAACAGCTACCATACACAGGTCTTTATCTGGAAGATAGAAGAGAGCGAGGCATGGTTGCGCAGCGATATAATTCTATCCAAAAACTCAAAAAACCGACTCATCACCATGAGTTCAGAGCTGCACCGCAGGGGATTTTTGAGCATCAGGCATTTGCTGGCCGCTGCCGGCTATACCGACGAGGATCTTTATTATACCGAGGAAGGAAAACCGCACTTGAGGGACGGTCGCAATATCTCCATTTCCCACAGTTTTACCTTTACCTGTATTGTAGTGAGCGATGTCGCCGTGGGTATAGACGTGGAGATGCGGCGCGATAAAATACAGCGCATCGCGCCCAAGTTTATAGGTTATGAGCAGCATTACCTGCAACATATTGAAAAACCCGTACGCGAACTCACGATTATATGGGGTGCAAAAGAATCCATGTATAAGTTATACGGTACTAGGGGACTGGGCTTCAAGGCCCATTGCCAGGTGGAACAAATGGATCTTTTTACAAATACCACGACCTGCTCACTTAGGTTTGAAAAAGATCATCTCAAATTTGATGCATTTTTTGAAGAAATGGAAAACTTCACGATGGTCTATATACTGCCTTTAAATGGATAACACGATCTATGACGGCATCCTCAAGGCCGACCGTACGCTGGGTATTTTATTGGATCCTGAAAAGATGGGTGATGGTGAGGTTTCCGCTTTCGCGAAAGCGATATCCAAAAAAAGCACCTCGCTAACTAAAAAATTCCAATTAGACAACATCATCCTACTCGTGGGAGGTAGCACGATGGAAGAAGTTGATTTTGGAAAATGGGTCAAGAATCTACGCAGTTCAATAGATATTCCCGTCGTAATTTTCCCGGGATCACACCATCAAGTCACCCAAGAAGCCGACGCATTGTTGTTCCTTAATTTAATCTCGGGACGCAACCCGGAATATCTGATTGAACAACAGGTAAGTGCAGCTTCAAAAGTTGCCGCGATGAATCTAGAAGTCATTCCTACTGCTTATTTATTGCTGGATGGCGGCAAAGAAACCGCAGTTTCCCGAGTCTCAAAAACGCTTCCCATAGATCAAAGAGAAACAGATCTCATCATAAATACCGCACTCGCTGGCCAATTTATGGGCAACCAACTCATTTACTTGGAAGCTGGCAGCGGCGCGATCATTCCAGTTAAAGAATCCATTGTAAGGGCAGTCTGCGCGCAGGTAACAGTTCCGGTAATCGTGGGCGGCGGCCTGCGCACAAAGGAAGCCATAGAAAACCGCTTCAATGCCGGTGCAAAAATGATCGTCGTAGGAACCGCCATTGAAGAAAATTTGGAATGGATCTGATGACGGTTTTTGGGATGAGGTTTTTGGAAAGTGCTATGTAAATGGTTGGAATATGGAGAATGGAATATAGAAAAATACACACGACTTAATATCTAATACTTTGCACTAAATACTGAAAAGCACATCGCGTTAATAAGTTAAAAATCTAGCTACTAAACTACTAACTACTCAAACCATGAAAGCATCCATTGAACTCACTATGTCTCCATTACAGGACGACTTTGAACAACACATCATCAACTTTATAAAAGAACTGCGCAACTCGGGATTTGAAGTACTTGAAAACCCGCTGAGCACGCAGATTTACGGAGACTTCACGCCCATGATGCAGTTTCTTGCTGCCGCCATGGAAAAAAGCATGGAAGAGACTAAAGCTCGTTTTATTTTACATGAAGATAGTTAAAACCGACCGTCATGATTACACGCCGCATTTTTAATGGAGGTTGTTGATTTTTGAGTTGTATGAGAAGTTTTGTGTAATCCACGTCGCGCGCGTTTGCAACGCGTTCGTATAAGAGCGCTTTTCTTCAGCGCATTTGCAATGCGCATAATCTCTCGATACCACTTTTGAACATTGACAGGACAAAGACTTCTACCCCTTGCTGGCGCACTGTCCCACTCGATGTCCACACGCAGCACACAATTTTCATAAATATAACCCAAAGCTCGAGTGCGTTTGTGAAAGTTGATTACCGACACCTATCATCACATCATCAAAGCCTTTTTAATTATAGAGTTCAAAACGGCATTTATTCTTGGCATAAATCATAATTTCGTCAAGTGATAGACTTCCTTTTCAACCAGTACAAAGATTACTCAACATTACATATTGTACTGGAGCTCACGGCAATTGTTTTGAGTGTCATCAGTGTACTTTATTCTAAAAAGAACAGCGTGTTAGTTTTTCCTTTTGGGATAGTCAGCACGTTAATTTTTGTTTATTTGCTCTATCAGTGGAATTTGCTGGGCGATATGGTCATCAACGGCTATTATTTTATAATGAGTGTTTACGGCTGGTACCACTGGCTTCATGGAGCAAAAAACAACCAAGAAATCCCTATTTCAAAGATTGTTCCTAACGAATGGATCATCTCATTACTGATTTTTGGCAGTACATCTATAGCAATATATGTACTCTACCGTTTTACAAATAGACTAGAAAGTTGGGTGTCGTACGTGGACATGATTACCACCGGCATTTTCTTCGCGGGCATGTGGCTCATGGCAAAACGTAAATTGGAACACTGGCTGGTGCTGGCATTGGGAAATTTGATCTCCGTACCTTTATATTTTTATAAAGGATATAGCTTCAGCGCATTTCTTTACATATTTCTTTTTATAATTGCCCTATTTGGTTATCAGGAATGGAAAAAATACCTCGACAAGCAGCGTTCAACGGTCTAAGAATAGTCCTCTATGGTCCAGAAAGTACTGGGTAAAACTACGCTTTCGCGAAAGCTGGCAACACATTATAAAACTGCCTTTGTACCAGAATTTGCACGGGATTACCTGCAAAAGAAGTACGACCAGTCAGGCGAAGTTTGCAGTTTTGAAGACCTAGTTCCCATTGCCATCGGACAGCGGGATTTAGAAAATAGCGCCGTCCCAACAGCAACTTATTTATTATTCTGCGATACCGATCCGCTGGAAACGCTTACTTACAGCGAGATTTATTTTAACACGGCGCCACAAGAACTGGTTGAAACCGTAAAAAATTCCCGGTATGACCTATATTTACTCCTAGACGTGATCTTCCCTGGATTCCCGATGATCTGCGCGACCGTCCCCACGACCGCAAACCTATCTTTGAAAAATTTAAAACAAACCTTCTTGACTATAACAAGAACTTTGAAATAATATCTGGAGTGGATGAAGATCGATTTGAGGCCGCCGTTCACGCCATAGAAAACCACCGACAACAATGAAATTAACCGAACTACAAAAAGACCAACTTCGATCCAAGGGAATCCCGACCGACAAACTTGAGGAACAACTGGACCGATTTAAAAACGGTTTTCCCACGTTGAGGCTCATACGCGCAGCGGTGATCGACGACGGCATTATAAGTCTTGAAAATATAGATAGTGAGGCGTTGAATAATTTTTACGACAGCGAGAAAGAGACCCTGGACATCATAAAATTTGTACCCGCAAGTGGCGCTGCTACCCGCATGTTCAAGTTTATCTATGAATTTTTACAGAATTACGACCCTTCCAGAGAGTCGGTAAACTCATTCATAAATAAGAACAAGGCCACCCAACTCTTTACCTTTTTTGCCGCACTTGAAAAATTTCCTTTTTTTCAAAATATCAAGGATTCACTCCAGCTTAAATATACCGATTGGTCAGCAAAATCCGACGGAGAAAAGAAACTCCTTTTTGTGCGGAGATGATGGAAAAGGACGGCGCAACTACAGCGGTATGCCTAAAGTCTCGTGCCGTTTCACCGTATAACAATCACGTCGCGACTGCATTTGAGGAGCATCTTTTTGAAGCCTCTATCTATGCAAGTTGCCTGGGAACTTCCACGCTGCATTTTACATCGCGCCTGCTTTTAAGGTCACTTCAGTAAGAGTTAAAGCGCATTGAAAAAATCGTAAGCGCAAGACAGGTGTAAAATTTAATGTAGCTATTCTTCCAGCAACCACATACACACAGTTGCGTTGATAACATAACAATCCTGTAGTTCTTAAGACTTACGTATTTTTAGAGCAACCTCTCCACTGGATGCCAAAAGATGAACATGACTGGGCATGATTACATAAGCATAAATCACGAGTTCCTTATGTTTGATACAGAAGTTTAAGGATTTCTTCTAGAATATTAACGTATCTACTCCTTGTAAACAAATCGATCCATCCGACAATAGTCAATGTACAAAAATAGGCTTCAAGGGAATCTCTCACTTTATATCGTTCTGACATTTGCAACGCGTTCGTATAAGTAGCGCATTTGCAATGCGCATAATCCCTCAATACCACTTTTCAACTTTGACAGGACAAATGACTTCTTCCCCTTGCTGGCGCACTGTCCCACTCGGTGTCCACACGCAGCACACAATTTTCATAAATATAAACTAAACTCGTGTGCGTTTGTGAATGTTGATTACCGACACCTATCATCACATCATCAAAGCCTTTTTAATTATAGAGTTCAAAAGGCATTTATTCTTGGCATAAATCATAATTTCGTCAAGTGATAGACTTCCTTTTCAACCAGTACAAAGATTACTCAACATTACATATTGTACTGGAGCTCACGGCAATTGTTTTGAGTGTCATCAGCGTACTTTATTCTAAAAAGAACAGCGTGTTAGTTTTTCCTTTTGGGATAGTCAGCACGTTAATTTTTGTTTATTTGCTCTATCAATGGAATTTGCTGGGCGATATGGTTATTAATGGTTATTACTTCATAATGAGTGTTTACGGCTGGTACTACTGGCTTCATGGAGCAAAAAACAACCAAGAAATCCCTATTTCAAAGATTGTTCCTAACGAATGGATCATCTCATTACTGATTTTTGGCAGTACATCTATAGCAATATATGTACTCTATCGTTTTACAAATAGACTAGAAAGTTGGGTGTCGTACGTGGACATGATTACCACCGGCATTTTCTTCGCGGGCATGTGGCTCATGGCAAAACGTAAATTGGAACACTGGCTGGTGCTGGCATTGGGAAATTTGATCTCCGTACCTTTATATTTTTATAAAGGATATAGCTTCAGCGCATTTCTTTACATATTTCTTTTTATAATTGCCCTATTTGGTTATCAGGAATGGAAAAAATACCTCGACAAGCAGCGTTCAACGGTCTAAGAATAGTCCTCTATGGTCCAGAAAGTACTGGGAAAACAACGCTTTCGCGAAAGCTGGCAACACATTATAAAACTGCCTTTGTACCAGAATTTGCACGGGATTACCTGCAAAAGAAGTACGACCAGTCAGGCGAAGTTTGCAGTTTTGAAGACCTAGTTCCCATTGCCATCGGACAGCGGGATTTAGAAAATAGCGCCGTCCCAACAGCAACTTATTTATTATTCTGCGATACCGATCCGCTGGAAACGCTTACTTACAGCGAGATTTATTTTAACACGGCGCCACAAGAACTGGTTGAAACCGTAAAAAATTCCCGGTATGACCTATATTTACTCCTAGACGTGGATCTTCCCTGGATTCCCGATGATCTGCGCGACCGTCCCCACGACCGCAAACCTATCTTTGAAAAATTTAAAACAAACCTTCTTGACTATAACAAGAACTTTGAAATAATATCTGGAGTGGATGAAGATCGATTTGAGGCCGCCGTTCACGCCATAGAAAACCACCGACAACAATGAAATTAACCGAACTACAAAAAGACCAACTTCGATCCAAGGGAATCCCGACCGACAAACTTGAGGAACAACTGGACCGATTTAAAAACGGTTTTCCCACGTTGAGGCTCATACGCGCAGCGGTGATCGACGACGGCATTATAAGTCTTGAAAATATAGATAGTGAGGCGTTGAATAATTTTTACGACAGCGAGAAAGAGACCCTGGACATCATAAAATTTGTACCCGCAAGTGGCGCTGCAACCCGCATGTTCAAGTTTATCTATGAATTTTTACAGAATTACGACCCGTCCAGGGAGTCGGTAAACTCATTCATAAATAAGAACAAGGCCACCCAACTCTTTACCTTTTTTGCCGCACTTGAAAAATTTCCTTTTTTTCAAAATATCAAGGATTCACTCCAGCTTAAATATGCCGATTGGTCAGCAAAATCCGACGGAGAAAAGAAACTCCTTTTTGTGCGGGAGATGATGGAAAAGGACGGCCGCAACTACAGCGGTATGCCTAAAGGTCTCGTGCCGTTTCACCGGTATAACAATCACGTCGCGACTGCATTTGAGGAGCATCTTTTTGAAGCCTCGATCTATGCAAGTTGCCTGGGAACTTCCACGCTGCATTTTACGATCGCGCCTGCTTTTAAGGGTCACTTCAGTGAAGAGTTAAAGCGCATAGAAAAAATCGTGGAGCGCAAGACAGGTGTAAAATTTAATGTGAGCTATTCCTTCCAGCAACCACATACGGACACAGTTGCGGTTGATAACGATAACAATCCCGTAGTTCTGGAAGACGGTACGTTGTTTTTTAGACCGGCGGGACACGGCGCATTGTTGGACAACCTCAACCAGCTGGATGCCGATCTTATCTTTATCAAAAACATTGATAATGTTACGGTTTCGGCTTTGGAAAAGGAAGTTTGCAAGTACAAGAAGACCCTGGCCGGCCATTTGATCACATCCAGAAAACAGATCAATAATTATCTGGAACTTATAGAAAAGGAATCAGTTTCTAGCAAACTTCAAGAAGAAATTGAGAAATTTCTAAAAAAAGAACTCTGTACGGTATTCCCTAAGGATTATCATAAATATGCCACAGGCTACCAACTGGAGTTTTTGCAGGACCGGCTCAACCGGCCGTTGAGGGTCTGTGGAATGGTGAAGAACGAGGGAGAAACTGGCGGCGGTCCATACTGGGTCGAGAGCAAGAGTGGCGAGCTCTCCATCGAGATCGTGGAAAGTGTACAGGTGGATAAAAACAGCAATTCACAGCAAAATATTGCTAAGAGCGGCACGCATTTCAACCCGGTGGACATCGTTTGCTGCGTGAGGGACTACAAGGGTAAAAAATTTGACCTCAACGACTTCAGCGATCCCGATACCGGATTTATTACCCATAAATCCCATAATGGAACTGAAATAAAAGCCCAGGAACTTCCGGGATTATGGAACGGCGGCATGTCCGGCTGGAACAGTATCTTTATAGAAGTCCCGCTCATCACATTCAATCCCGTAAAAACGGTAAACGACCTTCTAAAACCCGCACACCAGCTCCATGAACATCGATCAGATTCATAAGGAAACCATCGTAAAGGCAGTCACCAGCAGCGGTGCCGGCGGTCAGCACGTGAACAAGGTGGCTACAAAGGTGCAGCTGTACTTTGATGTTTTGAACAGTCTCGCTTTCGCGAAAGCGGAACACGAAAGAATCTCAACCGCACTATCAAATAAGTTGACAAAGGATGGAGTCCTCATCGTTTCCAGTCAGGACACCCGCAGCCAGTCCCGGAACAAGGAAACAGCTTTTAAATCCTTGATCGCGATACTCTCAAAAGCGGCAACCATAGTAAAAGTGAGGCGTAAAAAATCACTGCCCAAATCCATAAAACGCAAGCGTGCCAACGAGAAGCGCAAACAGAGCGAGAAAAAAAACAACAGAAACTACCGCCATGAATAACTCCCCAGACCTACAGGTTTCACTGATCCAGACAGATCTTGCTTGGGAAAATCCCGATAAAAACCTGCTCCGTTTTTCCAAAAAACTGGAACGTCTTTATGGCATTACTGACCTGGTCATTCTACCCGAAATGTTCACTACTGGTTTCTCCATGAGTCCCAGCGGTATTGCGAGCGATGACTCCATTTATGATTATCTGAAGAACCACGCGGTGAAGGGAAATTTTGCCATTTATGGAAGCGTCATGTTCAAAACGGAAAACGGCTTTGTAAACCGCGGCATCTTTACAACTCCCGACGGTTCTATTACCTATTATGACAAGCGGCACACGTTCACCCTTGCCGGCGAGCATGAGGTTTATAACCGTGGTGAAAAACCCGTCACGGTAGATTATCTGGGCTGGAAAATAAATCTACAGATTTGCTACGACCTGCGCTTTCCCGTTTTCTCAAGAAACATACAAGATTATGACCTTATTATTTTTGTGGCAAACTGGCCCGTCCCCAGAGTGAATGCATGGGACGCGCTCCTCAAGGCACGAGCCATCGAGAACATGAGTTATTGCATAGGTGTCAACCGCGTGGGAACTGATGGAACGGGTATGGATTACAACGGCCATTCACAGGTGTATGACGTCCTGGGACATGAATTGCTGGAGCAACCCTGGGAAAACAAAGGAATAAAATCAGTTGTATTAATAAAAGAAAGCGTGCAAAAATACCGCAGCAAGCTCAAATTTCTACAGGATCGCGATGCGTTTACTCTAGGTTAATGGTTTCGTTTACGTCCCAATTTGCCTTCAAAATAATTTCCTTTCTCAAATATTGTACGCGTTCTGGTTGCTGTTGAAGGAGGAAGTTACCTGGATCGTATCTCCCGTTGCCGTTAGTATCATAAACGATCCTGAAAAAATAGGTATTGGGATCAACCAGCAAAAAATCATAAGTTCCGTTAGAGGTTGCAATTTGTTCTGCGACGATTTTTAGATCTGTTGTGACGACCTGGATGATGACCGGAAATTCATTGCCTCCTTCAATTTTAATAAAAATATTGCCATAATCCTTGGTGCTACGAGTGGAATAATTGAGCTTGAGTGTATCTGGATTCACCGCACCAAAAAAGTCGGTCACCGCACCTGGAAATAGGTTAAGCGTGTATTGCTGGTTTTCCTCTTTTTCAACATCACTTTTTTTACTCGACCTGAACGCGATCGTGGCCACATTTTTCAGTGAGTCAAGTTTTGTAGTAAAAGAAACTGCGGTGCTGTCCCTATCGATAAGCGCAATTTTTGAAACATCTATTTTTTCAATGGGCGTTGTTCCCGTGAGTTGAATATCCTTACCCAGCCTAAAGTCTCCGTACTTTGAAACCGTTAAACTGTCTTTTTTAAGATCTTTAAGTTTAACCATGAACTCCTCTTCATAATCCTCCCAACTTCCTTTTAATAAAATAGAATCTAGTTTTTGACTGGGTTGGAACCAGTATTGAAGCGTGTCCTTTTGTTCAAGTTTTGTAATTCTACTTTTCTTTATAAGCGACGCATCCACCGCACTTACCTTTAGACCTTCCATGGTTCCTGTATAACCTATGTGGATTCTATTTTGAGACTCGTGGGTGGGTCTTTTGAGACTTTTATCAGCGATCTGTTTATACAGGCGTATTTCATATTCTTTATCGGTTGGGACTTGAACAAACTCAGAAACAAAACCGATCATGTCTCGTTTACTGTCAAATCTTAGATCGCTATTTTCCTCTTTTAGTGCCACCATGCGATACCTTCCTTCTTTGAGGTTTTCCATGGTGAATGTACTGAGACTGTCCAGCGTGTTGATTACATAATTGGGCGGTGTTTTATAGATCGCACTATCTGTGTAGGTGGAGTCCACCTCATAAAGCAGCACGCTTACATAATCAGAAGTTTTATACTCTAATGCATTACTTACCTTTCCCTTTAAGGTAAGGGAATCGATGTAGGTTCCCGTACTGAAAACATACTTGAAAAAAGGATAGGCATTGGACTCATTATTATCCACGATACTCTGCCCAAAATTCATCACATAGGTCGTGTTTTCCTTGAGCGTGTCGGTAATCGTGATCTCTATTTTTTTGGAAGCGCCACCCTGCGGTGTAATCTGCGGTGTCGTTTTAAGAGGTGGAGAAATTACCAGCTGTTTCGTAAGATCTTTGAATTTCACAAATTCGTCGAACTGGATCGTGATCGTCTGGTTCTTAAAATTGGTCGAGTAATTATCGGGATAAGTCCTTAGAATTACAGGTGGCAATTCATCCACTGGGCCGCCGGTGGGATTGCCGCGCTTTGCGCATTGCACGAGCACAACAGCCGCGATGATCACATAAATAATGAAGGAAAGTTTGTTTTTCAAGACAGATTTGATTGCTAACGCAATTTAACAGGTTTATCTTGAAATAGATTAATGGAAGTTGAAAACTTAAATTCCAAATTTTCAAGCTACGCCTCAGAATTTTTACAAGAGAATTTACACCATACACTTGGCTAAGTGTTCTTGTACGCATCAATCTAAATTTTCCCTGAGGGAAATGCCGCAGGCAATAGGTGTTTGCACTCTATAATCGTAATTTTCAAGTACAAGTACAAGTACAAATTCGATTTCCAGTTCGTTACACCGACACCGCCATCGTAGCCACAGAAATTTTCACTCCGGGAATCTTCAATAGTTCCTTGGCGCAAAGACTCAATGTCGTTCCCGTGGTAATCACATCATCCACCAGCAGTACGTGGGATCCTTCGGGCAATTCTTCCTGCAATCTATAGGGAGATTCCCGCTCATCGCTGCGTTTTACCTGTCCCAGTTGGGCCTGGTTAATGGTGTTTTTTGTTTTGGTGAGCACGCTTTCGCGAAAGCTGACTCCCAAAACCTCACTCAATTCCCTACCAAAAGAACTCACCTGATTATAACCTCTCTTTCTCAGCCGCTTTGCATGGACGGGAACGGGAATCACCACATCTACATCGGCAAAAAGTGGGTCGCGTTTTACATAATCTGCCATCCAGGCGCCCAGATAACCGCTTACATGTTCCTGTCCCGCGTACTTGAGCTCGTGGATCATGGACTGGACGATTCCTATCTTCTCATAGAAAAACAGGCTGCGGGCATGGTGAAGCTCCAGTCTTCCATAAAAAAGATCCTTCACCTTCTCGTCATATTCCAGCAGGTCGTAGGCCATGGGAATCGCGCTCGCACACTCTATACACAGTACATTCTCGCCATCATAGAGGCTGGTTTTACAACCCATGCAGACCGCTGGATAGAAAAGATTTAAAAAATCTGAAAACCAGTTTTTCATAAGCGAATTTAAAAATCCTATTTTTGCTAAATATAAAGCATCTATCATGTCAGACGAGTCCCCAGATAACAGAATTTATAAAGTACTGGTTGTAGTTCTTATTTTATTGCTTGCCGCACTCGCAATATGGAGCTACAGTACCTTCAACGAGAACGAAGATATACGCGAGGCCATCACCGAGGAAAAAAACGATATCCAAAAGGAACTGGAGAACATTTCCAACGATTATTCCCTACAGATCGAGAAGGGAACCATGCTCAGCAACGATCTTGAGGATGCCCGCACCAGGATTACCAGGCTTGTGGATAGTGTGAGCAGCTTAAAGGGAAGTGTGCAGTTGCTATCCTCACTGCGCAAGGAACTGATGCAGATCAAAAGAGAGCGCGACGAGCTCAAAACGCGGGTGGCGTCACTACTTACTGAAAACAGCAACCTGTCCAGGGTCAACGATAGTACACTGCAAGTACTTAATGCAGAGATGATAAAATCTACCGATCAGGAAGAAAAGATCAAGACATTGAACGAAGACATGACCCGTGCCGCGGCGCTTGTTCCCGTAAACTTTAATACAACGCCACTCATTGTGCGCAGCTCGGGCAAGCAGATTGAGAACGATAATGCAAGCCGTGTGGATGCGTTGAACGTCTGTTTTACGTTACCTAAAAACACCCTTGCCGACAACGGAGTGAACTCTTATTACCTCCAGATCATCAATCCGCTCAATAATGTGATAGGCGTACGTAAAAAGGTACAGTTTGACGAGCAGGAACTCATGTATTCCAAAGTGGTGCAGTTCAATTATCAAGGTGAGGAATTAAAGATCTGTGAGCTCGTGGAGCTGTTAAAAGATGACCGCGAGGAAGGATCTTACCGCATTAATTTGTTCAAGGACTCCATACGTATAGCGAGCCAGCAGTTGGACTTGAGGTAATGTTTAATGACTTGCCTTCTTTTGGTATATGCCGCATACAAAATCAGACCGTTCTGTTAGCAAATACTCATCTTCCAATTGAAATAATTTGTCAAGAATTTTTTTCTTCTCCTCATTAAGTTCGACAAAGTGATGTGCAATATCTTTGAGCACATTTATTGTGAGGTTTCCTCCATAACCTTTTTCAAAAACGACATTTAGGTTATTGTGCAATGAAGGAACTATATTTGAAGAATCTACACATTCTGAAGGGTCTGCAACGATCATTCTTAGAAGCCCACAACCATAAAATTTATTTTTTACCAAGGTTGTAGCGCGTCGTACCCTCCATTTCTTAGGAATATGTGCTAGTGATTTATTAACCGCGACCAGTTGTTTCTTGGGAAATTGTAGTCTATCAGCTCCTACAAATTCATTTATAATGATAAGGCCGCCAGGTTTTAAAGCTGGTATAATTGTGTCATTGATTAGCTGTTCTACATTTTTAAAATGGTGCAGTGAGGCATAAAAAAAGACAACGTCATAGCTTTCTTTGGGCATGTGGAGGTCGTAGATGCTCTCGCATAAAAAAATCATTTGGGCCTTATGTTCTTCGGTAATTCGAGCTTTTGCTGCATTTAGGTTTTCTGGGACTATATCTACACAGGTAATCTCAGAGAATTGTGGATAGGTTGCTAATTTGAGCTCGCGATCACAGCCACCACTTCCTAGGGAAATTACTTTCAGATCATTGCTTTTCAGTAAAAATTCATTCATGAAAAAGTCTTCAAAATCAGTGTTTTTGTTACCGGTAGTAAGTTTGTTCCACCTATCCGTTAAGTATGGAATTTCCCAAGCATTTGAAGTAAGATCACGAGTATCGTTGAACGCACTCCTTGTTCTGTCCAATTGAGAAATCTTCAGCTTGGAGAACAGAAAATCTATTCCTCTTTGTTTTCCCTTTGTATAAATGTCTATAAAATCCTCTCTGGTAAAAATCCTCATGAATCTATATTTTTCTGCAAAAATAGGGTGTTATTATAAGTTGCTTTCGCGAAAGCGAAATAACCAAAAACCCTACCGCCATATAAAGCCTTTTTCTATTTTTGCAGCTATGGCAAATAATGATCAAGATCAATTCAAGAAAGTACTTTCACACGCAAAGGAGTACGGATATGTGTTCCAGTCCAGTGAAATCTATGACGGTTTAAGCGCCGTTTATGATTATGGACAGAATGGAGTCGAGCTAAAAAAGAATATAAGAGAGTACTGGTGGCAGGCGATGACACAGCTCAATCAGGATATTGTGGGAATCGATACGGCTATCTTTATGCATCCCACGGTCTGGAAGGCATCGGGTCACGTAGATGCATTTAACGATCCACTTATAGATAATAAGGACAGTAAAAAACGCTATCGTGCCGACGTGCTGGTAGAAGATTACTGCGAGAAATACCTCCAAAAAGCCGATAAGGAAGTCGCCAAAGCCGCAAAACGCTTTGGTGACAGCTTTGATGCAGCCATGTACCGCGAGACAAATGCGCGGGTAATGGGATATTTGCAACAGGCTAAAGAACCCGTAGAACGCCTCGCCAGGTTACTGGAAGCAGAAGATCTCGCAGGTGTAAAAGCCCTCATAGAAGAACTAGAAATAGCCGATCCCGACACCGGATCTAAAAACTGGACGGATGTGCGCCAGTTCAACCTCATGTTCGGCACTAAAATAGGCGCCAGCTCAGACACTGCAACTGATTTGTTCTTGAGACCGGAAACAGCTCAGGGAATATTTGTCAACTTCTCAAACGTGCAGAAATCAGGAAGGATGAAAATCCCTTTTGGTATTGCACAGACAGGAAAAGCCTTCAGAAACGAGATCGTTGCACGACAATTTATTTTCCGCCAGCGTGAGTTTGAACAAATGGAGCTTCAATATTTTGTGAAACCGGGAACAGAGTTGGAATGGTTTGAAATATGGAAAGAAAAGCGCATGGCGTGGCACAAATCATTGGGAATGAGCGATGATAACTACCGTTTCCACGATCATGAGAAACTAGCCCACTACGCAAACGCCGCGACTGACATTGAATTCAATTTTCCATTTGGCTTTAAGGAACTGGAGGGAATCCACTCCCGTACCGATTTTGACTTGAAAGCTCACGAAGAACACAGCGGTAAAAAGCTTCAATTCTTTGATCATGAGGAAAATAAAAACTATGTTCCCTACGTGATCGAGACATCGATAGGTCTGGACCGCATGTTTTTGGCGGTATATGCAAATTCGCTACAGGATGAAGTTTTAGAAGATGGAAGCGAGCGCACGGTTCTAAAAATACCAGCAGTTCTCGCACCGGTAAAAGCGGCGATCTTACCACTGCTCAAAAAAGACGGTTTACCGGAAATCGCCCACGAGATCATCGACGAACTCAAATGGTCACTCAAGGTCCAGTATGATGAAAAAGACGCCATAGGCCGCCGCTACAGAAGACAGGACGCTGCTGGAACTCCGTATTGTGTAACTATCGATCATGACACCAAAGATGACCATGCGGTTACCGTAAGAGATCGTGATAGCATGACTCAAGAGCGTATCGCCATAAAAGATCTCAAAGAATATTTAGAGAGCCGCGTAAGCATGAGCAGCTGGTTGAGGAAGATCTAGTTTCACGACGACCGACTTTTTGACGACCGACGATCGACAAAAGAGGGGAAACCTGGCGGTTTCTGACGTAGGACGTAAGACTTTTTGAGTTGGTGAAAACTTCCCCCTTGGGGGATTGAGGGGGGCTTATAGACTGAACTTTCTAATAAAATTTGCAGAAGAATCGACAAAAGAAGGGAAACCTGGCGGTTTCTGACGTAGGACATAAGACTTTTTGAGTTGGTGAAAACTTCCCCCTTGGGGGATTGAGGGGGGCTTATAGACTGAACTTTCTAATAAAATTTGCAGAAGAACCGACAAAAGATGGGAAACCTGACGGTTTCTGACGTAGGACGTAGGACTTTTTGAGTTGGTGAAAACTTCCCTCTTGGGGGATTGAGGGGGGCTTATAGACTGAACTTATCTAATAAAAATTTGCAGAAGAACCGACAAAAGAGGGGAAACCTGGCGGTTTCTGACGTAGGACATAAGACTTTTTGAGTTGGTGAAAACTTCCCCCTTGGGGGATTGAGGGGGTCTGAGAGACTGAACTTTCTAATAAAAATTTGCAGAAGAACTGACAAAAGATGGGAAACCTGACGGTTTCTGACGTAGGACATAAGACTTTTTGAGTTGGTGAAAACTTCCCCCTTGGGGGATTGAGGGGGGCTTATAGACTGAACTTTCTAATAAAAATTTGCAGAAGAACCGACAAAAGAGGGGAAACCTGACGGTTTCTTGACGTAGGACATAAGACTTTTTGAGTTGGTGAAAACTTCCCCCTTTTCTATATATGACGATCCGTTGCGGCGGAGAGTGGAGTGCACATATATGGAATTATTCTATGATATATTGAACTCCAAGCTTTTTATAAATCATTTACCACTAAGTACTATCAAACATCCCTAACTTGACCCATAAACAATACTATGGAATGGTTTTATAAACTGGATGATCCGCTATGGCAAACGCTTGTGGGAAGTTTTATGATATTTATTGTGGTTGTGGCGCTCACAAGAGCAATAGGTTTGCGGTCTTTTGCAAAATTTACCGCGTATGACTTTGCTTTTACCGTAGCAATAGGTAGCATTATTTCGTCCACGCTCACTTCTAAAACTTCCATCGTTTATGGATCTGTCGCCATAGGTAGTTTATTGTTTCTCACCTTTCTGTTTTCAACCTTTCAAAGGAAATTTCCTGCTCTGAGCTCACTTATTTCCAACAGGCCATTACTCTTGATGAGAGGAAACGAAATTCTTTACGAAAACCTCAAACATGCGCGTGTGGAAAAAACACAACTTCTAGCTAAACTGAGAGAAGCAAACGTACTCAACTTTAATCAAGTCTTTGCCGTGGTGATGGAGTCCACAGGGGATATTTCAGTGCTGCACAAATCCACCGAAAACTCTGACGAACAGCTTAATGAGATGTTGCTGGAAGGAGTAAGGGAAAAACCTTGAGCAATTTAGGGGTTTTTGACGACCGTACCACCGACGACCGACATAGGATGGGAAACCTGACGGTTTCTGACATAAGACATAAGACTGACGACCGATGACCGACATAAGATGGGAAACCTGACGGTTTCTGACATAAGACATAAGACTTTTTAATTCGCACGGTCTAACTTTCCCCCTTTCTTGCATTTAACGAGAGTAGTGAGAGGAATGCATTTTTAGGTCTTTCTTTATATGGCTTTGCAAATAACCTCAACACAAGAATATTTCCAAAAAAACTTTGGGACTATACATCTGTACCCATAAAATCAAAACAACTTATTCATGTTTACTTAAATTTGCAGCATGGTTAAAATAGGAGACATAGAATTACCAGATTTTCCTTTGTTGCTAGCTCCCATGGAAGATGTAAGTGATCCACCTTTTAGGGCACTTTGCAAGGAAAATGGGGCAGATGTGGTCTATACGGAATTTATATCCAGTGAGGGCTTGATACGTGATGCGGCAAAAAGTACCATGAAACTGGATATTTATGAGGCAGAACGTCCGGTGGGAATTCAGATTTTTGGCGCAAATCTCGATAGCATGTTGCAATCTGTGGAGATTGTGGAGCGCACGAGACCAGATATTATTGATATAAACTTTGGTTGTCCGGTTAAAAAAGTGGTTTCCAAAGGTGCCGGTGCTGGTATTCTAAAAGATATCGATCTCATGGTTTCACTTACTGAAGCGATGGTGAAACACACAAGTTTACCGATAACCGTAAAAACCCGCTTGGGTTGGGATGATGACTCGATAAAGATCGTTGAGGTTGCAGAGCGCTTGCAGGACGTAGGTATAAAAGCAATTTCTATACACGGTAGAACCCGTGCGCAGATGTATAAAGGAAATGCCAACTGGAAACCTATAGCCGATGTAAAAAACAATCCACGCATGCACATTCCAGTTTTCGGCAATGGAGACGTGAATACACCAGAAAGAGCGGTGGAAATGAGAGATGATTATGGTCTTGATGGAGCGATGATAGGCAGGGCGAGCATCGGTTATCCCTGGTTCTTCAGAGAAGTAAAACACTTTTTTGAGACAGGAAGCCATCTTGAGCCGCCTACTATGCAGGAACGCGTCGATGTTGCAAAAAGACACCTACAAATGGCGATCGATTGGAAAGGAGAGCAATTGGGGGTTTTTGAGACCCGACGCCATTATACCAACTACTTTAAGGGAATCCCAGATTTTAAGACCTACCGCATGAAAATGGTCACCAGCGATGACTCGGCTGGAGTTTTTGAGGCATTTGAGGAGGTTTTGGAGAGATTTGGCGATTACAGCTTTGCCTGATACAATAACCTCTCGTTGATACGTCGTGAACCTATATAACTTGATATAATCCCGAGAACGGCGATGGTCATAAATGAGATAATTAAATTGCTCCATTCCATGGAAATGGGATAGGGAGTACCCGGCAGGATCATAATATAACCATAGGTCATTTGCGACCAGACCATGAGTATTCCTATGATAATCCCTAAAATTCCACCGGCCAGGGTCATCAGACTTCCCTGAATAAAGAATATCTTTCTTAGATCGGTAATTTCTGCGCCTAGGTCGAGGAGCGTTTTTAAATTCTTTTTCTTGTCGAGAATCATCATGATAATACTTCCCACCACGTTAAAAAGCGCGATGATAAGAACTAACGTAAAAATTAGGTACACCGCTAGATTTTCCGAATTGAGCATCTTGTAGAGCGCGTCGTTCATTTGGAATTTATTTTTTATGACCACCGGTTTATCAAAAACAGCCTCGATCTGAGATCTTACCTCGTCCTCATCTGCCTGTGGGGAAAGCTTTATGGCGATAGCGGTTACCGTGTTTTCGTCATAATTGAGCAACGTTCTGGCGGCACTGATGCGGGTAAAAATATATTTACTGTCGATGTCCTCCACATCGGTAGAGAACATCCCAGTCGCAGTGGCGTCCAGCGTAGAAAATGAACTGCTTAGATTAAGTTCGTTGATCGCTCCCGTACCTGGCCTGGGAACCATAATTTGCATAAATGATCCATAATCGCTCACTGATAGTGACAATTTGTTTGCAATTGCAGCACCTACAACTACTAGAGGATCACTGTCGGTAAGCCAGGTTCCATAAAGCAAGATGGAGTCGGGCTGGATGATTTGAGTATATGCCTCATCAACGCCCATGATGTAGGCGATGTCATTTTTTTCCTCATAATTGAGAAACACTTTTTCTTCTATGGTAGAACTTATAACCTGTATTCCAGATATTTTTTCTAGTTCCCGCTTTCGCGAAAGCGGAACAAACAAAGTCTTCCCCTCATAGGACTCCACCTTTAGGTCTGGGTCAAAGTAACTGGAGAATCCCGTGCTGAAGACCTTAAGTCCGGAAAATCCCGAAAGGACGATGTAAAGCGCGGCCGTTCCCACAACGGTTATGACCAGGCTGAGTATATTGATGATGTTGATGGCGTTCTTGCCATTCTTGGAAACTAGATATCTTCTCGCTATGTAAAAGGAAAAATTCACTACGACTTTTTGCGGCGAGGCAGTATATCTGGATTTTCTATGGGGTTGTTCTCTCCTTTGAGTTCGCGGTCTATCTTGTCCATATATTCAAGCGAGTCATCGTTAAAAAACTGAAGCTCTGGCATGCGACGGAACTGGTGGCGCACCCTGGAGGCCACCTCATAACGTATCTCATTACCCATTTCCACGATTTCCTTCACCACGGTTTCTGCTTTTGCAGCTGGGAAAACGGATAGATAGACCTTAGCATATCCCAAGTCTGGGGTAACGGTAACCTTTGTGACCGATACGATCATGTTAGAAACTGCGTTCTTGCGCATTACGTCTTGAATCACGGCAGATAAATCTTCCTGCAAGACCCCTGCTATCTTTTTCTGTCTATTGCTCTCTTCCATTATACAAAGGTAGTTACTTATTTATGGTTCAAGAAAATGACTTTGATAAATCGTGCGTCTCATCCTAAAAGTTGTACTCCCAATAAAAGTTTACCGACTTTAAGTCTAAAGACTGTAAATTTGAGAAATTGGAAATGGTATGTTAGGTAAAATAGAACATCTGGGAATTGCGGTAAAGAACCTTGAGGAATCAAATGACAACTTTGAAAAACTACTGGGTAGAAAGCCCTACAAGGAAGAACTGGTTGCAAGTGAGAACGTCTCGACAAGTTTTTTCAAGAGCGGCGAGAATAAGATCGAGCTTCTTGCAGCGACAGATCCCAGTAGTGCGATTGCAAAGTTTATAGAAAAGAAAGGTGAGGGGATACATCACGTAGCATTTGCCGTGGAGGATATCAAATCAGAGCTCGCGAGGCTGGAAAGAGAAGGCTTCCAGATCTTAAATAAAGAGCCCAAAAAAGGCGCAGATAATAAGTGGGTGGCATTTATCCATCCTAAATCCTGCAATGGGGTTTTAGTAGAACTATGTCAGGAAATCAAAGAATAATTTGCCAGTAATCATATAAAGTTTAAATTTGCAGACTCTAAAAATAAGAGGTTAGCTTGCTGATCTCTTATTGGGCCTATAACTCAGCTGGTTAGAGTATCTGACTCATAATCAGAAAGTCCCTGGTTCGAGCCCAGGTGGGCCCACTTAAATACCTTGGTTGCATTTGCGGCCAAGGTATTTTTACTTTACCCATACCCATACATGTCTTATACATACATCATTTATAGTAACCACCTTAAGAAAAACTATATTGGTGCGTGTGCAGGTAGTCTGGATGACCGTATTAGAGCTCACAATGATGGAATTTATGGTTCTCACCGTTTTACCGCCACGGTGGGCGACTGGGAATTAAAATTGGCACTGGAGTGCGACGATTACAGCCATGCAATTAGGTTAGAGCGCAAAATTAAAAAAATGAAAAGTAGCAAGTACATCGATAATTTGCTAAGGTACAAGGAAATGCGTGATAAGATATTGGATGAGACCAGAAACATCTGACTCTCCCGATAGCTATCGGGACTGCGCGGAACTTATTTTTAACATGCGTAATTGCTGCCTATCTGGGCGAGAAGTTTATGCTGAGCCAGTCGAAGTAAGCCCAGGTGGCCACAAAAGCTTCAACATGGCGTTGAAGCTTTTTTTATGCGCGGAACTTATTTTTAGCATGCGTAATTGCTGCCCACCTGGGCGAGAAGTTTATGCAGTAATTAGGTGCTCCAACAAACTTTTTAATTGATATAGGTATGAGTTGGTTGATTACAACTGCATTTAATATGCATGACCAGAGTACTTCTCCATAACTTATAGAAGCAATACCAGTGAATTCTCAAATGTATATACCGCGATCCCATTGATCACGGCATATTATTTATTTGAATCCATACAAACCTCTTAATAGCCACTAACCTGTATCTTTGCACGCTAAAGAAAAGTACATGATAATTTCCATGACGGGTTATGGAAAGTCTGTAAAACTCCTTGATGATAAAAAAATCACGGTAGAAATCAGAACTTTAAATAGCAAAAACCTCGATCTCAACATAAGAATAGGATCTGCACTCAAAGAACTCGAACTCCCATTAAGACAACAGGTTGCACAATCTCTTATGAGAGGTAAAGTTGACGCATCTGTATATCTTGAAAATACTGGAACTGCAAATACTACCCAACTCAACCTCGCTGTAATTGAAAGTTACATGAAGCAGATGGGGCAGATTGAAGGCATTAGGTATGGCAATCACAACCACGATATCCAATTGCTGGAGATTGCAACTAAATTCCCAGATGTTTTTGACTCACAAACAGAAGAGTTATCTAAAGAAGACAAGTCTGAAGTACTCATGGTTATTCAAGAAAGTCTTGCCGAGGTACAAAAATTCAGAGCGGAGGAAGGTAGAACCCTTGAGGCCGAATTTGATCTGCGCATCACAAATATTAAAAACCTTTTGAGAGATGTAATCGCAATAGATGTAGAACGATTGGGTGATGTGAGATCTCGCTTAGAAAAAGCGGTTCAAGAGGTTAAAGACCGAGTGGATGAAAACCGCTTTGAGCAAGAATTGATCTACTACCTAGAAAAATACGACATTACGGAAGAGAAAGTACGTCTTAAAACCCATCTGGACTATTTTATGGAAACCATGAACCTACCAACTTCCCAGGGTAAAAAACTGGGTTTTATAGGACAGGAAATAGGCCGTGAAATCAATACGATAGGAAGCAAGGCAAATCACGCCACCATGCAACAACTGGTCGTGCAGATGAAGGATGAACTAGAAAAGGTAAAAGAACAACTGCTTAACGTATTGTAATGGAAGCTGCTCCCAAACTTATTGTATTTAGCGCTCCTTCTGGAGCTGGAAAAACTACATTGGTCCGTCACCTGTTAAAACAAAAAGACCTTAACCTTGCGTTCTCGATCAGCGCTGCCTCACGGGAAGCTAGAAATGGTGAAACCGACGGAAAGGACTATTATTTTTTAGGCATTAAAGAGTTCAAGAACCGAATCAAAAACGACGAGTTTCTAGAATTTGAAGAGGTGTACCGAGACCAGTTTTATGGAACGTTAAAAGCCGAGGTGGAACGTTTGTGGGCACTGGGGAAGCACGTCATCTTTGATATCGATGTAGTGGGCGGTCTGCGATTAAAGAAAAAATTCCCAGAACGCACGATAGCGGTGTTTGTAAAACCACCGTCAATCAACGAACTTCAGATACGCCTTAAAAAGCGCAAGACAGAAACCCACGAGAAGATCGCCATGCGGGTTGCAAAAGCAAGTACCGAGATGGCAACGGCACCACAATTTGACGTGATTATAGAAAATGTCGATTTAAAAGCCGCTAAGGAAGAGGCTTACCGAGTGGTGAAGGAGTTTATTAAGGAATAAACAGGTCTTATCTAGCGATATATTTCTGCTTCAATTGTGATATGTGGATTTAAATTGTTAAATCCATCAAAGAGTGGAAATGCTAGTAATATATTTTTTATCCAATCGTCTAGTTCTTCCTCCTCTCTTGAGTATATAATCCATTTTCCACCATCTTTTGAAACATGGGTTTTAGGATTTTTAAACTCGGAAAACAGTAACTTTAGTAAATAATTATAATCACTACCATAAGCGGTGTCAGATGTTAAGATAGGGATGTATGAAATACCTACATAAGACAATTGGGACACTAGGTTTTGTTCATTCGGTAGTATGAACACTAGATCTTCAACGATATCTTGTAAGTTAACTATATTATCTTGAGAATGAAACAACT
Source organism: uncultured Flavobacteriaceae bacterium (assembly GCA_963836885.1). GTDB lineage: Bacteria > Bacteroidota > Bacteroidia > Flavobacteriales > Flavobacteriaceae > Nonlabens. The sequence continues at coordinate 46,221 of CAWILF010000001.1, read as the reverse complement.
CTTTATCTTTGTTATAAAAATTGAGTCTTGCTTTAATGTCTCTGTCCAAATCAGGAGAACTAGTTTCAACCTGAAAACTTAATTTGCTCAAAACATTAGTTTCTGGATACTGTTCTAATAATTCAATGGATGTTATATATTCCACATTCGGTAATAGAAGGCCCATGATCTTTTTTTGTCGACCCAATAAACCACCCGTACGATTTTCTTTTGACTTAAAATTTTTATAATCGATTTTTTTATTCTTTTTACCATGTACAACTACGGGATCTAAGTCGAATAAATTGGGTTTGAACGATAAAGTATCAATTTTTTTTGACGAGTTCGTGCTAATAGCAACGTAACTCTCTGGCAAAATTGTTAGTGGTCTCTTAAAATTAAAGAAGTCTTTATCTAATCTTAGGTAACCCGCAGAATCAGTAAATCTCTCAAGGGTTTTCAAGCCTTGAGAGATACTGACCTTGTAATTAATTATCTTATCACCATTTTCGTTGTTAAGTATAAATTCCGGACTGTGAGAACGATAGATCATAGAGCAAACATTATAGAATGAGTAATAGAAACTTCATAATAATTTGCAATTAATTGTGAGTTTAGAGTTAAAATAAGCTATATGATCATATGTAGCGTAATTTTTAATTAGAATAATTGCATAATTATGATTGTATAGATTTTTCTAATTTGTAGCTACATTTTTTTCGTCAATTGGATTAAGCTTATCAATGAGTTGATATAAATAGATTTTTCTAATTTGTATCTACATTTAATATATGGACACAAAACTTTTCCTCAAACTAGATAATATTTGATTGAGAGATTTTTACATTATGCGGCAGATATAAGTACTTTTGGTTTTGATCTATAAGCATATTTTAATATATTATCAGAATTAACATATCACAAAACTTAACTCAAACTAGATAAGGAGGTGATTGCGAGAGCTAAAGAATATGCGGCAGAAAAGCAAATGAGCCTTTCATTACATCATTCTTATCAACAAAGATATAATGCCCATCCTCTGGATCTTTGATCAGATAAGCGGTTGATCCGGTTGAGTTGGTAACTTCCTTCACTTCTGTTTCAAATTCAGCTTCATCCACAATTGTAGTCCATTCACCCACTTCGTACTCATCCTCATCATAAAAAGCATTAAGAATATTTTCATATTCAGTTTCTGGCTCAATGAGTATTGATTTAGTTTGTAAAGTTTCGGATAAAACATCATTGCTCACATTTTCAGCGTCTGGTGAGCAACCTGTCAAATTAAATGCAATTACGATAGCTAAAAAGCCTAATTTTGTTTTGTTCATATTTTTTGTTTTTAAGATTAGAATGTCAACGTAAGTGGTCATAAATTAACCGCGGTAACCAATTACATTGTCCCTACAATTAACTATAAAAAAAACCAAACCCTCGATCGTGATCATCACAATATTATGATTTTTTAATTCCCGGGATTAAGGATTGTTCTTTCAAAAAATCATAGAGTTTTATTTAAAGGCAATCACGATTAAAGATAAGAAGTCAGCAAATGAAGAGATTGAGACCTCTCCGGTTGTAAAAAGTCTTACCACGGGAACGCCTCTTCCAGTAAACATCGATTATAAAAAAGAATACGGCGATTATTTAGAGAAAAAGTATCGATAAAAATTGTTTCCTAGCTGATATATTTAACCATTCAACACATTATTGAATTACACCTAAAAACTCAAATTATGAACATTGAAAAGCGCAAAAAAATAAGTAAACAAAAGAACGCCGCGATTTTTCTGATTGTAGGACCTCTAGTTTACTTATTATATTTTCTTTTTGAAAGAGCAGATGTAGAAAAATACGGAACAACTAATTATGTACTTTGTGGAGGATTGATCACGCTGATTATTTGCGGTACGGTTGGTTTAAAAAATAGTCTAAGGAAACTTAGAGAGCTTAAGGACTAAAAAAACACTCAAACAATTTAGTACGAATAATAGTGACGTAAAAATTGAAGAAAGGTAAAAATTCCCGCCTTCTTATAATGACGCCTACAGAGTTTTTAAGTTCCGTAAATAGATCGTAATTTGTTGTTTTCTAAATTAACACATGGCATCTAATAAAAGAACGGCACTTTACTTCGGTACATTTAATCCCATTCACATAGGACATCTCGCCATTGCAAATTATCTGGTGGAGAACAGCGATCTCGATGAACTATGGATGGTGGTGACACCGCACAATCCGTTGAAGAAAAAAAACACCTTGCTGGATGATTATCAGCGATTGCACATGGTTCATCTCGCGACCGATGATTATGACAGGATCAAGGCGAGCAATATTGAATTTAGCCTACCACAACCTAATTATACGGTAAATACCCTCGCCCACCTATCTGAGAAATATCCAGATCGTAATTTTGTTCTGGTTATGGGAGAAGATAATTTGAAAAACCTCCACAAATGGAAGAATCATGAGGTGTTGCTGGAGAATTATGAGATCATCGTGTATCCGCGTATTTCATCGGGAGAAGTAAAGGAAGAGTTTAAGGATCACCCACACATTACTAAAATTGACGCGCCCATCATGGAAATCTCTTCAACGATGATCAGGAACGGGATCAAGGAAGGGAAAGATCTGCGCTATTTCATGCACCACGAGGTGCAGCGGTATGTTGAGGAAATGCATTTTTATAAATAAAATCCTTTGACACGACAGCAAAAAAAAGCCGCTAACAAACAAAGAATGTTTGAATAGCGGCTTCCAACCAACCAAATCTTGCATCTTTTTATCGATGCTTATTTTAATTTCTAAACTTAATTAGAAAACCTTTTCTGAAAAAATACTTGTTTTTCCTTTTGGTAATGCAAATATCGAAATAATCATTCCCTATAAAATCACAACTGACCGTTAAATCTATATTAAGATCATAATGCACATTATAAATAATTTAAAATCAACCAGTTAAATCCATCCCAGGAATTGTGGAATCAAGACTTTAAACTCAATAATAGTCTAGAGTGATTTGATATAAAATGAGCTTTGCAGGTTATTTGTATAGCATAAACTTTTTGGGTGGGTCAGCTTTCGCGAAAGCGGAACAAGCACAAAAAAAAATCCAACAACTAAAAGCTTACTCAATCACAGTCGAATCTTGCGCCTGCTTCTCGGCCTCGGTTTTCTCGGGAAGTCGTTCATCATCACCGCGCAACCTGCGATCCATACGATCTGCTTCTTCCAGTATTTTGGGAAGTAATAGCGGAGCAAGAGGCTCAATGTGTGGATAAATGATACTATTTTCTTTTATTTCCCTGGGAACGAGGTCAAATTCGCCTCCCGCACTATTGATAAACATAAGTAGTACACTGGATACAAAACCCAGCTTAGCCATGCCAAAGGCTGCTCCCGCAAGCTTATTTATAAAACTCAACTGGACGGTTTTAACGACTTTGGTAATCAACTTCCCCACGTAGGTAATCACAAAGATTATGACCACAAATGTGATGATAAAACTGGCTATCGTGATATAGGCCTCATCCCAGTTAAACTGTTCCCGCAGCCAGTCACCCGCATAATTTGAGAAATAAATAGAGCCATAGATTGCCGCAACAAGTGCAATTAAAGAAGTTAACTCAACGAAAAACCCGTTCAAATATCCTTTCCAAAACCCTATAAGGAGTAAAATGCAAATCGCAATGTCTAGCCAGTTCATAGAGACGAAGATATAAAAACTCTCCTCCAGACCGCGCTTCACTAGCTATGAATTGCGAGTTTTTATGGATAACTTACGCTCAAATTATCTGTCATGAAATATATATATGCGCTGTTCTTTTTAAGTCTAGTTTCCTGCAACATGGATAATAACAAAACCACTGATGAAAAGGCTGAAGTTGAGACGGTTGAAGGCGAGGTTATAAATGATTTTGCGATAGTGATCCACGGCGGCGCGGGAACGATCAAGAAAGAAAACATGACTCCCGATCTGGAAAAGGAATACAGTGAAAAACTTGCTGAAGCGGTAAGGACAGGCCATTCCATCCTAAAAAACGGCGGTACCGCCATGGACGCCGTCGAGGCAAGCATACGTATTATGGAAGACTCGCCACTGTTCAACTCTGGGAAGGGCGCAGTCTTTACCCACGATGGCATCAATTCTTTGGACGCCAGTTTCATGGATGGAAAAACGCTCAATGCGGGCGCTGTTGCAGGATCAACTACCGTAAAAAATCCCATCTCGCTGGCACGCATGGTCATGACCGACTCAGAGCATGTCTTGTTGAGTGGCGCGGGAGCCGATGATTTTGCAAGATCTCTTAAAACACCCAATATCGAGATCGTGGACAACAGCTATTTCTTCACAGAAAACCGATTTCAATCATTACAACGAGTACTGGAAAGGGAAAATGACCAAAACGAAAACCAAGATCAAGCAAGTACGCAACTTGAGCTCAAGGATCCATTCATCAAGGACAGCAAGTACGGTACGGTAGGTTGCGTGGCACTGGACAAAAACGGAAATATCGCAGCGGGAACCAGCACGGGCGGCATGACCAATAAAAAATACGGTCGCATAGGAGACTCACCACTTATAGGTAGCGGGACTTATGCAAACAACGCCACTTGTGGGGTTTCCAGCACGGGACACGGCGAGTATTTCATACGCGCCCAGGTCGCCCATGACATCAGCGCACTTATGGAATATAGCGGCATGACCCTACCACAAGCAACTGATAAGGTTATACAGGATAAATTGAAAAACCTGGGAGGAACTGGTGGCGTTGTTGCCCTGGATCACTTGGGGAATATTTCCATGGAATTTAACACGCCGGGAATGTACCGCGCTTCCATGGACGATAAAGGGGAGCTGCTTGTAAAAATGTACAAGGAATAAAATCCTTGGGGTATTATTGAAAGTATAAAAAGTCAAGTCACCTGCGCAATGGCATTTGCCATGCAGCGACTCAAAGTTGATGCGGTTGAATCCTTAAAAATTAATCTGTTAGAAATATATCACATGAAAATCATATCCTATAACGTTAATGGCATCCGTGCTGCGATGAAGAAAGAATTTATAAGTTGGCTCACCGCTGCAGATCCGGACGTTTTATGCCTTCAGGAGATCAAGGCCCAGGAGGATCAGGTGGATAGGGAAGCTTTCGCGAAAGCGGGATACAGCTACCAGTACTACTACCCGGCACAGAAAAAGGGCTACTCAGGCACTGCAATTTTATCCAAAACAGAACCCGATCATGTAGAATATGGAACCGGCATAGCAACCATGGACTTTGAGGGGAGAAATATACGCGCAGATTATGGAGATTTATCGATCATGTCCATGTACTTGCCCAGCGGGACTAACGATGCGCGCCTTAGTTTTAAATTTGAATATATGGATCAATTTCTTGAATATTCAAAAGAACTGAGAAAGCAGCGTCCCAACTTATTGATTTGTGGCGATTACAACATCTGTCACAAGGCCATCGATATCCACGATCCCATAAGATTAAAAAACACTTCGGGTTTCTTGCCAGAAGAACGTGCGTGGATGGATCTATTTGTAGAAAGTGGATTTGTGGATACTTTCAGAATGTTCAACAATCAGCCTGGTCAATATTCCTGGTGGAGCTATCGCGGTGGTTCCAGAGCAAGAAACAAGGGATGGAGACTCGATTACCACATGGTAAACGATACGCTCAAGAACCGCGTGAGAAGATCGGTTATTTTGAGTGAGGCAGTTCATAGCGACCACTGTCCCGTGATGGTTGAGATTGATTAAGAAAAGGACTTTTAGCGTCTTTTGATTTGGTATTCAGCATATTCATCCCTTATTTGATCATTGAAAAACCTTCCTTTGGATGATGAATTTTGGAAATCTTGCCAGGCATCCATAGGAAAGTCCTCATATTGCCATAATGCACCGCTGTTAAATTCAATTTCCAGAACTGCTTCATCTCGGTAATAACCAATGCTTCTTATCATGGAAGAGTCAACAATTTTACGTTTCATAAGTTATCGCTTTGACATTATAAATAAGGTCGTGTTTTAAGAGTCACTCTTCCCCTCCAGTACCACCACAAACTCGCCTTTGGGTTTTTTGAGTTCAAAATGGGCGATGGCGTCTTCAACGGTCCCGCGGTAATGTTCCTCAAACATTTTTGAGATTTCGCGGGAAATGCTTACGTGGCGTTTATTGCCATAATGCGTGAGAAAATCGGCTAGGGTACGCAGTAATTTATGTGGAGACTCGTAGAAAACGATGGTGCGTTGTTCATCTTTGAGAAATTCCAGACGTTTTTGGCGGCCTTTTTTCACGGGTAGAAAACCTTCAAAAACAAATTTATCGCAAGGCAGGCCAGACACGGTCAAGGCTGGGACAAATGCGGTTGCTCCGGGCAATGCTTCTATGGGGAGGTTGTTTTCTATAAGCTTTCGCGCAAGCAAAAATCCCGGATCACTTATTCCGGGCGATCCAGCATCTGTTATCAACGCCATCGTCTCGCCTTCCTGAATGCGCTTTACGATGGAGTCACTTATCTTGTGCTCGTTGTGCATGTGGTAGGAAAGCATGGACGTTCTAATGTCGTAATGCTGCAATAATTTACCACTGGTGCGGGTGTCCTCGGCAAGAATTAAATCTACCTCGTTTAAAATAGTTACCGCACGGTAGGTCATGTCAGCTAGGTTTCCAACGGGTGTGGGGACGAGGTAGAGTTTCATGCGGGAGATTTTGTACAAAGGTATGATAGTAAACTTAACTGAATGACCGATTGCTCGATAACCGACAATAGACAAAGGATGGAAAACCTGGCGGTTTTTGACTTAGGACAAAAGACTTTTTTGTGAAGATAAATTTTCACCTTTTGGAGGTTAAGCGGGTCATTGAGTCACTGGACTGGAACAATCTAAAATCTGGTTTTTTTCAACAGATTTTTTAAAGATTGATAAAAGATGGAAAACCTGGCGGTTTTTGACTTGGGACAAAAGACATTTGTTGAGGTGTCGGAAAGTCCCCTTTGGGGAATTAAGGGGGTCACTGAGTTGGAATCTACTCACCAATTTTTCAATGACAACCGATTGCTAGATATCCGACAATAGACAAAAGATGGAAAACCTGGCGGTTTTTGACTTAGGACAAAAGACTTTTGTTGAGGTGTCGGAAAGTCCCCTTTGGGGGATTTAAGGGGGTCACTGAGTTGGAATCTACTCCCAATTTTTCAATGACAACCGATTGCTCGAACAGACTTTCTGAAGATTGACAAAAGATGGAAAACCTGGCGGTTTTTGATTTGGGACAAAAGACTTTTTTATTCTGAAATTATCTCCTCTTGATTGGGAATAAGGAGGACACAGAGATAGAACAACCAAAAACTCTTTTATAGAAGTTCAGCCCGCTTAAAACTACCAACCAATAAAAACCCAGTAAAGAAACTAAATTTCTTTACTGGGTCTCAATAAGGGCAACAATGCGATGCAATAATTCTAAATAACTTTAGATCTGGCTCATGCCGCCATCTATTTCTAGCTCGATACCATTTACATAACTAGCTTCATCACTTGCGAGCCACGCCACAGCTCCAGCTATTTCTTGCGGCTCGCCAAAACGCTTGAGAGGAACATTCTCAGCAAAGCTTTTCCCCATGTTTTGAACATCTTCCTCGCTCATTCCTTCCATCTTACTATAAATAGGTGTTCCGATAGGGCCTGGCGCGACGGAGTTCACTCTAATCTTGCGAGGAGCTAGCTCTGTGGTTAGGACTCTCGCATAGGATCTCAACGCTCCTTTTGACGCGCTGTAAACTCCAGCTCCTTCAAAACCTTTTTGATGGACGATGGACGTATTGAATATTAAACTCGCTCCATCATTAAGGTGCGGGATCGCTTCCTTAACGAGAAATGCAGGGCCTTTAACATTAGTATTAAATTGGACATCAAAAAAATCTTCATCGATCTGATCACTGGGACGGAATTGTGCTACGCCTGCGTTTACAAATATGACGTCTATTTTTCCATAAGCCTTTAGGGTTTCCTCAATTACACGTTTGTTGTCCGCAAGATTTGTTTGATCTGCAAGGATGGTTTTAAAGTCTCCCTTTAACTGCGATCCCGCTTCATCCAGCGCATCTTGTCTGCGTCCTGTGAATACAACTTTTGCGCCTTCGCTTAAAAATTTCTCCACCGTGGCATATCCTATTCCAGAGTTTCCTCCTGTGATAATTGCTACTTTTCCTTTTAATTTACTCATAATCGTTGTTTATTTTAATCTGGAATGATTGTTCCAGATTGGGTTAAAAAAAATTTACTTTAAAATGTATAAACTGTTGGTAATAATTGATTTCAAAACATTAGGATCTTTCTCAAGAATACCAGTCATGCGATAGCCTTGAAAAGAGTTGAATACATGCCATGCATAAGAACGACAATCCTGATTTTTATTAATAACTCCTAGTTCTTGACCATCTTTTACAAGTTTCTTAAATAGGCTCAGGGTTTGCTCCTGGGTACTTTCAAGCCAGTTTTTTACATTATGGTTTCCCGACATTTCCGCCTTGCAATTCATGCCCATGCAGCCGCGAGAGTCGGACTGAATTTCAGGGATGAAGCTCAAGAATATTCTCTCAATAGCATCAAGCGGATTGCTCGCCTCAGATAGCGCTTTTTGAAATTGAATATGGGTTGTTCCCATATAAGTTTGCAATGCGGCTTTATAGAATTCCATTTTATCGCCAAAACTGTTGTAAATACTACTGCGATTCAACTGCGTGGCATCTACCAGATCTTGCATACTCGTTCCGTTGTAACCTTTTGACCAAAATACTTGCATCGCATTTTGCAATACAAGTTCTCGATTAAAGGTTTCAACTCTAGGCATTTTTATTTATTCAGATGACAAATATATATTGAAACGATCGTTTCAGAAAATTTTTGAGGAAATTTAACTTTTATATGATAATTTGCTGGGTGGTTCCGCTTTCGCGAAAGCAAAACTTAAATCAACCCATAAACTGGACAAATAACCATTAACCGCTTGCGTATAACTATTTTTGCGCTATGACAAGAGATGAACAATTAAAGGAACGCTGGGCGGCGACGGTAGCTTTTTTCCAAACGAGATTTGGCGATGGAGAAGAGATGGATCTGGATTCCATTCTTTTTATAATAGGAGTACAAGAGTTGGGGCAACTGCACCGCAAGTTTAAAAAGGATGAGAAACTACAGCTCATGCACATTGCAATATGTCGCGTTCTAGAACCTTATGGTTATTATGAATTCTCGCATTATGACGATGATAAATGGCCACATTACAATCTTAATGAGCAATTACCACCGCTTAAGGCAGGCGAGCAATCGTTGTTGATGAAAGAAGCGATCGTTAACTATATGGTTGCTAGCGAGGTGATTGAATAAATTTTCAGCTCTTAAAAATTAAAGCGAGATGTCGGATCGAGCGCAGTCGCTGACTTTAATTCGCGCTGACTTATAATATTTAACCCATTACTCCAGCTGCAATCGCAACAATCCCGACTGCAAAACAGTAATAGGAAAAATAGTGCAGCTTGGCTTTCTTGACTAAGTGAAATCATCCATGTACAAGCGAGCAAGCCAGTTACAAAGGCTGCAATAAAACCGACCAATAATGGTGTTGTTGAAACATTTTCAATAACCGTTTCCCCTTTTACGACGTCCAATAAGTCTTTGGCAATCTTTCCAAATATCAAGGGAACCACCATTAGAAACGAAAATCGTGCAGCCTTGCTACGATCATTTCCCAATAGAACAGAGGTGGAAATTGTGGCGCCACTACGCGAGATTCCTGGTAACATGGCGATAGCTTGAGCAACACCTATAATTACTGCATCTTTCCAACTCACCTTTTTACCAGTAAGTTTTGCGCGTCCCGCTAGAAAAAGCAATAGTCCAGTGATGATAAGCATAAAACCTACCAGTACTATCCTGCCCTCAAAGAGTGATTCAAGATATTCTTCAAAGAACAATCCTATAATTACCGCAGGGATCATGGAAAGCACAATTTTTGCGGCAAATTGTGTTTCCTCGTTCCATTGAAAAGAAAAGATTCCTTTCAACAACTCAATAATATCTTTCCTAAAAACGATGATCGTACTCAACGCAGTCGCAAAATGAACGATAACTGTAAACAATAAATTTTCTTCTTTGCTGGCTATCTCAGTTCCCAGAACTGCCTTTCCCAGTTCTATGTGACCGCTGGAAGAAACGGGCAAAAACTCTGTGAGACCTTGAATACAACCTAGAATAAATGCGTCGAGAGTTTCCAATCTACTTATCTGGATTTAAAAGGATGGCATAGGCCTCAATCCCAAAACCAATTAAAACCAATGTAGGTGCCAATCGTATGCGCTGCCATGAAAAAATGGACTCGTTAAAAACATTGGGATCATCAGAACCGCCGCCGGCCATTAATCCAAAACCCAAAGCAATTACCACAAGCCCGATAACCATCCACAGATAATTCTTCTTTTTAAAAAGAAATTCAATGCGTGGTTTCACGTTATCTTCCTGGACCATATCTTGTGACGGTGCGGTATGTTGAGGTTTTACGGCTTTTTTCTTCATTTTATTTTCAATTGATTGAAGCAGTGTGCAAATTACAGCTTTTTGCCCGGATTGTGGCAAATGGTATCGCATCCATACAACGCAGATCTACATGTGGTATTTTGGCCACTATCGCAAAATGATTCTTTATTTTTTTAACTGGCACTGTGGTCGGTATGTTTTGAACCCGGTAATGATCTTTAATTTTTTTGGGATTTTATGAGGTTTACGCTTTCGCGCCTGCCTGCCGGACAGGCAGGAAAGCAGAACAATCCTAATAATACAACTGATCGGTGCGCAAATTCAAATACCTCGTGGTAGCAAAAAACGTACTGAGCAAGCTGATCAACACGCCAAAGACCAAAACTCCAACGAACAAAATTGCTAGCATCTCATAATTGGACAGTATTTCAAGCTCGGGAATAAAATTGTTTGCATAGTAGATAACCACGGCCAGCAAGCCTAAAGCAAGAACAGCGGCGATAAGGCCCAATTTAACACTCGTAGCGATAAATGGACGACGTATAAAACCTTTGGTCGCACCCACCATTTGCATGGTTTTTATGGTAAAACGCTTTGCGTAAACACTCAATCGTATCGAACTGTTAATCAGTAAAAATGCGATCAAAATAAAGATCCCAGAGACGATCAACATCCAGAAGGAGATGCGTTTTACATTATCGTTCAATAATGAAACCAGTGGTTTGTCAAAGATAACTTCCTGTACAAAATCCTTTGAACCTAGGTCATCGGCGATCTGTTGGATTTCTTCAGCAGTTACAAATTGGGCGTTGAGTCTTAAATCTATAGAGTTGGGAATGGGGTTGAAGCCATCTAGTGTGGCGACAAAATCCTCGCCCAGATCTTCCTGTGTGCGAGCTGCTCCCTCTTCACTACTTACAAAAACGGCACTTTTAGTATAATCTGCCATTTGCAACGTGTTCTCCAATTGCTTCATTTCCACATCTTTTGCGGTGTCCTTAAAATAGACAGACATAGGAACCTGCTCTCTAAAATAATCAGCGAGCTTCTGGCTGTTCAACAAGAAAAATCCTTGAAGACCCAGCATAAAGAGCACAAGAAAAAGACTGATTACTACCCAAAAATAAGAGCTGAAAACACGACGTTTCTGATAACTGGACTGTGATGCCATAAAAGGATAAAAATAAAACCAAAAACAAAAGTAACAAAGTAAACGAGCTATACGCGGTAATTTTACTTAATAATGAACTTTTGCGTTATTAACCACCGACTCGTTGACGACCCACGACCGACTAAAGATGGAAAACCGGACGGTTTTTGACTTAGCAAGTAAGTTTTTTTGTAAAATAAAAGTCTCCCCCCATGGGGGGATGGAGGGGGGCTTAAAGGGATGGAACTCACTAGAAAAAATGCTGAGCGATTGATTAAAGATGGAAAACCGGACGGTTTTTGACGTAGGACAAAAGACTTTTAAAAATAAAAATAAATAAAAAAACAACTCCCAAGCTCCAAAACAACGCATATCGATTTTCACTCTCATAGTTTGAAGTTTAATTTGGAATTTAGATTTTTTCTAACTTCTAACTTCTAACCTCTAACCTCTAACTAATAATTTCCCACATTATTCTCACTTTCTCACATCCATTCCCATGCATTCTTAGAAACCCGTTATTTTTGCAAATTATAATTTAAGCACATGTTACTGTACGACCACAAGAAGATTGAGAGCAAATGGCAAAAATTCTGGGCTCAAAACCAGACTTTTAAAGCCAGCAACCATTCTGACAAACCCAAATTTTATGCGTTGGATATGTTTCCCTATCCCAGTGGTGCTGGGTTGCACGTGGGCCATCCGCTGGGTTACATCGCCAGTGATATTGTGTCGCGATACAAGCGCCACACGGGTTTTAACGTATTGCATCCCATGGGCTACGATAGTTTTGGACTTCCTGCCGAGCAGTACGCAATCCAGACCGGTCAACATCCTGCAGAAACTACTAAAACCAATATAGAAGGTGGCACGGATAAGTCTGGAAACGTGATCGCAGGTTATCGCGCGCAGATGGATCGCATCGGTTTTAGCTTTGACTGGTCGCGCGAGGTGAGAACCTCGTCGCCAGATTATTATAAATTCACACAAGAGATTTTTATCATGCTTTTTGAGAGCTGGTATGATAAGGATGAAGATCGAGCGCGGTCTATAGATGATTTGGTATCCCGCTTTCGCGAAAGCGGAACAAGCAACATCAACGCCGCCACAGACGAAGATCTGCCACAATTTACAGCAGCTGACTGGAATGCTTATACCGACGAGGAGCAACAAAAAATATTACTGGATTATCGACTGACCTTTCTCGCAGAAACAGAGGTCAACTGGTGTCCCGCACTGGGAACGGTACTGGCAAATGATGAGATCGTTAACGGAGTTTCAGAACGTGGTGGTCACCCAGTCGTGCGCAAAAAAATGCGCCAGTGGATGATGCGCATCAGTGCTTTTGCCGAGCGTTTATTAAATGATCTGGACGGTCTGGACTGGAGCGATTCCATAAAAGAAATCCAGCGCAACTGGATCGGGAAGTCAGTGGGAGCGCTGGTTGAATTCAAGATTGAAAACCTCACCCCAACCCTCTCCAAAAGAGAGGGAGCTGAGTTTTTCCAAGGAAAAACTGTAGGTGATTCATTAGAACAAGGTTCTGCCCTGATAACTTCCAATTCTAAAAATGAGGGAGCTGAATTTTCCCAAGGGAAAATTTCTGAAACTCAAAACGAAGTTTTGGAAAATAAAACGGGAATGATGGACGCAGTCCAGCAAACTCCCCTCTCTTTTGGAGAGGAGCTGGGGGAGAGGTCCATTAAGGTTTTTACCACCAGACCAGACACCATCTACGGCGTTACATTTATGACACTGGCACCAGAGCATGAGTTAGTTGATGTCATTACAACCGCAGAGCAAAAAGATGCCGTCGAAGCTTACAAAAAAGCCACCGCAGCCCGATCAGAAAGAGAGCGCATGGCCGATGTAAAAACCATAAGCGGTGTGTTTACGGGAGCTTATGCAACGCACCCGTTGAGTGGTGAGCAAATACCAGTTTGGATAGGTGATTATGTGTTGGCCGGTTATGGTACAGGAGCTGTGATGGCGGTACCCTGCGGTGATGAGCGCGATCATGCGTTTGCCAATTTCTTTAAAGGGGAAAAGGGAATGCCCGAGATCAAAAATATTTTTGACGGCATCGATGTGAGTGAAGAAGCTTATGGAGCAAAAGATAATACGCCACTCAAGAATAGTGATTTCCTAAACGGGATGAGCTATAAGGAAGCAAATACTGCTGCAATAGAAAAGCTAGAAGCAATAGGTGCCGGAAAAGGAAAAATCAATTACCGATTGCGCGATGCGGTTTTCTCCCGCCAGCGTTACTGGGGCGAGCCTATTCCCGTGTATTTCAAAAATGGATTGCCGCAAATGATTGACCGCAAGCACTTGCCGCTTGAATTGCCAGAAGTAGATGAATATTTGCCGACTGAGGACGGCGCGCCGCCGCTGGGTAGGGCGACGAAGTGGTTTTGGGATGAGAAGCATGGGAAGGTGGTGGAGAACCTCACCCCCAGCCCCTCTCCAAAAGAGAGGGGAGCTGAAGAAAAGCAGAGCTTTTCTTCTGTAGATGGAAAAACGAGTTTTCCCGTTTCTGATGATGCTGGAATTGAAGGAAAAACAAGTTTTTCATCTTTTAGTGTAAAAAGGCATTATGATACGGCATTACCCGAGGTAAAGCAAAAGCATCTTGAGCTTGCACGGCAAAATAGAAAGTCGCCTACTGAGGCCGAAGATTTGCTCTGGCAGGAATTGCGAGGGCGGAAAATAGATGGCTGTAAGTTCAGGCGTCAGCATCCGGTGGATCGTTTTATAGTGGATTTTATTTGTCTAGATCGTAAGCTAATTGTTGAGGTAGATGGAGCCATTCATGCAGAACAAGAACAGGAAGATGCCGACAGAACACTCTTACTGGAACAAAAAAAGGGATTTAAAGTCATCCGTTTTACAAATGATGAAGTTTTAAAAGATATCGAAAACGTTTTGGCTCAAATAGCAATTGCGGCAGAACATCAAGAAATCAAACATGATGAAAAGGATCAAAATTCTGCACCATCAAACTTCCAAGAGCGTTCAGTGCCGCTGAATAAAAAACAGGAAATAGATCTGGCGCAGCCAGATAGCTCCCTCTCTTTTGGAGAGGGTTGGGGTGAGGTTCATGGTATCTACCCCCTAGAACTCAACACCATGCCCGGCTGGGCGGGAAGTTCATGGTATATGTTCCGATACATGGATGCTAATAATAAGGACGAGATGTTCTCTAAAGAAGCACAAGAATATTGGGAAAATGTAGATCTATATATTGGAGGAAGCGAGCACGCCACCGGTCACTTGCTTTACAGCAGGTTTTGGGTAAAAGTGCTCCATGATTTGGGTAAAGTTACCGTCAAAGAACCTTTTAAAAAGATGATCAATCAAGGGATGATTCTTGGGGAGAGTGCTTTTGTTATAAAAATTAAGTTTGAAAATTTTGCGCCTAGCATTGGAAACGTGTTTATAGATCAAGTAATAGGTAATAATGCCTATTCAATTATAGACCAGTTCATTTTTAATTACGATGAAAAAATAATCTTGGACAAGGACTTTTTTGAATTGAACGACAAAGGAATGAGTGTCGAGGGAGCGTCACAGGCTTACGTAAAGATAGCAGGTTTGAAAGTTTACTTGTCGAGAAATTGACTGAATTAGCCGATTATATAACTTCACTTTCTTATAAATTTATGATAAATCATTTGAATGTTTCCGAAGTTGAGAACAACAGGATACGAAAGACTTTTTTAGATAAAAATGATTTTTACGTTATTAATGAAAAAGAGGTCATAGTTCCAAGAGCAGTTGAAAAAATGTCCAAGTCTAAATAAAATGTGGTCAGTCCAGACGACATCTGTGATCAGTATGGAGCAGACACGTTGCGATTGTACGAGATGTTTCTCGGGCCGTTAGAGCAGGCCAAACCATGGAATACCGCTGGAATCACTGGAGTTTATGGATTTATGAAAAAACTATGGAAGTTGTATCATAATGATAACGGCTTTTCTGTAAGTGATGAAAAAGCCTCGCCAGACAGCATGAAAACGCTGCACAAAACGATCAAAAAAGTACGCGAGGACATTGAGAACTTCTCTTTTAATACCAGTGTAAGTAGTTTTATGATTGCGGTAAATGAGTTGACTGCACAAAAATGCAACAGCCGCGAAGTGCTAGAACCGCTTGCGATTCTAGTAAGTCCCTACGCACCACACATCGCAGAAGAGTTGTGGTCATTATTAGGACATGAGCAATCTATTGCGACGGTTGATTTTCCTGTATTTGATGAAAAGCACCTTGTAGAAAGTAGCAAGACCTATCCTATTTCGTTTAATGGTAAAATGAAATTTACTCTGGATTTACCGGTAGATGTTTCCAAGGAAGAGTTGGAAAAATTAGTGTTGGAAAATGACAAAGTTCAAGAACAATTGGAAGGTAAACAGATCCGGAAGACGATTATTGTTCCTGGTAAGATTGTGAATTTTGTGATAGGTTAACTAATACTATCGGTTTTATAACAAAAGGTCATCGCTTTGAGGTGGCCTTTTCTAACGTTGATTTTTTATGGAAGTTCTGCTTTCGCGAAAGCGGAAACATCAACAGCACCTTTCTCTAGTTTATAAACTATAAGTTTTAACCTGAATTTTGTAGAATAATATAAAGAAGTTAAGATTGTAGTTTTGCATGGCTTTTAGTAAAAGGACAAATTTGTAGGAAATGGATCTTTTATAATACTTAGTTTTGCCAACTAATTCAATTAGAACCATTATCGTTACTAGAATTTTATTTTTCTTGATTGCGACCTTGCTATTTACGTCGTGTGCTACTCATTCAGAAGATGATCTGGTAAAAAGCGTTGCTTATGCATTTGATAGAGGCATGGACATATCTACGGTTGAAAGTTTGAACTTGACTCCTATTTCAGATCCAAAAATAGGCCCTAGAAACGGCTGGTACTGGTTTAAGATTGAACTTGAGAACGTTCTTTTAAACGATGATATTGTTTTCAATATTGAAGGTAACTCTATAAAAACAATCCATTTTTATAATGATGGCAAAGAGATCATTCAAGATATGGAGCGCCTGACCATGCGCAGCCATTCTTTTAAAGCCGTACATTCTACAAATACCTACTATGTGCATGTTCAATTTAATAAACAGGCATATTTTCCTGTACATGTATATTCTTTAGAGAATTATTATCAACTTGAAAATCGTTTTTTATTTAGTAATGGACTGTATTATGGTTTTGTAATTATCGTACTGCTAATAAATCTAGTACTCTATTTCTCCCTAAAAGACTGGTCATTTTTAACCTATGTGATTTTTTTGGGTCTGACCACTCTAGGTATTACGGATTTTGACGGATTGATGGGGCTGTACACCTCGCCCGAGGTTCGTTTTTGGTTAAGTACATTACTCCATTTCGGTGTACCGGCTGCTGCCGCGTTATTTACTTCAACGATTTTAGGCCATCATAAAACCCATCCTAGAAGTATGCTGGTAACCGGTGTTTTGTTATGCTTATCGGCGGTTTGTTATCTTACCTATATTGCTGCAGAAGAATTTCTCTTTTTTGCCATAGGCGACCTTATAGGCTTAGTGATTGTTACCTACTATATGTATCTGGGAATCACGGAGCTTAAAAAGCAGAGGTTTGCAAAGTTTACGGTTTGTGGTTATTGTCTTATTTGGATTTCGGCAATTTTTTACATGATGCCGCTCAACTTCGGTATCAGCGAGCCCTTTTTATCTATTCAAACGGTTAAGATGGGTTCCATTGTAGAAATGCTGGTGCTTACCTATTCCATCATATATAGAATGAAATTGTTGCAAATAGAGAACAGAGAATTTTCACGGGCTATCAAAATCCACATGCAGCAAATTTTTGAACTGGAAAATCAACTACAATCTACATCTTTAGAAACTAAAGAAGTCTCAATCGAAGACAGAATCGCTGAAATCGCTGCATCAAACAATCTTACGGCTCGTGAAACCGATGTGCTTCTTCAAATAATCCTCGGTCTGACTAATCCAGAAATAGCTGAAAAGTTATCCATCTCAGTTAATACGGTTAAATACCACACTAAGAACATCTATGAAAAATTAGATGTTAAAAAACGAGGTGAACTACCCTCCAGAGTGTTGCTGCCTCAGTAACATCTAGAAGAGAAGATCGAATTGGAGCAGGCAAGAACTACTAGCTATCATAAACCTGACCTTCAGAAATAAACTATTAAGGACGTTATAAATTTACGCTTTCGCGAAAGCGAGATTCCCCCATACAAATCAGGAAAAGAATCCAGCAATTGTGACGCATTAATTTAACTGATCTTTCATCCTATAAAATATAAGAATGGAAAGGGCCATTATGAGCATTTTTGGAAGTTATAATATCGAGCAATAGAGATTTATGTGCATAGTTGAAGGGAGCTTTTTAAGCTCAAATGAGTGTGATGTGAATAAATACTAATAGCACTCAATTTTCATGAAAAACGGGTGGGAGCTGTAGATTTTGTCTTTTAATACCTCAAAAGTAGAGTGGGTTTTGAGATTTATAGCATTCCTAAGAATAGGAAAACGTTAAATAATTGCGGTATAGTCGTTTTTTTAATATTTATGGTGCGATATCAATGTTGATATAAATATAGACCTTCAACCTGCTCTGATCTATCTCTATATGGTGGAAAATTGTTATAAGAATTGATCTTAGCAGGAGTCGTCATTTCAAGAGTTTCTAGGGGGTAAACCATTCTTTAATTCCTGATTTACTTTTTCATAAAGCCTACCTACCCAAGTGGGTAGGCGTTAAATATCAAGGAATTAATGTTAAGGCAAGCTTGCCAAAAAAATATAGGTCTAGCTTTGGTACTTCCAAAATTTTATAATTATGAGACATGTTTTATGCTGTTTGGTTTTGCTTTTATCCTTTTGCCTGCAGGGTCAAAACCAAGTTTATTTTTCAGAGGATTTTGAACATGGATTAGGAAGTTTTAGCAATGACCCAGGTAACGACACAGACTGGACGCTTACGTCCAGCTATTTTAATAATGGGTCTCAAAGTGTGTCAAATAGGTACGATCAATCACAGCTCAATGTGTTGACCCAAACTGTGAGCCTTGACCTTTCAGGAGCAAGCAATCCCATTTTTGAATTTTATCACATCGCCAAAACTACTAATTTTTCAGATCAAGGCTCTGTTCAAATATCTGTTGATGGAGGTGCCAATTTTGTCAACATTCCGTTGAGTGCCTACCGTGGTAATGCGGCAAATTATGATACACGTGGTTATTTTGATGAAGAATCATACGCCATTTGGGAGAACGAGCCAGCTGTTCCCGATAATGACAGCTGGTGGAAAAGAGAAGTTTTTGATCTTACAGACTATACCGTTTCAAATGTCATTATCCGTTTTAGATTGACCTCCACCACTGCTATACCTCGCACGGGATGGTTTATAGATGATATTAAAATATATGAGCCGGACTGCGTGAGTCCAGATAGTCAAACGGTCTCCAACATAACTGATGTTTCCGCAGTATTGAGTTGGAATGAGCGAGGTACGGCGACCCTATGGGACATGGAATATGGGGTGGAAGGATTTAGACAAGGAAACGGAATTCCAGTTGTGCAAGGCGTGAGTAACCCTTATCAATTGAACAATCTATCTCCCCAAACATCTTATGACTACTATGTAAGGTCGGTATGTAGCTCTTCTGAAAGCAGCGAGTGGGAAGGCCCATTTAGTTTTGAAACGGAATGCACTGCAATAACTTCATTTGATGAAGATTTTGATTCAGTAAACATTCCTGAATTACCAAGTTGCTGGAGAAAATTAGTGGGAGCGAGTACTTCGATTCCGCCGACAATAAGAAGTTTAGAATTTAATTCTCAATCGTCGCCCTATGCAATAGAATTATATAATGGTAATAATTCCACCGACCCGATAATTTTAGTATCTCCTGCAATATCAAACCTTTCAGGGGGAAATAATTTGCTGACCCTACAGGCGAGAAACTCTTCTTCCTCTCAGGAACTTATTGTAGGTACTTTATCTGATCCAAACGATGCCAGCACATTTACAGCCTTTACTACTATTGATATCAATTCTAACTATGATCGATATGTAGTAGATTTTAGCACCTATACGGGTACCGACGGTTACGTAGGCTTTAGCAGAACCAATACACAAAACTTTACCCGAGTATACCTAGATGATTTGCGACTCGAGCCAGCACCTACTTGTGCAACACCCAGTGATCTAACAGCTACAAATATTACTGGCTCTGGAGCTGAGATTAATTGGGTTCAGGCAGGAACGGTCGCTAATTGGGACATTGAGTACGGCCCTACTGGATTTGCGAGAGGTAGTGGGGTCACGATCCAAGATGTCGGTTCTAATCCATATGCACTCGGCAACCTGAATAGCTTGACTGAATATGATCTTTACATACAGGCAGATTGTGGTATGGGAGATGAGAGCAGGTGGTCAGATGCTCTAACTTTTATGACGGAATGTGGCAGTTCTAGTTTGCCTTATGTAGAAGAATTTGCTTCAGATCCTGACTGTTGGACAAAAGCAAAAGGCCAGCTGTCTTCTAACACGGTCTTCACAAATACAAATTCAGATTGGTCTTTGAATAATTTTGGAAACACGGGAAGTAACAACTCCGCCTATCTCAACATTTATAGCGATGGTTTTTTTGAGTGGTATATTTCTCCCAGTTTTGTGGTCAATGGCAACCAGCAGTTGAGTTTTGATATCGCACTAACAGAGTATGCTTCAACCTTTCCAGCCGACACGAGTGGTTCCGATGATCTATTTGCTATAATCATATCTACGGATGATGGGGCCACATGGAGCAATACAAATATTCTAAGACAATGGGATAACTCAGGCTTTACAAATACTTTCAATAATATTTCATCTACGGGAGAGTCCGTTACCATAGACCTTAGCGCTTATTCAGGCACCATAAAAATAGGATTGTACGGAGAGACCACAGTTTCTAATGCCGACAATGATCTGTTTATTGATAACTTCAATGTTTCTGACATTCCTACATGTCCTGCTCCCTCTATGGTTATGGTTTCAAGTACAACTACAAATACTGCAACTGTCAATTGGACGGAAAATGGAACATCAACTTTGTGGGAGGTAGAGTACGGAGTTAGCGGTTTTACTTTGGGATCTGGAACGGTACTGGATAATTTGAGTGCTACGTCTGCACAGCTTATGAACTTGAGTCCATCTACGAGTTATGATGTTTATGTGCGATCTAACTGTGGAAGTGGGGATCTAAGTATCTGGACTGGTTCTGTTTCATTTACTACGGATTGTGTGGCTATCATGGATCTAAGTGAGAATTTTGAAAATATAAGTGTACCTGAATTACCCATCTGCTGGTCTTCAATAGTGCAAACGCCGCCTGCATTCAGTCCCGCTGTGATAGAGACCAGCTTTAATAGCTCAGACTCAAATAATGAGATAAGAATGTCTCTGGGAAGCTCGACTTCTGGAGATATTATTCTTGTTTTGCCGGAAATGTCCAACCTCGCTGCCGCAACACATGAATTGATCTTTGATGCTCGATCTCCATTTGACGCATCACAGGATATTGTGGTCGGGACATTATCAGACCCTACTGATGCCTCTACCTTTAGTCCGATAGCAACAATGGATTTGGGTACGACCTATCAGTCCTTTAATCAGGATTTTTCAAGTTACTCGGGATCTGATCGATACATAGGCCTTAAAAGAATCGCAACTACAGATTTTACAACCGTGAATGTAGATAATGTAGCGTGGAGAGTTTTACCAACTTGTAAGGCACCCACATCGTTAAGTGTTACAAATATTTCAGATACCTCTGCCGACCTGAGCTGGACTAGTGGTGGCAGCGGTGAGGGTGACTGGACGGTAGAATACGGAGTTTCTGGATTTA
Source organism: uncultured Flavobacteriaceae bacterium (assembly GCA_963836885.1). Lineage (GTDB taxonomy): Bacteria > Bacteroidota > Bacteroidia > Flavobacteriales > Flavobacteriaceae > Nonlabens. The sequence continues at coordinate 24,633 of CAWILF010000001.1, read as the reverse complement.
CGGAAGGTACTGGAACCATAGTCAATGTTACCAACGCAAATTATAGTATTTCAAATCTAGAATTTGGAGCTACGTATGACGTTTACGTAACGGCGGTATGCAGTATGGCAGATCAAAGCGAGTCAAGTAAAACTTCTTTTACCACCTTGTGCGGTCAACGTACTAATCTGGATGAAGACTTTGAGACCGTTGCTGATGGTAGCGTACCCGATTGCTGGACGGCTCTCAAGCCAGGAACTAGTACCTTTGCCGATCTTTCTGTACGTAATAGAAATAATAGTAAAGTCTTTAACATGGACAATAGTAGTTCCAGTAATGGCACTATGATATTAGTTACACCATTTCTTACGACCCTTTCCAGCGGGAATTTCAGTTTGATGCTTGAAGCTCAAGCGACTAATGGTTCTCAGGATTTAATTGTAGGAACGATGTCTGATCCTAACGACGTATCTAGCTTTACTGCTTTTTCCACTTTAGATCTTTCCAGTAATTATCAAAACTTCACTGTCGATTTTAGTTCCTATTCGGGAACGGATAAATATATAGCGTTCAGCAGGGTAATGACCCAGGCTTTTACTCAGGTCAATATTGATAATATCATTTGGGAAGCAATACCCACTTGCGAAAAGCCAAATCAGGTTACTGTTCTGCCTGAATTTACTTCTGCTCAGGTCTCCTGGATATCTGGAGGTAGTGGAGAAACTACTTGGGAACTAGAATATGGACCTACAGGATTTACTTTGGGAACTGGAACTCTGCAAGTTGCCAACAGCATTATTTCGGTGATCAATAATTTGACGGAGTCCACAGTATATGACGTATATGTAAGAGCTACCTGTGGTGCGTCGGACGTGAGTAAATCATCAGGACCGGTCACTTTTACGACGAGAACTGATTACTGCAATCCAGGAATCGTCTCCAACACAACAAGCAACAACGGGAGCAATATTTTTACGGTATGTCCCAACAACCCTGGCGAGAAAGTGATTTTAGATTTTACCAAATTAAATCTTGAGAGTTCAGGAGGGAATGGTTGCGATGAATACATACGTATTTATGATGGGAATAGTACAGCTTCAACAGCAATAAGAGCACCCAGCGGCAACAATCAATTTTGTTTTGACTCTGATGGCGGTACTTTTGATTTAAAAAATCAGGTAATTGCTGCGACCACCGCTTCAGGGTGTATAACTATTGAGCTTGTTGTCTTTGGAAGTCTTGATCCTGAAGAAGGTTTCATCGCAAACGTGAGCTGCATTGCAAACCCGTATTTATGGGATGGTAACAATTGGACTAATGCTCCAGAGGGCAACATAACCTCTTCTGATAAACTTTATGTACTCAAAGGGAACTCCCCAGCAGTTTTGACTCAAGGGATAGATGTCAATAATTTATTTATTGAGCCTGGAGCTATATTGAAATCAGATGTGGGTCCTGTGGTAGTGTCGGGAGATTCTAATAATTACGGTCACTTATCAGGTTCACAGGCCTATATTTTCCGCTCATCTAGTGCTCTGACTCTTGAGGGAAATGGTACTATTGACCACATGGAGGTTGACAATGCAAATAATGTGATTTTGCAAGAAGGTCATAATCTAAATAAGAGCCTGACACTCACAAGCGGAAACCTAATAACAAACGACCGTCTAACTTTTAAAAGCTCTGAGAATGGTACTGCCGTTCTTAATGAGGTTTCTGGTATGAATTCTATTGTGGGAGATGTAATCGTAGAACGATTTATACCAGCTGGAAATAGATCATTTAGGTTTTTGGGCTCGACTACTAATGGTCAAAGCGTATTTGACGGCTGGCAGGAAAGTGGTGTCAATTCCAACGGTTTTGGAACTCACGTAACTGGAGAAGTAGGAACGGTAGGCTCGATTGATCCCACGTCTGGACTCGATTTTACCGTTTCCGGAAATCCTAGCCTGTATGAATGGAATCAGTCTTCAAGTAATTGGGATGCCGTGCTTGATACGCGTAGCGAAATACTGTCTACCGGTAATTTTTACCGCATATTGATAAGAGGGGATAGAACTACTAATCTTAGTTTCAATTCAAGCGCTCCCTCAGACGTTACCTTGAGAACTACTGGTAGTCTCACTGTGGGAAGTAAGTCCATAGATGGATCTTCCACAATGGGTTTTACCACACTGGCAAACCCATATCAGTCCAAAATAGATATGAGCGCAACCTCACGTTCGAACATCGGTCCAGACATGTATTATTGGGATCCAACCCTCAATACGAGAGGCGCGTACACCACTATCGACATCGCAAGTGGAACAGGAACTAATGGGAGTGCTACAAATATCATGGAATCCGGTCAAGGAGTATTTCTTTTACAAACGGGAACAGGACTTGCAAACGTAACCTTTGAAGAAACAGACAAAGTTTCTGGAAGCAACAATATGGGTATACTATCCACGTCATCGCCAGCCCAAACCCTCAAATTAAAGCTTTATAAAACGTCAGATTTAATGTCTGGCGGTAATTCCATTGATGGATTAATCATGAAATTTAATAGTACTGAAAATATAGAATACGACTTTAATGATGCCATCAAGTTTGCAAACCTAGATGAGAATATGGGTATCATGCACCCTTCTGGTAATCTTCTCGCTATTGAAAGAAGACCTGTACCTCATACCAATGAAACAATCAATCTTGATATTGAAAGATATAGATCTGCATCTTACAGCTTTACAGGACAGGTGGACCCTATGCCAGGATTAAAAGTTTATATTAGGGATAATCTAGATGGAAGTATGACTGAAATCATTCAAGATGGAGGAACTACAACGGTAGATTTTTCAATAGATGTAAACGATCCTGCTTCACTAGATCGCAGCAGATTTCAACTAGTTTTTGAAACGATAACTTTAAGCATAGGTAATGAGATAGGAGATCGCATAACGTTGTTTCCTAATCCTGTGAAAGATGGGGAGTTAAATATCCAATTGGGTAACATGATTTCAGAAAATGTTTCTTTAAGCATTTTCAATAGTGTAGGACAAGAGATTACGGCTTTTACTGTGGACAATCTTGACAACAACACCGTTAAGGTAAAAGGACTGGGTCGCCTTGCAAAAGGGATATACTTTGTGCGTCTTGACAATGAAGGGAAAGAATTTAATGCCAAGTTTATTATTGATTAATTTGTGGGGATAAATTAATAGTAATTTTCTCAAAAGGTCTCAATTTAAATGGTTGAGGCCTTTTTTGAGCAAGAGTTTTGAAAGGTTACTGCTTTCGCGAAAGCGGAATCCTCAAGATCAACGCCACCATAGTGAATATGTTACAATAATCTACCGCCACAGAGTGGAGTGGAATGCATTCATAGTCTAGCACCAGAAAAAAGACATTGCTCGCCATTCTAGTCAGCCCTTACGCGCCACACATCTGCAGAAGAGTTGTGGTCATTGTTGGGACATGAGCAATCTATTGCTACCATTGAATTTCCTGTTTTTGATGAAAGGCATTTGGTTGAAAGTAGCAAGACCTATCCGATTTCGTTTAGTGGAAAAATGAAATTTACTCTGGATTTACCGGTAGATGTTTCCAAGGACGAGTTAGAGAAATTGGTTTTGGAAAATGACAAAGTTCAAGAACAATTGGAAGGAAAACAGATCCGTAAGACTATAATTGTTCCCGGCAAGATTGTGAATTTTGTGGTAGGTTAACCCTGCGGTGATTTATTTTTTGGATAGGCCTAAGAAATCAGCTGGATCGAGTACGTTTTTCTTGTAATGATCCAGCTGGCTTTTACTTGCCACGCCGGGATAGTCGCCAGAGTGGTTTTCCATATCATAAATGAGCTGCAGGTGTAGATGCGGTGCATAACCTCCGTTTTCAGTTGGTCTTCCTAGGTGGGCAATAGTTTCACCCGCGGCATAAAATTTATCTACTTTCCAGTTTTTTAGATCTGTTAGGGAGAGGTGCCCATAAAGCGAGTAAAGTCGCTGTCCGTTCCATTCATGTTCCAGTATAAGTGTGGGCCCATAGTTTCCAGGATCACTATTATTTGCAAAACTATGTACGCTACCATCTAGCAATGCGTGTACACTAGTTCCCGCAGGTGCCCATAGATCCAGGCCTAAATGAACATCGCGCACATCACCGCCTTGAAAACGCTCACTGTTGCGGTACAAAGCACGCTGTTCCAGATAACCACCGTAGGCAACGCGCTTAACGGTGTTGTGCATTTTACTTTCTAGGTATTTTTCAAATACAGCCACATCAGTAATGTCGTTGCGTGTCCAGTATTCATTATTCACGGATAGATCGATGGGGAGATATTCGCTTTTCTTGTAATTTGGATCAATAACATGCATACTTTTCACGGCTTTAGTTCTTGGGATTTGAAGTAAAGCTACTTACTTTTTAGAGATTTCACCTGTTGATTATGTGATTGGGGTTTTTGTGCTCCTATAATAATGTAAATAATGCCGCTTTCGCGAAAGCGGAACAACCATAAACTACTTAACCCAACCGCCCTAGAAGTCAATGACATAATGTTGGGCTGAGGTAAAAATAACGCATTCTCTATCAACCGGCAGTTCTGGATAAATGTGCAATAGTTGTTTTACTTAGTTTGGAAATACATACATACATAGCTGAATCTCAACATCATCATTAAATAGTTGTATAAATATAGATAGTAATTAACCCGTTTTCACGCATGCCAGCCAAAGGAACGAAAGGCAGGAAAGTAATAACTAAAATAAAAAGTGTCATTGATTATTCTAAACTGAGTTAAAGAGGGTTCGATTAATCGGGATTTTAATAAACTAAAATAATATATGTTGTTAATTATTCAAGAATTGATCAAGGCGGGTTGGATTAATTAGGATTTGGATGAAATAAAATGAAAGTAAGTACGTAGTTTAACGTTTTTTAACTGCAAATTATCCATTATAATAAAGAAAAGTTAAAAATTTAACTACATTAGCAGACTGTTTTAAAAATTTAAACCTATGAAAACTAAGTTACTTTTACTTTTTGGGTTGATACTTGCTCAAGTGGCAATGGGTCAGTCCACAATCAACATCACTACCTCAGGTGGTTCATTCCCTACCGAGAAATGGGTGAGCATAACTACCGAAGTCAATGGGGCAGGTACTCAAGTCTTTGGGCAGGGTGATGGTACCTATGGCAATGGCGCCGGGCTTATTAATCGAGATATATCATTGGCTCCTGGAACCTACTTCGTAAATTGCTATGATCAATATTCTGATGGTTGGGATGGTACACTTATAAGTGTGACCGCATACGGCAATGTAATAGGTGATAATGGAGGTGTTTCTCCTTCTGATACAGGAACCAATGATGCAACAACTTCATTTGAACCAGCAAATAGGGCGCAAGAGTTAGAGGCTTCTTTTCAAATAGTAGTTCCTAGTCCACCCGCTTGTTCTCCACCTACAGCATTAACCGCTACAAATATTTCTGCAACATCAGCGGATTTGGGCTGGACGGATGGTAATTCTGCTACATCATGGGATGTTGAATATGGAGTTGATGGATTTGTTCAGGGAAGTGTTGATGGTACTATTGTAAATACGGTTTTTAACCCTTACAGCGTATCAGGTTTGACAGCAAATACAGAATACGACTTTTATGTAAGAGCCAATTGTGATGGTGGTGATGGTGACAGTACTTATGCTGGACCGTTTTCTTTTAGTACGCTTTGTAATGCGTTCAGTACTCCATTTAATGAGGATGTTGAAAGCACCTCTACAAGTTTAGCTTGCTGGACCCAGATCAACGAAAATGGTGATGGCGATCAGTGGGGACTCAACAACAGTGCTACGTACGCAAACTCAGGATCTGGATCTTTCCAAATTAATACTGACTTTAATAACGGTGCTAATGATGATTATCTGGTTTCCCCTCAATTTAATCTTACCGGAAATGAGCGTTTAAAGTATAGTTACAGGGTGCGATCTGCCGGAGAGCCTAACGATTTTGAGGTGCTACTCTCCACTAGTACAAATAATAGTACTGACTTTAATAACACCTTAGTCCCTATTGCTGCATATACCAATACGGGCTATGTTGAGAATACGGTAAGCTTATCTGCATATACGGGTACTGTTTATATTGCTTTTAGAATACCGCCGGGAGGTCTGGATGGATGGATTTTATATATCGATGATATAATCGTAGAGGAGATTCCTGCATGTGTAGCTCCTTCAAACCTTGCAGCGGGATCAATTACTACGGACTCAGCGAGTTTAAGCTGGACAGAGAACAACTCGGCTACGGCCTGGGAAGTGGCGGTGCAAGCCCCAGGAACTGGAGAGCCAGCAGGTGCTGGAACAGTAGTGTCTTCCAATCCTCATACTGCTTCTAGCCTTGATAGTAATACCGCTTATGAGTATTATGTAAGATCAGATTGCGGTGGTGATACAAGTGCATGGGCCGGGCCTTTCAGTTTTAGAACAGCTTGTATAGCTGTAGATTCTTTCTCTGAAGGTTTTGAGGGATTGTCCTCAGGAGACTTACCGTTTTGTTGGAGTAGTTTTAATACCGATCCAGCAGGAACAACTGACGCCACGGTAGGTGCTAATTTTGGGGCAGATAATACAGGTAGTTTAGGAGTAAGGCTTTATAGTGGTTCACTAACAGGTGTAATAGGCTCTGGTGCTACTGATGAAGGAGAAAATATATTGATATCCCCAGAACTGTCTAACTTAGGAGCTGGTACCCATAGACTTAGATTTTTTGCAGACGCCAGTACCTCTACCAGTACGATAGAAGTAGGAACAATAACTGATATAAATGATCCTGCTACATTTACCTCAATACAGGCTATTGCGCCTACCACTACTCATGCGGAATATACCGTCAACTTTGATGGGTATTTAGGATCTGATACTTATATTGCAATTAGACATATTTTCGTGGGCGAGTTTGATAGTATGGATTTAGATGATATCGTTTGGGAAGCCATACCGGCTTGCTTAAAGCCTACAGCATTAGCGGCAACTAATATTACAGCAACGAGTGCAGACTTGGGCTGGACAGAGAATAATTCAGCTACCGCATGGGAAGTAAAATATTCTGATACTGCAGGTTTTGATCCAGATGCAGCAGGCACCTTAGCAACTGCATCTTCTAATCCTTATGCTTTAACAGGCTTGTCATTTATTACCGCCTACGAATATTACGTGCGCTCTAATTGTGGTGGTGGTGATGGTGATAGCGCATGGGCGGGACCATTTTCATTTACAACGCTGTGTGGTATTGAATCTGCTCCGTATGTTATGAATTTCAGTACATCGAGCACACCAGCTTGCTGGACAGAATCGGGTCGTGAAGCATGGAGATTTAATACATCAGCTGGTTTTGGTGCCTCGACAGCGGGAGATCATACTCCAGGAGGAGGGACCAATTATGCATGGATAGATGGTAGCTCTCCTAATGGACCGACTCAAATAAGTACCCTAACCAGCACTCAAGTGGATGTAAGTGGTCTAACTAATCCTCAAATAAGTTTTTGGGTATTTAGTAATAATACTAATAATGCTGATTATAATACACTTAACGTTGAGGTGTACGATGGTGCAGCATGGAATGCCGCCTATAGTAATCAGGGAAGTTTAGGTAACAATTGGTTTGAGGTAAAAATTGATCTTACACAATTTACCATTACCGGTCCTGTACAAGTGCGTTTTACCGTAACTGAAAATGCACCTAATGGCAATGCCTTTTATAACGACATTTTAATTGATGATGTGAGTTTTGAGCAAGCTCCTGCCTGTCAAACTCCAACTGCATTAACAGCTTCTAACATTTCAACAACCGCTGCTGACTTGGGCTGGACAGAAAACAATGCAGCAACCTCGTGGGATGTTGAGTATGGAGAAGTGGGATTTGTACAGGGAAGCGCCGATGGAACAGTTATTAATACCGTTTTTAATCCTTACAGCGTTTCAAGCCTTACTGCAGGCACTGGTTATGACTTTTATGTAAGAGCAAACTGTGGTGGTGGTAATGGAGATAGTGAATACTCTGGACCATTTTCTTTTTCAACTTTACCCGTTAATGATGAGTGTACAAACGCAACTCCTTTAACAGTAGGTCGAGTTTTTGCAGACAATCCAATAGTTTCTTCCAATGTAGGCGCTACAGACTCCGCAGGGGTAGTAGCTCCTGGTTGTGCTTCATACAGCGGTTCTGATGTGTGGTTCAGCGTTGTGATGCCAGCAGATGGGAAGCTAACTTTTGAAATCAATGGACAAGCGGGTGGTATCACGGACACAGGTGGAGCTGTTTATTCTGGTGCATGTGGATCTCTAGCCGTAGTAGCGTGTAATGACGATAGTAGTTCTAACGGCGCTCACCCTTTGATTAATGTCAATGATTTTAGCCTTGCAAATCAGACGGTATATTTTAGAGCTTGGGAGTTTGGTGGTAACCTGGAAGGAGAGTTTCAAGTTTCAGCCTATTCTTCTACCTATATTTATGATGGAACTTCATGGAACACTACTCCAGAGGGTAACATTACATCTTCCGATGATCTGACTGTTGTTAGCGGGACGGTGGCATTGTCCGCTTCAATTAGTGCTAATAATGTCACTGTTATGAGTGGAGCAACTCTAGAGGTTGCAACTGGAGTTTTGAACGTTGCTGGAAATCTTACTAATGATGGTAATATAACCGGTGATAGTAGGCTTATTTTTAATGGTGCAGTTGCTCAGGAAATCAATGGTGATGGAAACTTAAGAAGGCTGCAACTTAACAATTCTAACGGTCTTACAATTAATGGTGCCCAAGATATAATGAAAGACCTTAGATTGACTAATGGTACGATAACCACTAATGGAAATGTAACCTTAAAAAGTAACGCAGCAGACACTGCTTTTGTATGGCCTATAGATGTTGCAAACGCTGGAATAGTAGGAGAAGTTACCGTAGAGCGATTTATACCTTCGGGCAACCGAGCCTTTAGATTTATTGGATCCAGCGTTGGTGGACAGAGCGTTTTCGATGCTTGGCAGGAAGCTGGGGTGGACGCTAACGGTTTTGGAACGCATGTTACGGGAACTTCTGGTACCATAGGAACTGTTAATGCTACCACAGGTCATGATGAGACTGTTTCAGGTAACAATAGTATGTTTAAATGGAATAATGGAAACCAGCAATGGAATGCAGTCGCTAACACCAAAACGGAAATTCTAGAAACCGGTGTGTTTTATAGAACTCTTGTAAGAGGAAATAGATCAATAGATCTTTCTGACAATTCCAGTACACCTACTGATGCTACATTGAGATCTACGGGTACGCTGACTGTCGGAAGCAAAACAGTTTCAAGCAGTGCTGGTACTGGTGCATTTTTGGCAGTGGCAAATCCATATCAGGCAAAAGTTGATATGTCCTTAGCAACTAAAAGCAATCTAACCGATGATATGTACTATTGGGATCCTACCTTGAATACTCAGGGAGCTTACTCCACTATTGAGATATCCTCGGGCGTTGGAACCAATGGAGCTGCGACTAACGTACTTGATGCTGGTCAGGCTGTATTCTTATCACAAACTGGCGCGGCGTCAGTTACGTTCCAAGAGACTAACAAAGTCCTTAGTTCAGATAATCAGGATATTTTCTCAACTCCAGCAAACACTCAGTACTTAAGGTTAAAGCTTTATAATACTAGTGATCTTCAAAATGGAGGAAATTCTATTGATGGTTTAATGATGAAGTTCAATAATGCTGAGAATGTAGGCTACGATCTTAATGACGCGATCAAGTTTGCAAACCTAGATGAGAACATGGCAATCATGCATAATTCTGGTAATCTTCTAGCAATTGAAAGAAGGCCTGCTCCTTCAATCAATGAAACGATCGACTTAAATATCGAGAGATACAGATCCTCCAACTATAGCTTTACCGCAAGTGTTGAAACTATGGTTGGTTTAAAGGTGTATATCAAGGACAACCTTGATGGAAGCATGACTGAGATCATTCAAAATGCTGGTAATACGGTTGTGGACTTTACGGTTGATGCTTCTAATCCAGCATCTGTATCAATAGATCGTTTCCAACTTGTATTTGAAACGGTTACTCTTAGCATTGGAAATGAGATCGAGAATTCAATTTCTCTATACCCCAACCCAGTTACTGCGGGTCAACTCAACGTTCAATTGGGAAGCCTGATCAGTGATGATGCGACGGTAAGTTTATTCAATAGTATCGGACAGCAAATTACTGCCTATGATGTTCAGGCAGCAAATGGAAACACGATAACTGTTGATGGGCTGGACAAACTAGCAAAAGGAGTTTACTTCATCACGGTCAGAAATTCTGGTAAGGAGTTCACTTCTAAATTTATAATTCAATAATCAAGGATTGCCATACGGCAGTTACTTTAAAATCCCCAGCCTTAAGGTTGGGGATTTTTAATTTAAGAATGCTCTCAAAAGTTTCAACATTCTAAAATTAATACTATCCAACCCGCAAATGTAAATTCAACTTATTTATGATATGATGTTTGAAAAATTGATGAGCAGCTACACATTTAAAATCAATCTTAAAAACAGTATTTTTGCTTTGGATGGCAATAAAAGCCATTAAAAATTGTTACCATAAACAGACAAATTATCATCCTTGAAAATTCAATTCAAACATCTTTTGATCCTCATAGCACTTTTGATTGCAATCGTGGGATGTAGTCGTAAGAGCAACTCATTTTCAGCACGCAATCTGCACGCACTCAGTACTAAGTATAACGTACTCTACAATGGAAATCTCGCACTGCAGGATGGACTTACTGAGCTGGAAAACACCTATCAGGATAATTATTGGGAAGTATTGCCCGTTGAGCGCATGGTCGTTCTAGGTGAGCCCGGACTGGCAAGTGAAAAAGAAAAAAACCCAAACTTTGAGCGGGCCGAGGACAAGGCTATAAAAGCAGTGCAAAAGCACAGCATGCTTATAGATCAACAGGAGTACAACCCTCAAATAGACGAGGCCTATTTACTACTGGGTAAGGCGCGTTACTACGATCAGCGGTTTATCCCGGCGCTGGAAGCTTTCAACTATATCCTACAGTTCATGCCCGAGAGCGACCAGATTAATGCTGCCAGCATCTGGAGGGAACGCACTAATATGAGACTGGATAACAACGAGACGGCAATCTCTAATCTCTCCAGCTTGTTGAGCAAGGAAGAGCTGGAGTTTGAGCAGGAAGATCTTGCCTATGCAAATGCAACTCTTTCCCAGGCTTACTTGAACATGAAAATGATCGATAGTGCATTGATATACATGGACAGGGCAGCAAACCTGACCAAGAATCTCGATACAGAAGGTCGTTACAAATTTATTGCGGGACAATTGTACACAAGAACCGGGCAGACTGATAGCGCCCTGGTCTATTTTGACCGCGTGATTGAAATGCACCGCAAGATCCCACGCAATTATTACCTCAATGCCTTTATAGAGAAAATTAAAATACAGCAGCAGGACTCTACTAATAGAAATATGTTGTTCCTTACCTTGGATGAACTGGAAGAAAATCGCGAGAATCGACCATGGCTGGATGATATCTATTCCCGAAAGGCGATATTGTTTGAGGAAATGGACAGTATTGAAATGGCCGAGGATTTTTATAGAAAATCATTAAAAACACCAGGTTCCACCGACAATTATCTGAGAGGAAATAATTACCTGGCATTGGGGAAAATCAGTTTTGACAACGCGCTTTATGTGGCAGCAGGAAAATATTATGACAGCGCGGTCTCCAGCTATAAAGAAAGAACGCCAGAATACCGTGGGGTGAAGAAAAAAAGGGACAACCTGGAAGACGTGATCACCTATGAATTGAGGCGCCGTGGTGCCGATAGCCTTTTTAGGGTGCTCGATATGACAGCGACTGAAAGGACTGCATATTACCAAGGATATATAGACGATCTCATAGCCCAGGAAGAACGGCTTGAAAAACAAGCAGAAATCGATGCCGCAAACGCCGCTCAAAATAATGCATCGGTTCAAAGTTTCAATAACACTAAAGCCTCTCAATCCACAATTGCGAGTAGGACCGCACCTCCACAATTAGGTCCCAGTTTCAATAACAATAGGGCGAGCGGGTCAAGTAATTTTTACTTTTATAACCCGCAGACCGTGGCTCGCGGCATACAGGATTTTAAGAGCAAGTGGGGAAAAAGGGAACTGGTAGATAACTGGCGTCGCAAGAACCGAAAGAAAAGCATTGAAGAAGTGGATTCCATTGCAATCGTGGACGAGATCGTGGAAGAGTTGAAACCAGAATATACTACAGAGTTTTATACCTCGCAGCTTCCCGATGACCAGGCGATTCTCGACAGTATTGCAGACTCGCGTGACTTTGCCTACTACCAGCTGGGAGTTATCTATAAGGAAAAATTTAAGCGCAACGACCTGGCCATTGAGCGATTTGACAAGTTGCTGACCTATGAGCCAGAAGAAAAACTGGAACTACCAGCGCTCTACAACCTCTATCTTATCTATAGGGAGGGCGGTAGGGAAGCTTTCGCGAAAGCGGAACAACTCAAAAACACTATTTTAAATGACTATCCAGATAGTAGGTATGCCCAGATATTGCGCAATCCGGGTGAAAAGTTAGATACAGATTCTAGCCCAGAAGGTATTTACAAAAAAATCTACCGCAGCTATCAAGAAGAAGATTTTGTCACGGTGATCAGCGAGGTGGAGAAATATGCCACTATTTTTAATGGTGACGATATCATCCCCAAAATGGAACTGCTCAAATCATTTGCCGCCGGTAGGTTGTACGGCGTTGAAGAATACAGAAAAGGACTGGACTATGTTGCGCTCAGTTTTCCCAACAGTGATGAGGGCAAGGCAGCACAACAGCTCTCCCAAGACTCAAAAAACCTAAGCATTACCAGCACGTTCCTCGATGAGTCAAAGCTGGACAGTTTCAAGGCAATATATAAATTTCCGTCAGCAAATGTGGAAGCAATGCTCCCTGTAAAGGAAGCGATTGAAAAGGTGATCGCAGACAAAGGGTATGCATTCCCGGTTTCCATAGATGTTTATGACAAGGACTCAAGATTACTGACCATTCACGGTTTCAAGTCCAGTCTTGCTGCAGAGGGATTGAAAGATCTATTATTGGACAGTGAAGAAAAAATAGACCTGGCACTCATCCCAATAGCGGCTGAAAATTATGAGGTCATACAAGCCTACAAGAACCTAGACACTTATTTACAAAATAATTAAAACCCACCGATGATGTTCAACAAAGAGAAAACCAGTAACAGTGAAGCGGGAAAATCCCAAAACAGAATCTCGCACGGTACGAGCCTAGAGGGAGATATAGTAAGTGAGGGCGGCTTTAGAATTGATGGGAAACTTAAGGGCTCACTGAAAACCACTGGAAAAGTAGTGATAGGAAAGGACGGGCAAATTACCGGAACATTGGAATGTGCAAACGCAGACATTCAAGGCAGGTTCAAAGGAACCATGACCATTACAGAGTTGTTGACTTTAAAGTCCACGGCAGTAATCGATGGGGACGTGATTACTGGTAAATTAATGGTGGAGCCAGGTACTGAATTCAATGGGACTTGCACTATGAACAAAGGCGTTAAAACCCTTAACCAGAAATCAGACAAAAGCTCAAGAAGTGATCGTACCGCATAACAACCGAGCATGAATTTCTATATCAAGGCGTTTTTACTCACCGCCGTGCTTAGTATCGTTAGTTACTTTATTCACTCGGCGATAGTAAGCGACTCGATCATCCCTCTATACAGTATCTACCTATTCTTTGGAATTGCCACATTTGCAACTGTAGCTATTCTTAAGTTTACGATGGTAGTTTCTTCAAACAAGCTGGGCCTGGTTTTTCTTGCACTTGTCATAATGAAGTTCGTTGGGATTTTTATATTTTTTCCAGAATTAATTGATGACGGGATTCAATTGACAAAGCTTGATCTCCTGGGATTCATGATGCCGTATTTTATCTTTTTATTTTTGGAAATAATAATCCTCCATAAATGGCTCAGCGATAATTGATTGTATCGGGATATTAGAAATTTAATTCCTTGGGAAATTAACTTTTACCCTCTGAGTTTTAAATTGTTTTTTGACGTACATTTGCACCCGAATTAAAAGACCCAACTTTTTAAGGAGTATTTCATGTTTACAGCATACGTTAAAGTCGCTTTTTTATCTCTATTATTTCTCTCATCCATGAACGTGGCTGCTCAAGAAGTTATGGATGGTGAAGCGAGTCCAGCTCATGAAGAGGTCATGGATAATGATGGTGGCCGCATCAATACTGGCGATGAGATTAACGAGTACATCAAGCACCATTTAAAGGATGCTCACGATTTTCACTTGTTCTCCTATACGGATGACGCAGGTGAGCGCATTCACGTAGGATTTCCCCTGCCCGTTATGGTCTGGAGCAGCGACGGTCTTAAAGTTTTTATGTCCTCTGCGTTTCACCACGATGATACAGGTGAGGTTAAGGTTGATGCAGGTGGGGTAACTCTAGTAAAGCTACATAGTAAGATCTACGAATTGAATGAGGGCGAGGATGCTGTTACTTTTGACGAAGAGCACCATGCTACAAATGCAGCAAAACTTCTTGATTTTTCAATTACAAAATCCGTTTTTGGACTGCTGGTCATAGGCCTTTTGCTGGTGTTCTTGTTTGGACGACTGGCTAGACAGTATAAAAGCAAGCAAATACCTACGGGTTTTGCTCGTGTTCTAGAGCCATTGGTCATATATATAAGAGATGAGATAGCAAGACCTAATATAGGTGAGCAAAAGCATAAGAAGTTTATGCCTTACTTGTTGACGGTATTTTTCTTGATCTGGATTGCAAATCTTCTGGGGTTGACACCTCTTGGTTTTAATATTACGGGTCAACTTGCCGTTACCGCGTGTCTGGCAATTTTTACTCTTATAATTTATTTAGCGAGCGGTAATAAGGATTTCTGGATGCACATGCTTTGGATGCCGGGTATTCCGGTAATTTTCAAGCCGGTTTTGGCAATTATTGAGCTGGTGGGATTCTTGTTGATCAAGCCGTTTTCTCTGTTGATGCGACTTTTTGCAAATATCACCGCGGGTCACTTTGTACTGATGAGTCTTATCGCCTTGATGATAACATTGAAGGATCAGTTTGGTGCTGTGGGATCGACGGGAGTATCATTATTTTTATCATTATTTATTATGGTCATAGAACTGCTGGTTGCATTTCTACAGGCCTTTATTTTCACGATGTTGTCTGCCCTCTTTATAGGAATGGCGGTTGCAGAGCATGATCACGCAGAGCATGCCCACATGCCGGAGGATGACATTGATGAAGTTAGAGAACGTTTTATATAGTAGAGTTTTTTATTAATTTTTAAATCGATTGTTATGTACAATTTAATTGGAGCAGGTCTTGTCGTTATCGGTGGTGGTATCGGTCTTGGTCAAATAGGAGGAAAAGCGATGGAAGCTATCGCTCGTCAACCTGAAGCAGCTGGAAAAATCCAGACTGCAATGATCATTATCGCAGCACTTCTTGAAGGGCTCGGCTTTGGTGCACTTATCTTAGGTCAAGTACTTTAAGAAGTAAGCCAAAAGAGTTTAGAGCACAACTTGTGACGGTTGGTCACAAGTTGTGTTTTTAATCCAACATTTAAAAGTAACCTACAGTAAAAATTATGTTAGAAGATTTTTCCCCTGGACTATTTATCATGAACGCCATAATACTGGTGATCTTGATTTTACTTTTGGGCAAATTTGCCTGGAAACCTATATTATCAGCTTTGAGCGATAGAGAAGAGGGTATTGCAGATGCACTAGCGTCTGCCGAGCGTGCCAAGGTTGAAATGGCTCAGTTAGAGGCATCAAACGAGGCAGCAGCCCAAGAGGCAAGAATGCAGCGTGACGTCATGATGAAGGACGCCCGCGAGATCAAGGAAAAAATGATTGCAGATGCAACTGTTGAAGCCCAACACAAAGCAGATAAAATCATCCTTATCGCTCAAGAGGCCATTGAAGCTGAGAAAAAAGCAGCCCTTGCAGATATAAGATCCCAAGTTGCAGAACTTTCCCTCCAAATTGCTGAAAAAGTTACTCGTAAAGAACTTTCTGAAAACGATGCGCAACTGGCACTTATCGATAAAATGCTAGCCGACGCAAATATCTAGAGATTATGAGATTATCAAGAGCCGCATCACGATACGCAAAAGCCATTCTTTCCCTCGCAATCGACGGGAATGAAGCGCCCGCCGTCAATGAGGATATGAAAAGTGTTCTTGTTACTATCAACAACAGTAAGGATCTCAGAGACTTTTTAAGCAGTCCCATTGTCAATGCGGACAAGAAAAGGTCTAGCTTAAAAGAGATCTTCAAATCTACCGGTACGTTGTCAATGAATCTTTTTGATCTTCTTGTGGATAATAAAAGAGCAGACATTCTACAAGATGTAGCGACCAGTTATATCCTTCTGTTTGAAGAGATGAACAAGCGTGAGATCGCAACGGTAACTACCGCAGTAGAGATCACTCCAGATCTTGAGAAGAAGGTACTCGCCAAAGCCAAAGAACTCGCAGGAAGGGAAGTAACCCTTGTCAAGAAGATCGACGCAACTATTCTGGGCGGCTTCATTTTGAGAGTTGGTGATAAGGAGATCAATGCAAGTATCAAGAATAAATTTGGCGAGCTCAAAAGGACTTTTGCTGGGCAATAAGTAGGAGGGTGAGTCAGCTTTCGCGAAAGCGGAACCATTAAATAAAGTAACGTTGCACCACTTACCGTGTAGCAACGATAACAAATAAGAATAAATATAAGAACATGGCAGAAGTAAATCCAGCAGAAGTATCTGCAATACTTAAGCAACAACTATCAGGTTTTGATGCTACTGCATCCCTTGATGAAGTGGGAACTGTACTTACTGTGGGTGATGGTATCGCTCGCGTTTATGGTCTTTCAAATGCACAATATGGAGAACTCGTTTCTTTTGAGAGTGGACTTGAAGGTATCGTTCTTAACCTGGAAGAAGACAATGTAGGTGTGGTACTTTTAGGCCCTTCACTACAGATTAAAGAAGGTGACACGGTAAAACGTACACAGCGTATTGCTTCCCTTAAAGCGGGAGAAGGCATCGTAGGTCGCGTAGTAAATACACTGGGTGAGCCTATTGATGGTAAAGGACCTATTACGGGTGAGCTTTATGAAATGCCACTGGAGCGCAAAGCTCCTGGGGTAATCTTCCGTCAGCCGGTAACTGAGCCCATGCAAACGGGTATTAAATCCATTGATGCAATGATCCCGGTAGGTCGTGGACAGCGTGAGCTGGTTATCGGTGACCGTCAGACCGGTAAATCTACCGTTTGTATTGATACCATTATTAACCAAAAAGAATTTTACGATGCTGGCGAGCCGGTATATTGTATATATGTTGCCATAGGCCAGAAGGCATCTACGGTCGCGCTTATTGCTAATGTTCTTGAGGAAGCGGGAGCACTTGCTTACACGACTATTGTTGCTGCAAATGCATCAGATCCTGCTCCTATGCAGGTTTATGCTCCTTTTGCTGGTGCTGCGATCGGTGAATATTTTAGAGATACAGGTCGTCCTGCACTTATTGTCTTTGATGATTTGTCTAAGCAGGCCGTTGCTTATCGTGAGGTTTCTCTTTTGCTACGTCGTCCACCGGGACGTGAGGCATATCCTGGGGATGTATTTTACCTTCACTCCAGATTGTTGGAACGTGCTGCAAAGGTGATCGATAACGATGAGATCGCAAAATCCATGAACGATCTTCCAGATAGTTTAAAACCTATCGTAAAAGGTGGTGGGTCGCTTACTGCACTTCCTATTATTGAAACTCAGGCGGGTGACGTATCTGCCTACATTCCGACTAACGTAATTTCTATTACAGACGGTCAGATCTTCCTTGACGGTGATTTATTCAACTCTGGGGTACGTCCAGCGATCAACGTAGGTATCTCGGTATCTCGTGTGGGTGGAAATGCCCAGATCAAGTCCATGAAGAAAGTAGCTGGTACATTAAAACTGGATCAAGCACAGTATCGTGAGTTGGAAGCTTTCGCGAAATTTGGTTCAGATCTAGATGCTGCAACATTAAACATCATTGAGAAAGGAAAACGTAATGTTGAAATTCTTAAGCAAGCTGAAAATGATCCCTATACCGTTGAAGATCAAGTAGCTATTATTTACGCAGGTTCTAAGAACTTACTTAGAAATGTACCGGTAAACAAAATAAAGGAATTTGAAAAGGATTATCTAGAACTACTCAATGCTAAGCACAGAGGTACTCTGGATACCTTAAAAGCAGGAAAATTAACTGATGAAGTCATTGACACATTGACTTCGGTAGCTAAGGATCTTTCTAGCAGATACTAAATGTAGTTAAGAGTTATGACTTATGACTTATGATTTCAACGTATGAGTTTAAATCAAAGCATCATAAGGAACAGAACTTTTGAGTTTGCTCGCGAAATAGTTAGGTTTACAGCTCAATTAAAAGAAGATCGGCATTATGAAATCGCCAGACAACTTTTAAGAAGTGGTACTTCGATAGGTGCAAATGTAAGAGAAGCGCAACGAGGAGTCAGCACAAAGGATTTCAAAAATAAGTTAGGTATCGCTTTAAAAGAAGCTGATGAAACCGAATATTGGTTACAACTAATAGATTTAGAAATAAAAAAAGTACCTAAACAGCTCTTGAAAGAAGTCGATGAAATAATGCGAATGTTAGTTACCATCATTAAGAGTTCGCATTAAATAAATCTGAAGTCATAACTCATAAGTCATAAGTAAAAACAATGGCCAATTTAAAGGAAATAAGAAACAGAATAAGCTCCGTATCATCGACGATGCAGATCACATCTGCAATGAAGATGGTAAGTGCGGCAAAGTTGAAGAAAGCGCAGGATGCAATTACCGCCATGCGTCCCTATTCTGATAAGTTGACGGAGATCTTGCAGAATCTGAGCGCAACCCTAGAAGGTGATGCCGGGAGTGTGTACGCTGAACAACGCGAGGTTGAAAGAGCTCTTGTGGTAGCCGTAACCTCCAACAGGGGACTTGCTGGAGCATTTAATTCCAATATCATTAAGGAGTTGATCCGTCTCAACAATGAAGAGTTGAAGGGCGTTGCTGTCTCTTACATGACCATAGGTAAGAAGGCAAATGACTTTGTCAACAAAGGAAAAACGGTACAGTCCAATAAAAGTGATCTCTTTGACAATATCTCTTATGATAATGTTGCGGTAATCGCCGAGGAATTGATGGAACTGTATGCTGCAAATGAGTTTGATAAGATCATTCTAGTTTACAACAGTTTTAAAAACGCAGCTACGCAGATCGTCCGTACGGAAGATTTCCTTCCTTTAAAGCCTATTGCCCAAGATGCTGAAATGCTACAAAAGCAAAAAGACCAAGACTATATCTTTGAACCTTCCAAAGAAGAAATTATAGCAGAGCTAATTCCCAAATCCCTTAAAATGCAGCTGTACAAGGGAGTGCGTGACTCATGGGCAAGCGAGCACGGTGCACGCATGACCGCTATGCACAAGGCAACGGATAATGCTACAGAATTACGGGATCAACTTAAGCTTACCTATAATAAGGCCAGACAGGCATCTATTACCAATGAGATCTTAGAAATTGTAGGTGGAGCCGAGGCTTTGAACAAGTAAATAAAAAATAAAATTTTAAATACGATCTGATTATAGGATCTTTAGTTTCTCTTACAAACAATCTACATTCAACTAATAAATTAGCGACTCTATATTTTTTATAGTGGTTTACAAAATCGTTGAACAATTTTCCATTTACTCATTCATGGTCAGTTTTGTACTCCACATTTTTTCAGCGGTCAGTACAACAAATTTTTCGAGGGATATTTAGGATAGACAGACTGGGTAATAGCCCAAGAATTTATAACTAAACCCTTTGCAAATTAACTAATGAAGGCTCAGAGTGCTTTATAAATATTAGAAACGAATCACATATTTATGGCTTGCATTTCTTTAATTTTCAAACAGGTGTCTATATAAAATGCTATTTTATTTCCATTTTTCAGGCATCTTATGCTTGATTTATAGAAAATTAAGTGACATATAACTTATCCGCTCAATACCGAGTACGTGGAAAAAACTTACAAATTAAATTTTAATATTCTCATAATTTAGATAAACGACAATTATTTGGAGGTGAAATGTGTATGTCAGTATTATTTCACTTGTATTTCTTAAAAAAGTAAGAATAAAACTACTATGCAGGCATAACAAAGTTAGAATTGTGTAAATTTGGAAAACCAAAAATATCCCCTTTTGTTATGCCTAGATTGTTGAGTGTATTGACTTTATGTTTTATCTGTTTAAGTTGTAGTACCAAAGATTTTGAAAAGAATTATGGACTTAGATTTAAGGAAATTGATTGGAAAAAAAGTTTAGAACGGCCATTCATTATTAATTCTGATGTGTCACCTAGTTTGGAAAAAGAGAAGTCACAACTTTTCTTGCCAGCTAAACTTTTTAACAATACTGATATTACCGCTGTATATTACAACAACATGAAAAGCAGTAATGTTGAATATATTGATGGAGAGAAGAAACGTATGAAAATAAGCTTTGATGGGAGTAAGGATGAGTTAAAAAACTTTCCTTATAACCTAGAGATTGATCAGGCAGTTGTAGAGATCGCAGTATTGAAGTCCAAAAAAATCATTAGAATTGAAGACATACGTGTCCCATTCTACCATAAAGATGTGTCTGAAGCTTCAAATAAGTAATGTAGTTAATAGATTGACCTTTTTCCGATAGTTTGTTAGTTAGCTAGCGTCAATTTAATGATTTTTAGTTCTATATTTCGTCCTTAAATTTAAGCGAGTGCTCAATTTATCTATGCTATGAAAAACCTATGTTCAATCTTATTGCTACTGATAGCATTCACTTCCTGTACTCCCAGACACTTCTTGACCAGTAAGGGACTCAATTTTACCATGGAAGACTGGAGAAAATATTATGAGCAACCTTATGTAGTGAATACGCTCACGGGATGTGAATTGTTTTTACCTATAACCCTTTTTGGCGAAAGCGAAATCAAGACCGTTTATTTTGAAGATATGAAAACCGACATGGTTCGTTTTTCTGATGATGACAAGTCCCAGATCATAGTTCAATTTGTTGATAGCCTGCATACACTTGAAGATCCACCGTTTACTTTGTATAAAAACCATGCGGTGGTAAATATAAAAACCAAGGCAGGTAAGAATCTCTACATGAAGCTCAAGGATATGAGGCTTCCATCTTCTTAAAATCTTCTTAATATTGTAAGAAGCGTGTTTTCACCTCGTAATTTTACTCTTAAAATTATATAGATGAAAATTGCAGTCGTGGGTGTGACCGGTATGGTAGGTCAAGTGATGTTAAAAATCCTTCAAGAAAGAAATTTACCTATCAAAGAACTTATTCCAGTTGCCTCGGAGAAATCTGTGGGAAGCGAGATACAGTTTAACAACAAAACCTACAAAATAGTTTCTGTAGAACAGGCAATCGCCATGCGTCCAGATATTGCATTATTTTCTGCGGGTGGTTCTGTAAGCCTGGAATTTGCTCCACAATTTGCCGCCACTGGAACAACTGTAATTGATAATTCCAGTGCATTTAGAATGGACGCTGACAAAAAGCTAATTGTTCCAGAAATCAATGCCCACGAACTAACTTCCAGCGATAAGATCATTGCAAATCCCAATTGCAGCACGGTGCAGATGGTACTTGCGCTATCTTCATTACACAAAGAATATAAGATCAAAAGACTGGTAATTTCTACCTATCAGTCCATTACTGGAACTGGCGTTAAAGCAGTTCAACAATTGGAAAATGAATTTGCTGGCATAAAGGCAGAAATGGCTTATCCCTATCCCATTCATAAGAATGCCATCCCACATTGCGATGTGTTCGAGGAAAATGGTTACACCAAGGAAGAAATGAAACTCGTACGGGAAACCCAAAAAATCCTCAACGATAAGACAATTGCCGTTACCGCAACTGCGGTGCGCATTCCCGTGGTCGGTGGACATTCTGAGTCGGTTAACGTGGAGTTTGAGAAGGACTTTGATCTATCCCGGGTGCGTTTATTACTTTCTGAGACGGCTGGCGTTACCGTTCAAGACAATACTGACGTGAACGTATATCCCATGCCGCTCACCGCTCAGGGTAAGGACGATGTTTTTGTAGGTCGTATAAGAAGCGATTTTTCTCAAGAAAACACATTAAATATGTGGATCGTCGCAGATAATCTGCGCAAGGGAGCGGCAACAAACGCCGTGCAAATTGCCGAGTATCTTATTGCAAATAAGCTTATTAAAAATTAAGTAACTTACTTACCTTAAATTAAAACTTCTCCATCATGATCAAACGACTTATTTATTCACTTGCAGCAACCCTGTCTACTGTTGCATGTAAGGGCAATGAAAAACCTACCAAAAAAACAAAATTGGCTCAATTAATAAAATTTAGTACCCAGAAACTAAAAAAGTTGACTCCATAGACGTTTATCACGGCGTTGAAGTGGCAGATCCCTACCGCTGGCTGGAGGACGATCGCAGCGAGGAAACGGGCGAGTGGGTAGCTGCACAGAATGAGGTTACTCAAGACTACTTGTCGGAGATCAGCTTTCGCGAAAGCATAAAAGAGCGTCTTACCACCTTATGGAACTATGAAAAGGTAAGCGCACCATTTATTGAAGGCGATTATACCTACTTCTATAAAAACGACGGTCTGCAAAACCAAAGTGTCATTTATAGGTACAAAAACGACGAGGAAATGAGCGCGGCAAAAGTGTTTTTGGACCCCAACGGTTTCAGCGAAAAAGGGACAACTTCGCTAGGTGGCGCAAGCTTTTCCAAGGATGGCTCCCTATTTGCCTATTCGATAAGTGAGGGCGGGAGCGACTGGAGAAAGGTGATTGTTCTGGACACTAAAAGTTTGCAGAAAATAGGTGATACCATAAAGGACGTGAAGTTTTCCGGTATCTCATGGAAAGATAACGACGGCTTTTATTACAGCAGCTATGACAAGCCCAAGGGCAGCGAACTGAGCGCCATGACCGACCAGCACAAGCTTTATTACCACAAACTGGGAACGCCGCAAAGCGAGGACAAAGTAATTTTTGGTGCTACCGCAGCCCAAAAATACCGCTACGTGGGCGGTGGCGTGTCTGATGATCAAAAATATCTTATGATCTCTGCCGCCACTTCTACCAATGGTGACAAAATGTTTGTAAAACGTCTGGATGAAAAGGATGGCAAGCTGATCACGGTTCTCGATAATTTTGATACGAACACCTATCTGTTGCACAATGAAGGCGATAAATTATGGCTGGTTACCGATTACAATGCGCCCAATAAAAAAATCGTTACCACCACACTTTCAAATCCATCTCCCGAAAATTGGACGGATCTAATCCCAGAAACTGAAAATGTACTTTCCCCAGGAACTGGTGGTGGATATATTTTTGCCGAATATATGGTGGATGCAGTTTCTCAAATTAAACAATACGATTATAACGGTAAACTTATAAGGGATGTAGAACTGCCGGGAATAGGAAACGTGGGCGGTTTTGGCGCAAAGGAAGAAGACAAGACATTGTACTACAGTTTTACGAATTACACCACGCCGGGAAGCACCTATTTATATGACATAAAAACAGGAACTTCAGAACTACACCGCAAGCCCGAAGTCAAATTTAACAGTGATGATTACGAGAGCAAGCAGGTTTTTTACACCTCTAAAGACGGTACAAAGATTCCAATGATTATTTCGCATAAAAAAGGACTGGTGCTGGACGGGAAAAACCCTACCATCTTATACGCCTACGGCGGATTCAATATTTCGCTCAATCCCAGCTTCTCGGTAGTGAGGGCAGCCTGGATGGAAATGGGCGGTGTCTATGCCGTGGCCAACTTGCGTGGCGGTGGAGAATATGGTAAAAAATGGCACGATGCCGGTACAAAATTGCAAAAACAAAATGTATTTGATGATTTTATCGCTGCTGCCGAATGGTTGAAATCCAATAAATATACGTCCACAAAATACCTAGCTATTCAAGGAGGCTCTAACGGCGGTCTGTTAGTGGGAGCGACCATCACACAACGGCCAGATCTTGCGGGCGTGGCATTCCCAGCGGTAGGAGTTCTCGATATGTTGCGCTATAATAAATTTACCAGTGGCGCAGGATGGGCCTATGATTATGGAACGGCAGAGGACAATCCAGAAATGTTTGAATATCTAAAAGGATATTCGCCACTACATAATGTAAAGGAAGGCACACAATATCCTGCCACGATGGTAACAACGGGAGATCATGACGACCGCGTTGTTCCTGCACATTCCTTCAAGTTTGCCGCAGAGCTGCAAGCAAAACAAGCGGGAGATAATCCAGTATTAATTCGCATAGAAACAGACGCCGGCCACGGCGCAGGAAAATCCACCGAGCAACAGATCCAGGAATGGACCGATCTTTATGGTTTTGGACTTTATAATATGGGCTTTAAGGAGTTGCCTGATGTGAAGAGTAGGGTGAAGTTGTAGGGGATGGACGAGGGTTTCTGCTGTCTAGTTGATGACTATTATCCCGGCGGTATGC